>JAHDVK010000022.1 GCA_023384675.1 Bryobacteraceae bacterium | reverse complement strand
AAGACAAAACAGCCCCCTAAGAAAACACGTCACCTGGAAGGAGTTCCTCAAAAGGTCTGCACCGGAGAAGCGCCAGTTGGTTCGAGCGTCACGGGTACGTGCCTGCAAATGAGTAAGCTCGCCCTGGAGAGGTTCCCGAACGAACGAGCGATCGACTGGGATGAGACAAAGCAGGTGCTTGATATTCCAGATCCATATCTCCTTTTCTATCTCCGCTGGTCAGGCCGACTGCGGGAAACCTAGACACGTCGCTCTCGTCGCATCTGCCGCTTCTGTCAAGGGCGGAGTAAAAGTGGACCACAGGGGCGGAGGAAAACGGGACCACTCCAGACCTGGGGAGGGGCAGGGTCACCTAATGCCCCCCTTGAATCCGGAAAGACGCCCCATCTCACGCGGCAACGACGATTGTATAGTCTTGCGGAGCCTCGGTAGAAGTCAGCGGAGGCATGGCTTCCCGTTCCCGCCGGGCTCATAACAGTTTTTGCGCGCGACATCGCGGGCGATTGCGAGGGTTTCGTCCGCGCTGCGGCCTTGGGCGACGAGGCCGGGCAGATCTTCCGAAGTCGCAAGGTAGAGGCCTTCGGGGAGCTGCTCGATTTTAATGCGAATGTCCGGGTCCATCACTTCCGATCCTCACACCGGCCGGAACCGGCAGGAGAAATGCCTCAAAAATGCCGGTTGTTCGGTGATTTCGTAGCCTTTTAGCCCGTCTTTGCGGGCATTCACTTCGAGGATGGCTTCGACGACGTAGTCGATGTGGCTTTGGGTGTAAACACGGCGGGGAATGGCCAGCCGCAGCAACTCGTTCTGGGCGTGCTCGCCGAACATCACGGAGCCGATTTCGACGGTGCGGATGCCGGCGTGGCGGTAGAGTTCGACACCGAGCGACTGCGCCGGGAACTGCGCGTGCGGGATGTGGGGCAGCATTCGGCCCGCGTCGATGTAAATCGCGTGACCACCAGGGGGCTCAACAATCGGGACGCCCGCGTCGGCGATGTGGCGGCCCAGATAGCCGGTACTGGCGATGCGGTATTCGAGATAGTCGGCGTGGAGGACTTCGTCGAGGCCGACCGCGATAGCTTCGAGGTCGCGGCCGGCGAGTCCGCCGTAGGTGGGGAAGCCTTCGGTGAGGATGAGCAGGTCCTTTTCCTGCTGGGCGAGGACGTCGTCGTTGGTGCAGAGGAAGCCGCCGATATTGGCGAAGGCGTCCTTCTTGGCTGAAAATGTGCATCCGTCGGCCAGAGAGAACATTTTCTGGGCGATCTGGCGCGGGGTCCAGCCCGCGTAGCCGGGTTCGCGCTGCTTGATAAACCAGGCGTTTTCGGCGAAACGGCAGGCGTCGAGATAGAGGGGGATGGAGTGGCGGGCAGTGACCTCGCGGACGGCTTCGAGGTTCGCCATGGAGACCGGCTGGCCGCCTCCGGAATTGTTCGTGACGGTGACGATCACCATCGGGATAGCCGCGGGGCCACGTTCGGCGATGAGGCGTTCGAGCGCCGGCACGTCCATGTCGCCCTTGAAGGGCAGCCGCGCCTGGGTGTCGCGGGCTTCGGCCGGGAGCAGGTCCACGGCTTCGGCGCCGGTGAATTCGAGGTTGGCGCGGGTGGTGTCGAAGTGGGTATTGTTGGGCACCACGTGGCCCGGGCGGCAGCGGACTGTGAAGAGGATGCGTTCGGCGGCGCGGCCCTGGTGGGTGGGGATGACGTGGCGGAAGCCGGTGAGATCCTGGACGGCGGATTTGAGGCGGTAGAAGGAGGGACTGCCGGCGTAGCTTTCGTCTCCGCGCATCATCGCGGCCCACTGCTGGGTGGACATGGCCGAGGTGCCGGAATCGGTGAGCAGGTCGATCAGAATGTCCTCGGCATCGAGCAGGAAGAGATTGTAGCCGGCGCGATCGAGCAGGCGTTCGCGGTCCTCGGGGGTGGTGCGGCGAAGGGGTTCGACGGACTTGATACGGAACGGTTCGATGATCGTCTTCACGGCCCTCACTCTATCGCAAGGCCGGACAAACGAAAAGCGGGGCGCCGCCGGAGGAGGATACGGCTACCCCGCTCGAGAGAGGACCTCGCCGGCGGCCTCTTGGGGGGGGACGGGCCGCTCAGCGAGACTCTACACCCTGTTAGACGACGATTGTGTCTGATTTGTTTCTAAATCCGCTAAACTCGATTTCATGCGTTTTCTTTGGGTTGCGGGTCTCCTCATATTTCTCGCCGTTCCGGCCCTGCCGCAGGGCGCCGCCTGGGTGCGGGCAAATGACACCAAACAGGAATTCCGCATTCCGATGTGCGACGGAAAGCGCCTGTTTACAGCGGTTTACACGCCGAAGGACCGCTCGCGGACCTACCCCTTCCTGCTGAGCCGAACGCCCTACAGCGTGGCCCCCTATGGGGTGGACAACTACCGCGCGGCGCTCGGCCCTTCGGAAGAGTTTGCAAAAGCGGGGTATATCTTCATCTACCAGGACGTTCGGGGCCGATTCATGAGCGAGGGCACGTTCATCGAGACGACGCCGCATCGGGGATCGGCGTGTTCGAGATCCGCTAAAATCGGAGTAGATGCTCCGAATCCTGCTGTTTCTGATCCTAGCCGTGGCGGCGACCGCGCAGGACCCCACGGAACGCGAGCGGGCCCTTCAGAACAAGCTGGTCGCCGTGTGCTGCTGGAACGAATCCATCGCCTTCCACCGCAGCGACACCGCGCTGCAGATGCGCCTTGAATTGCGGCAGTTGATCGATCAGGGCCGGACCGACGCCGAAATCCTCGGCTGGTTCAAAACCAAGTACACCGGGCGCGTGCTGATGGAGCCGGAGGGGACGAAATCGGCGGTGGCTTATGCCCTGCCCGTGGCGGCCGTAGCGATCGGCCTGTTTCTCGTCATCCTGCTGCTGCGCCGCTGGACGCGCGCCACGCCGGCGCCTGCCTAATCTCCGGAATTGTCTGCCGCCGCGGCCAGGAGCGCGAGTTCGCCCGGCTGCACCTGGCGCACCGAGCGATCCACCTGTTGCGGTGCTTCGACCTCTTCGCCGGGCGCGCCCGAGAGATCCTTGAAGCGCCGGGCCGACACGAGCACTTGCGATTCGAGCGAAGACGCCGCGCGATTGTAGGCGTCCACCGACTTGATCAGGCCGCCCCGGAGCTCGTCGAAGTAGCCGGTGAGGGCATGAAGCCGGTCGTGCAACTGGCGGCCTAGTTCGCTGATCTGCTGCGCGTTGTGCGCGATGCGCTCCTGCCGCCAGCCGTAGGCCACGGCCTTGAGCAGGGCGATGAGCGTGGTGGGCGTGGCGAGCAGCACCTTGTTCTCGACGCCGTATTCGATCAGCGAAGGATCCTGATCGAGCGCCGCGCTGAAGAAGGTCTCGCCGGGCAGGAAGGCGATGACGAACTCGGGCGTGCGGGCGAGGCGGTCCCAGTAGTCCTTGGCGGACAGGCGTTCCAGATGCGCGCGGATCTGTTGCGCGTGTTCAACCAGTTTGGCCTTGCGCGCTTCTTCGCCGCCGGCGTCGAGCGAGTCGAGATAGGCCTGCAGGCTTGCGGTGGAGTCCACGGCGATTTCGCGTTCATTCGGGAGTTTGACGATCAGGGCGGGCGCCGGCGCGCCTTCTTCGCTGCCGGCCGCGGGCTGCTCGACGAAGTCGCAATGATCGAGCATCCCCGCCAGCTCCACGACACGCCGTAGCCGGAGTTCGCCCCATCCGCCGCGCAGCGCGGGCGTGCGCAGGGCGCGGGCGAGATGAGCCGTATCGGACTGGAGCTGCGAATGCGTGGAGGCGAGCAGTTTGACCTGCTCGGTGAGGCCCTCATAGGCCGCGGCGCGTTCCTTTTCCAACTCGAGAATGCGGGCGTCCACCTTCTCAAGCGACTCCCTCAACGGGCCGACGATCCCGTCGATCGTCTGGTTCGGGAGTTCGCCGCCGGCTTCGGGAACAGTCGCGGTCCGCTCCAGCGCCGACTTCGCCAGCTCGAGGAAATCGCGATTGTTGGCGGCCAGGGCCTCGGCGGCTACGTTCTTGAAGTTGTCCGTGAAGGCGCGCTGCGCCTCCTCGATCAGCTTCAGCTTCTCGGTGTGGCCCTTTTCGGCTTCGTCCAGACGGGTCATCAGCGAGGCGTGCCGGGCCTTGAGGTTGAGAATCTCCTCGTTCAGGGTGTTCACCAGCCGCTCCTTATCAGACAGCTGGTGTTCGAGTCTCGGCAGCAGCGAGGCGCGTTCCTCGGCGGCGGCGCGCGCCGTGGTGAGGGTCAGCACCTGGTCGCGCGCCGCCGCGGCGGACTGGCGCTCGTTCTCGAGCGCCGCGCGCATGTCGCGAAGTTGGGCGTCGCGCTCGGTCACCTTGGTCTTCAACTCCGCCGTCTCTGCCTCGTCGCCTCCGAAGTTCGGCGAGCGGTTCGAACGCATCAGCACAGCGGCCGACAGCGCTCCCGCGAAATAGCCGATCAGCAAGATCCCGAGATAGACCAGGGCTTCCATGATTGAGTCCTTTCCCAATTCCGCCGTAGATCACGGCTACTCTATTCTGGCGGCGGAAACCCCTGTGGCGGCAATCCGGCGATCCTCTTATGCGAGTAACCGAAAAGCAAGCGGGTCAAGGGGATTGTGGTGAAAAGAACCTGACTTTCACCTGAAATTCAGCCCAGTACGGAGCCGCGAAAATGGGGCAAACCCGGTACTTGACTCAGGCTTAATCCCCATGCGGGCGAGCAGATCATGCGCCGACAGGCGGGGATATGACGCTCGCGCCGGCGAGACGGTCCCACAACGTGCTCCGCCGCGGCCCAGCCAGCACGGGCGCAACGAACAACCCTGCCGACACCGCCGCTAGAACCGGCTCCCCGGCCGCCGCCAGAGCCAGCGGAACCGCCCTCGCCACGTGCCGCACCGCCGCGCGCCGCCACGTCATTCGCCGCCCCTCCGCCTCCATCACCCGCAAACCCAGCCAGCGCTTCCCCGGCGTGGCCTGCCAGGGGGAAGCTTCGAACAAGGTCCCGGTGAGTGCCAGCAACCCGACGGCAGACAGCGGCGACAGGGCAGCCACGGGCAGCACCATCGCCGCGTCAACAAGAAACGCCGCCCCGCGTTTCCACGGAGCGGCGTATTTCAAGGGCATTGCGGGAGCCTAACTGCAGCCAGAAGTGCCGCCGCAGTTTTCGCACTTGTAGCAGGCGCCGTTGCGGGTCATCAAACCTCCGCATTCGGAGCAGATCGGCGCGTCCTGCATGCCGTCGGCCGGGGCGAACTGCAGCCGCTGCTGCGGTTCCGGCTCAGTGGGCCGCAGCCGCATCGATTCGCCCGCTTCGTTGTCCACCGCCTCGGGGCCGATGAACTTGATGGCCAGCCAGCGGAAGATGTAATCCATGATCGACTTCGCGTACGGGATCTTCTCGTTGCCCGTGTAGCCGGAAGGCTCGAAGCGCACGTGGCTGAACTTGTCCACGAAGAACTTCAACGGCACGCCGTACTGCAGGCCATAGCTAACGGCAGTGGCGAAGGAATCCATCAGGCCCGAGATGGTCGAGCCTTCCTTGGCCATGGTGATGAAGATCTCGCCGGGCGTGTTGTCCTCGAACAGGCCCACGGTGATGTAGCCTTCGTGGCCCGCGATCGAGAACTTATGCGTGATCGAGACTCGTTCGTCCGGCAGCTTGCGCCGTATCGGCCGGTAGACGATTCTCTCCTCGACCTTCACTTGCGCGGACGCGGCGGCCGTGGCCTTCTTCTCGCCCTTGCCGGTGCCGGAACTGAGCGGCTGCACGCGCTTGGAGCCGTCGCGGTAGATGGCGATCGCCTTCAGGCCCAGCTTCCAGCCTTCGGTGTAGGCGTTCATCACCTCATCGACGGTGGACTCCTCGGGCATGTTGATGGTCTTCGAAATCGCCCCCGAAATGAACGGCTGCACGGCGGCCATCATCCGCACGTGGCCCATGTAGTGGATCGAGCGCGTCCCGTTCTGCGGCCGGAACGAGCAGTCGAACACCGGCAGGTGCTCGGGCTTGAGCCCCGGCGCGCCTTCAATGGTGCCCGTGGAATCGATGTAGCTGACGATCGCCTCCATCTGCTCCGGCGTGTAGCCCAGCCGGATCAGCGCCTGCGGCACGGTGTTATTGACGATCTTGATCACGCCGCCGCCCACGAGCTTTTTGTACTTGACCAGCGCGAGGTCCGGTTCGACGCCCGTGGTGTCGCAATCCATCATGAAGCCGATGGTGCCCGTCGGCGCGATCACCGTGGTCTGCGCGTTGCGGTAGCCCGTGCGCTGGCCCAGTTCGTAGGCCTGCTGCCAGCACTGGCGCGCGCCATCCAGCAGCGCCGCCGGCACGAGCTTCGAGTCGATGTTCGAAACCGCCTCGCCGTGCATCTTGATGACTTCGAGGAACGGCTGTTCATTGATCGAGTAACCGGGACACGGACCCACCACCTCGGCCGTGCGCGCGCTGGTGAGATAGGCCTGCCCGCACATCACGGCCGTGATGGCGCCTGCCCAGGCGCGGCCCGCATGCGAGTCATACGGCACGCCCAGCGACATCAGCAGCGAACCCAGGTTGGCGAAACCCAGGCCCAGCGGCCGGTAATCATGGGAGTTCCGCGCGATCTTTTCGGTGGGATAGCTGGCGCTGTCGACAAAGATCTCCTGCGCCAGGATGACCGTATCCACCGCGTGCCGGAACGCTTCCACGTCGAAGGAGCCGTCGGCCTGCAGGAATTTCATCAGATTCAGCGACGCCAGGTTGCAGGCCGAATCGTCCAGGAACATGTATTCCGAGCAAGGATTCGAGGCGTTGATGCGCGCCGTGTTCCTCGACGTGTGCCACTTGTTCACCGTGGTGTCGAACTGCATGCCGGGGTCGCCGCACTGCCAGGTGGCTTCGGCGATGCTCCGCATCAGGTCGCGCGCGCGGTAGGTCTTCACCGGCTTGCCGTTCACCACCGACCTGGTCGTCCAATCGGCGTCGTCCGCCACCGCCTGCATGAAGTCATCGGTCGCGCGGACGGAATTGTTGGCGTTCTGGAAGAAGATCGAGGCATAGGCGTCGCCGTCGAGCGAGGAATCATAGCCCGCGTCGATCAGCGTGTGCGCCTTCTTCTCTTCTTTCGCCTTGCACCAGATGAACTGCTCGACGTCGGGGTGGTCGGCATTCAGGATCACCATCTTAGCCGCGCGGCGGGTCTTGCCGCCGCTTTTGATCACACCGGCGAAGGCGTCGAAGCCCTTCATGAACGACAACGGCCCGGAGGCGCGCCCGCCGCCCCACAGACCCGCGTTTTCCTCCCGCAGGGTCGAAAGGTTCGTGCCGGTGCCCGAACCCCACTTGAACAGCATTCCCTCCGTTTTCGCTAAGTCTAGAATCGACTCCAGGGAATCGGCCACGGAATTGATAAAGCAGGCCGAACATTGCGGTTTGTGGGTCGATTTATCAACCTTTTTGATCGAGTCGGTCTCTTCGTCGTAATACCAGCCGTAGCCGCGGTTCTCTTCCTTCACGCCGACGTTGAACCACACCGGCGAATTGAAGCACGCCTTTTGGGTCAACATCAGGTGGGCGAGTTCATCGCGGAAATTCTCGGCATCCTGCGCGGTGCGGAAGTAGCGGCCGTCGATGCCCCATTCGGTGATCGTGTCCACGACGCGGTGCACAAGTTGCGCCACGCTGTTTTCACGCTCCGGGCTCCCCATGCGGCCGTGAAAGTACTTCGAGGCCACGATATTCGTGGCCGTCTGGCTCCAGGAGGCGGGTACATCGATGTCCCGCTGCTCGAAGATCACCACCCCCTTGTCGTTGCCGATCGAGGCGGTACGCTTCTCCCACTGCAGTTCCCCATACGGGCTCTTGCCCTCCGTGAGCTTCGCCGTAAAATGGCGGGGAAAGGACAATCCCTGCCGTTCCTCCTTGCGCAGACTGCGCTTCTTCTGGCTCACGTGCGCACCCAAATCCACACTCAACTGGCCCATCGCTGCCTCACTTTCTATTAGATGCCGCCCCCCGCGGCGAAGGCCACCTACGCCGGGTGGTCCTTAGGGGCACAGTTGACACAGTACCCCAATATCTTGTGTGGGGTCAATGCCTAAATCTATAGGCTGTATGTATCTGCTTCAAATCGCTTGAAATCGAGTTGTCACAGCTTTGGCGGGCAACATACACCCGATTGGGGACAGGAATGTAACTTCTTCCCTGGCAGGAAGATAGGGCGTTTATCCGCGCTGCCCGTCTCATAGTTCCGTCAAGCCGTTGATTCAAATACACTTTTCGAACCCACTCAATCCTACTGATCAGCGGTCCGCCCTGACCCGGCAGGAAAACCCGCCTGCCAGCGCCGCGCCAACTCCTCCAAGCCGCCGTCAAACCAGTAGATCCTGCCGCGCAGAACCCGCACACCGCCGGGCGGAACCCCGCCGATATTGACGATGCTATGGAGGCAGTCAGCCGGATGATGGACAGTCACATGGGAGGTCCGCTGCCAGTAAATCCCCCCAACCCAGGTCCGGTCGCGGTTCGCGCGCGTGATGAGTCCGTCATCCACCGGATAAAGCATCTCCGCTTCATACGGTCCCACGCGCGGCATCGCGGCCAGGTTGCCGCCCGTGCGCTGGCGGTCGAGTTCCAGCCCGAGCGGCGTGCGCGCGCCCACAGTCCCGGGTCCGGCGGGCAGTGCCTCCCAAATTCCACGCCGAAGAACCCAGGTCAGACTGGCGGGCGGCTTCCCCGCTTCCTTCAACTCCTGCCAGTAGTCGTATTCGCTGAAGGCGGGCGTCCGGGCGATCTCCTGCCGCCAGGCGGCGTTGGTCGCCCCGCCCAGCCGGAAGCACTGCTGCACGCCGTAGTAAGAGTTCAGTCCGGCTTCGCCGGCTTCCACGCGGAGCAGCATCTCGATGCCATCGTCCACCGGCAGCAGATGAAAGGTCCATTTCTGGGGCGCCCACTCCTCGCCCTTGACGTCCACCTCGTGCGTCAGCACGCCGGGCCGGGCCACGAATTCGCGAAGCATGCGTGCGTCGCTGTTCGCATCGATCCCGGCTTCGCGGTAGTTCCGCGGCGCCGCGCCGTAAACCATGGGCGTGTGCTCGAAAAAACGGTATCCGATGCGGTTGCCGGGATGGCCGCGGTGGTCGAAGAAGGCAAACCCCGGCCGCGTGGGATGAAAAGCGGCGGTCACCGGCGGCGCCGCGCTTTGCTGCGCCCAACCCCAGACCGTTGCGCCCAACAGCAGCGCCATCCACAGCTTCATAGAACCCTCCTTCGCGGGTCTCCCCCAGTGTATGCCCCTTCAGCGCGGCCGGATCCGCAGCGCCTGCACGCCATCGGGTCCGAGCGCCGTCTCAAAGCCCACCCACGGACCCTCGCTCGCAAGCGGCACGGCCGCCTCAGTCATCAGGTCGGTGGCGGCGAAGGAACCCTGTGCAAGCCGCAGCCCCACGTTCGCCCGAATGTTCTCGCGGGAATGGTTGAATACGAAGGCGATCGTCTCCCCGCCCGCTTCCAGGGTCCGGACTTCGAGCCCCGGAACAGAGGTCCGCACCGGAAGTTCCACCCCCGCCCACTCGAGCAGTCCGGCGAAGAAGCGCTCCGCCGCATCGGCGGGCGTGGAAAAGTAGGCTGCGCTCACATAAGAGCCGATTGTCAGCGACTTACCCTTGCCATATCGCGATTCGACGGCCGCGGGCCCGCCCCCGGCGAACTCGGCCACCACGCGGGCATCGCGCCCGGCGGGCTCCAGCGTCTCCTGGTACCAGCGCCCGGGCAGCACATCGCCGGGCTTGAGTCCCGGGAAGCCGGCGGCGGTCCAATGCAGCGAAGTCCGGCCCTTTTCGGCGGTCGTGATCGCGGTTTCGCGGCAGCCCAGCACCTCCCACAGCCCCATGCCCGGAATGCGTTCGGCGGCGTAGCCGCGTTCGTTGTTCCAGCCCATCCGGGCTTCGGCCACCAGGGCCCCGCCGTTGGCGACATATTCGCGCAGCACCCGCGCGGCGGCTTCGGGCAGCATCAGCGGGTAAGCGAAATAGACCAGCTTGTAGCGCCGCAGCGAATCCGCCGTCAGGTGGTTGACGTGAACATAATCGAGCGGCACGTTCTTCGGAAACAGCGCGCGATGGACCCCCAGCCACGAATCGCGTTCAATGCCGGCCACCTCGCCCTGCGGACCGCCGTAGGGCGTGGCGCGCTGGCGTCCGCCCACAAAGTGCGCCAGCGGATTGTAGACCACCGCCACCTCGGCTTGCGGCGGGCGGGCGGCCAGGAAGAGCTTCTGATTGCGGTCCACCACGCGCGCGATGCGGCCCGCTTCCCGGGCGCGTTCGGTGATGGTCCCATCGAGCTCGTTCAGCCCGAAGCCCCCGGATTCGTAACCGGAATTCATCGGATACCAGGCGTAATAGTTGATGCCCTTGGCGCCGCGCGAAAGCGCGGTCCAGGTCCAGATGCGCAGGTCGGCGGGCGTCACCGTGGGGCTGACGTTCAACGCGATGGTCCCGAAGCCGCCCTGCAACTCGCCCACATAGAAGCCGCCGCGCCCCTGGTCGAAACCAAAAGAGCGCGTGAAATCCATCAGCGCGGCACGCCAGGGCACATCGCGGTCCACGAAGGCGGAATGCTTCGGGTAGAACGATGTGCCATAGAAATCCACCTGCCGGGCCATGGTCCAGTCGTCGGACTGCCCCTCCCAGTGGTGAGGCGAAGCGAACAGGCCCACGCCCGCGGCATGGCTGGTGACGATCGAGGCGGGCGCGATGCCCTTCACGGCGTCATAGCGGTCCTTCAGATCCTCGCCCAGTTTGTCCGTGATGAACGCTTTCCAGTCGATGTAGTCGGTGTAGGAAAGAATGGTGCTCATGCGGCTGGGCTCCACCTGCTCCCAGGTAGTGAAGCGCCGGTACCAGGCTTCGTTCAGCGCGTCGAGCGTGCCGTATTTCCGCTTCAGCCACGCCCGGAAGCGCGCCTTGGTGTGCGTGCAGAAGCAGAATTCGGGCCGGGTGATCCAGGTGGGGTTGGCCCAGTTGATGACATGCGGTTCGCTCCACAGGTCCCACCCCACGAACGCGCGGCTCTTCACCGCGCGCCCTGCCAGCGCGGCATAGAAGGCATTGTCCAGTTGGCGGACCCCGGCGTGGTCGCGGCAGTAGCCGGGCGAGGATTCGGGCTGAATCACCTCGCCGCCCGAGGAGACGAAACGGGCATCGGGATACTGTTCGCCGACCCAGTGCGGCGCGGAGTCCATGTACACCTGCAGGAAGAGCTTCAGGCCCTCTTCTTCCGCCAGTTCGAGAAGCACGTCGAGGGTTTCGAAGTTGTACTCTCGCTCGGCGGGTTGGCCGGAAGCCCAGTCGATCCACGCGCGAATGGTGTTGAAGCCAAGTTCGCGGATCTGACGGACATCCTTGCGCCAGACCTCTTTCTTCGCGCGCGCCCCGCGCTCGAGCATCGGCGCGCGAGCCTTCCCGCCGCCATACCAGACCGCCACCGGGAAGTACTCGGCCGTTTGGGCGGGCGCAATCAAAGCCAGACCAAGCAGCAAAGACGGAAGACTGCGGAGTGGGATCACACCCTGATCCTAAGCCATCGCGGACGAGGGAAAACAAGCCCGCTGGGCTGTGAACGAATACCCCCTGCTGCCGAAATCCCCAGCCCGCATGGAACCGGCACAGAAGTAGGGCGGGCTTCAGCCCCGCCCCTGCAACTCCTCGATCGAAGACGAATGCCGGAGCGGAGCTAAAGCTCCGCGCGCGCTGAAGCGCGCCCTACATCGTGCGGCCCTGATTTCAGAGACAGGATCCGAAATTGCCAAACTCCCAGCCCCAGCGCGTCCGGACGGCGGCTGAAGTCTTCTGCGCGTTATGAAGACGAGCTGAATCCAGCACTGCCGGCGCTGCCTCAATAACTGCGCCTCAAGCACGAACACGCCGTTGCCACATAAAGTGATCGTCCCCGAATTGCGCGCCCGGTCCGCCTTGAGCGAAGCTCGCCTCCAGGGTTCGGCCCCCTTCGGCCTCAGCGTGCGTCCCCGATTGCCGGACTCGCGTGGATCGCGACCGGCGAATTATTACCAAAAAATTTGCCAAAAAATTTCTTGCATTGTCAAGAAACATGGACTAGACTCGTCTAGTAGTCGGAACATTGGGAGGTCCCTGAGTTGCAGAGATTCCCCTTTGCAACCCGCGATTTCTTACCTATTCGAGCCTGGTTGAGGAACCTCGGCCCGCGCCGTTGTTCCCTGTAGTTAAAGCCTCTGCGCCGTGAGCCGCCTTCGGGGGAGGTGCTCTCGCGATGCCCGCAACTTGTCAACTTTGGAGTCTTTTAATCGCGCCAGGTCGCGACTGAATATTTGTGTAATTGCGATCTTTGTAACGCCGGAAAGTGCGCTGGAGTTGGAATTCGTGCTAATCGAGCAACAGGCCTTGCCCGCGGTCCGCTCACTCCGGGAGAGCGAACCCACTCAGCATCCACTCCCGGGGATTGCCGAAATCTGGCGCAACACATTGGGCGATCCTTCAATCGTTGTGGCTGTACTCGACGGCCCGGTTGACCTCACCCACCCCTCGCTTCGTGGCGCGCAGTTGAGAGTCATTCGAGGCGTACGCGGCTCTGCCTGCCTCGATGCCGCCTGCGCCCACGGTACGCATGTAGCCAGCCTCGTCTTTGGCCAGCACGGTGTGGGCCAGCTCAAGGGTATCGCTCCCCGCTGCCGGGGCATCGTGATTCCGGTCTTCTCCGACGACCCGGCCTACCCGGGCGCGATTCTCCCCTGTTCGCAGGCTGACCTCGCCCGGGCCATCGAAGCCGCGGTGGGCTATGGAGCCCGGGTGATCAACATCAGCGCCGGTCAACCCGGGCACGCGAGGACGGCGGACCCTAGATTGGTCCGCGCGGTGGAACTTTGTGCCCGCCGCGGGGTGCTCATCGTGGCAGCCGCCGGCAATGACGGCTGCGACTGCCTGCACCTGCCTGCTTCTCTGCCATCAGTCCTCACCGTTGGCGCCTATCAGCCCGATGGCGCTCCCAGCGAATCCAGCAACTTCGGCAGCGCATACCAGCGTCAGGGCATTGTCGCCCCAGGACTCTCGGTCCTCGGGGCCACGCCTGGCGGCGGCTATGCGCGCCGAAGCGGAACGTCTTTTGCCGCCCCCCTGGTGGCCGGCTTGGCCGGGCTCTTGCTCAGCGCCAGGCTCGCTCGCGGGGGCCGCTTTACCGCTCGCGACGCACGTGATATCCACGATGCGCTGCTACGGTCGGCCGCACCTTGTGACCTGGATGACCGGCGCGATTGCCGGCGGCTCCTCGCCGGCCGGGTTGATCCAGTGAAAGCCTTCAACCTCTTCCTTAAAGGAGCATCTGAAATGGAGAATTTGGCAAACACCCCACTAGCGCAAGCGCCGCACGCGACCGCAGTGAACAAAATGCCTGAAGGAGTCGTTCCGTCCGGGGCCAGCGGGCCTGGCGGTTCGTGCGGGTGCGGCACACCCGCCTCCGATCAGGCCGATCCCGACACCGAACAAGACGACGAGGAACAGGCGCAACCCTCCGCCTTAAGGCCATCCTCCAGGCCGATGCGAGCCTCCCCCGACGCCGTCCCCAGAGGACTCACGCCTTCCAGTTGCTCCTGCCAAGCCGCTGGCGGTCTTGTCTTCGCCATTGGCCAGATCAGCTACGATTTCGGAACTCAGGCCGTCATGGATGCGATTCAAAGCGAGATGCCTGGCAGTCTGAATGCGTCCATACCGAGCGATCTGCTCAGATTCCTCAAAGGCGACGTCCAGGAAGAAGATGGATCGGAAACCCCGGACGATCAGAAAGAAACGCGGCGCCGGCGGCCTTCAAAACCAACCGGCGGCGGGTCGCGGCCGGCCGGCTTTGCCGAAAGCCCGAACCTTCACTTCGCCTCAGCGATCACCTGGACTCTCAACCTTGAGGCCACGGCCATGTATGCCCTCAAGCCGGCCGGACCTTTCGCTCGCGAAACCTACGTCCGGCTGCTGGAGTGCTTCGAGGAACAGATCTCCTCTGACGACGGAATCAATCCCAATTCCGAGCGTGTCAGCATCCCCGGAATGCTCGGCGGAAACGCCACCCTGATGTCGGGGCAGACGGTGCCGGCGGTTGTCCCCGACATGCGAGCGATCTTCAACTGGAATACCGGAGCGCTGATCACCGCCGTCCGCTTCGCCACGCTCGGCAAACCGCCTTACAAGAATACCGGGGCCGCCGAGGAGACCGACGCGGGCGTCCGCAACTTCCTCAACCGCATCTACCACGATCTGCAGAATATCGGCCAAACCCCGCAAGAGCGCGCCCTGAACTTCTCGGCGACGAAGGCTTTCCAACTCGGAAAGGTGATGTCGGAGATGGCGGGGGGCAAATACGAACTCGACGAAATCGGCGTTGAGCGGAGCGCCGTCTGCCGGCCCGACAGCGATTGCTGGGACGTCAGGCTGACCTTCTTCAATGTGGCCAACCCGCTGGCCTCGCGCAAGACTTCCCGGTTCTGCGTGGATGTCAGCGGACTCATCCCGGTCCTGGTCGGCGATGTGCGTTCCTGGTCAATGCGGTAAGGGCGATTACTGAACCCAGAAAGGAGTGTACGTCATGTACTTACCGAAACAGTCCAGGCCTGCGATGCGTGGCGGCCGCCGCCGTCCCATCCGGTCCTCGTATCCCCACCAGCCCGGCGTTTTCCCGCTCCAGGAGGCAGAGGAGCATGAAGATGCCGAGGCTGACGAATCTGACGCTTCGGATGATTCCGGCGAGTCGGGCGAATACTGATGCCGCCCGTCGGATCCCAGGACGAAGCGTGGTCCGGTTACTGTCATTTCAATCAGTGAAAAGGAGAATGAGCCTATGTATTTGCCAACACAATCCATGCCCGTAGACCGGTCACTCCGGTCGATCACCCGCTCACCGGCCGCGTGGGATGAGGCCCGCGTCACCGCACAGGCCAGAGTCTGCACGCCGTGCGTCCAGGTCGGTGGGGGGCGGTGGTGCGTCAACTTGCCGATCTTCGGCCGCCGCTGCCTGAACGTGCCCAACGTCGGCCGCTGGAAGTTCTGCTGCAGGTCGAAATGGACGCCCCCCTTCGTCTCCTGCGGGCTCAGCCGCTGCTAGACCCGCTACTGCTCAGACTGCTTCAGCCGGCATCCAACCGGATGCCGGGCGGAAGAGGATGATGCGAAGTGAGCCCATCGCGCAGGCGCGATGGGCTCATTCGCATCGCGGGCCGGAGGGTGCAACCTGTTCCCAAAGCGCCGCCTGCCCGCCTGAAACCATGACATCCCCCCGCACTACCGCCCCGCCCCCAGCGCCTCCACGAAAAACTCCGTGATCCTTTCCCGCATGTGCCGCGAGGCCTTTCCCGTCACACCGTGGCTCTTCTGCGGGTAGATCAGCGTGTCGAAATGCTTGCCTGCCTGTTGCAGCGCGTTCATCATCTGGAGCGCATTGGCGAACAGCACGTTGTCGTCGCCCAGGTTGTGAATCAGCAGCAGTTTCCCCTTCAGGTTCGATGCCGCGTTCACCGGGGCGCTGAGCCGGTAGCCTTCCTCGTTCTCCTGGGGCAGGCCCATGTAGCGTTCGGTGTAAATCGTGTCGTAGTTGCGCCAGTCGGTGACGGCGGCGCCGGCCGCGCCCGCGGCGAAGGTCTCCGGCGCGTGCAGCAGGCAGTAAAGCGTCATGTAGCCGCCATAGCTCCAGCCATAGACGCCGATCCGCTCCTCGTCCGTGAAACCGAGCGAAAGCAGGTACTTCACCCCCTCGAGCTGGTCCTCCAACTCCACCTTGCCCATGCGCCGGTTGACGGGCGCTTCGAAGGCGTGCCCGCGCCCGGCCGAACCGCGGTTGTCCATCTGCCAGATCACAAAACCCTTGTGCGCCAGCACCTGGTCCCAGCTCAGCCCCGCGTAGGAATTCCGCACCGACTGCGCGTGCGGACCGCCGTACACCATCACGATGGCCGGGTATTTCTTCGACGGATCGAAGCCCGCGGGCTTAATCAGGCGGCCGTGAAACTCGATGCCGTTCTCGCCTTTGAATTTGTGCAGTTCGGTGGGGCGCAGGTCGTATTCCTGCTGGGGCTTCAGGTTCGCCTCGCGCCACACGGCGATCTCCTCGCCCGCCGCGGACTTCAAGACGCTCCGCGAAGCGCTTTCCAGGCTCGAGTGCGTTTCGAGATACGCCGCGCACCCAGGACTAAATGACGCCGCGTAAGTGCCTTCGCGGGGCGAAAGCCGCCGTTTGCCGCGCCCGTCCAGGTTCACGCTGTAGAGGTGCCGCTCGAGCGGGCTGGCTTCGGCCGAAATGAAGTACACGCGGCCGGCCTTTTCGTCCACGCAGGAGATGGAGGCCACTTCCCACGCGCCGCGCGTCAGCCGCGCCGCCTGCTTGCCGTCGGCCCCGTGCAGATAGATGTGGCGGTAGCCGTCGTCCTTTTCGCTGAGGCGGAGGAAGCGTCCGTCGCTCAGGAATTCCAGGTCGCCGGTCAGATTCACCCAGGCTTCGGCCTTTTCTTCGTGCAGCAGCGAAGCCCGGCCGGTCTCGGCATCGGCGGCGAGGATCCACAGGTGGTTTTGCACGCGGTTGAGACGGTGAGCCACTACGCGTTTCGAATCCGGGGTCCAGTAAATGTGCGTGAGCAGGTGGTCGCGGATCTCGCCGAAATCCATCCAGCGGGTGCGTCCGCCCGAGGCGCTCACCACGCCGCAGCGGACATCCGCGTTCGGCGTGCCGGCCTTGGGGTAGCGCTGCGGCTCGCTCACCGGCGCGACGGGCAGATGGTCCACGTGGCCGTAAATCTGTTCGGGCGCTACGTCGAACTGCAGGTAAGCGATGCGGGACGAATCGGGCGACCACCACCACGCGGTGCCCAAGCCCAACTCTTCGGGATACACCCAGTCGAGTTTGCCGTTCCAGAGGGTCTCCGAGCCGTCGTATGTGAGGCGCGTTTCCTTGCCCGATTCGAGGTCGAGAACGTAGAGATCGTGGCCGCGCCGGAAACCGGCTTTCGTCGAGTCGGGAGAGAGCTTCGGATCACGCTCAGCCACGGGCGTAGCGGTCAACTGCTTCACTGCGCCGCTCGCCTCGGTCCACAGGAACAGATCGCCGCGCACGAGCAATAGCAAGCGTTTACCATCCTTGGACCATTGAATGGGCTGCTCGCGGACGCGCCGGTTCTCCCATTCAAAGGCCGCCGGGCGGGGCGGCTCATGCGCCTGTCCCTCCAGCGTGGCGGTGTCGACAATCTCACGCGCGTCCTTCGTCGCGAGGTTGTAGAGGTGGATCTTTTTCGCCTCGCGATAGACAAATCGCCCGCCCTCGGGCGACCAGACAGGCGCGCCGCGCATCGTCTCGGGCATCCCTTGCGCGGCGAGCGCTTCGAGGGTAACTGGCTTCTTTTCTTGCGCGGTCAGCAGCGGGGAAAGGAGGACGAGGAACAGACCAATGAAGGCACGCATATCTGGAAATAGCATGGCACAATCAGGGTGTGGGTTCCGCGGCGCGCGTTCTGGGTCTGGATGTCGGCAAGCGCCGGATTGGCGCGGCCCTCGCTGAGTGTGATCTCGGCGTAGTAACAGGCCTCGAAACAATCACGCGCCGGACGCTGCGCGAAGATATCGATGCGATCCTGGCGCTGGCGGAGCGGACGGGCGCGGAGCGGATCGTGGTGGGGTTGCCGCTGCACATGGACGGGCGGGAGAGCCCCATGTCCAGAGAAGCAAAGCACTTAGCTGGAAAACTCGGCGCCGCCGGCCAGGTTCCGGTCGAAATGTACGATGAGCGGCTGACTTCGGTCGCAGCTGAAGAACGGCTGGCTGCCAGGGGCTTGAATCTAAAGAAGATGCTGGCGGAGAAGCGGAAAGGCGCGGTGGATCAGATGGCGGCGCGGATTCTGCTGGAGGACTGGCTCAGCCAGGCGCGAGTGGACTGAAAATGGCGCATTTTTTGCTCAAAAACACCCTTCGGAAGCGGCTTTTTGCATCGTTTTTCTGCGTTTGGCGGTGGGTGTGAAGCGGCTGCTGGTTTTCGCGGTTCTTCTGCTGCTGGCGGGCGCCGGCGCGCTGCATTATTTCGTCCGGATGGAGCGCTTCGCCGCCTTTAACCAGCCTGTTTTCATTGACATCCCCAGGGGAACGCCGACGATCGAGATCGGCCGGCTCCTGGAGGAAGCGGGCGTGGTCCGCCACGCCGCCCTGTTCGCCGCCGCGCGCCTGCCGAATCCGAGGATGTATCCGCAGGCGGGCGAGTATCGTTTCGCGGAGGCGGCGACGCCGCATGAGGTGTATCTGCGGATCGCGCGCGGGGACGTGTATCTGGTGGAGATGGTGATTCCGGAAGGCGCGGATGCGTTCGATGTGGCCGCAATCGTCGCGCGGGCCGGGTTTGTGCGCGAGGAGGAGATTCTGAGGCTCGCGCTGGAGAACGAAGGCTATTTGTTTCCTTCCACTTATCGCTTCCCGAGGCGCACCTCGGCGGCGGAGGCCGTGGCGGCGATGCGGCGTCAGTTCGACAAAGTGTGGCGGCAGTTTGGCGGAAATGCGGCTCTGCGCGAAACGGTGACGCTGGCCTCGCTGGTGGAGAAGGAGGCCGTGCTGGCGGAGGAGCGGGGGCGCATCGCGGGCGTGTTCGCCAACCGGCTGCGCATCGGCATGAAGCTGCAGTGCGACCCGACGGTGGCGTACGCGGCGCGCCTGGAGGGGCGCTGGAGGGGGACGATCTATCGCAGCGATCTGGACCGCGCGCATCCGTACAACACCTATCAGGTGGCGGGCCTGCCGCCGGGGCCGATCGCCAACCCGGGCCGGGCATCGCTGGAAGCGGCGTTGCGTCCGATGCAAACCGAGGATCTGTATTTCGTCGCCGCCCCGGATGGCAGCGGCGCGCATATCTTTTCAAAGGATTACGGCGCGCACGAACGCGCCGTGGCGGAGTACCGCCGTGGCCGGCAGAACCAGCAAGAAAGAAATGGCGCGGGCGGGCGTGGCGGCGCTGCCGGCGGGACTCGTTGACGAAGCGGCTTACGGGCGGCTGCGAACCGCGCTGCCGCAGGTCAGCGAGCGGACGCTGCGGACGGCGCTGCGGGAGTCCGGGCGGCCGCTGGTGCCGGCGGTGGAAGGCGTGCGTCAGGACTCATTCGCAAATCTGCGGCGGACGTTGACGGCGCTGTCCGCCGAGTACGAAGCGGGGGCGGCCGCCCGGCGGCGGATGTTGCGCGCCCTGGTGATCACGGCCAAGAATCACGCCGATCTCGCTGCGCGCAGTTCGAGGAGGAAGCCAGACAAGCAGGAAATGGCGATGTGGATCCGCGCATGGCTTCTGAATCCGCCGGTGTTTCCCGAATGGGCGGAACTGCGCGAGCGCCGGCGCAGCGTCGAGGACGCCGGGGAATAAGCCCCGCGTGGCCAGTTTCCGCGAGGTTCGCCGCCGGGCTTTGCTAGACTTGGGAATTGCCCGGTTCCCGGGCCGAGGCCGTATCCCATTTCATGTCCGCGCCCAATAGCCTGTCCCATCTCAGCCTGAAGAATTTCGCCGACCATTTCCGCTCCGAGATGGTGCCGCTGGGGAACCGGTTCTGCTACTTCGCCGCGGCGGTGTCGCTGACGGCCGACGAATTGCGGGAGTACCTGGACGAGCCCGTGGCGGCGCTGCCGCCCTCGATCGCCGCGCTGCTGCCACGGATTCAGATCCTGCTGGTGCCCTATCTGGCGCAGGCGCCCGCGCCGCAGAAGTCGCGGCGCGCGCCCGAGTTTCTGATTTCGATCGAGCAGCCGGCCGAGGACGTTTCGGGTCAGTTCGTGAGCATCAAGCAGGGGCAGGAAGCGGTGCTCGCTTTCGCCGTGAAGGACACCGAAGTGGCCGACTACCACTACCGGTTCTACCGTGCGCTCGCGGAACTGGTGGCCATGCACGCCAGCGGCATTCCGCAGGGCTACGCCGATCTGCTCAAGGCGGAGATCGATAGCCGGGCGCATGGCGAGGTGGACGAGCCCTCCTGGAAATTGAAGCAGGCGCTCGACAACTCGACGCGCCGCTTCGGGCACTACCTTCGGCAGAGCTTCATTGATACGCTGACGCTCTTCCTCCACGGCATCTGTTGCGACATCGATGTCGAGACCGGGCCGCGCCAACTGCCCAGCCATCTGCTGCGCAAGCGCCTGCGTTTTCTCCGGGAACTGTATCCTCCGCCGGCGGGCTATGCTGTATTGCCCGAAGACCTGCGATAGAATTACCGGCGTCATGCAACGCCGCCAACTTCTCGCCAGCGCCGCCGGCGCAGCCACACTTTCTATGTCATCTCTCGCACAAACTCCAGGTACAGGTCGCGCCGTCTTTGAACTGCGCTACTTCAAGCTCCGCAACACGACCGACAACCAGCGCGGACGGCTGCAGAAGTGGCTGGTCAGCGACGTGATGCCCGCGCTGCAGAAAGCGGGCGCCGGTCCCGTGGGGCTGTTCGCCAGCTCGATCGCGCCCGATGCGCCGTTTCTGCTCGCCGTGACGAGCCACGCGAGCCTCGCCGCGTATGAGCAAAACATGGCGAAATTGATGCAAAATGACGCGTTTTTGAGCGCTTCCGAGGCGTTTTTCAGCCATTCCGGGCTTCCTTTTCAGCGCATGGAGACGCATCTGCTGCGGGCCTTCGCCGGGTTTCCGTCCATCGTGGCGCCGCCCGCGCCCGAGGAGGGTAAGCCGCCTCGTTTGTTCGAGTTGCGGATCTACGAGTCGAATTCGCCGCTCTCGCTGATGAAGAAGATCGGCATGTTTGAGAACGGCGAGATCGAACTCTTCAAACAAAAGGGGCTGCCGCCCGTGTTTTTCGGCGAAACCATCGTGGGCGACCGGATGCCGAACCTCGCCTACATGGTGTGGCACGACAGCCTGACGGCGCGGGAAGCCAACTGGCGGAACTTCGCCACCAGTCCCGAATGGAAAAAGATGGCCGCCACGCCCGGCCTGAGCGACGGCGAGGTTGTCTCGAACATCAGCACGTATCTGTTGAGCCCCGTCAATGGTTCGCAAATTCGTTAGTTTCATTGCCGTTATGGCTGGCGCCGCGCTGGCGCAGCCGCCGCAGACGGATCTGTCCGGACGGACAGAACTGCAGACCGTGGTGGACCGCGAGGCCGGACAGTATCTGGGCCATCCCACGACTGTATTGCTGGAGGACGGGCGTACGATCGTCACCGTGTACCCGAAAGGCCACGGGCGCGGCGGCATCGTGATGAAACGGAGCGCCGATGGCGGCAGGACATGGTCCGAAAGGCTGCCTGTGCCGGAAAACTGGGCCACATCGCAGGAGACGCCAACGATTCACCGGGTGATCGACAAGGCCGGAAAGAAGCGGCTGATCGTGTTCTCGGGGTTGTATCCGATCCGGATGGCGGTTTCGGAGGACGACGGCGCGACATGGACGCCGCTGAAGCCGATCGGCGCATTCGGCGGGATTGTGGCGATGTCGGCCCTGGTGGAGCATGGCCCCGGCGTGTATGGGGCGTATTTCCACGACGACGGGCGTTTCATCCGGGAAGGCGGCGCGGGCGAGAAGCGGTTCCGGGTCTACCGGACGGTATCGCGCGACGGCGGGCTGACGTGGTCCTCGCCCGTGGAGCTTTTCAGCCACCCGGAGGCGCACCTGTGCGAACCGGGGATCGTGCGTTCACCCGACGGGCGTCGGCTGGCCATTCTGCTGCGCGAAAACAGCCGGAAGTTCAATTCGTTCATCGCCTTCAGCGATGACGAAGGCGCGAGTTGGACCGAGCCGCGCGAAATGGACGCCGCGCTGACCGGCGACCGTCATGTGGGGGTGTACACGGCGGATGGCCGCCTGTTTCTGACCTTCCGCGACATGGGGCGGGAAAGCCCGTCGCGCGGGAGTTGGGTGGCGTGGCTGGGCCGCTGGGAGGATCTGGAGAAGAACCGCGCGGGCGAGCGAAGGTTTCTGCTGTCGAAGAATCATAAGGCCGCGGACTGCTGTTATCCGGGGCTGGAGCGACTGCCGGACGGCACGCTGGTGACGACGACTTACGGGCACTGGACGCCCGGCGAGCAGCCCTACATCGTCACAATCCATCTGCCGCCCGGTCTGCTGAAGCCATGACTGCATTCGACGCGGCCCAGCATCCGCACCGGCGGTTCAACCCGTTGACGCGCGAGTGGGTTCTGGTGAGTCCGCACCGCACGCAGCGGCCGTGGCACGGGCAGGTGGAAAAGCACGCCGCCGAGGAGCGGCCCCAATACGACCCGGGCTGTTACCTGTGTCCCGGGAACATACGGGCGGGCGGGGCGCGGAATCCGTCCTACAGTTCGGTGTTTGTCTTCGACAACGACTTCGCCACGCTGCTGCCCGGCACGCCGGCGCCCGTCGCCACGCCGCCGGATGCGCTGTTCCGCGCGGAGGCCGAGCCGGGCATCTGCCGCGTGGTGTGCTTTTCGCCACGGCACGACCTGACGCTGGCCGAGATGGACGTGGAGGCGATCCGCGCGGTGGTGGATTGCTGGGTGGAGCAATATTCGGAGTTGAACCGCGTTCCGTGGATGGGCTACGTTCAGATCTTCGAGAACCGGGGCGCGATGATGGGCTGCAGCAACCCGCATCCGCACGGGCAGATCTGGGCCTCGGCGTCGGTGCCGAACGAGGTGGCGAAGGAATCGGCGGCACAGGGAGATTATTTCCGGGAACATGGGCGGACGCTGCTGGCGGACTATCTGGCGGCCGAGGAGAAATCGGGCGAGCGCATGGTAGCCGCCAATGAGCATTTCGCGGCGCTGGTTCCCTATTGGGCGGTGTGGCCGTTCGAGACGATGGTGGTGGCGCGGCGGCCCGCGGCGGCGCTGCCCGAATTGAGCGATGAGGAGCGCGGCGGGCTGGCGGCGATCCTGAAGGAATTGACCACGCGCTACGACAACCTGTTCGAGATCTCGTTTCCTTATTCGATGGGCTTTCATCAACGGCCCGCGCAAGGCACGGGCGAAGGCTGGCATCTGCACATGCATTTTCACCCGCCGCTGTTGCGGTCGGCCACGGTGAGAAAATTTCTCGTAGGTTATGAGATGCTCGCGATGCCGCAGCGCGACATCACACCCGAAGCCGCAGCGGCGCGTTTGCGCGCGCTGCCCAGCCTGCATTACCGGCAGCGAACCCCGGAGGGAGAACCATGATCAGCCGCCGCGCTTTTCTTGCCGCCAGCGCCACGATGCCCGGCTATTTCGCCGCGCCGCGCTCGCGGCCCAACGTGTTGTTCATCGCGATCGACGATTTGAACGACTGGGTGGGCTGCCTGGGCGGGCATCCGGATGTGAAGACGCCGCATCTGGACCGGTTGGCGGCGTCGGGCGTGAATTTCACGAACGCGCATTGCGCGGCGCCGCTGTGCAATCCCTCGCGCGCGGCGCTGATGACGGGGATCAGGCCCTCGACGTCGGGTGTATACGACAATCCGCAGCCGATGCGCCGCTCGCCGGTGCTGGCGAACGCGGTCACACTGGCGCAGCACTTTCGCGCGGCGGGCTATTCGGTGACGGGCGGAGGGAAGATCTATCACGGCGCGTTCCCGGATCCGCAGAGCTGGGACAGTTATTTTCCGGACCAGGGACCGTACCGTTCGCCGGACCCCGCTCCGGCCAAGCTGCCCGCGAACGGCATTCCGAAGACGGCCCATTTCGACTGGGGACCGGTGGACGTGCCGGATTCGGAGATGGGCGACTACAAGGTGGCCGAATGGACCCGGCAGCAGTTGAGCCGGCGCCATGAGAAGCCGTTTTTCGTGGCCTGCGGGATCTACCGGCCGCACCTGCCCTGGTACGCGCCGCGGAAGTATTTCGAGATGTACCCGGTGGACCGCGTCACGCTGCCCGAGGTGAACGAGAACGACCTGGACGACATTCCCGAGGCGGGCCGCCGGATGGCACGGCCGGAGGGCGACCACGCCAAGGTCATCCAGCACAACCAGTGGCGCCACGCCGTGCAAGGCTATCTGGCTTCGATCACGTTCGCGGACGCGATGGTGGGCCGGGTGATGGAGGCGCTGGATCAGGGTCCCAACGCGGCCGACACCACAGTGGTGCTGTGGAGCGACCACGGCTGGCACCTGGGCGAAAAGCTGCATTGGCGCAAGTTCGCGCTGTGGGAAGAGGCGACGCACAACGTGCTGATGATGCGGGCGCCGGGGGTGACGAAGGCGGGCGGGCGCTGCGGGCGCGCGGTGAATCTGCTGGACATCTACCCGACCCTGCTGGATGCCGCGCAACTGCCAAAGCGTTCGGAACTGGAAGGGCGCAGCCTGATGCCGCTGCTGCGAAATCCGGGCGCGGGCTGGCCGTATCCGACACTGACGACCTTCCGCAAGGGCAACCATTCGGTGCGCGATGAGCGGTGGCGCTACATCCGCTATGAGGACGGGAGCGAGGAGTTGTATGACCGCGACAAGGATCCGCTCGAGTGGACCAACCTGGCCGGCCGCAAGGATCTGGAGGGCGAAAGACGGCGGCTGGCGCGCTGGCTGCCCAAGGTGAATGCCGAGCCCACGCCGCGGCAGGATGCCGGCGGAGGCATCTGGGACGACGACGATTAAGCGTCTATAGGTGGTTCCAGAGCGACTTCTCGTCCTCTTGCTCGCCGGCTTTCCTCTCGCCGAGGTAGCCACGGATGACGTCGCGGCCGCCCAGGCCGAAGGCCAGGCTGGCGGCCAGCACCGCGCCGCCGACCAGAATGACGAAGGCGGCGAAGAAGACGCGCGGGGCGAAATCGAGCACGTCGGAGGCCACAACGACGGCGACGAACATGGTGACGATGCGCGTGGCGGCGGCCATGCGGCGCGGTCCGGGCATCTCTTCGTTCGAGGCCCAAACCAGCACCGAGCGGCCGAGGAACTGGCCCAGCCAAGCGCCTACGAGCAGGATGAGGCCCGCGGTGACCGCTTTGGGGAAAAGGAAGACGGTGGTCTCCACCATGCGCGAGGTGAGGTCTGTGCCAAAGACGTTCAGCGCGGCGAGGACACCGCCGGCGAGAATCAGCCAGTAGGCCGCGCCGGCGATGAGCGGCGTGCCGTGCAGGCGGCCGGCGCTGTCGAACATCGAGCGCAGGCCGCTGTCGCTGAGGAAGCGGTCGATGCCCGCGCCCTTGATGGCCTTGGCCATCAGCCAGCGTACGAGTTTGGCCACCAGCCAGAACAGGCCCAGGACGATGAGCGCCACCACGAGGGGCGGCACATAGGTGGTCAGGTGATATGCGATGGTGTCGAGCACCCGGTCAAAAACATCCTGTAAGGTGCGAATCATGGCTTAGGTCTCCAACTCCCGCGCTTCCGGCGCTTCCTTCTTCCGTTCGGCCGATTTCGTGCCGAACCACAGATCGATCAGGTAAGGCTTCAGGTCTTCAAACGTCAGGCAGAGCCGCTCGATGCGCTGCTCGACTTCGGGCGCGCCCATCTCCGCGGTTTCGACGACGAAGGAGGCGACGCGGCCCAGATAGAGTGGCGTAATGGAGCGCAGCAGGTGGCCACGTTCCAGGCGGTTGTCGCGCGCGGCGCAGCCGAACTCGTAGATCATCCTGACCCAAAGCTCGTCTTCGAGACGGAACTGCTCGACGGGCCCGGAATACTTGGTTAGTTTGACGATGGCCCGCAGGGTATCGGGCCTGAGGGCGAGTTCCCAGATCTCCGACAGATCCTCGCCGCCCTTGCGGAACAGATTCAGCATGCGTTCGACGTTCACCTGGATGGCATCGAGGCCGACGTCGTAGCGGAAGCCGAACAGGGCGGCATCGGTGCTGCCGTTGCGGGTGCGCCAGGCCGAATCGTACTCCTGCATGAGCGCGAACACGCTGCCCACGACCTGCATCAGCATGGCGCTCAGGTCCGAGCCGGGGTCCTTGGCGTCGTGCAATTTCGCGCCGAGAAAGCTCTGGCAGACGCGGAAGCCCTCTGCGACGGCGATGGTGGTCATCCAGATGTCGATGCCGAAGCGGGCGACGTCGGTCTCCCAATCGTCGCGCTCGAGGTAGCGGCACAGCAGCGCGTTCGACATGCCGAAATCGCCGCCAATGGGCTGCCGCAACCGCTGGCCGTAAAGGGAGCGGGTGAGGGGATAAATGATGCTGTTGGTGATGGTGCCGTCGTACTTGTGGCGGTGATAATAAGGCGCAACGAAATCGAAATTGGCGAACAGGACCGGGCGCAGCAGCAGGTCGATCCATTCGGGCGTGATCGAGCGCAGGTCGGAGTCCACCACGCAGCAGGCCTTGGCGTTCAGATCTTTCGCCATCTGGAAGATCATGCGGAAGGCGCTGCCCTTGCCGGGAATGCCATGGTAAGGGAAGGACAGCCGGTGGACAGCCTTGAGGGGCGTGGACAGCATGAGCAGCTGCGAGTCCTGCATCGCCGAGCCAAGCACGACATCGCGCGTGCCGTCCTTCGAGCCGCCATCGGAGTTCACGATCACGGCCGTGAACTGCGGAAAGTACTTGGCCAGCCCGGCGTGCGCGGCCTGCACCACATGGCCGATGGTCCGCGAGTTGTTGTAGCTCGGAATGCCGATGACGATGTCGGCATGTTGCACGGACTCAACGGCTTTCTGGGCCTCTTCCGGGAGCAGTGATTGCGCCATTTTAAGTTTCTCGTGTCCCTCTATCTTTATGATTGCAGGCCATGGAGTCAAGGCCCATCCCCAATTAAGGGCAATTCTGCTCATGATTCCAGGGTAGCCGGGGCTTTTGTGGAGCGCATGGAGATCCAGCAGAAGATGGCAATGACGTTGAGGATCGCCGCGACGGTGAAATAGGCGCGCGCGCTGCCCGTAAGGCCGAGCAGCCAGGGGAAGGCATTGGCGCTGACAAAGGCGCCGAGGTTGCCGATCATGTTCATCGCGGCGGAGACGCTGCCAGCGCTTTTGCCCGCGACATCGGCGCAATAGCTCCAGCTTGGGCTGATGGTCATGTCCGCGCCGAAGGTGGCGGCGGTGAACGCGAGAGCCGCGCCCAGCGGGGTTTCCATTGAACTGACGGCCAGCACGCCGCCGGCCGCCATGGCGAAGCCGGCCATGGCGGGCAGACGGCGCGACCAGGCGCTCCACCGGGACGCGTACAGCCGGTCCACAACGAAACCGGCGGTCCATTGCGAGACCGCGCCCACCAGCAGCGGGGCCATGGCATACGCGGCCGCCTCGGCATCGGTCAATGAGTACTGCCGCTTCAGATAAGGGTGCATCCAGGAAAGGCAGATAAAGAACGTGAAGTTTCCGGCGAAATACTGAACCATCGCGGGGAGGAAGGCCGTGGTGCGGAACACCTCGCGCAGCCCGATGGCCTTTCCGGAGGGTGGCGGCGCCACGGGGATGCGCTTCTCCGGATAGTCGCGAAACCAGGCCAGCCAAAAGACCGCCCAAACCACGCCGATGCCGCCCAACAGAACGAACGACATTCGCCAGCCCCACTTGTCCACCATGGTGACGAGCAGGGGAAAGGCGAGGGCCGCGCCGATGCGTGAGCCCGAGAAAAGCACACCGTTGGCGAGGCCGCGCTCGCTCACCGGGAGCCAGTTGACGAAAGCCCGCGCGCTGCCGGGGAAAGCGCCCGCCTCGCCCACGCCGAACAGGAAGCGGATCACCACCATCGAGGTGAGGTTCCAAGCCGCGCCGGTGAGGGCGGTGAGCAGGCTCCAGCCGGCGACCACGGCGGCGAGAACCAGGCGCGGTCCATAGCGGTCGGCGAGCCAGCCGGAGGGGATTTGAGCGAGGGCGTAGCCGAGCGCGAACGCGCCGAACACGAGACCCATCTGGGCATCGGAGAAGCCGAGGTCGCGGGCGACGGGATCCTTCGCCGTGCTGATGCAGGCGCGGTCGATGTAGGTGATCATCGACAGCACGAACAGCGCGGCCACCACGCCGTAGCGCTTCACGCGGCCGGGCCTCCGAACACGCGCGCCGCCGTACAGCCCAGGATTTTGCGTTTATCCTCCTCGCTCACCGGCAGCGATTCGATTTTTGCGATTTCGATTTCGAGGTTCTCGGGCAGGTCGGAGCCGGCCATGAGGCGGTCCGCGGCGACATGCTGGAGCACTTCGAGGATATGGTTCGGCATGAGGGTGGACAGTTCCAGCACGATATTCGGGCAGAACTGGGCCGCGACGATGGCTTCGCCTACAAGCAGCCCCCCGCCGCCGCAGTGCGCGAGAACGAAGGTCAGTTCCGGATAGCGCCGGGCGGGCGGCATATAGAGCGAGGGCAGCGAATAGGGGATGCCGGTGCCGGTATGGACGATGAGCGTCATGCGGTGCTCTTGCGCGGTTTCGAAGAAGAATTCGCTCGTGGGCCAGAGGGGGTTCAGGGCCTGGTACTGCGGCTGCAGTTTGAGGGCCGTGAAGCCGTGCACCTCGCGGCAGCGCCGCACCTCGTCGCGAAAGCCGGCCTCGGGAATGTACGGGTTCAGGCAGGCGACCCCGCGGAGCCTGCCGTGGTGGGCGCGCACGGCGGCGCCGATCTCGTCATGCGCCGCGCGGTAGTCGTCCACCACCGGGAACGGGATCACAACGGAGCAATCCACGCCGTGGCGGTCCATGTCCTCGATCAGTTCCGCGGCGGAGTAAGCGCGGCCGCTGTGGCGGGCTGTTCCGATGTGGGTGTGGGCGTCCCACACCGTGCGTCCTTGTCTCATATGATGGCCTCCGAGATTACCGTCCCCAATTCCGATGTGGACATCCGCCCGCCCAGGTCGCGCGTGCCCGCGCCATCCTGGCTCAGCACCTGCTCCACCGCGCGGCGGATGCGCGCGGCGCCTTCGCGTTCGGCCGGCGCGCCCAGCCAGTCGAGCATCATCGCGGCCGAAAGAACCGTCGCGACGGGATTGGCGCGGCCCTGGCCCGCGATATCCGGGGCCGAGCCGTGGGAGGGCTGAAACACGCCGTGGCGATCGCCAATGTCGGCTGAAGGCGCCATACCCATGCCGCCAACGAGGCCCGCGGCGAGGTCCGAGAGGATGTCGCCAAACATGTTTTCGGTGACCAGGACGTCGAAGCGCCCCGGGCACTGCACGAGGTAGAGGGCCATGGCGTCCACGTAGATGCGATCCGCTTCGACGTCCGGGAACTCGGCGGCCACTTCGTCGAAGATCATTCGGAAGTAGGCCATGGAAGGCAGGACGTTGGCCTTGTCCACCAGGGCGACGCGGCGGCTTCTGAGGCGGGCCTGCTCGAAGGCGGCGCGGCAGACGCGCTCCGCGCCGCGGCGCGTGATCAGCAGCCGGTCCTCGGCGGAATCGGCCTCGCGGTCGAGCGGGTTCAGGCGGGTGCTGAAGAGTCCCTCAGTGTTTTCGCGCACGAGCAGCAGGTCGATGTCGCCAGATCGCAGATCCTTCAGGGGGGTGTGCGATGCGTGATAGAGCCGGATGGGCCGCAGGCCGCAATACAGATCCATGCGTTCGCGCAAGTCGAGTTGGGGCGTCATTTCGATGCCCGAGGGCCAGCGTACGCCGGGCAGGCCCATCGCGCCGAGCAGGACGGCGTCGAACTCGCGCAGGCGGGCGAACGTTTCTTCCGGCATGGGATCGCCGGAACGGAGATACTCGCCGGCACCCATGCTGAACTCCTCGAATTCGAAGGAGAGGCCGGGGAGCGCTTCAAGGGCTTTCACCGCTTCGGCCGTGACTTCCGGGCCAATGCCATCGCCAGGGAGCAAGGCGATGCGGCGCGTCATGCCATCACCTCCGCGATGCGGACGCGGCGATCGGATTCGGCGGAGCGGTAACAGGCCAGCACGGCGGCGACAGTCTTCAGGTACTCGCGCCCTTCGGATTCGCAGGGTGTGTTCGTGCGCAGGCAATCGACGGCGTGCTGCTGGAAGGCCCATACGCTGTCGCCCCGGTAGCCTTCGGTGGGGCGGTCATATTCGTGTTCGCGTTCCTCCTCGCCGTAGATGGTGAGCCAGAGGCGGCCTTCCGGGGACATCCGAATCATGCCGCGGTCGCCTTCCAGGCGCATCTCGCCGAAGGCCGGCGGGGGCGGTTTCGGGCCGCTGATGCGGTTGGCGTCGATCAGGCCTTGCGCGCCGGTGGCGAAATCGATCTCGATCAGCGCGCAGTCCTCGCCGCGGATGATGGGGTTGATGCGCGCGGTCCGGCAGGAGACGCTATCGATTTCGCCGGCCAGGTATCGAAAGGTATCCAGAAAGTGAACCAGGGTTTCGTAAAGTAGGAAGCGAGGCATATCGCGAAAGTACGGCTGGATCTCGTAGGGATCCGGGCCGCGTCCGTCGCCCGTCCGCATTCTGAAACCGGCATGAAAGACACGCCCCAGCAAGCCCTCGGCAATCAGCCGCCGCGCTTCGCGGTACCAGGGCTGCCAGCGCCAGTTTTCGTGGATCAGCAGACGCACGCCCGCGGCTTCGCAGCGCGCCACCATCGCGACGCAGTCGTCCCATTCGGGGGCCATCGGTTTCTGGCAGATCGCGGCGATGCCATTGGCCGCCGCCATCTCGGTCAGCGCGCGGTGGGTGGCCGGGCCGGTGACGATGTCGATGAAGCCGGGGCGTTCGGCCATCAGCATCCCCGCGGTATCGGTGTACACCTTGGGGATGCCGTGCTCGCGGGCGAAAGCGCGGGCCTTATTCGCGTCCGGATCAGCGACGGCGGTGATTCGCGCGCCGTGCACGCGTTGCCACGCCTCGGCGTGGAACCGCGCGAAGAAACCCGCGCCGGCCATCACTCCCGTCATCGGCATTTCGAATTCCTGACTGGATTCCACATGTACATATCATATATATCTTAAAGGAGGGAAGACTCTGATATGGCCCTGCCTGCACTTACCAAATCTCCAGCTACCTCACTTCGCGACCAGATCGCCGATGTACTCGAACGCGAGATTGTGTCCGGTCTCATCGAGCCTGGCCGGCGCCTGGTGGAACGTGAACTTACGAACCGTTTTAGTGTCAGCTCTATTCCCGTGCGCGAGGCGCTGCAGGATCTCGAAGGCCGCGGCCTGGTGACGCGGCGCGTGAACTGCGGCTACTCGGTGATCGATCTTTCGCTGGAGGAGATGCATTCCATCTGCCAGCTCCGGCGGATTCTCGAGCCGGAGGTGGTGCGCTGGACCGCGCAGCGGCTCGACGAGGAAGGCGCGGACCTTCTCCGCGAGCAGCATGGGCGCTTCGCCTCCGCCGCCGCCGGCAACAACCTGCCGGAGTTTTTTCATGAGGATCTTCAGTTCCACAGGCTGATTTGGGAACTCTCCGGCAACCGCTACGCGGCCCGCGCGCTCCAGGCGGCGGTCGGATCGCTCTTCGCCTGCGGTATCAACATGGCGCGCGAGCGCGGCGCCATTCGTTTTGAAACCGAAATCCGCAAGCACGAGAAGTTGCTTCGCCAAATCCTGCGCGGCGACGGCGACGGCGCGGCGGAGACGCTGCTCGCCATCGCCGACCATTTCCAGAACAGCCTGCCCCGGCCATGAGAACCGAACTGACGGAACTGTGCGGGGTCGCAGCCAGTTTCCATCGGCGCGGGTACGCCTTCGGTTCCACTGGAAACCTGAGCGTACGTCTCAATGACGAGGTTTGGATCACCCCCACCGGCCGCTCACTGCGGGACTTGAAGCCGGACGATCTGGCCTGCATTACGCTCGACGGCCAGCGCAAGAACGAAGCCCGGCCTTCGAAGGAGTTTCCTTTCCATCTCGGCTGCTACCGGGCCGCTCTGGAGGCGCGCGCGCTCGTCCATCTGCACGCCACGCATTCGGTGGCGATTTCCTGCCTGACGGATCTCGACCCCGCCGAACCGCTGCCGGTCATCACGCCCTATTACCTGATGCGCGTGGCGCCGCTGGGCATTGTGGACTACTTCACGCCCGGCTCGGCCGAACTCGGCGCCGCGGTGGAGAAAGCCGCCGCCAGCCATTCCTGCATGCTGCTGCGTAACCACGGCTTGATTGCGCTCGGCGCCACATTGAGCGAAGCGGTGGACCGTGCGGAAGAGCTCGAAGAGACCGCGCGCCTCTATTTTCTGCTGCGCGGCGAACGCACGCGCGCGCTGACGGCGGAACAGCGCGAGGCGATCGCGGCGGCGTATCCGCGCCGGTAAGTCACCGGCTATTCGAGCCGGTAGTTGGGCGCTTCCTTGGTGATGGTGACGTCGTGGACGTGGCTTTCCTTGAGGCCGGCGATGGAGACGCGGAGGAACTTGGCGCGTTCCTGCAGTTCAGCGATGGTCCGGACGCCGCAATAGCCCATGCCAGCCCGGAGGCCGCCAACAAGCTGAAAAACCAGCTCCGCCAGAGGGCCCTTTGAGGGCACGCGGCCCTCGATGCCCTCGGGCACGAGCTTCCCGGCGGCATCCTGGCCGTAGCGGTCGGCGGAGCCGCCTTCGGTCATCGCGCCCAGCGAGCCCATGCCGCGATAGGCCTTGAAGCTGCGTCCCTGATAGAGGATGGTTTCGCCGGGGCTTTCGTCGGTACCGGCGAAGAGGCTGCCGATCATCACGGAGTCGGCCCCGGCGGCGATGGCCTTCGAGATGTCGCCGGAGAATTTCACGCCGCCGTCGGAGATCAACGGCACACCCGTGCCGCGCATCGCGCGCGCGCATTCGGCCACGGCGGTGATCTGGGGAACGCCCGCGCCGCTCACCACGCGCGTTGTGCAGATCGAACCGGGACCGATGCCCACCTTCACGCCATCCACGCCGAGCGCGACCAGATCGCGCGCGCCTTCGAACGTGGCGACATTGCCGGCCACCAGGTCCACATCCGGAAGCGCCCGTTTCAAGGCGACCACCGCCTGCATCACGCGCTCGCTATGGCCGTGAGCGGTGTCCACAACTAACACGTCCACCTGGGCTTTGGCGAGTTCCAGGGCGCGTTCCAGGAAGTCGCCGGTCGCGCCGATGGCGGCGCCCACGCGCAGCCGGCCGTGTCCGTCCTTCGCGGCGCTCGGGTACTTGATTTTTTTCTGAATGTCCTTGACGGTGATCAGGCCCTTCAGCGCGAAATCGTCGTCCACCACCAGCAGCTTCTCGACGCGATGCTTGTGCAGTTCCTTCTGGGCCTCTTCAAGCGTGGTGCCGACGGGTACGGTGAACAGCGGGTCCTTCGTCATCACCTCGTGGATGGGCAGTTCGTGACGGGTCTCGAAACGCAGGTCGCGGTTCGTGAGGATGCCGACGAGTTTCGCGCCTTTCACCACTGGCACGCCCGAGATGCGGAAGCGTTTCATGATGGCCAGCGCCTCGTGGATCTTCTGGTCGGGGTCCACCGTGACGGGATCGACGATCATGCCGCTTTCGGACCGTTTCACGCGGTCCACTTCTTCGGCCTGCTTCTCGACGGTCATGTTCTTGTGGATGATGCCGAGGCCGCCCTGCTGGGCGAGCGCGATGGCGAGGTGCGCCTCGGTCACCGTGTCCATAGCGGAGCTGAGGATGGGAATGTTCAGCAGGATATTGCGGGTGACATGCGTCCGGGTGTCTGCTTCGGAGGGCAGCACCGCGCTGCGGGCGGGCTGCAGCAGGACGTCGTCGAACGTGAGGCCTTCAACTATACGCTCGGGAACCATAGGTTCCCCTTATGGTAGCGCGGCGGCCGGAAGCGCTGGGAATCGCCCTTATGGCCGGCGGCGCCCGAATAACGCCGTGCCCACGCGCACAATGGTGGCGCCTTCCTCGATGGCGGCTTCGAGATCGTGCGACATGCCCATGGAAATCCCCGGCAAAGCGTGCGTTTCAGCGAGGCGGCGCAGGCGGACGAAGTAGGGCCGCGCGAACTCGGGATCGTCGCTCCAGGGCGGCATGGTCATCAGGCCGGTGAGGTGCAGACCGGGGAGTGCGCGGATGGTTTCCACGAGTGCGGGCACGTCCCCGGGCGCGGCGCCGTGCTTGGACTCCTCCTCGCTGAGTTTCACTTCGATCATGACTTCGAGCGGACGGCCGGAGTCCGCGAGGCGGCGCGCGAGCTTCGCGCTATCGACAGTCTGAATGACGTCGAACAGCTCGGCGGCGCGGCGCGACTTGTTCGACTGCAGGTGGCCGATGAGGTGAAAACGAGCATCCAAATGGCGGATTTTTGCCGCTTTTTGCTCCATTTCCTGCACGTAGTTCTCGCCGAAATCGCGCAAACCGAGCGCGTGCGCCGCCAGCACCGCTTCGGCCGGAAACACCTTTGTGACGGCCAGCAGCAGCACGCTTTCGCGAGCCCGTCCGGCGCGCGCGCAGGCGGCCTGAATGCGGTCTTCGACCCGGGCAAGGTTCTCGGCGAATTCGGCGGGAGACGGAAGCGCGGGGTTGGAAGCCACTCTCCGCGATTCTATAATGGAGACGGTGCCGGACTCCAAACCGGCCGGCTCCCCGCCGCCTGAAACGCTGCGAGGGGAGATCGAGCGTTTTCTCGAATCCTGCCGGCGTCCAGCGATCATCGAGCCCGGGCTCGACCCCCTGCCGCTCAAGGAAGGCTCGTTTGCCCTTTCCTGCCGGGGAGGACTTCTGCTGCTGGAAGCCTGGGACGAAAACAGAACCTTCGTCCGCCGCGTGAACCGGGTGGAGGTGCAGCGCGGCGGCCGTTTAAGGCTCGCCGCGCAGAAGTTCGGCGGCGGGACTCTGCAACTTGCGCTGGTGGACCTGGAGGATGCGCGCGCCACTCCTTCGCTGAGGCGCAACCGGCAGGAAAGCCTTGCGCAGCGGCTCGCGGGCATGTTGGCGCGGCAGTTTCCCGGCTGGCGCGTGGACGGTTTGACGACGGGTGCGGATCTGGAACATACGCTGTCTCCGTCGTATCCGCGCGCGCTGGCTGTGCGCCAGCAGAGGCGGATTGCCGTGTTATGCGCTCCCGAGGGCGGCGGCGATGGAGCGCTGACCTTTGGTTTGTTGTGGCTCGATTATGTGCGCCGGCGGGCAGCTCCGGCGCCGGTGCGCGGGCTGGCCTTGTTTGTACCCCGGGGGGAGGAGGACACGACGCGGCTGCGGATTCGCCACCTGGATCCCGCCAAGGCGCAAATTCAACTTTTTATCTACGACGGCGAAGGCGAGCAGGAGGCCAGCCTCGAGGACACGGGAAATCTGATCGCCCGCCTGGCCCGCTGGCAACCGGCGGATCCCGAAGGGCCCCAAACCGCCTTCCATTGGGCACGAGACCTCGCGCGAGAGCCTGGCGTGGAGGCGGTCGAGACCGGCGGCGGGATGCTCAGCCTGCGAATCGCGGGCCTGGAATTCGCCCGGGCCGCGGGTCAGCAGTTGTGGCTCGGCGTGGGCCGGAAGCGGCGGGCCACGTCTCTGGCCGAGGGTTTGGAACTGGCCCGGCGCGTGGCGGAAGTCCGCTTGAATGCCGACGCGCCCTTCGGGCACGTCCTCGCGCGGGCGCATCCGGAAGCGCGGCTCGAGTCGCTGGTCCGGGCGAATCTTCACGTGCTCGACGCGAACCTGCGCGATGCGCCGGTTTACGGTCAACTGTGTGCGCTCTCGGGCCGGGACCGTGGCATTGCGGACCTGCTTGCCATCGACCACCTGGGCCGGCTGACAGTGATCGAACTCAAGGCCAGCGAGGATGCACACCTGCCGCTTCAGGCGCTCGATTACTGGATCCGTGTACGTCACCACGCGGCGGAGGGCGAGTTCACGGCTGCGGGCTATTTCCCCGGACTGGCGGTACGGCCCCATCCGCCGCGCCTGCTGCTGGTGGCCCCGGCGCTGCGGTTTCATCCCACGACGGAAACCCTGCTCGGCTTCTTCCCATCGGACATACAGGTGGAGAGAATCGGCCTTGGCGTAGAATGGCATAGGAGTTTCCGCGTCATTCTGCGTGTGGCGGGCGCCGCCCGCCCCGAGTGGCCGGCGCCGCCGCGAGAAGGTCATGACCACTCAGTTCATCCAACAGATCCGCCGCGCCATCTCGCATTTGAATCCGAATGAGATCCGCGAGACGGCCACGAAGCGCGTGCGAATCCTCCTGGATGCCGCTTCCAGCGCCACCTACGCCCGCATGGAGGACTTCCTGCTGCCCGCGCAGATCTCGCGCGAGAAGCGCATGCTGGCCGTTCAGACATTGACGCGGGCGTGCGATGCCGCCGGCAGCGGCGGGCGCTACCAGCTTGTATTCTATGAACGTGGCATCCTGCCGCCCGAGGGCTGGACGGCGGACATGGACGCATTTTCGTTCGACCCGGAGCGGCCCGAGCGCCTGGTGGAAAGCTTGATCGAGCACCGCAACGAAATCGCCCTGCCGCTGGCCCGCTACTTCCCGCCCTTCCGCGACGCCGTGGCGCGCCACACGATTCAGACCATCGCCCGCGAGAACGCGCTGTTCAGCCTGATGACGGCGCTGCCCAACGTGCTGCCCAATGCGGGCCAGTTGCCGTGGGCCGTGGGCGAATTCGCCTCCGACACCGCGGTGCTCACCGTGAATCAGATCCGGATGGCATTCCTGCTCGCCGCCGCGAGCGACCGCGCCGTGGGCTACCGGGAGCAACGGACCGAAATCGGCTCGCTGGTGGCTGGAGCGTGGGGCTGGCGCGCCGCCGCCCGCCAGTTGACCGGCAAGATCCCCTTCGGAGGCGGACTGATTCCGAAGGCGGCCATCGCCTATGCGGGCACCTACGCCGTGGGTCTGTCGCTCGAGCGCCTTTACCGCATCGGCTATGGTCTGACGCGCGAAGAGCGGCACGAAGCCTATGAAGCCGCGCTGGGCCGGGGCCGCGAGGTGGCTTCGCAGCTCCTGACGCGAATTCGCGGCAAAGCGGAGGACCAGTGAAGCGCTTCGCGCCGCCGCGGACTTCTTGTTGCTCACCCTCAGCCTTGCAGCGCCTGCTTCCGAAGGAAACCCATGACCCACAGCCAGCCAGTCGCCCTGATTACCGGCGCCAGCCGCGGCATCGGCCGCGGCATCGCGCTTGAGCTCGCGCGGACTCACACGGTCATCGCCACCTATCGCGGCCGCCGCGACGCCGCCGAATCTCTCACCGCCGAATGCGGCGCGGACATCTTCCAATGCGACATCGGCTCGGCGGCAGACCGCGCCGCCGTGCTGGCGCACGCCAAGGAGAAGTACGGACGGCTCGATCTGCTCGTCAACAACGCCGGCATCGCGCCCCGCGAGCGCCGCGACATGCTGGAAGCCACCGAGGAGAGCTTCGACGAACTGATCAACACCAATCTGAAAGGTCCGCACTTCCTCACCCAGCAGGCGGCCAGTTGGATGGTGGAGCAGGGCCGCGGCCGCATCGTCTTTGTCACCTCCATCAGCAGCTATACGGCGTCAGTGAATCGCGCGGAGTATTGCGTTTCAAAGGCCGGGCTCAGCATGTCGGTGGCGCTCTACGCTCAGCGCCTGGCCGGTGAGAATGTGCAGGTGTTCGAAATCCGCCCCGGCATCATCCGCACCGATATGATCGCGAAAGTGGAGCAGGTGTACGACGAGAAGATCAAGGGCGGGCTGCTGCCGCAGCGGCGCATGGGGGAGGCGGCGGACATCGCTAAAGCGGTTCGCGCCATCGCCGATGGCCTGCTGGACTATTCCACGGGCACGGTGATCAATGTGGATGGCGGCTTCCACCTGCGTAGTTTGTAGCGCCGGCGGGTTGGAATAACGCCTCCGTCTCAGGCTTCAGCAGCACCCAGAAGCCATACAGGGCGACCGCTGTGCCGAACGGGAAGTTCAACAGCAGAAGCGCGCAAAGCAGCAGACCGAGGATTCGCGCCCAGGGCCGGAAATTCAATAGTCCGAAACCGAGAATCAGGCACGGCAGCGACGATACCATAATTGTGCCGAGAATCACCGTCACCACAACCTGAATCAGCGCCAGCGGCACCTCGAATTCGGCATTGACGTCGTGCAGCACCTGAGCCAGCCACTGCGCGCTGGCCATCGCGCCGAGGGCAAAGACCACGCCCATTCCTCCCAAAACCACATTCAACCAAGCGAGTACCTTGACATGCGTCTGCATCGATCTGCCTCCTCGGCCGCCGAATCCTCACCGCCATTCTATGCCCAGCGAGGCCCCCGCGGGAATTGGTGAAACCCCTATCCGGTTTTTGTAACCCGAAAAATCCGCCACGCATCTCATCGGGTGTAGGCGCATCCCCTCCCGGGATGCCCGCCGATCTTCCCAGTACAATTCAGCCCCGCGGCGCCCGGCAGAGGTATCGTGCAGGCGAACGCCCGCGGTGCATCAAGGAGAACGTGAAATGAAGACCACTCTCTCGATGATCCTCGTGTGCGCGCTCGCCCTGATTCCGGCCAGCGCCAACTCGAATGCGCCTCTCGCCGGGCAGTTGACCAGCGAAGCGCGCGAACTCCGCGTGATAGCCGATGACCTCGCGAAGCAGCTGAAGAACCGCCGGGCCGATGTTTCCATCGCCGAATCGCGGCTCGATGAGTTCGTCAGGAAGTCAAGCGAAATCAGCCGGCTGGTGGCGGAACTCGATCAGAGCGGGCTGACGCTCGATGCCCGGCAGCAGCGCGAGTTCGACCGGCTGAAGAACCTGGCGTCGCTCCTCGATCTCTTCATTGGAAACAAGAAGGATCTGCTCGAGCGAGGCAACGCCGCCCAACAACGTGAACTGCTGCGCGCACACAGCGTGGGCGTGGTGACGCGAGCCGAAATGATCGAAAAAACCGTACGAAAGCTCGGCATTTAGTCGGCGTTTGAACCTCCCTGCATGGCCGTGAAAATCCGGCCCGCCCCGGCGCGTGCGTCGCATCACGCGCCGGGGCGATTTTTCTTCCTCCCCGGGCCGCATACAATAACGACGGAGTCAAACATATGCCAACCAGCCAAGCTCTACTCGAACGATTGGGCCTGCGCGCCGTCAACTCCGGCGCCTGCGGCCGTTCGTGGATCGCCGCGCCCACCGGCGGCGAGTTGATTTCCGTCAATCCCGCCACGGGCGAGGAAATCGCCCGCGTGCTGATGGCCTCCGAGGACGACTACGAGGCCGTGATGCTCGATACCGCCGCCACCTTCGACCGCTGGCGCATGCTGCCCGCGCCGAAGCGCGGCGAGATCGTCCGCGAAATCGGCAACGAATTGCGCCGCCAAAAGGATGACCTGGGCGCGCTGGTTGCCCTCGAAATGGGCAAAATCCTCGCCGAAGGCAAGGGCGAAGTGCAGGAGATGATCGATATCGCCGACTTTGCCGTGGGCCTTTCGCGGCAGCTTTACGGCCTCTCCATGCACAGCGAGCGGCCCGAGCACCGCATGTACGAGCAGTGGCACCCGCTCGGCGTGGTGGGTGTGATCTCGGCCTTCAATTTCCCGGTGGCGGTGTGGAGCTGGAATGCGCTCATCGCCGCGGTGTGCGGCGACGCCACGATCTGGAAACCCTCGTCGGAAACCCCCTTGACCGCCATCGCCGTCCAGAACATCTGCAACACCGTGCTGGCGCGGCACGGCTGGGAGGGCGTCTTCACGCTCGTGATCGGCCGGGGCTCCAGCGTTGGCGAACGGCTGCTGCACGACCGGCGCGTCCCGCTGATCAGCGCCACCGGCAGTTGCCGCATGGGTTACCGCGTGGCCGAAGTGGTGGGGCGGCGCGTGGGGCGCACCATCCTTGAACTCGGAGGTAACAACGGCGTGATCGTGACCGAAGATGCCAACCTCGATCTCGCCTTGCGCGCGGTGCTGTTCGGGGCCGTCGGCACCGCCGGACAACGTTGTACCACCATCCGGCGCCTGTTTCTGCAGAAGTCCATCGCCCCCGCTTTCATCGGCCGTCTCCAGGCCGCATACGCGCAGATTCGCATCGGCGACCCGCTCGATCCGCAAACCCTGATGGGGCCGCTGATCAACCGCGCGGCCGTGGACGAAATGATGCAGGGCCTGGAAAGGGTCCGCGCCGAAGGAGGCGAAATCCTTTGCGGCGGCAAGCACACCGGCCCGGAAGACGCCTGTTTCGTCGAACCCACGCTCGTGCGCGCCCGCCCGGATATGCCCATCGTTCAGGAAGAGATCTTCGCCCCGATCCTCTACATCATGGAGTACGGCACGCTCGATGAGGCCATCGCATGGCACAATAACGTGCCCCAGGGCCTCAGCAGCGCGATTTTCACGAACAACCTGATTGCCGCCGAGACCTTCCTCAGCGCGCGCGGCAGCGACTGCGGCATCGCCAACGTGAACATCGGCACCAGCGGCGCGGAGATCGGCGGCGCCTTCGGCGGCGAAAAGGAAACCGGCGGCGGCCGCGAGGCCGGCAGCGATTCCTGGAAAGCCTACATGCGCCGCCAGACCGTCACGATCAACTGGGGCGCCAGCCTGCCGCTGGCGCAAGGCATCGAGTTCAACGTCTGACCTCTGATCCGGGGCCGTTGCCCCCGGCCTCGCCAGTTAACCCAGGTTCGCGAACGGGCCTTCGCGGTCGTTGATCAGCCAGGGATCGTTTGTGCGTTTCCGGAACGCGTGGGTCTCCCGCCGCAGGGTCTCCAGGGCCTTGCTGTGCGCGGGAACGTGCGCGAGATTGCTCACCTCGTCCGGATCGGCGGTGATGTCGTACAACTCTTCCGCCGGGCGGTGGAGATACTGCGCGGCGGGCCGCATGCCGACGCGGCCCGAGTCGCCCAGCTTCACGACGCTTTGCCACGTCGGCGACTCCCACAGATCCGAGGCTTGTGGAAAGGCCAGCTCCGGATAGAGGTTGCGAAGGTACTTGTATTGGCGGGTGCGTGTGCCGCGCATGGGGTAATACATCGTGATTTCGTGGAAGGTGTGGGAGAGGTGGACCTGGTCCCACCCGGCGGGCCGGGGCTGCCCCAGCACGTTCGCAAAGCTTCGCCCATGCAGGCCGTACTCAGGGCCCTTGGCCCCGGCCCATTCCAGCATCGTCGGGACGAGGTCGGGCCAGTGGACAAGAGCTTCGTTGACAGTACCCGCCGGCGCGTCAGGTCCGCGGATGATCAGGGGCAGGCGGGCGCCGGCGTCGTAAACATTCGTCTTCGCGTTGGGAAAAGCCATGCCGTTGTCGCTCATGACGACGATCATGGTGCGGTCGAGCTGATTCCGCGCCCGCAGGATGTCGAGGATCATGCCCACACCCTGATCGAAGCGGTTCGAGGCTTCGTAATATTCGGCGACTTCCCGTCGGGTGGGCTCGTTATCGGGCAGGAACGAGGGCACGCGGATCAGGCTGGGCTCGAATGAGGTTTTGACGACGCCGGGGTGCTCGAGTTCATTGCCGAAGCCGCGGCCGAGGCGGTGAGGGTCATCGTAGCCGATGTGCATATACCAGGGGCGGTTCTCGGTAGCATCCAGGAACTTCTGGAAGCGTTCGGCCAGGGATTGCACGTTGCGGCCGCGGCCCTCCGCGAAGTAGTCCCAGCCGAATTGCGCGGCTGGCGCGACGTGAAATTTGCCGGCAATGCCGGTGCGGTAGCCGGCTGGCTTCAGCAGGGCCGAAAGCGGCTTCACGTGCGGCAGCAGGCTCATCTTGTGATACGCGTGCGCATGGCCGTATTGCCCATTGGCGTGGTTGTGGAGTCCGGTGAAAATCACCGAACGCGATGCGCTGCATGAGGCGGTGGTGCAGAAGGCGTTGGTGAAACGCACGCCTTCGGCGGCCATCCGGTCGAGGTTGGGCATCTTGGCCTGCGCATCGCCATAAGCGCCGGTGTGGAGTCCGAGATCGTCGGCAATGAGGACAAGGATGTTCGGGCGCGTGTTGCGCCCCTGCGCGAGCACGGCAGGCGCGGCGAGCGGAGCGGCGAGAAACTGGCGGCGGTTCATGCGGTGATTGTATCGGAAGCGGTCTCCGGGGGCGTTGCTGGCGCAGGCGCGCAAGATCGGATACCCTTTCCGAATGATGAACCGGCGGCAGCTCTTTCAGGTTCTGGCGGGCGGCGGTCTGCTGGCGCGGGCACGCGCAGCGCTACAGAAGCTCAAAATTACGCGCATCCGGCTGTGGGAGTCTCCGATCTCGCGGCCGATCTTCAATCAAAGCTTCCATGTAGTGACCGTGGAAACCGACCAGGGCCTCACCGGCATCGGCGAGGGCGGCTCGCGCGACACCATCGAGCAGTGCGCCGGGATGCTGATCGGCCAGGAGGCGAACCGGATCGAGCATCTCTGGCAGTACGTCTATCGCGGGCATTTCTACCCGCCGGGGCGGGAGAAGATCCATGCGTTAGGCGCGCTCGATCTGGCGTTATGGGACATCAAGGGCAAGGCGCTGGGCGTGCCCGTGTACGAACTGCTGGGCGGGCGGACGCGGGACCATGTCGAATGCTACTCGACCGGGTTTCCCCGCAAGGGGACCACCGCCGAGACCGCCCGGGCGTGCATCGAGGCCGGCTTCCGGGCATTTCGCACCTCGGTGACCGGGCCGGGCGACGGGGGACAGTTCGACGCGCGGCGGCGCATCGATCATACCGTCGAGCACTGCCGCGAGATCCGCGAGGGCGTGGGTCCCGAGGGCGATTGGGCGATCGACTTTCACACGCGGTTGGATTACGCCGATGCTGTGCGGCTGGCGCAGTTGCTGGAGCCGCTGAATCCCTTGTTCCTGGAGGATCTGGTCCGCTCCGAGTACCAGGCGCTGTACGAAAAGCTGCGGCCGCAGGTGAAATCGCCGATCGCGGTGGGCGAGCATCACAGTGACAAGTGGGACATCCGGCACCTGATCGAGAACGATCTGATCGACTATTGCCGTGTCTCGCTGCCGAATTCGGGCGGCATCACGGAGTTTATGAAAATCGCCGCGCTGTGCGAGACGCATTACGTGGGGCTGGCGCCGCACTTCACGGGTCCCATCGCGGAGGCAGCACTTGTGCACGCCTGCGCGGCGTTTCCCGGGCCGGTGATCATGGAGATGCTCGGCGACGGGACGCGCGAGATTCCCTATCTGCCACGCTCCTATGATTTCCGCAACGGCAAGATGCATCCGGTGGAGGCTCCGGGCCTCGGTGTGGAATTCGATTCGTCCAAGGTCAAGATGATGGCCGAAATCACGTCGTTTAGCCAGCCGATCCCGGTGTACCGGCGCCCGGACGGGTCAATTACGAACTGGTGATGGCGGTTCGGCGGAAAGCGGTGAATGTCTCAAAGCCGGGAGAACGTGCTTGGGTGAAGAATCCGGAGTAGCCAGCGGAGGCCCCGGGCGGCGGGCGCAGCCGCTTCTTTTCACGCGGATTCTGCTCATTGTGGTGATGGGCGGACTCGTGGTTTCGTCTGGTTTTTGCCTGGTGTCGGGGCTGCTGCCGCCGGAGGCAGTGAAGGCGCGTCTGGACGCCCTGGCGCCGGACGGCTCGGCCAGCGGCTTTCCCTTGCCAAGGATCGCGGCTATGCAGCGCAAGTCGTTGGCGGCATTCGCGATCTGCATCCTGATAGCGGGGGCGCTATGGCGGTTCCGCGGGGCTCTGGACCAGGGCTGCCGTCAGGCGGGTGCCACTCTGTGGGAAGCCCGCGTCTGGGCCGGGGTTGAACTGCGTGCCAGGTGGGCGGTCTTGGCCGCCATTACCGCGGCGGCTCTCGTTCTCAGGGCGGCGTATCTCGGCCAGCCGATGCGCGTGGACGAATCGGTGACCTACCTGGAGTTCGTCTCGAAGCCCTTGATTTACGGAATCGCGTATTACCCGGCGCCGAATAATCACATTCTTCATACGGTCCTGGCACATGTGGCGACGGCTCTGTTCGGCGGGGAGCCATGGGCCATCCGGCTGACGGCGCTGCTGGCTGGGACGCTCATGGTTCCGGCGGCGGCGCTGGCGGCAGTGGCGCTGCAGGGTCGGGCGGCGGCACTGCCCGCGGCGGCGCTGGTGGCCGTGAGTTGGCCGTGGGTCTTCTATTCGGCCAATGCCCGCGGCTATACGTTGTTCGGACTGCTGTTTCTTTTAATGATCCCGCTTTGCGTGAAGCTCAGGAAGCAAGCGGACGCCGGCGCCTGGATCTGGTTTGCGATTCTGGCGGCGCTGTGGCTGTACACCATTCCGGTGGCGCTCTACGCGCTGGCTCCGCTCGCGCTGTGGGTCCTGGCGGGGCGCGCCGCGGCCTGGCGGGAGGCCGGCCCCGCGTTGCTGGGGGCGGGCGCGCTCACGCTGGTCCTTTACGCGCCGGCGTTGACAGCAAGCGGTTTCGCCGCGGCGATTACGCCCGAAATGCAGCCGCTTGCCCGCGCCGATGCCCTCCGGGGGATCCCGCAATTTGCGCTCAGGCTCTGGAGCCATTGGGGGCAGGACGTGCCCGGGTGGCTCTGGACGGCGCTCTGCGCGGCGGCCGCGGCAGGTTGGCGGAGCGCCGGACTGGCCTCCATCTCCGCGGCATGGCTCGCCGCGGCGCTGTTCATCTACCCGGCGATGCCATATACGCGGGTCTGGCTGTGGCTATCCCTGCCCTGGTTGCTGCTCGTGGCTTGTGGCTTGGGCCGTCTGGGAGGCCGGACGCGCTGGGCCGGAGCCGTTCTTCTGGCGCTGGTTTGCTGGCAGGGCCTGCGGATCCATGCCTCGCAATCGATCCCCCGGTCCGTGGAAACGGGCGCTTTCCGCGAGGCTGCGAAGGCGGCCGACTATTTGCGGACGCACTGGAGAACCGGCGACCGGCTCACAAGCGACCTGGAACTGCCGCCCTTGATCTACGAACTCCAGCGGAGAGGTCTGGTGTATGCGCCACGCGCCAGCGGACGCCTCTGGGCGGTTTCTAAAGAACCACCCCGGAATACGGCCGAGATGCTGCATGACCTGGGCTCCCGCAAGATCTTCCTGATCCACTCACCCGGCGCCGCGGCCGCCTACGGGTGGCCGAATTCCTGGGCGCGCGGAATCAGTTCGCGGTACACTTCATCCGGCACGTGGGTACCCCAGTGGCCGGTGAACTGCGCCGCGAGTACGATGCCGAAGAAGATGCCCGCCACACCCGCCGCCACGGCCCACGGGGCCACGCGCCAGCGCTTCGGCCCGGCGGTCTTTAGATCGAGCGCCCCCTCGGCCGGGCACACCGCCACGCATTCCAGGCACCCGATGCACTCCGCCGAACGGATCTGCACCAGTGTGTCCACGGGCAGGATCGAAGGGCAAGCTTTGGCGCACTTTGCGCAGTCGATGCACTTCGCCGGTTCACGCCGGATGCGCACGGGGCTGAGCATCGAGGCCAAACCCATCAGCGCGCCGTAGGGGCACAGGTAGCGGCACCAGAAGTTGCGCACGAAGATCGACAAAACCACCAAAATTGCCAGCGTAATGGCCGTCGCAAGCCCCATTTTGCGGAAAAAATCGAGCATTTTGACGTCCGCCACCACGCCGTAGGGCGATTCCAGAAATTCCTGGATCGCGCGCGGCGACATCGAGTACACCGCCCAGCCGAACAGCCCCAGCAGGATGTATTTCAGGCTCCGCAGCGGGATGTCGAGCCAGCGGGGCAGCGCCCAATTGCGGCGGAACGTCTCGCGCCCCAGCTTCCACAGGTATTCGGAGAACGTCCCCACCGGGCACAGCCAACTGCAGAAGGACTTGCGGAAGACGAACGACATCGCCAGAAAGGCGATCAGCAGAAACATGCCCGCCGGATGGACGCCCGGAATCAAGCCGGTGGCGATCCAGAACTTGAGGTTCATCAGCGAGGCGATAGGCAGCCAGCCCTCGACGCCCGGCGGGCGCTCGAACCGGCCCCAGCCGGTCCCTTCGAAGTGGCGCACAAAGAGGTAAAACTGGACGCCGATCCAGATATTCAGCGCAAAAAACGCCGCCTGGAACGCGCGCCTCCAAGCCTGCGACCGGTCCGCTTCGAGGCGGCGGACATAAGGCTTGGTGACGGGCCGTTCAACCGGGGGCGGGGCGGCGGTCATGCTTCCATGGTGCCGGGAAACGGGGATTGAAAGCAGTGACCGGAATCACAATTCCGTTTCGGCTTCGGCCCGCAGGCCATCGGCATCCAGAAGCAGGATCTCCCGGCGGTTGAGCCGGATCAGGCCCTCACTTTGGAAGCGGCCGAGATTGCGCGTAACCACCTCGCGCACCGTGCCGAGATAGGAGGCTATCTCCTCGTGCGTCTGGTCGAGCGTAAACGCTTTTCCGCCAGCGGCTTGCGCGAGATCGAGAAGGCGCTGGGCCAGGCGCTGGCGGACGTTGCCGAACGTGATCCTTTCGACCAGAAACACCAACTGGCGCAGCCGCCCGCCGAAGACCTCCAGAAACCGCAGCGCCAACTCGGGGTGCAGCTTGCAGAAGGCGAGAAAGTCATTGCGCGGAATCAGATACGCCCGGGTAGTTTCCGTGGCGGTGACCGTGGCCGGGTACGGTCCGCCGTCAAAAACCGGTACTTCGGCCACGGTGGCCGGGGCGGGCTGCGCGGCAAGCACGAGTTGGCGGCCCGAGGGAGTGGTCTTGACGATCTTCACCGCGCCGGCGGTGATCAGATGCACGCCGACGCACGGATCTCCTTCATAAAAAAGGATTTCCCCCTCGGCGTAGTCACGGGGCTGCGCCCGCGCGGCGAGTTGCTCCAGATCCGCGTTCGAGAGGCCGGAAAACAGCTCGTTTTGAGCAAAAATTGCGCCTTTTGCACCATTCACGCCGTGATTGTCGCACACTGGAAGGAAGGAGGCACAGCGACACCCATGACCGCCGCTGAACGCGAACCCCTGATCGCTAAAATCGAAGCCCTGCCGGGGCAGCTCCGCGAACTGATCGCGGGCGCCACGGACGAACAGCTCAGCCGCCCCTACCGCCAAGGCGGCTGGACGAGCTTCCAGGTGATCCACCATCTGGCCGATTCCCACATGAACATGTTTGTCCGGGTGCACCTGATCGTCACCGAAGACAACCCGCCCCTGAAGCCTTACAGCCAGGACGACTGGGCCAATCTGACCGACGCTTCGGGGCAGCCCGTGGAGCCTTCGCTGAAGATCCTGGAGGGCGTGCATGAGCGGCTGGTGAAGCTCTACAGGACACTGCCCGAGGCTGCGTGGACGCGCACGGCCTTTCATCCGGAACGCGGGCCGCTGACGCTGGTGTCGCTACTGAAGCTTTACGCAGACCACGGCGAGAAGCACCTGGGCCACATCCGGCAGGGTATCGGCAAGTAGAGGCTGGGGCTCAGTCGAGCCGCAGCAGTTTGCGGAACGGCCAGGCGATGAAACCGCCGATCAGGCCGGGGAGGCGCAGCAGGTCGCGGCCGAACGGGTCGCCGTCGCGGCCCGCGACCAGCGCGCCTTTGCGCATCACATAGAGGTTGAACAGGACCGCGATGATCGACAGGATCACCGAAAAAAGCACGCCCCGATTGCGGGCGGGCGTGCCGAGCCAGGTGTGGCCGAACCATTCGCCGGTATGGAGAATCGCGGGAGCGGCCACCATCAGGATCGTAGTCCGGAGCCAGGCCGGATTCAGGAAACGGACGTTTTGCGCGATCGCGCCGGTGAAGCCGGACATGCAGGCGAACAGCAGGAACTCGACGCCGGCGGCCCGCAGGGCCTCCTGCATTCCCAACTGCAGCGAGGCGAAAAAGAAAGCAGGACCGCGGTAAAAACCGCTGCAAATCGCCGTTTTCCAGTTCCAGATACGCAATCTTACGCGCCCTTCGCCCGCAGTTCGCGAATCACCCGCATGCCGCCGGCGTACAAAAACCCTGGGATGAAGTAACGTTCGGAGGAGGGCGGCGCGTCCGGCTCGGTCAACGTGCGTTTGGACGGGCTGAGCGTGCCGGGCCTGGTCAGCGCAGTGGCAATCAGATGTGGCAGGAAGGTCGGACCTGTGGAGATGATCTCCACGGCGCCTTCGCCGGGGCGCTGCATGAGCCATTCAACGGCCGCCAGCACGTCCTGAACCTGGCAGACTGGGTCCGCGGCGTTGAAGGTGAGGAAGTGGCGCTCGCCGCGGGGACGTTCGTCGCGCGCGGCGCCGGTTTGAAACATATCGATGGCGAGCACAGTGGCGTCGCGCTCGGGCAGCGGGAGAGCCGCCGCGGCGGCGCCTTCGTGGTGCAGCAGCAGGATGCGCCCGCGCGTGCCTTCCCGTTGCAAAAGAGCGGGGATGCGCGCGCCCGCCGGCGTGGTGAGCGCGAGATTGTCTCCCGAACCCGTGGCGAAGACCGGCCCGAGCGGCACATCCAGCCCGAAAAGCGCCTCCATGCGCGCGCGTTTTTCGGCGAGGCTCAGGGACTTCGTCGCGGCTTCGCAGCGCGCCTGCCATTGTTTGAAGAACTGTTCCGCACCCGGAGCATCGGCGGGCCGTTCGTCGCGCCGCGCCCGCAGCGTTTCGATGGGCGGCGGCCCCACGGTTTCTTTCGGCGGCGGTGCGCCGGGCGGCCCCCAGAGGCGGTGGAAGAACTCATAGACGGCTTCCCGGCTGGCCTGATTGTAGTTGTGCCCGGCCGTTTGCTGCCACGCCGTGAGGCGCTCGCCGGCATCGTAGAGGTCATACACGTTGCGGATGGCGGGGTATTCCACGCGCGGCACGTCGCGGGTCCAGTCGCCAGTGGCGGCGACCAGCAGTTGCGGCCGGGGCGCGGCCAGCGAGCCGGCCTCGACATTGTTCGTGCCCCAGCGGAGGCCGGGTCCGTTCTCGCAATCGCAACCGCCCTGAAAGTGGGCCGAGATCATATTGACGGGCGCGACGGCCTTGATGCGCTCGTCAACGGCGGCGGTCAGAAAGGCTTGTGTGCCGCCGCCGCTGGCGCCGGTCATGCCGATGCGCTCGCGGTCCACTTCATCGCGCGACACCATGAAATCCACCATCCGGATGGAATTCCAGAGTTGGACGCCGAGCGGTCCGTAGTGCCAGGCCTGCTCTTCGGGCGTGTTTCCGAAATGGTGCGGCAACTGGTCCGATTCGTTGTAGCCCACCATGTCATAGGCGAGCACGGCATAGCCCTGGGCGGCGAGGTTGGCGCACAGACTCGGCGTGGAACATTCGTCCGTGTCCTCGAGGCGGCCGTTCTTCCAGTGGCCGTGGGCGACGAGGATGCCGGGGATGCGGCCCGAGCGCTTCGCCGGCAGATAGTGGTTGGCGGCGACCCAGAGGCCGGGCCAGGTTTCGATGAGGACACAATCGCTGAGGAATGCGCCATGGTTGACGCGGCCGTGCGGGCGGGTCATCAGCATCGTCTTGCGCGGCATGGGCCAGAGGCCGGTGGCGAGTTGGACGCGGCGGCGCAGGAGCGCGGCGTGGGCTTCCCAATCGGCGCGCGTGGACCATTCGCGCAGGGGAAAGACGGTGCGGGTGCCCGGCGGCGCGGCGTTGCGGGCGTCGCGCGCGGCCGGTTGAGCCGGTAGCAGCGCGGTTCCGCCGAGCGTGAGAAAGAGTCTGCGGGAAAGGTCCGTCATGGGGTGTCCTCCAATACGCGGGCTCTGAGGATGCGCACGGGCGGGGTTAGACGCTGGCCCGCGGCGGGCGCGCGTTGAATCCGGCGGACGACGTCCATACCTGTGCTCACCTGGCCGAACGCGGCGAAGCCCTGGCCATCGGGGTTGCGCTTGCCGCCGAAGTCGAGTTCCGGCTGATCGCCGATACAAATGAAGAAGTCGGAGGTGGCCGAATCCGGTGCTGCGCGGGCCATGGAGATTGTGCCGTTGCGGTGGCGGAGGCCGGTGGTGGAAGTGCGTTCGAGCGCGATGGGCGGAAAGCCGGGCGCCTCCGGAGCCGCGCCGCCCTGGATGACTTCGATGCGGACGCGGTCGTCCGGCTGGTTGTCCGGGGTCACGGTGCGGTGAAACCGGCCGCCATCGTAATGGCCCCCGCTGACGTAGCGCAGGAAGTTGTGGACGGTCACCGGCGCGGCGCGGGCATCGAGACCCACTTCGATGACGCCGGCCTCCGTCTCCAGGCGCGCGCGGAGCATCGCCGGCCGCCGGCCGCTCTGCAGGATCGGGGGCACTCGATGATTCTATCGTGCCAGCGCCGGTCTGGTCCTGCCGTGCGACAATCGGTTCTGTATGTTCACGACGCCTGCCCGTGCCGTTTTCGCGTTCTGCGCCCTCGCCGCGCTCAGTGCCTGCGGCGGAGGCGGGGAAAGGACCAACGTGCCCGATACTTACAAAGTCAAATTCGAAACCACCAAGGGCGACTTCGTCGTCGAAGTCCAGAAAAGCTGGGCGCCGCTCGGTGCGGAGCGCTTTCACGAGCTGATCACGTCCGGTTTTTACAACGAAGCGCGCTTCTTCCGCATCGTGCCGGGATTCGTGGTGCAGTTCGGCCTGCCGGCCGACCCCGCAAAGGTGGATGCGCATAAGGAGTTCCCGGACGATCCGGTGAAGCAGTCGAACACGAAGGGCATGCTGAGCTTCGCCACGCGCGGAGCGGGCACGCGCACCACCCAGGTGTTCATCAACCTCGGCAATAACGCACGGCTGGATTCGATGGGCTTCGCGCCGTTCGCCGTGGTGGTGGAGGGGATGAACGTGGTGGAGTCGCTGTACGCCGGTTATGGCGAAGCGCCGAACCAGATGCAGATCCGCAATTTCGGAAACAAGTACCTGGAGAGTTCGTTCCCGAATCTGGACGGGATCAAGAGCGCGACGATTCTGGAGTAGCGAAGGGGCCTATGGTACCCTGAAAGCTGTTCTTGACTCATGGGGGGCCGGCTGTCTGGCTCCCTTTCGTTTCATGGAAGGCGGTACCCTCGCACGCAGGATTCCCGCCAGAGGCGAACCAGGGCATCCCGGGCCTCCTCGGATGAGGAGCCGGCACGAAGAGTTCAGGCATCCCAATAACTATGCAGGCATTTCAGGTCAAGCTGGCAACGGTCACCATTCTGGGAACCGCTCTGATCGCCGGGCCTACAAAAGTCCTTGGAGCGGACGACCTGGCGAAGGCAAAGCCTGCCACACGTCCCGATGACCCGGCTGCCCGCGCCTTTCTGAAAGAGGCGGAAGAGCATAGCCCTATCTGGAGTGACTTCCCAGGGTTTTCCGCGAAGGTGAAGGTTTACTTCGAGGGCAAGACCCACGAGGGCCAGGTGGAGGTTCCCGCTAACCGGAAGATCAAGGTCAGCCTGAGCGATCCCGAATCGAGGAAATGGGTGTTGAACACCCTCACGGCGTCGCTCGCGAATTCCTTCCGTAAGCCGTTCGAGGAGCGGTACGAGGGCGTCGGTGTGGTCTTCGGTAAGGACGATCTACATCCCCTAGGGATGCTGGTGGAACTGCGCGGAGACTCTTACAAGTCCCGCTTCCGGATCCGCGATGGGGAGTTCCGCGTGATCGAGCGATCCACGCCGGAGCACGACATCAGCATTCAGGTGCTGAACATCGAGCGGGATGAACAGGGCCGGAAACTGTCGCGCAGCTTTGTGGTGAGCTACTTCAATAAAGAAAGCGGGAGGCTGGAAAAGACCGAGGCTATTCGCGAGGAGCGAAGGATGGTGGACCGCTTCGCTCTGCCCGGCCTATGGACTGAGACGGATGTCCGGCGTGAGGGCGGCGGCACCCGGTCGCTGAGTCTTACTGACCACCGGCTGCTTTCCAATGGTCAGGAGAAGGCATTATCTACGCGCGCGCGCTAGACCCCGGCATGCGGACATTGTTCCTGCCGGCCGCCCTGCTGCTGACCCCTCTGGCCGGGTGGGCGGAGGATGCACAGATCTGGCACTGGTCGAACAATGAGGTGGACCTCACGCGGCGCGTCTCTCTTCTGATTCATGGGCAGGCCCGGTCGAAGCGCCCGGGGGGTGAGTGGCTTCAGTACCGGTCGGGGCCCATTCTCCGCTACTACATCAAGCCCAAGCGGGCCTTGGTCGGCGGCTACTTCTACCGCCGCGAACCCCAACCTGGGCGGCTGGGATTTGGCGATTCGCACCGCTATTTTGGTGGAATCGAGGACTATCAACTTCTCAACCGGAAGGGATTGCTTCCGGCAAGCCTGCTGGAGTCGCGATTCCTGGTGGAGCGCTTCGCCGGCGGCCCCGAAGGCACCCTGACGAACTATACCCGGTTTCGCCATCGCAACCGGTTCAGTTTCCGGGATTGGAAGGTCTCGCCCATGGTGGGCTACGAGATCTTTTTCTTTACCAACGGGCTGTGGGGCCAGAGGCCGCACGGCGGAATTCGCCTCACGCCGAATGACCGGGTGTTGCTTGACATCGCCTATATGTGGGATGCGCGCACGCCGCGGGCCGGCCGGCAGCGGCCGGTCCTGTTCACCAACCTGCTGATCCGGTTTAAGCGGGTGCCTGATCCAGAGTTCCCGAACCGGCCGCCGTTCTAGACCCGGATGTCCCCCACGCGCCACCTCTGCGGGTTCCTTATCGCAGCGCTCTGTCTGATTCCGGCAGCGGGATTCGCTCAGGAGGTGGACGCCACCGTTACCGGTCAGGTGACAACCCATCGAGGCGCGCCGATCGGCAACGCGCAGGTCCAGATCACAAATACGATTACTGGCATCACGCGCGAGACTCAGTCCGATCCCGGCGGCGACTACGTGGTTCGCTTCCTTCAGGCGGGGGTGTACGACATCCGGGTGACCGTGGAAGGCCGCCAGGAGGGCGTGCTGAATAGTTTCCTGCTGCGCGCGGGCCAGACGCTGCGGCTCGATTTCCGGCTTCGCCCGGTGTACGGCGTAGAGAAGCAGGTCAGCCCCACTTACACCTGGATGCAGACCGAGAGCGTTGCCGTCCGCCGCCTGGTGGAGCGCCGCAACATCCGCGACCTGCCATTGAACGGCCGGAACTTCATTCAACTCACGCAACTGCTGCCCGGCATCGTTCCCGGCACGCCGGGCTCGATCGCCACTCAGCAGGGCAGGGCTTCACTGGCCGAGGCCTCACCCGAAACCGGCGTCACGATGATCGGCGCGAACGGCGCGCGCGACTCAGCGAACCGCTACTTCCTGGACGGAGTGGAATTCCTCGATTTTCAGTCGAATTCATATCCGTTTTCGCCGTCGATCGACGCGCTCAGCGAGTTGAAGGTGGAGACGAACACTTACTCGGCTCTCTACGGCGCGGCGCCTGGGGCTCAAGTGGACCTGATTACGCAGTCCGGCGGCGCGCGGTATCACGGAGCGGCGTGGCTGTTCAACCGCAACGATTTCTTCAGCCAGACCCGAGATGTGATCGCGGAAGAGACGCTCGAACCGCCCCGCCTGAACCGCAACCAGTACGGCTTCAATTTCGGCGGTCCCACCACCGTTCCCCGCGTCTTCTCGCCCGAATCCACGAGTTTCTTCTTCGTGAACTACGAAGGCGGGCGGCTTCGCGAGGGCCTGGTGAGCGAACCGCTGCGCGTGCCGCCGCTCGCGATGCGCGGTGGCGATTTTCGCGGCCTGAGGAATGCGCGCACAGGCGAGCCGATCGTGTTGCGCGATCCGCTGGGCGTTGGGATCTTGAACAACACGGCGCCCGCCGAGGCCCTGAGCGAACCGGCGGCGGCGTTTCTTGGGTTTGTTCCCCTGCCGTACGCCGAGGAGGGTCCGTTCAACTTCCGGACCGCGGATCGCAAGGCCATCGCGCGGCAGGAACAGGCGATGATCCGACTGGATCAGAACCTCGCCACCGACAATCTGCTGACCGGCCGCTACGCCTTCAACGAAACGTCCGAGGAAGGCGCGCCGTTGTGGGGAAGCGACGAGCGTTTTAATACGGCGCGCGCGCAGAACCTGCTGGGCCAGTACACGCGCTCCATCAGCGCCACACGCGTGAATCAGTTCCGGCTGGGATGGAACCGTCTGAGCGACCGCGAGCGTTTCGGCACCAGCGAAAATCCGGCTTTCGACGTGGCGGGCAAGATGGGGCTGCCGCGCGCGCCGGGGAGGCCGCTGGACTTCGGCCCCCCGAATATCACCATCGACGGGCCGGACGGCGTGTTCAACGTGTTCGGCCTGCCGCGGCCCGGCGGCCCGCGCGAGCGGGTGAACAACACGCTGCAGATCTCGAATGTCGTGGCCTGGCAGCAAGGCAACCACATGCTGCGCTTCGGTGGCGACTGGCTGAGCAAGCGCTATACGCTGCGGCAGGCGCGCAATCCGCGCGGCGCGTTCGTTTTTGACGGGAGCTACACCGGCTCCGCGCTGGCGGATTTCATGCTGGGCTACGTCCGGACGGCGGAGATCGCGCCGACAGCCACGGAGGTCCGCCTGGGCACGGCCTGGACGTCCCTCTTTGTCCAGGATGACTGGCGCGTACGGCCCAACCTCACAGTCGGCATGGGGATGCGCCACGACCGGATTCCGAACTTCTCGGCGCGAGACGGCCAGATGGTGAACATCGAGCAGCGCGGATTTGCGCTCACGGAGTTCGTGACCCCGGAAACCTCGCTGTATGGGCGGCGGATGACGATCGCCAGCCCGACCAACTTTGGCCCGCGGTTCGGGGTCGCGTGGGCGCCGTCGTTTCTCTCCAACCTCGTGGTTCGAGCCGGCTACGGGTTCTACTTCACGCCCAACCTGCCGGGCGCGGCGTTTCGCATGGGCGAGGCCGCGCAGGAAACACGCGCGGCCGCCGTGCAAGGCGCGCTCACGGGTCCGCCTGACGTTTTCCTGTCCGATCCCTTCGCCGCCGTGCCGGGGGACAGCGGCTTCAATCTCGCCGTCAGCGTGGATCCCTACTTGCGGGAGAGCTATATCCAGCACTGGAACCTTTCCGTGCAGCGGCGCATCCCGCTGGGCTTTCAGTTGGATGCGGGCTACGCCGGCTCCAAAGGCACCCGCCTGATGACCACGATCGACGACATCAACCGCCCGGTGGAAGTGGCTGATCCGCGCGATTCGGGCCTCGCGCCCCTGAACGAGCGCCGCCGCTTTCCCGAGTTCGCCCGGCCTGTGTCCGCCGAGAAATCGATCGGCAACAGCATCTATCATTCCTTCCAGGCATCCGCTTCGCGCAGCAGCCAGTATGGTCTCGAGATGGTGCTGGCCTATACGTTCTCGGGTTGCTATTCCGGGCCCACAGATGCGGGCGGCCTAGTGGACGGCGGCGTCTACGCCGGGCGCATCCAGGATCTCTACAACCTGCGCGCCGACCGCTCCCTATGCGCCTTTGACGTCCGCCACCGGTTCACGGGCAGCGTGATTTACGAAACGTCGGTTCGCCGGGTGCCCCTGTTTAAATGGCTTTTCGATGGATGGCGCATCGCCGCCATTCCCACGCTGTCCAGCGGCATGCCCGCCCCCGTTTTCAACAATTTGGACACGACCGGCATCGGCTTTCCCTCACGGCCGGATAAATTGGAGGGGCACAGCGGCATGCTGCCCGGGGGGGGCCGCACCTGGCAGCGCTGGTTCAACGTGGATGCCTTCGCCGCGCCCGCGTTCGGACGCTTCGGCACGGCGCCGCGCACAGGCGCCGTCCGGCTGCCGGGCGTGATGAACCTCGACATGTCCTTCGCGCGCGCGTTCAATCTCCGCGACGACCGCAAGGTGGAGTTTCGCGCCGAGGTCTTCAACGTGGCCAACCACTTCAACCCGCCGCCCGGCGCGCTCGATCTGAACCTGCAATCGCAAGGCTTCGGCTCGGTTGGCGGCGGCGTGCAGGGCGTCACGTCGCGCGTGATTCAGCTCGCGATGAAGATTCAGTTCTGACGCCTGCGCAGAAGGCCCAGCGCGAGCAAGCCGGCTCCCATCAGCAGGATCGTGCCGGGTTCGGGATTCTCGACGAGGTGGATGGGCGCATCCTGGTAGGCCAGACCGGCGCCGCTGGTCCATTGCGCGTTACTGAGACCCAGGCCGCGCCAGTCGGTGAAGCCGATCAGCAACTGACTGGCTTCGAGGCTGGCGACGCTTGCGGCATAGGCGTAGTTGTGCTCGGCGGCGGACCAGGCGGCTTCGGCCCAGCCTGAGAGGGTCAGGGTGTAGTCAAATGCGTGGCCGAAGACGAAGGGCAGGCGGCCGATCTCGAAGTAGCCGGGCGCCGGGCTGGTCATCACCGGCGCGCCGGTACACAGACCCGTACAGACCTGCGCGGCGCGGCCGCCGTTGACCAGTTGCTGCATGCCGTCGGCGGGCGGGTCGCGCCACAGCATGACCAGATAGCCGGTCTGGCCTGCGAGTCCGCCGGCGTGAACGGTCATCGAATCCGTCAGACTGGCGCTGGCGGACGCGCGCACTGCGCCCGGCGCGCCGCCGGTTCCCTGCGCGACGGCCATGGTCTGGACGGTCAACTCGCCCAGCCGGGCGAAGCCCGCGGCGCTCGCGCTGACTGTAAACAAAGGGGAGCCGGGGTCCGCGCTCAACATCGTGACGCTGGTGAATGCGCCGCCGTTTTGCATGGCGCCGCTGTGGATCAGATGCGGGGCGCCGCCGTCAATTCCGCTGGAAGCGAAGATGGTTCCGGCCAGCGCGGGAGCGGCGCACAGGGCCAATATCGACAAATAAATCAGGATCAGGCGGGCCATTCCGGCGATTCTCCAGATCGGGTTGACACTCGCAGAATATCATCAAAAGCTGGAAAAATGAGAAAAACCGGCGCCGGATTATGGACGGGAGTACCGAGACTTGTGGGCTATTCCTGCGCCATCGCCACGGCAGTATCCCCGCCCAGCCACTGGTCGAGGCCTTGGCCGCGCAGGCGCATGCCGATGTAAAAAGGGCCGAATAGCGCGTAATCCGCGCTCGCTTCATCGAAGCGCATTTCGTAAATGAGCTGCTTGAATGGCAGTGGGGAATCGGCGAAAAGGTCCACGCCCCATTCCCAATCGTCGAAGCCGATCGAGCCGGAAATCACCTGCTTCACGATGCCCGCGTATTTCCGGCCGATCATGCCGTGCTCGTGCATCATGCGCTGGCGGTCGGCGAAGGGGAGGGAGTACCAGTTCTTCGCTTCGCCGCGTTTTTTGTCCATGGGATAGAAGCACAGGTAGCGCGAGGCGGGGATTTCGGGATTCAGGCGCACGGCCATGGCCTTGCGCTGGCGATCGATGATCCCGGCGGCGGCGGCGTCCCACTCGGGCGTGCCGGGCGCCAGGGCGCGGCCGCCGAGTTCTTCATAGAGTTTCCGGGTACTTTCGTACAGGCCCAGTTCAACCACGCTGAGGTAGGACGTTTTGATTTCGAGGTACCTGGCCAGCCGGAGACCCTCCCAAGCGCGTTGCGCCGCCAGCAGCCCCGGGAAATCGTCCCGGAAGTGGACCAGCATCAGGTCGCCTTTGTGCCCCAGCATGGCGAAGGCGGCGCTCTGGCTGCCGGCGGGCGCGGCGCCTTGTTCCTCCAGCCAATTCCGTGCCTCGGCGGCGATGTGGTCGCGGGTCTGCTTGTCGGTATCGAGCCACTCGTCCCATTTCACGCGGAACATCTGGTGCAAGGCGCTCGAGCCGTCGAGCGTCAGCGGAGCCATGGGCAGGGCGATGGGTTCTTGGGTCATGCGTAGGGGTGCCGGTAGGGAGCGCGGTAGGGGCGCATGAGCATTTTGCGCGCCGCCGCGTCCTCCTTGATTGTCTCACCCGCCGCATCGAACTGCACGGTGCGGCCAGCTTTGTAGGCGATCATCCCCAACTGCACCGTTGTGGTGCTGCGCCAGCCGTCTTCGACCGAACACGAAGGCTGCCGGCCGGCGCGCACGGCTTCGAGCCATTCGGCGACGTGCGCCGTGCCCGTATCGGTGGGCGGCTTGATCTCGATCACACGCTTTTCCGAGCCTTTGCCCTGCGGCATCACTTCCCAGCGCTGGTCGGTGACGAACACGGTCTCCTTTTCGCCGTAGAGGAAGATGCCGTTGTTGTAGGCGGGCGTCATTTCGGCCGCGCCCCACAGCCGGTGCCGCCACACCACGGGCAGTTGTTCGAACTCGAAGTGCGCGGTGAGGGTGTCCGGTGTAGTGATCCGGCCCTTGTAGCGGTAGAGCCCGCCGGCGGCGCTGACGGACTTGGGCAGGCCAAGATCCAGCATCATTCGCGTGGCGTCGATCAGATGGATCCCCCAATCCACCAGGTGTCCGTTGCCGACGTTCTCCTCGAGCCGCCAGGCCCGGTGCGCCACGTTGGGCGAATAGGGCATTTTCGGCGCCGGGCCGAGCCACAGGTCCCAATCGAGCGTGGCTGGCGGCGCCTGCGGCGTGTTGTCGAGCGGGCCGGCGGTGTAGTGGATCTGCACGTCCGCCTGCACAATGCGCCCGGGCGCGCCGCCGGCGAGATAGTCCTTTACCGCCTTGTAGGCCGCGCTTTGACGCCGCTGAAAGCCCACCTGCACGATATTGCCCGCCTTGGCTTGAGCGCGGGCCATGGCGCGCCCCTCGCGGATGTCGTAAGCGAGGGGTTTTTCCATGTATATCGCGAGCTTTTTCTCGCAGGCGGCGATAAACGGCAGCGCATGCCAGTGGGGCGGCGTGGCGATGATCACGCCATCGAGTCCCGGCGTCTGGATCAGCTCGCGGTAGTCCTTCGTCATCACGGACGGACGCCGCCCGCCCTGCTCCTTCTCGCAGAGCGCGGCGGTTTCTTCGAGGTGTTTGGCGTCCGCGTCGCAGAGCGCGATCACTTCCGCGCCGCCGGCCTTCCAGGCCGCGCGGGCATCCACTCCGCCATACCATCCGCAGCCGATGATGCCGAGTTTCAAGGTGGCTTTCTGGGCCATCAGGGAGGAAGCGGCCGTCGCCGCGCTCACGAAGAAAGTGCGCCGGTTCATGGAACCAAACTATCACTGCAAATGGTCACGCGTGCGCTGGTAGGCTGAGAGTGTGGATGCTCCGAAATACCTCTTGTCGCTGCCCGAACGCGTGGTCCGCTCGGCCTCGGCGCTCACCGGAGGACTGCTGCGTGAAATCGGGGAAGCGGCGCTGCCCGCGGCCGTCCGCCGCACGCGGCTCTACCAGACCATGGTGGAGGCCGTCCTGCGGTTTCTGATCGAACAGGTCGGCGAAGTGGAGGGCGCTTTTCCGGCCGAAGGCCGTCTGGCAAGTGACTTTCTGTTGCGCCGCACGGCCGGCAACGGCATCGAAATGATCGGCCTGCTCACCTTCCGCGCCTCCCCGGTCTGGGTCTTGGCGGCGTTTGCGGACCTCTCCGGCGCGGGCCGCCACCTGATCCGCGAAATCGGCGAGTCACTGAAGGCCGAAGGACTCATCCCCGCGGAAGCCCAACCCTCCACGATGGACCAGGTGCTCGATGCCCTCGAAGTTTCCGCGGGACGCGCCGCCGAGAGTTTCAATACGCTGCCGCTCGACATCCAGACGCTGCGCGAGGAATGGGCCGCGATCCGGGGCCCCTTGCAGACCATGCCGCGGCCCGGCATTGAGTCCCTCGAACGCCATTGGCGCGACTTGCGCGCGACGGCGACAGCCGAGCAGCGCTCGGTTTTCGAGCTTTCTTCGCTGATGGCGCTGTCGGTGGTTACGCGGCTGCCGGGGCAATTCGTGTGGCTCGGCAAATCCACGCGCGCTGCCGCCCGCCGGGCCTCGCAGCTTCTGTCGGTAAATATCCTGGATCACTACACTCAAACGTTACAGGAGATCCGCCACGAGGGCCTGCTGCCCTGGTGGACCCGCGAGTTCCGCCCTTACCTCGCCGGCGCCGCCCGCGCCTTCCACCCTGGGAAGCGCACGTTCACTGACCGGCTGTTGCGGCGCAAGCCGCCTCCCGCGTAACCGGCGGGCAAGCCTGCCGGCCGATCCCGGAAACCCCGCGCGGCTCCCGCGCATCTACCGGAGTGTGAGGCCGTATTGTCCGGAACTGCCCTCTGGCTTTGGGTTCGCGGGCCGAACGAAGCATGGCGGTGCTAATTCCGCGGGTGGCGTTCCGGGCGGTACGGCCTACGGCTTTTCCCAGTACGGCAACCCTGCGAATCGGGGATTGTCACAGTATCGAAAAGATGATACTTTCAGGATGACAGCGGAACCGAGGGGCTCCGTTGCGCTGCGTCATGCAGATGTTGAAACCCACCGAGCCAGTGACCCCAAAAACCCGACTCGGCGTGGTTGTTCACCCAAAGGAGAACCACCCATCATGGACAAGTTTGCTCAGGAAGAACTGAAGGCGTACTTGATGCAGTCGAACGAGGAGTTTCGCGCCTTGGCTGAGAAGCACTCCGAGTATGAGCGCCAGATCAGCGAGATCGAAGCGAAGCCCCATTTGACTCCCGAGGATGAGATCGAGGAACACAAGCTCAAAAAGCTCAAGCTCAATCTTAAGGACCAGATGCACGAAATGATGACCCGATACCGCGCGCAAGTCGCGTAGGTCCACTTTCCAGCGTCAGGTACCAGGTACGCTGCGTAACGGCTTCCTCAAGGCCCCGGAGTGTAGCGCTCCGGGGCCTTTTTCGCGTCCGGACGGCAAGGCGTGATACAAGGGCAATTGAGATGTCCATGACCGAAACCACCCGCTCCGTTATTATCACCGGCTCCACCTCAGGTATCGGCCGCGTGCTCGCGCTGGCGTTCGCTCGGGCCGGCCACCAGGTTCTCATCCATGGGCGGTCGGAAGAAAGGGCGCGGCAGGTGGCGGAGGAAGTCCGGGCGGAGGGCGGCACAGCCGCGTGGGTGACTGGAGACGTCAGTGAGCCCGGCACGGCCGCCGCACTGATCCAGTGCGCCACGGAGCGCTTCGGCGGGGTGGATGTCTTCATCGCCAATGCGGGCGTCGTCATGATGGGAGATTTTCTCGATTACCCGCTCGATGATTTCCAGCGTTCGATCGCCGTGAATCTGACCGGTCTCCTGCTGGGCTGCCAGGCCGCCGCGCGCCGCATGGTGGAGCAGGGCCGCGGAGGGCGCATTCTGACGCTGGCTTCGGTCGGAGCCAACCATGGGCAGTTCGGCTTCACGGGCTATGGCACGGCGAAGGCGGCGGTCCTCGGCCTCACGCGGGTGATGGCCGTGGAACTGGCGCGCCACAGCATTACGGTGAATGCGATCTCGCCCGGTCCGGTGATGAACGAAATGCTGCTTGGGGTCTACGGTGAAGAACGCGCCGCGCTGCGCGCGCGGACGATCCCGCTTGGACGGCTGGCCGGGCCGGAGGATGTCGCCGGGATGGCCTTGTTTCTCGCCTCGCCCGCCGCCGGGTATCTCACCGGGCAGCAATTTCTGATCGATGGCGGAGCCACGGCCGCGGGCGTGTACTCTATCGAGGTGCTGCAGCGCGCGGGCGGCTGAAGAACCGCGCCAGCGTCTCCGCCCCCGGCGCCTGGGTAGCAAGCGAGACCCCCACCACCAGCACCAGCGAGATCAATGTGACGGGCGCCACCGGCATGAAGCCCAGAATCGAGGTCCCGCGCGCTGTGCGCTCGATCACGTCCACGCCGCCCAGCCGCAACACCACGCCCGGCGCCGTCACGACGGCCTGAAAAACGGCGATGGCCGCCACCGCGCCCACGGACCACAGCGCGGCCGCCAGCGCGCCCCACTTCGTGCTGCGCCGCCAGTACAGCGCCGCCCACAGCAGCGGGCACATCGCGGCGTAGCCGGTGAAGGCGTATTGCACCGCCACGTCGAAAATCGCGCCCGGCGCGCGCAGCGCGATTACATAGGCGACCACGGTGACGCCCACCACGAACGCCCGTCCGGTGAACACCTGAAGCGCCTCGCCGAACCTCTCCTTGCCGCCGTAATAGGCGAACAGGTCCTCGGTCACCATGGTGGAAAGCGCCAGGATTTGCGAATCGCTCGCCATCACCGCGGCCATGATGCCGGCGCCCAGCAGGCCCGCCAGCCAAAGCGGGGCGTATTGATCGAGAAGCAGGAGCAGGATATCGTCGCCCGCGGCCTTCTGGCGCAGTTCGTCGCGCTGTTCGGCGACCAGCGCCGGCCCCTGCGCGGCCAGCGTGGCGCGCGCCTCGAGCTTCGCCTGAATGCCGGGCACCTCCGTCGCGCGGTTCGCCATCACCCCGAGGAAGACCGATGGCAGCCACACCGCCATGATGCAGAGCGGATACAGAACCACGGTTTTCTTGAACGATGCCATCCGCTTCGCCGTGAGGCAGAAGATCGACATATGGGGGAAAGCGATCGACGACAGCGGTATGAACAGGTAGCTCACGAAATACGCCATCGAGGTGTTCTCGCGCGTCAGCATCACCGCCTGGCGCGCGTCGGTCAGCATCGTTTCCACCGCGGGAGCGAAGCCGCCCATGCCGTAGCCGATCACCACGATTGTGACCGAGCCGAAGCTCAGGAACAGGATCGTCTGGAACGTGTTCACCCACGCCGTGCCGCGCATGCCGCCGAAGAACACGTAGCTCATGACGACGATCGCCACCACCGCGCCGCCCGCCCAGTAGGGGATGAGGCCGCCGCTGATGGCGCTCAGCGCGGTGCCCCCGCCCATCACGCTGATGATGATGTAGGGCACCAGAAATGCGGTCTGGGCCAGCGTGATGAAGGTGCCGATGTGGCTGCATTCCCAGCGGTCGCGCATCATCTGGACGGGCGTGATGAAGCCGTGGCGTTTGCCCAGGGCCCAAAGACGGGTTCCGAAGAAAAACAGCGTCAGCGGGATCACGATCGCGGAACTCGAGGCCATCAGGCTGAAGGTCACCACGCCGTTGGCGAACGCATGGCCGGACGCGCCCAGGATAGTGAAGGCGGTCATGTTGGTGCCGAACAGCGAGAGCAGAAAGACGGTGGTGCCCAGAGAGCGCCCCGCGAGGAAGAAGTCCTCGGCCCCCTGGCCGCTATGGCGGAACGCGAAGATACCGATGTAAAAAACGGTCGCGAGGTAGCCAAAGACGAGAAGCGTAGGGATCAAGCGCCCAGCTCCCGGTCCCCGGAACGGGGTTCTTCATCCTCGCCCGGCCACGCCCACTTCACCAGAGCCGCCATCGCCGCCGAGGCCGCGAAGCAATAGGCAATGTGATACCAGAGCGCCGGCGGCAGGAAGCCGAACAACAACGGCCGCGCCTCGCGCCAGAACCAGAAGTCCTGATGGAGCACGATCAGAGTAACCACAAGGATCGTTAGTGTCGCCTTCCTATTAACTGTCAATTTGGGGCCCCGGTCCGTCTGTACCTATATGCCATGTTGTCACAACGGCGCGAAAGCCCGCATTGTTACACTAAAGGTTTCCCGATGAAGCTATTTCGCTGGACGGCGCTAGCCGTACTCGCTGCCCCCTGTCTTCTTGCCCAGACCGCCGGCCGGCTCGCCGGCACGGTGAGCGATGCCACCGGCGCGCCGCTGCCCGGCGTGAGCGTCACCGCCGAGCAAACGCCCACGGGCCTTTCGCGCTCGACTCAGACCGACGGCGAAGGCAGGTACGTCCTCGCCAGCCTGCCAGCCTCCGTGTACCGCCTGAAGGTGGAGCGCGACGGTTTCCGTCCCGTCGTCCGCGAAGGCATCGAACTCACGGTGGCCGCCTCCCTCACCGTGGACCTGACTCTCCAGATCGGCGCCATCGACCAGCAGATCACCATCACCGACCGCCCCTCGATGGTGAACACCCAAACCTCCGAACTCAGCTTTCTGGTGGGCGAGATGGCCATGCGCGAACTGCCCCTCAATGGCCGCAACTACACCGACCTCGCCCTGCTGACGCCCGGAGTCACCGCCTTCCCGCACCGCGACGGCGGTTCGGTGGTCGCCCACGGCCTCGCCATGTCGATGAACGGCCGCGACCCCCGTTCAAACGTCTATCTGATCGACGGCACGCCGCAGAACGATTTCACGAACGCCCCGGCGAGTTCCGCCGCCGGCACGGCGCTCGGTCTCGAAGCCATTCGCGAGTTTCGCGTGGAACTGAATGCCTACTCCGCCGAATTCGGCCGCAACTCGGGCGGCCAGGTGAACGCGCTCACCAAGTCCGGCGGGAACGAATACCACGGCTCGCTGTTCCACTTCCTCCGCAACGACAACTTCGACGCGCGCAATTTCTTCGACCCGGCCAAGCGGCCCGAGTTCAACCGGAACCAGTTCGGCGGCTCCCTCGGGGGACCGATCCGGCGCGAAAAGACCTTCTTCTTTACGACTTACGAATCGCTGCGCGAGCGCCTCGGCCGCACGATCTCGACGGTCGTCCCCGACGAGAACGCGCGCCTCGGTATTCTGCCCGACGGCCCGGTGACGATCAACCCCGTGGTCCGGCCGTATCTCGATGAATACCCTTTGCCGAACGGCCCCTCGCGCGGCGGGGGCCTGGCCCAGTATGCTTTCGGTTTCAACCAGACGCTGGACCAGCATTTCGGCCAGGGCCGCCTCGATCACTATTTCAACTCCGCCAACCAGATGTTCGCACGCTACACCATCGACGATGCCGCGCAGCGCCTGCCCACCGACTACCCGCAATTCCCGCGGTCGTTCCTGTCGCGCCATCATTTCCTGACGCTGGAACACGCTTGGGTGCCGTCGGGCCGCACCACCCATACCTTCCGCGGCTCCTTCGCCCGCACCCGCATTGGCCAGGACGTCGAAGCCAACACCGCGCGCGCACTCGACCCCTTCATCCCCGGACGCGGCCTGCCGGGCAATATCGATATCGGCGGCCTGCCCCGGTGGGGGCCCCAAACCTCTGTAAACGTTCAGCTTGTCCAAAACCTTTTTGGCTTCGACTATTTTTTCTCCCATGTCCGGGGCCGCCACCTGCTCAAGGGCGGCATGCTCGCCGAGCGCTACCGCAACAACATGGTGAACCCCACCTTTTCGCTCGGCATCCAGACTTTCTCGAACCTTCGCAATTTTCTGGAAAACCGCCCGCTGCGCTTCCTGGGCCTGCCCGCCGGCGGCGCCATCGACCGCTACTGGCGTTCGACGCTGATGGGGTTCTACCTGCAGGACGACTGGCGCGTCGTTCCACGGCTGACTTTGAACCTCGGCATCCGTTACGAATTCGCCACCATGCCACGCGACATCTACGGCCGGGACTCCGCCGTGCCCAACCTGCTCAGCGACGCCACGCCCACCGTCGGGCAACTCTACCAGAACCCCACCTACACCAATCTCTCCCCGCGCGCCGGCTTCGCCTGGGACGTGCTCGGCACGGGCCGCCTTTCGGTCCGCGGCGGCTACGGCCTGTTCTTCAACACGAACAATATCCAGCACCTCATCGTCACCGTCACCAACCCGCCCGCCACGCCGCGCGTGATCGTCGCCGGCTCCACCTTCCCGGTGCCGAACCTCAGCGCCGGCGTCGCCAATTCGATCCGTCCGATCCAATGGGACATCGAAAGCCCGCGCGTCCACGTTTACAACCTGATGGCCGAGTACCAGCTTCCGGGCGACCTGCTGATCTCAGCCGGGTTCGCCGGCTCGCGCGGCAGCCGCCTGTGGCGTTCCGGCGACTGGAACACCGCCACGCCCGAGCGCCAGCCCGACGGCGCTCTCGTCTTCCCCGCGGGACCGCCGCGCCGCCGCAACCCGAACTTCGGCGTCGTCGAGCTCAAGTCCTCCGACGGCGACTCCTGGTACAACGCGGGCCTGTTTGAACTGCGCCGCCGCTTCGGCCGCGGCCTGATGCTGCAAAGCTCCTACACCTTCTCGCGCAACATCGACACCACGCAGGCCTCCACCTTTTTCAGCGACGCCACCAACGGCACCACGACCGCCTTCCCCGAATTTGAAGGCCTCAACTACAACAAAGGCCTCGCCGACTACCACGCCAAGCACAACTGGGTCTCGAACTTTGTGTGGAGCCTGCCGCTCGGCCGCAACTACCTCGCGCGCGGCTGGCAGCTCGCGGGCATTTACTCGATGCGCAGCGGCAACCCGCTCACGGTCTTTGTGCAGGCCAACCGTTCGCGCTCGCTTGCCCAGCCCTCGCTCGGCCCCGGCATCGGCTTCGACCGCGTATCGATGGCGCCCGGATTCACCCACCAGTCCGCCATTCAGGGCGATCCGGCCCGCTGGTTCAACCCGGCCGCCTTCGCCCTGCAGCCTGCCGGCCAGCTCGGCAATCTGGGCCGCGGCGCGCTCATCGGACCGAACCTGCGCAGCTTCGATGTCGCCCTGATGCGCAACTTCGCACTCCGCGCCCTCGGCGAGAAGGGCAACCTCCAGTTCCGCGCGGAGATGTTCAATCTGGCCAACCGCGCCAACTTCGGCCCGCCCGGCCTGACCGCTTTCGCCGGAACCGCGCCGCAGGAATTGCCACTTTCTTCGCTCGGGCTCATCAGACAAACTGTAACCAGCGCGCGCCAGCTCCAACTGGCCCTGCGGCTGTCCTTTTAACCGCCAACCATGACACAGGGGAAACAGAAATCCATGCTTTGGGTCGTCTTCGCGCTCGGCGCGGCTCTCTTCTGGGGCGTCTACGGCCCCGTGCTTCACAAGGGACAGATGCAGCTCGGCAACCCGCTGCGCGCACTGCTGCTGGTGGGCTTCGCGTATTTCTGCGTCGGCGTGCTGGTCCCGCTGTTTGTGCTGGGCGCGCAGGGCGAGCTCAAGGGCTTTAACCTCGCCGGTTCGTTTAACGCCTGGATGGGCGGCGCGCTCGGCGCGCTCGGCGCCATCTGCATCATCTGGGCTTTCCGCAGCGGCGGCGTGCCGAATTACGTCATGCCCCTGGTCTTTGGACTCGCGCCCCTGATCAACGTGGCCGTCTCGATGGTCACCCACCCGCCCAAGTCCGCCGTCAATCCGCTGCTCTGGCTCGGCTACGTCCTCGCGGCCTCCGGCGCCGGAATGGTGTTTTACTTCAAACCCAAGGGCTGACCCAGGAATCCCAAAGCTTGAGCAGCTGGGACCGGCCGGTCTCCGGGATCAGGGCTGTACTGGCGGCGTCGGCTTCTCCGCGCCGGTGAGACCCTGGTCCGAAGTGGCCGGATCGTAGGCCGGGTTCGGATCCGGCATCAGCGCATTCGTCTCCTGGCGCCATTGGCGCAGTTTTTCGTGCATTTCTCGCGCTTTTTTTGGATTTTTGAGCGATAAATTCGCGGTTTCGCCCGGGTCGTCCCTCAGGTTGAACAACTCCAGCCGCCCATCCTCGTAAAACTCGATCAGCTTCCAGTCGCCCATCCGGACGGCTCCTCCCGGCGCGCCTCCCTGGTTCGAGTAGTGAGGGTAGTGCCAATAGAGCGCTTCGCGTGCGAGTGGCGGACCGCCCCGCAGCAGCGGCGCCAGGCTCACGCCGTCCACCGGCAGCGGCGGCTGCGTGCCCGCCATATCGAGCATCGTCGGGAAGAAGTCAATCGAACTCACCGGCGTATCGATCACCCGGCCGGGCTTGGTGACACCAGGCCAGTGTATATACAAAGGCTCGCGGATGCCGCCTTCGTATAGGTGGCCCTTGCCCGCGCGCAATGGCGCGTTGGAAGTCACGAGGCGCTTCTGCCCGCCTTCGTAGCGCAGCCCGCCGTTGTCGGAAAAGAAGAAGATCGCGGTGTCGCGCGCCAGGCCGGCGTCCTCCAGGGCCTTGCGCACGGCGCCGACCGAGCGGTCCAGGCTTTCCACCATCGCGGCATACACCGGGTCGGGGAAGGGCTTGCCGCCCAGTTTCGCCCGGTATCTCTCGATCGTGGCCTCGCGCGCCTGAATCGGCGTGTGTACCGTGTAATGCGAAAAGTGGAGGAAAAAAGGCCGAGCCTTGCGCTGTTTCGCGATGTAGTTGCACGCCTCTTCCGTCAGCCTCTCGGTGAGTTCGTCCTTCTTCGAGCCGGGCGGGAAGTTGGGCATGTCGAACGGTCCGAAGAAGGAACGCGGCGCGCCGCGGTGGTCGCCCGCGATATTGAGGTCGAAACCCTGTTTGTCCGGCTCGTAGCCCTGCCCGCCGAGATGCCACTTGCCGATGTGCGCGCTGGTGTAGCCCAAGGGCCGCAGCGCCTCGGCCAGCGTCACTTCTTCCAGGCCCAGTTGAAGTTTATTCGGAGGCGTGATGACCTTTGCCGTGGGCCATTGGCGGCGGCCGGCGATCCAATCGGTCACCTTCAGCCGCGCCGGGTACTTGCCGGTCATGATCGACGCGCGCGTCGGCGAACATACCGGGCAGGCCGCATAGCCGTTGGTGAAGCGGACGCCGTCGCGCACCAGCGCCTCCATTGCGGGTGTCTCGTGAAACGAGTTGCCATCGGGTGTGAGGTCGCGCGCGCCGAGGTCGTCGGCCAGGATGAAAACGAAGTTCGGCAGCCGTCCCGACTGGCCGCGGGCCACCCCGGAGGCGGCCAGGGAAGCAAGAAACTGGCGGCGGTTCATCGGAACCACTTTATACCTTCGCCGCGCGCCGCGTTCAGTTCCGCGCAGGCTCGAGCCACAAAACTTCGTACGGCTCCAGGTTCAGGTGCAGCGCTCCCCTGGCCGCGCGGAAGAAGCGCGCCGAGAGCAGATCCCTCCACAAGGCCCGCTCCGTATCGAGCGTCAACAACTGCGGTCCCACCGTCACGTTGGTCAGGCACCAGACAGGAACTTCCGTATCCGGATGAATCCTCTCTATCGCGAACACCGTGGGCGGCGAATCGATCACCCGCCTCGCCGCGTTCGGGTGGAAGGCGCGATGCGAAACGCGCACCGACAGCATGTGGCGGAAACGGATCATCACCTCGTGATAAGAGCTTTCCGGGTTGGTGAGCCGGTCGATCAGCTTTTCCTCGGTCACCAGCGTGCGGTTAATCGACCTCGGCTCGTCAAGCTGGCTGTGATCCAGCACGCGTTCAAGACTCCCCACCACGGCGGGCAAGTACACTCCCGGCACGCCGGGCAACACCAGCGCGATCGAGCGCGACGCAAGATAGCGCGCCACCTGCAGCGGAATCGGGTCCTTCGGCTCGAAGCCGTTCAATGCCTGGTACCAGGGGATATTCAACTCGTAGGGGGACTGGCGCCCTTGCCGGTCGGTCCGATAGCCCACCAGCCCGCCGTGCGCCTGCGTGGTCTGGACGAGATTGTCGATCTCGCGATCGGACAATACGCCGCGCCCGCCCAGTAGTCCGATTCCGTCATGCGTGTCGAGGATGTGCAGAATCGCCGTCTGGTTCGAGGGCGTCTTCAATTGGGAAGCCCAGCGGTTCAAGCGCGTACAGTCGCCGCAAAGAAATGTGTGCAGCACCACGGGCGGCAGCGAGAAGTTATACACCATGTGCGCTTCATCCGTCCCGTCGCCGAAATAGGAGAAGTTATCTTCCTGCGGCACGTTGGTCTCGGTGATGAGCACGGTATGCGGCGCCACCTCGTCAAAGGCGGCGCGGAACAGCCGGATGATGGCGTGGGTCTGCTCGAGATGCGCGCAGGTGGTTCCGAGTTCTTCCCAGAGATACGTTGCGGCGTCGAGCCGGATCAGGTCCGCGCCCTGGCGGACATAGAACAACAGCACGTTCAGCATGCGCAGCAGCACACGCGGGTTCTTGTAGTTCAGATCGATCTGGTCCGGTGAGAAAGTGGTCCACACCCAGCGCGGACCATGCAGCGTGTCGTACTTCGTCAGCACGTCGCTCACCCGCGGCCGCATGATCAGCCGGAGGTGCTCGGAGCTCAGCCGGTCGCGCGTCGCGAAGCTGTTGAAGAAGTCCTCGTATTCCGGATTGCCGTTGAGAAATTCGCGGAACCACTCGCTCTCAGCGGAGATATGGTTCACCACGCCATCGAACATGAGCCGGAAATTGTGGTGCATCGAGCGGATCTCGCGCCACGTGCCCAGGCGCGGGTCCACCTGCTTGTAGTCGATCACCGAAAACCCGCGGTCGGAACTATAGGGAAAGAACGGCAGAATATGCACCGTGTTGATCACGCCGCGCAGAAACAGCAGCAGCAGATCGTGCAGAATCTCAAGCGGTGCGCGGCGCGTTTTGGAGACGATCTCCCCGTAGGTGATCGCGATGACATCGCGCTCGGTGAGCCGCTCGCAAGGGTTAAAGGTGGCCTCCTGGGCCAGCAGTTCGGGCGATTTATAGGCCTGGTGGACCTGGAGTATCCGCTCCAGCTCCGGATACGTGGCCGCGGCCTGCCCGGGTCCGTACAGCAACTCCAGCATCGACAGCAATTGTGATCGCCGGTCGCGGCCGATTTGCAGCCGGGGCTGAGTGTAGTCGGGTTTCTCCAGATACTCCGCACGCGGATTCACCGGATAGGACAGCAGGGGAAGATCCGCTTCAGAGAGGAAGGACATGCGGTTGCGGGTGGCGCTGCCGTCATCTTGTCACAACCGTGTGTGATCGGGCAAGGCAAGGCTCCAGCCGTGGCGTTCCCAGTACCCCGGCCAGTACGGCGGCCAGCTTGATTGGCGTGACCCTTCGGCTATAATTAGGCTGCGATGCAGGCTGGCGACCGCGTGGATAAGTACGTCCTTGAGCGCAAACTCGGCGAAGGCGGGATGGCGCAGGTGTGGGTTGCGCGTCATGTGGACCTCGGCAAACTCGTCGCCATCAAGTGCCTTTCCACGCGGCTCACGTCCAATCCTGAATTCGAGCAGCGGTTCCTCAGCGAGGGCCGCCGTCAAGCGGCGCTGCGGCACCCGAACATCGTCGAGGTGCTCGACTTCCTGGTCCGGGGCGAGGACCGTTTCCTGGTGATGGACTTCGTCGAGGGCGAATCGGTTACAGAACTTCAGAAACGGAAGCCCGGCCCGCTGCCGCTCGAGGTGGTCGAGTCGATTGGACAGGACATCGCGCTGGCGCTCGATCACGCTCACAAGCGCGGGCTGGTTCATCGCGACGTGAAACCGTCGAATATCCTGCTGGACGAGGCCCTCAAAGCTTACCTGACCGACTTCGGCATCGCGCTCGCCGTGGGAGAGGAGCGGCTCACCCGGACCGGCGTCGCCGTGGGCACCGTTCACTACATGAGCCCGGAACAGATCGCGCGGCCCCGCGAAATCGATCACCGCACCGACATCTACAGCTTCGGTTGCGTGTTGTACGACCTGCTCACCGGCCGGCCGCCCTTCGTTTCGCCGGAGGGCGATACCGATTTCACGGTCATGAACGGGCACCTGACACTACAGCCCCCGCCCATCCGCAGCCTCAATCCCGAAACACCCGAGGCCCTGGAACAGGTGGTGCTGAAGTGCCTCGCGAAGGATCCGAAGGACCGCTATGCAACCGGCGAGGAACTGGCCCGCGCCCTGCGCCGCGCATTTCACCCGGATGCCGCTACCGGCCAGATGTACGCCCAGGAGCCGCGCACGCCAACGCCCACGGCGAATCATGAGTTCACACCGCCCCCTCCGGCGGGTGTTCGCAGCGGGCTTTGGCTGATGGTGGCCCTGCTGGTGATCGTTCTTGGCGGAGGCGCCGCGGTGCTCTACTGGAATACCCGCCCCAAGGACGTGCCCGTCGTCCAGCAAGAAACCGCCACGCCGCCCCCGGCTGCTCAGCCCGCCTCGGCACAGGCGCCGGAGACTTCACAGCCGCCGGCGGCGGCGATCAAGCAGACCAGCGCACCCGTCGCGCCTCAACCCGCCACGCCTAAACAGGTCGAGACGAAGCCCGCCGCGCCCAAGTCCTCGCCCGCCGCCAAGGATCCTGCACCCTCCGAACTCCGCCTGCGGACCTGCATGGCCCTGGGCCTCACCGAAGCGCAATGCATCGAGAGGCTGAAGCAGACGCCATGAAATTGCGCTGCGCACTACTGGCCCTCGTCCTGGCGCCCGCCTGGTTCGCCCAGGACGCCACCGCGCCCAAGCCGATCGACAGGCAAGGCCTGATGGAAGCCGTGCGCATCGGCGGCTTGAAGCCGGAGGAGCTGATCGGGATCATTCGCGACATCGGCGTGGACTTCCGCATTCAGCCGGAGGATGAAAAGCAACTCGCCAAGCTCGGCGCGGACAAGCGCCTGATCGAAGCCGTACGAGCGAACTACCGCGGAGAGACGGCCCCACCGCCTCCGCCGATCGAGCTTCCCGAGGGGCCACCCCTCACCCGCGAGAAGGTGATCCTCATCCTGCAAGCCGGAGTCGATCCGCAGGTACTCATCGATCTGATCAAGCTGCGGGGAGCCGCTTTCGCAGTGGACCGTGAGACCGCCGCCGAAATCATCGCGGCCGGCGGCAACAAACTGGTTGTCGGCGCCGCTGTGGTGAACCAGCGAGATGCCGAACCCAAAGCCACCCCAGCGCCGGCGCTGGCGCCCCGCGGTGTAGCGCCCGCGCCTCACGCCCCCAAACCGATCCGTGTGCCCGGCGCCGAGCAGGCCCGCAGGCTCATCCGGCAGACACCTCCCGAATACCCGGTCTTGGCCGCCCGGATGAATCTCAGCGGCAAGGTCTTACTGGATATCCGCATTGACGCCTCCGGCGAAGTGACAGACGTGAAAGTGGTGAGCGGCCACTCCATGTTGAGCGCCGCGGCGGTTTCCGCCGTGCGGACGTGGGCTTACGAGCCGGCGTTGGTCAACGGCGTCCCGGTGGAAGTGCTCACCGATGTCGAGGTCACTTTTTCGTTGAAGAAATGATGAGGAGGCGCGAATGAAACCAGTCTTGCTCCTGGCGCTGCTCGCGCCTCTGGCGATGCCGCAGACATTCTCCCGCGCCACTCTGATCGAAGCACTTCAAGGCGGCAGGGACGCGGCGCAGTTAACCGAAGATGTGAAACAGCGCGGTGTGGACTTCTACCCGAACGAGGAGGACGAAGCGGCGTTGAAGCAGGCCGGCGCCACACCGGCTTTCCTGGCCAGCCTGAAGTCCAGCTTCCGGCCGGCCGGTCCGCCGATCTCTCAAAACGATCTGCTGCTCGTGCTGAAACTGCGCCCCGAGCGCAAACGCCTGGAGCGGCTGATCGAAGCGCGCGGAGTGGATTTCACTATCTCGCCGACGGTCGGCAGCGAAATCCTGGCGGCCGGCGGCGACAGCGCCCTGGTCGGCCTTATCGCTCTGAGCAAGCGCCTGCCCCCAACGCCGCCCGCTCCGGTCATCCCGCCCCTGCCGCCCAATCCGATTCCGTTTCAAAGGATCTCGCCCTACGACGCCAAAGCGACGGCTGGCCTTTGTGACTTGCGCGTCCGCGTGGACCAGGATGTTGAGTTCTACTTGCGCGGCGAGGAGATCGCTTATGGGGTGAAGCGCGGCGGACTCCCGGTACCCGCCGATTCGAGTTGCAGCCAGCCTCTGCCCCAAGCCCCGGTCCGGCTCGACATGAGAAAGGTCCGCGGGCGCGGGAAAGTCACGCTGCTGGAGCGGCCGGATGCCGGCAACCATTACACCGCGCGGATTCTGGTCGAAGATCCAGGCAGCGGCAGTGACCTCTTCCACATCCGCCTTAGTTGGACACGGTAGCCCCCGCCATCCGGCGGGCGCACCTCAAAACAGCCGTTCCTGCCGCCGCAGCGTTCCAAAACTGCCGATATTCGCGATCACGAACGCCACCCGGAACTGATTCTCGTTGCGCGCGCCGAAATTCAGCCGCCGGAACTGGAAACTGTAGGCGCAACAGTTCGTGTTGTAGGTCATCTGCGTGTTGACGAACTGCAGAATCCGCGTCTGGTAGTCGTACAGAACGAAAAAGCCCGCGTTCCACCCGCGCCGGTTCTCCTGCCCCAGTCCCACCATGCTGCGGATCTGGTTCGACGGCGGCGACAGCACCGTGCCCGGCGCCGGCGTGCCGCGGCACGGATTGGCCGGCCCCTCGCCGCCCAGCAGTGGTATGCAACTCACCTTGTTGTGGCCCACCGAAAAGAAGTAGTTCGTGAAGCGCGCGTCCGCGCTGGCGCTCGAATTCACCAGTTTTCCCCGCAGCGGATCATAGTCCGTACGCCATTCCAACCCGAACGCCGGGCGCGGCTGCGCGCGCAGCACGCTCACCACCGGCGAATAGTGGCGCCGTTCGTTCAGAAACGTGTAAGCCGTCATCTGTGTCGCGGACAGAAACACATTCCGCCGGCCGGCCTCGAGCGCGCCCCCGAAATCCGGGTCGAAAAACCGCCGCTGCGACACCTCCCAGGACAAATAGTCCCGCACCTCCCCGGAACGCGTCTTCGCCAGAAGGCGGTTCGCGATGGTGAGATCCAGTTCCGTCGTGTTGGCTACCAGTTCCATCTCGTCGAACCGGATCATGCGGTGGAAATCGGTCACGCCCGCCACGTGGCGGAACTGAGCGCGCGGCTCGATCGAATGCTTCCACTGCCGCGCGCCGGTCCAGCGCGGCGCGTTGTAAATCCGGCTCAGCGAAGGCAGATTGAGATCAAGGCCGATTTCGCGGGAGAAGCGGTTGTAGTTCTCGCCGCGGATCATGCCATTGTCGAAACTCGACCCGTAGTAGGTTTCGCGGAAGGAAAGATAAGGCGCCAGATGGATCCCCTTCCAGCGCAACGCCGTCATCACCCGCGGCTCGAAATCCAGCCGTTCCACGAACCGCCGGGTCTGAAACAGAGGCTGATTCCGCCGCACCAGCCCGAAGCTCGAGTTCCAGGAAACCCACAACGGGAAATCCCGCTTGGTGATCTGGTGGTCGCGGCTCAGAAATTCCACACGCGGCAGTTTCCGGATCTGGATCTTGTTGCCCGGCGTGATGTCCTGGAAGTTGTCCTGCTGCGCGAAAACGACGTTCAGATGGTAGTGGGACCAATCCTTCGAAGTGAAGAAGATGCTGTTGACTTCGGAAAACACCGCTTCGTTGAAGGTCTCCGTGAACGCCTGCCGGAACACGAAGTTACTCAGATAATTCACCACGCCGCGGGAATAGAAGCCCTTGCCCCACTGCGCCTGGCCCGTCGCGCTCATCAGCAGGCCGCCCTGTTTCTCGCGCGTACCGTCCTGCCGCTTCAGGCCCTTGTCGTCAATGCCGTAAAGAATGAAGTTGAAGTCGGAATTCTGCGTGGGCTTGCCGCGCAGGTCCACGTTGTGGGCCACGCCGCGCTGGGTGAAGTATTGGGCCCGGTACAGCACGTCGTAGCTGCGGTTGATGGCCCAGTAGTAACCGAGCCCGTACATGAAGCCCCGGCGGTTCGAATTGCCGATGTTCGGCGTGAGAAACCCGCTCTTACGTTCCGAATCCGAAAGCGACTTGTAAAATAGCGGCGCATAGAAGATGGGGACCTTGCGCATCCGGAACACGGCCCGCCGGGCGATCGCGCGTTCTCCCGGGATGATGTCGAATTGCGGCGAATCCAGCGTCCACCAGGGGTTCGGATACGTGCAGTTTGTCAATGTGCCGCGATAGAGCAGATACCGGTCCTTGATCTTTTCGGCCCAGTCGCCGGAAAACAGGAACGGCTGCCCTGTGGTGAGAATGCCGGGCCGGGGATCGATTTTCGCCGGCGCCGAGCCGCGCACCTCATAGAAATTGCCCGTCTGGCTCGTGAAATGATATTCGGCGCGCCCAGCCCAAAGCTCTTCCCCCTCCCGGAAGCTGAGCAGATGGACATTGCCCCGGGCTTCAGCTGTATTCATCTCTTCGTTGAAATCGATCTCTTCTGCTTCGATCAACAACTCCGCCGTCTCGATCGAGGCGTTTCCCCGCAAACGGTACACCGGGCCCTCGCGTTCCTGAAGAATGGCTTCAATCCGGTATTCACCAGCCGGTACGGGATTCGACCGGACTACTTTCATTGGAACCGCCGGCGCCGCGGCCGCATTGGGCGGAGGCGGCGGCGGCGCGGGCGGCGGCAATTGGGCAAAAGTAGAGACTGCCAGCAGACTCAGCGCCCAAACCGCCCCCAAAGTCCTGGTACCGGTGAATAAAAAACCGTGACATTTCCTACAACTTATGTTAGGAAAGAGAAGGTAGGGAATAAATGCCCTAGTCCGCGTTAAGGCAGTCGACACAGCCGGAAGCAAAGCCCAAACTAGCATGGGCGCCGGGAAAGGATCAACCATCGCACTGCGATAAGGACGAAGATCGATGAGTATGCGTTGCCGTTATTGTGGTTCCAACAACTCGGAAAGCGCGCTGCGCTGCGGCAAGTGCCAGCGGCGGTTGTACCACGGCCAGCCCGTGGCCGCGCCCCAAACCTACCCCGTTGTGGAGACCGCCACCGCGCCTGCCTACGACCTTTCCCCGCAAAGTTTTGAACGAAATCCCCGCGCGCGCCTGCAGGCCGTGGCCGGCAATCCTGAAGCCCCGCCCGTCGAAGTCCGGCGGCGCAGCCAGCCGGGGCAGCCCGCTCTGTTCAGCTACCGGCAGCCCGGGGCCGTGGTCGAAATGGACCCCTGGGCGGGCGTCGCGGCCCAGCCCACCGGCCCGGTCCGCCGCAAGCGCTCCTCGCGCCGCAGCATCTCGGAAAACCAGCGCGCCTTCGATTTCGACGCGGCCGTCCCGGTGCAAAACCTGCCGCCCGTCACGCATTCCAGCCGGCCCCGGCTCGTCGTCGCCCCGCTGGGCCTGCGCGCGCTCGCCACGGCGTTCGACGTGGGCGTCGTCTTCGCCTTCACCATTCTTTTCCTGCTCGCTATCCGGCTCACGCTGGGTGCATTCCCCGCCATCGATCTCAGAAGCCTGATCTACTTCGCCCCCGCGCCCCTGCTGATCATGCTGGCGTACAAGCTCGTCTTCGCCGCCGGCGGCCAGCTCACGCTCGGCCTGCAGGGCGCTCAGCTCGAATTGATCGGCGTGAACGGGGAACGCCCCAAGCTCGCCGCGCGTCTGAAGCGCGTCTTCGCCGGCTGTCTCAGCGTCGCCAGCGGCGCCATGGGCCTGCTCTGGGCTATCTGCGACCAGGAAACCCTCACCTGGCACGACCACATCTCCAACACCTTCCTCACCACCGGCGACACCGGCGGCGAGTACTAAGTCCGCTCCCCGGCCGTTCGCGATATCCTGACACTTGCGCCGCGCCCCGCGGCGCGCATCCGTCATCATGAGCATCCACTACGACCCCACGAACCTCTCCGCCTCCCTGGTGGGCGCGGCCCACGGCCTCACCGCCGATGAAATCCGCAAGGCGAATCCCCTCGCCGCCGCCGCGCTCGCCGGCTTCCGCAAAAGCTTCGACGAAGGCCGCTACGGCTTCCCCGCCCTGCCCTCCGACACGACCCTGATCAACGCCGCGGCCGCTTTCGCCAAGTCCGCCGCTGGGGATTACGATACCGTCTGCGTCGCCGGCATCGGCGGCAGCGCCCTCGGCGCCTGGGCGCTCGATTGCGGCCTCCGCGGCCCTCACCCAGTCCAGGGCGCGCATTCGCCTAAGAACCCCCGCCTCATCATTCTCGACAACGTGGACCCGGTGTTCATCGCCAATGCCCTCCAGTCGATGAACCCCAAACGGACCCTCGTCGTCCCCATCGCCAAGTCCGGCTCCACCGCCGAAACCATGGCCACGCTGCTGATCGTCCACGCGTGGCTCAAGAATGCGCTCGGCGCGAAGAAGGCGCTCAAGCGAGTCGTCGCCGTCACCAGCGAGGACCGCGGCGACCTCAAGAAGTTCGCGGTGGATTACCGCCTGCCCACGTTTCACCTGCCCGACAACGTCGGCGGCCGCTTCAGCGTGCTGTCCGCCGTCGGCCTTGTCCCCGCCGCCCTCATCGGCGTCAACATCAAGAAGTTGTGCCAGGGCGCCGCGGCTATGACCACCCAATCCTGGAGCGGCGATCTGAACGAGAACATCGCCCTCCGCTCCGCCCTGCACCACTACCTCATCTGGACCAAACGCAAGAAGTCCATCCAGGTGATGTTCCCGTATGCCAATCACCTCTGGGGCGTCGCCTTCTGGTTCCGCCAGCTTTGGGCCGAATCCCTCGGCAAGGCCAAAAACCGCCAGGGCAAGCGAGTGAACGTGGGACAGACGCCCGTCGCCGCGCTCGGCGCCACCGACCAGCATTCGCAGGTCCAGCTGTATATTGAAGGCCCCAACGACAAGGTCTTCACCTTCCTCGCCGTGGGGAAATGGGCCGAAACCGGCAAAATCGACAAAGCAAAAACCGGCTACGACAGCTTCGACTACCTCACCGGCCACAGCCTCGCCAAATTGATCGATGCCGAACGCGTCGCTACCGCCGCCGCCCTCTCCGCCAACAGCCGCCCCAATTGCACCTTCACCATCGACCGCGTCGACGAATCCCACCTCGGCGCCCTGATCCAGATGTTCGAATTCCAGACCGCCTTTATGGGCGAATTGCTGGATATCGACGCCTTCGACCAGGAAGGTGTCGAACTCGGCAAGCGCTTCACCTTCGGCCTCATGGGCCGCGCGGGCTACGAGAAATACCTCGAAGAGTTCCAAGCCTACGAAGCCAAAAGGGCCAAGGTCAAGATCTGACCCCGGCCCACTGTAGGGCGGGTTTTAACCGGGCCTCCGCGCGAAGCGCTGATGGAACTGGTACGAGACCCCGCCCAAAAGTAGGGCAGGCTTCAGCCTGCGCGGGGCTTCAGCCCCGCACCTACTTCACCTGATCCAACTGAATATCGATCGTCAGCGTGACCTCATCACCCACCGTCACGCCCCCGGCCTCGATCGCGCGGTTCCAGGTAATCCCGAAATCCTTGCGGTTGATCTTCGTGGTCGCCACCGCGCCCATCTTCATCCCGCGTCCGGTGTTGATGGGAGCCGTCGGGCCTTCCACTTCGAACACGACTTCCTTCGTCGTGCCCCGGATCGTCAGATCGCCAGCCAACTGCATTTTGCCCGGCCCAAGCGCCCGCACCGACTTCGACTTGAACGTCATCTTCGGGTGGTTTTCCACGTCGAAGAAATCCGCGCTGCGCAGATGCTTGTCGCGCCGCTCATTCCGCGTATCAATCGTGTTGACATCCACTTCGGCTTCCACCTTCGTCGCGCCCGGGTTCGCCTGGTCATAAACCGCCGTCCCCGTCAGCGTGCCGAAATGGCCTCGCACCGTCGAGACCATCATGTGCTTCACGCTGAATTGCGCCGCCGAGTGCGACGTGTCAATCTTCCAGTTCGTGGGCTCCGCCTGCAGGAATGGGGCGCCCAGGGCAAAAATCAAAAATAGTTGACGTGTCATCGATTCTCCTCCCAAGTAAGGATGTTTGACCTTCGAGGATGGATTCGGCGAATTTCCCTCGGCAACGGTTACGCTGGAGATGGATGATCGAGCGAATTCGGCTCACACTGACCGGCGCGGTCCAGGGAACCGGCTTCCGCCCCTTCGTCCACCGCCTGGCTCACGAGTTGCATCTTGCGGGCTGGGTCCGCAACACCCCGGCGGGCGTCGTCATCGAAGCCGAGGGCGCGGCGATCGCAGAGTTCCATCGCCGCCTCCTGGCTGAATGCCCGCCCGCCGCCTGGATCGCCCACGAGGAGGTCACCCGCCTCGCTCCCGCAGGTCTCCAGGGGTTCGAAATCGTACCGAGCGCCGCTGGCGAAGCGCCCGTAGCCGCCATCCTGCCCGACCTGGCCGTCTGCCCCGAGTGTCTCGCCGAAATGCGGTCGCCGGACGAACGCCGCTTCGCCTACCCCTTCACCAACTGCACCCGCTGCGGACCCCGCTACACCATCATTACCGCCCTGCCCTACGACCGCCCACACACCACCATGCAGGCGTTCGCCCTCTGCCCCGCCTGTCGCGCGGAATATGAAGACCCCCAGGACCGCCGCTTCCACGCCCAGCCCATCGCCTGCCCCGCCTGCGGCCCCCGCCTCTCGATCCAAACCCCCGTAGGGCGGGCTTCAGCCCGCGCGGGACTTCAGCCCCGCCCCACCCTCGCCGCCGCCGCCTCCGCCCTCACCGAAGGCCGCATCCTCGCCCTCAAAAGCATCGGCGGCTACCAGCTCCTCGTGGACGCCCGCAACGAGGCCGCCGTCGCCCGCCTCCGCGAGCGCAAGCACCGCGAAGCCAAGCCCTTCGCCGTCATGGCGCCCAGCCTCGACGCCGCCCGCGCCCTCGCCTACATCAACGAGGACGAGCAAAAGCTGCTCGAATCCTCCGCCGCGCCCATTGTCCTGCTGCGGCAGCGTGAGGACGCTCCGCTCGCCGCCGGCGTCGGCCAAAGCTCTCCCTGGGTGGGCCTCATGCTGCCGTATTCGCCGCTCCATCATCTGCTGCTTGAGGCCTTCCCCCACCCGGTGGTCGCCACGAGCGGCAACCGCGCGGGCGAACCGATTTGCATTGCAAATGAAGAGGCCCGGGACCGTCTGGCCACCATCGCCGATCTCTTTCTCGATCACGACCGCCCCATCGCGCGGCCGTGCGATGATTCCGTCGCCCGCGCAGCGCCCGGCGGCGTCTCGCTGCTGCGCCGCGCCCGCGGCTACGCTCCACTGCCCGTGTGGATCGGCGGCCGCAACGCCGCACCGCGTGTTCTCGCCACCGGCGGGCACCTGAAGAACACCGTCGCGCTCCATCTCGGCCAGCAGATCGTACTCAGCCAGCACATCGGCGATCTCGACACCCCCGAGGCCCGCGACGCCATGGAAACCGCCATCCACGACCTGCGGCGCCTCTATCACTGGGATCCCGAACTCATCGCCTGCGATCTCCACCCGGACTATTTCTCCACCATGTGGGCGCGCCGGCAAGGCCTGCCCGTCCGGACCATCCAGCACCACCATGCCCACGCCGCCGCCTGCGCGGCCGAAAACGCCATCGAAGAGCCGTACCTCGGCGTCGTGTGGGATGGAACCGGCCTCGGAACGGACGGCCTTATCTGGGGCGGCGAGTTTTTTCGGGTCGAAAACGGCCGCTTCGCCCGAATCTCCCACCTGCGCCCGTTTCTGCTGCCGGGTGGGGACGCGGCCATGAAGGAAGGCGAGCGCCCCGCTGCCGGAATCCTCCACGAAATCGGCGAATCCACCCGCTTCACGCCGCTATTTCGCCGGCGCATCCAGTGCGTGGAAACCACCAGTGTGGGCCGCCTTTTCGACGCCCTCGCCTTCCTCAGCGGCATCGCGCCCCACAACCGCTACGAAGGCGAAGCGGGCCTGCGCCTCGAGGCCGCCGCGCTTGCCGAAACGGACGAACGCCCCTATGAACTGCCCTTGCGCGACGGCGCCGCCGATTGGGCCCCCATGGTGGAGGAGTTCCGCGGCAAACCCTCGCCGCGCCGCTTCCACGCCACGCTCGCGGCCTGGATCGCCGGCGTGGCCCGGAAGAGTGGGGTGAAGACCGTCGCCCTCAGCGGCGGCTGCTTCCAGAACGCGCTGCTCACTTCGATGGCCGTGGAAGCGCTTCGTGGCGCGGGCTTCCGTGCCGCGGTGCATCAGCGCGTCCCTGCCAACGACGGCGGCCTCGCTCTCGGTCAGGCCGTGCTCGCAGCCGATGAACGCTACGCGCCCGAGTAAGAACCGCCCGCCGACGGCTCCAGAATCGCCGACATCGACCCCTTGCACTTCGGCATCCGCCAGTCCGGGCCAAAGCCGTGAATCTGGTCACGCGCGAATTCGGCCGCCTGCCGGTCGCAGGTCATCACAACCGTCCGGCCGTGCGTGTCCACCTCCACCGCGTGACGGTAGGCTTCCTCGACGCTCTTGAGAAAAAGGCGCGCGAGCATCTCGATCACGTAGTCGTACGTGTGGTCGTCGTCGTCCAGCAGCACGACGTTCCACAGCGGCGTCAGGTCTTCTAGTTCGCTCGACTCCAGGGAAGGAGTGGGCGCGGCAATTGGCATGGGCAGTCCGTCTTCTAGTCTCGCACGGTCCCGGGTTTCCCGTCCCGGCGCGTAAAAAGGGGCGATTTTTCGCGCAAGAATGGCCTCCGGAGAGCTTTTTTGACTCGTTTTTGCGCATCTCCCACCAGGAGATTCCCAGGATGACAGCCACTCTGACCCTGCTGCTGGCCTTTATCGCCCCCGGACTGGACTCGGACGCCAAACAGGAGCACTTCCTGCTCAAGGCCAAAATCGTTGAGATGCGGCCCTCGCCGGGCGGCATCACCAGGTCGAAGCGCGCCACGCTCCGCCTCGGCGGCACTGTCCACGACGCCCACATCCAGCAGATCAGGCAGGAAAAGGCCCGTGAATACAACCTGTTGGCCCTGCACAGCAACTTCATTGACTCCTACCGCGGCAACGTCGCCGCCTACCGGCTCGACCGCATGCTGGGTCTGAACATGACGCCGGTTTCGGTTGAACGGCGCGTCGGCGGCATCAGCAGCGCCGTCACCTGGTGGGTGGATGACATCCTCATGCCCGTCTCGCAGCTCAAAGACAGCGGGCTTGAGGCGCCCGACCCGGAAGACTGGCAGCGCAAGAACGACATGATGCGGCTGTTCGACGCCCTGATCGCCAATCCGGATCGGAATACCAACAACATGCTGATCACCAGGCAGTGGGATCTGGCGCTAATCGATCACACGCGGGCTTTCCGCTGGAACCCGGAGTTGGACCATCCGCACCGGGTTCAACGCTGCGAGCGGCGGGTTTTTAAGGCGCTGAAGTCATTGACAAAAAAGGAAGTTGAGCGTTCTCTCGGCGGGCTGCTGGCGGGATTCCAGATCGACGGCCTGATGGCGCGCCGCGACGCGATCGTGGCGCGGTTGGAGCAGTTGATTCAACAGCGCGGCGAAGACGCGGTGCTTTTCGGCTCCACGGTGCTACTATGAAGGTGACGAAAGGAGGGGGCGAAACGGCTTCGACGGAGTGGAATCGAAGTGATGCGGCGTGCCGGGTTCCGAGCTCCCGTTAAACGATCGGAAAAACGACAACTGCCGATAACCAGCAGTTTGCTTACGCTGCCTAAGACCTAGGTGGCCGCTCGCGGCAATGAGCCCATGCGTTGTCGAGTGAGCGTCATTTTATGGGATAGGGCGCAGGCCACCGTCTGAGGCCGAGGCCCGAGATCAATCAGGCTGGATGGAACGCTTCTTGCCGGTTCGTTGGCGTTTCGTCGAGATTCCGAACCGGATACGCACGTAGTCATGTCACGGCGGGCCATTTCGGACGCGGGTTCAACTCCCGCCGCCTCCACCAGCCTTCGCCAAGGCTTCGGCTGGCAAGCCGAAGGATTGACGAAGGCTGCCCGCCGGAGCCCGAAGGGCGAAGGAGGGCTGGCATCATCAGTGTGCTTCAGCCGCTGAGCTGAGGCGCCAGTTCAGGCTCCGCTGCAGGCCTGCAGCGAAGGAGCCTCAGCATTGCACTACGTCTATCGTCTTCGCAGCGAGTCCCAACCGGAGCAGCGTTATACCGGCATGACGGGCGATCTGAAGGCCCGGCTCAGACGGCACAATGACGGTGCTGTGCCCCACACGTCCAAGTTTCGTCCTTGGACCCTCCACGCATATTTCGCATTTCCCACGCGCGAGCAGGCATCCCGGTTCGAACGCTACTTGAAGAGCGGGTCGGGGCGCGCGTTTGCGAACCGGCATCTTTGGCCGGGCCAACCGGGATGACGAGGGATTTGGTGATTGAACATCGTCGTCCAGATGACAGCGTGGTGGAATCAAGCCTGCTAGACTGAACGTCAGGAACGCTGTTACTGAGCCACGAATGGAAGAGCGGGTGAGCCGCACGGAAACTGGTTCAGAAGAGGAGGCCCTGCGGGCGAAGCGGGCGATCGGTGGAATCTGCAAGTTGCGTCTTGTCGATACCGCGTAGCCGTTCAACTCCCGCCGCCTCCACCATGATCTATGTCACTTCGGCTTCAACTTGAGTACTGGAAGGATGGCCTGTGGTTCGTTGGCCGTCTACGACAGATCCCCGGTGTGTTTAGCCAAGGCTCAACGCTGGAAGAACTCGAAGAGAACGTCCGCGATGCTTACCGCATGATGATAGCGGAACAGGAAGCGGCTCCAGTCGAAGGGACCATCGAAAGCAAAGAGATCGAAGTCTTGGTGTGAAGCGTCGTCTATTCGTCCGCGAGTTGGAGCGATCCGGCTGTGTCCTGAAACGATCCGGCGCCCGGCACGACTTTGACCACAACCCTTCCGCCCAACGTTCCGCACCCGTTCCGCGGCATGTGGAAATAGCAGACTCTTTGTGTAGATTGATCAGGCGGCAGCTTGGCCTCGGAGACCATCCATCCGCGTAAGTCCGGCGCAAACTCGTTCTGTGGATGTGGCGCTAGAGGCACTCATAGCCAAAAGCTGCGCAACTCCCAGGAGCATCATTCCGCCTTCAGCGGGTGCGAACTCAGGTCCTCCCACCCGCGCATATTGACGTTGCGGACAAAGACGAGTTCGTCCACGGAAAACGAGCGCGGTTTGTCCCATGCCTCCCAGCGGGCGCAGGCGCGGGCGAAGACCTCGTTGACGGAATCCTCGGGGATCTCCTGGGCCAGGGTGATGTGAGGGTGGAAGGGGTACGGCTCCTTGTGGGCAAACATGTCGCGCGCGAGGCGGTCGTGCATCTCGACGATCTCGCGGCGTCCGCGGCCGATCGACAAATAGATCACGTTCGTGACCGGAAAGACGTCCAGCCCGCTCAACTCCACCTCGAAACTGTTCAGCTTCGCGGTTTCACGCCGCAACTCATCGATCAGCGCCCACGTGGGGCTCGCCAGCGGCCGGGGGGTGAGCAGCGTGACATGGGAGTGAAGCCGGCAATGCGGCACCAGTTCGGTGCGGAGATCGGTAAGAAAAGAGCCAAGGGGTTCGGGAATATAGCTCACGAGCGCGAACTGCGTAGTCGCGCCATACCCGCGCAGGGATGATTCCATCGCTTGTTGTATTGTAGCCGTCGCGGGGGTCATGCATCACTGCGCCGCGGGCACGGCCGGCTCTTCCTTCGGTTCCGGCAGGGCCCAGCAGGCTTCCTCAAATCCAACGTATTTGCAGATGCGGACTTCACCGCCGGGGATCTCCAAAACGTCGCCCACATCGAGAGCCTCTTCGCCGCCGCGCAGGCGGGTCCAGACGTCGTAAAAGCTCTCGCCCTCGAACTCGCCCGCCTCTTCGTAATCGCGGGGCTTCAGCTGGCTGACTCCGCTGGTGTGGGGCGCCCAGCGGAAGTTCTGGCGGACGTGCGGTTTCATCCGGTGGATGCGGAAACTCAGCATACGGCAACAGTATCGCGCAAATCGCGGCGTTAAAACAGAGGGGTGCGGAAATGTTCCAGCGCGCCGCCTCAGCCCGCGGCCAGGATCTCGCGCGTGAAATCGGCGGTCTGGCCGATCTGGTCGTTGTAGCGCTGGTAGAGGCCGATGATCAGCGCGTCGTTGGGCTTCACGCCCTGGTAGGCCACTTCCAGGTGTTCGCGCACCATCTTGGGCGAGTTCACGGTGCGCCCGGCGGCCAGCACCTTGTAGGTCAGGCAGGGCTTCTTCGCTTTGCGGATGGTGGCGAGCATGCGCGGACGGTCCGACGGCAGGTAGATTTCGCCGTAGGGCGTCTCGCCGCCGAGGATTTTCTCGAACTCCTTGCGCGGGCGGTTCACGTAATAGAGACTGGTCATGTAGTAATCCACGTCCCAGCCCTTTTCCTCGGCATACTCGACCTCGAGGGGATTGTGGCAGGAGAAACCCACCATCACGCCGAGGTCGCGAATGCGTTTCAGGAAATCGAGCGACCGGTCCAGTTCGCCCATGTCCCAGAACCGGTTCGTGGAAGCGCCATGCTGCGCGATGCCGAGCGGCTTGAGCTTCACGGCGCGCTTGAGCATTTCGGGTTCATCGTTGAACGTGGGGCGGGAGAGAATGAGCAGCTGCAGCTTTCCGCCCTGTTCCTTGTACTTGAGCCAGTCGGTTTCGAGGCGTTCGCTCCAACTCGCCTGCCAGGTGTTGATGCCGGCGCGTTCGAGTTCGCGGAGGAACGAGAGCACACGCGCGGTGGTGTGGTATTCGGCCATGGCGGCGGAGAAGACGTAGTTGAAATGGGAATAACCGTAGATCGTGTTGGCCCCGGCGATGAGCCGGGTGAGCTGGAATTTGCCGAAGGGGGCGGCGGGCAGCGGGGGGCCCGGCTTGGCGGGCGGGACGCGGTCCGGCGGTGGTTCGTTCTGCGCCGAAGCGGCATTGGCCGCGCCGAGGAAGGCGGCGAGAGTGCCCGCGCCGCGCAGCAGGTCGCGGCGGCCTGGATTCAGGTCGTCGATGGGCTCGATCTCGGTCATGCCGTTCATCAAGGGGGCTTCGGGTTCCATGGCCTATGCTTCTATCACGTTTCGGGCATAGACTGGAAGCCGCATGAGAATCGCGATGATCGCCGGGCTGTGGGCGCTGCCGATGGCGGGGCTGGCGCAGGAAGCGGGAGTGACCAGTCTGATGAACCCGTCGGTGCGGTTTACGCGCTCCGAAAAGCCCTACGCGTTACTGAAACGCGGACCCGTGGAAGCGGTGGTGGTGGACAACTCGGCGGTCGACGACGAAGTGTTGCCGGGGCATCGGGCGGGCTACAGCGGATTGGCGCTGCTGCGGCATGAAAAGCGGAGGGAGAACCTCTTCGTGCCCGCGTATTCCGGCCTCAACTTCGAACACATCCTGGACGGCAGGGCCCAGACGGACCGCAAGATCCAGTTCGAGCCGCGCAACCACCCGATGGAACTGCGGTTGGTGGATGCACACACGGTAGAGCTTTACCAGCCGCCCACGTTCCATCACGGTCTGGAGAGCTGCCAGCGGTACCACCTGCTCGCGGATGGGACGATCGAGTTGACGATCGAGGTGGTGGCGCGGAAACCTTCGTTCCTGAACGGCTATATCGGGCTGTTCTGGGCGAGCTACATCCACCAGCCTGAGTCACTCGACATCCACTTCCGGGGGATCACGGAAGCGGGGAAACAGGAGCATTGGGTGCGGGGGGTGACGCCCGCCCACGGCGTGGAGTCGACGCACCTGGCGGTGCGCGACCAGCGGCGTTTCCCGCACGATGCGCCGTTTCCGCTGACGCTTGTCCATAGCTTCTCGCGGAACCGGTTCACCGAACCCTGGTATTTCGGAGTGAGCCGCGCAATGGCGTTCGTACAGATGTTTCGCGAGCAGGATGGAGTGCGGATCACCCAGTCGCCCTCAGGCGGCGGCGCGGGCAATCCGGCCTGGGATTTCCAATTCCATGTACCGGATTATGAGGTAGGGCAGTTGTACCGGTTCGTGATGCGCGCCGCCTATCTGCCATACGAATCGACTGAGCAAGTGGAGAGGGTGACTCGGACTCATCGCGAGGCGTTGCGCGGCTCGCGGTAAAAAGCCGGCGGCGGACGGGCGTTGCCGCAAGGCCATTTCGATGCGGCTGAGTATCGCCGGCAATTGGAATACGGGGTCTGACGAAGCGGCTGGCGCCGCGGCGGTCAGGAAGCGGGCACCGCCTCCTACTGCTGCCCGAGATACTGAGCGACTGCGCCTCGGATCGGGGAGACAGGCTCGTGGGTCTTCCGTACCAGCAGATCCGACTCCGGTGTGCCGGCGCGCAGCCGTGCAAGCCAGTCTTCCGGATCGAACTCGACACCGATCGGATTAGTCGCGAACAGCGACGCCATGAACGCGCTGGCATCCTCGCTTGATTTCAGGCTATCCACCTGGAACTCCATCTGATTCCCATCCGGATCGGCGTAGTACAGCGCAACGGTAATCCCGTGGTGGATGCACCAGTAGGGCGCGATAGCCTTCTCCTTCAGGGCCGCGTAATTCTCCAGCAAATCGCGCACGGACGCATAGCTGTAGCCCACGTGATCCACCCCAATGGCACCCTGTTTATCGGTCCCCGTCCCGTCGGGCTGGAATACCTCCATGTTGAGCAGGGCGAAGCGGTGATGCTCATCGTCGAAGGTAAGGAATGCGAGTGCTGGATTTCCATACTGGACACGGGCGTCGAAGACCGTCTTGTACCACTCGATCATTTCTTGGAAGCGGCGTGTGCGGTAAACGACGTGACCCACCTGGATGGGACGAACGACAGACATGATGAATACCCTCTCTCAGGGAAGCCGAACCCTAACCTCGGCCAAAGGCAAACCGTAAACGGCCAAACTTACCACATATCACCGATGTGATCGTGGCAGTGAGCAAGAGACGGCGTTGTGACCTCGCCAGGCCAGCACCAAAAGCGGGCCCCGTCACCGGCGCGCGTGAGCGCCTATTGACTGTCGAGGAACTTCTGCTCGATGTATGCGGTGTGTGAGGCGAGGCGCGCGTATCCCATTCGCTCATAGACCGGCCGGCCAGCATCACTTGCATGCAGCACGGTGGGGCTGTCACCATAGCGCTTCACCGATTCCGCCAGCGCGCACCGCATGACTGCGTCCGCGTAGCCTTTGCGCTGCTCGCCTGGCTGCGTGGCGACGAGGGCGACATAGCGGTAGCCATCGACAGCGAAAACGGTGGTGGAAGCAACCGGCCGGCCTCCGGCAATCCCGAGGATCAGGACCTTGTCGTTCCAAAAAGCGGATGTGCCAATCAGGGGCTTCGCAGAATCAAGCGGAATTCCATAAGCGGCCGAATTGACATCGAGTAGCGTAGCGCAGCCGGCGTCGTCGGCCGGCGTGGTCAATTGAAGGCCAGCGGGTGTCATCGTGGACGAATCAACCCGCCCAGCCACCATCCCGGTGAGGGGCATCAGCGGTACCAGTCCGCTGGCAGCGAGTTCGGCTCCCGCGTCAACACCTGATTCGAGTGCTTCATGCGTCAGGATCAGCAAGTACGGCAAGCCCTTTGGAGCCGCCCAGTCGCAGACCTCTTGTCCCAACTGACGCAAGGATGGACCGGAGACCCCGCGCCCGGTGAGGATCGCTACGTTGAAGAATGGAATTGGCACCCCGCCGAAGATGTACTCGACGCCTGATGCGGATACGCGGGAATGTCCCGGAGCCGAGGTGCACATCAAATGCCAGGCTCCCACGAACTGCTGAATGCTTAGTTCAACGGTGTCGAACATGCTTCCGTCTCCTCCTCCGGCGCGGTTCTGATGTTGGCATGGCACTCAAGCGCGCCTGCAAGCCGCTGCCCCGATTCCAGCGGGCCAGACGTCAATAGGGCGCGGAACCAGCGTTGAAGCCGTCGCTCCGGCATTCCCGCCGCCTCCTGAAAGCTAACCGCCGATGATCTGACTCAAGGTCTGGTCATCGACGACTGGCAGGATTCGGAACGTCAAAAGGTCCGTCCAATTCTGCATCCACTGGGCCAGCGCCGCTGCGCTGTTCGACTCGCAGATGAGAAATCCTTCCAGTCCTTGAGCGCAATGGTAACGCTCGATCATGGTAACGCCTTCCGGTGGTGCGCCTCCGGTTTCCGCGAATCGGCGTTGAGCCGCATCCCGCTGCGCATTCCCAAGCGTGTAGTGGATGACGAATCTCATGGATACTCCTCGCTACTCAGATTTGCAGACAGCCCCCGAGGATCAGCTATTGCCGATCAAGACAGCTACTGGTTCGATGACCCCATGGGCCTGTTTGGCGGCGGCGAGCTCGGGCGAGTTGAGTGCCTTCTGCATCGCCTCCATGTCATGCACGTCAACGCTGACAGCGACATTGTTGCTTCCGTCGGCGCTCAAGTGGTCGATCACGTTCGTCCCCCAAGCAGCGAACGCCGTGACGCGTTCGGCGTGCTTGCTGGCCCAATGAGCTCGGTCAGAGACTGCGTGAGTGAACACGATTCTTGGCATGCACTTCCCTCCTGTGATTTGTTGTCCTTCCCAGGTTCTAGGAGTCTACACAACTACCGCCGTCGTTGCAAATTTTTCTCGATCAATAATTCTCGCTCAGTGAGTCAACACGGCCCCGAAGCGACCCTGCCTGAGCCTGCTGGCGCTTTCTTTCGACAATGTGATCGAAAAAGGGCGTCCGGTTGGACACTTTCTAACTCCCCTGAGTGTCTCGGATTGCCGTCCGTCCGCCAAGAGAGAAACCTGCCGCAGCCCCTGTAACTGGGTCTGCCAGGTGCATCAAGGCTGGTCCCGATCGGCGCACTGAAGCTCTTCCCCACGGAGACGCCATTGGAGGCAGTTGCCGTGGGGGCGCGACCAGGCTGCTACTGCGCCGTGGCGCCGGACCAGTTCAGAATCACATTGAGTTGGCGCGGAATGGAGCCTTCATCCCGCCGGATCATGAGGAACCGCTGGCCGTCGGGCGAGAGGTGGTAATTCTGGAACCGGGAGTCGTTCAGCAGAAATCGCGACCGGTCAAACAGGCGGCGCGGGGCCTCAAACGAACCGTCCGGACGGAACGCCGCGGCCACGACGGCGTCGCCGGTCACATAGAAGAGTTCCTCGCCATCGGGCGACGACCGCGGCTCTCCGTATTCGGTGCCTGGAACCTTGTTAGGGGAATTGGGTCCAGGCACCGATTAGTCCCGAATAGTCTTCATCCTCAAATAGGCCGCGCTGCGCGCCGCTCCTGGAGCCTTGCTCGAATCCTGGAGTCCCGGCGGCTGCCCCGGAACCCCAGGAATTCCCGGCCGGACGCCGGAATCAGCTCACGTCGATCGTGCCGCTTCTCGGCGACGCTTCAATCCCGGGACCGGTCCAGGCATATTCGTACGCTCCCTGCGCGGAGCCGTTGATTGTGGGCGATGTCCAACACCCGCCGACGGCAATCGTCTGCAGGCCGGGCATCGGGGAGAAGATCTTGTTCTTTCCGGGGTTGTTGTCCGTCCACGTGGCGAAGTCGGTGATCTCGACTCCCGTGTTGTTCGTAAACGTAATCGTGTCGCCAGGGGCGGCATCGGCCGTGGCCGGGTTCCCCGTGGCGGGCAGGCTGACCTGATGGTTGGTGGGCATCTCCTACTTCCTTTCTTCGGTCCTGAATCGGCGCTCGTTTCCCGCAGAACAGACGCGCACCGCTTCGTCTGCTCTGTATTCGCGGCCCCGCTACTGCCCGGGGCGCATCCGCGGGTCCTTCATCAACCCGGCGAGATCCTGGTTCCGCTGCAGCCGCGCGGCGGCGAACCCGAGTTCCAGCGCTCTCTTCGCGTGCCGGATCCCTGCCTCCCGCCGCTGAAGGATCTCGTTGACTTCCGCCGCCACCACTTGGATCTCCGCCGATTGCGGCGCCAGCGTCAGGGCGGTGTTCAGGCGCTCGTCCGCCAACGCAGGCCGGCCGGTCTTCGCATAGTAGCCGGCCAGGTCGGCGTTCAGGTAAGCGTTGCGCGGATCGTCCCGGCGCGCGGCCTCGGCCAGCCCGATGGCCCGGGCGAAGGCATCCTTCGCTTCCGCATCCTTGCCCTTCATCCACGAATAGACCGACGCCAGGTTGCCCCACACCATCGAGTCCGATTCGTCGATATCGAGCGCCTTCCGGAATGCCTTCACCGCATCTTCGTGCCGCGCCGCTCGCGAATAGGCGGTGCCGAGATTGCTGTACGCCATGTAGGCCGGATTCAATTCCGCCGCCTTCTCGAAGATCGTGATGGATTCCGCGATCCGGCCCTGCTGGCTCAGCGCCGAACCCAGGTTCACATGGGCCGGCGCATGGTCCGGCGCAATCCGGATCACCGCCTGCCAATGCGTGATCGCTTCGTCGTAGCGGTTCCGGCGAAACAGGGAATTGGCGAACGAATCGCGGGCGCCCAGATTGTCGGGGTCCAGCGCCACCGCCCGCTCATACCTCTCATCGGCTTCCTTGAGCCGCCCGAGCTTCTCGTAATGGCGGGCGATCGCCTGATTCGCATCGGCGTCGTTCGCGTCCGCCTGCAGAGCCTTCTCCAGCGCGGCGAGCGCCAGGTCATCATTGCCGCGGGCCGCATGGACGCGGCCCAGGGCCACCTGCACCGGCGACAGTTCCGGATTCAGCCGGTTGGCTTCCTCCGCGTTCTTCACCGCCGCATCGAGCCACGACCTGTCGCGGGTGAGCGCGTAGCGGATCCGCTGAGCATCCGCCAGCCGCGCGAATGCCAAGGCGAACCGCGGGTCCAGCGCGGTGGCGTCCGTAAAAGCCTTCATGGCTTTGTCGAGATGCCCCTGCTTGTCCCACCGCTTCAGCAGGGCCAGCCCCTCCATGTACTTCTCGTAGGCGCTCGGCGTCTGCGATCCCGGGTTCGCGGCGGGGCGGGCGGGGCCCGCCGGCCTCTGCACCCACAAAGTCCCGCCCGCGGCGGCAAGCCCGATCAGCGCCAGCCCGGCGGCCAGCGTCTTCCCGCTGAAGCGCCGCTTCCGGGCTCTCGCCGCAGGCTGCGGCGCAACCAGCGTCTCGTCGCCGCCGGGCGCCGGCCCCATGCCCGCGGTCTGTTCCTCCAATCCCCGCAGGGCGCGGAGAAACTCCGCCATGCTCTGGTAGCGCCGGTCCGGATCCCTCTCGAGAGCGCGCTCGAGGACCGCCCGGACAGCCGGAGCCATTCTCCTCACCCCCTCCAGTTCGCCGTGCACCACCTGATATAGCACCGCGGGCACGGAATCGGACGCGAAGAGCCGGCGCCCCGTGAGCATCTCGTAGATCACCACCCCGAGCGACCAGATGTCAGACCGGTGATCCGCGGCGGCGCCCAGCACCTGCTCCGGAGACATGTAGGCGGGCGTGCCCAATTGGTCGCCCGTCCGCGTCAGCTGGCCGGCATCCCCCATGCTTGCCAAGCCGAAATCGACGATTTTCACGACGCCCTGCGTGGTGATGAGGATGTTCGACGGCTTGATATCGCGGTGCGTCACCGCCCGCGCATGCGCCTCGCTCAATCCCTGTGCCACCTGAATGGCGATCTCAATGGCCTCCGCCGCCGCCATCGGGCGGGATTCGTCCCTGATCCGCGCGCTCAGGTTCTGGCCTTCGTAGTAGGCCATGACGATGAAGCGCCGGCGGTCATCCATCTCCTCGACTCCGAAGATGGTCCCGATGTTCACGTGGTCGAGAGCGGAGGCGGCGCGCGCCTCCCTGAGAAAGCGCTGGCCGGCCGCCGTGTCGCCCGCCAGGTGTTCGGGGATGAACTTCAGCGCGACGGTGCGCCCCAAGTCCTCGTCCACCGCGCGGTAAACCACGCCCATGCCCCCTTCGCCCACCCGGCCCGTAATCCGGTACTTGCCGGCGCGCGCAGGCAACCCGTCCCCGGCCCCGCGCGTGTCAGCAATTGTCCGGTCTTCGGCCATGGTTTCGCAATCCCGAATGAGCCCGCAAGAAGATCAGTCCAGAGCCGACGATGAAGAGATCTTCGTAGTATACGGAGAATCGCACCCCGCCGCAACCGCTTGGCCGGCTTGATCGGCCGCTTGATCGGCCACACTAATTCTCAATTAGCAATTCTCGATCAGTGAGTCAACACGGCCCCGAAGCGACCCTGCCTGAGCCTGCTGGCGCTTTCTTTCGACAATGTGATCGAAAAAGGGCGTCCGGTTGGACACTTTCTAACTCCCCTGAGTGTCTCGGATTGCCGTCCGTCCGCCAAGAGAGAAACCTGCCGCAGCCCCTGTAACTGGGTCTGCCAGGTGCATCAAGGCTGGTCCCGATCGGCGCACTGAAGCTCTTCCCCACGGAGACGCCATTGGAGGCAGTTGCCGTGGGGGCGCGACCAGGCTGCTACTGCTCCGCCGTGCCGGATCAGTTCAGAATCACATTGAGTTGGCGCGGAATGGAGCCTTCATCCCGACGGATCATGAGGAACCGCTTGCCGTCGGGCGAGGGATGGTAATTCTGGAAACGGTAGTCATTCAGCAGAAATCGCGAGCGGTCAAACAGGCGGCGCGGAGCCTCAAACGAACCGTCCGGACGGAACGCCGCTGCGACAACGGCATCGCCGGTCACATAGAAGAGTTCCTCGCCAACGGGCGACCACCGCGGCTGGGAGCCGCCGCCGCTCGAAACCACGGTGCGACCTTTGCCTTCCGGGTACGACTGGACGTAGACCTCCCGGCGCCCGGACTCGTCCGACGTGTAGGCGATCCATCCCTTCGTGTCCGCGCCGGAAATCCGGCCCGGTGAGAAGCGGCCCTCGCCTTCATTGAAGGGCGTGACGCGCAGCGGCGTTTTCTTCCCGTCCGGCGACATGATCCACAGGTCGCGGCCGGTCGTAGGATTGATTTCAAGGTAGAGCAGCGTGCCATCGGGCAGGATCTGGTATGGGACCTGATCGTAAGGAGCCTGGAGGACGGCTTCCGCAGCCCTTGATCCGTCAACGGGCTGCGAGTAGATATCCCACGTGCCGCCACGATTCGAGCCGAACAGGACCCGCGTGCCGTCCTTGCTCCACACCGGCAGGAGATTGCTCGAGTAGCCGGGAGTCAGAGGCGTGCGGGAACCACGCGCGAGATCGTGGATCCACAGCGATAACGCATTCCGGACCACCGCCTTGCCCTCGCGGTCCACCCATACGAGTGAGGTCTTGGCCGGATTTCCGGGCGCGTACACCGCGGTGCGGGTGAGCGAGGTCGCGAGCCAGCCGCGCGTCTCGGTTTCGAGTTCGAAGTAGACATTGGAAAGGACTGTCGATCCGGCGCTGGTGCGCGCGGGATGCTCCGCGTCAAACGGGGCGGTCATCAGACCGGCGCTCTGATCGATCACCAGCAGGCGGCCGCGCGAACCGCCCAGCGGATCGAACAAGCCAAACCGGAACGTCGTCGACAGCAGCACCACCTCCCACCGGCGGGAATCGAGAGAGAGGACCGCGTTGCCCTGCTTCTGTCCCCAGACGACGAACAGCAGGTTGCGTCCGCCGGGAAGGGCCATGGGAAAAATGTGGGCGTACCCGTTGGCGGCGCCGTCGGGTTTGGTGAGCGATTCCGGCGCTCCGCCGTTCGCGGGAATGCGCCACAACCCGGATCCGAGCGAGGTGGTGTAGATGATTGTGTTGTCTTCGTTCCACGTTCCGCCCTGGGGATAGGCGGCTTCGGCCAGGCGGATGGGGGCGCCGCCGGCAACTTCAGCTTTCTGCAGGTGCCCCTGTGCAAAGAACGCAACCCACTTGCCGTCGGGCGAAAAGAACGGCTGCTTGGCGCCGCTCGAACCCGTGACGAGTCGAGCATCGAACGAACTCAGATTCCGCAAGTAGAGTTGCGTGTCCTGGGCGCCCTGTTGCGCGACATAGGCGATCATCTGCCCGTCCAGGGTTATCGCGGGATAGCTGGTGATCTCCTGGCCGGGCAGGAGCGGGATGGTGAAGCGAGCCTCTTGTTTCGGGAAATCGCTGGACCGGGTGACGCGGTAGGCAACCACCGCGCAGGCCAACGCAGCGAGGGCGAGGACCGCGGCCGCTATCCAGGGCCTCCGATCGGCCTTCGCAGTTTCCGCGATAGCAGACTCCGGCGGCGACTTCAGTTCGAGTACGATGTCGCGCATCGACTGCCAGCGGTCTTCGGGGTCTTTGGCGAGGCAGCGGCGAACCAGCCGATCAAGCCACGCCGGAGTGACGGGCGTTGCCGCCATGGGCGGTGGGTCGGCCGAAAGGATCGCGCCGAGGAGGCTCGATTAGGTCTTGCCCTGGAAGGCCTTCCGGCCGGTGACCATCTCGTAGAGCACCGCGCCGAAGGCCCAGATGTCGCTGCGGGCATCGGCTTCTTTGCCTTCGAACTGCTCGGGGGCCATGTATTGCGGCGTGCCCATCACTGTGCTCTCTGTGGGGCCGGGCTTGGCTCCGGACTTCGCCAGCCCGAAATCCAGAACTTTCACGCCGTCCCTCGTGAGCATGATGTTCTGCGGCTTGATGTCCCTGGCAGCCTTGCATCAGTATCCGCTGACATTCGCGCCGAATCGGCGCTGACCCAATTCCCGAGAACGACTATCGCATCAGAACGAGGGTTCGGTTACACAGTTCCTTCAGCGGGAGCTCGCCAGCGAAGGAGGAAGAAGTGGTGGCCGCACAGGTCGCAACGATAGGGACTGAGCATCCAGTGGAACGCATGTTCCAGGAAGTTGCGGACGCCGACGCCTCTGAAATCGATCGACTTGCAGTGCGGACATTGTTTGGCGAAGAGGCCGAAGAATGCATGGAACATCGGATTAGCCCTCTCCCGTTGTTTTGTTTGCCGCGCCGCGAGTTGCGGCGGCTTTCCTGGCTGGTGGCGAGTAGTGCAGACTCTGTCCTTGGCGCCAACCGCCGGCGGGGCGGGCCGCCTCGGTGGCGGCCTTTTGTTCCTCCGGGGTTCTCAGGTCCGGACTCGAAAGCGTCACGCGTGCCTTTGCGCGGGCCACCTGGCGTTTGTGCCGCTTGGCAGTTCTGTCTTTCACTGTGTCCTCAAATCTGATTCCGGATGGCGAGGAAGCGAGGGTCGTCGTAGATCGACCGGCGGACCTGATCGCTAATTTCCTGCCAGTTCTGAATGAAATAGCCAGCCTGGTCGTGGGCCATCACTGCGGCGCGCTTCTCTTCGAGAATGGCGATGATGGCCTCCGTGCGCGCGCGCTTCACAGCGCCCTGGCGCCTGGAGACAACGCGAAATGCCGAGGCAACCCGGTCGAACTCGGCATCG
>JAHDVK010000021.1 GCA_023384675.1 Bryobacteraceae bacterium | reverse complement strand
GCGTTTGCCTCCGGAGCAAAAGGTCGCACGTTCGAATCGTGCCGGGCGTACCACAGGTTTCGTGAAGGGCCGTCATTCGGGCGGCCCTTTTTCTACCCCCACAGCCCCCCTGTTGTATACTCATGCCCAAAGAAAGGAATGCTCTGCTCATCGACATGATCACCAGACGGAACTTTGCAATGACCTTTGCCGCGGCGCCCGCCATCGCCGCCGCTCAACCCGCTTCGGGCAAGCTCCGGGTGGGTGTGATCGGCTGCGGCATCCGGGGCACCGGCGCCCATATCAAAACGCTTCTCAAGATGAAGGAAGCCGATAACGTCGACATCACCGCCGTGTGCGACGTGTTCGACAAGCGCGCGCAGCAGGCCGCTGCGATGACCGGCGGCAAACCCTATCAGGACTATCGCGAACTGCTCGCCAATAAAGAAGTGGACGTGGTAATCATCGCCACGCCCGACCACTGGCACGCGCAGATGGCCATCGACGCCGCCAGCGCGGGCAAGCATATCTACTGCGAAAAACCCATGACGCACACGACGGAGGAGGCCAAGGCCGTAGTCGCCAAGGTTCGTGAGACCGGCGTCAAAATGCAGGTGGGCGTGCAGGGGATGTCCGACGACTCCTATGAAACCGCCTACAAACACGTGCAGGCGGGCGATCTGGGCAAGGTGGTGATCGCGCAGATCGACTACTCCCGAAACTACAAAGGCGACTACTGGCTGAAGCCCGTCGATCCCGATTTGAAGCCGGGCGAGAATTTCAACTGGGAGCTGTTCCTTGGGCCCGCGCAGAAACGGCCCTTCGACCCCGAGCGTTACATTAACTGGATCCGCTATTGGGACTATTCGGGCGGCATTCCGGCCGGGCTTTTCGTGCACCGTGTAACGCGCCTGATCAAGGCGCTAGGGCTGACGTTTCCTGAGTACGGCTCCGCGCACGGCGGCACGTTCCAGTTCACCGAAAGCACCGCCGAGATCCCCGACACGATCAACATCATGCTCGATTACCCGGGCGGGCCGACGGTGATGCTGATCTCCTCGCTGGCCAACAATACGCCTGTCGCCCACCACCTGCGCGGTCACAAGGCCACGCTGGAATTCACGCCCACGGGTTTTGTGATCAAACCCCAGTCCATATACGCCGATGAGGTGAAGGAGTTCGTCCACAAGAAGACAGGCGCAGAAGACACCGAACTGCACCTGCGCAATCTGCTCAATGCCATCCGCGGGACCGAGAAGCTGAAGTGCGACGAAATGCTGGGCTATTACGGCGTCGCCGCCTGCCAGTTTGGCATTCTGTCGCTCCAGCAGCGTAAGTACATGAAATGGGATGCGGCGAACGAAAGGATCATTCCGGCATGAAACGGGTTGTCGCCATTGCCATCGTCACCGCAGCCGGACTCGCGCTTCTGGCCTGCGCGCAGCAACCGGCGAGTCCCTTCGCCTTCGGCGATGCCTCCGGTGATTCGCTGGTCCTCACCGAAAACGGCCAGCCCGTCTTCGCCTACAACCACGGCATGATCCTCGCGCCCGGTGTGGATCCAAAGTACCGCCGCTCCTCTTACCTGCATCCCGTGTACGCCCCGGACGGCACCGTCCTCACCGATGACTTCCCCAAGGACCACTACCACCACCGCGGCATCTGTTGGACCTGGCCCGAGGTCACCATCGAGGGCGTCACGCACGACATCTGGGCGGTGAAAGGCATGGAACAGCGCTTCGTCACCTGGCTCAAGCGGGAAATCCATGCCGATCGCGCCGTACTCGAAATCGAAAACGGCTGGTACGTGATGGGCAGCGACATGCGTTCCGTCCGCGAAATCGTCGAAATTACCGTCCATCCGGCCCAAAACAACCGCCGCCACATCGATTTTGTGCTCACTTTCGAGACCGTCGATGCGCCGGTGGAGATTTCGGGCCGTGAAAAGAAAGGCTATGGCGGGTTCGGCGTGCGCTTCGCCCCGCGCACGGAAACCGTGCTCCGGACCGAGGCGGGCGTCGAGGAAAAGGACTCCGATATGGTTCCGCACCCCTGGGCCGAACTCGAAGCCACGTTCGAAAACGGACGCCGCGCCGGGCTCCGCATTGAAGACCACCCGGACAACCCCGGCTCCCGCCCGGTCGGCTGGTGCCTTCGCCATTACGGCTATGTCGCCGCGAACTACCCCGGCCTCGAGAAAATTACCCTCGGCGCCAACCAGCCGCTGACGCTCCGCTACCGTGTGACCGTGTTCTCGGCGGCATAGACCTGCGCGTGGCCCGTCCGGTCGCTGGTGAACGTCACCCACCGCTCATCGGGCGAATAACACGGATGCGGGTGGGTCCACTGCGGCCCGTACACCTGATCCAGCGGCACTTCGAGCCAGCTCAGCGCGGACTTCGCATCCTGTTTCCAGTCGGCGGGCTGGCTCTCTTTCCATTGGGTCCCGCCATTGCTGGAGCCGGGCAGGCAGATGAGGGTTCGCGCGCCGGTGGCCACGTCGATTTCAAAGATGCCTTCGTCCGGCACGTTGGTGTCGCAGAGGATGTGGGTTCCCGCACGATTCGGGCTGACGTGCCAGACCGGAAAATCGGTTAACTGGGTCGCCTCCTTCGTGCGCCAGTCCAGCCGGTGCAACGCTTTCCGCCAGTGGACGAAGACCATGTCGCCAGTGGCTCCCAGAAACGTCTCGTGCGTCAGCCATTGCTCGAAGGGATTCTCCAGCAGGCATTCCATCCCGCTGCCGTCGCGGCGGACGCGGTACATGCGGGGGGCGGGGTCGCCGGCGAACTCGATCCATTCCGGCTCCAGCGGATGGAACTGCGGGTGGATGACGGTGCGGTTGAAGGGGATCACGCGCCAGTCGCGGCCGTTGGCGCGTCCCGCGACGAGGCCCTGCCCGGAGCCGCGCTTGTAGGCGGCGGTGAGCCACTGCCCGCCATCGCCCAAGGTACACTCGCCGAGCTGAGCGCCCTCGAACTCCACGACAAGCTTTTCTTCCAACGAGGCGCGGTCCAACTGCCAGATCGAGCCGCCGCGCACGAAAAACACCGAGTCACCCCCGGGCGAGAGGGTGGGCGAGTAGGCGTGGATGGGCGGTCCATCTGTCAACTGCCGGATCGGCCCATCAGGGAAGCCCGTCTCGAAGAGTTGGGCCTGGCCGGTGCGGTAGCTGATGAAGATGAGATGGGTGGAATCGGGGGTGAAGGAGCTTTGCAGGAAATAGCTGAGGTGGTTGACGGAGGGGTGGTTCGTGAGCTGAAGAACGGGTGTCCCGGTCTGCGGGTCGAGGAATTCAGTCTGCTCGCCGGGGCGAATGGAGCCTTTGCCGAAGTCCGGGGTGGTCATGCCCTCAGCATATCGTGCCTGAGCGGCGGGGCACCGCGTTTCGGTTTGTGCCGGACGTTTCATTTTGCGCGGTGAGCGTCACAAGGTGGTTTACACTGGCGGTTTTTTGAGTTACACTCAGGCCAACTATCGAAAGCGGCAGCCCAAAGATTGCTACCTTGTATAGCATCTGCTGTCGAATGGGTCTTGATTCCGGCAGTCTTCCGGTCCAAGAACAAGCCGGGGAGAATAGACACGCACAAAACGAAAGGGAGTCAATTCAATGGTCCAATGGAGGTCACGAAGCCGCTGGCTACTGCTAGCGGTCTTCATTCTCGCCGCCGGTATTGCGACGCAACCGGTGGAGGCGCAGGTATTGTACGGATCGATTGTGGGGACAGTGGAGGATCCGTCGGGGGCCGTGGTTCCCGGCGCGAATGTCAGCCTGACTAACATGGCGACAGGCGTCGTCCGCGAACTGCAGGCTGACGCACAGGGCAGGTATAGCGTTGTGAACCTGCCTGCGGGAACATACAATCTGGTGGTCACGGCGCCTGGATTCCGGACGTCCACCAACACGGGCATTGTGGTGACCATCAACACCGTCACTCGCATCAATCCGCGGCTCGAAGTAGGCCAGGTCAGCGAACAGGTGACCGTTTCCGCCTCGATGGCCGCACTGCAGACGGACCGGACCGACACGCGCGCTGAAATCAGTTCGAAAGAGGTGGTGGAACTGCCGCTACCCAACTACCGGAATTACCAGAGCTTGATCAACCTGGTGCCGGGCGCCACGCCGGCGGCGTTTCAGAACTCGATGGGCGCGTCGCCGCAGCGGTCGCTGACGACGAACGTAAACGGCACGAACCGAAACAACAACAACACGCGCGTGGACGGAGCGATCAACGTTTATATCTGGCTGCCGCACCACACGCTTTACAATCCGCCCGTGGAGGCGATTGAGACGGTGAACATTTCCACCTCTTCGTTCGACGCCGAGCAGGGGATGGCGGGCGGCGCGGCCATCACCGTGGCGACCAAGTCGGGCACGAACCAGATTCGGGGCGCGGCATATTGGTACCACGACAACGAAAGCCTATATGCGCGGCCGTACTTCTTCCGCCCGGCTGAGGTCCGTCCCGCTCTGCCGGAACAGACGGTCAATATCCCCGGCGGCGCCATCGGCGGCCCGATTATCAAGAACAAGCTGTTCTACTTCTTCAGCTATGAACGGACGAAGCAGACCAACGCTCCGTTCGGCAACTTCACTGTCCCGCCCGCAGATATGCGGACCGGAAATTTTTCGGCCTACGCGGGGCTTGGCGCGATCTATGATCCGCTCACCGGCGATGCCAACGGCGGCGGGCGTATTCCGTTTGCGGGCAACATTCTGCCGGCATCGCGGATTTCGCCCATCTGGCAGCGGATTCAACAGTTGGCGCCGATGCCCAACCAACCCGCGGCGGACGTGTTCGGGCTCGCCAACAACTACTTCAGCACGGCCCAGTTTTCGCTCACCCGCGATCAGTACGACATCAAGTCCAACTACAACGTGAGCGAAAAGCTGATGGTGTGGGGCAAGTACTCGCACATGAGTGCGCCGGTGCAGGGGGCCGGGGCGCTGGGCGAGTTGACCGGTCCCGCGCTGGGCCAAATGGGCATCGCCGATGTCTCCGTCAAAATCCCAACCTTCGGCTTCAACTACACCGCTTCCCCCACCTTCCTCATCGACGGCGTCTTCGGCCACACCCGGTTCTCCAATATCGCCACCGGACCCGACTTCGGCCGCAACTGGGGCCAGGAGGTGTGGGGCATCCCCGGCACCAACGGCGGCAACCTGTTCCCGAATGACATCCGCTACTCGGGGCAGCCCTGCATCGCCAACGGCCTGACTGCTTGGGGCAACTGCCAGGGTTCGAACCCCAACTTCTACAACGACCGAAGCTACACCTACACCACCAACTTCTCGCTTTTGAAGGGCGCGCACGAAATGCGGTTTGGCGTGGACATTGTGCGCCACGCGATGAATCACTGGCAACCGGAAGTGGCCAACCCGCGCGGCGCGCTCACGCCCACCGGCAACGCCGCCGTCCTCCAGGGCCAGGTGGCGCGCGCCACCCATCAGTATGCCGCCGGCATGCTCAATATCCTCGGCAGCGCGGCCAAATCGGTGCAGTTCTTCGACATGACCACCCGGGAATGGCAGAACGGGCTGTACTTCCGCGACCGCTGGCAGGTCCACCGCAACTTCACGCTCAACCTGGGCGTGCGGTATGAATACTACCCGCTGATGACCCGCGCCGAAGGCCGCGGCATCGAGCGCTGGGACCCTGCCACCAACCTGGTCACCATCGGCGGCGTCGGCAATATTCCCCGCAACAACGGGATGACGACGTCCAAGAAGATGTTCGCCCCGCGCGTGGGCTTCGCCTGGCGTCTGCAGGATGAGACCGTCATCCGCGCCGGCTACGGGATCACGTTCAACCCGATGGTGGTGTCGCGCCCGCTGCGCGGCTTGTACCCCTCGACCATCGGTTCGAACTGGGTGGCTCCGACGCAGTTCGGCTACTACGGTTTCCTGAGCGACGGTATTCCGGACGTCGCCACCCCCGACATCAGCACGGGCACGCTCGAGCTGCCCCGGACGGTGAATATGGGTCCCCGCAGCCCCTGGGGCGGCCAGATCAACCGCGGCTATATCCAAAGCTGGAACTTCACCGTTGAGCGGCGGCTGCCGGCCGAGTTCCTCGTCTCGGTGGGCTACGTCGGCAACCAGACCGTGCGGCAGTTCCTGGACCGCAACATCAACGCCGCGCCCATCGGCGCCGGTCCCCAGGGCCGGCCGCTGGCGGCGACGCAAGGCCGCCTGATCGATGCCCAGATGTGGGATGGATGGGGCAACGCCAACTACCACTCGATGCAGGTCGCCATCAACAAGAACCTCTCGCGCGGCCTCTTCATGAAGGGCGCCTACACGTGGTCGAAGGCCATCAACATGGCCGATGACGACGGCTGGGTCAGCCTGCCGCTGACCAACATCCCCGATGCGCTGGAGCGCAACCGCGCCCTGGCCGGCTATGACCGCCCGCACATGTTCGTCATGAGCTGGGTGTACGAGATGCCCTGGGGCAAGGGCCGTCCCATGCCGCTTTCCGGCATCGCCGATTACATCGCCGGCGGCTGGCGCGTGAACGGAATCTACTCCGCCTACAGCGGAACGCCGTTCACTGTTTCCGCATCCACCGCTTCGCTCAACGCCCCCGGATCGAGCCAGACGGCCGATCAGGTGGCGGAGATCAACAAGATCAAGGACGTGGGCCCTGGAACACAATGGCTGGCCGTGGAATCCTTCCGCGATCCCAACTTCCAGAGGCCGGCGGGCCAGTTCCGCTTCGGCTCGATGGGCCGCAATGCTCTTCGCGGGCCGGGCTTCCAGAAGGCCGACCTGGCGATTTTCAAGGATTTCCAACTGTCTGAGCGCTTCGTGCTTCAGTTCAAGGCGGAGTCCTTCAACTTCACCAACACGCCCCGGTTCAACAACCCGGCTTCGAACGTCAGCAACATGGTGCTGAATGCGGCCGGGCAAGTACAGACCATCAACAACTTCATGGCCATCACCAGCGCCTTCTCCGATCACGAACGGCGGTTCCGCTTCGGCGTGCGGTTGTCGTTCTGACGGTATTCGACTGAGCTCAGGTCTCTGAGTCAAGGCGGCCTCCCCGTTGGGAGGCCGCCTTTCTTTCGTCCAGCCGCCTATCCTTAGAGCCAGACGTGAAACGCTATCGATTGAGCCGCTGTTAAACGCATTTCCGCAGTGATAGACTGACGCCAAAATCAGGCAAGAGGACGGTGTGCTTCAGCGGTTTTCACCGAGCGTCCTTGAATTGAGACGGCGGAGCCTTGTCACCCGGGATCTCCGCAGTCATGCTCAGCGGGGTCGAATCAGCGGGGAACCAGAATGTCAGTTTGGGAGGATTAGCTATGCGAAAGAAGTTGCGAATGAACCAATTCATTAACGCATCATTTTTTCTGATTATGATTGCGATCATTGCGCCGGCCACTGCGCCGGCGCAAGTCTTATATGGGTCCATCGTGGGGACAGTGGAGGATCCGTCGGGAGCCGTCGTTCCCGGCGCGGCTGTCAGCCTGGTCAACACCGAGACTGGGGCCACCCGAGATGTGCAGGCCGACGATCAGGGCCGGTACAACCTTGTGAATGTGCCGGCGGGGGCCTACAACCTCGTCGTCACCGCACCCGGTTTCCGCACTATCACCAAGACAGGCGTCGTCGTGACGATCAATACGGTCACCCGTCTGAATCTACGCCTCGAAGTCGGCCAGGTGAGCGAGCAGGTCACCGTCTCGGCCACCGCGGCCGCCCTCCAGACTGACCGCACGGACACCCGCGCGGAGATCAACGCGAGGACTGTTGTCGAACTGCCCCTGCCTGCCTACCGCAACTACCAAAGCCTGATCAACCTTGTGCCCGGCGCCACGCCGGCGGCGTTCCAGAACTCGATGGGCGCCTCGCCGCAGCGTTCGCTGACGACGAACGTGAACGGCACCAACCGGAATAACAACAACACGCGCGTCGATGGTGCGATCAACGTCTATATCTGGCTTCCCCACCACACGCTCTACAACCCCCCGGTCGAGTCCATCGAGACCGTCAATATTTCCACGTCGTCCTTCGATGCTGAGCAGGGCATGGCCGGCGGAGCGGCCGTCACCGTGGCCACCAAGTCCGGCACCAACCAGATCCGAGGCGCGGCTTACTGGTACCACGACAACGAGAGCCTCTACGCCCGGCCTTACTTCTTCCAGGCCAACACGCCCAGACCCACCCTGCCCGAGCAGACCGTCAACATCCCTGGCGGCGCTATCGGCGGTCCGATCATCAAGAACAAGCTGTTCTACTTCTTCAGCTACGAACGGACCAAACAGACTAATGCACCATTCGCCAACTCCACCGTGCCCACGCCCGAGATGCGCGCCGGCAATTTCACCCCCTATCTTGGCCTCGGCCAGATCTATGATCCGTTTACCGGGGATGCCAACGGCGCGGGCCGTGTTCCCTTCGCCAACAACGTGATCCCGGCCTCCCGCATCTCCCCGATCTGGTCGCGGATCCAGGCTCTCGCGCCGCTTCCGAACCAGACCGCGGCTGATGCCTTCGGCATCTCGAATAACTACTTCAGTTCCGCCCCGTTTACCCTCACCCGGGATCAGTACGACATCAAGTCGAACTACAACATGACGGAGAAGCTAATGATCTGGGGCAAGTACTCGCACATGCAGGCCCCCGTGCAGGGCTCCGGCGCGCTCGGTGAGCTCACCGGACCCGCGCTCGGCCAGATGGGCATCGCCGACGTCTCGGTGAAGATCCCCACCTTCGGTTTCAACTACACTGCGTCGCCCACGTTCCTCATCGACGGCGTCTTCGGCCACACCCGGTTCTCCAATATCGCGACCGGGCCCGACTACGGCCGCAATTGGGGCACTGAGGTCTGGGGTATCCCCGGAACCAACGGCGGCAACGTCTTCGCCAGCGACATCCGCTACTCCGGCCAGCCTTGCATCAATAACGGCCTGACCGGCTGGGGCAACTGCTCCGGGTCCAACCCCAACTTCTACAACGATCGCTCCTACACCTACACCACCAACTTCTCGAAGGTTCAGGGCGCTCACGAATTCCGTTGGGGCGTGGACATCGTCCGCCATGCCATGAACCACTGGCAGCCTGAAGTCAGCGGCGGCCCCCGCGGCAACATTTCGCCCAGCGGCAACGCCACCGTCCTCCAGGGCCAGATCGCCCGCAACATCCACACCTACTCCGCCGGGATGCTCGACATCCTCGGCAGCGCCTCCAAGTCGGTCCAGTTCTTCGACATGACGACCCGCGAATGGCAGAACGGCCTGTACTTCCGTGACCGCTGGCAGGTCAACCGCAACCTCACGCTCAACCTCGGCGTTCGCTACGAGTACTACCCCCTCATGACCCGTGGCGAAGGCCGCGGGCTCGAACGCTGGGATCCCGCCACCAACGTCGTCACCATCGGTGGTGTCGGAAATATCCCGCGCAATAACGGGATGACCACCTCCAAGAAGCTCTTCGCTCCCCGTGTCGGCTTCGCCTGGCGGCTCGGCGACGAGACCGTGATCCGCTCAGGCTATGGCATTACCTTCAACCCCATGGTCGTTTCCCGGCCTCTCCGCGGACTTTACCCCTCTACAATCGGTTCCAGTTGGGTTGCTCCCACCCAGTTCGGCTTCTTCGGCCGGCTCTCTGAGGGTCTCCCCGACGTAGCCACTCCGGACATCAGCACTGGATCGGTCATCCTGCCGCCTACGGTCGACATGGGGCCGCGCAGCCCCTGGGGCGGTCTTATCAAGCGCGGCTATATCCAAAGTTGGAACTTCACGATCGAGCGCCGGCTCCCGGCTGATTTTCTAGTCTCCGTCGGCTATGTTGGCAACCAGACTGTCCGCCAATTCCTCGATCGGGACATCAACGCCGCGCCTGTCGGCTCCGGCCCCCTCGGCCGGCCGCTCGTCGCCACGCAGAATCGCCGCATCGCCGCCAACATGTGGGATGGATGGGGCAACGCCAACTACCACTCCATGCAGGTTGCCATCAACAAGAACCTCTCGCGCGGCCTCTTCCTGAAGGGCGCCTACACCTGGTCCAAGGCCATCAACATGGCTGACGACGACGGCTGGGTCTCCCTTCCGCTCACCAACATCCCCGAAGCCCTCGACCGCAACCGCGCCCTCGCCGGCTACGATCGCCCGCATATGTTCGTCATGAGCTGGGTTTACGAAATGCCCTTCGGCAAGGGGCAGCCCATCCCCCTGTCCGGGTTCCTGGACTACCTGGCCGGTGGCTGGCGCGTCAACGGCGTGTACTCCGCCTACAGCGGAACCCCGTTCACCGTCTCCGCCGGGACCACCTCTCTCAATGCCCCCGGCTCCTCTCAGACTGCCGATCAGGTCGCCGAAATCCAGAAAATCGGCGACGTTGGGCCCAACACCCAGTGGCTCTCCGTCACCTCCTTCCGCGATCCCAACTACGGGCGGCCGTCCAACGTCTTCCGCTTCGGCACCATGGGCCGCAACGCACTCCGCGGACCCGGCTTCCAGAAGGCGGACATGGCCATCTTCAAGGACTTCGCCCTCACCGAACGCTTCATCCTGCAGTTCAAGGCAGAAGCTTTCAACGTGTCCAATACTCCCCGCTTCAACAGCCCCTCATCCAACGTCAGCAGCATGGTGCTCAACGCCGACGGCTCCGTTCGGACCATCAACGACTTCATGGCCATCACCAGCGCCTTCGCGGACCACGAGCGGCGGTTCCGCTTCGGCGTGCGGTTGTCGTTCTAAACGCTGCAGGCAATTCCGATCAGGGCGGCGGTCTTCGGGCCGCCGCCCTTCTCTTATGAGCGCAGCTTGCCAATCACGGCGGCGCGGGTGGTGGCCAGGCCCTTGTAGGCGGCCTGTTCGGCCGTCATCGACTCCAGTGCCGCGGCAAGGGCCTGGCGTTGCGCCGCGGTAAGTTGCCAGACCGGCGTGTTCGCCGGATGAATCAGAAACAGCCAGGCGTCGCAGCCTGGTAGGGGATGCATGCTCTGCCGTTCGACTCGCACGTACAGAGGTTCAGGCTCGACGCCGGCATGCACGCCCGCTTCCTGATCGAGCACGTCCAGGTTCGTCACGCCCCAGGCGAAGCGCTCATAGGGCCCTTTCGAGGCAAGCGAACGGACCATGGCCGCGGCGCCCTGCTGAGGAAAGCCCGGCACGGGCCGGTGTACTTCCAGGAAGGGCCGGCCGATTTTGTCCTCCAGACGCCAACTGCTGGGCAGGCAGACATGGCCGAAGGCAAGCCATTCACGCTCCCCATCGAGTTGCACAATCGCTACATCCTCGGCCATCAGGAAAGGCAGTTGCTCCAAGCTGCGCGGCAATGGTTCATGGAAGGTTTCCGGATGTTCGCTGGTGAGCAGGTCGAGCAGCCTCTTGAGGGCGGCCGCGCGCGTGTCCTCCGGCAGTTCGTGCTCCAGACAGACACTGCGTTTGGTCGCGGCGGCCAGCTTTTCACGGCGGTAACGCGAAAGGTCCCGCACCGAAATCACTGGCGGTTCCAGACGCCGCAAACCGGGCGCGACGGAATACACGCCTGATTCGAACGGGAAGCTCACAGCCCCTCACGGAAAGCAGCGATTGCTTCCGATGTCCGCAGGATGCGGTTATAGATGCGCAGCCGCCGGACGGCCGCACCCGTGACCACATGACTCTCGCCCTCCAGCGATTTCAGATTCGGGTTGTAGCGGCCCCAGCCGAACTGGCGCGCGTCCCCGCCATCGTTCAACACTCCATCGGTGACGAAGCTGATGATCTTCGGACCGCCGTCCACCACGATGACGCAATGCTGGAGTTGGCCCGGCTTCACCACATCCGGATCGGAGCGCCAGCGGCTTTCCGTACGCCCGTCGCCCAGCACGATCTCGATGGAGTTCCGCTCCGTCGTCTGAATCAATAAGCCGCGGCTATCCGCGGTCTGGTTGCCGGCCAGCAGTTGGCCGGGCGCGCTGGAGGCGAGGTTGAACCAGAGTTCAAACGCAATGCCCGCGCGCAAATCCTCCGTGGCATGATCCATGCGGTTCGAGCGCCGGACCAGCGCCGGAAATGGCGGAGCAGGGAACTTTGCGCCGCCGCCGGCTTCGAGAACCAGGCCGCCTCGCGGAGCGCTCTTCGCCTCGAACTGATTCCACAGCCCTTCGAGCAGGCCCGGATCCAATTCGTGCACCCGGCCGATGTCCTTCTGCGTTTCGGCGACGTAGTAGCGGCCGTCATCCTCGACCAGATCGGGATAACTCATGCGGATCACCGGGTCGTCGTCGTACAGCGCGATCTCGGGCTGCGACCACCGGATGACGCGGCCGCGCGGCCCGTCCGCTTCCACGCCGCCCGCGAGCCAGACGGGATTGCGATCGTCATATGCGATGCTGCGCCGCCGCGGATGCTCACGGATGAAGCGCCCGCCGTGATTATGAAACCAGTAGAGGAATTTGCCGTTCTCGCAGCGCCAGGCGAAATTGGCCGCGCGCGGATGTTTCATCAGTCGCCCATCGTCGAACCGCATGTATTCAGATGGCTCCCAGGTCCGGCCGCCGTCGCGGCTGTAGGTGAACGCGGGGTGGCCATCGATGGTCCGGAAGACGCAAAACAGTGAGCCATCGCTCAGAATAGAAAAGCTCTGCTCCTCGGCAATGGGTCCGCCGCCCGCGGGCGCGCGGATGCCGCGTTCGCCGTCAGGCAGCGTCTCCCACGTAAGCCGTTCCGGGTCGCGTTCAGTCAGAATATTCGCGCTGCGCAGCAGCACGCCCTCGCTCGAGGTGAAGAAGCCTTCGCCGAAGCCGCCGACCTTATGCAGCGGCACGTAGCCCGCGCCCTCGTGGATAAATGCCTTGCCGACATTCCAGAAGAACTTGAGCTTGCCTTGATAGACATTCGCGCGGTCGATTTCGAACATCCGCTGCGGGATGCCGTAGCGTTTCGCTGACCAGGACCGGCCATGGTCGTCGCTGTATTTGAAGACGAAGTGGCCGAGGCTATCGACCCGGGTCACGACCCCATCTTTGTAGGGCGGATTGTCTCCAATCACCTGCCGGATGTTGTCCGTGTTGTGGTTGTAGAACACATAAACACGACCCGAGGGGATCTTCAGAAGAACCGCATAAGAGGCTTCGGGTCCGGTAGCCGGCTCGACATCCACCGGCGGCCCCCACGTGCGGCCCTGATCCGTGCTGCGCATCGAAACCACGTGCTGGCCCGCCTGGCCCTCGCGGCCCGTGCCCGTGGTGATCACGCATAGCCACGCGCCATCATCGGTCTTTACGATGTAAGGCTGATCGGCGTAGCCCTCGTTGGGAATGTCGCGCCCGGTGGCGATATGACGCGTATCGGCCGCCAAGAGGGCGGCCGATACGCAAAGCAGGATGAAGAGGCGCATGGCGCCCCCTCAGTATTCCCGGTTGGTGATGATGCCGGGCTGGGGCACCGGATACTTGCCGTCGGGCCCGAGTTGCAGGGGCGCCGGGCCGTCCTCGGTCAACAGGTGGGCGTTCGGCGCGAACTCGTGGTCGGAATTCAGAATCTGCTCGTAGGTGATGATGCGGCCGGTGTGGGCGGCCATGCGGCCCATCGAGGTCACCAGGCTGGCCTCGCAGCCGCGCTTCACCTCGTTGAAGAACTTGTCCTCGCGAATCGCCTCCATGAGGTGGTCCCATTCGAGCTGGTAGGGGCTTTTCTCGGGCTGCGGGAAGGCCCACACCAGATTGGGATCGTTCTCCGGCAGGGAGTCCTTCGCGCTCTCCACCCAGGGGATGTTGTGGCCTTTGTAGATGCGGCAGCGGCCGGGCGCATGCACACGTGTGGAGATGACGGCGGAGCCGTTCGTGCCGTGCGCGTAGCTGGCAAACTCATCGCGCGCGCCCTTCATGTTGCGGCCGTCGAAGAACAGGCGCGTGCCGTCGGGATACACGAACTGCACCGAGTAAGTATCGAAGTTCTGGTCGAGCGAATCGCCGCGATAGTGGCGTCCGCCCATGCCATGGGCATGGACCGGCCAGGCGCCCTTCATCCAACTGCACTCGTCGATCTGGTGAATGTAGTAATCGCTGAATACGCCGCCGCTGGCCCACAGGAAAGCATGGAACCGGGAGATCTGATAGGCCACTTCGCTCATCCCGGCGGGCTTCGGCGGCGCAAGCCCGCCGCCTTGGCCCATGCGGTAGGCGCGCATCGAAATGATCTCGCCGATCTGGCCCGAACGGATGCGGTCGTGCAATTCCCGGCGCGCATCGCAGTGGCGCACCATCAGGCCGACGCCCACTTTCAGATTCTTTTGGACCGACAGTTCGCCGAGCTTCAGCATCCGGCGCGTGGAGGGGCCGTCCACGGTGACGGGCTTCTCCATGAAACAGTGCAACCCCTTCTCAATGCAAAGCTCGAAATGCGGCCAGCGGAACGCGGGCGGCGTGCCGTGGATCACGACATCGCCTTTCTTCAGCGCGCTGAGCGCGCCCTTGTATGCGTCATAGCCCATGAAGCGCCGCTCGGGCGGCACGTCCACCTGATCGGCGAACTGCGACTTCAGCTTGTCGTAGCTGCTGTTCATCTTCGCCGGGACGACGTCCGCCATGGCCACCAGCTTCGTGGGGCCGAGCTTGGTGGAAAGCGCGTTGATCGCCGCTCCGGTCCCGCGGCCGCCGCAGCCGACCAGCGCAAGCTGGATCGTGCTGTCCTGGGCGGCATGGACATGCGGCAGAGCCACTCCGGCTAAAGCCGAAACGCTTGCTGTCCGCCCGGTGGCCGAAAGAAACTCGCGCCGTGATTTCGCGCCTGCCTGATTCTCACTCATACGGATGATCTCCTCTCCACGAAATGCAAGCTTATCCTAAAACTTCTTTAGTTGCTCTTCGATCTCCTCGCGCAATGGCTGCAGGGTAGGATGCGGGCTGGTGAGAAGCGCCATAGCCTCGCGGTAGAGCTTCTCCGCCTCCCGTGTCTCGCCCGCGGCGAGCCATTCACCCGCGCGCTTCACCAGTCCGGCGGCGTGGAAGTGGATACGCAAAGCGGAAGCGCGCGCCGCGGCGAGTTCGGCAAGTTCTTCATTACCCCACTCGCGATAGAACGTGACCAGCTTATCCAAGGTGAGCGCCACCATCGGGTGATGCGTGCCCGCGTTGGCCTCCCACAATTCCAGCAGGCGAAGATACACGGGCTCGGCTGCTTCGAACTGCTTCTGACCGAACAAGGCGTAGCTGAGACCGTCGAGGTTTGCGAGCAGGTCGGGATCCATGGGGCCGAGAAAGCGTTCCCTGATGCGGATGGCGCGCAGATGGGTCTCGGCCGCTGCAGAGTAGTCGCGCAGCATGAGGTGGATCGCCGCCAGCCGGTCCAGATCCGGCAGCATCACCGGATGACCCGCGCCCGCCGCTTTTTCGCGAATCCGCAGCGAATGCTGGAGCGCCGAGGCGGCTTTCTCCGGTTCCTTCGCCACCATGTGCAGCGCCGAGACGTGAGCGAAATGGTCGGCCACGGGATTGGAATCGGAGCCGTGAAGCTTCGCCAGCGGGCCTAGAACCGTAAAAAGAATCGCCAGGCCGCGCTGCGGCTCCCCACGGGAGCGGGTCAGCAGGGCCAGGTCGGTGAGATCGCCCAGCAGATCCGGATGGTCGCGGCCCTGTACGGTCTCACGCCAATGGATGGCCTCCTGGAGCGTGACCTCCGCGGCGTCGTATTCGCGCGCGGCCGTTTGGGTCTGGCTCAGCAGCTTGAGAATGGCGTAACGCCGGGGATCCTCGCGGCTGAGTTGCGCGGCGCCGGACCAGGCGGTGTCGAGTAGTTCCTGTGCGGCAGCGTAGTTCCCCTTCTGATAAGCGGCGCGGGCCTCCTCAAGCGGATCCGGCTCCTGAGCCGGGAGGACCACGGCGGCCAGCAGCAGCACCACGACGCGCATATAAACCCAGAATAGGCGAAGCCACCGTTATGCGGCGGTCTTCAATCTCTTCGGATGCAGCGTTGCCAGCGCCAGCAGCGGGAAGTAGTCGCGGTAGAGGTGATAGGTCAGATAGAAGACGTTCGGGAAGCCCGTACCCGTCATCAGGTCCTCGTCCCAACGCCCGTCGGGCCGCTGGCGTTCGAGCAGCCAGTTAACACCGCGTTGCACGATGCCGGAATCCGTATCGCCCGCGGCGGCCAGCCCGAGCAGCGCCCAGGCCGTCTGCGACGGTGTGCTCTGCGCGGGCACGAAATGGTTCGTCCGGTAGCCGCTGCAGCTTTCCCCCCAACCGCCATCGTGGTTCTGGGCGCCGCACAGAAACTCACGGCCGCGGCGGATGGTTTCGGCGGCGTCAGTGGCCTTCGCGGCGGCGAGACCTCGCAGCGCGAGAAAAGTGCCGTAAACGTAATTCACGCCCCAGCGGCCGTACCAGCTTCCGTCGCGCTCCTGTGTGCGAACCAGGAACTCCACGCCGCGCCGGATCGTGGAGTGGTAGGGGGGCAGTCCCATACGCGAAAGCGCTTCCAGCACGCGGCCGGTGATGTCCGGGCACGCCGGATCGAGCATGGCGTTGTGGTCCGCGAACGGCACTTTGTTCAACAGGCTCCAGTCGTTGTCCACATCGAAAGCCGCCCAGCCGCCGTCGGAGCCTTGCATGCCGATCAGCCAGTTGACTGCGCGCTTTTCCACCCGCGCCTGCCGCTTGGCGTCGGAGGCTTTGGCGTGCCGCAGCGCCAGCAGCACCATGGCCGTATCGTCGATGTCGGGATAGTGCTCGTTGGCGAATTCGAACGCCCAGCCCGAAGGTTCGAGTTCAGGCCGCTTTACACTCCAATCGCCTTTGCGCCGCACCTCCTTGCCGAGCAGCCAGTCCGCGCATTGCGTCAGCCTCTCTGGCGGAACTTGAATCGGCGCGTTTTCGCCGAGTTCCCCCAGCGCGAAGGCGCAGATGGCGGTGTCCCACACGGGCGATACGCAAGGCTGGAACTGGAACCGGTCGTCCGTCTCCAAAAGCAGGTTCTCGAAATGGCGAATGCCTTCCACCAGGTCGGGCTGATCCTCCGCATAGCCCAGCGAATCGAGCGCCATGATGAGGTACATCATCGATGGGTAAATGGCCCCGAGCCCGTCGGAATAGCGGGTCCGCTCCATCATCCAGCGCTCCGCTTCGCGAATCGCGCGCGCGCGGATGTTCTTCAGGCCGCGCCGCTCCCAGATCTTCACTGCCCGGTCCACCTGGCTAAAGATCAGCGAAACCGCATCTCTTCGGGTCATCGAAAGCTTTCGCCCGGGATGCAGCAGCTCCTCGACGTTCATGCCGCGCGGTGCCGGCTTCGTGATGCCGATGGCCTGCACAATCGACAGCGGCACGAGAATGGCGCGTGTCCACGAAGACATTTCGTAGATCACATCTCCGGGCACGAGCACGATCTCCGGAGGCACGCTGGGCACGTATTGCCGGGGATAAAGGCCAAACAGGCTGAGGTTGATCTTCGTGTAGCTGTTGCAGGCCTGCAGACCCCCAAGAGCAAGCACCCTCTCACGCGCCAGCCGCATGGGCTCGCTTTCCGGGTCCACGCCCGCCATTTTCAGAGACGTGTAGGCGCGCGCCGTGGCGTTCACTTCCGCGCCGCCGCCGGGATAGATCCACCAGCCGCCATCGGGCTGCTGCCGGTCGAGAATCGCCCTGACGGCCTTGTCGATCCGGCGGCGCGACGGCGGGTTCCAGGCCCCGCCCGGCTCCGGCGGATGCATCCACAACTGGAGCAGGATGTAGTCCGATTCCAGCGTGGAATCGGCCGTCAATTCCCCGCACCAGTATCCTTCCGGGGTCTGCAAATCGAGCATGGCCGAGGCGATGGCTTCGGCGGCCCGCGCGTGCGCTTCCTGCTGCTGCTCCCTCGACTGAATCGCGGCGGCCAGCATCTCCTGCCGCGACTGCCGGGTTGTACTGCGAACGATCTCCATAAACTTCTATTTTCGGATACTCCGTACCGATCCGGCGAGGGGCGGGCCTGGAACCCCCGCAGCCCGCCGCGGCCATGTGGACTTGCCGCCGAAAAGCAGGTACGATTCGTGAATCGGATTCCCGAGCGGGAGATAACGCCATGTCGGAATTGAATCGCCGGTCTCTTTTTCGTGGAGGGGCGTTCGCCTTCTCCGGTGGATTGATGCAAGCCGCGCCACCGCGGACCAGCCGCGGAACCGGAATTCAGCTGGCCCACTTTCTCCACGCGGATCGGCCCGGCTCCTGGAGACTCTGGAAGCAACTCGGCGTGGACCACGCCATCACGGGCGTGGCGGGGATCCTCGCACGGACCGAACGCTCCCGCTACGCCGAGGCGCTGGCCAAAGTGAAAGCCGATTTCCAGGCCGCCGGCATCGAAATCGCCGGCGTCGAAAGCCATCCCGTCCCCGCGGAGAAGCTCAAACTGGGCCTGCCGGGCCGCGACGAAGAGCTCGAAAACTACATTGCCGCAATCAAGGCGCTGGCCGAAGTCCGCATCCCGATGGTCTGCTACAACTGGATGGCCGGCCTGGGCTGGTACCGCACCAACACGAAAGTGGCCGGGCGCGGCGGCGCCCTCACCAGCGAATTCGTGCTCGAGGAGGCCGAGGCGCAAGGGCTCACCGAATGGGGCAAGGTAAGCGAGGAAAAGGTCTGGGATAACCTCGTCTATTTCCAGAAGGCCGTGATCCCCGTCGCCGAAAAAGCAGGCATCCAGATGGCGCTCCATCCTGATGATCCCCCGCTGTCGCCTTTGCGCGGCCTCGGCCGCATTCTCACCTCGGCGGCCAATTTCGAGAAGGTGATGCAGATCGTGCCCAGCCCCATCAATGGAGTCACCTTCTGCCAGGCGAATTTTCTCGCCATGGGCGAAAATATTTACGATCTGGCGGAAAAATGGTGCAAGCGGAAAAAGGTATTCTTTGTCCATTTCCGCGATATTCAGGGAAGAGCCAACCGCATGCGCGAGACTTTCCACGACAATGGGCCCACCGATATGGCCCGGATCATGAAGATCTACCACGACGCAGGCTTCCAGGGCCCCATGCGGCCCGACCATGCTCCCGTCCTGGCCGGCGAGGCCAACGACAGCCCCGGCTACATGGTGCAAGGCAATATCTTCGCCATCGGCTACATGCGCGGAATTCTCGACATGATCCTGGCCGGGCGGGGCTGACGCCCGCGCGATGAAACTCTACCGCGAACTCGCCGATTGGTGGCCCCTGCTGTCGCCGCCCGAGGAATACGAAGAAGAGGCGGGCGTCTACACCAAATTCCTGCTGGAAGCCGCCTCCCCGCCCGTGCGCACTCTGCTCGAACTGGGCAGCGGCGGCGGCAGCAATGCGCTCCACATGAAACGGCGGTTTGACATCACCCTGGTCGATCTCTCCCCCGGCATGCTCGAGGTAAGCCGCAAACTCAACCCCGAATGCGAGCACCTCGAAGGCGACATGCGCACCGTCCGGCTCAACCGCCACTTTGATTGCGTCTTCATCCACGACGCCATCTGCTACATGGCCACGCTCGACGATCTGCGCGCCGCCATCCGGACCGCCGCCGCCCACTGCCGCCCCGGCGGCGCCGCCCTGTTCGCCCCGGACTACGTCCGCGAAACCTTCCACGGCGGGTCCGCGCACGGCGGCCAAGACGGAGAAAACAGAAGCCTGCGTTACCTCGAATGGACCTGGGACCCGGATCCGGCCGACTCCACCTACCTCGCCGACTATGTCTACGCGCTGCGCGGCGAAGATGGCGAGGTGCGGGTGGTCCACGACCGCCACATCGAGGGCCTCTTCAGCCGCTTGGAATGGCTCGAACTGATAGACGAAGCCGGCTTCGCCGCCAGGCGCGCCGAATTCACCCTGGACGGACCGGGAGGCGAAACGCTCGAACTCTTCGTCGGCGTGCGGCGGCCCGATTAGTGGCCGCCGGCCTCCAACTGCACCTTGCCCGCGAACTTGCGGTACAGAAAAATCGTATAGCTCGCCGCTAGCAGGATCCCCGGCGTAAACCACATCAGCCCGATCCTCAACCCGTAAGCCGGGGCCGATGCATTGTGAATGGTGAGGCTTAACGCCGGATCGCTGTTCGCGGGCAGGACGTTCGGAAAGACCCCGAAAACGACGCTCGTCAACATACCCAGAATATACGCGCAGGAGGCGTAAAACGCCTTGTCTTCGGCCCCGTTTCGCATAAAAACGAACATTCCGGCGAGACCCGCGATCGCGAGAGCCGGGAAGATGTATCCGAATGGCAGGTTGGCGAAACTCGTCGCCAGAATCGGCTGAATCTGGAAGCTGATGATGGTTACGACCACCGTCAGCGCCGCCACGCCCATCCAGGCAACACGGGCCACTGCCTGAGCGCGTTTCTGAATCTCCCCCACCGTCTTCAGATTCACCCACAGGGCGCCATGCAGCGTTAGTGTCAGGAAAGCGAATACGCCGGTCAGAATGGTGTACCAGTCCAGGATCCCGGGCTGCGGACCGGGCTGGAAATTCGTCCACAACGGCAGAAAGAAGTCGCCTGAAGCGTCCAGCGGAACGCCGCGGACCACATTCCCCAACGCCGCACCGAAAAAGATCGCCAAAAGCGCGCTGGAAAAGCTGAAAACCACGTCCCAGAAGGGCTTCCAGACACGATTATGGATATGATTGCGGAACTCCACTGAGATGCCGCGAAGGATCAGCAGCCACAGCACGATCATCAGCGGCAGGTAGAAACCGCTGAAAGAGGAGGCATACAGGGCGGGAAAGGCGAAATATAGCGCGCCGCCGCCCGCCAGCAGCCACACCTCGTTGCCGTCCCAAACCGGGCCGATCGATTTCAGCACCATCCGCCGCTCGTCCTCGTTGCGCGCCACGCCGAGATGCACGATGCCGGCGCCAAGATCAAAACCGTCCAGAACCACATACATCGCGATCATGACGGCCACAATGCAGAACCAGATGACAGGAAGCGTTTCCATCAGTGCGTCTCCTTAGGGAAATCAATATCCGGCTTCCGGAGCGGCTTCCGATTCGCCCTCCGGCGCCGGCCCCTTTTCAATTTCCCGCCAGATCATAAACATAGCGAGCATAAACAGCAGCGAGTAGATCCCCATGAAGCCCAGCAGCGTGAACAGCGCATTCCCGCTGGAAACGTGCGGCGAAGTGCCTTCCACCGTGCGCATCAAACCGTAGATCACCCATGGCTGCCGGCCGAGTTCGGTGGTCATCCAGCCGGCCGTGTTGGCGACATACGGTAGCGGCATCATCACCAGCAGCGCCCACAAAAGCGGCTTGAACGTGTACAACTTCCCCCGCCAGAGTTGAATCGCGCTGAGCGCCATCACTGCGATGAAGATCGTCCCGAGACCCACCATGATGTGGAACGCGTAATAGAGCAGCGGGATGTTGTCCGGCCAGTCCTCGCGCGGGAAGGCGTCCAGGCCCTTCACTTCCGCGTCCCACCGTTTGTGCGTGATGAAGCTCAGCACGCCCGGCAGCAGCAGCGGGTTATCGAGCCGGCCCTGCTCCACATCCGGCTGCCCAAGGATCGCCAGCGGGGCGCGCTCGCCCGTCACAAAGTGGCCCTCCATCGCGGCCAGCGTCGCCGGCTGGTGCTTTGCTACCAGCATGCCCTGCTGATCGCCCGTGGGAAACGCCGCCAGCACGGCGGCGATCAAACCGGCGATCACACCGAACCGCACGAACAGCCGCCCCATCTCCTCCTGCTTCTTCAGCAGCAAGTACAACGCGCCTACGCCCGCCATCACGAACGCGCCCGTCACCATCGAGCCCGCCAGCGTGTGCAGATACTGCCAGAAGGCCCATTCATTGAAGACCAGCGCCCACCAGTCCGATAGCAGGATCTCCCCGTTCGGGCCGAGCGTGTACCCCGTGGGGCGCTGCATCCAGGCGTTGGTCGCTACGATCAGATACGCTGACAGCCACGACCCGAGCCAGACCGCGCCGGCCGTCAGCCAATGACCTACCCGTCCCAGGATCTTCTCTCCAAATAAAAACAGCCCCAGGAACGAACTTTCCAGGAAGAAACTGTAAAGCCCTTCCATCCCCAGCGTGTGGCCGATCACCCCACCCGCCGCTTTGGAGAACCGGCTCCAGTTCGTACCGAACTGGAATTCCATGGGGATGCCGGTGACCACGCCCAGCGCGAAATTAATCGCGAAGATCTTGGCCCAGAACCGCGCTGCGTGATTGTAGCGCTCGTCGCCGGTCTTCAGCGCCATGGTCTTCAGTACGAAGATCAGCAGCGCCAGGCCAAGCGTCAATTGGACAAAGATATAGTGGAACGTAATGGTGAAGGCAAAGTGAAAACGGTGAAGGGCAAGTGCGGATTCCATGGTCCTGCGGGCTTCGTGGCAATTGGAGGGCCAAAGTGGAAATGGGTGATTTGGCTGATTCGCGGCACACAAACCCTACCGCCAGTGGGGGATTTCGCGCAATGACGGTCTGCGGATTGTGTTGCTTTCCACATATTCAGACAGAGTTGTCGTGTGCGGTTTGTGGGGCTGGACATCCTTTCATGATTGATGAGGAATTTCCCGGCGGCTTGGCCTTTCGTCTGGTTGCCGAAGGCCGGTTCGGCGAAGCGTACGCATCGCTCGAGGATCTGGTTGCGCGCGGTGAAGAAACGGCGCAGGTCTGTCTGCAACTCGCCTGGCTCAGCTACGCTCTCGACGATCCGCGGGCCCTCGAAACCTGGTGCCACGAAGCCGAACGCCTTGCGCCCGATTGGGCTGAACCCCATCTGGCCCTCGCGTGGGCGTTTGAAACCGCCGGCCGCCTCAACGAGGCGCTGGAAGAGTACGACGCCGCGCTCAAGCGCGATATCGCACCACTCGCGCGCCGGCAATGGGTCCGGGAGCGCCGCGGCGCGGTTGAGCGGCGCATCCCGATGTGGTGAGCCTATAGATACAACTGCGGCAGATAATTCGGCGCCTCGATATATGGCCGCGTGCGTTGCGCCGCCAGATCATAGATCCGCTCGTGCGTCAGGATCGCTCCCCGGCAGAGCTCGTCATAAGGGCGATGGCAGATGTCAAGGTAACCGATGTTCCAGGCTTCGCCGTCGAAACGGCCGAGGCAGCTTTGGTCGTAGAGCGTGAACCAGTGCGCGCCGACGCAATGCGGATTAGCGGCAGCGTCCTCGAGATAGACACGGTAGGCCTGTGTGCGCTCTTTCTGGTTCGCGGGCCGGGGGCCGATTCCAGGACCCGGCAGGCCTACATCCAGCGCACCGAAATGCCATTCCCCCACCAGTACCGGGCGTTTCACCATGTCGTGGATCTTCGTGGACACCTCCCGGCGGAGCTTGGCCTCGTAACAATTAATGGAGAAGACGTCGAACGACTTCATCCCATCAACAGCCCATTCCGGCGGAACACCGGCCCAGCGCATGCCGAGATTCAGGTGGTTCGGGTCCACCGCGCGGCAAGCCGACGTGAGGGCGTTGAAGTACTTCTCCACCATCAGCGTCGTATAGGCGCGCAGATCCTTCAATGCTTCCGGAGTCAACACACCCTGCCAGCGGCCCCTCGCGATCTTGTCGATGGCGGCCCCGGGCTGGTTCCAGGCTTTGGCCAGGGCGGCGTCGCCCTCGTGCCGCTGGCGCAGCCAGCGGGCGAGCGCTTCACGCGTGTGGCACGTGTCCGTGTTGTACAGCATGCCCGCCGCTGGCAGTTCAGACGAAAAACCCCATGTGGGTTCGTTCATCAGGAAATATCCGATGAAGGCAGGGTCGTCCTTCGTTTCCTGCAGAATCGAGGCGTAATCGCGCGTGTCATCCGTAAAGCCGGGATGTTCGATGTCCGGGAAATCGCGGTAGATCATCTGCGCGCGTTTGCCCCGGAAACTCATCGGCCGGACATAGGGGAACTTCGCCTTCGCCGCGATTTCCCAGGTGGACCAGTTCGCCACTGTGTTGCAGCGCAGGCGCCGGAGTTCGGCCAGCGCGATCGCGGCCCAGTTCTCGCGCCATTTCGCGGGACCGAAAGCACGAATCAGGTTGGCGGCGAGGTAGTTGATGAAACGGGCGCCGGGGCGGTTCGCGATCGCCTCTGAGTAAATCTCTTTGAACTCGCCGGCGGGATCGGGCTTAAAGGTGAGCGCGTCCTCGATGCCGTCGATGCGGGATTCGCAATCCACACGGACACAGTCCGGCCCGTTGGAGAAGAACGCATAGCCGTCCGGGTCTACCAGCCACCAGCGTTTCCCGTCGTGATGAGTGCGGAAGAAACCCGCGGGCTCGGTCAGCTTCCGGTCGCGCCACCCCCCCCACTGGCTGAAAGACTTCGGCCAACGCTGGCGGGGGGCTTGTTGCAGCTGGCTCTGCAGGCGGCGCGTGAGTTCTTTGACGTCGCGCGTCCGCGCGGGCCAGGAATGCAGATTGCTTTGGCCCATCTCGTCCACCAGCGGGCCCTTCGGCAGGATGATCTTGTCGAGCTTGGGTACTTCGGCCGAGGCAGCGCGCAAGGGCGTCATGCACCAGCGCACGGGGTTGCCGTCGGAGCGCGAAATCGTGAGCGTGGCCCGGTCCACCAGTTTCAAATCCACGCGGTCGCCGCCGGCGAGCGGCTTCAGGAAAGCGCCCTCGCGGTCCATTTGCCACCGGTTCTGATCGGTGACCTCGAGCGCCATCCTCATGCGGAACGAACATTGGTTCAAGGCCGAGAAAGTGAGGCGGAAGCGCCGGCCCTTCTCTCCTTCCTGCAGGAAAAGCGTCCAGACGGCCATCATGTTGCCATCCAGCAGCATATCCGCAGTCAGGGAATGGAACCGGGCTAGATGGCCCGCGGGGAAGGAATACGCGATGCCGTCACCGGGCTTTCCCGCGACAAACCATTTCGCGCCCGGAATGGGAGTGTCGCCTTCTTCCTGACGGAGCGCGCCAAGCAGTTTTGTCTGGGGCAGGGGCTCGCCAGAGAGGGGCTGGGCGAGCAGCGCCGGGGAAAGTGCGGTGAGTGTGAGGAACTCGCGGCGTTTCATGCTCGTACCATATCAAGGAGACACCTCAGTAACAAGCGAAACAGATCCTGGTATCTGTTGGTGAACTCTCTGACCGGAGGCAGCCATGAAACTATTAATTTGTTTGGCGTTACTGGCCTGGCAACAGCCCGAAGAGCCTAAACGCCCCGCGATTGAAGGCAAAGTGGTGGAGCAGGCCACGGGCGCGGCCGTGGCGAAGGCCTCCGTGACGCTCGTGCGCATGGGCAGCGCGGACCTGAACCCGCCGAAGGTCGAGACCGAGCCCGACGGCACCTTCGTCTTCGAGGATCCTGCGCCCGGCGCCTACCTCGTTCTCGCGGAAAAGGCCGGTTTCTCCCGCCGGGCCTATGGCGCGAAGAACGACGGCGCGCTGCGCGGTATTCCCGTCCGAGTCCAGGCCGGCGAGCGCAGGCGCATCGAGATCGCGCTCGCCAAACAGGGCGTCGTCACCGGCAAAGTGACGGACGCCGATGGCGAACCAGTGCAGGGCGTCGTGATGTTCGGTTTGCGCCCGGCGTATCAGCGCGGGCGCAAGACCTGGCTGCCTGTGGGCATCGGCCAGATGCCCTCGATGACCAGCGACACCGGCGAGTACCGCCTCACCGGCTTGCCCGCCGGACAGTTCCGGATCTGCGCGATGCCCATGAGCATGATCAGCGGTGCGGGCATCACCGCCCCCGCTGCCCGCAAAGGCCCCAGCGGAAAGCCCGAAGCGCCCGTGGTGACTTGTTATCCGGGTGAGTCCGAAGTCGAACGGGCCGTGCCGCTCGAAATCGGCGACGGCGCCGAACTGTCGGGCATCGAAATCCGTCTGGCGCAGCGCGTGGTGGCCACCGTGAAAGGGCAAATCACTGGCCTGCCCGCCGACGCGCCGCAGATGATTGCTCTCAGCCTGAGCCGGCCGGGCCTGGGCATGGCGGGGATGATGTTTTCTAATCGCGCGATCTCCACCGGGGGCGAAGGCAAGTTCGAGTTTCGCGGCGTCCAGCCGGGCCAGTACATCCTGCATACCCTGCCCATGCCTGTCGGCGCGGTGACCCTGGGCGTGAAGATGCCGGTCGAAGTCACCGATGACGAGGTCCAGGAGGTGGCGCCCGCGGCCCTGCTCCCGTTCAATATCGATGGCCGGGTGGTGGTGGAGGGCAAGGAGGACTTGCCCGCGCTCGGAAGCCCCCGCGTCATGCTCTCCGCCGCCGACGAAATCCTCCAGAGCGCGCCCATGGCCCCGGTCCGCGATGGTGGCGTGTTCCGCCTCGCCGGCGTCACGGCGGACCGCTACGAGGTCTCGATTACGGGTCTCCCCGAAAGTCTCTACCTCAAATCGGTCATCACCGGCAGCCGCGATTGGGGCAGGGAAGCGGTGGAACTCAGCGCCGCCGGACAGCCCATGACCCTCGTGCTCGGCGCCGACGCCGCCAACGTCACCGGCGCTGTCCGCGACCAGCGCGGCGAAGCCGCCCCTGGCGCATATGTCGTCCTGCTCGATCACGCCCAGCGCCCGCGGCGAAGCCGCACCGCGCGCGCCGACGAGAAAGGAGTCTTCCGGATGAACGGCGTTCCGCCCGGCGATTACCGCGTCTTCGCCGCCGCCGATGTCGACTCCGGCGGCGTGGATGATCCCGAATACGTCAAGCCCTGGCTCAGCCGCGCCGTCGCGCTCAAAGCGGGCGCGAATGAGCGCCCAACGCTTGACCTGATCCTACAGTGAGCCCGTGTGCCGCTTGAAGATCTGCGGCAGGTTGGTCGAAAACGCCGAACGCGCCATCACCATGTTCGCGCCCGCTTCCTGCGCCTGCTGCTTCAACTCCGCCTGAACGTGCGACACGAAGCTGATCACGCTCACGCTCTTCGTTCCCGCGGCGCCCTTCAACTTCGCAATCAAGCCCACAGGCTCGATCTTGTTGTTGTTCAGGTCCACGATCACCATCAGTGGCTGCTGCTGCTCGGTTTGGGCGAGCATGTCGTCCTCGCTCTTGAGGAATTCCACCTCGAGCCCGGCCCGCCTGGCCAGATCGTTAATTTTCACGACAAAAAACAGGTCTTCAACCGCCGCAAGGACCTTCTTGCTTTTGGGCATACGGATTACTCGCTGTCGAACAGAATGGAACCAGTGATCTGACCAGTTGTTGCGGCGGACCAGCACCCCAGGACCCGCTGAATTCGCCGCAGCGATGGTAGGAAACCTTCAGGATACCTGCTTGGCGGGGCGCGGCGCAACAACCGGGCGCATGGTAAGTTAGCGGTCATGGCTCATCCTGGGATGCTGGAGGACCCGCTCCGCTACGACGCGCCCGTCGATCCGGCGGCCATCGTGATCTTCGGCGCCACCGGCGACCTCACCCGCCGCAAGCTCCTGCCCGCGCTCTTCCGGCTGGCTTACGAACGCCGCCTGCCCGCAGGCTTCGCCGTCGTGGGCGTCTCCCGCACCGCGATGAGCGACGATGCCTTCCGCGAGCGAATGCGCGATGCCGTAGCCCAATTCCTCGAAGACACCCCGTTCGACGAAGAGCTCTGGGCCGGTTTCGCGCGCGGCCTCTTCTACCTCAGCGGCGATGTCCAGGACAAAAACCTGTACTCACGTTTGAAACAAAAACTGGAAGAAGTGGACCGGGAACGCCAAACCGCTGGAAACGCCCTCTTCTACCTCTCCACCCAGCCCAGCCACTACGCCCCCGCCGCCGCGGGCCTCGGCGGCGCGGGACTCCAACAGGGGGCAGGCTGGCGCCGCCTCATCGTCGAAAAGCCCTTCGGCCACGACGGGCCCAGCGCTGCGGCCCTCAACCGCGGCCTCCGCGAAGTCTTTAACGAGGACCAGATCTACCGCATCGACCACTACCTCGGCAAGGAAACCGTCCAGAATATCCTCGCCTTTCGCTTCGGCAACGGCATCTTCGAGCCGTTGTGGAACCGCCGCTACGTCAGCCACGTGCAGATCACCGCCGCCGAATCCATTGGTGTGGAAGGCCGCGGCGCTTACTACCAGGAAGCCGGCGCGCTCCGCGACATGATCCAGAACCACCTCCTGCAGGTGATGGCCACCATGGCCATGGAACCGCCCGCCGCCTACGAACCCGATGCCGTCCGCGACGAACGCGCCAAACTCCTCCGTGCCATCCGTGTCTGGACCCCCGCCGAAGCCGCCGAAAACGCCGTCGCGGGCCAGTACGGTCCGGCGCGCATCGGCGGCGCCGATGTCCCCGGCTTTCGCGAAGAACCCGGCGTGGACCCCGAGGCGCAAACCGGCACCTACGCCGCCATCACCCTCGAAGTGGATAACTGGCGCTGGGCCGGCGTGCCGTTCTACATCCGTTCCGGCAAGCGTCTGCCGAAGCGCGTCACCGATGTCGCCATCCAGTTCAATCGCGCGCCGCTGGCCATGTTCGAAGCGGGCGCCGGCCGGATGCAGGAAACCTACCCCAACCTCTTAGTGCTGCGAATTCAACCGGAGGAGGGCATTTCCTTGAGGTTTTTTTCGAAGCAGCCCGGCTCCGGCATGCGCCTGCGTCCCGTCACCATGGACTTCAACTATGGCGCGAGCTTTGGCGCCAGGTCCCCCTCAGCCTATGAGACTTTGCTCCTCGACGCCCTCAAGGGCGACGCCACGCTCTACACGCGCCAGGACATGGTCGAGGCAAGCTGGGCCGTGGTCGCTCCGGTGTTGGAACATTGGTCTTCCGTCAAGCACGACTTCCCCAACTACGCGGCGGGCACATGGGGTCCGGAAGCCAGCGGCCGCTTGCTCGCGCGGCGCGGCCATGAATGGAGAATGCCCTAAGCGATGCTCGACGCAGGCCAGGTGCTCAAGGATCTCGATGCCCTGTGGCGCACCACGGGCAAACACGAAGGCGCGGGCGTGCTGCGCGCCTGCGCAATGACCATGCTGGTGGTCACCGGCGAAGAGACTGACTCGGGCGATGCCGCCGAAACCCTCGCCGCCCTCACCCGCGAACACCCCAGCCGCCTCGTCCTCCTCCGGCAGAGCGCCGCCCTGTCCCGCCCCGAGGCCCGCGCGAATGTCCAGTGCTGGATGCCCTTCGGCGGGCGGCAGCAGATCTGCTCCGAACAGATCGAAATGGAATCGCCCGCACTGGGCGAACTCCTGCCCGCCGTGCGCGGCGTGCTTGTGGCGGACCTGCCCGTCGTCCTCTGGTGCCGCGACCTGACGCTCGCCGCCGGCGCCGAAATGCGCGAGTTGGCCGCGCTTGCGGGCAAGGTGATTGTCGACACGGCCGGCCTGCGCGATGCCGCCGAAGCGTGGCCCCTGCTCGACCGCCTCCGCGCGGGACGCGCCGCCGTCGCCGACCTTGCCTGGACCCGCATCACGCGCTGGCGCGAAACCGTGCAGCAGGCCTTCCGCTCGCCCGCATGCCGCGAGAAGCTCCGCGCCCTCGAACGCGTGGAACTGCGCTGGGCGGGCGAAGGCACGCCCACCACCGTCACGTATCTGGCGGGCTGGCTGCGCTGGCTCGCGCCGCGCGCCGCGGTGCAGCTCGCCTGCATCGATCCCCGCATGCCGTCCAGGGGCATGGGCCGCATTCGCGAGCTGCGGCTCGCCAGCCCGGATTTCGACGTCCGCCTGCGCCGTCCCGAAGGTGTCGGTGTGGCCATCGAAATCGAAGGATTGGCGGCCAGGGTCCTGTTCCCGCGCCTCGACGCTGCCGCGCTGCTGCGCGAAGAACTCGGCGTCTTCGGCCCCGATGAACACTACGAACAGGCGTTGACCCGGAGCCGCCCGTCATGATGAACGCCCTCGTCTTCCCCACGCCCGCGGACGCCGCCCAAGGTTGCGCCGGGGCCCTGCGCGCCCTCATCGATCAGGCCATCGCGGAGCGCGGCATCGCGCGCGTGGCCGTCTCCGGCGGATCCACGCCTAAGCTGATGTTCGACGCGCTCGCCCGCATGGAACTCGACTGGCGCAAAATCGACTGGTTCTGGGTGGACGAGCGCTGCGTGCCGCCGGACCACGAACTCAGCAACTACGCCATGACCGCCCGGCATCTTTTCGACCCGGCCGGCGTGCCGCCGGACCGCATCCACCGCGTGCGCGGTGAACTGCCTCCGGATGAAGCACTCGAAGCCTATCTGGACGAAATCGCGCGCGTCTTCGAAAGCCCCTACCCCGAGTTCGACGCCGTGCAACTGGGCCTCGGCGCCGACGCCCATACCGCAAGCCTGTTTCCCGGTGAACCCCGCATCGAGGAGATCGGCGGCGTTGCGGCGGCCGTCCATGTCGAAAAGCTCGATCAATGGCGCGTCACCCTGTTGCCCGAGGCCCTGTTCGCGGCGCGCGCTCGTCTGGTGCTGGCCACCGGCGCGGACAAAGCGTCAGCCGTCAGCCGCATCGCCTACGACCTGCTCAACCCCCTCGAATTGCCCGGGCAGTTACTGCTCGCGCCCGGCGCGCCCTCCGTGTTCTATCTCGACGAAGCCGCCGCCGCGGACCTGGAACGGCAATGATCGCGCGGCGGAGCCTGCTGGCGGCCCTGGTTCCCTATCCCGGCTCGCGCGTCCGCATCGTCGCCGGCGGCGACGTCATGCTCGCCCGCTGGATCGGCAGGAAGGCGCGCCTGGAAGAGGATTGGGCCTGGCCGTTCCGCCACATCGCCGAAACCCTGCGCGAAGCCGACATCGCTTTCGTCAATCTCGAATCGCCTTTCTGCGAAAAAGGGCCTTACGAGCAGCCCGGCGTCATGATCTTCCGCGCCCGCCCCGAGATGATCGAAGGACTCGCCCTCGCGGGCGTTGATGTCGCCTCCATCGCGAACAACCACGTCCGCGATGCCGGTGCGGCGGGCCTCGATTACACTTTGAAGCGCCTCCAGGACCACGGCATCGCCGTCGCGGGCCTGCCCGATGGCGCCCTCGTCATACGCGGCCGCAGCCCGTTCCGCTTCTTCGCCTACACCTACGACCAGCGCAACGGCAATTGGAAAGAAGACGACAAGCGCCTCGCCGGCCTCGATCACGGCCGCATGAGCGAAGACGTGCGGGCCGCCCGCGAACGCGGCGAAACCGTCCTCGTGTCCATGCACGCGGGCGTGGAATACGCCGCCAAACCCTCCAAAACCCAGCGCGACTTCGCGCGCGCGGCCATCGATGCGGGCGCCGCGGCCGTCCTCGGCCACCATCCGCACGTCCGGCAGGATGCCGAGGAATACAACGGCGGAGTGATCTTCTATTCGCTCGGAAACCTCGTTTTTGACCAGTTTCAGCGCAAAGAAACGCAAAAAGGCGCGCTCGCGGAACTCAGTTTCGAAGAAGGCAAACTCACCGGCTGGCGCCTCCGCGAACTCACCCTCGCGGGCGGCCAGCCGAAACTTGTGTAAACTACGAAAGTTTTCGTTGACAACTACGAAGCTCTTCGTATAACTTGAGGGTGTGAGCGGAATCAAGCCATCCACCCCCAAGCCCACCGCCGCGGAACTCGAGATCCTCGGCGTGCTCTGGCACACCGGCCCGGCCACGGTGCGGCAGGTGCATGAAGTGCTCGAAGCCCGCAAGGGCGCGGGTTACACCACGGTCCTCAAGACAATGCAGATCATGGCCGACAAGGGCCTGCTCGAGCGCGAGGATTCGTCCCGAGCCCACGTCTACAAGCCCGTCCTGCGCCAGGAAGAGACGCAGCGCCAGTTGGTGGACGACCTGCTTGAAAAGGTCTTTGGCGGCTCCGCGTCCCAACTCGTCATGCGGGCTCTTTCCGGGCGCCGCACGTCCAAAAAGGAGATGGCCGAGATCCGCCGGATGCTCGACGAATACGAAGGAGGCCGCCGGTGAACGCCTGGGGCTGGGCTTTGATTCACTTCCTGTGGCAGGGCGCGGTGATTGGTCTTGCGCTGGCGGTTGTCTTGCGGGCCTGGCGGGCGAAGGGTCCGGAATTCCGCTACGCGGCCGCGTGCGCGGCGCTGGGTGCGATGGCGCTGGCGCCGGTGGCGACGGCGCTCGTGCTGGCGGGCGCCGGGGCGGGGAACGCGGCCGTCTGGGTGAACGACAAGGGTTCTCGGACCGCGGAAGCGCTGCTGGCGCTCCCCGAGCCGGGCGCGTCCTTGCCGATGGACTGGCTCGTCGCGCTGTGGGCCTCGGGCGCAGCCCTGCTGCTGCTGCGCGCCTGCGGCGGCTGGTATGTCGCGCGGCGGCGCACGCTCACCGGTATTCCGCTCGACTACCCGTTGAGCCGGTTGATGGAACGGATGGAAATGACAGGCGTCGTGGAACTGATGGAATCCGCCGCCGCGCGCACGCCGCAGGTCTTCGGCTGGCTGCGCCCGGTGATCGTGGTGCCGGCGGCGACGCTCGCGCGCCTGTCCCCGGCCGAGTTCGAAGCGGTGCTGGCGCACGAGCTGGCGCACATCCGGCGGCGGGATTACCTGGTGAACCTGGTGCAAACCGTGGTGGAATCGGTCCTGTTTTATCACCCGGCGGTGTGGTGGGTTTCGCGGCGGATTCGCGAAGAACGCGAACTATGCTGCGACGATTGGGCGGTGCGCGTCTGCGGCGACCGCGTGGCGTATTCCAAGGCGTTGATGAAGGTGGAAGAGGAGACTCCCATGCTGGCTATGGCTGCTTCGGCAACAGGATTGAAAGCAAGAATCGCGCGCCTGTTGGGCGTGGAAAGCGATGTGAAATGGCGTTGGAGCGCGCCCATGGCGCCGGTAGCCGCGGCCGTGCTCGCACTGATGCTGATGGGCGGACCGTGGTGGGCGATGGCGTGGCAGGCAGCGCCGCCTCCTCCGCCGCCGCTTGCGCCCGCCGCGCTAGACCCGCCGGCTCCGCCACCCGCGCCACCGGCGGATGTGGACCAGGAGCAACCGCCGCCCGCGCCGCCCGCACCCCCGCCTCCACCACCTCGCCTCGATGAGGGGGTGCTGACCGAGGACGTGCGGCGCGATGTCGAACGCACCTTGGCCGAACTGCGCCAGAACAAAGGCAAGATCCAGGAAGAACTGCGGCGGGCAGTGGAACAACTCCGCTCCGAACTGTCGAAGCTGGACACCGAAGCGGCCAAGAGCGCACTGGAGCGTGCCGTACGCGACCTCCAACGCCAGGAAATCCACCTCGAGTCGCAGGAGGCGATGGTCATGCAGGCGCTGCAACGCGCGGTCGAACGATCGAGGCAAGTTTCTGACGACCTTGAAGGGCGGCGCCGTGAGCGCGCGCGCCGCATCGAGTTGGCCAACGAGAAGTTCAGCAAGGCGGGTGTAAGCGGCGCCGAGACTGATCGCGGGCGGCTCTACATCCGTTTAGGTCCGCCGGATGAAATCGAAAGCCGTCCGGGGCCTCCCGATCCCTTCGAGATCTGGCGCTATCACGACTTCGGCGGGACGGGCGGCACAATGGCTTTCCGCTTCGAGGGGCCGGACTATAAGCTGAAATCGCAGGCCCGTCAGTGATAGCTTGACAGCATGTCATTCCCAACCGTCTCGAGACGATATGTCTTTCTGGGCTCGCTCGCCGCCGCCGCTGCCTCCCGGGTCCACGCACAGGAAAGCGAAATCCGCACCGCCTTCATCGGCACGGGCGGGCGCGGCGGCTCACTGCTTCGTTCGACACTCGCCGCGCCTTCCGCCAAAGTGATGGCCGTCTGCGACATCAAAGCCGACCGCCTCGACAAGGCCGCCACTCTCGCCGCGCGCGACAAACCCAAGACCGTGCGCGAGTGGAAGGAACTGCTCGCCATGCCCGACGTGGACGCCGTTTACATCGCCACGCCCTGCGACCTCCACGTCGAGATGTCCATCGCTGCCCTCGAAGCCGGCAAGCACGTCTATTGCGAAAAACCCATCGGCATCCAGCCCGCTGAAATCGGCCGCCTCCTCGAGGCCGCGCGCAAATCCAGCAAGGTCTTCGTCACCGGCCAGCAGATGCGCTCGCTCACCTACCGCGCGGCGCTCGCCGAAAAGATCCGCGAAGGACTCGTCGGCGAAGTCATGATGGTGAAGGCCCAGCGCCACTCCTCCAACGACCTGAACCACGAAGGCGGCTCTTCAGATTGGTTCTTCAACGCCAAGCGCTCCGGCGACGTTCTGGTGGAACAGTCCGTCCACAACCTCGATCAGATCAACTGGCTCATCGGCTCCCGCCCCGCTCTCGCTTCCGGCTTCGGCGGCGTCCTCAAGTGGAAGAATCAGCCGCCGGGCCGCACCAGCATGGACGGCTACACGCTCTCCTACGAATACGCCAACGGCGTGAAGGTGAGCTACACGAACGTGTTCTTCCATCCGGCGGGTCTGCCCGGCGGCGGCGCCTACACCTACATCTACGGCACCAAGGGCGCGCTCGACTGCGACTCCTGCCTCTTCTACCCCGAAGCCCGCGGCGCCGAACCGATCCAGGCCGCCGTGAAACCCGACCCGGCCGAGAACATGAACGAGAAGCACGTCAAGGCATTCCTCGACCAGATCCGCGGCAAAGGCAAAGCGCCCGCCGGTATCGAAGAAGGCGCCATCGGCGCTCTCACCGCGATTCTCGGCCGCGAATCGATCTACCACAAGCGAGTCATGCGCTGGGTGGATCTCGGCGTGAATATCTAGACTTCCAACACAATCTTGCCGAACTGCCGCCGCGCCTCGAGCCGCTCATGCGCGGCGCGCGCCTCGCCGAGCGGGAACGTCGAATCCACCACCGGCTTCAACTTCCCCTCGAACACGTAGCGCAACACGTGGTGCAGTTCCGCCAGCGTGCCCATGTAGGAACCCAGCAGCGACTGCTGCTTCGCGAACAGGAAACGCAGGTCCACGCCCACATCGTGACCCGTCGTGGCCCCGCACGTCACCAGACGCCCCGAAGGCGCCAGCGCCGACGTGCTCGCCTTCCACGTCGCTTCGCCCACATGTTCGATCACCACATCGGCGCCCCGCCGCGATGTGGCTTTCCGCAACTCCTGCCCCAGATCCTCGCGGTAATGATCCACCACCACATCGGCGCCCAGCGCCCGTGCCTTCGCCATTTTCTCCTCGCCGCCCGCTGTCGCCACCACCCGGCAGTGAAACAGCTTCGCGATCTGCACCGCCGCCATCCCCACGCCGCTCGATGCCGCGACCACCACCACTTCCTCGCCCGGCTTCAGCCCCGCACGCGCGAACAGCATGTGCCAAGCCGTCAGAAACACCAGCGGCGCCGCCGCGGCTTCCACGTAGCCCAGCGCCTCCGGAATCGGAACCACCGCATACTCGGGCACGGCCATCAATTCCCGGTACCCGCCCGCCACGCCCGCTCCGAATAACTTGTACTCACGGCATTCGTTATCACGGCCTTCGTAACAACGAAGACACTGCCGGCAACTCAACCCCGGCGCCAGCAGCACCCGCATCCCCGGACGCACCCGCCGGCACAACTCGCCCACCGCTACCACGTCGCCCGCGATATCCGACCCCAACACGTGCGGAAACGCGAACTGCACCCCCGGAATCCCCTGCCTCACCCACAAATCCAGGTGATTCAGCGCGCACGCCCTCACCCGGATCAACGCCTCGTCCGGCCGCGGCGCAGGCTCGCTGATATCAACAGCCTCCAGCACCTCCGGCCCGCCGTGCTCGCGGATCTGAACGGCCTTCATGGCTTGCCCTCCCTCAGCGAAGCATCCACTTTCGCGCGCAACTCCGCGGCCTTCGCCAGAATCTCCGCCCGGTTCAGCGTGAGCGGTTTCCGGTCGCGAACGGTCACGCGCCCCTCGATCACCACATCGCGCACATCGCTCCCCTTCAACGAATACACCAGCATCGAATACGGATCGTGCCGCGGAAACGCATGCGGCTCGGCCAGCGAAACCGTGATCAGATCCGCGCGCTTGCCCGCCTCCAGCGAACCGATCTGCTCCTCCATGCCCAGCACCCGCGCTCCCATGATCGTTGCCATCTCGACGACCGTCGCCGCCGGCAGCGCCTGCGGATCGAAGTTCATTGACTTGGCCAGCTTCGCCGCCAGATCCATCTCCTCGAACATATTGAAGTCGTTGTTCGACCCCGCCGGCCCGTCCGGCCCCAGCCCTACCGGTATGCCGAAGCGCAAAAACTCCAGTACCGGCAGCACGCCGCTCGCCATCTTCATGTTCGACGAGGGGCAATGCGCCACGCCCACATTGAACTGACGCGCCGTCTGCCGGTCGCGCACGCCCATCCACACGCCGTGCGCGAACACCGTCCGCTTCGCGATGCCGCCGATCCTCGACAGATAAAACGTCGGCGACGACCCCGTCTTCGCGTGCGTCGACGTGTTCTCGAGCTGCGTCTCCGACACATGAATCAACAGCGGCACGCCATGCTTATCAGCCAATTCCCGCGCCGCGCGCAACGTCGCCTCCTCATTCGTGTACACCGCATGCGGAGCCACCGCCGGCGTAATCAGCGGATCGTTCTTCCACTTCGCGATGAACTTCTCCGTCGCGGCCAGCGCCTCCTGCGGGGTCTTGTAGTCCGGGGCGGGGAAGCCGATGATCGTCTGTCCCAACACCCCGCGCATGCCCGCTTCCTTGGTCGCCTGCGCCACTTCGTCCTCGAAGTAATACATGTCGGTGTACGTCGTCGTCCCCGACAGCATCATTTCGAGCATCGCCAGCCGCGTGCCCCAGCGCACGAACTCCGGCGTCACGTTCTTCGCCTCGGCCGGGAAGATGTACTTCTCAAGCCACTCCTGCAGCGGCTTATCGTCGGCCAAACCCCGCAACAGGCTCATCGCCGCGTGCGTATGCGTATTCACCAGCCCCGGCGCAATCAGCGCCTCCGGCTGATCGATCCGCTGCTTCGCCTTATAAGCCTTATCGATCTCCGCGCGCGGGCCCACCGCCAGAATGCGGCCTCCGCGCACCGCCACCGCGCCATTGTCGATCACGCGCCTCTTCGCATCCATCGTGACCACCTGCGCCGCGGACACGATCAAATCGGCGGATTCCTGCGCCTGCGCGGCCCCCGCACAAAGCAGAACAAGGCTAACGAAGGTTTTCATCATCAAAGGCATTGGGTAGTAACTCAGCAAGGGAATGAATTTCGGTCGCACCCGACAAATTCGCGAGGATCACTTCTATGTCGCCGCAATAATCCCACAGCACCTGCCGGCACGCGCCGCAAGGCGGTGTCAGCCGCTCTGTATCCGTGGCCACGGCGATCGCCCGGAACTCCCGCGCGCCGTGCGTCAGCGCCGTAAACAGCGCCGTCCGCTCCGCGCAGCACGTCAGGCCATACGACGACGACTCCACATTGACGCCCGCGAAGATGCGCCCCTCGGCATCCTCCAGCGCCGCGCCCACTTGAAACCCCGAATAGCGCGCGCACGCCTGCAGGCGCGCCTCTCGGGCCGCGGCGATCAGCCGTTCACGCGACGTCAGGCTCACAATTCCAGTTTAGGCAGCAACGCCGTCAACAGGCGCGCCAGATCGCCCGCCGCCGCTCGCCCCGTCTCCAGCACTTCCGTGTGGCTCAACTCCGCCTGCATGCCCGCGGCCATGTTCGTCACCGTCGAAATCCCCAGCACGCGCACACCAGCGTGGTGCGCCGCGATGCATTCGGCTACCGTCGACATGCCCGCCAGGTCCGCGCCAATCGTCCGCAGATACCGGATCTCCGCGGGCGTCTCAAAGCTCGGTCCCAGCAGACCCGCGTACACGCCCTCGCCCAGCTCAATCCCCAGCGCCCGCGCCTCGCGCGCCGCCAGTTCGCGCAACTCCGGCGCATACGCCCGCGACATGTCCGGAAACCGCGGCCCCAGCGTCTCATCGTTCTCGCCCGCCAGCGGGTTCAAACCCTGCAGATTGATGTGATCCGTGATCAGCACCAGCAGCCCCCGCCGGTACGCCGGATTGATGCCCCCCGCCGCGTTCGTCAGAATCAGATTCTTCAGCCCCAGCCGCGCCAGCACCCGCACGCCGAACACCGCCTCCTGCGGCGTGCGCCCTTCGTACAAATGCACGCGCCCGGCCAGCACCGCCACGCGCGCGCCACCCGCCTCGCCCACCACCAGTTCGCCCGCGTGCCCTTCCACGGAAGGCGTGGGCCAACCTGGAATCTCGCGGTAAGGAATGCGCCGCGCGCCGCGCACTTCGTCCACAAACGCGCTCTGCGCCGACCCCAGCACCACCGCCGTCGCGGGCCAGTCCGCCATCACGCCGCGCAGATATTCCACCGCGCGCTCCATCACAGCAACACCCCCGCGATACACGCCGACATGAAATTCGCCAGCGTCCCGGCCAGCATTGCCCGGATGCCCAGCCGTGCCAGATCCGACTTCCGCCCCGGCGCCAGCGCTCCAATCCCGCCAATCTGAATCGCGATCGACGAGAAATTCGCAAACCCGCACAGCGCAAACGTCGCGATCACGAAACTGCGCGGGTCCAGCGTCTCCCGCAATTCGCCCAGCCGCAGAAACGCGATGAATTCGTTCAGCACCATCCGCGTCCCCAGCATGTCGCCGACTGTCGCCGCATCCTTCCAACTCACTCCCAGCAGCCACGCCGCCGGCGCGAACACAATCCCGAACAGCTTCTGCATCGACTCCGGAAACCACGCCATCCCCGGCAGCCCGTGCACCCACGCAAACGTCCCGTTCACCAGCGCGATCAATGCCAGAAACGCAATCAGCATCCCCGCGATGTTCAGCGCCAGTTGCAGACCCTCGCCCGCCCCGCGCGCCGCCGCGTCGATCACGTTCACGCCCGGCTTCTCCACTTCCACATTCACGCTGCCCGCCGTCTCCGGTTTCCCCGTTTCTGGCACCAGCATCTTCGCCAGCAGCAGCGTGGCGGGCGCCGTCATGATCACCGCCGTCAGCAGGTGCTTGATGTCCACCCCCGCGATCTTCACGTACGCCGCCATCACCGCGCCCGAAACATGCGCCATGCCGCACACCATGATCGTGAACAACTCGCTCTCGGTGAGCCGCGGCAGAAACGGCCGGATCGTCAGCGGCGCTTCCGTCTGCCCCATGAAGATCGACGCCGCCACGTTCGTCGACTCCGCCCCCGACGCCCCCATCACCCGCTGCATCACCCGCGCCATCGCCCGGATCACCACCTGCATCACGCCGAAGTAATAGAGAATCGCGAACAGCGACGCGATGAAAATGACGATCGGCAGCACCTGAAAGGCGAACACCACGCCGAACGGCCCGTCCTTCGCCCCCAACGGTCCGAAGACAAACTTGGAGCCTTCCTCGACGTAATGCAGCAGCGCGTTCACCGCCACCGTGGCCGCTTCAAACACCCGCCCGAAGCCCGTCTTCAATACAACGAATGCGAACGCAAACTGCAGCCCCAGCCCCCAAAGCAGCAGTTGCGGACGGATCGCGCGCCGGTCCTTCGACGCAAGATAGCAGCCGCCCAGAATCACTACCAGACCAAGCAGGCCCGTGAAGCGCTCCATGCCGCGCTGGCTCCTTTCGCGAGCGCTAGCTGACCACTTCGAGGATCAGTTCGCGCGGCTCCGGCGGATTCGACGACAGCCGGAAGGCGTCTTCCACGCGCTCTGCCGCTTCCTCCAGCCGGTCTTCCTTGGTGTAATAGATGCGGCACAGCACGCCACCCTCGTCCACCCTCTCGCCCGCTTTCACCTGCAAAATCACGCCCACCGCCGGATCGATCGTGTCTTCCTTCGTGTCGCGGCCCGCGCCGATCATCGACGACGCCAGCCCGATCTCCTCCGCGTCGATCGCCGAAACATAGCCCGCTCGCGGAGCCGTGATCTCCATCGCGCCCGTCGCATTCGGCAGCATGTCGAAGCGGTCCAGCACCATTGGATCGCCGCCCTGCGCCGCGATCACGTCCCGCAGCTTCTTGAAGCCCGAACCATCCAGCAGCCGCGCCTGCGCCACTTCGCGCGCGTCCTCCAGGGTCTCCGTCAGCTTCGCCAGGAAAATCATCCGAGCCGCCAGTTCCAGCGACAGCCGCGTCAGATCCGGCGGACCCGCGTTCAGCAGCGTCTGCGACACTTCCATCACTTCCAGCGCGTTGCCGATCGCGAAGCCCAGCGGCTGGTTCATGTCCGTCAGCAGCGCCTGCGCCCGCAGGTCGTTCCGCCGCGCGATCGCCGTCATCAATTGCGCCAGCCGCCGCGCCTCCACCTGCCGCTTCATGAACGCGCCCGCGCCCACTTTCACGTCCAGCACCAGCCCGTCCAGCGAACTCGCCAGCTTCTTCGACATGATCGATGCCGCGATTAGCGCCGTCGATTCCACCGTGCCCGTCGCGTCGCGCAGCGAGTACAACTTCCCGTCCGCCGGCGCCACCTCTTCGGTCTGGCCCATGATCGCGATCCCGGTTGTGCGCAACTGCTCCTTGAACTGGTCGATCGTCAGCTTCGTGTTGAAACCCGGAATCGCTTCCAGCTTGTCCAGCGTTCCGCCTGTGTGTCCCAGCGCCCGGCCCGCCACCATCGGCACCACCACGCCCGCCGCCGCCGCCAGCGGAGCCGCGATCAGGCTCGTCTTGTCGCCCACGCCGCCCGTCGAGTGCTTGTCCACCCGCGGCCCCGGCACGTCCGATAGATCGAGTTTTCCACCCGATGCAAGCATGGCGGCGGTCATCGCCTCCACCTCGCGGTCCGACATGTTCTCGAAATAAACGGCCATCAGAAAAGCGGACATCTGGTAGTCGGGGATGTCGCCGCGGGTGTAGCTCTCCACCAGCCAGGTGACTTCTTCCGGCAGAAGCTCTTCGCCGTTCCGCTTGCGGGTGATAAGATCGACGGTACGCATGGTCAATTTGCCAGCGTAGCACCTTCGGTAAGGTGAAGTAAAGTAACGCTTTTTCTCGCCCGGCCGCTAATTCGCCGCCGGAATCACCGGCGGCATCGGATACCGGTACCGTCCCGCGAACACTTCCGCGAACAACTCCAGCAGCCCGGCGTGGATCGCTCCGTTGCTCACCGCCACGTGCTCCCCCTGAACCGAAGCCGCCCCGCCCTTCATATCCGACGTCCGCCCGCCCGCCTCATCCACCAGCAACAGCCCTGCCGCCATGTCCCACGGGTTCAAGCCAAACTCCCAAAACCCATCCAGCCGCCCGCACGCCACATACGCCAGATCCGTCGCCGCCGCCCCCGCGCGCCTCACCCCGTGCGTCACCATCGCCGCCTGGTGGAAGAAATGCACGTTGATGTTCTCATGCCGCTTGCGCGACGGAAAACCTGTCGCCAGCAGCGCGTCGTCGATGGTCGCCACCTTCGACACCCGGATCCGCCGCCCGTTCAGAAACGCCCCCCCGCCCCGCTCCGCCGCGAACATCTCCTGCCGCAGCGGGTCGTACACCACCCCGCAAATCATCTCCCCGGCCCGTTCCAGCGCCAGTGTCACGTTGAACATCGGAAACCCGTGCGCGAAGTTCGTCGTCCCGTCCAGCGGATCCACATACCAGCGGAACTCCGAGGTGGCCTCCCTCAACCCGCCCTCCTCGCCCAGCACCGCGTGCGAAGGAAAATGGCTCCGCAACCGCTCCACCACCAGCGCTTCGCTCTGCCGGTCCGCTTCCGTCACCAGGTCGAACGCGCCTTTCAATTCAAAACCGATGCGCCTTTCATAAAAATGCGAAAGCAGCGAACCCGCCTCGCGCGCAATCTCAACCGCGGTTTCCAGGTATTCAGCCATAGGGATGATTGGGGGCCGCCGCCGCGGCTTCAGTCCTCGTCCAGTTCGTAGAGGTAGCGGATGTCGTGCTTGTAGATAAACAGCTTCGCGCCGTCGTCGCGATTCAGCCGGATAAAGCCGGCGTCCCAGAATTCAATCACGCCGCGGTGCTCTTCTCCATCTTCGAGCTTCACGCACACCGGCAGGCCGTTCTCGGTTAATCGGCGCAGATACGCCACTTCCTCGAATGTTTGCGCGGGGGCTTTCGATTTTGGCAATCCGGATCGCTCCTCGTTCATTCCTCAGTGTATCAGGGCTTCCGCTGCGGCCCTGCCGCCGGGGTCTCCATCACATCGTCCGAAAAATATCCGTTCCGCGCCGAAACGCTGTGTCCCTCGCGGTCCACCTCCAGCCGCACCCGGTGAAACCGCTCCTTCGACGGCGGCACCCCCCGTGAATAAAACCCGAGCAAATACTGCGTCCTCAAATCCCGCAAAATCTCGCTGAATGCTTCGTCGATGCCCGCCCCCAAAGCCGGCGTAAACATCTTTCCCCCGGTCCACTGCGCGAACGTCGCCAGCGCGTTCTCCCCGCGCAGATTCCGCCCCGCCGAGCCGCGCACCGGCGTCACCAGCACCGAGTACAGCACCGCGTCCACGTCGTGCAGCGCCTCCAGCGCTTCCTCGAACTTCACCCGGCTCGCCGTGTCCGCCCCGTCGCTCACCACCAGCACCACGTGCCGTCCCTCGCGCCGCTTCATCTCCTCCGCCGCGAGATAAATCGAATCGAACACCGCCGTCGCGCCTTCGCTCTTCAACGACTTCAACCCCCGCTCCAGCTTCCGCAAATCCCTCGTATAATTCGTCTGCAGCGTGACACTGGTGCTGAAGCTGTACAGCGCCGCCTGATCCTCCTCGTTGCCCTCCCGCAGCAGCGCCCGCAGAAACCGCTGAATGCTATCCAGTTCGTAACGCCGCTCGCGCACCGTCGAAAAGCTCGTATCCACCAGCACCGCGATGCTCAGCGGCTGTTCCGTTCTCCGCTCGAAAATCGCGATCTCCTGCCTGACGCCGTTGTCATAGACCCGAAATTCGCTCTTCTCGAGCCCGCCCACTAGTGCCCCCATCGGATTCTTGACCGTCGCCAGCATCCGCACCAGCCGCACATCAACCCTAAAAGTCGGCTCCGGCTCCTGCTCCTGCTGCGCACCCACTCCAGGCGCCAGCAGCGCCAGCGCTACGGTCGCGGCAGCGATGCGTCCCATGCGCCCTCCACCCACACCTCGCCATCCACGAAATGCTCCTTCTTCCAGATCGGCACTCGCGTCTTCAAGAAATCCATCGCCTCGCGCACCGCATCGAACGCCGCCGCCCGGTGTGGCGACGTCGCCACCACGCTCACGCTCGCTTCGCCAATCTCCATCCGCCCAAGCCGGTGAACAATCGCGATCCGTCCTATCCCATGCCGCGCCGCCATCTCGCGCCCGATCTCCTCCATCACCTTCAACGCCATCGGCTCGTAACCCTCGTAATCGAGGAACTTCGTCGGCCGCCCGCCGCTCTCGTTCCGCACCACGCCCTCGAATGTCACCACCGCGCCGTCGGAATCGCGCACCAGCCGCGCCGCCAGCGCCGCCGAATCGATCCGCTCCCGCGTCAATGCGAAAAAATGCCCCTCCTCATCCTCCACGGACCGCACCCACCCACCCGCGCCCCCGCTCACCGGCGGCAGAAACGCCACTTCGTCGCCCTCGCGCAGCGCCCTTTCGCCTTTCGCAAACTCCTCGTTCACCGCGATCAGGATGCTCGCCCGCAGCGCCGCCAGCCGCGGATGCTCCGCCGCCAACTGCTCGAAAACCGACGCCGCCGTCGCGCCCTCCGGCGCCTCCAGCACCCGCTCCGCCGCGCCCGTCACATCCTTCAACTGGCCAAAAAACAAGACTCGTATCTTCACGCTAACCGCCATGCTAACAGACGCGTCCCCGCCGCCCCCCGGTTCCCTTTGTCACAATGTGTTCTTGACCATGTCCCCTGAGTCCACAACCTCCGCGCCCGGTTTCGCCGAAATCCGCACCCGCGTCCGCTACGCCGAAACCGATCAGATGGGCGTTGTCTACCACGCCAACTATCTCGTCTGGATGGAAATGGCCCGCACCGAGCTCTGCCGCGTCCGCGGCTTCCGCTACCGCGACATCGAACGCGACGACCAGCTCCGCCTCGCCGTCGCCGAAGTCAGCTGCCGCTACCGCGCCCCCGCGCGCTACGACGACGAGATCGTCGCCAAAGCCTGGGTCGCCCACGCCCACCCCCGCATGGTCACCTTCGCCTACGAAATCCGCCACGAACTCACCGGCGAGGTCTTCGCCACCGGCGAAACACGCCACATCATGATCGACTTCAACGGACGCCCGGTCAAAATACCTCCCAAATACTTCTCCCTTTTTGGACTGGCGCCATGAACGCCCGCGCCGAAGCCGCCCTCCGCGCCGCCTTCCGCGGCCTCCCCGGCTGCGCCACCGCCCTCGACCTCGCCACCGGCAAACCCCTCGCCCACTGGCGCCCCGACCTCGTCAAATCCTGGGCCGCCGCCCCCGGCTCCGTTCTGAAACCCCTGGTCCTCGCCACCCTTGATCCCCTCGATGCCGCTCTCCCTTGCGCCCGCCGCCTTCTCATCAATGGCGTCCGCCTCGATTGCACCCACACGCCCCAGACCGCTCCGCTCAACGCCGCCGAAGCCCTCGCCCTGAGCTGTAACTCCTGGTTCGCCCAGCGCGCCGCCCTGCTCGACCCCCGCAAACTGACCGCCGCCCTCGCCGGCGCCGAATTCTCCGCGCCCGCCACCCCCGAAGACCTCCAACTCCTCGCCCTCGGCGCGCGCGGCATCCGCGTCACCCCCGCCTGGCTCGCCCGCGCCTACCTGCGCTTGCTCCACAGCGCCACCGAACCCATCCGCGCGGGCCTTGCCCTCGCCGTCGCCGAAGGCACCGCCCACGCCGCGCGGCCCGCGCTGGGCGGCAAAACCGGCACCTCTCGCGAAGCTTCCTGGTTCGCAGGCTTCGACCGGCGGATGCTCCTTGTAGTCGCTCTGCCCGGCGGCGCAGGCGGCGCCGATGCCGCTCCGCTCGCCGCGAAAATCTTTGAAAAATGCGCTTCCTGACGCTCTTTTTCACGCTTTTGGGCGCAATTTTGGCGCAAAATTCACCCTTCTACCGCGTCAAAACCGCCTCCTCGCCCGAACCCCTCGTCCTCCACCGCGAAGACTACGTCGCCGCCGCCCTCGCGGGCGAAGCGGGCGGTTTCACCTCCGCCGAAGCCCTTAAGGCCATGGCCATCACCATCCGCACCTACGCCCGCGTGAACGCAGGCCGCCACCGCGCCGAAGGCTTCGACTTCTGCGAAACCACCCACTGCCAGAAGTTGTTGATTCAAAACGTCCCAGCCCGCCTCCGCCAGATCGCCGCCGATACCGAAGGCCTCGTCCTCGAAGCCGGCGGCCGCCCCGCCGAAGTCTTTCACAGCCGCCATTGCGGAGGCCGCCGCGAAGCCGCCGGCGCCGTCTGGCCCGCGGCCGCCCGCCCGTGGCTCCAGGGCGGCGAAGACACCTACTGCCTCTCCGCAGGCCGCCAGCCCTGGCGCGCCCGCCTTACCTTGGATCAACTCGCCCGCGCCCTCGGCTTCCCCAGCCTCACCTCGCTCGCCATCGCCCGCCGCACCGCCTCCGGCCGCGCCGCCACGCTGCGCTCGAATCGGGGCCCCATCGACGCCGAAATCTTCCACCTGCAAGCCGGCCGCGCCCTCGGCTGGGACCATATCCGCAGCCGCCTCTATGACTTACGCGTCGAAGGAGCCGGCGTCCTCATCGAAGGCTGGGGCGCGGGCCACGGCGTAGGCCTCTGCCAGACCGGTGCCGAGGAACGCGGCAAAGCGGGCCACACCTACCCGCAAATCCTCGAAGCCTACTTCCCGGGCACGCACGTCCGCCATCCCGTCCCCTGGCGCCCTCTGCACACTGAATCGGTTGACGTTTACGGCTCCGGCGCCGCCGCCGAAAATGAAGTCCCGGCCCTAGCCGGACGCGCCCTCCGCGAAGCCGAACGCCTCACCGGCCGCCGCATCTCCGCCCGCCCCGTCGTCCGCGTCTATCCCACTGTCGCCGCCTTCCGCGACGCCAGCGGCGATGCAGGTTTCATCGCCGCCTCCACCCGCGGCAACGTCATCCGCCTGCAACCCCCCGCGCGCCTCGCTGCGGAGAACCGCCTCGCCGCGGTGCTGCTCCATGAAATGCTCCATCTTGCGCTCGCCCCCGCGCCCGGCGTCCGTCTGCCGCGCTGGTTTCAGGAAGGACTCGCGCTCTGGCTCGAACAGCCCGTCACCCAACCCGCTCCGCTCGATCCCCGCACCGAAGCCCGCCTGCTGAATCCCGCCTCCGAAGCCGAACTCCGCGCCGCCTACGCCAACGCCCGCGCCGCCGTCGCCTCGATGGTGGCCCGCTACGGCCGTTCGGCCGTCCTCGGCTGGCCCGCCACCGGCATGCCCCGCGAAGCGCCATAAGCCGCGAACTGCGGCGCCATCGCCAACCCGGACACCACCGCCACGATCGCCGCTCCGCCAAACAGCATCGCGTCCAGCGAAACACCCCGTTCAAACATCCAGCCCATCAGCGCCGGACACGCCGCCGTGCTGAACACCGCCAGGCTCGACGCCACGCTCCTCGCCCGGCCCACGTTCTCCGGTCCGTACAATTCGGCCCACATCGCCGCGGCCACGCTGCCGTGGAAGCCCGCCGTCAAACCCATCAGGCACAGGTACGGAAATGCCACCCACGGCCCTTCCACCACCGCCAGCAACAGCGCCCCCAGCCCCATCGGCAGCGCATAGGCCGGCAGCAGCCGGAGCGCCGTGAACCGGTCGATCCACGGTCCGATCAACACCGATGAACTCGCGCGCGAGATCGCAAATACCACAAACGCCGCCGCGATCCACTCCGGCGCCCAGCCCTTCCGTTGCGCAATTACCGTCTGATACAGGAACAATCCCGTCATCGCGAACGGCGCCACCAGAATTGCAGGCAAGTAAAAAGCCAGCCGCGCATCGCGCAGCATGAATTTGTATCCACTTCGCTTTTCCGCCGTTTGCGCCGCCGCAACCGGCGCGGTATTCCGCAATAACCGCAATGCCGCGGGCAATACCGCCGCCAGCAGAAACGCCGCCACCGCCAGCCACGCCGTCCGCCATTCCACGAACCGCAGCAGCACCGCGAAGCCGATCGGCAGCAGCGCCTCGCCCAGCGGATACCCCAGCCCCGCTACCCCCAGCGCCTTGCCGCGCGCCGCTCCGAACTCCCGCGCCATCACGGTCTGCGAGATGTGGCCCATCAGCCCCTGCCCGAACAGCCGCAGCCCCAGCACCCCCAAACCCAGCAGCACATAGTGCGGCGCGAACGCCACCACCGCCGCCGCCCCCGCGAGCATCAGCGTCACCCCCACCGTGTAGCGCCGCAGACTCGCCGTGTCGATCCGCGCCCCCAGCGCCGGCAGCGACAGCGCCGAACCCAGCGTGGCCACCGAATACAGCACCCCCAGCGAAGCCGTATTCAAGCCGAATGCATCCATAAATCCCGGCAAAAACAGGGAGATAAAGAACGTCTGCCCGAAGCTCGACGCAAATGCGGTCAATAATCCGAAACTTAATAGTCCGCGGTGGCCGCGCAGTAATTCAAAATAAGACATACTTGTGGCGCAAAGGTACCCGCAACGGGTTTGAAACAAACAACGGGGTTTTTGCCGGAAGCCTTATCAGTATAGCGCACTGCCCAGCAGCGCCGCATACTCCCGGAAGTCCTCCGCGCCGAACAGCACGAATACCACCTCTTCCACGCTCCGCGCCTCCGTGCTCAGGAAGTCGAGCACCGCCCCAATCGCCACCGGCGCCGCCTTCTGTTTCGGATACCCATACACCCCCGTGCTGATGGCCGGGAAACTCACGGACCGGCACTCGCGCTCCTCCGCCAGCCGCAAGCACTCGCGGTAGCACGACGCCAACTCCTCCGGCTCGCCCTCCTCGCCGCCGCCCCACACCGGACCCACCGCGTGAATCACAAACTTCGCCGGAAGCGCGCCCGCGCCCGTCGCCACCGCTCCGCCCGCCGCCAGCGGCGCCACCGAGGCCCGCATCGCATCCAGTTCCTCCATCAGCGACGGACCCCCGGCGCGGTGAATCGCGCCGTCCACGCCCCCGCCCCCCGCCAGCATCGCGTTCGCCGCGTTCGCCATCGCATCCACCGGAATGCGCGTGATGTCGCCTTCCACCACGCGAATCCGCCGGCCATTATTCAACGGACGCGTCAGTTCCATTGGACTTGCTCTCCTGCAGCTTCGCGCCCACCCGCCCGAGCCACAGCCACGCGCCCACAAAACACACCGCCGCCAGCGCGAGACGCACCCCCGCGCTCGACGCCTGCGCAGCGAAGCCCGGCAACTCCGGCACCCACCGCACCAGCAGCCACGGTGCTCCAAAACCGATCAAGACCGCCAGCGGCAGCGCCGCCCACACGCCCGGCACTTTGAAGTTCCGTCGCGCCCGCCAGAACAGCCACGCCGGCAGTGCCAGCGCCGCTGCGCCTACCAACCCCACCAGCGCGACGTCCAGCGCGCTCGCGACCGGCAGCGACAGCCACCACCACGCCAGCCCGCACCACACCGCCAGCAGGCCCAGCCCCGCCGCCCAGGCCTTCGGACGCGCCCACGCTTCCCGCATTGCTTCCACCATCATGCGCCGCATCATTGGACCTCGATCACCTTCGCTTCGCTTGCGCTTACGTAGCCGGGGCGGTACATCGGCTCCACCCGCGCGGGGGGCACGCGATACACGCCCTTGTTCGTAAATCGCATCAAATACGTGTAATTTTCGCCTCCGGAAGGCAAAAAAGTGGGAAAATACGTGATCCGGTTGTCGCGCAGCTCGCGCCTCTCGCCCCACCAGCTCCACCAGCGCGGCCTTTCGCCGAACTCGTACATCGCATCGTTCTGGACCAGTTCCGCGCCCGCCGGTATCGGGTCCTCCACCAGCACATAGCGCTGGTCCGCGCCCTGCGCCGTCAGCCGCACCGCCACCAACTCGCCCGTGCGCGCCGGACCTTCCAGCGGCTCCATCGTATACACGATCCGCCCATCGCGCCGTTCCGGACGCATCCGGAAGTACTCGCGCGTCACCCGCATCTTCCAATCCTCGGGCGCCACCATCCCGCCGCCCGGCCGCCGCGACTCCTCACGCACCGACCAGTACACCCGGCCTTCGCCCTGTTTCTCGAACCGCACCTGATAGCGCGCGCCCGCTTCCTCGCCCGTCAACCGCACCGTCAGCGGCTCGGGCCACAGCGCATCGGCCTTCGTGAAGCGCCGCCGCAGCACTTCGCGCCCGTTCACCGTCACCGTCAACGCCGACTCCGCGTTCAACTCGCCGCTGCGCTCCAGATACGGCGTCAGCCCGAACACCACCAGCGCCGTTTGCTTGGTCGATGACCAATACGGACCCTCGTTGCGGTGCGCCACCAGCCACTGTGCCGCGGCCGCTTGCAACTCCGGCTCGCGGCCGAGCGCCGCCAACAGCCGCAGGGCGAACGCCGTCGCTTCCGGCGTCGCATTCTGATCGAAATCGAGCATCAGGTCGCGCTCGGCGGTCCACCAGGCTTCGCCGCCTTCGCGCCGCGCCAGCGCTTCCAGCTTGCGCGCGGCCTCCAGCGCCCGTTCCCCGTCCTTCATCCGGTGCGCCGCCAGCCCGGCCAGCGCCCAGCCTAAGGGCGACCAGCGCTCGCGCCCGCTCCACACCGCATTGAACTGTTCGGGCTTCGCTTCGCCCAGTTCCGCCAGCGCATACAATTGCCACGCCGGCAGGTCCGGGTGACGATCGCTCCGCGGATTCGCCAGCATCTCCGTGAGCCGCAGCGAAGCCAGCCGCACCCGGTACGCGTTCACGCGGTAGCCCGCCAGCGCCGCCTGCTGAATGCCCGCGGCGACATAGGCGGTCATGAACCCGTCGCTCTCATCGTTCTGCCACCAGCCCCAGCCGCCGTCCTCGTGCTGGAAGTTGTACAGCCGGTCCAGACCCGCGGTCACTTTCTTGCGCAGTTCCTCGGGATTTTCCGGCGGCGGCAGCTTCAGCGCTTCGAACGCCTGGCTCACCACCACGCTCGGCAGAAAGCGCGACATGGTCTGCTCCACGCAGCCATACGGGTAGCCCGCCAGGTATTCGAGCGCCCCGAACAGCGCGCCTGCCACCGACGGCGTCACCTGAATTTCCAGCGACCGCGCATGCGGCAGGGAATCGGCCGGAAACGCGCCCGCCGCCGTCTGCGGCTCGACGCCGCGCAACGCCCCCTGCTTCACTTCGCGCCATTTCACTCCGTCAGGCTCGACGGGCAGCGTCAGCTCCATCGCATCCGATTCCTTGGTGGTCAGCGCGCTGGCCAGCAGCGTCGCGCGCGCCAGGCCCGCGGGCGTCTTGTAGCGGTAGTCCACGCGCGCCTCGCCCCGGCTCGGCACCTCCACTTCCTTTGTGCCGCCGTCCACCAGCGTGAGCGCGGGCGCATCCATCGACACGCGTACCTTCGCCGCCGACTCCAGATAATTGCGCACGATGACGGGGATCGTCACCTCATCGCCCTCGGTCAAAAACCGAGGCGCGGCGATGGTCAGCAACAGGTTCTTTCTGACAATGGTCCGGTGCAGCGCTTGCCCCACTTTCGTATCCGCGGTGATGCCGCGCGCGGTCGCGCGCCAGGTGGTGAGCGAATCCGGGAACGTCACGCGCGCCGTGGCGCGCCCCTGCGCATTGGTCCGCAAATACGCCGCCCAGAACGCCGTGTCCGGAAACTCCTTGCGGATCTTCGGCTCCACCAGCCGTTCGGGCTTCATCTGCGCGAAGGCTTTCGATGCGCTTAACCGCACCAGCTCCATCCGCCGCTTGCCCGCTTCGCCATAGAAGTAGAAATAGAGCGACGAATCGGTCTGCACCGCGCGCCAGCGCGGGCCATGGAATACGCGCGTGATGTCGGGCTGCGCCTCGCGCCTCACGGCGTAGATCGCCTCGTCCACCACGCCCAGGCTGAATTCGCCTTCCACGGGCCGCCCTTGATGGTCCTTCGCTTCGATCTGGAACGTGGCCGGTTCGCCGGGCTGATACTGCTCGCGGTCGCTGGTCACCGCCACCTGAATCTGCTTCTCCACCGGCGGGACTTTCAAATTCCGCGACCCCCGGTAAAGCGTGTCGTTGTGGATGAAGACCACCTCGGCGAACACGTTCGGCGCCCAATTCGCCTCCACCGGCACTTCAATCGTCTCCGCCGGACCCCGCAAGTGAACGAACTTCGCCCAATGCACGCCCTGCGATTCGATCGACACCCACGCATGCGACTCCGGCACGCCCGTCGCGATCAGCAGCCGCGCCTTGTCGCCGGGCTTGTACGAGCGCTGGTCCGGAATGATCTGCACGCGCTGCGACATGCCCCCCCAGCCGCCGCTGCCTTCCACCCAGAGCCACGCCGAACCTTCGATCTGCCTCCCGCTCTGCGCCCGGGCGAATACCCGCACCTGATAGCTGCCGCCTTCGGGCGGGGTCAACGAGATGGACCCGCGCCCGTCCGCGCCTGTGGTGCCCGCGGCGCTGGCGACCACCGGGCGCTGCTGGCGGTTGTCCCACTGGTAGCGCACCAAATCCGCGCGAAACGTCACATTCGGCACGAATTTGCCGTCATAATCGCGCGTTTCGACGTCAAATTGCGCATTTTCTCCGGGTTTCACCACCCATCGCGCCGCCTGCGCGTACACGAAGAACTCGCCGCGCGTAGCAACGAAAGCGCCCGCGCCCGATATCTCGCGCCCGCTTTCGTCCGTCACGCGCGCTTCGACGCGATAGCGCTGGTCGTACTCGCTTTCGGGCACGGCGTAGGGCAGCACGAACTCGCCGTCGGCGTTGAGCCGGCCTTCGCCCTCGGCCACCTGTTCGCCGCCGTAGTATTCATCCCCGTCGCCGCTGTCGTCCAGTTCGTCCATGTCGTACCAGGGCAGCCAGTAGCGGCTGCGGTGGACCGCATAGGTGAGCTTCGCGCCCGCCACCGGCTCGCCGTAGTAATAGCGCGCGCGCACGGTGAGTCTGTTATCACCGCCCATCACCAGGCGGTTCTGGCTGGCGTTGACGCGCACTTCGTAATCGGGCTTGCGGTACTCCTCGACGTGAAAGCCGCCCGAGACCGCATCTTCGCCCGCTCGCACATCCACGCTGTAATAGCCGAGCGGCGCCGCCGCGGGCACTTCGAAATCCACCGCCGCCGTGCCCATCTCGTTCAGCGTCACGGCGCGGGTCAGAACGGCCGCGCCCTCGGGGTTCTGGATCTGCACCTGCGCCGCGCCGCGCCGCACGCTGTAGCCCCGCAGCGTCGCGTCGCGCAGAATCGACTTCAAATGGACGGTGTGGCCGGGCCGGTACACCGGGCGGTCGCTGTAGACATAGCCGCGCAATTCGCGCTCCGGCCGGCTGAAGCCCCACGAGCCTTTCGTCGCCACCGCGAAGTCGCCCTCGTGGCGCGCCATCAGCAGCAGTTGGCCCATCTCCATCTTTTCGGGGACGATGAGCGCGAAGCCGTCCGGATCGGTCTTCGCCTCGCTCGGCGGCGTCTTTCCGCCCGTTCCGGCCACCGCCGCCAGCAGCGCCGCGCCGGCCACCGGGGCGCCGGTGTCCCGCCGCACCACTCGCACCTGCACCTGCCCCGCCTGCGCCTTCGAGATCACCGCCAGGTCCGTCGCCGAGATGATCGTGTACGCCTGTTTCTTGCCGTCCGTGGCTTCGATCACGTACAGGCCCGCGCGGTCCACTTCCACCGGCACCGTGACGCTTTCCCACCGGTTGCGCGCCCGCACGGGCTGCTCCCACACGCGTACCACCTGCTGCGGGTTCAGCAGCGGAATGGCGGCATACTCGCTGGCTGCGCCGGGTGCGGATGGGGGCAGGGAAGAGGCTTTCGGGGCGAGGTATTTCGCGCGAATCGCCGAGCGGCTGCCCGCGGAGAACTGCCGCCGGGCCAACTCGCGGACCCGGGTGCGCAGCCGGTTCTTCCATGCCGCGAAACGCTCCAGAGGAGTGATCTCGATCTCCGGACGCGGGCTCGCCGCGGCGCCAAACTGATGCGGGTTATCGAGTTGCAGGAAAAACTTCACCGGATCGTTGACCCGGTAGAGCCGGAACTGGAGCCGGTCCACGCCCTGCGCCCGCACCTGCACCCGCGACGTCTCGCCCGGCCGCACGGGGCGGTCCGTGCTGAGGGAAAAGTAGACCTCGGCTTCGGCCCGCTGCGCCGGGGCGGCCAGCGCGCCCATGAGCAGCACGGCGAGGGGAATGGCAAAGCGGCGGGGATGCATCATGAGGGGTCTCGCAACAGGTTCCAGCGGTACACGCCCAGGAAATTCGGATTGCCGGGCTGCGGGCGCCAGCGCGGCTCGGGATGGTTCATCAGTTCGGCCAGCTCCAGGCGGCGGATTTCGCCTTTGGAGCCGCTTGCGGGGCCGGTGTGATAAATGGCGGCGCCGCCCGTCCAGACCATGGAATGGTACGGCATTCGTTCCGTAAGCTGATGATAAAACAGGAGATCGCCGGGCAGCGCGCCGTTGATTTGGCGGCCGAGCATGTGGGCGTTACGCCGCATCAGGTGTTCGGCGTCGGCGAAGGCGCGGAATGCGCCGTCGGCGAGGTCGGATTCGCGAAACGCGCCCGCGCGGACCCGGAAAATGCGGTCGCGCAGGCGCGGCACGGGGAAGTTGTACTGGCGGACGTCGCCGAGCGGCGGCAGTTCCGGCAGGCCCATTTCGCGCATCCAGGCGGCGTCGTGCCGGCGCAGGGCCTCGCGGTAGCAGAAGCGCAGCAGCGCGGCGCAATCCACCACATCGGGCGGCAGCGCGGGTTGGGAGAGGTAGAGCGCTTCGGCCAGCCAAACCGTCCAACGGCGGAACGTTTCCTGGTCGGCGCGCTCGCGCAGGCGCAGGTAGTCCGGCAGTCCGTCGCCGTAGCTGTCCGTCAGCGCCAGGGGACGATCCGGGTAGGGCAGGCTTAAGCCTGCGCGGGGCGTCAGCCCGGCAAGGCAGATCAGCGCGTCCCTTCGCCTCATGCGGACTCTCATCATAGCGGGTTTTTCGCGCTACGATGGCAGAATTGCCGATGAAAATAGCGTTGCTCCTTCTTGCCGCCGCCGCCGCGGGCGCGCAGGTCCGTACGGTCGCCGAGGAGGAGGTGCTGCGCGTCCACCGCTCCGCTCTGATCATTGACGGCCATAACGACGTCACCAGCAAGACCGTGCGCGGCTTCGACATTGCCCGACCCACCGCCGAAGGCCATACCGACATCGCGCGGATGCGGCAGGGCGGCATCGGCGCGCAGTTCTTCGCCGCCTATGTCGCGGTGAACTACATGGATTCGAACCAGAGCGCCCAGCGCGCCCTGCAGATGATCGACACCATCCGCCACGACATCGTGGGGAAGAATCCGCGCGACTTCCTGCTGGCGCTGAGCGCCGCGGACATCGAACAGGCGCGCCGCGAGGGGCGCATCGCCGCGCTGATCGGCATCGAAGGCGGTCACGCCATCGAGGAGGACCTGCGCCTGCTGCGGCAGTTCTACAACCTGGGCGCGCGCTACCTGAGCTTCACGCACACGCGCCACCTGAGTTGGGCGGGCAGTTCGGGTGAGGTCGGCCAGCAGGGGTTGAGTGATTTCGGCCGCTCCGTGGTGGCGGAGATGAACCGGCTCGGGATGATGATCGACGTTTCGCACATCTCCGACCGCACGCTGGCCGATACGCTGGCGGCGACGCGCGCGCCGGTGTTCGCTTCGCACAGTTCCTGCCGCGCGCTGGCGAACGTGCCGCGCAACCTCACGGACGAGCAGATTCGCGGGATTGCGAAGGGCGGCGGCGTGATCATGGTGAACTTCTACTGCCAGTTCCTGCTGGGGCGGCCGAAAACGCAGGCGTCGATCGACGATGTGGTGCGGCACATCGATCACATCAAGCGGATCGCGGGGGTGGAGGCGATCGGGCTGGGGAGCGATTTCGACGGTATCGACTGCGCGCCCACGGGCCTCGAGGATGTGTCAAAATTCCCGAATTTGACGCGAAAACTGCTCGAAAAAGGCTATTCCGAGCGCGAAATCCGGCAAATTTACGGCGAGAACTTCCTGCGCTTCATGCGCTCGGTGGAGCAAGCGGCAGAGTCCCGGTGAGGCGGCGGAAGCCGCGGTGCAGGGCGTGGATCAGCCCCGGGTTGGGCAGGAACATGAACGGGCATTCGCCCGCGATCACTTTCAGATTCAAATGCTTGGCGGCGTCGAGGGCCTCGGGCGTCACCGCGCCCAACGCGACGCTCTTATAGAGCCACACCATTTCAACGCCCGCCTCGGCGCACTGAGCGACGATTTTCGCGCTTTCGCGCGCCGGATTCAGCAGCAGTGCCGCGCGCGGGGCGGGTTGGATGTCCGTAACGGTCTTCGCCGCCGGAACTCCTTCGATTTCATCGGCTTCCGGATGCACCGGGATCAGTTCGTAGCCCCGGCCGGCCAGTTCCCGGAACAGCATCCGGCTGAAGTCCTTCGCGTTGCGCGACACGCCTACAAAGGCGATGCGTTTCTCGGCCAGGAAGGCGTCAATGAGCTGGCGGGTGTTTTCAGACATGCGAATCCGGTTCCTGCCTGCTATTCTGGCATGAATCATGACCAGCAGGCGCGTGTTTTTCCTCACTCCCGGCGTAGCGGCGGCGACGCTCAAGGCGCTACCCAAACGGCGGGAGGATCTGCCCACCCCGGCGTTGATCGTGGAAGTGGACAAGCTCGAAGCGAATCTCGCGAAGATGGCGAACCACCTGAAGGCGGCGGGCCTCGCGTTCCGGCCGCATGCGAAGACCCACAAAACGCACGAAATCGCGAAAATGTGCCAGAAAGCGGGCGCGGTAGGCTCCTGCGGGGCGAAATTGAGCGAAGCGGCGGCGCTGGCCGAAGGGGGCGCGACGGGCCTGCTGGTCACCACCGCGGTGATCGGCCGGGACAAGATCGCGCAGGGCATCGCGCTGGCGAAGAAGCGTCCCGAGACCATTTTTTGCGTGGATCAGGCGCAAAACGCGAGCGACTGGGACGCCGCCGCGCGCGCGGCGGGCCTCCGGGTGAACCTCGCCATCGACTTGTGGGTGGGGCGCCGGACGGGGATCGAATGCGGCGCGCCCGCGCTCGAACTCGCGCGCCACATGAGCCGGTTGAAGAACGTCCGATTGCAGGGTTTGCAGGCCTATTCGGGGCCTTCCTCGCACCGGCGCGGCTTTGAGGCGCGCACGGCGGCGAGCCGCGAGGCGATGGGCGAAGCCGTGGAGACGCGCAAGCTGCTCGAACGCGATGGCATCGCGTGTCCGTGGCTGAGCGGCGGCTCCACGGGCACCTGGAACATCGATCCGGGAATCGACGGCATCACCGAACTGCAGCCCGGCTCGTTTTTGTTCATGGACATCGATTACCGCCGCATCGGTTCGCGCGAAGGCGAGGAGTTCAACGATTTCCAGCAGGCGCTGTTTGTCATCTGCACCGTGGTAAGCCGGCCAAAGCCGGACCTGGCGATCTTCGACGGCGGCTACAAGGCCTTCGCGGCGGACCGCGGCTACGGTCCCGAACTGCGCGGGCGGCGGGATGTGAAGGTGGGTTTCGCGGGCGACGAGCACGGCTCGCTCGCGGCTAGCGGCGCGAAGGCCGGCGACAGGCTGGAATTCGTGGTGCCGCACTGCGACCCGACGGTGAACCTCTACGACCACATGTATGCGGTGCGGGGGGACGAAGTGCTGGCGGCGTGGCCCATCTCAGCGCGCGGGAAGAGCCAATAGCGGCTTTCCGTCGAGCGCGAGAGCGAGCGACAGCAAAAAGACCAAAGCCCAGACGACGGCCACGGCAAGAACGGCCTTGCGCGAACCGCTGAGCCAGGCCACGATGGGCAGCCCTTGCAGCGCGTGCAGGCCGGTGAAGTGTGGGATGCGCAGGTCGCCGTGGGAGAGGCTCCAGTTGAGGAAGAAGATGCCGCGCGCGCCATCGGGGGCGCCGACGGTGTGCGCGCCGTTGGCCACCATCATGAAGCCTTGCAGGCTGGCGGTGATGAAGATTGCGAGGCCCAGGCGAACCGCCATCAGCAGATGGGGCGCGAGCGGCGGGGCGTGGCGCAGATACATCCAGAGGATTCCGGCGGCGCCGATCGTGTTCATGACGATCAGCGCGCCCATGGCGCTGAACAGCATGCCATCGAGCGGGGTGGAGTTATTGAAGTGCGAAGGAACGCCGCGCGCCGCCTGAGTGGTAATGATGGCGATCTCGCCGGCCATCGCCAGGGCGGTCACCCAGCGGAGAAAGGCGGTGATGCCGCCGCGTTCGAGCGGCGCGAGCAGGCAGGCGGCGGTGAAAAGGTAGATCGCGATGGAGATTGCGAACTTGGCGGGCTTGAACCACGCGTTCACGCCGGTGACGAGGCGGGGGTCCACTGTGGCGAGCATCAGGCAGATCAGAAAGAGCGCGAGATGGATGACCGCCAGGGTGACCAGAAGCGGCTCGCGCTTGAGGATGTGGTTCATAGCGCTTCCTCCAGCGCCCAGCGGCGCCTGAGCGTGAAACGCAGCGCGAGATAGAGCAGGAGACCGAAAGGCCCCAACAGGAAAGTGAGGAGCAGGCAGGGGATGAGGAGGAGATGAGCGATGCGGAGCCGCTGGGCGTCGCGGACTTCCCACGCGCCGATGAACAGGTCGAAGGCGAGGTAGTGGATCCAGCCGCCGAGCAGCACCCAGGGGTTCTGGAACAGCGCCGCGACGCCGGCGAGCGAGTCAAAGCCGCCCTCGCCGCCGAAGTTCGACGCAAGCACGGCGATGTATGCGAGCGACAACGGGACGACGAAGACAAGCGGCGTGAGGCGCAGTGTCCAGCGCCAGCGGGGGAAGACGATGAGCAGGAACCAGCCCGGCAGCACGGAGGCATTGGCGAGGGAGAAGACCTGTTCAGGAGACATAAGGCCGTGGGAGGATTGTGCCACAAACGCGGGCAGGAACCCAAGCGGGGGCTGCGCGGCTTCAGGTTTTGAGCAGAATCATGACGCGGTCAGGAGCGGAAAGCCCTTGCCCGGCGTGTACGTCCGCGGCGTGAAGGACCAGCGGGACCAGATCGGCGGCGGGCTGCGCCTCACCGTTCATGAGAGTTTCGATCAGCCGGGTCTCGCCCCAGGCTTCACCCTGCAGATTCAGAGTCTCCACCAGGGGGGTGCTCACCATGGCGAGAAGATCGCCGGGTTCCAGGACGAGATCGGCGACTTGGGCCGGTGTGTCACCGTCCGCGCAGAGCAATGGGGCTGAGACGGACAAGCGAAGCACCTGGGCGCCCTCGCCGCCGCGGCGGACAAGGATCGGGGGCATCGCGCCGGCGTTGACGTAAGTGAGGGTGCGGCTCGCCGGGCGGTAGCAGGCGAGGAAGATCCGGATTGGCGCCGTGGCCGGATTGGCCGCCAGCAGGGCGCGCGAGGTGGATTGCAGCAGTTCGGGCAGGTCTTCGGCGTAGGCCCAGAAACGGCTGCGCAACAGCGTCTGCAATCGCGACATGCGCACGGCGGAATCGAGGCCGTAGCCGGGCAATTCGGCCAGCACGATTCCGAGAGTTTCGCGCGGCAGGGCGAGTACGTCGATAAACTGGCCGCCCGGCCGGTCGCCGCGCCAAACGCCCGTGGCAAAATCGAGTCCCGCGACCATGGGCGAATCGGGCGCGACCAGATGATCCAGCGCCCGCAGGGTGTGTTCCTTCTCGCGCCGATCGACCTTGGCGGCGGCACGTCTTTCCGCCTCTTTGCCGATCTCGCCCGCGAGTTCCAAGGCGCGTGCGGTTTCGTGGCCGACGCTGGCTGCGAAACGCAACTGGGGCAGGGAGTACGGGCCGCCGCTGACCAGGAAGAAGCCATCCAGCGCGAGTCCGGCGGTCACGGGGGCGGCAAGCCGTAGCCCGTTGTCATGAAAGACAAACGGCATTCCCGCTGGAGTCTCGCGGACGAGGGCGGCCAAAGGTGCGTCGTAACTGTAGCTGCGCGGCTCGCGTTCGCGCCCCGTGGTGTCGTAGGCGATCTTGAAAGACTGGCCCTCCCTAAGAAACAGCCGGACGTCGGACGCCGCCAGCCTCTGCTTCAAAGCCTGGCAGGCGGCGGCGCGCACCTCGGATTCCTCCAGGCATTGGCGAATCTGCCGGCCCGTTTCAGCCGCGGTACGCCGCCATTCGCGCTGCTCCTCGCTCTCCTGTTGAGAGAACTCGCGCACAATGGACCAGGTCCAGTAAACTGCCGCGAGCACCAGCGCGGCGCCTGCCGAAGCCCAGATCAGCCGCAACTCCTGGTCGTGCCCGCGTGCAATCTCGTAAAGCACCACGCCGGTCAGAATCGTCGCCACGCTCGCCAGCAGTAATTCGGTGACCGGCAAGTCCGGGCTGTCGTCCCCCGAATAGCGGACCTGCAGACCCAGCCGCACCCCATGCCGCACGAGGTGGAACCAGAGAGCCAGACCGCCGCACAAGAGCGCAAGCGCAAACCAGCCGCCAATGGTCCAAAGATGTGTCTCAGACATGGATCGTTCGAGTTCCCGTCCTCGCGCCGGAGCGCTGCCCGGCTGGAGGCCCATAGCAGAGGGTATCGGATTCAGCGGGCCAGCGCACTTCGTTTTCTGCCATAGGCGAAATAAATGGCCAGGCCGAGCACCGACCAGACGACGAAGCGCACCCACGCCTCGGTGGGCAGCGCCGTCATCAGGATGAGGCAACTAAGGATGGAGAGGACCGGGATCACGGGGCCGAAGGGGACGCGGAACGGGCGTGGGCGGTCCGGGTCGGTGCGCCGCAGGATCAGAACGCCCGCGCCGACGACGATAAACGCGGCCAGCGTGCCGATGCTCGAGAGGTCGGCGAAGGTGCCGATGTCCCAGACGCCGGCGGGGATGCCGACGACGAAGCCGGCGATCCAGGTGGAGATATGCGGCGTCTGGAAGCGTGGATGGACGCGGGAAAAGACCTTGGGCAGCAGGCCGTCGCGGGACATCGCGAACCAGACTCGTGCCTGGCCGAACTGAAAGACCATCAGCGAAGAGATCATGCCGACGATCGCGCCCGCGCCCACCCACTTGCGGACGTTTTCCATGCCCAGGGCCTTCAGCGCGCCGGCCACCGGCGCGGCATTGCCGAGCGTGTCCCAGCGGGCGATACCGGTGAGCACCAGCGCCACGCCGACGTAGAGCACGGAGCAAACGATGAGCGTGCCGAGGATGCCGATGGGCAGATCGCGTTTCGGGTTGCGGCACTCCTCCGCCGCCGTGGAGACGGAATCGAAGCCGATATAGGTGAAGAAGACGATAGCCGCGCCGGTGAGCACGCCGGACATGCCGTTCGGCAGGAAGGGGGTCCAGTTGGCGGTATTCACGGCGCGGAAAGCGCCGAAGATGAAGATGAGGATGGCGCCCACCTTCACGAGGACCATGATGTTGTTGGTGCGGGCGCTTTCCTTGATGCCGTGGACGAGGATCCAGGTGAGAAGCATCAGGATGAGGAAGGCGGGCAGGTTGAACCAGGCGCCGGTCAATTCGCCGCCCGCGAAGATCGGTTCGCTAAGTTGGCGCGGCAGGTGGAATCCGAACAGCGCCTGCAAGATGTCGTTGAAATAAGCCGAAAATCCAACCGCTACCGCCATATTGGACACGGCGTATTCGAGAATCAGGTTCCAGCCGATCATCCAGGCGGTCAACTCGCCGAGCGTGGCGTAGGTGTAGGTGTAGGCCGAGCCCGCCACGGGAATGGCGCTGGCCATTTCGGCATAGCAGAGCGCCGCGAAACCGCAGGCGATGGCGGTGAGGAGGAAGGAGAGCGCCACGCCGGGGCCCGCGCCGGGGCGTCCGAAGGTGAACGAGGAGTCCCCGCCCTGGGTGATCAGGTCCAGCAGCGGGACGTGCAGGAACGATTCGAAGCTGCGCACTTCGCCCGCGGCGGCCGTGCCGACCAGCGTGAAGATGCCGCTGCCGATGACGGCGCCGATGCCGAGGGCGATCAGCGACCATGCGCCGAGCGAGCGGTTGAGTTGGCGGCCCTGCTCGTGGGAGGCCGCGATGAGGGCATCCACGCTCTTCTTACGGAATAGCTGGCTCAATGAAAATGCTCCTCCATGCGAGGCGAGCGGATGGAAAGGTTACGGGACTGATGCCCCGCGCGGGCTGAAGCCCGCCCCGCAGTCGCTCTTGATTTCATGGGCTGTCCATCCGCGTGGCGGCGCGGATCAGCATAGTATAGCGCCGAATCCGCGCCGGGAGGAGCCGCGATGCCGCCGGAATTACCGTTTACGCTGGCCCTTAGCGACGGTTCTGATTTTTTTCTTCTGGGATCCCCGGTCGACGCCCTCGGCGCGCTTGGCTTTGGGGGGCGCTGCCTTGCGCGCTATGCGCTTGGCTTTCTTGCGTTCAGTACGGTCGGTAGTGGTTTTGGTGTTCATGATTCCGTCTTTAATTGAGCGAATTTTGCGACGAGCTTCTTCAAGCCAAATCCGTGGAAACTGATGACGAGTTTGGCGTCGTCGCCGTCGCCTTCCTTCCGGAGGATCGTCCCGCGCCCGTATTTTGCATGATACACCGCGGCGCCGGCCGAAAGGCCGGTACGGCGCGCGGGAGCGGACTTTGGCTTCGCGGCGGCAGGAGAGGGAGCCGGCTTCGGCGCTGGGGCGGTCTTGCGCACCGGCACGTCCGCGGCCTGCCGCGCGGCGAAGAACTGTTTGATGTGGTCCACCGAGTTGTAGGTGGCGCCCGTGTAGGTGTTGCGGCGCGCCGATTCGCGCACGCTGGCGCGCTCGGAGTAGAGATCCAGGCTGCCCGGCCGCGGTTTTTCGTGCAGGTCCTCCAATAAACCGGAGGGCACTTCGTCGAGGAAGCGCGAGCGGATGCAGGGCTCGGGCGGCGAGCCGCCGTAACGCCGCCGCACCCGAGCGGCGGAGAGGTACAGCCGCTTCTGGGCGCGCGTCATGGCCACGTAGCAGAGCCGCCGCTCCTCTTCGAGCTGTTCTTCGCTTTCGCGCGAACGCGAATGAGGAAACAGCCCCTCTTCCATGCCCGCGATGAACACCACGGGAAATTCGAGGCCCTTGGCGTTGTGCATGGTGAGCAGGGAGACGGGGGCGGTTTCGTCCAGCGCGTCGGCGTCGGCCACCAGGGCGGTGGTATCGAGAAAGTCCACGAGCGATTCGCCGCGGTCGTGGGCGTCGGCGGCGGCCGAGACCAGTTCCTCGAGGTTGCCGAGGCGGGTTTCCGAATCCGGCGTGGTGTCGCTTTCAAGCATTTTGCGGTAGCCGGTGCGTTCGAGGATTTCGCTCAACACTTCCTGCGGGGCCAGCGACGGCAGGTCTTCCCGGAGTTCGTTGATCAGCCGCCGGAAAGCGCCGAGGGAGGCTTCGGCGCGCGCGCCGAGCTTGCGTTCGTCACAGGCCGATTCGATCGCCCGCCAGAGCGAGACGCGGTTGCTCGCGGCGCGGGATTCGAGTTGTTCGACGGTCGTCTTGCCGATGCCGCGGGCGGGCACGTTCAGCACGCGCATCAGGCTCACGCCGTCGTCCGGGTTCAGCAGGAGGCGGACGTAGGCGAGCGCGTCCTTCACCTCGGCGCGCTGGTAGAACGAGAAGCCGCCTACCACGAGGTAGCCGATCTGGTAGCGCCGGAGCGCCTCTTCGATCTGCCGCGACTGGAAGTTGGTGCGGTAGAGCACGGCGACGCGCGCCGCCGGATCCTGGCGGCGGTGCTTCTCGATGGTGGAGGCGATGAACATCGCCTCCTGTTCGCCGTCGGGGGCCTCGAAGAAGCAGACCGGCGAACCTTCTTCGTTTTCGGTGAACAGCCATTTGCCCTTGCGGGCCTTGTTGCGCGCCACCACCGCGCCGGCGGCCTCGATGATGGTGCGGGTGGAGCGGTAGTTCTGCTCGAGCCGGATGACGCGCGCCTCGGGGAAATCCTTCTCGAAGTCGAGAATGTTGTTGATGTCCGCGCCGCGCCAGCCGTAGATGGACTGGTCCTCGTCGCCCACGACGGCCACGTTGTGGGGCGGGGAGGCGAGCAGGCGCATCAGTTCGTACTGCGACCGGTTGGTGTCCTGGTACTCGTCGATCATCAGGAACTGGAGGCGTCGGTTCCAGAGCTCGCGGGTTTCGGCGTCGTGCCGCAGCAGCCGGACGGCCCACAGCAGGAGGTCGTCGAAATCGAGGGCGTTGGCGGCCTGGAGGCCGTTTTCGTAGTCGTCGAAGAGCTTGGCGAGGCGGGCCATCTTGGGGTCGGCGGCCGCTTTGTAGAAATCCTGGGGGGTTTGCTGATGGTTCTTGGCGTGGCTGATACGGCTGAGGGCGGCGCGATACTGCATGAACTTCTCGTCGAGGCCGAGGCGCTTATAAATGGACTTGACGAGGGCGAGCTGGTCGTCGGCGTCGTAGATCTGGAACTGGGTGGTGAAGCCGCGGCGGAGTTCATGAAGCGAGGCGCCGTCGCGCCGCAGCAGGCGCACGCAGAACGAATGGAAGGTGGAAACGGCGGGGCCGGCGTCGGCGGTCTGCCCGCCGAGCAGATGAAGGACGCGTTCGCGCATCTCGCCGGCCGCTTTATTGGTGAAGGTGACGGCCAGGACTGAGGGGCCATAGACGTCATGCCCGCGGATCAGATGGCAGATCCGGCGGGTGATGACGCGGGTCTTGCCACTGCCGGCTCCGGCGAGAATCAGCAGGGGACCCTCCACATGCTGAACGGCCTCCCGCTGTTGCGGGTTGAGCCCGGCTAGAAAGTCCATGGATTAGTTGCGGCGGGGCGAACGATCCGCAAAAGGCATTGTAGCATGGCGCTTTGCGGATCAAGCTATCCTTTTGATAACTATTGGGTTGATCGAGGGACAGGAATCGGTTTGATGTTGTAACCTGACAGTGAACCGGCGCGCCCTAGCAATTGCAGGAAGCAATGTGCCCTGCCCGCCGGCGACCAACGCCGCATGCTGATCGAATTCGTAGTCGTGGAACGGGCCAAGGCTGGCGATCCGGCCGCGTTCAACGAATTGGTGACGGCCTACCGGCGGCGGATACTCGGGACGATCGCGAGGATGATTTCGCGGCCCGAGGATGTGGAAGACGTGGCTCAAGAGGTGTTCTTGAGGTTGTATTACTCGTTGGAACAGTTACGGAGCCCCGAGGTCTTTGAACCTTGGCTCTACCGGCTGACCGTGAACGCGGCGCTCGATTATTTGCGAAAGCGCAGGCGGCGTCCGGAATCGCGGATGGCGGACCTGAGCGAACAGCAGATGGTGACTGCCGACGCGATGGCCGGAACCAAGGCCAACGAGGAAGAGAAGGAAAAGTCCCGGCTGCGGGAATTCGTGGACTCGATCCTGAGCCGGATCTCGCCCGAGGACCGGATGCTTCTCACCCTCAAAGAGGTCGAAGGACTCTCCCTCAAAGAGCTGGAAAAAGTCTATGATGTAAACGAGAACGCCTTGAAGGTCCGGCTGTTCCGGGCCCGGCAGCGCGCGCTGAAGGCGTTTGGCGCGACGCGGGAGGATGGACCCGTGGGAAAGGATGTAAAGCGATGACGCGACCCGGCGATGATCTGGAGCGGCGGTTCGACGAACTGTTGGGGCGTTACCGGGAAGCCTGCCCCGATCCCGAGGCCTCGGCTACGTTCATGCCCCGGCTCTGGCAGAAGATCGAGGCGCGGCAGAATTACCTGCTTGAGTGGAAACGCTGGACCCAAGGCTTTTTGGCCGGCGCGGTTGCGGCCAGTCTGCTCTTTATCGTGTTACAAGTGTTGCCGGATCGGGGTCCGAACTTCTATACGGCCACCTATTTGGAGACGCTGGCCGAGGAGCAGGCCCCGGAGAGGATCGTCTATAGCGACGTCGCCGCCGAGGAAAACGGACTGAAAGGCGGACCGGCGTGGCTGCAGGATCTGAGGTTGCGATGAAGACCGGTACCCTGAGACTCGCCTTCTATTGCACCGTGCTGTTTGTGAGCGGCATGGCCGTGGGGGCCTTGTCCCACCGTTACTATGTCCAGGACTCCGTAGCTGCCAAATCGAGCGGGCGGCGTACGCCGGAAGAGTACCGCCGCGCCTACAAAGCCGAAATGCAGAACCGCCTGAAGCTCACGCCGGAACAGGCCGCGCAGCTCGAGGGCATTCTGGACGACGCCGGCGTAAAGTTCAAGGCCTTGCGGGATGAGCAGCGCCCGATGATGGACGCGATTCAGATCGAACAGACCGCTCGCATCCACGCCCTGCTCACTCCGGATCAACAGGCCGAATACGCCCGCATGCGCGAAGAACGGGAAGTGAAGCGCAAGGCCGATGAAATCCGCCGGCAGGCCGCCGAGCAGGCCGAAAAAGAAAGACGGAGCCGGGAGGCCCCGTCCACTCGCTAGAAATCTGTCAATACGCCGCTAATTCTTGCTCGCGGTGTCTTTGCGCGCCGCGATCTGCTCTTTCATCGCCTTCGAACGCGCCACCATCTTCTGGAAGCGGTCCACGCGGCCTTCGGTGTCCACCAGTTTCTGGCGGCCGGTGAAGAAGGGGTGGCAGCTCGAGCAGATTTCCACGCGGATGTCGGTCTTGTGCGTGGAGCGGGTCTTGAATGTGTTGCCGCAAGCGCAGTGGACGCTCACTTCGTTATAGGCGGGGTGGATACCAGCTTTCATCGGGGAGAAAACCTCAACCTTTCAAGTATAGCAGGGAATGCCGCATTTCGCGCGGCGGGAACAATGAAAAGCCCCACGGCCGGACACCGGCGATGGGGCTTTCGGTAGCCTAGGTTTCAGACCTGCGGTCTGAAGGTCGCGCTTAACGGCCGGACTGTCAGAAGCCCGGCGCCATCCGCCTTTCACTGAAGAGATGGCGTCCAGACCCCCGGATTGCCGGTTCTAGCAGCCGACCACCTCGCGCTTAGGATAACTACCAGGACTCATGTTGTTCTGGACCACCTCCTTTCTTCAGTGATGGCCTCATCATAAAGCACCCGCCGGGGTGTCTGTCAAGGGAAAAAATTGCACGGCACAATATCTGGTAGCCAGTAACCAAGGAGTCCCATATTTGGTACGCAGAACACCTGGGACACGCTGGAAATGGCAGAAAGTCCATCACTGGAGGCCTGCCACCCGGCCTCGCCCGTCCTATGGAGTCTCTTCCCGCGCGGCCCAGGCCGGTTGAGCAGGCGGTATCCTGTGCGCTACCGTTCGCCGCGTTTGCTGATGATGCGGTCGATCATCCCGTAATCGAGAGCGGCCTGCGCTTCCATGATGTAATCGCGGTCCACGTCGCGCTCGATCTTGTCGATGGGCTGCCCCGTCGCGTCGGCGAGGATGCCGTTGAGGATCTCCCGCATGCGCAGGATCTCCTTGGCGTAGATGTCGATATCGGTGGCCTGGCCGGCGAGACCGGACATGTGCGGCTGGTGGATCAGGATGCGCGCATGGGGCAGCGCGAACCGCTTGCCCTTGGCGCCGGCGGCGAGCAGCACCGCGCCCATGGACGCCGCCTGGCCCACGCAGTAGGTGACGATGTCCGGCTCGATGAGCCGCATCGTGTCCAGAATGGCGAGACCCGCCGTGATGGAGCCGCCGGGCGAGTTGATATAGAGCGAAATGTCCTTCTCCGGGTCCTCGGCGGCCAGGAAAAGCATCTGGGCGATGATCAGGTTGGCCACCTGATCGTCGATGGGGGTGCCAAGGAAGATGATGTTTTCCTTGAGCAGGCGCGAGTAGATATCGAAGGCGCGCTCGCCGCGCGAGGTCTGCTCGACCACCATGGGCACGAGCATATTCTGCGGGGTCGGAATCTCCCCGTGGTTTTTGGGCATTCGGCCTCCTGAGCCAGTATCGGTCTTCCCCGGCCTGGGCGGCGCCGGTGGTGCGGGCGCGGCTTCAGGCCTTGGAGATAGAGCGTTTCGATCCCTTGCGGGACTTCTCGATGTTCTTCCGTTTGAGATCCAGGCTCTTGGCGAGGTCCTCGATGGAAGTCCGCTCCAGATACTCCATGATACGACTGCGCAGGGCCTTCCAGCTATCATGCATGCCGCAGGGGGCATGATCGTTGCATTCCGCAAGGCCGGCCGGGCAGCGTTCGTAGTCGGCGAGGCCGTCCACGGCGTCAACGATCATGATGAGCGAGATGTCAGGGGCGGGTATGCGGAGGGTAAAGCCCCCGGTGGGGCCCTTGCTGCTGCGCAAAAAACCCTTCCGCGCCAGTTGTTGAAGGATCTTGGCCAAAAAGTGGGAGGGGATGGACGCGTCCTCGGCAATCTGTCTCACCATGGCGTACTTGCCCTCAGGCACGCTTGCCAGGTGGACGAAAGCGCGAATCGCATATTCCGCGGAGCGCGAGTAGATCATGAGCACCTCTTGAGACCTAGATGAAAATACACGTTTATCTTAAAAGTGTTACCCCCTTGGATGCAAGTAGAAGCGTGCAAGATTGTACATTTTTGTTTCTAATTCCCGGAAGGTGAGGGCTGTGGAAAACGCCCTTGCCGCCGGCGCGCGGAGCTTCTGAGCCACCATCGGCTGCCCCCGCACTCCGCAGATCGGCGATGTCCTCGACCGTCGGCGAATCCTTCCCGGCTATTCGATCTGTCTTCTCAATGACTTGCGCGGCTGGAGTCTGGGAGCCGGGGCGGCCCGCGCATCGTGCCGCGGCGATACAGAAGACCGGTACCCGGCTCCCGGACCCGTGTGTGAAAAAATTCCCAATGGTAGCGTTTGCCTGCCGGCTGCCGGCTCCCGGCAGCTGTCATGTCATCTTGTATAAGTTATTAATTTTCAATATTTTAAGGCTGCCACCGGAAGGCGGCAGGCGCGCCTGCTGAGCCCGGTGCGCTGATCCCCGAATTAGTTCACACTCCCTGACGTCTGCGGCAATCCGGCTCAGGACGACTCTTCCGCGACGCAGATCCACCCGAAGCCTCACAAGGACGCGAGTTTAATCCGAAGTGACGTTCCACCATCGCGCGCCACAATTCGTCATCCTGGGCGCTCCAGTCCACCCACTGTTCGTCCGTCATCGAAGCGCGCCAGCCCGTGAAGGGCGCGGCGTCCGGTCCCGAGAGATGGCGCAATTGCCAGGTTCCGCTCTCGGCCTTTCCGCGAATGACGCCCGCAGTCACCTCTGGAGGCACCGGCCCGGCCAGCGAGGCCTGGAACAAGCCGGCGAAGCGTCGAACCTGAGGGCAGACCGAACGGCCATCATTGGCGATATTTCACGCCATTCGCGTGTCCTGAATGCCGGGCTCGACAATGGCCACCCGGATACTGAAGGGCGTCACCTCCCCGGCAAGCGCTTCGCTGATCGCCTCGACGGCGGACTTTGCTGCGGAATAGGCACCCGGCGGCATGCACGCGATTCGGTCCGAGACGGAGGAGGCATTGATGACGCATCCCTCCCGGTGTTCCCGCATCCGCGGTGTGAACGCCGCCTTTCTCTTCGGCACGGAGACTCACCTCGCCGAAGCGGTCTCACGCCGGCCGGGGATCGGTACGGCAGACAACGGCGCATGAGTATGCGAGAATGCTCCACCAAGGAGCTTTGTCATGAAGCGAATTCCCCCGGTTCTGATGATGTTGTTGGGCTGCGCCGTCTTGCTGTTCGCGCAACCGGCGTTGCCCCGCCGCGGCGGGCCAACGCCGCTCCCAATGGCCTCCCCGCCCGAGACTGTCAAATCGGCGGAGCGGCTGCGTGTCCTCCGTGCCGAGGTCCTGGCCCAGCAGCACGCCGTGCGCCAGGCCCGGCAGGCGGCCCCGTCAGAGCCGGGACTGTCGCCGGATGTCCGCCAGGAACAGGCGAAATTGGTGGAGGTCCAAAAAGCCGCGCAGGCGGCGGAGCGCGAGCAGGCAACGGCAGCACCGGCCCAACCCGTCTATGTGGACCACGAGCAGCGGCGGCACTTGGTCGGTCTCACCGAGCGGTTCCACCAGGAGGTCAAGGCCGAAGCGAAGTCGGCAGCGGCCTTGGCCCTGTGGCTGCTTCTCGGCGCCATCGGGTGCGGCTTGGCCAGCGCGATTTTTTCCCTGCTGGCTTGGAATCGCCCGGCGGCGGCCGCCTCGGCTCTTGTAGTTGTCCTGGGGGGCGCCACAAAACTCTTTCCCGTGCAACAAAGGGCCGATTACTACCAGACCCTCACCAGCCAAAGCTACGGTCTGTTGAACTCGCTTGAACTCCCCTACCAGATGACCATCGCCCAGTACGATGACGGCGTGGCCAGGCTGAAGATCCTGATGGATTACAGAGCCACTCAGTTCCCATCCGCCGGCGATGTCGCGGGGACCACCCAGCAGATGCTTCGAGAACTCACCGCGGCCGTCACCACTTAGGCGGCGCAGCATCCGGCCCGCCGCATCGTTCTCCGCGCCTGTGCGCCCGTCTGGGATAGAATCGGGCGCAGGAGATCCGCCGCCATGCCCGTCCTGACACGCCGCGAAGCCTTCGGCGCCGCCGCCACGCCGTTCATTCTGCCCTCCCGCTCTTTCGCGCAGCGCGCCGCGCGGCCCAACATCCTCTGGATTTCGGCGGAAGACCTTTCGCCCGACCTCGGCTGTTATGGAGACTCCTACGCCGCCACGCCCGTGCTGGACCGGTTCGCCACCGAAAGCCAGCGCTACGACCGCGCGTTCACCGTCTATGGCGTCTGCGCGCCCAGCCGCTCGTCCATCATCACGGGCCAGTATCCCACCGCGATCGGCACCGGCCACATGCGCTCGAAGGGCGTGCCGCCGCCCGAAACGCGCTGCTTCACCGAATACCTGCGCGAGGCCGGCTACTACTGCACGAACAATGTGAAAACGGACTACAACTTCGACCCGCCCGCCACGGCGTGGGACGAAAGCTCGAACCGCGCCCACTGGCGCAACCGGCCGGCGGGCATGCCGTTCTTCAGCGTGATGAACTTCACCATCTGCCACGAAAGCCAGGCCCGGCCCACGCCCGAACAGCACGTCAAGAATACCGCGCGCCTCACGCCCGCGCAGCGCCACGACCCCGCCCGGGCCGTGCTGCCGCCCTACTATCCCGACACGCCCGTCGTGCGAGACAACTGGGCCAAGTACCACGACACCGTTTCGGCCATGGACCATCTGGTGGGCGACGTGCTCAAACAACTCGAAGAAGACGGCCTCGCGAAAAACACCATCGTCTTCTTCTGGGGCGATCACGGCCGCGGACTCACACGCGCCAAGCGCTGGATCTACGACTCGGGCATTCACGTCCCGCTGCTGGTGCGCTGGCCGGGGCAACTGAAGCCGGGCAGCGCCACCAAACGCCTGGTCAGCCTGATGGACCTGGGCCCCACCGTGCTCTCGGTGGCCGGGATCCCCACGCCCAAACAAATGCACGGCCGCGCGTTTTTTGGCGCGCACGATGGCGGCGCGCGCAAGTACATCCACGCCGCCCGCGACCGCAAAGACGAGACGCCCGACACCATCCGCGCCGTCCGCGACCTCCGCTGGAAGTACATCCGCAACTACCGGCCCGAATTGCCCTACTCGCAGAACATCAAGTACATGGACGAGATGCCGATGCTCAAAGAGATGCGGCGCCTCCACGCCGAGGGCAAACTCACCGGCGCGCCCGCGCTGTGGTTCGCACCCACGAAACCCACCGAGGAACTCTACGACTGCGACACCGACCCGCACGAGATCCGCAATCTCGCCTCTGACCCCGCGCACAAGGCGAAACTCGATGAACTGCGCGCGGAGCACGAACGCTGGCGCCGCGAGCACCCCGACCTCACCGCGCTTCCGGAAACGGAACTGATGGAGCGCATGCGCCCCGGCGGCGTCTGGCAGACCGCGCCCGAACCCACCGTGTTGACGGCGCAGACGAAGGCCGGATTGCGGGTGACGCTGGCCTCCGATACGCCCGGCGTCCGCATCGCCTGGACCACGGAATCGCGCGAGAACCCCCGCTGGATGATCTACACCAAGCCGGTGGATCTGAAGCCCGGAGAGCGCCTGCGGGCGAAGTCGGTCCGGCTGGGCTGGAAGGACAGCCGCGAAGTCGAAGCGTAGCAGCGGGGCCGCACCCGCAACCGGAGCGCCTGCGGCGACGTCTATCTTTATGTAAAGACAACTGCATTTGAATCAGACTAGGAGGTTGATTCGAAGTGATGTTCCGGTTCGCACTTCTGCTGATAGCCGCGACGCCGGCGGCGGCGAGCCTGCCGTGTTGGGTGCACGCCGCGGCGGCGCAGGGCAGCCACGTCTGGCTGCTCTGTGAACGTGGCCAGCTTCTGTCAACCAAAGATGGCGGCGCGAAATGGGTGACCACGCGCGTCACCGAAGAAACAAAACTGCGGGGCATTGGATTTATCGACGAGCGGCGCGGCGTCATTGCCGGCGACAATGGCACCCTCTGGCTCACCGCCGACGGCGGAGCTGCCTGGAAGCAGAACAAACTCGACACTGGAGACCATCTCACCAGCGTCGCCGTGGTGGGCGAGCGTGTTTGGGTGGGCGGTTACGGCGGCACGGTCTTCCATTCGCCCGACGCCGGCGCAACGTGGCTCCGGCAATCGACTTCCGCCACGCGCGCCATCAACGACATCTTCTTCCTGGACGAGCGCCACGGTTGGGCTGTGGGCTGGGTCGGCCTCATCCTGCGCACCGAGGACGGCGGGCGGAACTGGGAGGAGATCCGCACCGGGGTAACCGGTTGGACGCTCGCCTCGGTCCGCTTCCGCGATCCGCTGAACGGCTGGATCGTGGGCCCGTTCGGGCAGATCCTGCGCAGCCGCGATGGCGGCAAAACATGGACCCAGCTCGAGAGCCCCGTGCGAAGCTGGCTCTCGTCGATCCATTTCGACAAGCAGGGGCGCGGCTGGATCACAGCCGAGCGCGACATTCTGACGAGCGACGATGGCGAGACCTGGCGGCCGCTGGGCATCGAAGAATGGATGTTTCTTGAACAGATCGTGCCCGTAGGCGAACGCCTCTGGGGGATCGGCCCGTTCGGGCTGATGGTGAACGACGGACCGCCTACGAAGCCGTGGCGCCGTCTGGAGCCGGCGTTTTCAGCCAACACGTGAAGACGGTGTGCGTCTCGTAGCCGAGGCGGCGGTAGACCGGTTCGCCCATCTCGGTGGCGTGGAGCACGGTGCGGGTGATGCCGGAACGCACGCGTTCCTGTTCAAGGGCGTGGCGCATGATGAGTTCGGCATAGCCCTTGCCGCGATGGGCTTCGGCGGTGGCCATCCAGCCGATGTAAGCAACTCCGTCAACAACAAAGAGCGAACCGGCGGCGGCGGCTTCGCCATTCACATAGCCGACGTAGCCGGCGCGCGGACCCGACCAGAAGCCTTCCTGCGTGACCGAGGCGCGGCCCATCTCCAGCGGGATCTGATTGGCGGCGCAGTTCAGGTCGCAGAGGTCCAGAACCTCGGCGGGGGAGGCGGCCGGGCGGATTTCGAGATGATTCGACAATGCGCGTACCGGGGGCGCGAGCGCGGCGGCGGACATGCCGGCGAGGCTCATCATGGGAGCGAGTCCGGCTTCGGTGAATGCGGCGGCGAGAGCCTCGCCGGCTTCGCCAGCGGCCCATGCGTCGCACACAGGAACCATCCAGCCGTGTTCGCTTCCGGAAAAAGCGGCGGCGAGGGCGGCGGCGCGGCGGCGGGCATCGGCGGCATCCTCGAGCGGGCGGGTGAGAAAGCCGGTATTCATGATGAACAGCGGGACGCGGGCGTCAGCAATGGCGATGCCATCGTTCTCGTCAACACGGGCGCCGGGAACGGGCTCCGCCATCAGGCTCCAGGCGCCGATGAACTGCCGGTTCGACTCTGCGATCAGTTCCTGTTGGGTCACAGCTTGACGATCTCCTTTTTCTCGATTTTGGCTTCGTCGATCAGAATGCCAAAGCCCGGGCGGTCATGCAATTCAATTTGCCCGTCGCGGACTTCAGGCCAATCCTTTTCGAACCAGTAATACCAGCGCATTTTCGTGATGAGATTCTCGACCAGCGGGCAGGTGGCGGGCGATTGCGCAGCCACCACGTGGAGCGCGGCGTGAATCGAATGGCCGTGAGGGATCACCTGCGCGTCATAGAGTGAGCCGAGATGGCAGATTTTGACGAGTTCGCTCACGCCGCCGCACCATTCCGGATCGGCCTGGCAAACGCTGATGGCGCCCGCGGCTAAGAACTTCTGCGCCTCCCAGCGGTTGTAGAAATGCTCGCCTGTGGCAATGGGGACGCTGGTCTGCTTGCGCAGGGCGATGAAGGCTTCCAGGCGGTCGGGCAGAAAGGCCTCCTCGAGCCAGCGCGGGCGCATAGGTTCCACGCGCTTGCACCATTCCAGCGCGTAATCGAGGTTCCAGCTCATGAAGGCGTCGAACATCAGGTCGGTCGTCTCGCCCACGGCCTGACGCAGCGCCAGCGCCAGTTCCACGTTCTTCATTAGTCCCTCGCGGCCGTCGCCGGGGCCATACGCAAGGAACCATTTCTGGTGGCGGTAGCCCTGGCGGCGCAGTTCAGCGGCTTTCATCGCCGCCAGCGAAGGTTCGATCGAGAAGCCGAGGCAACTGCCATAAGCATCGATGCGCGCGCGCGTTGGGCCACCGAGCAGCCGGTAGACGGGGGCCTTGAAATAGCGGCCGCGCAGGTCCCAAAGAGTGTTGTCGATTGCGCTGATGCCCATCATCAGGTGGCCCACGCGCGCGTGCCGGTTGAAGCGGTACATCTGGTCCCAGAGGGTCTCGACGGCGAGCGCGTCTTTGCCCAGCAGAAACTGCTTGAGCTGGCGCTCGATCACCGGTACGCACTCGGAATCGATGGGGCCATAGAAGCCCTCCAGGCCATCGGTGGTCTTGATCGTGAGGTAGAGCGAGGAGATGGCGCCTTCGCGCGTGGAGGGCGCCGGACTGTCGCGATAAGGCCGCGGGCGGTGTTCGCCGTAGATGTGAATCGGATTGGCGATGGGTTGGCGGTCCACCCCTTCCTCCCACTGGCGGCGGCCCGTGTAGCGCGTGAATTCCACCGACGCGATGGGCGAGGGTTTCGCGGGCGCGGCGAAGGCGGGCAGCGTCGCAAGCGCGCCTAGGAAACGGCGGCGGGGCTGAAGACCTGGCATGTCCAATCCTCCTGATCGAAAACGGTAACGGGACTCCACTGCTGCGCCTGCATCGCGGCGGCGACGCGCACCGCGTGGCGCGCGGGATAACCCGAAACAATCACCAGCCGGGACGAGGCGCGCGCATATTCGGCAGCCAGCATCTCGTGCGTCGTTGCGTTGATATTCGCGATCACCACACTCACCGCTCTGTCCGCCACCGCGCGTATCGAACCGGCATAGACCCGTGCGGTGACGCCGTCGCGCTTCAGATTCCCGGCGGCGATCTGCGCGCTCGCCGGATCGATGTCGCAGCCCACCGGCGCTCGCGCGCCCAACACCGCCGCGGCCGCCAGCAAAATCCCCGAACCGCAGCCAACGTCCAACAGCCGGTCCGAGGGCCGCAGATGGTCCTCCAGCGCGCGCAGGCAAAGCTGCGTCGCCGGATGCGCGCCCGTGCCGAGCGCCAGACCCGGATGCACTGTCAACCGCAAACGCCCGCGCGGTGTCGCCGATTCATCCCATTCCGGCGCGAGCCACAACCGCCGCCCCACCGCGAACGGCGCCCACGCCTGCCGCGATTCGGCCTCCCAGTCGCGCGGAGGCTCCACTGCGACGACCGGCGCATACGCCCGGAACTGATCGATCAACCCTTCGCGCGTGTCGAACCAGGCTTTCAGCCGCGTGCGCCCGCCCGGCAGCGGCTCCTCCTGGATGCCCGCCGCGCCTCGCTCCCACAACTCGGCCGACACCAGTTCCGCTTCTTCTTCCGCACACTCGAGCGAGAGTGCGATCATCCCTGCACCCGCTTTTCTTTCCCCTCCCAGAAGCGGTGCTTCAGGACGTTTTTGCGGATCTTGCCGGTTCCGGTCTTCGGCAGCGGCTCCTCCAGAAACTCCACGATGCGCGGAAACTTGAACCGGCCGAGGCGCGTGGAAAGAAACTCCAGCAATTGTTCATTGCTGAGTGCGTGCCCATGCTTCAAAACCACCAGCGCGGCCGGCACTTCCCCCCATTGGTCGTCCGGCGCCGCCACCACCGCGCATTCCAGCACGGATTCATGCGCGAATATCGCCTTCTCCACCTCGATCGAGCTGATATTCTCGCCGCCAGAGATGATGATCTCCTTGCGCCGGTCCACAATATGGATCCAGCCTTCTTCATCCCAGACGGCCATGTCGCCCGTGTGGAACCAGTTGTTCTCGATCACCGCCTCCGTCGCGCCCGGCTCGCGGTAATAGCCCTCCATCACGTTGTCGCCTTGCGCCACCACCTCGCCCATGGTCTGCATGTCGCGCGGCACGTCGTGGCCGTGCAGATCCACCACGCGAACGCGTGTGCCCACCATCGGCCAGCCCGCCATCGCCATGCGGCGGCGGCGGTCGTCCTCGTCCTTCCATCCATATGTGGACTTGGGCCGCGACATGGTCAGCACCGGCGCGGTTTCGGTGAGCCCGTAGCCGCAGCGCACCTCACACCCGAACGCCTTTTCGAGCCGCGCCACAAGCTCCGGCGACGCCGCCGCCCCGCCAATCAGAATCACCTGCATGCTCGACAAATCGTGCTGTCCGAGTTGCGGCGCGTTCAACAGCATGTTCGCCATCACCGGCACCACGCTCATCTCGGTCGCGCGATGCTGCTCGATCAACCGGAAGACCACAGCTGGCTCGAAACGCCGCACCATGATCTGCTTGAAGCCCAGCATCGTCGACACCTGCGGCCGCCCCCATCCGTTCGCATGAAATAGCGGAATCGTGTGCAGGTCGATCGTGTTGTCCGGATCGGCGCACAGGTTCATCACCCCCAGCGCATGCAAATAAAGCGTGCGGTGCGTGAGCGCCACGCCCTTCGGCGTCCCAGTCGAACCGCTCGTGTAAAAAAGCTCGGCGACGCTGTTCTCGTCGTAGCTGAAAATGTCCGGAGCTGCGGCTTCGCCCGATGCGACGATCTCTTCATAAGTCAGATCGGCGACCTCGGCGGTCTCGCCAAGCGCCACGAAGCGTTCGATTTCCGGGCATTCGACTCGCAGCGTGGGAATCAGCGGCGCGAACTCCGGCTCGAAGAACAGCATGCGTGCCCCGGAATGCCGCAGGATCTCCATGATCTCCGCCGGACTCAACCGCACGTTCATCGGCATCACGATGGCGCGCGCCTGAATCACTCCGTAATAGCTCTCCAGCAGCTTGTGCGTGTTGAAGCTGAGAAACGCCAGCCGGTCGCCCGGTTGAATGCCCAGCTTCAGCAACCCCGACGCGAGCCGTCGCGCGCGGTCGCCAAACTCGGCATAGGTGAAGTTGCGCTCGCCGCAGACAATCCCCGTCTTGCGCGGGAACAAGTCCAGCGCGCGCTCGAGGCAGCGCAACGGGGTGAGCGGCACGAACATGCGCTGTATTCTACAGATTCCCCGCGCCGGATGGAAGTGCCGGACTGCTCCCGGAACCTCCTCCCGGGCTCAATGCTGCAAACGCGCCATGCCGCGAAGGCCCCGGCGGGTTATGCATACATAGAAAAGGGGCGGCCTGGCCATCGTACTCCCATCATGCGGGACCATGCGCAACACGGCCCGGACACTGCAGAGACACCCGCCAGACACCTTGATAGACTGTCCTGCATGAGGTTCCTCACTCTCATCTGCCTTCTCATCCTCACCCCCGTTGTGCTGCCCGGGAATCCTCCCGTTTCCACGGTGACCAATTTGCAAGGGGTGGGCGCTTTTCCCGTAATGATTGCTCCGCTGCCCCCCACGGCGACCAGGCGTGGGATCACCGCGGATCAGTTGAAGAGCATGATTGAGGAGCGGCTGAGGGCCGGCTGCATAGCGCTCGCCGAGGCTGCCTCGCCCCGCAATGAGGCACTCATCCTAGGCGTCAGCGTGGCCTGTTCAGGCGAAGCGCCGTACTGCGCCATCGGTCTTTTTCTCTACTTCCAAGCCGGTGTCCAACTCACGGACCAACGCAGAACCGTGGCGGTTGTCTGGTCTCAGGGCGGCGTCCGCATCGCCAGCGAGGAGGCCTTCTCCGAACGATGGCGCGAGGACCTGCTCGCCCTCATCGGCCAGTTTGTTCGCGACTACCGGGCGGCCAACCCCTGACACGTTCACTCGCCGCCCCGGCGGCGTCAGGCCTGGGCCCACCACTCGCCCGTCCAAGCACAGCCGTTCCCATACCAACCTCCTTCTACTCCCCGATCTCACACTTGACAAGCCACCTACTCGCAGCACCACCTGCACCACCCAAGCGGTTTCAGGAATGATTGCCCTCCTACGTTCGATCACGCCCTTCAATCGCGCGTCGTTTCATCATTGGCAAATGCGAGCGCATTTTGGGCATAGTGCTGCACGCCGTTTCGGAGCGTTGCAGGCTGCTCCCTCCTACTGCTGCGCCTCGATATACGACCGCTCGAAATAGTACAAGAAACCATCCTCGGCGCCCACCAGCAGATCCAGCTTCCCGTCGCCGTTCCAGTCCACCGTGACCGGCGTCGGGTTGTGCCCGGCCAGCTTTGCTTTGAGAATCGTGCCGCGCGGCCGGAAAACCGGGCGCTCTTGCGTGCCGATGTTCTCGTACCAGGCCGGACCCTCATCCGAATCGCAGATCAGGTCCAGATCCCCGTCGCCATCCCAATCGGCGAGGTCCACTTTCCGGCGCCCACTGCGTCCCGCGCGGCCCGCGGCCAGGTTCAGGTAGCGGCCGCCCGCGTCCAGGAAGATCCGCTCCGGCGGCATCAGCTTCAGTTCGCCGTTCACGCGTTTGCGCCGGAACAAGGTGAGATACCCCTGATGGTTGAGCATGACGAGGTCGGGCAGCCCGTCGCGATCCCAGTCCACGATCCGGGGCGTGGTGCGCCACTGCGTCAGAAGTTGCTTGGCTTGCGGCTCCCACCACACCCATTCGGGCTTGGGCGGCTTGCCCCCCCATTCCACCTCGACGTTTTGCGCCGGCGCCAGCACGGGCTTTTCGCGCGTGCCGATGTTGCGGTACCACACGGGCGCGCCCCAGATGTCGTTCACCATGAGATCCAGCTTCCCGTCGAGGTCCCAATCCGCCACCCACGGATTCGCATAGCCCCATTTTTCTTCCGCCGGACCCTGAATCGACATATTCGGCCCCGCGATCCGCCGGATGGGCCGCCCGCCCGCTTCGAGGTAGCCACGGTCGGCAAAGGCCGCCGCTTCACGCGTGCCCACGTTTTCGAACCATTGGACATAGCCCGCCGAATTGCCCACCACGAGGTCCAGCAGCCCGTCGCCGTTCCAATCCACGGCCACGGGCCGCGACAGCGCGCCGCTCTTCACGTACGGGTCCACCTGCATCAGCTTGCGCTCGGCCTTGAGGCTCGGCTCCCGCCCCTTGGGCGCTTCGTTTTCGAAGTAGGAGACGGTGCCGTCCTCCTCGGCCACAATCAGCGACGGGCGCTCGTCGGCGTGCATGCGGATCACGCGCGGCTGAATCATGCACAGGTCCATCACGATCGGTTTGCCGCCCGCGGCGAGCGGCACGGGCGCGTCCAGGGCGCCGTTGCGGTTGCGCGCCACGAACACGCGGTCCACGAAGTTGCCCAGAATCAGGTCGAGCCGCCCGCTGCCGAACCAGTCCACCGGCGACGGGGCGGGGCTGCCGTACTGATCGACCGGCCGCCCCCCGGCTTCCACCTTCACCGGCGCTTCGTATTCCGGCTGCTCGTTCGTGCCGCGGTTGCGGTGGAACCAGACGTAGCCGTGCAGCGGGCCGCGGATCCACTCGCCTTTTTCGTTGAAGGCATCGTCCCAGCCGTAGTCGCGCCAGTCGCTGACGCCGGTGAGCAGGTCGATCCGGCCGTCGCCGTCCCAATCCACCGGATGCCACATATCGTCGCGGCCCACGTGGTATTCGCGGGGCAGTTTCACGGGCACGAACCGGCTCATGCGGTTGCGCTTCACGTCGCTGTAGTAGCCGCCGCTCACCACCAGGTCGATTGCGCCGTCGCCGTTGAAGTCCGCTGCGAGCATCTCCTTGTGCCCGCGGCCCAGCCACTCGGCGCGGTCGAACAGCGGCTCTTCGTTCGTTCCGAGATTCCGGAAGAGGTAAGTGCCGTTGTAGGGCCGGTCGGTACAGCTCACAATCAGGTCGATCCGCCCGTCGCCGTCGATATCGACGGGCGCAGGATATCCCCACAGGCCCACGGCCAGCGGACCCCGAACGCCGGCGCGTCCGTACATCAGCCGGTCGCCAACGCCGACCATGGCCGGTTCCACGAGACGCGCGGTTTCTCCTTGCGAGCCCTCGTCAAAATAGACGAAATAGCGCGCAGCGCCGGTCGAAATCCAGGAAATTCGCGCATTCGGCCGCCGCCACTCCGTTTTGGCTGGGATGAGCGTGCCGCTCTGCCCGGTGAGTACGCGCACCGAATCGGGATTGAACCAGTAGGGCAGTTCCGCATCCACCCAGACAGGAGAACCAGCGCGAGTCGCGCCCTCCACGACCATCCGGAAGCGGTTGGCCGTCGGCCACTGGGCCGTTCCCCGGGATTCCACCGGGGGAGCGCCCGTCAACACGCCCGCCAGCGCAAGAACACCCGAGGCCGTCCACAAGATCCGATGCATCCCCTTCAGACTACACAACCGCTCCGGTTGCATACAGAGCAATTGGAAACAACACTGGCTCGGCGTAACCGGGCAACCCTCCCCGGCTGCGGTCCACCACTCAGTACGAAGGCGTGCCGCTATCATGGACGAATGCGGATGGTTACCCGGAAGGCTGCGGTACTCCTGCTGCTGGCGGCCCTGAGCGGCGTGGCGCAGATGCGTGAAAGGCCCGCGAAGTATGCCGCGCGCGGCACCCGCGGCGCCGTGGCGGCCGGCACCGACTACGCGACCGAGGCCGCCATGCGGATCTACGTGCGCGGCGGCAACGCTGTGGACGCGGGCGTCGCGGCCCTGTTCGCCGCGGCTGTCACCGAGTATTCCCACTTCGGCTTCGGCGGCGAAGCGCCGCTGCTCATCCGCACGCCCGAGGGTAAGGTCTTCTCCATTGCGGGCGTGGGGCCGATGCCGAAACTGGCCAGCGCGCGCTTGTTCCGCGAACGCAAACTGCAAGCCGGGGAAGTGCAGCAGCGCGAGCCGAACGGCCTCGCGCGCATGGTCCCGGTGGCGGGACTGATGCCCGCGCTCGTCCCGGGCATGGTGGATGCCGCCCTGCTGGCGCTTGAACGCTTCGGCACACTCACGCTGGGGGAAGTGATTCAACCGGCCATCGAACTCGCCGATGGCGCGCCGCTCGATGAGTTGCGGGCTTCCACCCTGGCGCGCTCGCGGCGCTTTTTCGAGCTTTGGCCCACGTCCAAAGCCGTCTTCCGGCCGGGCGATGCCGCCCTGCGCGCGGGTGACGTCTTCCGCCAGCCCGATCTCGCCCGCACGATGCGCCAGATGGCGGAAGCCGAGAAATCGGCCCGTGCGAAGGGCGCGGATCGCGCCGCAGGGGTTCTCGCCGTTCGCGATTTCTTCTACCGGGGCGAAATCGCCCGCCGGATCGCCGCGTTTTCGGAAGCCAACGGCGGTCTGCTTCGCTACGAGGATCTGGCAGCGTTCAAGCTCGAGTTAGAGGCTCCTTTTTGCACGGATTACCGCGATGCACACGTGTGCAAACCCGGATTTTGGAGCCAGGGACCGGCCCTGATCGAGACTTTGAACCTCCTGGAGGGCTTCAACCTCCGCGAAATGGGCTGGAACTCGCCCGAATACCTCCACACCCTCACCGAAGCCATCAAACTCAGCTACGCCAATCGCGACGCCTGGTACGGCGACCCGGCTTTCACGCCGGAACCGCGCGTTTTTTTGACAAAAGAGCACGCAGAACAGCGTCGCGCGCTGATCGGGCCCGAGGCTTCGCTCGAATTCCGGCCGGATTCGCTTGAAGGCAAGCCGGGCTTTCATCCTTCGCAGACGGTCGCCGTGCGCGTGGATATCGACGACGACCTGATGGCGCGCGACACCACGTGCGTGAACACGATCGACAAGGCGGGCTGGATGTTCTCGGCGACGCCCTCAGGGGCGTGGCTGCCATCGGTGATGGCCGGCGACACGGGCATTCCGCTCACCCAGCGCGCGCAGAGCTTTTTTCTGATCGAGGGCCACCCGAATGAACTCGCGCCCGGCAAGCGCCCGCGCATCACGCTCAGCCCCACGCTGGTGATGCGCCGCGATGGCAGTCCGTTCGCCGCGCTATCCACGCCCGGCGGCGACAATCAGGACCAGAGCCTGCTGCAACTGCTGCTCAACGTGGTGGAGTTCGGCATGAACGCGCAGCGGGCGGCCGAAGCGCCGCGCTTTCAAACCCGCCACCTGGTGTCGAGCTTCGACAACCACGGGATGAACCCCGGCGATCTGCTGCTCGACGAGCGCATCAGCGACGACACGGCCGCCGCTCTGAAGCAGCGCGGGCACCGCGTGGGACGCCGTTCGCGCTGGGCTTCCGGCGCCGCGCCGGTGATGGTGATTCTGCGCGAAAATGGGGTCATCGAGGCGGGCGCGGACCCGTACGGTTATCGCTCGGCGTGGGCGTGGTAGCGGATCAACTCAACTTCCGTATCACCGTCCGCACAACGCCCTGAATCACCAGGTCCGCGCGCGGGTGCAACTCCGGGTAAGACGGATTCTCGGCCTTCAGATACCAGCGGCCTTTCATCCGCACCAGCCGTTTCAACGTGCATTCGCCGTCGATCAACGCCGCCACGATCTGCCCTTCGCGCGGGGAGGGCGTGGGTTGGATGACCACCATGTCGCCGTTGAGAATGCCCGCGTCGCGCATGGAATCTCCGCGCACTTTCAGGGCGAAGCAGTCATTGCGCGGCTTGAAGCCCAGCGCAACTTCGTCGATCAGCGCGCAGGATTCCGGAGGTTCCGCCGCGACTTCCTGGGGCGAGCCTGCCGGGATGGCGCCGTAAACGGGGACTGAAAACACGCGTTCAGGCGTGGGCGGCTCATCCATCACATCGATTCGCCGCGAGCCGCGATCCGCGCGGCGAATCGCCCCCTTTGCCTCCAGGGCATGCAAATGTCCGGCCACGCCGTTTGGGCTGCGGATGCCGAAATGGCGCTGAATCTCGGGAATCGAAGGCGAGCAGCCGTTTTCACGGCGGAATCCGATGATGAAATCGAGCACGGCCTGCTGGCGTCCGGTAAGCTGCATACTATAAGTATTTACACAACCGTGGAGAGAGTTCAAGCCGAATTCATCTCCGGATTCCGCGCAGCCGGGTGAACCGCTCCCCGAGGCGGCCGCCAAAGTACTGTGCAAGGCCATCGAAGCCCGCGGCGGGATTCGATTGAAGAACGGCTACGCATGGACGCGGTCCCCGCATTCCAGGACCAGGTGCGCGCGGCCCAGATCGGGCAGCGTCGCGCCGTTCAGGGCGCACGTCGCCTCCATGATGATGAGGGGCCCCAGGTGGGAGACGGCAACCTCGCGGAACGGGCTGGCCAGGCGCCGCCGGATGGCGTGCGCCGTTTCCCCGGCGGCCTGATTGAGCAGCCGCCCGGCTCCGGAGGAGGCGGAAGCCAGAGTCCACTTCAACTCCCGGAGGCGCGAGACGATTCCGATGAGCTCGTCCATCAGGAACCCTTCGTTGCGAAGCAGCGCCGGGTAGAGGCTTCCGGGACGCGCATGGCGGATGATGTCACGAACGCGATTCCGGGCGTAGTGCTTCGCGAGGGCCTCATGGCCGTGGCGGCGAAGCCGCGTCTCGATCGCGGACGCAACTCCCGGCAGCGCCTCGAGCGCGCCACGCCGGGCTTGAGTCACTGCCGGACCAAGGGTGGTGTCGCAGGTGAAGCCGGATGCGGGGCCAGCCTGCCAGAGCGGCGTCGCCTGGTAGGCGACAAGCGGATAGGCCGCCGAGGCCGGGGCGTAGTGCGCCGGATCGCTGAACCACAGCGCGGGCAGCCAGAGCCGAAGCAGTTGCTGAAGCCGCAGGCTGACACGCCCGAAGGCCTCGCCGAAGCGCGGGTCGCGCGGCAGTGGCGCGCGGGACCACGCCTGGAAGAGGCGGCCCGAAAGTTCGATGATCAACTTCGCATGACAGGGGCCGGCGGGCCACTCGGGTGAAGGAATGCCGTACTCGCGCAGTAGCGGCTCGAAGGATTCGCGACAGGATCCGGCCGCGAAACTCTGCTCGTGAAGAAAGACCGGATTGGCGGCCGTGTCCCAGCGCCGGTTCTGGTGGCTGAATTCGCCGCCGAGAGCAAGCATGGCGGCGCGGCGCGTACTCTGCAAGGGGCTGTCGCGGGGGTCGTCAAAGGCCACCACAACCCGGCCCGCGCACTCCACGCCCGCGCGGGCGTCTGCGAACATATCCGCCGCGGTGCGAATCTCGTGCCGGGAACGGAACGGCAGTTCGACGTCCACGCAGGGCGAAGCCGGCAACAGGCCTGGGAGATCGAATCCCGTCAGGTTGCCGCCGATCGCCGCTTGATAATGGGCCGCACCGCGCTCGCTCAGACTGAAGGAGGCGTGGGCCAGAATGTCTCCGGGGACGGCGCACCGGAGAGTGCGGGCGGCGTGCCCGGCCAGCAACTGGCGCAGCGCTACGGCCGCGGCCTGGTGGAGCCGGTCGCGGATCTTGCGCCAGACCGGCAGGCGCCGGTGTTCGAATTCGCCCAGATAGTCCTGAATACGGCGAACAGCCCACAGCGGCCAGCGCTCGCGAGTCAACATTCGCTGCGAATAGGCGTACATACGCTGCGCGAGAGAGAGCAGTTCTTCATCGTTGCCGAGCGCCGCGCGCGCCGCTCCGAGTTGCTCGCCCAGCGAGGTCCAGGCTTCGGCCTCCGTTTCAATGGTCAACGGCTCCCAGGCGTCCCGGAGGCGCTCGATCAGCTTGATCGGGGCCCCATGCAACCGGGCCGAATAGACGCGCTCATGCATGCCGGTATGAACCACCGCGTCGCGGAACCATTCGAGCGGATGGATGCCCAGCAGCGAGGCGAGCAGCGGATCCTCCGCGGGAGGATCCCACTCCAACACGCGCGCCACAGCGCCGGGCGGCGGCCCGGCGGGGCCCTGGCGGGCGAGTTCGACGCGAATCCGGCGGCGCTCCCGCCGCACTCTCAAAGTTAGCCGGCCATCAATGGTCAACTCGGCCGACGGCTGAGAACCGGCGCGGAAACGAAGCGGAAGCGGGTTCCGGCACATTCCGTGAGGCGTTTCGCGCAACCAGCGAAGGCAGAAGTCTACGGGAATCACGGTTCGCGCGGTCCATGAACGCCCGGCGGAGCATTCGTATGCGACTCCCGGCTCGAGCCGGAACGGATCGCGCAGGTCCTCCACCGCGCACACGGCTGGCTCAGGCCCGCAAGGCGGGCTGATTGTGGGCATTGTTGTCTCCTTGGTATTCCGCTCTGGAAGGCGCGCCGCGGATCGCGGCGGCAGGATCATTCCCGGCCTCATTGTATTGGCAAGGAATCGGAAATACGCCTTCGGAGCCGGGCTTGAAGAGGCGGAAGGATCGGCTTAAATCATTGGCGGGCCATGCTTTGCATGCAATCTTCGCTTTTTTTGCAATTCGTGTGAACGCCCGCCGCGCGCGGTGAGATTTTTGAGGAAATCGTTCATCTCCCCCAGCGAGGCGAAGTAGCCCGCCAGGGTGGGGTCCATGCGGGAGGGTCCGTGGCGCGATCGCCGGAAATCGCGCGGGGTGAAGACGCCGCGGACGCCGATGACGGCCACGCCCATGGGGCGGTATTCGTGCGTGCCTTGCGCTACGGCTTCCTCGCCGCGAATCCAAAGTGCGAATCCCATCTTCGTTGCGCCAGCCCCCCGCGCGCGCCCGTTCTGCTATACGATAGGCGCCAGAGGTTTCCATCCTATATGAGCACAACTCTGACCCGCCGATCCGTCTTCACCGCCGCGGGCGCCGCGGCGGTCACCATGACCGCCGCCGCGCAGGCTCCCACGGGCAAGGTGACGCGCAAGAATCGCATCAAACAAGGCGTCTGCAACGGCGTTTTTGGCAGAAATATGCCGTTTGAAGAACGGGCCATGCATGCCGCGCGCCTGGGCGCGCACTGCTTCGACCTCATCCGTCCGGATCAGTGGCCGGTGCTGAAGAAATACGGACTGGTGCCCACCGTAGTGCCCGGCGGCGGCCGCCTCACCGACGCCTGCAACGATAAGTCGCTGCACGCTGAAATTGAAAAGCAGTTCCGCGAAAACCTGGAGCGCGCCAAGAAGGAAGGCATTCCGAACGTGATTACCTTCTCGGGCAACCGGCGCGGAAAGAGCGACGAAGAGGGCTGGGACAACTGCACCATCATTCTGAAGAAGGTCGCGCCGATCGCTGAGGACATGGGTGTCACCATTTGCATGGAACTTCTGAATTCCAAGGTGAACCACCCGGATTATCAGTGCGACACGACGGCCTGGGGCGCGGAGTTGTGCAAGCGCGTCGGATCACCGAGGTTCAAGTTGCTGTATGACATCTACCATATGCAGATCATGGAAGGCGACCTGATCCGCACGATCCGCGACAACTTCCAGTACATCGGCCACTTCCACACGGCCGGCAATCCGGGGCGCAATGAGCCGGACGAGACGCAGGAGATCTACTACCCGCCGATCGTGCAGGCGATCATCGATTTGGGCTACACCGGCTATCTGTCGCACGAATACAGCCCGAAAAAGGACCCGCTGACATCGCTGCACGCCGCGCTCACCTTGTGCGACGTGTAGGGGTTCTCAGGAAAGCGTGCGCACGCGAATGCGCTGAAATTCAGTCCAATAGCCGCGGCGGTGGGCCTGAAGCTCGATGAAGCCATCGTCGAGATTGCTCAGGCCCGCGTATTCCATCACGGTTTCGCCATTGATGCGCACCATCACCTCGCGCTCGATCACGCGCATCTGGAACAGGTACCACTGTTCGTCCGCGATGCGCGGGTATTTCGCGCGTTTGTAGTGGTACAGCGAGCCAGTGGGAAAATGCGCCTCAGGGGCGCTATGCAATTGGATTTCGTAGTGCTGGGGTTTTTCGCTGCCGCGCCCGTTGCTGCGGAACAGGATGCCGCTGTTGTGCTGGGCCATGCCGCGGATATACATCTCAATTTCAAAGTTGCGGAACTTACGCTTGGTGGCGAGATGGCCGTAGGCGTCGGTGCGCAGGACGCCGCCGAAGGTCTGGAACTCGGGTTTTCCTTCAGAAACGACCCAATTTTCGTCTAAATCGGCGGGTTTGTCGTACAAAACGTCCCATTTGAGCGTGCCGGGCAGCGCGGCGAGCTGGAGGTTCCGGAAGCGGCACTGCGAGGAGGCCGCGGCGATGCCGATATGGCCCATGCGCAGCCGTTCGCGCAGTTCGGGGTGGGTGGAGCGGTCGAGGTCGTGGACCTTCTCCTGGTTGATCCAGACTTCGAGGCGGGGCCACTGCGAGCGCACGCGCAGCGTGTTCCACTCGGGCTTGACGGGCACTTTCAACGGGGCGGCGACGGGAAAGATCGAGCCGCAGGAGTAGGGTGTGGGCTCTTCGGCGCGATGGAAGATTTTGATCTGCATGCCGCAATCGGTGGGAGGGCCATAGCGCGGCGCGAACAGGTAAAGCCCCGAATCGGTCCAGCCCTTGGTGAAGAACTCGCAGCTCAGATCGAAGTTCTCGTACTCGGCCCGGGTCCGCAGCCAGGTGGGGTAGGAGGTGAAAGGGCTGACGACGATGGCGCCATCGGCGGCGTGGTAGGAGGAGGCGTCGCCGTTGACGATCTCCCAGCCTGTGAGCGTGGAGCCGTCAAACAGTGGCCCTGCTTGCTGGGCGCGCGCGAGGACGGGCGCTGCGGCCAGGGCGAGAAGGGCGCGGCGGCTGAAGGTCTGCGGTACGGTGCTCATGGTTTCTCCAAGTTCAGCATAGCCGCGCGCGCGTTCTCAAGCGGGCGTGCGGGGAAGCTCAGGCGGCGGGGTGCGGAGTTTTGCGCTTTTCTGTGCTACTGTGTGGTTCCATGCGGATCCTTCAGCCCGTTTTGTGGTCCAAAGGTACTTTTCTCACACCCCAGCACTTGCAGGTACAGGACCGGTTCATCGAAAGCCTGCTGGCATTCCGCACCAGCGCGCTGCACTACCGGCCTTGGGGATTCAGCAGGTTAAAGATGGACCATGAGGCGCTGGCTGGCGGCGCGGTGGCGTTGCAGGAAGCTTCGGGGCTGTTTCCCGACGGCACGCCTTTCGACGTGCCAGCCGCCGATGTGGCTCCCAAGGCGAAGCCGCTCGCGGAGTTCTTCCAGCCGGGCCAGCAGACCGCGGACGTGTATCTCACGCTGCCGGAATACCGCGAGGGCGCGGTGAACATCTCCGCGGCGGGGCGGGGCCTGGAGACCCGGTATCTGGCGGAAACCGCCACCTTTAAGGACGAGAATAACGGGCTGATCGAAAAGATCGTGCAGGTGGCGAAGAAGAACCTGCGTCTGGTGGTGGAGGGCGAGAACCGCCAGGGGCAGGTGCTGTTGCGCGCGGCGCGCGTGCGCCGCACAGAGGCGGATGTCTTCGAGTTCGACCCGTCGTTTATCCCGCCGCTGCTCGACATCCGGGCCAGCGATCCGCTGATGCGGCTGGCGCGGCGGCTGTTGGAAGTGCTCTCGGCGAAGAGTTCGATGCTGTCGGCGCTGCGCCGGCAGAAGAACCAGAGCCTGGCGGAATTCACGGTTTCGGACATCGCCAATTTCTGGCTGCTCTATTCGGTGAATGCGCACTTGCCCACGCTGAGGCACCTGTATGAGACCCGGTTCGGCCATCCTGAAGAGCTGTATTCGCTGCTGCTGTCGCTCTCCTCGGTGCTGACCACGTTCTCACTGGAAATCCTGCCTCGGGATTTGCCGGCTTACGATCACGACGAGTTGGGCGAGCGTTTCGCCGAACTGGAAAAGAAGCTGCTGCACCTGCTGGAGACCGTGGTGCCAAGCAACTTCATTTCGCTGCCGCTCAAGCTGGTGCGGCCGTCGATTTACGGCGCCTCTCTGGACGAGGACAAGTACCTCAAAGGGACGCGGATGTTCCTGGCGGCGTCGGCGAACGTGGACGAGGCGGAACTGATCGCGAAGGGGCCGCACCTGATCAAGGTTTGCTCGGCGAACCACATCGAGCACCTTGTGAAGCAGGCGCTGCCTGGGGTGACGCTCACGCACCAGGTGTCGCCGCCGAGTTCAATTCCGCTGCGGCTGAACCATCAGTACTTCAGCCTGAGCCAGTCGGGGCTGGCGTGGGAGGCGATTGTGCGTTCGCGCAACATCGCGGCTTACGTTCCGGGCGATTTTCCCGAGCCGCAATTGGAATTGATTATCCTGCTGCCCGCCTAATCCTTCAGCACGAGGATCAGGACCACCACAATCAGGACCAGCACCAGAATGCCCAGCCCAATGACGACGGGCATGATCCAGGTTTTTTCCTTCGGCGCCAGCGGAAGCGGCACAGAACCGGGCGGCGGCGCGTAGCCGGGCGCGGGCGTGCTGGGCGGCGGCGGGGCGGCGGGTTTGCGCTCGACGCCGGGCGGGCCTTGCATCATGCGGGTGAATTCCCCTGGTCCGGCGGGTGCGGCCTGTGCGGGCGCGGGCGGCGGTGGCGGCGTCTCCGGGGGAGCGGCGGAGAGATCGGGAGCGGGAAGCGAAACCGGCGGTCCCGGCGGTGGCGGTGGGGCGGTTGAGAAAAGGCCTGTGGCCTCGGAAGGGCCGCTGCTGTGCGCGGGGCCCGAGACGGGCGGCGGCGGAGGCGGGCCAATTTCAGGCGAGGGGATCGACTGACGTCCGAACTGCATGGTGAAATCGCCCGGACCCTGGAATGGCTTGCTCGACGGAGGAGGGGGCGGAGCCGGGCCTTTGCCGCGCTCTACATCTTCGACGGGCAGCGGACTGGAGCCTAACGGGCTCGAGAAGAACTTCGTGAACTCGCTTTCGCCCGAACCGGAACCCGGTCCGGGTGTGCCAACAGGCGGGGATGCCGGCGGGGCCACCGGTGAACCGAAGAGCTGCGAGAAATCGTCCTGGGCGGGTGCGGCGGCGGGCGGGGGAGGTTGTACGGGCGGAGGCGGCGCGGCGCTCTGTTGGAACATCCGAGTAAAATCGCCTGGGCCGCTGGGCTTGGGGGGTGGCGGTGCGGCGGGCGGCGCGGGTGTGGGCGGCGGCGGCGGCGCGGCAGGGCTGGCAGGCGTCTGAAACAGGCTGGTGAACTCGCTTGGAGGCCTGGCGGGGGCAGGCGGCGGCGGCGGCACAGCGGGCGGTGCGGGCGCAGGCGCAGGCGGTGGAGGCGTAGGGCTGGCGCCCGTCTGGAACAGGCTGGTGAATTCGCCGGGCGCGCTGGCGGGGGCAGGCGGCGGAGCAGCGGGCGGTGCGGGCGCAGGCGCAGGCGGTGGAGGCGTAGGGCTGGCGCCCGTCTGGAACAGGCTGGTGAACTCGCCGGGCGCGCTGGCGGGGGCAGGCGGCGGAGCAGCGGGCGGTGGCGTGGACGGCGGCGAGGGAGGTGGCGTGGCGGGCTGGGCCGGAGGTTGCGACGCGGCGAGTTGCGGGTTGAACAGCATGGTGAATTCGCCAGGTTCGACCTGCGGCGCCGGCGCTGCGGGCGCCGGCGGTGGCGGTGGAAGGCTGGCTGGGCCACCTGTGATCCGGCTGGCCCAGTCGTCGAGATTCGTGAACCCTTCGATCGGCATGGTGACCACGTATGGCGGTTCAGCGGCGTCCACGACTTCCAGTAACTGGCCGCCGGTCCGGTCAGGTCCCGAGGTGTGCAGATCGCGCAATCTGAGCAGCAATGGCGCGCGCGCGCTTTTTCCGCCAGGACTCCACAGGTGCAGCATGACCTCACGCTGGGTTGTGACCTCGCGGGCCAGGAAGGACTTGGGTTCGCCGTTGAAGACGAGTTTGATCAGTTCGTAGCGTTGATAGAAGCTCATGGGTAGCCGCCCCAAAAATACCGTACTATGATAAGACTCGCCGGGCCAAGTCGGGGCAGGCGAGGGAAGGATGACGATGATGCTATCGCGCGTTGTGTGGTCCGAGGGGATGCACCTGGGTCCGCATCATTTTCAGGTCCAGAACCGGTATTTCGAAGACTTGGTTCATTTCACGTCGAGCGCACTCGCGTTTGAGCCATGGGGGCTGTCGGGCATCCAGGTGGATCACGATGCTCTGCGCAATGGCATCTTCACGCTGGTGCATGCGCGCGGCTTGTTTTCCGACGGCATGGCGTTCCTGATTCCCGAGTTGGACCAGGCGCCCGACCCCTGCCAGCTCGGCGATGTTTTTCCGCCGATGGACGATTACCTGGACATGCATCTCGCCGTGGCGCCGCTCGATCTGAAAGGGGCCAACTGCACGCCGGTGGACCGCGCGGCAAACGGGCTGCGGTATGCGGCGAAGCAGATGGATGTGCCAGACGAGATGACGGGAAGCGATATCAAGCAGATCGAAGTTGGCAGGAAGAATCTGCAATTGTCGCCGGCGGCCGCGGTGGGGGACCGGGTGTCGATTCCGATTGCCCGCGTGGTGCGCGAGAGCGCGAATCAGTACGCCCTGGAACCGAACTTCATTCCGCCGGTGCTGCGCCTGCAGGCCAGCGAGCGGCTCATGCTGCTGTTGCGCCGGATCGTGGACATGCTGGAAGAGCGCGCCCGGCAGATGCTGCGCCCAAAGGATCTGGCGGCAGGCACGGCGGCGGGCTTTTCGGCCGAGGGCATCAGCAACGCCTGGTTCCTGCACTGTGTCAACGCGGCGATCACTCCGCTGCGCCACATGCTGATGCACCAGAGCGCGCATCCCGAGGAGTTGTTCGTGGAAATGTCGCGGCTCGCTGGAGCGCTCTGCACGTTCGGATTGGACTCGCATCCCTCAACGCTGCCGCGCTACCAGCACCTGAACCTGACGAAGGGCTTCAACGATCTGGATGCGCACATCCGGGAGCACCTGGAACTGATCGTTCCCAGCAATTGCGTGAGGATGCCCCTGACAAAGGTGAAGGAGTACTTCTGGGAGACGGCGATCAACGATCAGCGCGTGCTGTCGCATTCACGTTGGATCATCGCCCTGCGGGCCAAGATAGGCGAGGCCGATTTGCTGTCGGGCGCGCCGCGGCTGGTGAAGGTCTGTTCGAAGGAATTTCTGCCGAAACTGGTAAACCGGGCGCTGCCGGGCTTGAAGCTGCAGCATTTGCCTTCTCCGCCGCCGGCCGTGTCGCCGCGCGTGGATTTCCAGTATTTCGGCATCGATCGCGCGGGTCCGTGCTGGGACCACATGGTGGCCACGCGCGAGGTTGCCATCTACGTTCCGGGGGAGATCCCCGAGCCGGACCTGGAACTGATGGTTGTGCTTGAGAGCTGAATCGTTGTAAAAACAAGCAACAGACGGAGGATTCGATGGCCACTGCGGCAATGACGGCCCCCCCGGGAGGGACAGGCGGGAGCCGGACGGAAAACCTGGCGCTCGCCTTTCAGGAAATGCTGACTGCCGTGACACGCCTGCGCGCGGGCCGGCAGCAGGTGAATGACGCGGAGCAGTTCCGGAATCAGGTCCGGCAGGCAATCCGGACGGCCGACCAGGATGCGAAACGCCTGGGCTACGTCGAGGACGACATCAAGCTGGCGATCTTCGCAGTGGTGGCGTTTCTCGATGAGTCGATTCTGAACTTGCAGAACCCGGTGTTCGCCGACTGGGTCCGGAAGCCTCTGCAGGAGGAGCTGTTCGGACGCCACACGGCGGGCGAGATCTTCTTCGACCAGTTGAAGCATCTGTTGGGGCGGCGCGAGACGCCGGAACTGGCGGATCTGCTGGAGATCTATCAACTCTGCCTGCTGCTGGGCTTTGTGGGCAAGTACAGCATCAGCGGGCGGGGCGAGTTGCGGGCGATTATCGAGGCGGTGGGCGACAAGATCGCGCGGGTGAGGCAGGCGCGGGATGGCATCTCGCCGTATTGGCGGCTGCCGGAGGGAAGCTTCGAGCAGAGCAGCGTGGATCCGTGGGTCAAACGGCTGATGTGGGTGGCCGTGGGCTGCGGCGGCTTTATGGTGCTGAGTTATCTGATCTATTTCTTTGTGTTGCGCTCCGGGCTGTCATCGCTGGAAGCGCTGGCCGGGCCGCTGGCCCGCTAGGGGAATTATCATGCCGAATCTGATGACTTATTTCGCCGCCGCGACGATGACGATCTTTTTTGTCGTCACGTCGTGGATCGTGGTGGATCTGCTCGGGCTGACCGGCACCACGGCGACGATCGTCCGTGTGGTGCTGATCGCGCTGGGCATGTCGGTTGGCGGGATCTTTGCGTGGTGGCGGTACAAGAAGGCCAAGGAGAAAAAGAGCGAGGAACTGCCCACGGAGCAGGACGAACTCGGGCCTCTGTTCCGGGACGCCCAGCAGCGGCTCGCCTCGTCGCAATTGGGGCGCGAGGGACGCATCAGCATGCTGCCGGCGGTGCTCGTACTGGGCGAGAGCGGATCGGCGAAAACCAGCGTGGTGATCAACGCGGGCGTCGATGCGGAACTGCTCGGCGGCCACGTGTATCAGGACGGCTACATCATGCCGACACGCTCGCTGAACCTGTGGTTCGCGCGTAACGCTGTGGTGGCGGAGGCGGGCGGGCCGCTGATTACCGTGGCCAGCAAGTGGATCGAGCTGCTCAAGAAGCTCAAGCCGGCGCAACTCCGGCAGGTATTCGGGCGGGGGCGTCAGGCGCCGCGCGCGGCGGTGGTTTGCGTGGACGCCGAGGGCTTCCTGCAGCACGGTTCGCAGGAGGCGATGACGCAACTGGCGCGGCGGCTGAATGCGCGGCTCGGCGAGGTGTGCCGCACGCTTGGGATCCAACTGCCGGTGTACGTGTTGTTCACGCGTTGCGACCGGATTCCGTTCTTCATGGATTTCGTGGCGAACCTGACCGACGAAGAGGCCCGGCAGGTGGTGGGGGCCACGCTGCCCATGGCGCTGAACCAGCGCATCGGCACTTACGCCGAGGAAGAGACCCGGCGCCTGACGTGGGCGTTTCATGAGCTGTTTCTCGGGCTGGCCGATCATCGGCCTCCGCTGCTGAAGCGCGAGCATCATACGGAACGGCTGCCGGGCGTGTATGAATTTCCGCGCGAGTTCCGCAAACTTCGCACGAATCTGGTGCAGTTTCTGGTGGATTTGTGCCGTCCTTCGCAGTTGCAGACCAGCCCGTATCTGAGGGGTTTTTATTTCTCGGGCGTGCGTCCGGTGGAGGTGCGCGAAGTGGTGCGCACGGCGCGGCCGGACCAGCAGGCGGCGTCGCGGTCGGCCGAAGCGACGGGGATCTTCTCGTTGGGGGCTGCGAGCGCGCAGCCGCAGCAGCAGGCTTCGGTGCAGGTGCGGCGCGTACCGCAGTGGGTCTTTGTGCAGCGGCTGTTCAACGAAGTGATTCTGGCCGACCAGACGGCATTCCGGGCCAGTTCCATGAGCGTGGGAACGAACGTCGGACGGCGGTTGTTGATGAGCGGGGCGGCCGTGCTCGCGCTGATGATCGCGACGGGCTTCATGGTGTCGTTCTTCAAGAACCGGGCTTTGCAGAAGGAAGTATCCGAGGCGGTGGCGAGCATCGGGGCGGCCGGTCCGGTGGGTCAGGAGCTTGCTCCGGTGGACACGCTGCGCCGGCTGGATACGCTGCGCGCCAGCGTTGAGCGGTTGACGGTCTGGAACCGCGAGGGCGCGCCGTGGTCCATGCGCTGGGGCTTGTACACGGGCAATAGCCTGCTGCCAACGGCGCGGCGGCTTTATTTCAGCCGGTTCCACCAGGTGATGTTCGGCACGACGCAGGAAGGGCTGGTGGCCTGGTGCCGCAAACTGCCCGCCTCCCCCGGTCCGGACGACGACTACGGCTACACCTACGACACGCTGAAGGGCTACTTGATCACAACGTCCCATCCGGACAAGAGCACGAAAATGTTCCTGTCGCCACTGCTTGTGAACCGTTGGGCAGGCGATCGTAAGGTGGACGAGGAGCGGCTCAAGCTGGCGCAGGCGCAGTTCGATTTCTATTCCGAAGAGCTGAAACACGGCAACATGTTCAGCTCGGAAAACGATTCAGCGGCGATTGAGCGGGCGCGGCGTTATCTGGGGCAATTCGCGGGTGTGGAGCCGATGTACCAGTTCATGCTGGCCGAGGCCGGGCGCAAGCATCCGGCGGTGAATTTCAACAAGATGTTTCCGGGTTCGGCGCAGGTCGTGGTCAACAACAAGGACATCGCGGGCGCGTTCACGAAGGAAGGCTATGCCTTCATGATCGAGGCGATCAAGAACTTCGAGAAGTTTTTCGCGGGCGAAGAGTGGGTGCTGGGTCCGCGGACCTCCGGCGGGCTCGACCGCTCGAAGATCGAGCCAGAGTTGATGGCGCGCTACCGGACAGACTTTCTTGGTAATTGGCGGGAGTACCTGCGCAGTTCAGTGGTGGTCCGCTACACCAGCGTGCAGGATGCCGCGAAGAAGCTGGCGATGATGGCGAACAACGCCAGCTTCCTGATGGGGCTGATGTGTGTGGCGAGCGAGAACACGGCCGCCGCCGAGCTGGAGGAGTTGAAGGCGCCGTTCCAGCCGGTGCAGCACGTGACGCCGCCAGGCTGCAAGGATCAGTACATCAGCCAGAACAACCAGCCGTACATGAACGGGCTGATGGGCTTGCAGACCGCGCTCGAATCGGTGCGGAGCCAGGATCCGAACGATCCGGCGGTGGGCATGACGCTGCAGAGCGCCTCGCAGGCGAAGATGGCTGCGCGGCAGCTTGCCCAGGGCTTCCGGATCGATAAGGAAGGCCAGGTGGAACGGATGACGCAGAAGCTGCTGGAGGATCCGATCACCTATGTCGAGGGGTTGTTGGGGCGGCTGGCTCCCCAGCAGGTGAACGCGGGCGCCGGGCAGATGTGCGCCGATTTCGCCCAGTTGATGCGCAAGTACCCGTTTGATCCGAAGTCGCAGGTGGATGCGACGATCTCGGATGTGAACGCGGTGCTCCAGCCGGGTTCGGGGAGCTTCTGGGCGTTTTATGAGTCCACGCTGAAGCAGCACCTGATCCGGCAGGGGCCGCGGTTTGTACCGAATCCCTCGTCGCAGGGTTTGCGGATCACGCCGCAGTTCCTGGGCTTCTTCAACCGGGCGGTGGCTTTCAGCGATGCGCTCTACGGCGGGGGCAGCCAGCAGGAGCCGACTTTCGTGTACACACTGCGGACACTGCCCATGGATGTGATCGCAAGCTTGACACTCAGCATCGACGGGACGGTATTGAAGTCCACCGGAAAAGGCGGGGCGCAGGCCTCGTTCACTTGGCCCGGAAAGGGTCAGCAGACGGCGCGGCTATCGGCGACGCCGGGCGGACGGGAGACGGACTGGCTCCAGTTCAGCGGGTTGTGGGGCGCGTTCCGTCTGTTTGAGGATGCCGACCGCTGGCAGCGCGCCGGCAATGGATTCACGTTTGAAGTGACGCAGCGTTCCGGCCAGTCGGGTCAACCGGTTACGGTGGACGGCAAGCCGGTGACGGTGCGGTTCGCATTGGAGATGGGCACGACCGAGCCCATTTTCCAGAAGGGGTATCTGTCCGGTCTGCGCTGTGTGAGCCAGGCCGCGCAGTAGTAGAAGTTCCAATGATTTGGGGCCGGAAGGGTCTGGCCCTTGACCTGCTAATTCGTTTGGACTAGAGTCAGTCAATGCGGCTTCGGTCGCGAGACAGGCTCGAGGAGGATTGCAAATGGCTCGTGAGAGCGTTCACAAGAAGTTAGACCGAGTGCGTTCGCCGCGCGTCCACGTCACCTACGACGTGGAAGTCGGTGACGCCATTGAATTGAAAGAAATTCCCTTCGTCATGGGCGTGCTGGCGGATTTGAGCGGCAAGCCCGAAGACTCTCTGCCACGGCTGAAAGAGCGGCGTTTCGTTGAGATCACGCCGGATAACTTCGACTCCGTGCTTGCCAGCATGAAGCCGCGCGTGGCCTTTACGGTGGAGAACAAGCTGTCCGACGATCCGAACGCCGGCAAGATCGGCGTGGATCTGCGATTCAGCAGCATGGACGATTTCGAACCGGAGAACGTGGCGAAGCAGGTGAAGCCGCTGCGGGATCTGCTGGATTTGCGGACCAAGCT
>JAHDVK010000020.1 GCA_023384675.1 Bryobacteraceae bacterium | reverse complement strand
ACTCCCCGCGGTCGTCCAACTCGCGGTAGCGGCTGACGACTGCCTGCTTCAGCTGCTCGAGCGTCTCCGGGTTGACTACTACGTCGGCAGGAGGAATGTCGAGGCGCGGCCGCCAATGGCGTTTGAGGTTATCGGCCCAGGCGAACTGGCCTGCAATCTGGAAAACATCCGGGTACTCGAGAAGAGCGCGAAAAACTCTATCGGCAATGCTGCCTTTGCCCATGCAGGCACGAACTTGTTCACGCTGGATCCCGGCGGAATCGATCACCGTCTGAATACCTCGGCGGGAAAACAGGGCGAAGGCATCCTCGAAGTCGGTCCAGGCGTTGTGGCGCTCCTTGGATGGAAGCGATTTCCATACCTGGAAGAGCGGTGTCACGTCCTTGCCCAGGCCCTTCCAATCGAATTCAGCCAGGAGTCCGCGTTGCGTGAAGTAGGACTGAAGGAGCGCGGGCGAGACAATGCGAAAGAAGTGCTGAGGGGAGAATTCCATACTTTGAGGGCGACCCGGAATGAGACTTCGCTGTCTGAAACAGGCCGAAACATGATCGTAGCACCTTGTTCCAACTGGATTCAATCTGGGACTTTGCATGAGGGCGGAGGTAAGGTGCTGGAGCCTGTGGGACGCCGTCGGCGCCCGCACGACCTGTTACTACGACTGGCGAAGAGGAGATCTGAAAGACCACCACGCAGCATGGAAAAGATTGTGTGCGCGGAGCTGCCGCAGGGGTTGAAGCCACGGAGGGGGAACGAATAAGCCCGAAGAAGCGACGATTTTCCTCGACAGGCTCATCCTGTGAGCCTGTCGGAGCCGTACAAAGGGATGAGCGTGCCGTCGGCACTGCTCAGGAAGGTACGGGAATCAATGCTTCGACTCATGCTGCTCAGCCTCATTGGGGCTTCTCTTTCGTTCGCCGGGCTGGACTGGCGGTTCACGCCGACACAATCGACGGTTGTGGCCGCTGTCAGAGTGCCGGAGATGCTGGGTTCGTCGGCGGGGCCGGATCTCCGAGGGTTGGTGGTGGAGGCTCTTCACGGCTGTCCGCTGGTGGAGCCCTTGCTCGGCGACATGCGGCGGATCCGCTTCTCGGCCTATCGGGCTGGCGAGGAGGGCCAGAAAAGGACGGAATGGCTGATTCACTTGGACGGCGTGTGGAATTGGGGGGCGGTGCAGGATTGTCTGCTGCCTGCCGGGTATTGGGGGGATTCGTATCGCGGGATTCCGGTGATGTTGCCGCCAGTCAACCGGGTGAAGGCGACGGCTGCCGCCTGGGTCGATGGGGAGCATGTGCTGCTGGCCGAGCCGGCCGCGCTGTTCCGGGCGTTGGACCACGTTGTTGATGGTTCGGACGCCGTGCCGGATCTCTTTGCGAAGGCTCAGGAACTGGACGCCGAGTGGGACCACTGGGTCGCCGGCGTGGGTTCTCCGATGGAGTTTAACCAACGAACGAAGCAGGAAATCCTGGAGGCGATCCCGGCGTCGCGGACATACTGGATGGGTATCTCGGGGACGGACACGTTCTCGGTGGAGCTGCGCCTGGAGATGATGACGCTGGAGGAGGCTGCGCTGGTGGGTGAACTGTTCCGGCTGCTGCCGCAGATCTCGCGGCTGCGATCGGCGGAGCGGGAAATGCAGTCGGAGTTGTGGAAGCATGTCGACGCGGAAACTGAAGGGACCTCGGTCCGGGTTCGGGGGCAGGTGACAGGGTCGGCGCTGTCGAAGTACACGCCGTGGCACTCGCTCCGAGGGACTTTTTCAACCGGAGGACGTCGTCCTTGGCGGTGACAGGCAGCATCACTGTCCGGGAGCCTGCCGTCCTGGGAGGCTGGGAGAGGACTCGACTCTGTCCACCACCACTCTGCTTGACTCAAGACGTCTGCTATACAATCAGCGCTTACTGAGTTGGACAGGCTGAGCGGCTCACGGCGGTACGAGTCCCCGGCTCCACTGCAACAGAACACCATCATGCGAAAAGTGCGCCACGACATTATTGGAGATATTCACGGGCAAGCAGACAAATTAGAGGCTCTGCTCCGTGAACTTGGCTATCGGAACCCGGGCGACCTTTGGAGTCACCCTGATCGGACCGCGATCTTCGTCGGCGATTTCGTGGACCGTGGTCCAGCCCAGGTCCGCACCGTGGAGATCGTGCGCGGCATGGTGGAATCCGGAGCCGCCCTCGCCGTGATGGGCAATCACGAGCTGAATGCGATCGCCTGGCATAACCCGGATCCTCGATGTCCCGGAGAATTCCTGCGCCCGCACCACAGCCCGAACTGGGGCGCATCGAATCGAAAGCAACACGCGGCTTTTCTCGCTGAGGTCGAAGCTGATCCCGAACTTCACTCCGGCATCATCGACTGGTTCCTGACCCTCCCACTCTGGCTCGACTTGCCGGGACTGCGCGTGGTGCATGCCTGCTGGCACACGCCTTTCATGACCTGGCTTGCGCCTCATCTGCATGAGGGCCGGTACCTCACACGGGAGCTGATGGTCGCGGCAACAGACGAACCAGCCGATCCCGCAGAGAAGGACAACGCCACACCCAGCATCTTCAAGGCAGTCGAGGCTTTGACCAAGGGCATCGAGATTCCCTTGCCGGACGGCCACAGGTTCATTGACAAAGACGGCATCGAGCGACGCCGGGTGCGGGTCGCCTGGTGGGACTCGAATGGCGCGACATATCGTTCCGCCGCGTTGCTGTCGCCGGCCGAACGGGAGGCTTTGCCCGACACACCACTTCCGGACCATGCAAGTATCGAGCGCATGAACAAGCCGACCATTTTCGGGCATTACTGGCTGACCGGACCCAGGACCGTACAGTCGCCGCAAGCCGTCTGTGTGGACTACAGCGCGGGGAAAGGCGGCCCTCTGGTAGCCTACCGCTTCGATGGAGAGCGGGAGTTTTCGGTGGAGCGCTTTGTGTGGGTTGATTGGGGAGAACTCGAATGGAAAGATCAATGGACAACGAGATCAGTTTGAAGGGCAGAGTCCGCGGTTGTCTTCTTGGCCGCGCTATTGGCTACGCTCTTGGCGCCCCCGTCGAACTCATGCGCCGGAAGGGAATCGAGCGGCGCTTCGGCGCTGGCGGGATGACTGCGGGTGTCAGATCTGCTCCAAAGCGTACCCAGCCCAGCGTGGGAGGGTACTTGACGTGCTAACCCCGCCCAGATGCTCGAAGCGCGTCGTGGACCATCGGAAAGCTCCGATAGCCGATGACGGAAGTCGATCTAGCGTTTTCTGTGAGGAGGCACGACCATGAGCCGCCATATCGATGAAAGGACAGCGTCGATGGCATCAACAGCGGCGATCGTCGCCTGTCGATGCTAACATCTCTAGTATCGTATGCGCAACGCTTCAGCCTGCACCGCTCTCTATAGCTCGGATCAGCCCGCCCACAGCAACAGTTCGCTGAGTCCCCTGTCCGGCGGCGCGTGAGGACCGTCGGAATGGCAGACTGTCGAAATCAGATGGTGGAGAGCATGGGACTGACGAGCACGAAACGCCACATCGAGACCCCTGGGGAACAGCCCTTCTCTACAGCAAGTTATTCCTGTCAAGCACCGGTGACATTTCGATTCTCCGGACATCAGACGTTCCCATTGCGAATCACGTGGATTCCGAAAGCTGTGAGCCAGATCGTCGCCAACAGTGATCCGCTTACAAACATTGATGAAGGTATCACAAGGCTCGGTCTCGGCAAGAACATGGTGGAATCGTTACGGTGCTGGATTGAGGCTTTCAAAATCGCATCGCGGATCGACGGTAAATGGAATTTAAGTGCCATCGGCACGCTGGTTTTTGACCCAGCGGAAGGACTTGATCCGTATTTCGAGGATGTGTCCACCGCCTGGTTGCTTCACTGGCTGATCAGCACGAACGAAGAAGCTCCGTTTTTCGCCTGGGAATGCATGTTCAATAGATGGCCCGCGACCGAGTTCAGCGCGTCACAGGTCATTGACGCGTTCCAGAAGGAGTCGAACTCGACCGCTCGGCCGGCTTCTCCTGTTACGTTGCGACAGCATTGGGAGGTATTCCTCCATAGCTATCGTCTGCCGCCCCCTGGCAAGGGGGAAGACCACCTGGACAGCGCGATGTCCATGCTACGGCTGATCCGCGATTTTGGCCAGCGGCCGAACGCCGCCGGAAAATGGGAGCCTCTCTACTCATTCGACTTCGGGCCGAAGCAGACTATTCCGGAACAACTCTTCGTGTTTTTTCTGCACGACTGGTGGAATCGCAAGTACCGCAACGAACGCACCGTGCCTCTGCGAGAAATCGTGCTTGGTGAGCACAGCCCCGGCAGGCTTCTCAAGATGCAGGAGTCCGAAATCGTTCAGCGTGTTAACGAACTTGCGGTGCGGCAACCCAAGGTCTTTGAGGTCATCGAGTCGGCGAATCTGCGCCAACTCCATCGGCTTCAGGAGACCGACGGACTTGGGGACCTGAGAGCTGCCTATCGAGAGGCAAGATTCCTATGAGGAAGCATAAGCGTTCCCTTGATCAGTACAAAACCGCGATGGACGAACTGCTTCAAATTCGACCGCGATTCATGCGGTCCGTCCATCTCGAGCGGGATCTGACTGATGGTTCGTCTTCGCTCGGCTATATTTTGACGTTGGTTGCGACAAATGCGCTCACGCGCATATGCGCGAGCTTCCATAGCGATTCCACGCAACGGGCCTTCCGCATCGCCGGTGATTACGGGTCTGGAAAGAGCGCCTTCGGTCTCGCGTTGGCTCGCGTTGCGGCTGGGCAGGCGAACGCTCTACCGAAGGAAGTGCGCCCATTTTGCGGTCGCAACCGACTTCGTTCGCATCTGGCTACCGCCGATCATGAACCCCTTGGGGTAACTATCTTGCGCGCGCTCGGCCTGCGATCACCGCACGGGTCGCGGCCTTCTACGGAAGACGTGTTGGGACGAGTACGTAAAGCGCTTTCGGCCGCACAGGCGAAGGGCTTCAATGGTGTGCTGCTGGTAATTGATGAGTTAGGCAAGAGCCTGGAGTATGCCGCGCAGAACCCGGAGTCCGATGACATCTTTCTTTTGCAGCGGCTAGCAGAGGAGGCGGCGCGCAGCGGCCCAGTCCCCCTGGTCGTGGTCGTGATGCTCCATCAGGGAGTTGCGGCCTATGCCTCAGGACTCGATACAACGGCGCGAAAAGAATGGGACAAAGTTGCGGGCCGGTTCGAGGAAATCGTCTATGCGCAGCCGCTGGAGCAACTCGTACCTCTGGTGGCGGCGACACTGAACGTTCGTTTAAATGTGTTGCCGCGCCCTTTAGCGGAAGAAGCGCGCGAAGCCATGCAGAGTGCGGTTCGCGCCGGCGTGTACGGCTCTTCGGCGGCCTCGGGCCTTGTTCAGTTCGGCCCCAGGATATTTCCATTTCATCCGACAGTGCTTCCCGTGCTCGTGCGGGCAATGCGCAAGTTTGGACAGAACGAGCGTTCTCTATTCAGCTTCATGACGGCATTCGAGCCGATGGGCCTGCAGCAGCACATTCAGTTAACTCTGCCCCGGCTGAAGCCTTACAGAATTTACCACCTGTTCGAGTATGTAAGGCAGAATTTTCTTCCGGCGATTAACACAAGCAACTCCCAGATCCACTGGAGCTTCGTGGACTCGCTCCTCGTAGGCACGCCGCTCCGCAATCGCGAGGAGGAACACATATTTCGCACCGTCGCGTTGTTGACGCTGCTGGACAGTCCGGACCTCGCACCTACACCGGAGTTTATTCACCTGGCGCTGGATGACGGTGAAAACCATGGGGCCGTATCGAGGGCCATCTCCGACATGAAGGAACGGGGGCTTCTCTATGAAAGAGGCTCCACCCGTGCGCTGTATTTATGGCCTCACACGTCCGTCAATCTCGATGAGGCTTTTGCGCGAGGACGAGCGGCCACGCAAAGTACGGCCGATCCCATTGAACTTCTCTGCAAGCAGCTGCCGCCAGAACAGGTCGTTCCGCGGGGCCACTATTTCCGCTCTGGCACGCTTCGTTATGCAGAGGTTCAATTTATACCCGCATCGGGCCTGCGCCATCTGCTGGACCATCAGCCCACACTGGACGGCAAGGGCCCCGATCTTCATCTTCGGGTAGTTATTCCCGCAAGCCAGTCTCAATTTCGCAATGCGCAGAACCTAGTTCGCGAACGCCAGCCGGATTTGCGGGAGGGCCTGTTCGTGGCGGTCGCTCAACCGCCTATAAACAGTGTGGCGGCACTCTCGGACCTGATCACCTGGCAGTGGGTCCAGTCGAATACGGCGGCCCTAGCCGGAGACCGTTATGCCCGTGAAGAAGTGACGCGCCAGGTAGCTCGGGCCGAACGCTATTTCCGGGAGCGTCTGGCGGGACTCGACAATCTGGAGGTCCCCGTAGGCGAGCCCCTTACCTGGTATTCTTCCGGCGATGATGCGAAGCGCCTGAAGCCAGGCCGCGAGTTGCTGCAGTATCTCAGTGGCCGGTGCGACCACATCTACCGCAAAGCTCCGCGTGTCCTAAACGAGCTGATCAATCGCCGTATTCCCAGTTCAGCTGCAGTAGCTGCGCGCACCCGGCTTGTGGAGGCGATGGCAACCGCGCCTGACAAGCCTTTGCTCGGCATGGACGACTCTAAGCGTCCCCCAGAAATGGCGCTGTATCTGTCGATTCTGGTGCAGGGCGGCTTTCACGTCGAAACGCGGGGCGAGTATTCGTTTCGCTATCCGTCGGTATTGGGGGATGCATGCAAGCTCCTGCCTTGCATGCACCGGATCACGGAATTGCTTCAGAAGCCCGGAATAGATGCCATGGTGCCGGTGGGAGATGTTTTCAAGGGGCTCTCACAAGTCCCCTACGGCGTTCGTGAGGGGTTGCAGCCGTTTATCCTCGCTATCTATCTTGCAGCCAATCATCAGCGCGTGGCACTTTATGAAGACGGGACGTTCCTCCCCGAAGTGAAGGGAGATTTGTTCCTCCGTCTGTTGAAGGAACCACAAGCCTTCCACCTGCAATATTGCGAGATCGAGGGGGTCCGCGCCAATGTGTTCAGCAGACTCTTGCGACTGCTGAAGATTACCCCTCGCGATGCGGTAAAGACGGACCTCATAGATTTAGTGCGACCGCTGACAGTCTTCATTAGTCGGGAGGTGCCCGAGTATTCCCGACGGACAAACACGCTGTCCGCCACAGCCGTGGCACTGCGCCGCGCATTGCTCGACGCGCGTGATCCGATGCGTTTGGTCTTCACGGCGCTGCCGGAGGCCTGCGGTCTGCCCCCAATCGGTAATGACGGACTTCAGGAGCCCGAAGAGCTTGCGTCGCGGCTAAAACGTGCCATTCATGAGATTCAGACAGCCTATCCAGCCCTGATCAAGCGCCTGGAAGTTGCGATCTTCGCTGCATTCGATATCGACAAGACGAATCGGTCAGCACGTCAGATGATAAATGGTCGGGCGGCCCAACTTGCGGCCGTGCTCGCTGAACCCGTTCTGAAAGCCTTCGCATTGCGGGTTGCCGACGCCGCGCTTGATGACCGGGCATGGGTGGAATCGATTGCCAATCTACTGACAAGAAAATCGTGCGAGCGCTGGCTCGACAGTGACGAGAACGAGTTTCATCATCAATTGGAGATCACCGCCGGGCGTTTCAAACGCACGGAGCTTGCCCGGATCGGCACATCCAAGCGACTGAATGGCCATGCGTGTCGGATAGCGCTTACCAAGAGCGATGGAAATGAGGTGGGCGACCTTATCAATTGGGACGGGTTGGACGAAAGCAGGATTGGCCCGGTGGAGGGCCAGATTCAGCAGATCCTATTGCAGCACGGAAGGCATGGGCTGGCTGCAGCACTTAGGGCGATCTGGAATCAACTGGATACAAGCGATAAAGTGAAAGAATAGTTAAATACAAATGACACAGACTGCTTCCAATTCTTGTTGGCCCGAAGACGATTCCCGAGTCCGCCATATCCTGAGTCTGTCGGGTGGCAAGGACAGCGCGGCCCTGGCGGTCCATATGCGCGATCTCGTGCCTTCGATGGAGTACATCTTCCACGATACTGGCAAGGAGCTGCCCGACACTTACGCGTATCTGGAGCGGCTCGAAGGTTATCTGGGAAGGAGAATCACTCGCACGACTTTCGGGACGACTTTCGACAGCATCTTGCGCATGAAGGGCGGGATGCTGCCTTCGAATCACCGGCGCTGGTGCACCGAACTGATGAAGCTCAAGCCGTTCGAAAACTATATCGGCAACGACTTCGTCATCAACTACGTGGGCATTCGATCCGATGAGGACCGGGTCGGCTATATCAGCCACAAGCCCAACATCCGCGCAGTGTTCCCGTTTCGCGAAGACGGCATCGACTATAATGGCGTGCAGCGTATTCTGGAGGATTCCGGCCTTGGTATGCCGCCGTACACGGAATGGGGCCGGACGCGAAGCGGCTGCTTCTTCTGCTTTTATCAGCAGAAGATTGAGTGGGTTCGACTGAAGCAGAAGTACCCGGAATACTATGAGCAGGCAAAGGCGTACGAAAAGCCTAATCCCATTAATGGCAACGTCTTCTATTGGAATGATGATGAGTCATTGGCGGAGTTGGAGCGACCCGAGCGCATGGCCCAGATAGAAGAGAATTGGGTGAAAACCCAGGACCGCATGAAGAAGCGACAGAAGAACCGGACGTTGGCCGAAACGCTGGGCGGTCTCGAAGTCCTGCCGCAAAACCAGCAAGGGTGTCTGCTCTGTCATCGGTGACTGAGAATATATGCCAATTCGGACCCATGGGGAGAAATGGATTCGGTTGCTGCGGGCGTATTGCCCAGTGGCCGACAACGAAGCGATGCAGGCCGAACAGGTTGACAAGCTCGCGGCGAGCCTTGGTATTCCCAAGCTCTCATTCGATCACCCCGCCCGCGGACTCCTGCTGGACTGTTTTCCAAAGGACGCGTCAACATTCCGCAATGTCGTCCTGACCGGCACGGCAGGCGACGGGAAGACCTCCTTGTGCTTCGAACTCGTCGCGGAGCTGACGGGGCGGGCCCCGAAGGCCAATAACGGCATAGAAAAGGTCAGCATCGATACCGCAGACGGCACCCGGACCCTCACGCTCATTTATGACGTGACGGGATGGAGGAAGCGACAAGACGGGTATCTGAGCGGCGAGAATGTTGGCTTGCTAGAAAGCATGGCGACATCTGCCTTCGGCGAAGGAAACGACTTTTTTGTGCTCGCCGTGAACGACGGTCAGATGCACGAGCTCTTTCGTTCTCTGCCGGCAGATGCCCCAGAGATGGTCAGGCAGTTGGAGCGCAGTCTGATCGATCTGCATGCTCGGAATGAAAGCGACTGCGGAGAGCGGCTTCGACTCATCAATCTCAGCAGAATCCCAAGTGAGCGGATCATGAGGCTTTGCCTTGCCGCCGTTCTGGATCGCAATGAGTGGGCCTGCTTCAGCAACGAGCAGGATAACCCACTGTTTTCACCACCATCCTCGCTCGCACGTAATTACAAGGCGCTCACCACAGTGGAAGTTCGTGAGAGGCTCTGCGTGCTGGCTCGCATCGCTGACGCGAGCGGGCATCACTTGCCGATACGCGGGGTGCTGTGTCTCCTATGCAATGCGCTCTTGGGACATCCTGATGCGCGTGATCGCGTCATCCGGCCGGGAGCAGAAGCCGATACGCTGCTGAGGAAGGGCACATCCCATCGCGCGGCACTGCATCGAACGTTGTTCGGCGAGAACCTGACTGTGACGAACAGGCGCAAGCGGGAAGTCTATCGCTTCCTCTCTATGCTTCACATCGGGGAGGAGACAACCAATGATCTCGATGAGCTGTTCATATTCGGATCGAGGGACCAGGAACTTGACGCAGCCTACCAGGATTTGATTGCGGCCGATCCTTTCCTCCAGCGAAATCCGGACTTCGACGGGCTGGTTACACGGTATATCCGCGGGGACATGGGCGATGAAGACGAGACCACACATTTCCTGGAAGAGCTGGCAAGCGAGCGGAGGCGTGTATTCCTTCAGGCATCAGCCCAGCAATTTCGGAAATACGCTTTGTGGAAAACTTCCGTGTTCCATCACGCGCTCGAATTTCTGGATGATATCGTCATTCCTATTAGATCCGGGAAGTCCCCTTCCCGTTCGCATGTGCGAAAGATGGCGTCTGGCCTTAATCGCATCTGGACGGGGATGCTGCTCGCGGATCATGCCAATGAGATTTACCTAACGACAGGGCTCGATCTGACAACCTCGCCGGTCAGCGACATCTACCTCACCCAGGTCGAGCTGGATTCCGAGGCGCCGGGCCTTTCTATCGTCGGCAAGGAAGGCAGTAGTATCCCGGTGGCTGTGTTGCACGCTAATGGCCGGGACTTTCGTTTTGATCTGACGCTTCCGCGCTTTGAGTTTCTTTGCCGCGTCGCCGACGGCGCGATGCCGTCAAGTTTTTCACGGGAGTCATGTACAGACTTCATGTCTCTCAAGCAGCGCTGCCTTCGCGATCTCCACCTGCGCGCCAGCTCTCGGTCGTTGCATTTGATCGATGTTTTGGGCAACGGGACAATCCAACGGCTTCCTATCCATATGGTTGAACAATGATTGCTCCTGACAATACCGAGCCTTACTCCGGTTCCAAGGATCGAAACGAGGCGTGGATAGCCGAGGCCATCTGGGGCCACCGGCTGGAGCGTCAGCCCTTCTCTGCTCTCTTGCTTGAGTTTCTGGGGATGGCCGAAGGCATGTTCCGGCAAGGAAAGCTGCTGGACGCCACTCGTCCTGGGGATAACCCTGAGTATGTCGCGAGTCGCTGTCTGCAACTGCGGAATCTGCTCTATAACAATCCCAGGATGGAGGAGATTCTCCGCAACGCGCAGGGAAGTGATGAGGACGGCTGGTCGCAGTGGCTGGATGTAATGAACCGGACCGCTTCGCTCGGAGATCGGCTAGCGGCTGATTTTTCGTATCTGCGCGCCCGCTTTGACACGTTCGCGGAGCTTGTGAGTGTGGTCAGGCTGCTGCGACGCATCACCGTGGATCCCGGTAGCGAACGCGGCTGGACAAAGCAGTTTCTCTATCCGATAGGACCGGCGGCGCTATACGAAGCGATTGGCGAAAAGGGAGATGGCTTCGAGCGGACACGGCGCGTCTTCACCCGGACCGGTGAGATCGCCTACCTCATGCTGAGCCGGGCGTCGGAGCCGCTGCGTGCCAAGATCCGCAACCGGCTCGAGACGTCATTCGATCCCGCCACTTCGCGAAACCGTCTCGTCATGCGTCTGATTTCATCCCTGGAACCCGACCGCGGAGAAATGAAAGGGGGAACGTACCTTCCCTACAGGTCCCACCCAGCGTTCAACCGCATGGCTGAGGATGTTGCGGCGATTCTGAGCCTCGACCTTCCCGACCAGGACGCTTTTCAATATCTTCAACCCCTGCTGGGACTGCACCTCTATCTTTACGGCATTGAGACCGCCTCTGCATGGCTTGGCAATCAGGGGCTGCCGCCCATCGTGTGCGAGATTCTCGCGCCGCGAAGCGACCTGGTTCGAAAGGCAGCCGTCGCCTCGTATCTGCACAACGACGGCATCGGTGAACTCGCGGTGCGCAAGTTCATCGATATAACGGTTCTTTCGGATGAGGGCCTCAACAAGATATTGAAGGACGACACGCTGGACGACGTAGCGAAGACGGACTATCTGGCGGAACACCTCGCTAGGACGGTTTCTCTGAAGACGAGGCTGGATACCACCGACCCACGCAAAATGACGGAGTTGTTCTACGCATTTGCGAGGAATCTGTACCGGAACGGCACGGCCGACGGGCTGACGAGCCTTGGAACCGGCTGCGGTTTGGTTTCAAAGCGCGGCACGAACCGTTATCGGTACGCTCCCACGGATGATTTGCTCCGGGCACTAGTGCTCGCGAATGTCACGGCTCCGATCGAGGAAAGTGCGTTGTTGCGAAATCTTCATCACCGCTATCAGATCAGTATCGGCCCGGTCGAAGCCAAGAACGACGTCTTAAGCTACCAGTTTGACGAGACCGACTTCAAGAAGAATAGGGACCGATTCGGCCAGCACCTTGTTGGGATGGGCTTGGCGCAGCGCAAGAGCGATGCCTGTATCTACGTGATCAATCCGATGGAGGTGCTTGCATGAGCATAAGCCCCCAAGACGCGCTTGTGGGTGCGGTGGCACTTGAGTTTGTTCTGCTCAAGCTCAAGCCGCAACTAGAGGAGGATCCAGACTTTCGCGGTGCGTTCCATGTCCTTTCCGGGTTCTCCGTCGAGCAACTGGCGGGATTCATCGAGGCGAGCATTGCCGCCGGTGCGCGAGCGCGACGGCTTGCCATCCAGTTCCCGGAATTCGAGCTTCGCCCCTTCGGCGTGGATGCAAGGTACACGACCGCGGATTCGTCGGTCAACGTGCGCAACCGCGAGCGAGACGGCTTCGTGACACTGACCGCCGAGGTGGAAGCGGACGCCGAGGCGTCGCTTGCCGACAGCGACCGCACCGATGCCTCGGACCTCAAGGACAAGAACATCGCCCATCTCTGGGTGGATTTCGTAGCCAACCGAGAAGGAATCAACCTCCTGCCCGAGGACCGCAGAAAAGTTGAAGCGATGATTAAAGGCCTTTTCGATACTGGCCGCTGCCCCACCTCGAAGGCCGGCGAGTTTCTTGCGACCGTGCTGCAGAACTTTCGTAGCGAGCCGTTGAACCGCGCAGCGGGGAAGGCGTTACCGGTCCTCGGACTGCCTCTTTTCGAAGATTGTTTCAGTTCGCTGAACGAATCGAAGATGGTCCAGGCCGCGCAGTGGGCGGCCAAATTCCGCTCGCACTACAGTTTGGAGTGCTATCTCGACAAGCGCGGTCCATCACAGGATCTGCTTGACCCCGAAGTTCTGCGCAAGCGTTTGCTGGTTCTGCGTTCCGACGAGCAACTGCCGCCGCTCACCGACGAGCTGTTGAATGCGTTTCAGGCTTATATCGAATCCGAGGGCGCGCGTAACGCCGCGACTGAGCGACTGCTGTTCGGATTTGACTGGAAGGACGTTACGCACTGCTTTGATAAGGCCAAGAAGACATCATCCAAGGACTTTGCGGAACGCACGCGAAGCGCTTTGGAGAACGAAGGCGTCGCGCCGTCGGACGATGATCTTCTCGTCATCCAGGCCCTTTCCAAAGTGGCCCGGAAGGCGGGCTCCGCCGCCGATGAGTTCCGGGAGTTTTTCCAGCGGCGTTCCGAGCAACTGGAAACCGATGTCAGCCTGTTTCTAGACTGGGAAGAATTCGTCCACGGACGCCGGGTCGAATGCACCGACCTCTTCCAAGGGATTTTTGAGTGCCTGCAGCGTTCGATTCGTGGGCTGGCCCCTCATGATTCGGCCTACGTCGTGCTGGAGGGCAAGCAGCAGTCGAAGCCGAACAGCTTCATGGAGTTGAGCCAGAAGGCGTGCGAGTATTTTGAGCGCGCTTACGGCTTGCTGGAGGTTCGCACTAAAAAGAAGATACAGTTCAAGCGAACGCTTGTCTGCACCTACTCACAGTCGGTTCTGCCCAGAATCAAGGACAAGCCCAAGTTCAAGGGTTCGAGCAAGACCGGCCGTGCGACGGCTCTCGGTTTCCGGGTGTCCGTCTTTCAGAAGCAGCGTGGTGGCAGTGAGCGTATGGTCGCCACACTCTCGCTCACGTGGCGATTTCCCGTCGCCTCTGTTCTGGCTCAAGAGACCAGCGACTTTGACGCCATCACCCGATATCTGAACCACAGGAGCACCGCGCTGGTAGGTTGTGTGGCCGAGTACGAGGTGGTGGGGCGCAAAGGTACGCCAGCATCGCTATCGTTGCAGAATGTCGAGGGATTCGCGGATGTGGCTCGCGGGGGGGGGCGCGGAGCCTTTGTACCGGCGCAGGACCGTATTGAGTCCCTGACTGGCCAATGGAGGCAGACAATCACGAATGCCGAGCGCCAGCAGTGGCTGCCACGCGAAGAGACGTCCGAACTCTCGCGGCTGTTCTCTGAATTCGAGGCAGCCTACAACACCGCCATCTCCGCTCTGCGCAAGTCTGCGTTTGCCCCGGCCAATGCGACCGATGTCGCGACCGCATACCGATCGCTTCTTCTGCTCATTAACTCAATTCGGCATCAGGAGGCACGTAGACAGTTTCTGCGCCTCATAATGCGCGTGGGATTCGCACAGGTTCCCCGTTCCGGAAGACGGCCTTCGATGGCGGTGATTTGTCCGTGGCACCCGCTGCGCATGGAGGCGATTGCGTCCCGACAACAGCAATTGCTGGGCCTTTTGGAACAGTTGCTGGGCAAGGATCGTCCGCCTTTCTCTGACGGCACGAGCGGCGCACTTTTTTTCCGCGAAGTAGAGCAGTTGCTCAACCACCCTCTCTACCCGGAGATAGCTGTGGTTTGGGAGGGCAGCCAGGCGATGCCCCGAATCGTCACGCAGGCATTTGCCGGATACACGCTCCATCAGCCCCCGGAACCCAACGACGATGCGGCAATGCCGTCGCTCGATGACCAGTCCAAGCCTGCGGCTGTAACCATCGAGCACGAAATGATGGAGTATCTCCGGCTTCAGCCGCATGAGCGCGACAATTTTTCTATCCTGCTATACAACTGCGATTCGCCGGAACTGCCTAGAGCGGTTGTGGAAAGCATCAATCGCATCAATGCGAAGCGCGAGGGCAACCGCATCACCTGTCAGGTCCTCCTGATGCATCGGGACGAGGTGCATCTTCGCCAGATTTACCGAGATCTGGTGGCACGCGGGATCGATGCCGAGGCCGATCCGACAGAAGGATCGGGCGACTTCCTCGCCAAGGTGCGGGTCAACATCACTGCGGCGAACCGCCTGCGTCGTCAGGGACGCTCTCAGCCGGTGGACATTGCCTATTGCAGGGATCTGATCTCGCGGGAGTCGAAATCCGCATGGGAATGGTTGCCCCGCGAGACCGAAGAGCCGTTCAGGCTCCAGCCTCACCAATGGAGCAGACGGTTGCCGGTCAGCGAGGGTGACCGCAAGGTTCGTCTCCAACTCACCTGCCCTGCGCAAAGCGAGACAGGCTGGATTTACCTTTACGCAGTGGCCGCACTATGCGCGCACGGTGCTGATGATGCCTGGAACAGCGGCAAATGCCCGGTCCTCATGCGAACCCTGGACTTCGATGATCAAAGCGTCGATCGCATCTTCCGCGAGACCCACGAGTTGGCGACGTGGGTCGTCAATCAAGACGAGCTGCTTGACCGTAAGCTGCTGGAAGCGCGGCAGGTGAAGGTGATTCGCTACGTCCAGTCCGCGACGCATGGCCGCAACTTGATTATCTCCTCGTCGGCGCGAGAGACGCTACTGGTCAATACGCTCAAGGAAAAACTGCGGGCGTTGCTGGCGTCTGATACACCGGACCATGTGATTGAGACGCTGTGGAAGCGTTTCATTCACGATGCTAACAAGATATCAGGTGGCCTAGTTCTCAAGGCGGCCCGTCGTGCCAACAACACGAATGAGCTGCTCGGCATGGTTCTCTCCCGTTATCTTGTCGAGTCTGAGATCGGCCTAGATCGTCCGATTGCGTGGTGTTTCCTAGACGATTACAGCGAATGGCTCGGGAAAAAGGAAGGCGCCAACATCGCGGATTTGCTTGTTCTTGCGCCTACGGAGCGCGATGGGAAGATGCATCTTGACATTGTCGTCACAGAAGCGAAATTCGTCACCCACGACGCAGTGGGCGGCGCTGCGAGCGCGTCGGCAAAACAGCTGATGGACACGCTTTCCCAGATCACCGAGGCCATGGACGGGGAGACCATAACGATCGATCAGGACATATGGCTAGCCCGGCTTTCGGACCTGGTTGCATCCCAGACGATGGTCGCGCCCAGTCGGCCGCAGTTGGATACGGTGGCGTGGCGGCGCGCTATCCGGCAACGCCAGTGCTCCGTGAGCATTTGGGGATACTCACACATCTTCGTTCACGAGCCGCAAGACCTCTCGGCCCAGGTATCAATTGCGAAGGGAATTGCAAACACCAAGGGCACTGCGCGCCTCGATGCCCTGCAGGAGGTTTTCGGGCCCGGACACGTTCGGGAGCTCATCAATCAGTATTTCGATATGACGTTTTCCTCCACGGCGGATCTAAGGTTGCGCAATGGACACCCTCCGTTCGGGAAATCTAAGCTTTATAGTCTGACGGGTAAACCGGAAGCAAATGCGGCTGCTGCTCCCGGCGAGCCGGGCGGGTCCGCGCTTCACGTGGTTGCCCCACCCGCAGAGCAGGAGACTTCGCCTGTCACAACCCCTGAGCCGCCCACGGAAGGCGGAGCCGCCCCAGCCGCAGCTTCAGGGGGGAATGCGGAGATTCCTCCCGTCGAGGCGTTTCTTGAAGAACAAGCGGCGCTTTACCACAGCTCGCAGGAAGCCGGGCAGGAGTGGCTTACATCGATCACTGCTCAATTGCGGCAGGCGCTCATCAGCCGCGGGTTGCCGGCGCGTCTGGTGGACGGAATGCCCCCTACCCTCACGCCTAACTCAGGGATCATCAAGCTTCAGGGCTCGAAGGATCTGACGGTCCAGGCAGTGGAATCTCGCGCCAATGAGGTTTACACGTCCGAGGGAATTAAGATCATCCACGCTACTCCTGAATCGGGGCGGGTGTCGATTGCGGTGGAACGGCCGAATCGCCAAGTATTGCATACCGAGCCGGTCCTGCTCTCATATATTCGCGAATTCCGGCAGACGCCGATGGGCGAGAAGCTCTGTGTAGGCATTCAGGAGGAGGATGGACGGCCTCTTTTGCTTGACCCGCTTAATCAGCCCCATACACTCGTAGCCGGAATCACGGGCAGCGGGAAGTCGGTGCTGATGCAAAACCTCATCCTCAGCATCGCCGCCACTCGCAGTCCCGCCGAGGCGCACATTTACCTGATCGATCCGAAGTTCGGCGTGGACTATCGTCCACTGGATGAGCTACCGCATGTGGAAGTAGGCTCTGGTGGCATCATCGACGATCCGCATGCGGCGGTTCACGTGTTGGAGGGGCTGGTGGATGAGATGAACCGGCGGTATGAGCTGTTCAAGGCTGCGAGAGTTCCGAACGTTCACGCATACCGACGGAGCACCGGCAGTCAGTTGCCTATTCTCTGGATCGTCCACGACGAGTTCGCGGACTGGATGCAGACCGACGACTATCGCAACGCGGTTCCCAATATCGTTGGACGGTTGAGCGTCAAAGCGCGTGCTGCGGGCATCTTCCTGGTGTTTGCGGCACAGCGGCCGGACAAGGATGTCATGCCAATGCAATTGCGTTCGCAACTCGGCAACAGGCTGATCCTGAAGGTTGACAACGCGGCTACAGCCGAGATCGCGATGGGCACCAAGAATTCTGGAGCCGAACGGCTGCTCGGCCGGGGCCACATGCTCGCCAAAACCGGCGATACCCCGGATGCTGTTTTCGCACAGGTTCCTTATATCGATATCGAACGCATCGTGCCCCAGCTCGTTCGGCTGATACGCGCGGAACACGGGCTGCCGCCGGAGGCACCAAAGTGATTTACTTCGACAACAACTCTACGACGCGGGTCTTCGAGAGTACGGTCGAGGCGATGCTGCCGTACCTGACGCAGCAGTTTGCGAATCCCGCGTCTGCCCTGGCCCACATGAATGGCATCACCCGCAGGCTTCAGATCGAGAAGAACCGTCTCGCAAGGGCGCTGGGGGCTGATAGCGGGGATCAGCTGATAATCACTTCCGGCGCCACTGAAAGTAACAACTTGGCGCTGAGAGGTGCGGCGCGTGCGAATCGGGCACGACAGCACATCGTCGTTTCCGCAATCGAGCACCCTTCCATCCTGGAAACCTGCGAGAACTTGGGGGAGGACGGCTTCCGAATTACTCATGTGCCGGTAGACCGGCAAGGTGTCGTCGACGCAGATGCATTAGTAAACGCCCTTTCCCCAGAAACGTTGCTGGTGTCCGTGATGCTGGCAAATAACGAAACTGGCGTGATCCAACCAGTGGGCAATATTGCGGATACCGTCAAGAAGCATGACCCCCTCATCCTGGTCCACACGGATGCCACGCAGGCGGTGGGAAAGATTGCAGTGGACCTATCCGGCGCGCTCGCTGAAGTTGACTTGCTATCCCTCTCGGCGCACAAGTTTCATGGCCCCAAGGGCACTGGCGCGCTGTTCGTCCGTGATTCTGATCTTCTGGCGCCCTTGCTGTACGGTGGAAGACAACAGCACGGTCTGCGCGCGGGAACTGAGAATACAGCCGCCGTAGTGGGGATGGTTGCCGCCTTGACCGGTCTTCTCGACAAATCGCGATGTTTCGCTGAAGTAGCGCAACTGCGTACAGACCTTGAATCGCGGATCACAGGGTTGCATGCTGGAGCATTCGTGCTCGGTGCAGGGACGGAACGTCTTCCAAATACCATCAATATCTGTCTTCCTGGCATGGATGCGGAAGATCTGGTCGATCGGATGGCGTCAGCCGACATTGCGATTTCGGCCGGCTCCGCCTGCTCGTACGGGGCGCGAAAGCCGTCTTACGTGGCGCTTGCGCACGGGTTGTCCTACGAGCAATCCAAGAGTTGCGTGCGGGTAAGTCTTTCGGTCGAATCGAGGGCTGAGGAGGTTGATCGCTTCCTTCAGGCACTTAACGAACTAGTCACCGCCTCCGTGGCTCATTCTACACAGAAGCTGGGGTCGGCATAAATGGCCCTACCAGGAATGACGAGGACATTAAGGCAGTGACTATTCGTCCCTGAGCCCGTTCAGCCTCTATGCCGAGCCAGCCGCCCGTGCTGGTCTCGGGGTCGAATCCTGTCGCTTTCCTCACAGTCAACGTCACCAAGCTGCCTCGTGCGGATACTTTCGCGATTCCGAATTGCGTTGGCCGCTCCCGTTGATGATCGCGAGAGTCATCGGCTCTGCTACATCTAACGGCGAAGACAAGGAGGCCGCGGCAGCTGCGACATCGCGATAGCCAAGGCTCGCGGCTACTGGCTCGGTTTCGGAGAGCTCGCGCTTGTGTCTGCTGTCCAGTGGATGGCGACCGCACCTGGCTGAATACCGACTGAGGACGTGGGTGGGCGGAGCGTCCACATATCGGCAAGGCTCCGCCCACACTTCAGTCAGACTACCGATACAGCCCGTTGATTGCCTGGCTCACGGGCTCGCGGCGGAGGTGGTAGTTGTCGATCTCCGCTTGCGTGGCGCCGCAGCTGGCGTAGATGGATTCGAAGGCTTCGCGGGGGGAGCGCATCCAGGCGGTGGCCAGGGCGGCTGCGTTGCTGGTGTGGTCGGTCGGACGCGCCTGGCCGATGTCGGCGCGGATGCGGAGGCGGAGGACCAGGGGACGGTCGTGGCCTGCGAGGTTGTCGTTGAGCCACTTCTCGTCGTAGTCGTCGCCGCCGAAAGCGCCGGCGGGGGCTCCCAGGATGGTGACGGTGGAGCCGGGCGGGAGCTTTTCGAGCAGGATGCCTTTCAGCATCCGCGCCTCATTGAGGCTGATGCAGTGCTGGGGCGGGGTGGCGAGGATGCGCTCGCTGTGGTCGGGACGGGCGATGGTCTTGAACATGGTTTCTGATCTCTCCTTGGGTTGATGGGTTGACGGTTTACTGGCTCTCACGCCAGTCGAGATAACTCTGTTGCGCGGCGAGGCGCGCCACGGTGGTGGACAGTAGGGGGTATTGGGCGAGAATGAGTTCGGTGGCGATGAGGAGGGCGTCGGCTTTGACTTCGTCTGCGGTGCGGTGCTGGGCGGTGAGCAGGCGTGGGTGTTTCGCTTTGATGGCCGCCCAGGCGGTGTCGTCGCCGGGGGACGGTGAGAGGGTGACGGCGAGATCCGCGGCTCGGATGATGTAGGGGCGGACTTCGCCGATCAATTCCATGGCGGCTTGGGCCTGGCGGGCGGCCTGGCCGGTGGTGAAGTAGGCGCCGATGGCGCCGAACCAGCGTTTAATGGTCTTCATTCGATTCCTTCTCCTTTTGTGTGGCGGCGCTGCGCATGACGGCGAAGGCGGCGCCGCTGAATCCCGAAATCAGGTGCGTGAGGATGGGCACCAGATCTTTCAACACGCCGGCCACCCAGCAGGCGGTAGCCAGCAGAAAGACGTAGACCGCGAGCCAAGACAGCAGGCGGTCGAGGGTCCTGAGGTCGAGTTGGCCTTGGGTCATTTCAGCCTCCCGAGAACGAAGGGCATGGCGACCTGCGAGGCCGGGGCGGCGACGCTGAGGCCCACGCCCGCCCAGCGGAGCCAGCGAGGGCCGGGCTTAGTGATGGCTGCGAGGTTGGCGGAGGTGTGGGCGGCCGACGCGGCGGCCTGTTGCCCGCTGCGGGCGCTGAGTTCGGCGGCTTCGACGAGCTTCGGCGTGGCGATGGCGATGTTGGTCATGACGGAGTCGGCTTTGAGGGTCATCCACCAGAGCTTCGATTGGAGGCACTCGCGGCCCTGCTCGGGCGTGCCGCAGTCGAGCCAGGGTTCGAGGGAGGTGGTGAGACGGTTGGTGCTTTCGAGGACGCCGGTGGCGGCGGATGTGGTGGTCTCCGTCTGGCGCAGGATCTCGGCGGTGCGGGTATCGACGAGGGCGAGCGATTCAGCCAGGCGCTGGTCAGCAACTGCGAGGGTATCGGCCACACGGGCGTCGCTGCGAGAGATGAGTGTATCGACGCGGTGGAGCACCTCGGCGCGCGAGGCGGTGAGTTGGGCGTCGGCGCGATCTTCGAGGGAAGCGAGGCGGGCGTCGACGATGGCCTGGGTGGTGGTGATCTGCTCGCTGGCGAGCATCAGGACCTGGTCGGGCAGGGCGCGCCAGGCGCGGACGGCGAGTGCGACTTCCACGCCACACCAGACGAGGACGGCCAGCAGCACGGTGGCCGCGCCTTTGACGACGTTGGTAAGCATCATGCCTCCTCGAACAGGGTGCGCTCGGCCGCCCGGCGTTTCACGAGACCGGGAAGTTCCCTGCCCTTGGCTTTCGTCCATTTCGCGAATTCGCGCGCGGCACCGGCGAGATCGCCAGAGTTGACCTTCTTCAACAAGGTCGAGCGCTGGAGATTGCCGAGTCCGACGTTGTAGGCGAAGCTGACCAGGGCATCGAACTGGTTCTGCTTTACGGGCGCGGTCAGCAGCCGGGCGACGCCCGCCGCGAAGACGGCGAGATCCTTTTCGAGCAGCGTCGCTGCTTCCTCGCGCGAGATCGGCGGATCGGACAGTGACACCCGCTCGGTGTGGCCGTATCCGATCGTCGGCACCCCTGCCGGACAGCAATACGGCTTCGCGCGGAAGCCCTCGAACCGCTTCACCAGTTCCACGCAGCGCGGCGAGGGCGTCATTGCGGCACCTCCGGCTTCGCGGGCGCGAGCTCACCGACCTCGATCCCAGAGAGGTCCGCCGCCACGCTGATCGTCTTGCCTTTGAGGCCTGTGGCGTAGAGGAAGCCAGTGATGATGTGCATCTTGGCCTGCTCCAGGCGGCGGAGTTCTTCGGCCATCGGCTCGGGGAATGGGAGAAACTGCGGTTCTGCGTTGCTCATGCGGCCCTCGTCGGCTCGGGTTCGGTCTCGGGCTCGGTCGGCTCAGTTGGCTCGGGCTTAATTGGGATGAACGGCTGCACGGCGGCTTTGGCGATGATCTGCGCTGCCTCCTGTTGAAGCACCGCGGCCTGCGACAGCTTGAGTTGCGCCTCCTCAGGCGGCGGATCCGGGAAGCGATCGAGGACCGGCTTCAAGATGCGGTAGTAGCACTCCTTGGTGAACCAGTCGGCCTTGCCGGCGTAGGCGGGGCCGCCGAGGACCGCGTTGGCGTTGCGTTCGGCGATGAAGGCGTCCATCTTCTCGGCCACGGCGGCCGGGATGCGGAAGCCGATCTGCTCGTCGCCTTCTTCCTGAAATGTGATGGTGATGTCGGGCATGGCTATTCTCCTTCGGTGACCATGATCAGGCGCGCCCCGCCTGTGGCTGTCGTGATGGATAAGTAGGGGTTGGTGGTGGAATCGAGTGTTCCTGCCTCAATGTAGAACCGGCTCATCCAAGTGCCTGCTTCGTATCTGGCTGAAGGGTTCGGTAGCTGGAGGCGGATGTTGGTGAAGCCGGTCTTGTTGATTTGGGAGAACGCGCCCGAGGCGATCGTGCAGGTCTTGTAGCCATTCCCGGTCAAGTTCGCTGAGGTGATCGTGCAGAGCGTCGAGCCGCCGTTGTAGTCCGTGGTGTTCACACCTGGAGGCCAGTTGGAAATGGTGAAAACTGTGAGCGTGGGCGAGTCAATAAGCGAGACGGCAGTCGCATAGAAGTGGAGGCTTGCCGCGGTGATCGTGGCCCCGGCGCCTAGTGAAGACGTGTCGAAGCGCATGAATGATTTGCGCTTATCCATGTCGGTCTGCCAGCCGGTGTCACCGCCCACGAAGGTGTTGGTGTAGCTGTAGCGGACGTGGAAGGCGGCATAGTGGTCCGGCACCGCGACGCTGTAGTAGACCAGGTTCGACGTGGAAGAGTTGAACGTCGAGAAGTTCATCGGCTGCGAGTAGTAGCTGGTGTACGTCGCGTTGGCGACGCCGTCCGTATTGTTCGAGCTGCCGCTGGCGAGGAAGTAATTCGTCTGCGCCGCAAGCGGCAGGGCGAGGAGTGCGAGAAGCAGGAGTCTCATTGCGCGATGGACCCCAGGATCACCAACAGAGCATCGATCAGATCGCAGGCGCCGTCGCCGTTCTGATCGTCGGCACAGGCTGACTTGCCGACGATCTGGTCTGCCATCAGTTGCAGGTCCGCTGCGTTCGTGGTGCCGTCGCCATTCAGATCGTGCTTCGCCAGCACGCGGATGCTGTATCCTGTGCCCGCACTGACGGGAATCGGATCACCCATCCCCGTGCCGGCAACGAGGCCCGTCAGCGGGATGCTGATGAGCCCGCGAGGAGTGCCTGCTGGTACGCCGATCTCGAATGTCGCCACCACACCTGCCGCGATGGGTGATTGGTTCAGCCCCACCACCAGACAGAGAGCATCGCCCTCGGAACAGTAAATCGCCTTGTGGGCCGCAGTCGCCACGGCCCCCGGCATTGCCTTGGCGGTCCACCCTTGGGGGATGCCCGCGGTCCACTGGAGCCCTGATGGCTGCGTCGTCGTGGCGAGCGTGAGGTTCAGTGTGATGGTTTTGCCCGGTCGCACGTTCTGCGGCCCATTGATCGTAAGCGTGGCCGTAGGTGGTGTCTGCGCGGCGAGCGCCAGGACTGAAAGGTTCGGGTTGTACCACGACGGATTCACCGCGCCGTTTTCTGTGATCTTGTAGTTCGTCGAAAGGTTTGGCAGGGGCAATTGCGCGAGTCCGGGCATTACCAGCAGAAATAGAAGTAAGCGCATCAGTAGCTCCTCGTGTACTTAATCGAGACGGAGAGGTTCTTCACGGTCGCGGCCGAGGCTGTGACGAAGCCGAGGCCCTGGCCGGTGGCGACCCCCGGCGTGGTGATGGTGGCTGTGGAGGCTCCGGTGGTGGAGCAGGTCAGAGCCGAGTGCATGTTCGTGCCGTCACTGCGCCGGATGGTGAGGGAGACGGTCCCGGCGTCGGTCCAGCAGGCGACCTCGGTGACGGTGGCGGCATGGGCATGTGCCCGCCAGATATTGTTGAAGGTTGTGTTGGGGATGACCGTGGCCGGATCGCCGCCGAAGCCGAAGTTGATCTGCTGTGCGCGGTAGGTGTTCGGGTCGTAGCAGCTCTCGGCCGCACCGCTGGCGTTGACACCGAGCGCGGCCTGGCCGGCGGCGCAGTTGGCGCCGTTGGCGGCAAGGGCGGTTGCCGTTGGGACAGCGCCGCTGATTTTGGATCCGGCGAGTGAGGTGAGCCACGCCGGGTTCGCGTAGGAGCCGCTCGAGTATAGGACCGTGGCCGGGATGTCCGCGGCAAGGTGCGTGTGCGCCGAGGGCGTGAAGGTGGAGGGGACGCCGGTCAGCTTCGCCCATGCCAGAGCGGTGAGCCACGACGGGTTCGAGTACGTGCTGGTTGAGTAGAGGACCGCCGCCGGGAGGTCGCCCGCCACATGCGTGTGCGCGGAGGGCGTGAAGGTCGACGGGACGCCAGTCAGTTTGGACCAGGCCAGTGCAGTGAGCCATGCGGGATTCGAGTAGGACCCGCTCGAGTAGAGCAGCGTGCCTGGAAGGTCCTGGGCAGTGAGACCCCGGAACGTGGGCGCGGCGGGTGAGCCCGTGGCGGGCCCGGCGAGGATGGTGTTGGCGTTCTGGCTGACCCATCCAAGATTCAGGATGCCCGAGGAAGTGATCGGCGAGCCCAGGACCGTGAACTGTGAAGGCGCGGCCAGCCCAATGCTCGTGACCGTCCCGACCGCCCCGCCTTGACCATCGGGCACGAAGCAGCCCTCGGAGTTGCCCGAGGCGTCCACACCCGCGGCAGCCTGACCGGCTGGGCAGTTGGAGCCGTTCTCCGCCAGGGCGGTCGCGGTCGGGACGGCGCCGCCGATTTTGGAACCAGCCAGCGAGGTGAGCCAGGCGGGGTTCGAGTACGAACCGTCGGAGTAGAGCAAGGTGGCAGGCAGATCGACCGCGAGATGGGAGTGGACCGATGGCGTGAACGTGACCGGCTTGCCCGTGATCGCACTCCACGCCACAGAGGACTGCATCTGCTTCGTCCAGGTGTTCGTGCTGGTGCAGACGTGGAGCCACTCGGTAAGCGGCGCGGTGGTCAGCAGCACGGCCTGGCCCTGCGTGCAGGTGGAGGGCAACGAGGAGACCAGCTTCGCCGGCGCGGTGGAAAGCGCCTGCGTGGCGTTGAGGCGTCCGACGATGTCGAGCGTCCCGGTGACGGGCGTCTGCGCCGTGGCCGGCATCGCCCAAACCAGCATGAGGTAGATCAATCTGCGCATATTCAGCTCCGCACAACAATGCGCCCGGTGAAGGCGCTGGCAAAGGTCACCGAAAGCGTATTCGCCCCGGTGATCTGGATGTCCGCGATCGCGAGCCGCCCGTTCGCGTCCCAACACTGCGCGACCACGTCCTGCGTGCCGAGGTTGTGGGTCAGCACGAGCGGCCCGGTGACGCCCGAGAGGCTGGCGGCGTACTTGCCCCCTGCGGCGGCATTGATCGCAGAGAAGTTGGCGTTGATCACGGCGCGGGAGTCCGTGAGCGTGTCCCCGCCCTGGAGAGTGACAATGGCGGCCATCTATCTGCCTCCTGGTGCCCCGAGGCCGGCGGGCCGGTTGGTTTCCGACGGCGCCACTTTGACGCCGGCATAGGTCTGCGGCGGCGGGTCCCAAATGAAACCGGCCGCATCCCAAGCCAGGTCTGCCTCGTCCCAGGTCGATTCGCGCGTGACGGGCTCCGGCATCACTCGCCCCCGGACGGCATGCGGATCAGCGCGGCCTGCTCAATGGCCTGCTGGATCTGGCGTTCGATCGCTTCCCGATGGGCCCGGAGTTGGGCGATCTGCGGGATGGCGCCGGCGCGGCGCAGCAGGATGGGTTTCAGGATCTGCTCGTTGCAGACATGGAGGAAGAACTTCGCCTTCGATCCTTCGAAGGGGTTCTCCTCGTGCTGGACGACGGCGCCCTTTTCGACGCGCATCTCTCGCGTGGTGAGGCTGTCGACGTGATCCTGAATAGCGGCCGCGGCTTCGGCGGGGATAACGAACTGAACGGGCTCCTCGCCGTCTTCGTGGAAGGTGATCGTGATGGTGGGCATGTCAGATTCCGGCCTGGTTCAGCCGCTGCAGAATGTTGTCGAGCGCCGTGGCAACGGTCGAGTTGCCCCAGCCGGTGTAAGGGCAGTCCCAGGCCGAGGAGACCGGACCTGCCGGGCCCTGCGCCCCCTGTGGGCCAGCCGGACCCTGCGGGCCTTGCGGGCCGGGCGGCCCTTGCTCACCGCCCGAGACGGTCACATCCCCTTGCAGGCCATTGACGCTGCGCACGAGACCCGTGACGGTGCCCGAAACGCTGATTCCGGCGTTGGCCTTGAGGACGCCGCCACAGTTGATGCCGTTGTGATTCACGGAGAACAGCGGCGTGCCGCCGTTCCAGGCGTGGAACTCCTGCAAGGTGACCAGGGAGTTGAAGGTGCCGACGTTGCCCACGATCCCCTGGCTGGAGATGGTCAGCGCCTGGCCGCCGCCGGAGATGGTGACCGAGGTGGCGCCGATGGCAATCTGGTTGCCGCCGCGCGCCGCGACGATTCCGTCACCGTTGATGGCCAGGCTGCCGCCGGAGTCCCGGGCGAACACGACATCACCCGAAAACAGTGCCGTGCCGGCGAGCAGCTTGTTGACGGCCATCCCCTGCATGGCGAGGACGCCGCCGTCCTTGGTGAACTCCGGGCCGAAGTTGTGGGCCTTGGCGAGATCGACGGCGAACTGGGTGAGATTGCCCTGGGCATCGACGATGAAATCCGGGCCGAGTTTGGGTTGGAATTTCCCGTTGACGATTTCAAAGCCGCGCACTGTGGCGGGGTTGACCTGGGCGAGGTCGAGCCCCGTGGAGGCAGGCAGCGTGAAGTTGACCGTGACGGTGTCGGCCTCGACCACGTTGCCGCGCCAGTCCACCGGGCGGAACCGCCAGGTCTGGTACTGCGGCTCGTTCTGGAGCTTCACCTTCTCGATGACGAAGCTGGCCCGCTCCCCGAAATCGCCGTTCTTTTCGTAGGTTTCGCCGGGTACCGGATCGAAGCTCGCGTTCAGCCGCCAGATGCGGCCGACCTTCGTGTACCAGTAGTCGGGTGAGGCGGGCGGCGTGAAGTTGACGGCGATGTCGACGTAGGCGGCGCCGTCGAGGGTGCGCTGGTTCTGGATCGAGACCGAGGGGCTGGTGACGGGTCCAGGCGAGCCCCACGGAGCGATGTCCACCCACTTGATGGGCGCGGAAGCATCGACCGGGCGCCACACGCCGGCGGCCTGGTTGGCGGCGGTCAGACAGACGAAGACCCGGGCGCCGTCCTTGGGCCGCCGCCGCCAGGACTGGAATGTGGTCCCGGTCGAGGACGTGAGGCTGGTGAATTCGGTGAGGTTCGGGGTGGGCGTGTGCCCGTGCGGTTTCTCACAGATATGTGCGGTCACCACATCGGCCCCGGAGGGGATGGTGAAGTTGACCCGGAGGTTGGCGAAAGGCTCGCCATCTTCGCCGTTCGTGTAGCCGTCGATCGCCAGGCTGAAGGTGCCCGAGGAGACGGGCGGGATCACCTCGTCGAGCGGGAGACTCACCTGGACGGTGATCTCGTTGGTGGCGATGCGGCTGTTCGGGTCCGCGGCGGAGTAGGCCCAGCCCTTCACCTTGTAACTGCGGGATTCGCCGGGCGCGATCTTCCACCAATCGCCTGCCTCGACGGGTGCGTGCGGCTGACCGGCAACATGCTCCTGAAAACTGAATGACCAGCTGCCGGTGGCCACATCCTGAAGGTCAAACAGGGTGCCGCCGTAGGCGCCTCCGGAGGAGACTCCGCTGAGGGTGATATCGAGCCGGAACTCCTTCGCGGCGGATCCGGGGATGGCCCGATACGCGGGAATCACCGAGGCGATCGTGGGTGGCGTCAACTCCAGGGACTGCACAGAGATCGTGACGGTGGCGATGGCGTACTGCGCATGGACCGTCGGCACCCCGTCGTGGACGACCTTCTTGAACTTCTGCCGGTTGGCTGGCGAGTAGGCCATCATGTGCAGGTACAGAGTGGCCGGAAGGGTGGCCGGCTTCGGAACTGCGACCCGGACCGCGTCGACGTTGTTGCCCGGCGAATCCCACTGCGCGGTGTAGGGATGTTTGCCGCGATCAAGAACCGTGCCGTCGGCCAGTTCGATCACTGCCTCGACACCTTCAAACTCGCCGATGCTGAACGCACCCGGCACGCCGTAATAGGGCGGCACGTAGCTCTGGGTGACCTGGATGCCAGTGGAATCCTGGCCCACCACTGGATCGCCCACAAGGGTGACGGACCCGAGTTCGTCGCTGACCACCCCCGCCAGATAGTCGGTGAAGTCAAGAGTGACCTGGACAAAGGGAGTGTGCTCGGCTGGGGCGACGGGATCAAGGCTCGTCAGCCGTTTCAGCCGGTTGGTGTAGCCCCAGGACCGGGGCAGTGCGTAAGCGAGCCAGGTGATCGTCGGCGAGGCAAGGGACTGCAGGTATTCGGTCGGCGGGACGGGGACATCGAGCTTCGCCTCCCACTGCCGGGGTGTGCCCTCGATAGAAGGCTCACCAAAATGCCAGTTCTGACGGTAAAACTGTCCCGGCAGAGTCGGGTGCTCGGGATCGGTGTCGGCTTCCTGCGGGATTTCGAGGAAGACCTCGGCACCGGCGAAGTTCTCATCCACGGGCGCGGTGCCGGTGAGGTGGATGAGCACACGGCCATCCTTGATCTCTTGGCTGGCCGCAAGGAGTGCGATGTCAGCGAGCGGAATGTCCCCGACCGGCGTCGCGGCAGGGATCGTCACGACGATGGAGGGCGTCGCCACCTCGTCGAGCGGAGCGGTGAGGATGGCGGAACGGGAGCAGAGCCAGATCCGGCACTCGCGGTCCGCCCCGGCAGGCTGGGTGAAGGAGACCCGGATCGTGCCCCGGCCCTCCGAGTCGGGTTCGAAGCGAGCGCTGCCCTTCTCGAGCGGTACTTCGCCCGAATCTTGCGGCATCCGGGCAAAGGCGACGACGCCACGAAACACGGCGAGCGGCTCGGGCGGCAAGTAGCGGAGGATGGCTTCGGCGGTGAGGCCATCAAACTGGACCGTGCCCACCAATTCGATGCCGGTGACCTTGCCGGGGAACAGATCCGCGGCGGGCGACTGCGGTACGGGTTCCGGCACGACGTCCGTGGGCTTGTCGCCCACCGTGAGGTCGTACATGGAGTCCGTCGTGGAGCGGCCCTCGAGGTCGATCGAGTAGTCCCGGTTCAGGCGCCAACGGATAAGGCGGAATTCGCCCGCGCCGTTCGGCATGTCCGGGTGGGTCATCGAGCACACCATCCCCGGCTCGGTGTTGAGGGCCAGAACGGTGGTGCGGAAGCTGATCTGGCGGGCGGCCAACTGCTCGGCGGCCGTCAGACCGCCAAGCTCCTCCCGGAGCCGCGTGGTGATCAGGCGGGCGGCCTGGCTCTTGGTCGAGACCCCGACGAGGTTCACGTTTGCCTTGAGCCGTTCACCGACGCGCGCGGCATGATCTGCGTCGTAGAGATTCAGCGCATTCTGCTGGTAGCCGTAGTCGACGTCGGCAAAGGCGGCGGTGAGGTCATTGAACCGGGGTTCGAGGCTCCCCAGCGAAAGCGAGTTGTAGAGGATGTTGCCGGTCGTGAAGGCCTCGACAACCGAGGAATGGATGCGGAGGCCGATGCGGAGTTTCCCGGCGACGAAGGTGAAATAGCCGAGGCAGGAGCCGAGGATCTCCTGCAGCCAGTCGCGCAGCGGACGTTCCTCGGCGAGGACGCCGGTGAAGCGGAACTGCTGCTCCTGGCCCGTGCCGATGATCCGGTCGGCCAGAATGTCGCAGGTCTGGGCTGCACTGATGGCTGCCGGGACATCAAACAGCGCCTCCTGTGCCGCAGCGGACGCGGAGGACAGACCCTTGGCGCGCAGCAGCGTGTTGACGGCAATCCACACCGGATTCGTGCAGGCGGGCAACCACAGGCGGGTGGCCGGCGCAGTCCACGCCCAGCAGCCAAGCCCGCCCGTGATCTGGGCCTGCATCTTCCGCTCGGTCGGGCGGATGGGCTGGATGCCCTTTTCATCCGTCCGGCGGATCTGCAGAAAGGCCACGCCTGGGACAGGATTGTTCGGCAGCGGCTCGCCGACGGAATCAAGGGCGAAGGTGTGGGAGCCGGAATCGGGCGCGTTGTCGGCGGGCGTCTCGTCGCCAGTGACGGGGTTCCCGCCATAGGAACGACGGAGTCCGAGCAAGCCGGGACCATGGTTGGGCTGGCCGTCGAGCGTGTGTGGCTGGGCGGTGCTCGTGGCGAAGCCCGAAATCGGGCCCCGGCCCACAATCCCCAACGCGGCGTAGAACTCCGATTCATCCCGCCCGGCCACGATCTCGCACTCGACCGGGATCGGATGCGCCGCGTCGTTGACATAGATGTCCTTCAGCGCCCGGCCATAGGCGGTGTCATTGACCACCGAAGTGGCCGTCATCCGCGAGATCCCCTTCTTGCCGCCGACATTGACGGGCTGATCAGGGATCTTCACCTCATCGCGGGTGATCTTGCGCGACGGGTAAGGAAGGTTCAGTTCGAACAGCCCATCGCTGGCCTCGATCTCGAACGCGCCAGCCTGGTCGAGCGACCAGCGGGTGACGAAGCCTTTCCACAGATCGATCCGCGTGGCCGAGCCGACGTGGAAGAGCGAAAAGGCGACGGGCTGCTTCCACAGATCGACGGCGTTGACCAGTTCAGTCAGGACCCGATCCGCGTTGCCGAGCCGGAAACGCGCCGAATCGGCCGAGCCGTCCAGCGCCTGCGAGATCCCGTCCCAATCCACGAGGCGCGGCTGGTACAGCACCCCGCCAACCGAGACGCGCCGGTCAGAAAGGTGGATGTCACTGCCGATGGTGACGAGCGGGATCAACTCCTGCATCTGGCCGAGCAGCGTGCTGGCGAGTTCGGCGGAGGGGAAGCGGGTGAGGGTCTGCGTGACCGTGACGCTGGGCGTGTCCTGTGGTGCCTCGACGAGATCGACCGTACCGCGCCACAGCGATTCCGAAAACTGATCCAGGCTGAGCGAGGGTTCTGCGAAGCGGACCGTGTGGCGCACCGTGGTCCCATCGGGCATCGCCACGTCGAAGAAGAATGGCTGGTAACTGCCCTGGCGAAGTTGGAAGAAGTTGACGAGCGCCTGGCGACGCGCCGCATTCAGCGCATCGAACCGCAGGGTGATCCGCCGCGCGCCCGGGCCCAGCCAGAACCGCTGCTCGACCTGCGTCTCGCCATGGCCAAAGCGATGGACGGCGATCTCGGGTTCCGAGGCGAAGACCATCCCGAATTCGGGCACGAGCGGAAACACGCCCGCCGGCGCCGCCTCGGGGATGGCGATGGGTCCAAGATACTCAGGCATCAGGAAATCTCGATCAGACGGAAGGAAACAGGCCAGCGGCCCAGGCGGTACTCGTTGCTGAGGGCGCCGTCGAAGCGCACGCGGTACCGCCCCACGGGCGAGGCCCCGGTGGGATCGTGGTCCGCCCGGCGCGGGTAGAAATGGAAGGGCAGCATCACGCCTCGGCGATCGTCCCAGAAATTGCGCAGCACGAGCCAATCGGCGTACGGCAGCAGCCGGGTCAGCGCCCAACTCCGGCGCGGCAGGGCGGCGTCACTCCGGACCTGCATGCGCCCATCCCGGTACCGCTCGCTGGCCACGACCGGCCACGTCACCACTTCCGTGAATGCCGCAGCCAGCGCATAGGGCAGCACCGCATCGACGGAGGCCAACTGAACACTGCCAGGCATGCGGTCACACTTTCGCCGCCAGCGGGTCCATCAGTACCGTGCCGCTCTGGGTGCGGCCCTCGCTTGCCTGCAGCGCCCGGCCCAACCCCTGCTGCACGGCGCGCCCGTTGCGCGTGACGAACTTCACGGTCTTTCCCTCGAGGAAGCTCTCCGTGGCCTGACCGTCAGCCTGAATGGTCACGTTGATGATCTGCGGCGGCGGATTCGAACCAAAGGACTTCAGCGACAGCCCGCCGAACGACGGAAGCCCGGATGCGTACCCGTATAACGAACCGCCCACAGACGTACCGGCCTGCGCCAGCACACCGCCCGACTGCGCCAAATTGACGCCGCGCGGCGTATTGTCGAGCGATGCCATCCGCTGGCCCGTGTAGGCGGCATAGGCCTCGATCTGTTCCCGCACCTGCGGCGAGCGCAGGAACATCCGCAGATCCTGTCCGCGGCTCTGCTCCGCCAGTGTCCGGGCAAACTGCTTGTCGATGGTGATGCCGTAGAGCGACTTCACCTCGTCGATCAGCTTCTGGTCCCGGCCCTTGAACAGCATGCGGATGAAGCCTGCCGCCGCGCCGACGCCCGCACCGATCGCCGCTCCCACGGGTCCACCAAACTTGTAGCCGATCATCGCGCCGCCCGCCGTAGTCATCGCCAGGCCCGACCAGCCGCCCCGCTGGAGACCCATCGCACCCAGCATTCCGCCACCGGCGAGCAGCGCACCACCCTGCCAGCCACCGACTCCGGACACGCTCAGGTTATGCGACGTGACACCGTCGCGGACAAAGGCTGGCCCCCGATTCATGCCGATGTTGCCCAGGCTGGACAGACTGCCCATGATCCCGCCCCCGTAGCCACTGACGCCGGCGCCGTTGCCCATTCCGCCCACGGGGCCACTGAAGCCACCGGTCCCGCCAGGACCGCCCACCATGGGCGCCAACGCCCCCAGCGCGCCCACGCCGCCAACGGGGGCCAACCCTGCGCCCATCCCGCCGACCGGCATGCGCACGCCACCAAACATCTGCATGAGCATCAGGGCCACGCGCGAGGTCACCACTTCCTTGATGGCGGTCAGCAAGGCGGTCTTCAGGGAATTCCCGATCGCCGCCCACACGGACTGCGACTTCGTAAGCAGGGCATCGAACACGCCCTCGGCTTGCCGCTTGAAGCTGTCGAAAATCCGCAGGTTCTGGTCCCGGATGAGTTGTGCCTGACGGACGGCCGACGTCTCCCGCGCACTCTGCACCGCCGCATCGACGGACTCCTTCTCGAACCCGCTGATGGCGTCTCGCTGCGCGGCGATCTCAGCAAGCCGGGCCTGGATCTCGTCAGCCTGGTAGCCGAGCCGCTTCATGTTCGACTCTTCCTCGATCAGGAACCGCGAGCTCTCCAACTCGAACAGCTGCCTCCGGATCTCGTGCACGCGCACGATGTGCTCGATCTCGATCTCAGCCCGGCGCTGCTCCAGTGCCACTTTCTGCTCGAGGGTTTGGGCGTCAGTCGCCTCCAGCGCCCGCAGTTGGGCGTCCCGCGACAGCCCGGCGCGGTCTTCCTCCACCCGGAGCAATTGTGCCGAATGGTCGAGATTCCGGCTGGCAATTTCCTCGTTGTAGGACAACCGCTGAGCGAAGGCCCGCGACTCCAACTCCATCCGCTTGCCGAACGCGGCTTCCTCTACGGAGGCGTGCTCCGCCAGTTGCTTCCGGCCCGACTCCCGAACATCCTGCCGCCAGGCCTCGATCCGGAGCTTCAATTGGGCGAGGACGTTCTCCCAGGCCGCGGCGGTGAGGTCGATCTGGCGCTCGATTCCCTTGTCGTCGACGTGCGTCACCCATTTGCGGACCTGAGCGTCCACAGCGGCGATGTCGCGGGCGAAACCGGAGAGGCCGCGCCGGCGTGCATCGAGCAGCGCCTCGGCAGACTCTCTCTCCGCGCTCGCCTGCTGCTTCCCGATGTCTTTGGCCAGGGCCTCGGCTGCGGCCTTCCGCCGCCGCATCTCCTCCTCGTCGATGCCTGTCTGGTTGAGGTCCTTGATCCGCTGCCGGAATTCATCGTTATCGAACGCCGCGAAGAACTCCTTGGCCGCTTCCTTGCCGCCAAACATCGCCTCGCGCACTTGGTCGAGCGAGTAGCCCATCTTCTGGAGATCCGCGGCCGATTTCCCCGCGTTGACGGCGGCCATGATCTCCTTCGTATCGATTGCCGCCTTCCGCAGATCGAGCAGGTCGTCGTGGGCCTCCAGGGTCTTCTGGTTCATCTCGTAGATGGCCGTGCCGGCAACCAGGGCTCCGATGGCGATTGCCGTGAACGGATTGCGGGCCATCGCCAGCGTGAGAGCGTCGACGGCCTTCTTCGCGCCGCTCAGCCAGGTGATGAACTGCGCCACGGCGGTACCGACTGCGGCCGCCGCGATCCCCTTGGCCCACAGGGCGATGGCGTCGGAGTTGTGCCCCACCCATTTGGCCAGGTCCGTCAGGCCCTCGATCATCTTCCGCATTTCGGGCAGGAATTGAGTCCCGATCGCTGCCTTGGCCTCCTCGATGTAGCGGTTGAGGGAGCCGATCTGCTTGCCCACGGTCCCGAGCGAGGCCTCGTAGGCGCCCGCGATCTTGGGACCCTCCGCCAGGACGACATTGAGGGCGGTATTTCGGCGTTCGATCTCGGTGAGATCCCGGCCCAGACGCCGGCGCGCCTCGGTGAAGGCCCGCTCGAACTGGATGTTGATGCCGTAGGTGCGAAGCACCTCGATCTGCTGGGTGGTGATGCCGGCGATGATGCCCTGCAGGGCCTGGCTCGAATCCTGGCCAGACACCACGGCGGCATCCTGCGCGAGCCGGGCCAGTTCGGTCGCCTTCGACAGGTCGAGCTGCGAGGCGATCATCTTGTTGACGATGTCCCGCGAGGCCTGGGTCGTGATGCCAAGCTCTTTCACCCGCCCCACCAGTCGCTCGATCGAGCCTTCGCTGTAACCATTGGCGCGGGCCAACTGAGCGTTGACGACGGCGAGGGTTTCGTTCCGCGCGGCCAGCCGCGACGTTTCGACGATCTGCTCCTTCAGCCAGCCCACCACGCGCTCGAAGGCATTCGACAGGACGCTTGCGGCCGCCGCACCTTTCGCGATGGAAACGGTGAGCGAATCGACGCCCGCGGAGGCTCCGCGCGCCGTCTTGAGCGCCGCCGCTTCCATCGAGGAAAGGCTGGAGTTGACGCTCTTGATCGAGGCGTTCGCACCCTTGGTGTCTACCTCGATGACGAGCTCGAGTTTGTGAGACGGAATCACAATATGATAAGAATTACTAGGCTGGCAAGAATATCGCTCAAGAGTTGCTTACTCCGCAGGATTGGACCACGAACCTGAAGTAAAGGTCAGCGAGATGAAAAAGTCAGAAAGAACGTTTGTACCCGAGTTTCGCCTTCTTCGCAGTGAGGTGCCGGACGCTTTTTGGGAGAGTGATTACCCGCCTCCGCATGGTTCAGGCCGCAACGTGCTAGGAGGTCTTCACGATCTAAGGGAAACCGACTTTAGCTTTAAGTTTTGGTATCCAAGAGGTGGAGTTGTGCGAGCCGTCGACCAAAGAAGGGTTTTCTTGGACGGCAGCGGGCAGTGGCGTGAGCATTCAACAACGGCCCTTCACGAAGTATCATCGGCTTCGAAAGATGAGGAAAGCTTTGGCCAGGCCTTTTGGCGTTATTTCGGAGTAGATATTGAAGAATTACTGCAAGAGTATAAACCACTATGGACAAATAGCCATTCAAATGCGAGCTCTGCTATTGCCGCACTTGTTGAGACTTTTGGGATGGATGCCTTTGGAGCATACCTTCCATTTCACGCGTACTTCAAAAGTCCAATGACGCCATGGGGAATGTACCTGTTTCCCGAGAAACTCATTGAAGCAGCCAAATGGATGCACAAAGATGCCGTGTTTCTTGGCGCGGATAAGTGCTCATGCTTGACCGTATTGCGTAGACTGTGGTGGATGACTTACCGCCACGAGTTATTTCACTTCCATGTCGAGAGGTTCGCGACGAAATTTGAGATAGCTTATCGTAGGCCAATATATCGTCCCTACGTGGAGCGTGTGCGGATAGCTGTGCAAGGTACTGATGATTGGCTCGAAGAGGCTCTCGCTCAAGCTGTGCTCCTCAATAGTACTCTACTGCAGAGGATGCTGGGCTTGAGACATTGGGATGTATGCAAGTTGCTGATTCCGTTTCTTAAGATCTTCCCTGCCGGCTATGAAAACTACGAAGGCAAACCGCATCAGTCGATTTCCGCAGCGCACGAGTATTTCGCCGCACAGATAATTCATACTGAAATAAATCATTCCAAGTCAGTTACGGCAATGGTAACACCTTTGCGCGAATATGTGGAAGACAAAGAGTCAGTCCCTGGGTACCTGGTTCTGGGCAAGGTGGCATCCCCTCTTCGATTCCAACTTGATGCTCCGAGAATGGACGAAGTTGAAGAATACTGTAGGAGCAGTGTGCCTGATGGAGATCGACTCGAGTCCGGTGATCGCAGGATAGTGATCGACAATAATGAACGAATTGAAATGAACTTCGACAAGGTTCGCAAGGAGATAGACTTTGCCTCGATTAAGGCTCTGGCTCATCACCGCGGCATGCGAGTACACGAACTGATCAGCGAGATCAGGCGCAAGTGATGGCGCATCGGAGCCATTGGCACGATTGGCAGGAGTCATAGGTCGACGCGACCTCATCGATGATTTAGCTGCAAAGGCAACCTCGTTTAGAGTGGAAGCGGCGGACCCACCGTGGCACGGCGGAAGATAGGCCGGCCTTCATCGCCCGCATGTCGGAGCACACTTTGCTGGTCTTCAAAGACAGAGAGCGCGATGAACTCATCCGCCCGTACCTCATCCAGCCCAATCCGAAGTCCAAGCTTCAGTGCGGCTTGCATGTCGATCGCTCGGCGAAGCAGTTGCCCCGCCTCCGACGCCTGCGCGGCGTCGAGCCGGTCCAGCGGACAGTGATCACAGCGCCCACCCTCGTCGGGCGCATCGTGGCAGAGATTGGGATCGCACAGTTCATCCCGGCGCAGGGCCCAATGAATGAGGAAACGCAGCGAGGGCCGTTCGGGCCACTCGCCGCCCGTCAGTTTGGGTCCCCGGTCTCCTGGAAGCTGGCATCGAGGGCGTCGATCGTGGCGCGCACGGCCACGGCCTGGTGGATGATGGGCGGCTCGCCGGCGTAGCCGTCATTCGCGGTGACCAGTTTCTTGTACAGCGCACCTCCGGCGGCGAGATTCACGGTCAGTTCCTGCCGGTTGTAGGGCAGATCGAGCACGCGGGCGAAGGCGCGGCGGTAGTCGAAGACGTCTTTCGCCGACGGCATCCGCAGCACGTGTTCGACCGTCCCGCCGATCACGCGCAGCGTTACCCGGAAGGCGTCGCCCTCCTGCGCCACATCATCCACATCACACTGGCCCAGTTGGTCGATCACCCGGCTCGCCTCGAACGGATCGACGTCGGCGCCCTCGCCCTGGCGAATCTTCGAAAGCAGCGCAGCATCGGCGTCCTCGCCGCCCGCTACGACAGTTTCCGAAACGCCCCGGCCCAACTGCTTGATCAGCACCTTCCGGCGCCGCTGGCGTTCGATCCATTCCTCGTCGGTGGGGAAGCGGACCCCGATGGTCTTCACGCCTTCCGGCGTGCGGAGTTTCAGCGTGATCGGCCGCGCCGCGTCAAAGACAGCTTTGGTTTGTTCCATGAGAGTTCTCCTGAGGCAACTTCCGCCCAATTGCGCGGAAGTTCACTATTCACCGATTCCGTCCACCCCGCACTTCGCCACCGCTGAGATGATCCCGTTGGCCTCGTCCCACATCGGCAGGCATTCCACGGCCACGGTGACGATCCCGTCCGTCTCACCCAACTCCGCCGTGGCGAAGCTCACCTTCGGCCATGTGATTGCCAGCGAGTTGTTCACATCGTGGGTCAGCGACAGCACCGCCGCACCGCTCGACTGCTGGCGCAGCTTGGTCAGTTCCGTCGAGCCGCTTTCGTAACGGGCCGTGAACCGGAGCGTCGCTTGGCGGTTGCCAAACTCCATCCGCCCGCGGATGGCGCCCGACGTGGCGTTGCCCGCCGTCTGGAAGCCGGAGCCAGGGTAGAAGCCGCTGTCCAGCCGCACATTGTTCTTCCAGCCCGCCTCCAGCGAAACGATGTTCTTCGTCGTGACGTAGTTGACACCGCTGATCGTCAGCGCCATGGAAGCCGAGGGCAGCAGCTTTTCGAGTGTCGCCGCCGGAATCACAATGACCGAGGGCTCGGCGAACTTGCCCGATCCGACAAACTCCACCGTGATCTTCGAGTTAGCCCGCCCGGGCCCCGAGCCGATGGTCAACGTCCAGCCTTCCGCGACGCAGCCCACCGCCATGCGGTCGAGCACCGCGCCGGCGCCGGGCCGGATCTGCTCGGCGAAGCTGAAGTAGGGCAGTTCGGCAGAATCGCCCGAGGCCGGCATCAGCGGCGCACACGTGTAGGTGAAATTGGGCGCGGTGCCGGACTTCACCGCCTTGCCCAGGCTGAATGCCATGGCCCAGGCCGCGATCTCGGCGCTGAGATACTTCTCCAGCGTGCCGTTCACGTCCCACGAGGTCTGGAACGACTGGACGGCAAACTCGTGGCCCTTGCCGAACTCCTCGGCGTCGTTTTCGGTGTTCAGGCGCGGATTGGCGAGTTGGGCGTTTAGCTTCCGCAACTGCCACATCTGGGCGGCGGAGTTCGCCGTCGCGATGTCAGTCTGCTTCTGCTTTCCGAACGCGATCAGGATTTCTTGGAGTCTTGTCGTCGACATGGGTGGGTTTCTCCGGGGGCGGACACTGGCTCCAGCCAGCGATGATCAGGGGGACGATGACGGACGGCGTGGCCTCAAACTCCTGGGGCTCGCCCGAGCCGTCGTTGCGCTTCAACCAGACTTTGTCAGTCATCACCGATTTCCGTGAAAGTGAGGGGCACCTCGAAGTAGTCGAGGCCCTCGGCATCGGTCTGCCGCTGAATGAGTGGCAGATCCATTGGGTAACAGGAGGGATGGACCGTTGCGTTCAGCATCGGCACCCCCAAAGAGGCTGGCACGCCCTTCGTGATGAGGCGGAACAGCCGGTAGTAGAAGGTGGGCGGGTCGCCCGGCAGACTTTCCCCGGCGCGCAGGTAAAGCGTGACGCTGTGCTTCCAGACGTCCATGCCGCCAAAACTGCCGGGCTGAGTGCCCTGCCAGGCGGCCATGATGGCCGGGGCGGGCATTTCGTGGATCGCGGCGAGGAGGCTTGATTTCTGCGGGAACTGGTCGTGGTAGGCGTAGATGCGCCGGTCGTCCCCATATACTTCAGCCACCAACTCCGGGATGTCGCGCAGGGTGGCGATCAGCCCGTCGATCAATTCAGCCGGGTCGATCACAATTGCTTGCCTCCGAGTTTGCGCTCAATCAGGAGGCGGGACTTCATCTCCTCCACGGTCTTCTGCGCTTTCTCCAGCACCGCCTGCCGGTTCAGCGGCGAGAAGACCATCCAGGGCTGGATGGCCTGGTTGGCGCGACCTTTGATGCGGTCCTTGCGGGTGGAGAGATTCGCTTTGGCTCGTCCCTCACTCACGGTGCGGACCTGGAAGTTCCGTAGCAGATCGCCGCTGAAGGAGAGGTTGCGGCGATTACTGCCGCCCTGCCTCGATTTCCATTTGGCGTAGCGGACGGTGAGCGGCTTGGCCGCGGAGTCCTCGGGGCCCTGCGCGGCCGCAAGCCGAGCCTTCACGGTGTCGACCCCGGCAGTGCCGAGATCGTACATCTGACGCTGCTTGAAGTTCAGCAGGTCGAGCCGGAGTTGGCGTTTCTGGTAAACCCGTACGGTCGCCATCACTGCACCTTTCTGAGCCGCAAAACGGCGGCGCCGCTCGTATCGGCCTCGATGTCGAAGACCTTGTAGCGGACTTCGCCGATATCCACTGCGTCGCCCCGCGCCGGCGGTGCCGGTAGATCCGCCAGCCGGACGAAGATCACCGAATAGACGCCCGGCGCCGAGTCCTCCGCCTCGCGGGCGGGCTGGAAGATGGCACGAATGTCCACCGTCCCGCCCGCCTGCGAGTGCAGGGTGACGACACGCCCGAACGCGTCGAGCACTCCGGCGTTCAACGTGCCGGTCAGATGCTCCCACTGGTCCATTGGCTAGGACTTCGTCCCCTTGACCAGCACCTCAGGCCGCAGGCAGATCGGCAGCGGGTTCGACTGCGTGTGCAGATCCGTCCCGCGCCCAAACTTCCGCGCTTCCTGCTTCGCGTACAACGGCAGGCCCAGCGTGTTCGCCGTTTCGTTGAAGTCCGCCGGCGCGAAGTGCGTCCGGAAGGTGTTCGCCGTACCGAGCGGGAGGAAATGGGCCTCATCGTCCTCGATGAACTTCCGGATATTGCCCGCCGCGTCGGTCGCCTGGCCCCGGTACTCCTCGAACGTGATCCCGCCGAAGGTGAACCCGATCCGGTAGTCGTTGCCCAGCTGCTGGTTGCGCTGGAAGTACATGAAGGCTTCCTTCACCTTCGAGTGCGTCGTGAGGGCGTCATAGAAGCCCGCCGAGCACAGGCAGTGAATGCCGGTCATGAACTCGCCCTTGAGGTTGTCCTCGATGTGGCGCTTCACCTCGAGCACTTTGAGCAGCACCTCGGTCCCGGCGGTGCCCAGCGCGAAGCTGACCGTCTTCGGCGTGATGCTGAACTCGTCGTACAGGTTGTAGAGCACCGAGCCGTCGGCATCGAGGATCACGCCCTTGAGCGCGCCCATGCGCAGATACTCGAGCGTGATGGCGTGCTTGTTGCGCATGTTCTGGAGCTTCTGGGCCAACAGCGCCGCCAGGGCCTCCATCTCGGTTTCGGAGCCGAAGGCGCGCAGGCCCTGCACTTCCTCGGGCAGCACCGCATCGTCGTGCGGGATGTGGGGGATCACGAACGAGCGCACCTTGCGCTTGCCCTGCGTGCCCTGGGTGCCGGGCGCACCCACTGGCATGGTGGGCAGCAGGTTCAGCACGCCGCTCATCTCCTCGATCAGGATCGTGCGGGTGCGGACGCCCGTGGCCGGCATCAGGTTCAACTGCTCCAGCCGGCCATAGGTGTTCGGGATCTTGTTGATGGCCGAGGTGAGCGCGGCCATGTTGAAGGCATCATTGGCGAAGGGGTTCATCGTCGGCATGATGGGTTAGGCTCCTTCCCGGGCCAGGATGCCCAGGGTCTTGAGTTGCGCGAGGGCCACCGCCTTTTGCGGCGCGGTGACACCGGATTTCCAGACCAGCAGGTTGCGCTGCACGATCGCCTGGCGGGCAATGACCACAGCCGGGACTGCGCCGCCGGAGGCGTCAGTATCGAAAGCGAGCACGCCGGCGGCAAACTGCAGGCCATCGCTGGCAGCGGGGTTGAATTCGCCGACCTCGTTCGAGGTGGCCACACTGATCGTGAACGTGTCACCCTCGTCGAAGTCCTCGCCGCCGTCTGCGAGCGTCATGTTGAGGTGATCGCCCGAGTAGGCCACAGCGACGGTCAGATTGGGCAGCGGCAGGCCGCGCGGATCCACGACACTGAACACGCCGGCATTCGAGGCTTCCGTGATGCAGGTCAGCACATAGTTGCCGGGCAGCGCGGCGGGGCCGCGCGTGACCGTGCCCATGGCGCCGTTGCCGGTGTTGCCGACGCCCGCCGTCACGGTCACTGCCGGAGCTTTCCGGCCAACGATCGCGCCGGTCATCAAATTGCCCGCGCCGAGCACGACCTCGTCGCGGCTGAACAGATTCACTTCCTCCCACTTGAGCCAGTCGCCCAGGCGGTTGGGTTGGTTGAGCACAGGCATGGGTTACACGCCTCCTTTCGCGCCGAGCGAGGCGCAGGCTTTGACGACCGGGTTGTCGTCGAGGTTCTGGGTCACACCCGTCGAGGCCTCGGGCAGCACATGGGAGCGGATGTCCACCTGGCTGTCCTCGCCGACGCGCAGCGCCAGCAGTTCCTTGCGGGCCTCGGCGGCACTCAGGCCACGAGCGATGAACTCGGTGGCCAGCGTGACGCGGCCCGCCAGATGACACAGTTCGACGATCTCGGCCGCTTCGTCGTAGCCGCGCTTGTGGGCACCGGCTTCGAGGGCGGCGAGATCGGGATTCGGGGTGGCGGGCGGCGCGGTGGCCACCTGCGTAAGTTCGGACATGGGCTTACCTCCAGTCGTGGATTGAAATGGTGCGGACATCGCGGCGAGGGCCTGATAGAAGGTGCCGACACGATCCGCGAAACCGATGGCCACGGCGTCAGCGCCGCGGAAAATGCCCGCCTGGGTCTTCCGGACCGCCTGGGCGCTGACGCCTCGCTGCCGGGCAACAGCTTCGACGAACCGGGCATAGAGCAGATCCACATCCGTGCGGAGCACGTCGTGGGCATCGTCGGACAGCGGTTCGTGCGGATTGAAATCGTTCTTGCGGTCCCCGGCGAAGACGGTGGTATACCTGATGCCCTGCGCCTGGTCCGCCTGGCTCTGGTCGAGGTGCATGGCGATGACGCCGACCGAGCCGACCTGCGCGGTCTGGGTGAGCCACAACTGGGAGGCTGCCGAGGCGATCAGGTACCCGGCACTGAGCGCCAAGCTGTCGGCACTGGCCCAGACCGGTTTCAGCTTGCCAGCCTCTTCGATCAGCGCGGCGAGATCGAAGGCACCATCCGCCTCCCCACCATAGCTGTCGACGCGCAGCAGGATGCCGCGAACGGCGGGGTCGGTGGCCGCCTCGATCACCTCGTTCGACAACTGCTCGTAGGAGGTGAGTCCCGATTGGGCGTCCATGCCGGAAGCGCGGTTCACCAAGCTGCCGGAGACCTCGATGACAGCGACACCGCTCGCTGTGACCGCATAGGACCGGCGGCTGCGCTGTTCGGCCAGCAGGGCCGCGTCGACCATCGGCGGCTCCACCCCAAGCCGGGGCGCCAGGGCGGAGAGCACGACCGCCAACTTCTGTTGGTCGATCATCAGGGGCGTGTTGAACACCCGTGCGGCGAGATGTGAAAGATTCTTCATGATTTCGGGTTCTGCTCCTGTCCGGGTTCCGCGGGCGGGGGTGGTTCTTCAGACTCCGCCTTCCGCTGGCCGCTGGAGTTCGTCTTCCGGGGATCGGAATCAAAGGTCAGCCCCAGCGCGTCGGCGCGGGCATTGTCGGTGGCCGCCTGGCGATCGGTGTCTTCCTCGTCGTAGCCCATGTCGTTGATCACGGCGCTGCGGGGCTTGAAGCCGGCGCGCACGGCCACCACCTCGGCGTTCATGTCCTTCAGCGGATCGACCCACGCCCAGGACGGCGGGCGCCACTCAACGTCGAGATAGGCTTCGCGGTTCTGCCGGTAGTCCCGCGCGCTGATCACCCCCGCAAGCACGGAGGCTTCAATCCAGGCCCGCCACACCGGGCGGCAGAACTGGTACACCATCACCTGGTGCTGGAACTGCTCACAGCGCCGGCGGAATTCGAGCAGCCCGGCGCGGATGGAGGAGTAGTTGACGCGCTCCAGATCCCCGGTCAATTGCTCGTAGGTGATCCCCAATCCGGCCGCAATGGCGCGCAGCTGCACCCGCATGAACTCCGAATACATCCCGCCCACGTCGCCGGGCTCTGAAAACTTCACGTCCTCACCCGGCAGCAGTTTCACCATCGAGCCGGGTTCGAGGCCGGCCAGCGGCGCGCCCGAGGCATCCTTCTGCTCCTCGCCGGGCTTGTTGCCGATCACCGGGTCATCGGGGTTGTTTTCGATGATGAAGGCCGCAAACATCGCCGCCAGCTTCTTCCTCACCAGTTCCGCGTCGTCGTACTGGTCAAGCTCGTGAAGCTTCACGAGCACCTGCGTGAGCCAGGGCTGGCCCCGGTGCTGGCCCGGGCGCAGCGGCTTGTAGACGTGCAGCACCGATTTCGACACCACGCGCGTCGTCTCCCCCGCCTGCGCGAACATCAGCCTCTCGCCCGGATGCTCCCGGTAGAGGTGGTACGCCGCACGCCGGCCAATCCGGTCAAACTCAATCCCCGCGCGGATCACATGGCCGTTGCTCAGATTCTCGTTCCGGCTCGTGGGCAGATGCTCGGCTTCGAGCAACTGCAACTGGAGCGGCACGACCAACCCGTCCTCCGGCCGCCGGGACCGGACCCGGACAATGCACTCGCCCGCCTCCATCGTCGAGCGGCAGACCAGCGCCTGGAGGCCATAGAAATCGGTCAGCCCTGCGGCATCGGCCTCATCTGTCCAGCGCAGCCACATCTCCTGCAGCCGCTTCTTCACCGCCGGATCGGGATGCTTCGACTGCGGCTTGATCCCCGTCCCGACGCAGTTGGCAACAAAGCTCTCAACCGCGTTGCTGGCCCAGGCATTCCGCCGCACCATGTCGCGGGAGCGGGACCGCAAAGCATCGCCACCGCCGGTGATCAGCGCATTGACGCCGTCCGTCGATGGATTCCAACCCTGCGTTCGCCGCGTCTGGGCTGCGGCCTCGTAGCCCGCCGACAGGCCCAGCAGGGGCGAGAACGCCGCCCTCATCAGGTTCCGGAAATAGCTCATTCGCTCAGAAGCCCTTCGTCGTGTAGACCCGGATCACCCGCGTCCGTGGCCGAGCCGGATCCGCCGCCGCCATCGCCGCTTTCACTTCGGCGATCGCCTTCTTGAGTTCATCCACGCTGCGGTACTCGAGGCTCCGGCCCTCGAACGACACGCGCAACGTTCCGCTGGCTAGCGCCGCTTCCAGCGCTTCGAGTTGCGTTTGGGTGTAGGCCATGTCAGTGGTTTCGGGAATCCCGGTTGTTATGAGTGAAAACCGAGGGAACGTCTTGGCCCCTGATCACATCCAAATACCCAGGTGAACCGGGAATGAGACTGAAATCGTTGATGTGGATGCTGGCACTGACGCTCGGGGTTGGACTGTCCTCTGACCTGCTCGCCCAAGGGAAAAGCCAACAATCGAAGGATCGCCGAGACGCCGCGCGGGAAGCTGACAAAGACTACCGCGAAGATGTCCGTGAGCGAGAGAAGGATCTTCGCGAAGCCGATCGCGAGCGAGAGAAGGCCTGGCGCGAGTATTTGAAGGAGCGCAGGAAGTCGGATAAGGAGTGGTCAAAGGCCAATCGGGAAGAGCGCGAAGAGTTCGAACGGTATCGGCGGGAGAATCTGCGCGAGAGCGAGAAGGACCGCCGGGAAGCCATGCGTGAGGCCGACAAAGACTACCGCGAAGGTGTCCGTGAAAGAGAAAAAGACCTTCGCGAAGCCGAACGCGAGCGAGAGAAGGCTTGGCGCGAGTATTTGAAGGAGCGCAGGAAGGCGGACAAAGAGTGGTCAAAGGCCAATCGGGAAGAGCGCAGCGATTTTGAACGGTACTGGCGGGATCGTAATGCCCAACAAGGCAGAGGTCCCATCCCGCGCAATCGCCAGTGAGGCTCATTTATGGGTTTCCGTTCGGTCGGACTCGCATCTCAGCGCGCCATAAAGGGTGATCGGACGATCATTCGTCGTACTGGCCTCATGGCCGGGTGAGTCGGCGTTTCGCGCTCTGAGTCCTCTACAACTGTCGGCCGCTGCGCCTCCAGTTCCTTCCACTGGCGTTCCCTGAAACGGTCGATCCCGTAGATCGCCGCCGCCGCGCGCGCGTACACCCGGCAGTCCAGCGCTTCGTTGCGCCGGTTCGGGTCCTTCACCCACGTGCCCTTGACCAGGCTCTCCGCCGTCAACTGCCGGAAGTACTCTTCCTCGTAGCGCGGGAAGTGGGCAAATCCGGCAGGATACGGCTCCCCGCTCTCTTTAGTCGGTTTCACCAGTCGCAGCCAACTGTAGAGTTGCGACTTCGCCACCGGCGTCCCGACGGTCCACACCCGCACCGCCCGGCGCTTGCTCGCCGCATCGGCCACGCTCGCATTCACGATCAGCCGGTCACTGCGCGAGGTGCCCTTCACCGCCACTACCGTGCGCGGGTGCGACGCCCGTGCGCCTGCCGGGCCCCACGACGCCTGCGGATGCCGCCGCGCCCAGTCGTAGACAATCTGCGGGTTGTAGCCCGAATCAATGCACAGCACCCGAATCGGCAGCCCGCTGAATTCCGCGTCCAGCAGTTCATCCAGGTCCCTCCACACTGCGCCCTCGGCAATGTCGCCCATTAGCACGCGATAGTCGACGGACCAGGTCTCCTTGCCGCGCCCCCAGGCCACCACCTCCAACTCGATGCGGTCCTTCTGCACGTCCGCGCCGGCGGTGAGGAACAACCCGCCCGCTGGCACCGTGCCGATCCGGTAATCCTCCCGACGTTCGTAGATGGGCTGCCAGTCCGGAGCCTCTCCGCGCTCCTGCCAGGATTCACCCAGCACCAGATTGATGAACGACTTCAGCCGTTCGACGTCCTTCTGGGCCTTCTCCCAGTCCTCCGCAGCCCGCTCCCAGGCGTACCAGCCCACTGGACTGTAAAGGCTCGACAGATGGTATCCGCGCGTGCGCCCATCGCCAGTGGCCGCAGCACGCCACTCACCGCGCGGCAGCATCCACGCCTTGTGGTGGTTGAAGATCGGCTGCTCGCACGCATTGCAGTGATGGGCCGCCTTCTGCGGCTCGCCCTTCGGCCAGCGCAGCCGACCGAACTCCAGCACCTGAAACTCGCCGCAGTGCGGGCACGGCAACCAGTAGCGCCGCTGATCGCTTTCCGCATAGACCGCCTCAATCCGGCTCGATCCCGAAATCAGCGGCGTCGAAACCAGAAAGACCTTCCGCCGCGCGAACGTGTTCGTGCGTGCGTAGGCCAGGTTGATCGGATCGCCTTCCCCCTCCACATCGCCCGGATAGGCGTCGATCTCATCCAGGAACAGGTAGCGCGCCGACATCGACCGGAGGCCCACGGCGGAATTGGCGCCGGTCATCACCAGCACGCCGCCGGGAAACTCCTTCGCCAGTACCGTATTGCCCGAGTCCCGCGACCGCGGACTCTTCACCAACTCCCTCAGCGCCTCGCTCTCCTCGATCAGCGGATCGATGCGCTGCTTCGAGTTCCGCTTGGCCATCTCGACGGTGGGCTGCACCGCCAGCATCGGCCCCGGCGCCTTGTGGATCACATAGCCGATCCAGTTGTTTCCGGCTTCAGTAAATCCAAGCTGTGCCCCTTTCATCACCACGACCCGCTCGACAAGGCTCAGGGGCGAGAGCGCGTCCATGATCTCCTTCAGATAAGGGGTGCGCTCCGTGCGGTACGGGCCCGGCTCGCTGGCCGACTTGCCCGACAATCTCCGGTACCGGTCCGCCCACTCCGATACGGTCAGCAGCGGGTCCGGCCGCAGGCCTGCGCGGAAGGCCTGGTCGTAGACCTCAGTGGCTGTCTGCGCCGGCGAGCTCATCGAGGGCCTTTCGAATCTCAGAGGTCATCACCTGGTGCACAATGTCGGCGTCGGACTCCGCGGCCAGCATCGCCGCCAGCCGGTCCGGCAGGTTCAGCAGACTGTCGCGCACGGTCCGCGCCTTGGTGAACGCCGCGACCTGCACTTCGTCCCGGCTCACCAGCTTCGCCGTGCGTTCCTCGAACTCGATCTTGGCCAGGCGGGCGAGGTAGCTCTCGCGAATTGCCCGGGCCTTGAAGTAATCGAGGCCACCGGCCGGATCCGTGCGCACGGGTTCAGGCGCGGGTATAACAGTGCGGACTGCAGCAGCCCGCTTTTGGCCGGGGCGCGTCCGCGTCTCCCACGTCGCATCGGCCTGGACACTGTCAATCTGGCCGTCCGCCGTCGTGGCGATCCGGCCCGCTTTGATCGCTTTCTGCACCGCCGCCAGACTCACGCCGCGATGTTTGGCGTAGCCCCGCAGGCTCAGCAGCGGCATTTCGAAGTTCTCAATCTTTCCCGGTCGATTTCGCTTGATTCATGGCCGAACGTGAGTGATGAATGGTGTCGCGATGAAGAACACCACCAAACGCACCAAGGCGCCCGCGAACACCACGCCGGGCTTCACCATCCGCATCGAGGAGACGACCGAACTCAGCGACGCCTTCCTGATCGCCGAATTTGACGGCGGCCGCTACGAACCGCTCGGCGGCGTGATCAGCCTGCGCGAGGCGAAGGAGTTTGCCGACAACGACATGCGCTGCCGGATGCGCGACCTCGAGGCTGGCAAAGAACCCGCCTGCCCGGACGGCTACGTGGTCTGGGCCCGCGGAGTCGACGGCGTCTACCAGGTGGCCGACCGCTTCAACCCCTGATCACCCGCCAGCCAGAGCCCCACGCCCCGGCCCTCGCGCCGGGGCTTCTTTTCTTCTGAATCAGATCGCAATTCGCTTGATCGGGGGCGCATTTGAAGTGATGAATGTTCGTGCAAGGAGACCACGATGGCAAAGAGAAACCTCACCCAGGAAGAAGCGAACAGCCTGCACCGCGAGCTGATCGAGAAAGCGGCCCGCGACGCCCGCAAGGAAGCGGACGATCTGGCCCGCCAGATTAAGGACCTGCAGGCGCGCCACGCCCGCGCCGAAGCCGACGCCCGCCGCCTGACGCAGCTGGTCGTCAAGACCTGGGGCATCGGCAAGAAGTAGCCATCGGAAGCACCCACACCATGAACACCAAACCCACAACCAAGATGATCCTGACGCTCAGCGCAAGGGGCGTGCCCACGTCGCGCGTACCCGTCGCTTCCTTTGCGGAAGCGAGCCGCCGATGGGCGCAATTCCGGGATGCCGAAGGGTTCGGCGCATCCGGACTCAAGCGCGACTCCGGGCGCCTCACGGACGCCAAGACGGGCACGCTGGTCGCCCATGTCAGCTACAACGGCCGCGTTTGGGGACCGGATCCCACCACCCGCGTCCTGCTCGAAGAGGCCCAATAGAACCACGCACGCCCTCGATGCACTCGCCCCGGCCTGCGCGCCGGGGCTTTTCTTTCGCCTTTCCGCCCCTTCTCGCTTGATCATTCGCCCGTTCGGAGTGATGTATCGAACACCATGCTGATCCAAACAAAGACCGCCACCGATAAGATGCTCGCCGCCGGATTCAAGCGGCGCGAGTTCAGTGTCCGCGCCGAGCGCCGGGTCCGGCGTGACCACGGCTTCCGGTATGTCGAGTGGGGCGACGCGCACATCAGCGTCTTCGTCAGGCCCGAAAGAGTCCTGGCCCTGGCCGACCAGATCTTGGCGCAAGGGCTCGGCCTCCAGATCTGGACCCAGAACGGCGAGGCGACGATGGTACTCATCGACAACTCCTACGGGATGCGTGGGCTGAAGGTCACCCATCGCATGGAGGACCTGCTGAAGTGGGAGGCCGAGGCATCAAACGAGACCGCGTAGGTTGCGACAGAGAGCACTCGCCCCGGCCATCGCGCCGGGGCTTCACTTTCTGCGACGTGATCCGCAGATTCAACTTGCTTCTTCGCGGAAGTGAAGTGATTCATGGGTTCGCGATGCAGAACACTCAACCGCAACCCACCACCAGCGCCGCGCAGCCGTACATCGAATGCTCGCTCTGCGATGAGCCGAAACCGATCCACTGCAAGATGACGGTCACGGATACGAACGGCAACGTAATCGACCACGCCCGTTTCTGCCGCGACTGCTGGAACGACATCCGGACCTCCGTCGAGGACGCCACCGGCCTCATCGACCGGAGCCAGAAGGCCTGACCATGCTGACCCGCGACCAACTGATCGCCTGGGCCACTCGCAACGGCTGGAAACTCGACCGCTGGGGCCACCTCAAGAAGGACTTCCCCAACGGCGCCCACCGCCTGAAACTGAGCCGCATTGCCGCCCGGCACGAGATCCAAACACCCTTCGGGTGGGCTCGTACCGCCAGCGGTTACTACAAGCAACTCACCATCACCGCCGACGACAAACTCGCCGGCCTCAACCGATAGAAAGGACCCACTCTCATGACCATCTTTGCCATCGATGCCGAAAACACCATCACCGCCTACCTCGCGGGCGAGTCGATCCCCGAGGACCACGCCACCTTCTCCTCCGAGAAGGAACTCACCAAACTCGCCGCCGCCTGGCCCATGGCCCGCTTTGTGGAGGTCTGGAACAACTTCGCCGAGGTGCCGCCCTTCGGTGACCTCAAGCCGGTCAAGAAGTTCACAGACCGCAAGTCGGCCATCACGCGCATCTGGCGCGCCATCCAGGCCCTGACGCCCACCCCCGCGCCCACGGCGGCCCCTGCCGCGCCCGCGCCGAAGCGGAAGGCCACCAAGGCCACCATTGATACGGAGCCGCGCGAGGCGCGCCCCGGCAGCAAGAAGGCCATCGTCCTCGACCTGCTCCGCCGCCCCGAAGGCGCCACCCTCGAGCAGATCATGTCCGCCACGGGCTGGCAGTCGCACAGCGTCCGCGGCTTCCTCTCCGGCAGCCTCGGCAAGAAGATGGGCCTCGCCATCGAATCCCTCAAGACCGACGACGGCGCCCGCGCCTACCGCCTCCCGGAGGCCCAGGCATGAAGGGCTGGAAGCGCATCACCGTCGACGCGGAAGTCGCCAACGCACTGCGCGGCCTCGCCATCGGAGAAATGGAGGGCGTCACCGCCCTCCCCGATGGCCAGGTCGCCTTCCTGATCGATCCCGACGTCGCCGCCGAACTCGACCGCCAGCGCCAGCCCGGCGAGGACGACAGCCGCCTGCTGCGCCGGGTTCTGAAACAACAGACCGGCATCATCATCCCGGAAAGGAGACCGAACTGAAATGCCCCGACCCGTTCAACATGCCAAGGTCTACACCCAACCGGGTGTGGCCTTCCGCATCCATCCCGCGCGCCAGGACCGTTTCGCCGGCGCGATCGGCACCGTCCTCAACAAGATCAACCGCATCCAGTCCGAGAAGTTCATGCACCTGATGCGCGAATCCCGGCCCGACGAGGCGGTCGACTTCGCCTACGCCGCCCTGTCGGACGCCTACCCCGGTTTCTACTTCGGCTGCATCGGCCCCGACGAGGAGGGCTGGATCGAGTACGGCTGGCTCCCGGATGGAGTCGCGCAGTACGGAGGTGAATCCGGTGAGACGCCGGTGGTCGAGGGCGGAACCCCAGAGTTCTACGCCTTCGAAGATCTGGGCCGCAAGCTCGAACGGATGGGGTAGGCCACACAGCCTGCTTCCCGCCGCCGGTCACCCGCCGGCGGCTTTCTCCCTTCAGCTGGCTTTCTTGAGGGCGTCCTCCACCGCCTCCGGATGGCTGGCGATGACCGCCAGCAGGACCCGCGACGGGCCATCAGGTCGTGTCCGACCCTGTTCCCAATTGCGCAGGGTGGCTGGCGGAAACCCGAACTTTGCCGCGAACGCCGCCTGACTCAGGCCGAGCCGCCGTCGCACTGCTCGCACATCCACTTCTGGCACCTCAACCGTGGTGACCCGGGCACCTACATCCCGACCTTCCGCCCACTCCGCTGCTTCGCGGAGGCTGGCCACGATTCGGCTTCCCGCGCTTGGCTGATTTATACTCCCGTTGCGTAGCTTCTTCATTTCACACAAACCACTCTGGAGTGATAACCGCTCCGCCACAATCATCGGAGTGCCATCACATTCTCAGGCTACGCTAACAGCGCACCTCAGGCGAGTCATCGCCCTACTTCTCCCGCCTATCCACCATCATCTGAACCCGCGACGCAAGCGCTTCCTCCCGCAACCGGCACTCTCCGGCGCGCACGTACGTGCCATTGATCCGCGTGATGATCCGGTTTTCGAGTTCCGCCAACTCCTGCCGAACCTCGGCCAGCAACGCCCGGTTCTGCAGGCTCACGTACGTCGCGATCAGCCCGGACACCAGCGCGATGCCCGGCACAATCAGCGAGAGGATCCACTCTTCCATTCGTCTCGTTGCCCTTCAAGAATTCTGAGCTCTTGTGCCCAATCCGCCAGCGCGAGCACCAGGCCTTCCACATCAGGGTTGCCCGCGCGTAACTGCTCCTCCGCCAGCACCATCTCCCGGCGGCAGCGGTCTACATCATGCTGCCACCTCACCTCGTCCCACTGCGATTTCGTCGAAGCTTTGTCCGTCGCCCTCGAGGGTGGCAGGTTTGCCGGCGAATTGCTGGAAGCGGCGGATGATGACATCGCAATACTTTGGCTCCAATTCAATCACGCGCGCCTGGCGCCCCGCTTTCTCGCACGCGATCAGCGTCGACCCCGAGCCGCCAAACGGATCGAGCACAGTGTCCCGGCTCTTGCTGCTGTTGCGCACCGCGCGCTCCACCAACTCCACCGGCTTCATCGTCGGATGGAGGTCGTTCACGTGCGGCTTCTTGATGAACCACACGTCGCCCTGGTCGCGGGCGCCGCACCAGAAATGGTCCGCGCCCTCCTTCCAGCCGTAGAGAATCGGCTCGTACTGCCGCTGATAATCCGAGCGGCCCATCGTGAAGGTGTTCTTGGCCCAGATCACGAACGTCGACCAGTGCCCGCCCGCGTCGCGGAATGCCTTCTGCAGCGTGTGCAACTCCGAGGAGGACATGCAGATGTAGACGGCTCCCTTCGTCAACGCCAGCATATTGACGCAGGCGTCGTGGAGGAACTTGGCGAAGTCCTCGCCCAGATTGTCGTTGGCGATCTTGCGGTGCGACTTGCCTCGGAGCTTGTCTTTCATCGTCGCGCCGTAGTTCACGTTGTACGGTGGGTCGCAAAAGGTCATGTCGGCCAAGCCTCCGGCCAGCACCTTCTCCAAATCGCCGAGCACCGTGGCGTCGCCACACAAGAGTCTGTGCTGGCCCAGCAGCCAGACATCACCAGGCACCGTGACCGCCGACTCCGCCGTCTCCGGCACGGCATCCTCGTCCGTTTGCCCCGCAGACTCGGACTCCGGCTCAGCCAGTAGGCTCTCAATCTCCTCATCCGTGAACCCGAGAAGATCGATGTTGTAATCGTCTTCCCGCAACGCCTCCAATTCGACGCGCAGCATGTCCTCATTCCACGCTGCCGAAAGGGCAAGCCGGTTGTCCGCCAGCACCAGGGCACGTCGCTGCGACTCGCTCAGGTGGTCCAGCACGATCACCGGCACTTCGGCCATCGCCAGCTTCCGCGCCGCCATCAGCCGGGCATGGCCCGCGATGAGCACGCCGTCACTGCCAACCAGAACCGGGTTCGTCCACCCGAATTCTGCGATCGAAGCGGCGATCTGCGCTACCTGCTCGTCCGTGTGCGTGCGGGCATTTCTTGCGTAAGGAATGAGCCGGTCGATGGGCCAGCGTTCAACCTGGATGTCGATTTTCAATCGTCGTGCCTCAAAAAAGGGGCGGCCCCGCGGAGGAGGACCGGAGCCGCCCGCAAGCTCGCCCGGGCGGGCGAGCAACTCGGTGATTTCGTCAGGACGCCTTCCGGCTCCCGTAATACGGCGCGGCGCCGCGATGCTGGATCCGCCGCGAGTCCCGCGCTTTCGGGTTATCCACCTGCTCTGGCGAGATCCCGCGCGCCGCCGCCACTGCGGCCAGCGCTTCGCCCGTGCCGGCCAACGTCGGCGCCTCGCCAGTCAGTTCCGCCATCCGCCGCAGAATCACGTCGCAGTAGGCCGGACTGATCTCGATGCCGTACCCGACGCGCCGATGCACATGCGATGCCGCCAGCGTCGTCCCACTGCCGGTGAACGGCTCGAACACCACATCGCCCGCATCGGAAAACGCCTTCACAAAGAACTCGACCAGCGCCCTCGGGAACGGCGCCGAGTGTGAGCCCTGCGTCGATTCAGTCTTCGCCTCGATCACATTGCTCGGCCGAGCAATCCCTTTGAATCGGCCATCACTGTCATCGGCATCCAAGCGGCCCGCCGCCGCGCCACGCGCCCCGGTCCCCAGCAGGCCACTGCCGGAGGTCGACTTCGGATTCTCCGCAGAGTAATCGAAGCAGTCCTCAGAAACGTGTCCCACCGCGAATGGCCGAAACTTGATCTCCGCCTGGCGGCAGAAGTGCAGGACCGGTTCCCAAGCGTTCTTGAACCTGTTGGGCCAGCCGCCCGGCACGCCGTTGTCCGTCTTGCGCCAGCAGAACTCGTCCACAAACCGCCAGCCCCACCGCTCCACGTGCGCGATGGTCAGCTTCTTCACGTAGAGGTGTCGCTGTCCATCCTCGGCGTGCTCCTTGATGTTCAGAAAGTAGGAGCCGTCCGCCGCGAGCACCGCCGCGATGTTGTCGGCGACCGCCTGGTACCAGCCGATGTACTCGTCCGGCGGCACCGGCTGGAATCCGCTCGATGGATCATACTCCCGCTGCGTCGCGTACGGCGGCGACGTCACGACCAGGTTCGCCTTGCGGCCATCCAGCAGCCGGAGCACATCCTCCCGCTTCCGGCAGTCGCCGCACAGCAATCGGTGCGGGCCGATCATCCACAGGTCGCCGGCCTGAGTGACCGCCACAGTGGGAGCCTCGCCCACCACATCCGGCGCCGTCTCTCCCACGGCTGCCTCCGACTCAGCCTCGGCCAGCATCGCCGCCAACTCGCGCTCGTTGAAGCCGATCAAGCCAAGCTCAAACCCATCGGCCTCGAGCGCGGCCAACTCCTCGGCTAGCAGCTCCTCGTTCCAGCCAGCGAGTTCCGCCAGTCTGTTGTCGGCCAAGATGAATGCACGTCGCTGCGTCTCAGTCAGATGGTCGAGGACAATGACGGGCACTTCCGCCAGACCCAGCTTCCGCGCGGCCATCAACCGGCCGTGGCCGGCGATGATGCCGTCGGCTGAGTCGACGAGAATTGGCGACGTGAAACCAAACTCCGCGATGGAGGCCGCGATCTGCGAAACCTGCTCGTCGGAATGCGTCCTGGCGTTGCGCTGGTACGGCACCAGCCGGTCCGGCGACCAGATCTCAATCCGCCGCGCCATCGCCGGCGTCACGAGCCCGGGGTTCATGTCGGAATGGAGTGACAACCTGAGGGTGACAACCTTTTCTCGGTCCCAACGCTGGCGAATTGGTGCCGTTGGTCCACCGTCGGCGAAAACGGCCAGGAGGGACCCATAATTGCAAGGGAATCTGAGCAGGTCTCGCTCAGCGTCGCGCCTTCCCTCGCCGCGGTAGATTCGGCCGCGGTTTCAGCGCCCCACTCCGTTGGCGAACCAGCAGCCCACGTTGAATTGCCACGTGCCGGCCACCAGCCCTCGTCCGTGCCGCCTTCATTCCGCCACCACCAGGCAATCCGTCAGCACCTGCAGGAAGATGGGCCGCAATTCGTTCCCCCGCCCCAGGCGCCGTAAAGTCCACACCTCGTGACCGCTGTCGAGGTGTTCGCGGTAGCAGTACCGAGTGCCGACGTAGTCCGTCGGGCGTGTCGGCCTCGCATCGCCCGGCCGTTGGCGCAGGATGCAGCGGCTCACGTGCCCTTTGCGGTGGCGCACCACCTGGACCAGATGCAGCCGTTCGAGCCGGCCCGCTTGGGAGGGCGAGATCCACTCGACGAGTTGTCCGTCGGACTTGTAGAGGGGGATTTGCGAATTCATCGGGACACAACTCTCCCGCGAGAATCTGCGGGATGGAGTTTTACGAGAGTCCCGGCGCTCTGAAACTGGTGGGGGGATGGGTGATTTCGAGACGACCCAAGTGCGTCTGGGGAACGCCTTGCGAGCGTTCAACTACTGAGTATCATCGCGCGGCGTCAGTCGTCAACAGAGAAGTTTGGCGGCCTGCACGCACAAACGGACTGGCGGGGCATGGCGGTGGTCAATCGGCTCGGCAGCGGCTGTTGCTTCGGCCTCAGAGTGCAATCGCTCAACCGGTTTCTTCACGAGACCTCCTGCCATGCCTTTTCAAGAACCACCGGCGGAACAACGAGGTTCCAGCCGGCAACGAGTTTGCCAGGACTGCGATCTGCCCGGGAGAGGTAATGCGGCGCACGAGGGCGGCGTCTCCTGAGTGGGTCGAGATGGCTCTCGGTCACCATCAGTGACTCCATGTGCTGCTCCAGAAAGAAGCCGACCTTGGCGATGGTCGTCGCATTATCGAGCAGCAGTGCGTAGGCGACAACTGCGTCGAGATCGAAAAACTCCACGCTTGCGAGACTCCGCCAGATCTCCTCCCAGCCACCTGCCAAGTGCGGACGGTCCAGCACGTCCACCATCGTTCTCTCAAGGTTCGTGACGCGCACACTGAGTCCCATCCGATCCACAGTGAGGACGTTCGACCGAACAAGTTGTTCGGAACGCAGCGCGGAAGGTCGACGCACCGCTCGGAAACGCTGCCCGCGGAACTGAAGCGTTCGCGCGGCGAGACTGGTCAGGTAGAAGAACTCGTGCGTTGGCGAGTGGGCCTTCCCGTGAAGCTCCAGCGCCGTGTGGTAAGCGAGGATTGCATCCGGCGCCAGCTTGCCGGCCACGAGGAAGGGGTCGATCGGTACGCTCGAGGGCTCGGATGCCGGTGGAACTGCGGCGTACAGTCCTTTGCGGATGCGCACCAGGTGCCCGTTCCTCACGTGGTAGGCGAGGAGCGCCTCGACCGTACGCTCAGCAGTTTCACGCGAGGCGCCGTACCACTCAGTGAACTCCTCGATTGTGAAGACGGGATGTTTAGCGAAGAACGTCGTTGCACGTTGCATTGCACTTTGACCAAAGCTGCCTAACCCCATAACATCACTATGGGAATCGAAGTGCTATGTCAAGTCCAAAGGAGGACAGGCAAGACGTGGTGGGCTGCATCGCCGCTCATATAGGAGCAAAGAAGTTCTTCTCTATGCACCATGCTGCAGACCATAGACAAGAAAACGAAAAACATCCTGCCCATCCTGCCCATCCTGCCAAACTGTTGAAAAATAAAACACAAATTTGGACGCCAGCCGGCGTCCATCATGCCCATGAAAACAAGGGACTTGGACTCCAGGTGGACTCCAATGTGGACTCCAGGACCAGCGACCTAGCCTGTAAGTGACTGACGTCCAAAGACTTACAGACTTCAGGCACCCACCTTGACACGGTAGAGGTCACAGATTCGAGTTCTGTCAGGCCCACCACGGTTTTCAAAGACTTACCGCTGGTTCCCACCTCGCTTCTCTGCCCTCCTCAGGTCCACTTCAGGTCCACTTCCGGCTCGGCTTACATAAGCTCCCCTCATACTGGTCGTTTTTCGGATTTTTTCTCTGAACAGTGTTTGAGGTAAGAAATTTGGTTTGCCATTAAGGAAGGATGGGGGGGGATGGGTGGCGCGGGATTATGCTGGCAGGTTCATCTTCCGGCGTAGGGCCTGGAAGCGGGGCTCGGATTGAAGCTGATCAGTCTCAGCGCCGCTGAAAGCGTAAGGCATGTCCCAATCTCGAACCTCGTATGCCTTTTCGAGCCAGTCGAGCGCCTTGGCGCGATCACCAGCAAACAGATAGAGCGTGAAGATTCTCAGCACCCTTTGCCAGCCCCGCTCGCGCTCTTCCGCGACCCTGAATTCGGCCACCTGCCTCCAGCCCTCTTCGTAGCCTCCCGCCTTGAATCCCCGCGCAAACACCTCCGCCAGTGGATCGTTCCCCCAAATCGCCTGGAACTCCGCCAGAACATCCTCGACTTCACCCTTCAAATATTTGAAATGAGTCGCATGGATCGCCTGCTCCCGCGCATAATCCATGTCCGGCACACTGCGCAGCGCGGTCCGGATTCGAGCGAGAGCTTCATCATGGCGCCTCGAACTGTTGAGGAAACGCGCGTAGAAGGCCTGCCACAGCGGATTGAAGGGGTCCAGATCGATCGCCTTGAGGAGTTGTTCCTCCGCCTCCCGGGGCCTCTTCAGAACCATCAGCAGATGCCCGTAGTAGGCCCGGGCCTCGGCATAGCTCGCATCGAGTTCCAGGGCTCGCTTGAAGGAGGCCTCGCCCCCAGCCCAATCCCACTCATGCCACACTCGAAGGCCCGCCATAAAACGATGGACTTGCGGCAGTTCGGGATCCAGCTCCAACGCTCTTGCGAGGACATCATATCCCGGATCAGGCTTCCCCCCCGGGGGCATCTGGCCTAAACGCCAGCGGAGGGTCCGTACCATGCCGACCCCCAGATGGGCGGGAGCGTAATCTGGATCCTTCGCGAGCGAAGCTTCAAAATACTTCATGGCGATCTCGCCGTCCTCTGGCGTAAACCGTTGCCACTGCTTGACACCCTTCAGGTAGTTTTCATAGGCTTCCGGATCCACCAGCCGGGTTCGAGCGGCGCGGGCCTGCTCGGCAGGCAGTAGTTTAAGAGCCAGCGCGCCTGCCACTTTGCGGGCAACTTCACTTTGCAGCACCAGAATCCCGGAGATCTCCCGGTCAAATGTCTCGGCCCAAAGCTGGATCTGGTCCCGTGCCCGGATCAGTTCCGTCGTGATCCGCGCCCGACCGCCTTCCCGCCGCGCGCTGCCACCCAGCAGGTATTCGACCTTCAGTTCCTGCGCCACTTCTTCCAATGATTTCGAGGTGTTTTTGTAGCGCATCACTGACGTGTTCCCGATCACATTCAGCCCCGACGGGTGCAGGCTGCCCAATTGCGAGATCAGTTCCTGCGTGATGCCGTCGCTGAAGTATTCCTGTTCGGGGTCGCCTGTCATGTTGACAAACGGCATCACCGCGAGCCGGATCGCCGCCGCTGCGGGCGGTTCCATCCAGTTCATCAGTTGGGTGCGCCAGCCACGCACGTTGAAGCCGAGCGCCGCGCCCGCCAGCGCCACTGGTGTTGCGGCCATGCTGATGACGGCGCGGCGCGTCTGCCACCAGGGCTTCTCGCGGGCGGCGGCTTCCAGATCTTTCAGCAGATCCCCGGCCCTCTGGTAGCGCTTCTCGCGCTCCTTGGCGAGCATCTTGGCGACGATCCGCGCCACCGTGGGCGGGGCCTCGCGCAGCGGTTCGGGCTCCATTGCGACGACGGCTACGAGCGTGGCCTGGAAGGTCTCGCGCGCGAAGGCACGCCGCCCGCTTAGCAGCTCGTACAGCACCGCGCCGAAGCTGAAAATGTCGCTGCGCGCATCCACCGCCTCGCCCTGAGCCTGTTCCGGCGACATGTAGGGACCAGTACCCGCGATGGTGCCCTGCTCAGTCATCGTCGTCAGCTTCAATGCCTCGGGCGCGGTCTGATGCAGCTTCGCCAGCCCAAAATCCAGGATCTTCACGCTCCCCTCGGCAGTCAGCAGAATGTTGTCGGGCTTCAGATCGCGATGAACTATCCCCGCCTTGTGCGCGGCCGCAAGAGCGTGCGCAATCTGAATCGCATACCCCAGAGCCTCATCCACAGGCAGCGGACCATGCAGCGGCTTCCCCTCGACAAATTCCATCACCAGAAACGGCGCACCCTCATGCTCGCCGACATCATGCAAAGTGCAAATGTGAGGATGATTCAGCGCGGCAATCGCGCGCGCCTCCCGCTCAAACCGCTGCGTAAAGGCAGCGTTGACGACTTTGACCGCCACCGTCCGCCCCAACCGCGCATCGACCGCCCGAAACACACGCCCCATCCCACCCTCGCCGAGCTTATCGAGAACACGGTAGTGCGAGATGGTTTCGTGAGACATGGTAGCCCTACGGCAGCTTCATCCGGCGCACGATGGCCTGGAATCGCGGTTCGGAGCGAAGAACTGCATTAGCCGGGTCGATATTGATGTAGGGCATATTCGGGTCCCGCGCCTCCAACCCCTTCTCCAGCCATTCGAGGGCCTGGTCCTTTTCCCCGGCCCATACATACAGATTCGCAACATCGACGATGGGGACATGAGTCTTGCGGCCGCGCACGGCCTGCAAGTCCGCCGCGCGCTTCATCGCACCCCGGTAGCCCGCCTGCGCGTACCCCTGCGTCAACGCCTCTCCCATTTCCCGGTCCCCGGGGTAGCTAGTCCTGATGACTTCCACAGCCTCCTCATACCGCCCTTTCATGTGGAGCGTGCTAGCGAGCATCCAGAGTGCGAAGGGAAGGCCCGGCGACGTCGCGAGGACCCGGCGGAACTCGGCAATCGCCTCGTCGTAGCGGCCCACCAGGTACAGAACGACGGCGTAGAAGGCCCGGATGAACTCGTTCAGTGGATCGAGTTCCAGGGCGCGCTGAATCTGCGACATCGCCTCTGCGGGGCGTTTCATAAACATCAGACGATGCGAGTGAGTCGCACGGACCACCGCAAGGCTGGGATTGAGTGCGATCGCCTTGTTGAACTCCGCATCAGCGGCGGGCCAGTCCCAATCCTGCCAACAGTACAACCCAGCCAGAATCGAATGGGCTTCCGCAGGCGTATTGCTCAGCTCGATGGCCCGCATTGCGGCCGCCCTCGCCTTAGGCCTTGCTTCAGCCGGCGCACTAAACCCCATTTGCGCGCGGAAACCCCAGACAGAGGAGATCCCTCTATAGGCCTGCGCATAGTCGGGATCTTTCTCCAGCGCGAAGTTGAAGTACTCAAGCGCACTGTCAAGATGCTCCGGGGTCATTCGGAGCGCATGTTGCGTACCCTTCAGACACGCTTCGTAAGCCTCGGGGTCCACAGGACGGGCGTCCGCCAGTCGCGCCTGCTCGGCGGGCAGCAGTTTCAGGACCAGCGCGCCCGCCACCTTGCGCGCGACTTCACTCTGCACGACGAGAATCCCCGAGAGATCGCGCTCAAACGTCTCGGCCCAGAGTTGGATCTGGTCCCGCGCCCGGATCAGTTCCGTGGTGATCCGTGCCCGCCCGCCTTCCCGCCGCGCGCTGCCCTCCAGGAGATATTCCACCTTCAATTCCCGAGCCACTTCCTCCAGTGTTTTGGTGGTCTTCTTGTATCGCATCACCGAGGTGCGCGCGATCACGTTGAGCCCCGCCGGGTGCAGGCTTCCCAGTTGCGCGATCAACTCCTGCGTGATGCCGTCGCTGAAGAACTCCTGCTCGGGGTCGCCCGTCATGTTGACGAACGGCATCACCGCCAGCCGGATCGCCGCCGCCGCGGGCGGCTCCATCCAGTTCATCAGTTGTGTGCGCCACCCGCGCACGTTGAAGCCGAGCGCCGCGCCCGCCAGCGCCACTGGCGTGGCGGCCATGCCGACGACGGCGCGGCGGGTCTGCCACCAGGGCTTCTCGCGGGCGGCGGTTGCGAGATCCTGCAACGCCGCTTCGGCGCTCTGGTAGCGCTTTGCGCGGTCCTTGGCGAGCATCTTCGCCACGATGCGCGCCACCGTGGGCGGGGCCTCGCGCAGTGGTTCCGGCTCCATCGCCACCACGGCCACGAGGGTGGCCTGGAAGGTTTCGCGAGCGAAGGCACGCCGTCCGCTCAGCAGTTCGTACAGCACCGCGCCGAAGCTGAAAATGTCGCTGCGCGCGTCCACGGGTTCACCCTGCGCCTGTTCGGGGGACATGTAGGGACCGGTGCCCGCGACGGCGCCCTGCTCAGTCATCGTCGTCAGCTTCAAAGCCTCCGGCGCGGTCTGGTGCAGCTTGGCGAGGCCGAAGTCGAGGATCTTGACGCTGCCTTTGGCGGTCAGCAAAATATTGTCCGGTTTCAGGTCGCGGTGAACGATGCCCGCCTCGTGCGCAGCCGCAAGAGCGTGCGCAATCTGAATCGCATACTGCAGCGCCTCATCCACAGGCAACGGCCCCTGCAAAGGTTTGCCCTCGACAAACTCCATCACCAAAAACGGCGCACCCTCGTGCTCGCCCACATCGTGCAAAGTGCAAATATGAGGATGGTTCAGCGCCGCAATCGCCCGCGCCTCCCGCTCGAAGCGCTGCGTAAAGGCAGCATTGACGACCTTAATCGCCACGGTCCGCCCCAACCGCGTATCCACCGCCCGAAACACACTCCCCATCCCGCCCTCCCCGAGCTTGTCAAGAACGCGATAGTGCGAGATGGTCCGGCCCGTCATGGCACTCTGGGACCTGTCGAGATCAGTCTATCGTGGGAAGGCTGAGAGAACAATGACTTTCGGATGCGGAAAGCCGCTTCTGCATGGCGCGGGTGGTTTCATCCTGGCGTTCGAGTTGGGTGCGGGTGTAGTCGTAGGTCTGACGGACGGTGGAGTGGCCGGCTTTCTGACGCCAGGTGAATTGATGCGGCGGAAGGTGTGGGGACCGCGCCCGGGGGAGTCGCAGCCGGTGGCCGGCGCAGCCGGGGCCTCGACTACACTGAAGTTTGACGCAGCACCCCGCCATCGCCGCCGGGATTGCCGGGACCGGCAATCTGGCCCAGGCCTTGGGCCGCGCCCTGAGTGAGCGTGGCGTGCCCGTCCTGTGGATTGCCGGACGCGACGCCGGGCGCACGGTTCGCGCGGCCCGATTCATCGGACCTGGGGTTGAGCCCGTCTCATTCGAAAGCCTGGCCCGCCGGGCCGGGCGTGTGTTGATCGCCGTCTCCGATTGCGCCATCGGAGAAGTGGCGGGCATGCTCGCTGCCGCCGCGCAAACACCGGGCGTGGCGCTGCACTGTGCCGGCGGAGTAGCCGTGTCCGTGCTCGAGCCGCTGCGGGCGCGCGGCTTTGCCTGTGGCAGTTTCCATCCCCTGCAAACCATCTGCGACCCGGCGCAGGGCGCCGCCGCGCTGCCCGGATCGGCTTTCACCATTGCCGGCGACGCGCCCGCCGCGGGATGGGCGCACTGTCTGACCACGCTGCTCGATGGGATGCCGCTCGATGTGCCGCCCGATGAGCGGCCCCGCTATCACGCCGCCGCCGTGTTCGCCAGCAACTACGCCGCGGCGCTCCTGGATGCCGCGGAAGCACTGCTGGCCGATGCCGCGAGCATCGAGAGGGAAGTGGCCCGCCGCACCCTTGCACCGCTGGTGAGGGCGTCCGTCGACAATATCCTCGAACGCGGTCCCGAGGCTGCGCTCACCGGTCCGATTGCGCGCGGCGATGCCGCCACCATCGCGCTGCATCTGAGCGCGCTGGCGGGCAACCCCCTGCGGGATCTCTATCGTGCCGCCGGGCGGCACACGCTGGCCCTGGCCCGCCGGAAGGGGCTGGCGCCCGAAGCCGCCGCTGCCATCGAATCGCTGCTGGAAGGAAATCACATCCCGTATGACCAACCCGGCTAAGCCAATCCGCACGACGGCTCTGTCCGAGTACAAACGCCGCGGCCGTAAGATTGCCATGCTCACCGCGTACGACGCCGCGATGGCGCGGCTGCTGGACCAGGCGGGCCTCGACGTCCTGCTGGTGGGCGATTCACTGGGCATGGTGGTGATGGGCTATCCCACCACCATCCCTGTCACGCTGGATGCGATGGTGCACCATACCCGCGCCGTGGCCAACGGCGCCGCGCGCGCGCTGATTGTGGCTGACCTGCCCTTCCTCACTTATCAGGTTTCTCCCGAGGAGGCTCTGCGCAGCGCCGGAAGGCTACTGCAGGAGGGCGGGGCGGCGGCGGTCAAGCTGGAAGGCGGGCGGGCGATCGCCGCGACCGTCCATCGCCTGGTCGAGGCGGGCATTCCGGTGATGGGGCATCTCGGCCTCACGCCCCAGGCGGTTCATCAGTTGGGTGGATACCGGCGCCGCCCTGAGTCGGAGACGGCGGCTTTACTGGCCGATGCGCGCCTGCTGCAGGAGGCCGGCGCTTTCGCGGTTGTGCTCGAACTCGTACATCCCGAGACCGCGCGGGCCATCTCGGCGGAACTCGCCATTCCCACCATCGGCATTGGCGCCGGGCCGCACTGCGACGGGCAGGTGCTGGTTAGCTACGACGCCTTCGGCCTGTTCCCGGGTCCGGTTCCTTCGTTCGTCAAATCCTACGCGCGCCTCGGTGAAGAGATGTTGACGGCCGCCCAAGCCTACATCGCGGACGTGCAGGAAGGGCGTTTCCCCGAATGAACCTCAGCGTGGTTCACACTGTCTGGGAACTGCGCCAAGCCCTGAAGACCATCTGGCGCTCGGAACTATTGCTGGGCTTCGTCCCCACCATGGGCGCCCTGCACGAGGGGCACGCGGCCCTCATCCGCCAGGCAAACCGGGAATGCGGCTTCACCGCGGTCAGTATCTTCGTCAATCCCATTCAGTTCGACCGCGCCGAGGACTACGAACTCTATGCGCGTACGCTGCCCGAGGACCTTGAGCTCTGCCGCTCGTGTGGCGCACAGCTGGTTTTCGCTCCGGCGACCGAGGAGATGTATCCGGCAGCCTCGCTCACGCATGTTCAGGTTTCCGGCGTCACCGATTATCTATGCGGTCAGCATCGAGGTCCTCATTTTCGCGGCGTCGCGACGGTGGTGGCTAAGCTTCTGCACCTGATCCAGCCGGCGCGCGCCTATTTCGGCGAGAAAGATGCCCAGCAAGTGGCCGTCGTGCGCCGAATGGTGGCGGATCTCAACTTCCCCGTCGAGATCATCGGTGTACCGACCGTGCGCGAAGCCGATGGACTTGCTCTCAGTTCGCGGAACCGCCGCCTCAGCCCGAGTGAGCGCCGCGACGCCCCTGCCCTCTACCAGGCTCTGCTGGCCGCCCGGGCCGCTATCGAACACGGCTCCGGGCCAGCCGAGGCCCGGCGGGATGCGCTTGCCGTGCTGGCTTCGACCCCCTCCATCCGCGTTGAATACCTCGAGGTGGTGGACGACGAATCCCAGACGCCGGTCAGCCGCATTGACGGCCCCGTGCGCATCTCGGCTGCTGTGTGGCTCGGTTCAACCCGGCTGATCGACAACACGACGGCCACCCCGCCGCGGCTCAGCCGCTCGGAAGGCGGCGCGCCTGGCCAGCGGCTGTGAACTGAACCGCCGGGGACGAGCCTGTTATCCTTGCCGCATGGCTACGAAGCAGCCGCGGACCTATTTTGCTGGACAGCTTGCCGGCGAGAAGCCGCTCTCGCAGCGCACGGCTTCCCGCCTGTGCCGGCTTGCCGCCGAAATCCTCAGCTTCGCGCCATGGGAGTATCTCAACGAAGACCACTTCGTCGCCGTGCAGCGCAAAAAAGGCGCCCAGCCGGATTTCCTTTCGGTGCTGGGTGCCATGGGCGAGCACCGGGCGATCAACGTTTACCCCGGTCTCGCGGGTTACGCGTGGTATCAGGAAGCGGCCAAGGCCCCGGAAGAGGAACGGCTTGCGCTGTTGCTGGCTGAGTGCGAATCCCTCCAGTTGTCCTACCTGGATCCGCTGGACATCTCTGACCTCGATATGGAGGTGATGCGCGGCTGCCGTTATCCACCCGTGAAGCGCTCGTTTCAGTTCCGCTCCGTGCGGCACGGCTATCTTCCCTGGTACATGACCGACGATGAAGGAAAGCGCCTGGCCGAGTGCCTGGCTGCGTTTGCCGAATTCCTCCAGCACACCGCATTCGATAACCTTGCCCGTTTGTGGCCGGAGGAGGCGAGTGTGATGCCTATGCTTCACAAGCACGAGGGGCAGTGGCGCGCCGTGCTGGTCAATATCAACCTGACGAAGGTGCACGAAAAGCGTATCTGGCTGCCGGAAGAACGGGTGGCCGCGCTGCCCGCGAGGCGCGATTCGGGCGCGCTGGTGGTGGGCGATTACATCCTGCCGGGATGCGCCGGCCTGGAGAACGAGCGGCCGATCGTGCTCCACATGTTCGCCGCCGTGGATGCGCGCTCCGGCTTCGCCTACGCCCCTGAGGTCCGGGAACCAGGAGAACCGCTCCCCGGCGTCGCGGCACGTGTGCTGGCGACAGCGATTGAGCAGCGGGGGACCATGCCGGAGACCGTCATGGTGCGGAATGCGCGCTATGCCGAGCCGCTCGAGGAACTGGCGCGCGTGGCCGGTTTCAAGCTGAAGCTCCGGAAACACCAGCCGATGTTGGACGAACTGTTCGGTGAGTTGGAGAAGATGGCACGAATGCGCGGGAAGACTGGCCCAGAGGTGATCCAGTAAATTGAAGCTCGGGGTCTGTTGCGCCGGGGCGTGCCGAGTCCACCGCCACCCTCCGCCTGGTTAATCCGGGTCAGCCCATGACTCGCTCTCGACCAGCCACCTGCCGTTCACTCTTTTGAGCACGGCCTTCCCCATCCGGCCCTTGATGCCCGTCTCCGTGCCCGTGATCGTGAGTTCGGCGGTGTCACCGCGCTCCTCCGCCTTCAACACCTCGAGATCACTCGCCATGTACTGCGCCTTGATCTTCATCGCGTCCCGGTAGAACTCTTCCTTCAGCAGGGCCGCGTCCTCGGGGATGACAACCGTGGTGAGCGTCTTCCAATCCCCTTTGCGCAGCGCTTCGTAATAGACCAGAAAAGCCGAAGTGGAGGCCGCCTTGCGCGCGGCTTCCACCTCTGCCAAATTCGGCATTGGACTGCCCTCGACCACGGTGGGCGCCGTGTCGATGTCGAGCATGAAGGCGATCGTTCTGTCGCCCGGCTTGATCTGGCGTTGCATGCCGGCTTGCACGCGCTCGGCGCTGCGGACGGCCCACGGGTCGGCTGGCAATTTGTCCGCGAAGATGGACCGCCCCTCCACTCCCGCGCCCGTCAGAGTCAGCGTGTACTCCGCGGGGTTCTTGCCAAATTCGATCACAGCCACGAAGATGCCTGCGTCCCGCAGGGCAAACTCTTTGGGCTTGTGAGAGCGCAGTCCCTCGGGAATCGCCTTGTCGCTTGCCACAATTACCGTTGTGATCGCATTCTCCTGCCCCGTGTCGGGCAACTGATACGCATAGATATGCGCGATACCAGTGAACTTCCCGTCGACGGCTACATAGCCCCGTCCCCCCTCCGCCAGGCTCATCGGATTCAACCCCATCAGCACAAAAACATAGCCAGCCCAAGAACGCAGCGACATAGAACCTCACTCTCCTCCTCAAGTGCGGAAATCGGAAGCCAGTCCCACCCAACCTCGGACCAGCCGGAAAACCCCAAATTCCAGAGATAGTAGCACGCCCCCTGCCTGTCCGCCAAAGCATTTCGGCCGCGCGTGAGGGCCGCTGAGGCCCTCACACAGGCGGGGGTGAGCGGCGAAGAACCCAGGCTGCGCTTCCAATCCCCACGAATACAGGCGAAATCGTGCCGAAGTCTTATCGGCGGCCAAAGGGCCTAAGGAGGCGCTCATAACCGCATAGAAGATGAGCGCTCCTCGCTCAATTCCGCATTCGCTTTTTCCGCCGCCTTTTTCGCGGCACTTCCACAAGCCAGTGCCGCTCATGCTTCAGCAATCCGCGCTCAACCGCCGCGTGCCGTCAGCCCAGGCCCGAGATGCCTTCATTTCGCCTCGATGAATTATCTGAGTTCGGCTGCAAGGCCTCACGCGGAGGCATGCCCAACCCCGGCTGTAGAATTCTGGCGGAGATTGATGGTCATTCGTCGCCGCGGGCGTACTCCTATCAGGGCGAACTGTTTCTCTTCCCCAGAACCATGATCAGGGTCAGATAGTCGGGCGCCATGGATCCCGCGTGAGACGGGTGCAGTAATTCGGAGTTGTGGAGTCGACGACCATTTGTGGTCCAAACCCTCGCCAAAACCAGGATTTGGTCCAAATTGTGAGCCGCATCTCTTTGGAGCGCGGGCAATCCGTGTTTTATCAATCAGATAAGTCACCCTGACACGGTGGAGGGCACAGATTCGAGTCCCGTCAGGCTTCAGCGCGCTCCTTCAACTCTCGCGCCTCAGCCCCCGGCCCGGCCGCAACGCGTGTACAATACCGGAATCATGCACATGATTCGACTCGCTGCCGTGTTGCTTGGCGCCGTCATGGCCGCACAGACCGCCGAGCCGGTTCAATTATTCAACGGAAAGGACCTGACGGGCTGGACCCACTACCTCTGGGACGCGCAAGCGAAGGCCCAGGACACCACCACCCCGGTCTCCGATGTCTGGACCGTACAGGACGGAATTCTCATTTGCCGCGGAAAACCCACGGGCTACATTCGGACGCTTGAGGAATACGATAACTACAAGCTTGCCGTCGAATGGCGCTGGCCCGAGGGTACCACCAGGGGCAACAACGGGGTGCTGATTCACACCACCACGCCCAATGCCCTCGGCCAATGGCCAAAGTCGCTCGAGGTGCAGCTCGCGTTCGGCAATGCGGGGGATTTCTGGGTAATCGGCACAACGCTGGAACTGCCCAACCCAGAAGGAAGGATCAACGGCCGCCGCCATCTGAATTTGACCGACGATTCGGAGAAACCCGCCGGCGAGTGGAACCGGATGGAAATCATCGCGAAAGGCGATGAAGTGACCGTGCACGTTAACGGAGTGCTGGTGAACCAGGCCTCCAAGCTGAGCCAGAGCCGCGGCGCGATCGCCCTGCAGTCCGAAGGCGCTGAGACGCACTTCCGGAGCGTTGTTCTCACACCGTTGGAATAGCTCTCCGTCCCGCCCCATTGGCGTTGCGCTCCGAAACGCTCCACAGGAGGTGCGCGCCGCGTGCAGGCTTGCCCTTTCATGCCGGAGCACCGGCCCTCGAAAATTTCCGCCAAAAGGCGCCCGTGACCGGACGGCCGCGGACGCCTCTTGACCAGATCAGACAATCAGAGCCGGCGCGTCACACCTTCACGGGCACTTCAAAGCCCTTCCGGTATTGCCGCGTGAACATCTTCATGGCTTCCTTGTCGTCCTTCACGTCGCCGGTGACCGGATCGACATTCAGAGTGCGGCCAAGGCGGTAGCTGATGTTGGCCAGGTGCATGAGCGTTGAGCTGTAGGCGCCTTCCTCGATCTCAGCGGCGAGATCCTCGCGGCGGCCGGAACGCAGCGCGTCGATGAAGTTCTGCCACAGCGATCCGCCTTCCTTCCGCTTGTCGCCAGGCTCGAACTTGCGGCCGAGGAACGTCTCGTACTGCGCATAGCCGTCGATGGACATAATGCCCTTCGAACCATAGAAGATGTTGCCTACCGTATTGGTCTGCGGGGAGCCGATGGTGGCTTCATTGTTCGTGATCCAGTGGCGCACGTCGAAAACCATGAATTTCTTCTTGCCCTGGACGTTGAACTCATAGGTGCAAGTGAGGACGTTGGGCGTTTCCTGGTCGTCGTCGAACATGAAGTGGCCGCCCATGGCGCTCACTTTGGTGGGCAATGTGGCGCCCAGGCCCCAGCGGCAGATATCCACTTCGTGGATGCCCTGGTTGCCGAAGTCGCCGTTGCCATAGTCCCAGAACCAGTGCCAGTTGTAGTGAAACCGGTTCTTGGTGAACTCGCGTTTCGGCGCGGGGCCGAGCCACAGATCGTAATCCACTCCATCCGGCACGGGCGAAGGCGGCGTCCGGCCGATGGTGTCGCGCCACTTGAAGCACAGACCACGCGACATATAGACCTCGCCCAGATAGCCATCGGCGAGCTTCTGCACAGCCTCCTTCAGGGCTGCGGTGGAGCGGGAGTTCGTGCCGTGTTGCACGAGCTTGTTGTACTTGCGGGTGGCGGCGACGATCTGGCGCGATTCAAAGATATTGTGCGAGCACGGCTTCTCGCAGTAAACGTGCTTGCCCGCCTGCAGGCTCCAGATAGTCTGCAGCGTGTGCTGGTGGTTGGGCGTGGCGATCGAGATGGCGTCGATGGACTGGTCCTCGAGCAGTTTGCGCAGGTCTTTGTAGGCCGCGGGCTTCTTGCCGGACTCCTTCTCGATGAACGCGAGACGCTGGTTGAGGATCGAATCGTCGACATCGCACAACGCGGCGATTTCGACGTTCTTCATGGGCAGGTATTGGCGGATGTGGGAATTACCCTGGCCGCGGCAGCCAACAACGGCTACGCGGATGGTGTCATTGGGGCTGGCCAGCGCGCTGGCGGCGAGCGGAGCCGCTGCGGCGGTGCTCATCAGGAAGTGACGGCGGTCCATGGGATACTTCAATGCTCCTTGCGCAATGGTGGCTGAATAAACTGCCTCTACTATATAGCAGGCAAGCTCAGCGTGCAGCCGTCTGGATGCGGTAATCGCCCACCCGCGGCATCTTCACGATATGGCACATTTCGAACAGGCGCGAACGTGCGCGCATCCCGATGCGGTCGGTCAGCGTGGTGGCGGCTTTGCCCGCTGCTTCCGCGCCCATGTCGGCATCAGGCAGGTTCGTGGTGGCGATGATGGGCTTCCGGTGGTTGCAGCGGTAGGTGATCAAGCTGGTCACCGTGTCTTCCACCCATTCGGTGACGCGGTGCGCGCCGAGGTCGTCGAGCAGCAGGACTTCCGCCTCCAGCGCCACTTCGTAAGCCTCGCGGTCGCTCGCGCCCGACGCAGCGTCATACCCCGCCCGAATCGAATCCAGCAAATGCTGGTAACCCCAGAACACGCCGTGATGGCCGCGTTCGATGACAGCGTGCAGCGTGGCGACGGCCAGATGGGTCTTGCCGGTGCCGGGATCGCCAATCAGCAGGAGACCGGGTTTGTCCACGGCGGGAAACTCGCGGGCGAAGCCCATCACGGCCAGATACGCGCGCGCCATGGCTTCGTGGGCGATGGGATTCTGGCTCTTGTCGGGCAGGCGGAAGTTCTCGAACGAAGAGCGGCGGTAGTTCTCTGGCACGCCTGCCTTGGCCCACGTCGCTCCGGTCATTGTCCGGAAGAAGCAGGCGCAGCGCTCCGCCGCCGAAAGGCCATCTCGCTCGATGATCTTCCAGCCGGTACCGCCGCAAACCGGGCACGCCTCCGACATCATTCACCTCTCGAGAACTTGAAGACCGTCGTGGAAGTGGACTCTTCTCCGGGCCGCAGCAGTGCCGAAGGAAAAGCGGGTTGATTCGGCGAATCGGGAAAGTGCTGGGTCTCGAGACAAAAACCCGCGCGCTTCTGATAAACCCGGCCGCCTTTCCCCGTGATCGTGCCGTCCAGGAAATTGCCGGTGTAGAACTGAACGCCGGGCTGAGTCGTGAACACTTCAAGCACGCGTCCGGTCGTCGGCTCCGTGACCTTGGCCGCGCGCCGCAGTGTGCCCGCCTCTCCGTCGATCGCGAAATTGTGGTCGTAACCGCCGCCCGCCTGGATCTGCGGGTGGGGATCGTTGATCCGCGCTCCGACGCGGCGCGGCGCGGTGAAATCGAACGGCGTCCCCTCCACCGGCGCAATCTCGCCCGTCGGAATCAGCTCTGCGTTTACGGGCGTGAAGCGCGACGCGGCCAGTTCCAGTTCGTGATCGAGAATCGTGCCGGCGCCGGCGAGGTTGAAATAAGTGTGGTTGGTCAGGTTGAGAACGGTCGGCTTATCCGTGGTCGCGGCGTAGTCGATACGCAGTTCGTCTTCATCCGTGAGCGTGTAGGTCACCACCACGTTCAGCATTCCGGGATAACCTTCGTCGCCGTCGGGGCTCGAATGCCGCAATGTCAGCCGCTGTGCGTTATCGGCGGCCGGTTCGGCATGCCAGACGTATTTGTCGAAGCCCTTCAGCCCGCCGTGCAGGGCGTTGGGGCCGTTGTTCTGCGCGAGCGTGTACTCCGTGCCGTTCAGCTTGAAGCGACCCTTGGCGATGCGGTTGGCGTAACGGCCCACCAGCGCGCCAAAGTAAGGATGCTGGCCAAGATAGCCGTCGAGCGAATCGAAGCCAAGCACGATGTCGCCCATCTCGCCTTTCCGGTCCGGCGTCTTCAGGGAAACGAGGATGCCGCCGTAATCGGTGATGGCGGCTTCGATGCCGCTCTTGTTGCGCAGCGTATATAGGCGGACAGCCCGCCCGTCCGGGGTCTTCCCAAATTCAGTGATCTTCACTTGCTTGCTTTCCTTGACTGGCGCGGGGCTGGAGCCGCAACCCGCGGCAAGCGCCGCGCACAGGATGGGGATTAGCGCGTGGCGTGGCATGGCGACTTCCAGCTTACGCGATTCCGGATCTGCCGTACAGCCGCGGGCGATCCACTCCCGGAAGACTGACGCGATCTGTTCACCCTTCTCGATCCAACCCGGACTGGCGGCCACTTCCACCGGCACGCCCTGTACGCACGGAACCTGCATGGCCAATAGCAGCATCAACCACATACCAGGCAGATGCCGCGAAGGCGGCGAACCTTTCAGGCCTATTCGACGCGGATCCGGACCATCAACACCGACGGCCGCACGCCTGCCGCACGCGTTTCCGCCCCTGGCGCGTTCTTGCCTGCTTCCGACATCAGCCGCGCCCGAGGCGCTGCGAATTCCGCAACGGGCGGGCCGTCCATCCATTCCACGCGGATTTCATGCTCGCCCGCAGCGTACCCAGGCAGCGTAAAATGACGTGGAGCCCCAGGCAGTACCAGCGCCCGAACGCCCGCCGCCAAGATCATTACCGGTGCGCCCGCCGTCACCGACAGGCGCAGCGGCGCACCTTCGGGCACGGACACGCCTTCCGCCGCGCGCCAACCGCCCCCCGGTCCGGAGTACTCCACCAGCGCAGAGAACGGCAGGCTTACCGCCGCCAGCGCTGCCTGCGTCTCCAGCCCGCCCACGGGCGCTTCGGCCGGTTCGCTCGCTTTCTCGGCGTCCATTGCCATGCCGGGGACAGGCCCGGCGAAACCCTCCATCGAAGCCTCCCGGCTCGGCGCAGCCGCGGCCGCCGGCGCGGGCGAATCCAATTGGTTCGGCAGCGGCACAGGCACCGGTTCGATGCGCGTCACCGGCGCCGGCAGCGCCCGCGCCATCAACTCGGGTTCGGCTTCCGGTTCCATTTGCCGGCGCACAAGGACCACGCCCAAAATGAGCGAGGCCGCCAGTGCGCCCACCGTGGCCCACCGCCAGCGTGGCGCCCAGGACGACCGCCGGGGCGGCTCCAACTCCATGATTACCCGCCGGACTTCTGGATCCTCCAGCGCTTCGCTCAAGACGTCCTCTTCGAACAGCTCGTTGAAGAGTTCCTGATCGGTCAAGGCCTCGGTAAACAGGCGTTCTCTTTCCACAGGCGTGAGTTCGCCGCTGGTGTAGCGGGCCAGCAAACGGTCCCGCTCGTCGCGTATCATCTGCGGCCTCCCCAGATTTGACGCAACGATTCCCTTAACTGGTTTCTGCACCGCAAATCCCAGGTGTAGATCGTATTGATCGAAGCTGCGCCGAAGTGTTTGCGAATCGCCTCGAATCCGTGGCCGGCGATCTTCAATCGCAGCAATTCGCGGCAGCGTTCGCCCAGCGAAGCGAAACCTTCCAGCAGGCAGGCGCGCCTCTCGGCGGCGAGGGCGGCCTGTTCGGGGTCGGGCTCCGCGGCGGGCAGGGGAATCTCGTCCACGGGCAGGGAATGGTCCTCTCCGCGGCGTTTGCGTTTGCGGACGTGCGCGGCCATCTTGAACCGCAGCACTTGGAACGCGACGGGTAGCAGATCCTCCGGAGCATCCAGGTGTGCGTACTTTTCATGGAGCACGAGCATCGTTTCCTGCGCCAGGTCCTCGGCGGCGCTCCTCTCCATACGGGATGCCGCGAAAGCAAGAATCCTTTCGCGCAACGGGCCGAGCAGCGCTTCACGGGCGGGGGCCGGCATCAGCCTCCATGGTAAAGTAAAAGAACCTTCTCATGAGCTTAGCGGCGACCAAAGACACGCTCAAGCAGCGTGGCATCCGCCTCACCCGCCAGCGCCAGTTGCTGCTCGAACTGATCGACCAGTCCGGCAAGCACCTCGATGCCGAAAGCCTCTATCGCATGGCGCAGGAGCGGGACCCGAAACTGAACCGCGTCACCGTGTACCGCACCCTGAAATTGCTGAAAGAAGGCGGCTTGGTGGATGAGCTGGACCTCATGCACTATGGCGGCGATCAGCACTACTACGAGACCAGGACGAAGCAGGAGCACGCCCATATCGTCTGCCTCCGTTGCGGCAAGGTGGAAGAGTTTTTCGGCGATGTGCTGCAGCGCCTCCGCCGCCAGATCGAAACCACCTTCGGCTTTCAGATCGTGATCGCCCGCACCGAAATCGGCGGTTATTGCGCCCACTGCCAGGTGCTCCGCGCCCAGGAGATGACCGAAGCCCGCCTCGATACCGCCGCGGCGGGGGCGAAACCGGCCAGGCCCTAACCGGCCCGCAATGCGCGACATTCGCTCTCCAGGCTGTTAAATTGGAGGTGTAGTGTTGAAGCGCCTCATCTTCTGGGATTTCCCGCGCACCACGTGGCAATATGACGTCGTCGTGGGCCTGATCCTCGCGTTCATCTTCCTGACGCCCCGAGCTGTGTTTAACGATCAACCGCGCGCGCCTCAGGTTGTCCGGCTGCCGGCTCACGATGGCGCGGGCGTCTTCTTCGTGGAAGCCGGCCTTCTGAACGCCGATTCGCCCGCAACGTTGAACGCCCAAGCGTCCGCGGTGGTCAGCAAGCGCGTCGGACGCAAGGCCGAGGCCGCCCGAGTCCACCCGGTGACCGATGGAGACGGCGAACCGGCGGGGTTCCTCGTGTACCTGAAACCCTGACTCCCTGCATCACATTTTCCAGCATGTTCTTTCGCATTATCCTGCTGTCGACGGTCCTGCTCGCTCCGGCAGGCGCCCAGAACCTCGAATCCACGCTCGCGCGCATGGACAAAGCCGCCGCGGGCTTCCGGGGCATCTCAGCCGAACTCGAACAGGTCTCCCACACGGCCGTCATCGACGATACCTCGGTCGAGTCCGGCACTATCGTGCTGTTCCGCCCCAAACCCCGCGACCTGCGTATGCTCGTTGAATTCACCAAGCCCGATGAGCGCGCCGTCAGCTACGGCAACCGCAAGGTGCAAATCTACTACCCGAAAATCATGACCGTCCAGGAGTACGATCTGGGCAAGCAAAGCGCCCTCATCGACCAGTTCCTGCTGCTCGGCTTCGGCACCCCCGGCTCAGAATTGCGCAAATCCTACGACCTCAAACACACCGGCCGCGAGACCATCGACGGCGCCGCCACGGACCGCCTCGAACTCATCCCCCGCGACGCCGAAGCGCTCAAGCATGTCCGCCGCATCGAGATCTGGATCTCCGAAGTCACCGGCCAGCCCGTTCGCCAGAAGATTCACCAGCCTTCGCAGGACTACCGCGAGATCCGCTACCGCGGGCTGAAAGTCAATCCGCCGCTCACGGAGGCCTCGGTCCGCCTGAACCTGCCGCGCGGCGTCAAGCGGTCCACGCCGCAGAAATAGTCACCCATGCTGCCATTGGAGCCAGGTCCGCCGCCCGTTCAGAAGAAGAACTCGAGCCGCCTCGCGTTTCTCGACTGGGCCCGCGGCGCCGCCGCGCTCGTCATGCTGCAGGGCCACGTCACTCACGCCTTCATGCGCGACGACCTGCGGCCGGAAGCGCCCTATGTCTTCTCGCAGTTCATCGGCGGCCTGACCCCCGCAATCTTCCTTTTCCTCACCGGCATCACGCTGGCCTTCATGATGGATTCGCGCCAGAAGGCCGGGCTGGGCGCCACGCAGGTGATCCGCCACGCGATTAAGCGCGCCGGCTACCTGATGTTTCTCGCCATCGCTTTCCGCGTGCAGATGTGGCTGTTCGCCTTCGGCTTCAGCCCGTGGGAAACCATGTTTAAGGTGGACATCCTCAACTGCATGGCCGTCTCCGTGGTGCTGCTGGCGCCGATGGCGATTTTTGACACCCGCGACCGTATCCGCTTCGGCTTCATCAGCGGCTTGCTCATCGCGGGCGTCGCGCCGGTGATGTCCCTGATCGGCTTCAGCGGGCTGCACCCGTTCCTGCGCCATTACATCGTCCCGAACCCCGAGTTCTTCTCCATCTTCCCCTGGGGTGCCTATGTCGCTTTCGGCCTCAGCGCCGGTTCCATTCTGCGTGTAGCGCGCGAACACGACTACCTGAAAATCATGCAGTGGTCCGCAATGGCCGGACTCGTGCTCATCGTGTCCGCGCGCTACTTCGCCAACCTGCCCTACTCGCTGTATCCCAACGAGGACTTCTGGCTGCACAGCCCCGCGCTGGTGCTGATCAAACTGGGCTGCCTCTACCTGCTGGTTCCCTTCGCCTTCCTCTGGACCCGCTACGTGAACCCGGACCGCTGGAGTTTCGTGCGCCAGTTGGGCACTACATCGCTATTGGTCTATTGGGTCCACACCGAGCTTGTCTATGGAGCGTGGTTCTTCTACTGGAAGAATTCGTTCACGGCGATGCAATGCTTCTGGATGGCGCTGGCTGTGATCGTGGCGATGATCCTGCTTTCGGTCGCGCGCACCGGCTGGAAAGGCCGCCCCGGCTTCCCCGAACGCATTCGCGAACGCTGGCGCGAGACGCGCACTGCCACCGCAGCCTCCTGATCACGCGAGCCTCCCCGGACGAGGCCGTTCCGCCCCGGATCCCCGCAGATACGGCCCGGGGGCGCCATTGGGAAGCGCCGTGTGCGTGTCCGTCAGAGCCTGGGCCAGCTGCCGCGCTGTGAGATCCCTCGCGCCGCCCAGATCCGCTCCCCGGAAATCGGCGCCGTAGGTCCTCGCGTCCAGAAACCGCGCGCCGGCCAGTTGCGCGCCGCCAAAGGCGCACGCCCGCAAATCCGCCCCCCGGAAATCGGCTTCGCGCAGGTCGCACTTCACGAAGCGGCCCACGACGATTCGCGCCCGCCCGAACCGGGCCCGGCGCAGAACCGCATCGCTAAAATCGCAGTTCTGCAGCCGCGCGATGCCGAAGTTCGCGCACGCCGCACGCGCGCCGTGGAACCGGCAGAGCTGAAGTTCGGCGCGGTAGAACAGGCTCTCCTCGAGGTCCGCCCCCGTGAAGTTGCACTCCCAGGCGCGCGCCTGATGAAAGGCCGCCTGCCGCAGATGCGCCCCGCTGAAGTTCACCCTCGACAGCCGCGCCTCCATCCACCGCGCCCCAGCCGCTTTCACCTGCTCGAAGCTCGATTCCTCGATCAGGGCCTCGCACAGGTCCGCCCCCGACAGGCTCGCCATGTCCAGCTTCGACTTCGCCCAGCGGCTGCCCGTCATCGATGCCGGGCCGAAATGCGCCAGCGAGAAATCGCACGCCGCGGCTTCCGCCCCGTCCCAGGAACTCCCGTTCCATTGCGCGCCCGGCCACGCCAGCCGCCGCAGTAGCGCCCGCTCCAGGCGCACGGCCCCCAGCGCGGGCCGCTCCAGTTCGTATCCATCGAGTTCGGCCCGTTCGCCGCCGGGGCTGCCTTCCAGCCAAAGCCGATGCCGCGACAGCGCCTGCCGTACCACAGCCAGCGGCGGTGGCTGCTCCGGCTTCGGCGCCGGCGGTGGCGCCCAGGTCAACGGAAGCAAAGCGTTGCCGGCGTCCTCCGTGCCCGGCTCGGCGGGCGCGGGAAACTCCAGACTCTGGAACGGCCACGCCATCGTAATGGCCTTATCGTCCCCCCCACACCCCCGTTTGAACCTTTCGCCTACCTCCGCGCCAGCGGCGCGATGCACAGGTCCTTGACGTCCACCCGGGTCCCCGCGCCATAGGACTGCAAGCCGAGAGCCCCGCGCCACTGCCGCCCTTCCTCATCCTGCCGCGATGTCACCGGAGATCCATCGGCCCACACATTCACCTGACGGCCGCGCACGGCGATGGTCTGCGTCAGCCACTCGCCATCGGCCGCCACGCCGAACTCCACCGGCTTCGTCTTCTCGCCGCGGAAATAGAGGCCCGCTTGCGAGGCCTGGGCCCGCACATCGATCTGCAGGATGAAATCGTCCCAGGCGCGTGCACTCTCCAGCACGCCCGGGCCGCCTGCCACGCTCACCACGCCGTCGCGCATCGTCCACTTGCCTTCGCCGGCCGCGCGCCACTCCTTGAGTTCATCGCCCTGGAACAGGCAGGCCATGTCGAGCGGCTTCAACCTGATGTTGCGGAATTCGACCGGGTTTCCTTCGACGAAACGCAGTCCCACGGGACCGTGAATCGGGCCGAAGTGCTTCAGCGCGGCCACCTGCCGGCCGTCGAGGCGAACCGTGATCCGTGTGCCGCGCGCCGTGACATCGAGCGCGCGCCACTTGCCCGCTTCCGGCTTCGGCGGCTTCGCCTTCGCCCGCCCAGCGATACTGCCGGTCGGGAAACGTTCGTCCGTATCCTGGATGCGGATTTCGTAGCCCGCCTCGCCGCCCATGCGCAGCGCGACGCCGCTGGCCGTTTCGGGTTTGGACACACGGTATTCGAGACGCAGGCGGAAATCGCCAAAAGCCGCGTGTGTCCGGAGCCAGCCTGCCGGGCCTTGATCGGCTTTGAGCGCCCCATCGGCGGCCGTCCACTGAGCGCCCTCATCGGCGGTCCAGCCGAAGAGCGATTTGCCGTCGAAGAGCTGAATCCAGCCCGCCGCGGCTTCTTCTTTCGGCGGCGGGGAGGGCTCAGCGGCCAGCAGAAACAGGAGAAATGCGAGCATAGCGCCTCAGCCTGCAATCTTACAGGCGGATTGCGGCGCGCACACCGGCCAGAAGGTCCTGCACGTCCTGGAACCGGTCGCCGCGAAGAACCGCCGCGGGACCGGGGCCTTCCGGCCGCCAGCGCGCCATCATGCGCTCCGAAGGGAAGCCCTGGAACACGCTCACCAGCGGCACGCCCAGCGCCGCGGCCACGTGCTGGCCGGCGGAGTCGTAGCCCACGTAGAGATCCGACGCCGCGATCATCGCCGCGAAAAAGGCGAACGGCCCGCTATGAACGCCCACCCGGCCCGCTGCCTCGCCGAGAGCGCCCAGCGCGGCTTCCACGCGCTCCTGCTCCTCGCCGCCCGGCGCGCCCGAATCCACCATCACCTGCGCATCGAGGCTCGCGAGAATCCGCAGCAGTTCTTCCTCGAACGGGTCCTCGACACGCTTCGCCGGGTTTTCGCCTACGCCGAGGCTCACCGTCACCAGGGGCAGAGAACCCGGCTTTTCGTGCCGGTACTTCGGCTGCAGATAGGGGACCGGTTCCTCCACGCCCAGCGTCTCCTGAAGCCATCGGGCCGTCAGCGCGGGCAGCGGATCGAGGCTTTCGCCTCCATATGCGCGGGACTCAAACAGGTGGTGCCGCCCGGCGTCGCACACCGGCAGCAGGCCGAGTTGCGTGAGGCGCGAGTCCGGGTCCAGCAGGAGCGTTGCCGGGTCCGAGGCCGCCTCCCGCAGCTCATCGTAAACGGCCAGACGTTCGCCCAGCAGCGCGCCGCGCCCGTAACGCAGCGGCAGGTGAGTCAGGCGCGGGTCGCCCTCGAAAAGCTCCCACGACTTTGGCGGCGCCGCAAACACGATCTGCGCCTTGGGGTAGCGCTGTTTGGCGGCATCGAGGAGCAGGCTGGTGACGGCGATGTCCGCGCCCAGAGTGACTCGCGAAGGCACCAGCACACTGCGGGGCTCGAAGGCGGGCGGACGCACGGCGCGCACCTGTTCGTAACGGTCCACCAGGGCGGCCGCTGAACCCAAATCCGGCCGCGCCAGTTCGATCACCCGCGCGAAAAGCCGCGCGTACACGCCGCAAAGGCGCGGCTCGAACAGGTCAGCCAGTCGCTCCACCAGCACCGTGAAGAGCGCCCGCGTGGCGGGGGCGGCGACGGCGGGATCTTCATCGAGCGCTTCTTCCGTGAGCGCGTCCAGCACGTCCGCGGGCCACGCCGCGCCGCGCAGGCAATGGTTCAGCAGCTCAACCGCCAGCTCATTCGGCGAAATACTTGCCAACCAGCAACTCCAGCTTCCGCTTTGTCTCTTCCGGGACCTTCGTCTTGTCGGTGATCAGGGCGAACTCGAGGGCGGAGGCACAGGGGCATTTCCGCTCGCCCATACCGAGCAATTCCACCGCCTTAAACACCACTTTTTGCGCGTTTTCGGCGTTGTGATGCAGGTTTCTGACGATATCGGCCACCGTGACGGCGTCGTGTTCCGGGTGCCAGCAGTCGTAGTCGGTCACCATGGCGATGGTGGCGTAGCAGAGCTCGGCCTCGCGCGCGAGCTTCGCCTCCTGCAGGTTCGTCATGCCGATCACGTCCATCCCCCACGAGCGGTAGAGGTTCGATTCGGCCTTGGTGGAAAACGCCGGTCCCTCCATGCAGATGTAGGTTCCGCCCAGCTTCGAGGGCACACCCGCCTCGCCGCACGCCTGGTGGAGCAGTTTCGCCAGCGCGTTGCACACCGGATCGCCGAAGCTGACATGGCCCACCAGCCCTTCGCCGAAGAAGGTGGACTTGCGGCCCATGGTCCGGTCCACAAACTGATCGGGAATCACGAAATCGAGCGGTTTGTGCTCTTCCTTGAGCGAGCCAACGGCCGAAAGCGAGATGATCCACTCCACTCCCAACTGCTTGAAACCATGGATATTCGCGCGGAAATTCAATTCCGAAGGGCTGAGCCGGTGGCCGCGCCCGTGGCGCGCCAGAAACGCCACCGGCTTGCCCGCCATCTCGCCCACCACGTAGGCGTCAGAGGGCGCGCCGAAGGGTGTCTCCAGCGCCACTTCGCGCTGGTTCGTGAAGCCCGGCATGGAGTACAGTCCACTGCCGCCGATGATGCCGATTTTCGCCTGCAAACGTTCAACTCCTCAAGATGATTTAGACCAGATCCTCGCGGTCCGCGTCCCACCGGATGGTGCGCTGCCGCCGGTAGCTTTCCACCGCCATCCGGCAGGCGATCGAGGACCGGTAGCCCACTTCGAACGGGCAGTTGGGGGTCTTGTTCTGCCGGATGCAATCGAAGAAATTCTGCATGTGCGCGCGCGGCGCGGTGGGCGTGCGGCCGAGTTTCTCCTCGCGGTCCTTCGTGTTCACGCGCTGCGGCAGCCAGCGGATCTGCTGGCCCTTCGCGATGGTGCCATCGGTGCCAAGCACGTCCTCGGTGGCCCGCAAGTGGTCGTTGCCAAAGCCCGAGTTCCAGCTGATCAGCATTTCCTCGGGCTGCTCGATCGTCACGCACATGGTGTCGGGCACCTCGCGGCCGTCCTTCCACAGGTACACCCCACCGGTCATCGTCGCCGCCTTCGGGATCTGCAGATCGAGCGCCTTGTACCAGAACGCAAGCTGGTGGCACATGTTCTCATATACGTTGCCGCCGGAATACTCCCAGAAGAAGCGCCAGTTGATGAAGCGGTTCGCGTCGAATTCGTGTTCGGGCGCCTCGCCCTGGAACTGCTTCCAGAGGATGTTCTCGGGCGTCATGTCCGGATACACCGGCCGCGACCATTGCGGCCTGCCGTGCGGCGTATTGCGGTACATCGTCATGTGGATCGCCGTGATCTTGCCCATCGGCTCCGCCCCGAGCAGCGCCAGAGCGTCGTCCATCAGCCCGGACGTGCAGGACTGATGGCCGATGGACACAATCCGGTCGCCGGCTTTCTCATACGCCGCGCGCATCCGCTTGGCGTGGTCCACCGTGAAGGCCATCGTTTTTTCCTGGTAGCAGTGCTTGCCCGCTTCCATCACGGCGGTGAAATGCTCGCAGTGCAGATGCTGCGGCGTGGCGATGAGCACGGCGTCGATGGACTTGTCCTCAAGCAGATAGCGGTAGTCCAGGTAGGTCTTCGCTTCAGGGGCCAGTTGCCGCGCCTGTTCGAGCCGCCGGGTATAGACGTCGCAAACGCCCGCGAACTCCACGCCCTCGCAGCCCAACGCTTCGCGCATCAGTTGCAGCCCGCGATCGCCCGGCCCGATGATGCCCAGCCGGATCCGCTCGTTCGCGCCCAGAACGGACGCCGGCGCGGCCAGGGTGACTCCCACCGAGGAGGCGAAGGTCGAGAGAAAGTTACGTCGTGAAGCCATAACGGGGAACTCCCTACGATGATACACGCCGCGCACGCGGTTCTGACACAATGGTGACTTCGCGAAAGGCTTTCATGGTGCAAGTCATCCAGCCAGCCTCCGCCCGGGAGCTCGCCACAGCTCTGCGGGACGCCGCCGCACATGGGCGGCCCATCACGTTGCGCGGCGCGGGTTCGAAGTCGCGGATGGGCGGCCCAATGGCCGCGGCTTCGGACTTGTGCATCGTCACCACCAGCCTGAACCGCCTGGTGCAGTACGAACCGCGCGACCTCACCATCAGCGTCGAAGCCGGCATGCCCTGGTCCACTCTCGCCTCCATCCTCGATGAACAGCGCCAGATGCTGCCGCTCGATCCGCCGCTCGCCGCGCGGGCCACGGTCGGCGGCGTAGTGGCCGCGAACTGCTCCGGTCCCCGGCGGCGCCTCTATGGTTCGGCGCGCGACCAGGTGATCGGCATGGAATGCGCCACGCTCGATGGCGACCTGATCAGTTCCGGCGGCATGGTGGTGAAAAACGTCGCGGGTTACGATCTGCAAAAACTGATGATCGGCAGTTTCGGCACTCTGGCCGTCATGGCGAGCGTGAACTTCAAACTCGCGCCCAAGCCGGAGGCTACAGCCACCTTCGCCAGCGCTTTCGACACCCTGGACGGCGCAATTGCCGCCCGCCGCGAAATCCTCACCGGCGCCCTGCAGCCCGCCGCGCTCGACCTGCTCAACCCGGCCGCCGCCGCCGCCGCCGGTCTCGCCGAAGCCTACGTCCTGCTCGTTCAGGCCGGCGGCAGCGCCCGCGTGCTCGACCGCTACGACCGCGAGCTGCCGGGCGCCTCCCGCCTCGAAGGCGAGGCCGAAACCTCGCTCTGGACCGCCGTCCAGGACTTCGCCCCCAACGTCATCGCCGGACGTCCCGGCGCCGTCGTGATCCGCGCCGGATTCCCCATGCAGGCGCTCGGCGCGGTGATGGCGCTGGCCCAAGGTCCCGCCGTCGCCCGCGCCGCCAACGGCCTCGCATGGCTTGCCTTCGAGGATGCCTCCGCCGCAAGCGCCGCGTTTGCGCCCCTGGCTCAGGCTGGCGCGGAAGCCCTTATCGAATGGTCCGGCCCCGAGGCCCCCGCCAGGCTCGAACGCTGGCCCGCCCCCGGCCCCGCGCTCGAGGTGATGCGCGATCTCAAGAAGCTCTTCGACCCGCAGGCGCTACTCAACCCTGGGAGGTTGCATGGACGCATCTAGCCCGCACGCCGCCTTCCCTCCGGTGTTGCCGGATCGCCATCCCGACGCCCCCGCCGGCGCCGACCTCGACAAGTGCGTCCACTGCGGCCTCTGCCTCAATGCCTGTCCCACCTATCGCGAACTCGGCGTCGAGATGGACTCGCCCCGCGGCCGCATCTATCAAATGGTCCAAGTGGCCACCGGGCAGGTGGAAGCGAACGATTCCTATTACGAACACCTCGACCTGTGCCTCGGCTGCCGGTCCTGTGAGACCGCCTGCCCTTCCGGCGTGCCTTACGGCCGCCTGATCGAGACCGCCCGCGCAGAAATCGTGGCCACCAAGCCGATGAGCCGCCCTGAACGGCTGCTGCGCTGGTTCGTTTACCGCAAGCTTCTGCCCTCCCGCGCTCTGCTGAAGTTCGTGGGCGCCATCCTTTACCTCTACGAAGCCAGCGGCCTGCGCCGCATCGTGCAGGGCTCCGGCGTGCTCAAGCTCATGGGAAAACTCGGACGCGTCGAGCCGCTCGCCCCCGCCGCCGACGCGCCTTTCTTCTTCGACAACATCGGCCGCGTGTTCCCCGCCCACGGCGTGCGCCGCGCCCGCGTGGCTTTTCACGCGGGCTGCATCTCGAATGTCTTTTTCGCGAGATTGAATGAAGCCACCGTCCGCGTGCTGCAAGACAACGGCTGCGAGGTCGTGATTCCCGAGGACCAGTGCTGCTGCGGCGCGCTCCATGTCCACGGCGGCGAGCGCGAACAGGCGCGCTCGCTTGCCCGCCGCAATATCGACGCCTTTCTGGCTTCCGGCGCCGATGCCTTCGTCACCAACACCGCCGGTTGCGGCGCGACGCTGAAGGAATACCACGAACTGCTCGAAAACGACGCTGAATACGCGCAAAAAGCACATCAATTCGTCGAAAAAATGCGCGATGTGCTCGAATTTCTCGCGGAGATCGGCCTCGCGCCCGGCATGGCCGTCACTCCCTATTCCGTCACCTATCAGGACTCCTGCCACCTGCTGCACGGCCAGAAGATCCGCAACGCGCCGCGCGCCCTGCTGAACTCCATTCCCGGCGTGCAGCTTCGCGAGCTGCCACACTCCGAAATCTGCTGCGGCAGCGCGGGCACTTACAATGTCGTTCACGACGAAATGGCCGCCGCGCTGCTCGAAACCAAGATGGCGATGGTCAATCTCACGCAGGCGGAGGTCCTCACCACCGCCAACCCCGGCTGCCTGCTGCAGCTGCGCGCGGGCGTGGTCCGCCACGGCAAGGGCCAGCGCGTCCTGCACGTGGTGGAACTGCTCGACGAAGCTTACCGGCACGCCAACCCTGAGCGCCGGTAACCTGAAGCCGGCCCAACCTCTCTTGAAGGCGCCTGAATATGTGTGATATGGGATAAATAGGTCCTAAAAAAATGAAGCCTTCGCCACCGAGGCCCAAACCGGACCCAAAAGCGCCGCGGCAACCGCTTCCGCTGCTCGACCCCGCCTTGCGGCACACGCCCGCCGAGGTCGCGCTTGGGTTCACCGGAGAACAAGCCAAGATTGAAGCATTGCGCTGCCTGCAGTGCCAAAAGCCCACTTGTATCGACGCCTGCCCGCTCAATATCGATATCAAGCGCTTCATCCTCCGCATGGTGGACGGCGACTACGCCGGCGCCCACGAAGTGATCAGCGAGCAAAGCCCGTTCCCCGGCGTCTGCGGCCGCGTCTGCCAGCACGAATTGTTCTGCGAGGAGGCCTGCATCGTCGGCCGGCGCTGGGACCCGGTCGCCATCGGAGCGCTCGAACGCTTCGCCGCCGACCATGCCCGGCTCCGCATGCAGGAACTCGTCAAGGGCGAACCACGCAAACCGACGGGGCCCAAAGTTGCCCTGGTCGGATCCGGCCCGGCGTCCCTGATCGCCGCATATGACCTCGTGCGCCTGAACTACCGCGTCACCATCTTCGAGGCGCTGCACCGGCTCGGCGGCGTGCTCGCCTACGGCATCCCCAATTTCCGGCTGCCGCGCGAAATCCTGCACGAGGAGATCGCCCGCCTGCAAAACCTGGGCGTGGAGTTTGTCACCAGTTTCATCGTCGGCAAGTCGGCCACCATCGAGGAGTTGTTCGAGGAAGGCTACGAGGCGGTCTTCCTCGGCACCGGCGCCGGCCTGCCGTACCTGATGGAGATTCCCGGCGAGAACCTGGCCGGCGTTTATACGGCCAACGAATTCCTCACCCGCCTGAACCTGATGGAGGCTTACCGGTTCCCCGAACGGCCCACGCCCGTCCACGTTGGGAAGCGCACCGTGGTGGTCGGCGGGGGCAATTCGGCGATGGATGCCGCCCGCTGGGCCCGCCGCCTGGGCAGCGAAACCACCATACTCTACCGCCGCGGCCGCGCCGAACTCAAAGCGCGCATCGAGGAGATCAAGCACGCCGAGGAAGAAGGCGTCCGCTTCGAGTTCCTGGCCGCGCCCGTGGCTTTGTACGGCGACCCGCACGGTTTCGTCACGGCCATGGAATGTATCCGCATGGAACTCGGCGAACCCGATGAAAGCGGCCGCCGCTCGCCCGCGCCCATTCCCGGAAGCGAATACCGAATCCCCGCCGAGACCGTGGTCGCCGCCATCGGCCAGGCGCCGAATCCTACTTTGCAGAGGGTCACGCCCCAGTTGCATACTCGCCGGGGCAAGATCGTCATCGACGAAGCCGGCCGGACGTCCATGAACCTCGTTTTCGCCGGCGGCGATGTGGTTCGCGGCGGCTCCACCGTGATCCTCGCCATGAAAGACGGCCGCGCCGCCGCCGCCGCCATCCACCGCGCTTTGTCGCCGAACGGAGGCAATCATGATCAACCAGATCATTGACCGCCGCGAACTCGCTCCCGCCGTCACGCTGCTGGAGGTGGTAGCCCCCCGCATTCAGCGCCGCTGGAAAGCGGGGCAGTTCGTTATCGTCCGCCCCACCGACCACTCCGAGCGGATCCCGCTCACCATCATGGACTCCTCGCCCGAACGCCAGTCCATCTCGATGGTCGTGCAGGCCGTGGGCAAGACCACCCAGGAGACGGTCGCTCTCCAGTGCGGCGAAGCTTTCGCCGATCTCGCCGGGCCGCTCGGCGAGCCCGCCACCATCCCGGCGGGGAAACGTGTGGTCTGCCTTGCGGGTGGTGTGGGCGTCGCCGAACTGCTGCCGGTGGCTCGCGCCTACCGCGATGCGGGCAACCAGGTGATTGTCTTGTGCGGGGCGCGGTCGAACGAATACCGCATCCTCGACACCGAACTCCGCGCCGGCGCCGGTCCGGTTCACTGGGCCACCGACGACGGCTCCTTCGGCTTCCATGGCAACGTCGTCGCTCTGCTGAAAACCCTCGCCGGACCGGGCGCCTTCGACGAAGGACACGTCATCGGCCCCATCCCGATGATGAAAGCCGCCGCCGACGCCACCCGCGACTGGCATCTGAAGCTCTACGCTTCGCTGAACCCGGTGATGATCGACGGCACCGGCATGTGCGGCGGTTGCCGCGTCACCGTGGGCGACAGCGTAAAGTTCGCCTGCGTCGATGGGCCTGAATTCGATGCCCACCGCGTGGATTTTGACGAACTCGCCCGCCGCAACGGCGCCTACCGGACCCACGAGCGGCTCGCGCTCGAACACGGTAACGGCTGCCGCATCGGTCTCGACGTGCGCTAAGGACTCACCGGGATAGCCCGCCGCACCACCTGCGTCTCCGCGAGAGCCTCTTCCAACGCCTGCCACCCCGCAGCCGACAACTGCCGCCGCGCCTCCTCCAGCGCGGCGCCCCGCGCTGCCTGCCGGGCGTTGGAATCCGCCTCGTAGGCCGAGCGCTCCAGCGTTGCACCCGCCAGCCGCCGCTCGTGAATCAACCGCTCGAAGGCTTTCCGCCGCTCGTTCTCGCTGCGCAACAGGGACGCGCAAATGGCCGACAGGCTCTCTCTATCGCGCTCATCCAGCTTGGCTGGCAGCGGCAGCAGGTTCTTCGAGCCCTCCAATCGGACCGCCAACAGCCAGAAACGCTCCTCGGGCGGAAGTTCCACCTGCGGCGGCGCGGCCTCGGTGGAAGAATAGCGCGACGGCAACGGCGGCGCTTCCACGCCCATCTCGCGCAGCATCGCCCGCCAGAGCGCGCAGGCTTCCGTTTCGCGCACCGGATCTCTGACCGGAGCGGACGGCGGGCAGTACCGCCGGTCGTTTCTTACTTTCGCTCCCAGATGCTGGCACAGCGACATCACCGCCGCCGAGCGGACCTCCTCCGCCGGATGCTCCAGCAGCACCGCCAGGTAGGGTAGCCCCACAGGGCCTGCGCTCCACAAACTCAGCGCCACGGTCCGTTCCAGGTTCGGCGCGCCCACATCACTCACGGCGATTCGCGCCAGCGCCAATTGATCCTGCAGCGGCATGCGGGGCATCGAGTGCGCCGCTTGCCCGGCTCGAATCGAATCGAGCGTAGCTTCCAGCATTGGCCAGTCCCGCTCCAGTTCGCGCCCCGCGCGTGGCTCGGCCGCCCGCAGAAGACCCGCGAGGCCCGACATGCGCGCGTTCAAAAACGCGCTTTCCGAGAGCAGTCGATAAACGTCGCGAGTCTCTTTCTCCGGCAATTGCCAGAGCAGGTTCGCGGCAACCGTGAAAAGCCGTTGCGGCGGCGTCAGCGCGGAAACCATTGCGCCACCGCGAAGGAATCCCCGTCTCGGATTCAGCCCCGCCCCATGCTGCTGCGCGAGGGCCTCCATCGACCAGCGCATCTCATGCGCCACGGCCCGCTGCCAGGATGAGCCAGGCGGTGGCCAGTACTGCGGAGGCATCGTGTCGCCAGGCAGAGGATACGCCACGGCCCCGGCGAAAACCACGGCGCGGTCGAGCAAATACGGTTCCGGCCGCCACTCGCCCTCCGCGCGTTTCAGCAGCCAAAGACAGGCGCCCTGCGGCAAACGCTTCTCCGGCTCGCGCGGCTCGTTGGCCGCCGCCCGGTACTCCCACGCCAGGGGAACCCGGTCGTTCGGCTTCAGTTCCCCCGCCAGCGTCCGCACCACCCGCAACTGCCCGGCGGCGCGGATTGTCACCCCCTCATCCACCACCCGCCCCGCTTCCAGCACCCCGACAACAGCCGCATCCAGGGCAGCCGGCACAACCTGCGCCCCGGCCATTCCCGCCGTCAGAATGACAGTCCCGAACACCCGTACCATGGGCCGAATATACCACCACCAAAGCCCCCCCGCGCGAAGCGCGGCGACAACCCGGACAAGACCACGAACACCGCGGGACGCCACCTCAGCCGGGCCTCGGCGCACAGCGCTGATGAAACCTGCACAAGACCCCGCAAAGGTAGGGCTCGCCTTCAGCCCGCGCGGGGCTTCAGCCCCGCCAAGATTGGTCATCCACAAGAGTCAGGCGCGCTGAAACCCACGAAAATCCGAAGCCCTCTACGAAAAGCGCCTCCGGCCAAACTGCCCTGTTCGCCAATAGCAAATATTTTTATCCCGCCCCATTTCAACGAATTACGCCGATTTCCGCCCTCCACCACCCCATTGACAATTCCATCGCAATGCTAATGTGGAACCGGAGCAGGTTCCCAGCCGGCCGGCAAAGACCTCTCAAACGCTGACGAACCAAATTCGCCCAAGCGTAGCCGTCGAGCCAGCGATGTGACAGAACGGCGCCGATTCACAGTGGCTATCTGGCCTTGGCCCCGAGTCGGACCCGATGACGCGTATTGATGTTCTGCGTGACCATAATAGTCGCCCTTCCAGCTTCTCCGGAAGCACGTGGCGGCGGGCGCCCGGCATACATTGCGGCCCCCGGGTTTTTATAGGGTGGGAGTTGAAAAGGACACTGGAAGCCTCTCCCGCCCTCCGTTGGCTATTGATTTTGCCCCTTGCTGATGCGCGGGGCTTACCGCCACCCAGCACCGGCTGTAAGGTAGAAGGAACGCACATCACCCCATCATGCGATGCCGGAGTGCGCCTATTCGCGATGCAGGTTTTTCCCGCCATGCGTCCAATTCCCGGCTGAGCCTCTCCTTCACAGTGAGATATCGCGGGTCATCGAAACCGTTCTTGAATTCCCGCGGGTCTTGCCGGAGGTCGTAAAGCTCGCTTACGGACGGCGCATTTTCGCGTAAAATCAGCTTAAAACGGTTGTCCCGGGCCATCCAGACATCGCCATGATTGGCGAAGGCAAGATCGCGCCAGCTTTCCCCCTTCGGGAGCGCGCGGCTGGTGGCGAGCGCCAGGTAACTGCGCCCTTCTGGCCCCTCGATTCCCGCCGCATCGCAGAGGGTGGGCACAAAGTCGAGCGAACTCACGAGTTCGGGCCGCGCCGCCTGCACGGGCACGCGCCCGGGCCAACTCCAGATCATTGGCGTCTGGACCACCTCCTCGAACAGGTTTGGCGGTTCGGAGGCGCGCGCGTCGCTCCATAATCCGTGGCGGCCCAGCAGCATCCCGTTGGTGGACGTGAAGATCAGCAACGTGTTGTCAAAGAATCCCCGTTCCATCAGCGTGCGCCGCAGCGGGGGCAGTTGCGCATCCAGGGCGCTGATGGCGGCCGCGGCCTGGCGAAAGCTGGCGTTCACGTCTTCGAGCCTTTCCTTGCCGTGGGCCGCGTTCGGGGCGCCCTGCATGATGCCCTGATGCTCGAAACTCATATTTGCGTACACGCTCATGTGACTGTCATGCGGGCCGCCGGCGCCGGGAAGCTGCAGGGTGAGAAAGAACGGCTGACCGGGCTTCTGCTGGCCGGCGAAGGCCACGGCGGCCGCGGTTTCTTCGAAGCTGCCACAGCGGTAGCCGGCCGCGCCGAGCCGGTCGCTCAGGGAGCGGCCGCCTTGGGGTGAGCCTGTCAACAGCGCGGTGCGGCCCGGCTCGGGCACGGGCGCGTAGGCAAGGCAGTTATTGAAGCGCGTGCCCGCGCGGGCGAGTTCGTCGAGGTTCGGGGTGCGAATCTCCTTGTTGCCGTAACAACCGAGCGCCCAGGCGGGCAGATCCCGCGCGAGAATCAGCACGATACTCGGACGGGCAGGCGGCGCTGCGGGGCGCTGAGCCAGCGCGGCGGCGGGCAGGACGAGCATCGAACGGCGGGTCCAGTTCATAAAACTCCTCGGAAATCGCTATAAAACGTCGGCAAAACCGCGCTTCAGGTGGCGGAAAACCATGCCGCCCAGGAAGAAGACGGCGAACGCCGCGCCGGCCAGTACGGCCACTTCGCCCCAATTCGGCATCTCGTACATCAACAGGCGCTGGCGATAGCCCTTCACCACGTACGCCACCGGATTCCAATGCACCAGAAAACGCGCGCCCTCCGGAAAATGGCTCTCGTCAATGAAGATCGGCGTCAGCCAGAACCAGCCGGTCAGGATCACCACCACGAATTGCGCCGTATCGCGCAAGTACACCTGCAAACTTGAAAAAATCCACGCGACGCCGATCGCAAACACCCCCAGCAGCGCGGTGTAGATGGGCAGCAGCAAAAGCAGCACGCTGAAATGGCCTTTCAGCAGAAAGATGACCACCGCCGAAAGAGCCACCGCGATGGTGTGGCTGGTGAGCGACGACAAAAAGATGGTGACGGGCAGAATCTCGGACGGAAACACGGTCTTCGTAATCAGGCCCGACTGTTCGAGCAGCGACACCGAGGAGCGCTGCACCGTGTCCTGAAACAGCATCCAGGGCAGATAGCCGCAGAACAAATAGAGCGTGTAGCTGTCGCCCGCGCCCGGCGGCGGCGGCACCTTCAGACAGTACTGGAACACGAAGACCCAGCTCACCAGCAGCACCAGCGGGTGGATCATCGTCCACATCCAGCCCGCCGCCGAGCCGACGAAGCGCATCTCGAAGTCGCGCCGCACCAGTTCATGGATGAGCGAGCGGCGCTCGTGCAGCACGCGCACGAATTTCGCGCCGGGCAGGCTCCAGACGGTTCTGGCGGCAATCGAGGGAGTCAAACCTCGATTATAGAGGAGCCGCACCGCCGCCACCGGTTCAGGACACGCGCGTCCACAATGCGATATAGTATGGGGCATGCCGGACGGCTACCTGCCCATCTTCATCTTCCTGCCCCTTGCGATTGCTTTCCCGCTCGTGCTGCTATGGGCTGCCCGGTTTGTCCGTCCGGCGCTGCCGAATCAGGCCAAAGTGGAGGCCTATGAATGCGGCATCGAGGCGGCGTCGAACGCCCGCGGGCGGTACACGGTGCGTTTCTACATCATCGCGATTCTGTTCGTGATCTTCGACGTAGAGACGATCTTTCTGTTCCCTTGGGCGGTGCGCTATCAGGTGCTCGGGTGGTTTGGCGTGGCCGAAGTGGCCGTGTTTTTGGCGATCCTGATCGTGGGTTACGTCTGGGCATACAAGAAGGGCGCGCTCGAGTGGGTGTGACCTCCGCCGCATGACCGAACGCCTGTATTACACCGACAGTTATCTCACGCAATTCGATGCCACCGTCGTTGACGTGCGCGGCAATGCCGTGTATCTCGACCGCACCGTCTTCTACCCAACCTCCGGCGGACAGTTGCACGACGTGGGCACGCTCGGCGGCGCCGCGGTTCGTGAGGTGACCGAGGACGACGACGGGCGCATCGCTCATCATCTCGAGGCCCCGCCGCCCGCGGGCGCGGTGCACGGCGTGATCGACTGGCCGCGACGCTTCGGATTCATGCAGCAACATACTGGCCAGCATCTGCTGTCGGCCTTGTTCGAGTCGCTGTTCGGCTTCACCACGGTGAGCGTGCACTTCGGCGAGGAGATCTCGACGCTCGACCTGGCCACGCCCTCGCTGAGCCCAGAGCAGCAGCGCGCCGCCGGGACGCGGGCCAACGAAATTGTGTGGGAGAACCGCCCTGTCAATGTGGAGTTCGTTCACGCGCGCGAAGCGGACGGCCTCCGTAAAGCCTCCGAACGCGAAGGTACGCTGCGGATTGTGATCATTGCGGATCTGGACCGCAGCGCTTGCGGCGGAACGCACGTTCGTGCCACGGGGGAGATCGGCCCGATTGTTGTGCGCAGGCTCGATAAGATCCGCGGAAATGTGCGGGTCGAATTTCTTTGCGGGCGCCGCGCAATGGAGCGGATGCAGGCGGACACGGACGCGCTCGCCCGCGCGGCACGGCAGTTCTCATCGCCCGCGGACGAGGTGCCTGCGCTGGTCGCAGCGCTACAAGCCGAGGCCCGCGAGGCAGGCAAGAGGGCGCGCCGGCTGGCGGCGGAACTTGCCGGGTACCGTGGGCGGGCGTTGTACGCGGCAGCGGAGCAAAACGCCGCGGGCCGCCGGGTTCACGTCGAGAGGCGGGCATCGGGTTCGTTCGACGACGAGGTCCGCGCCCTGGCGATGGCGTTCACGGAAGGCGCACGGGCGGCGCTTGTGGCCGTAACCGCGGAACCGCCTTCGGTGATGCTGGCCGCGAGCGAAGACGCGGGCCTCGATGCGGGCACGATGCTGAAAGCGCTGCTCGGCGAATTTGGCGGTCGCGGTGGCGGCAATGCGCGTGTGGCACAGGGCAGCCTGTCGTCGCGGGAGTCTCTGGAAGGCCTTATGGACCAATTGCTTGCGCGGCTTGCTTTGTGATCCAGCCCGGCAGCAATCGCCGCAAGAGCCGATTCTAAGCGTGTCCGCGTGGGTGGTCGGACTTGCCGCCCTTCAACGGCGGTTCGCCTTGACTTGCGCACAGCCCAGGCAGGATCGTCCAGCTTGGGAGCCCCGGAGTCAGGGATCTGGCGGAGAGGGAGGGATTCGAACCCTCGATACAGTTTCCCGTATACACGCTTTCCAAGCGTGCGCCTTCAACCACTCGGCCACCTCTCCGGGAACCGCGCAAACCTTCAGTTTAACACTGCCTCCGGGTCAACGCACCGGCAATCCTTGATACAGATAGGTGCGCGCCCGCAGCCACCATTCAGTCCCGAAAGGGGCCGGACGGCGGGCTTTGCAGAAGGTCTCCGTGTCCGGCCAGCCGCCCGCTTTCATCAACATCGCAGCCACGCCCGCCCCCTCTTCCTTCTCGCGCTCACGGGCGGCCGCCAAGTCCTGCCGCATGTTCCGGACCAGGATCGCGCGCAGTGTCGTCAGCGGCACCGGTCCGCGCGTGGAAAGCTTGTCCCCGCACAGGTATTCGCGCAAGGGCGCGATCAGAGCCATGTCCGAACGCGCGCCGACCGCGGGCAGCGGGCCCAGCGGACGCCCGCCTCCGGGGCCGCTGCGGTCGCGCACGCGCATCTCGATCGGATAGATCGTCCAGCCGTCGCCGACGTTCAACTGCACTTCCACCCGGATGCGCGTCATAGGCGTGTTCGGCTTGACGAAGATATCGAGCAGGTACGTCTGCACGGTCTGGCCCTCGGACAAGCGCGCGCCGTGGGGCAACTGGACCTTTTCAATCCGGTCGGACACCCAGGCTTCGCCTACCTGCTCGTAGTGCTCCTGGTAGAGGTTCATCTCCAGGTAATCCTCGGGATTCTGACCAAGGTGCAAGTAGTAGGTGGTATCCGGAGGCGCTTCGACGACGACTCGCAAGGTAACGAAGGCGTTCTTCAGCGCCACGGGGGAGAGAATCTCCTGGGGTTTTTCCACACGGTCGGCGGCGACGAATCCGCCGTCGGGGCCGACGCGCACAAATTCGGAGTAGATCCGGACGCCTTGGGCGCTGACAGCGGTTCCCGCAGCTGCCAGCAGCGTCAACAACCGCATCTGCGCCCGGAACGCCCTCATCGCTCTACGTGAGGTCGAACTTCTCCTGATGGAGCATGGGGTCGGCGGTGACGAGTACGGGCCGCCCGAGAATCTCTTCGAGCTCTTCCAGGAATTTGTTCTGAATCGATTTCAACACCTTGGCCACTTCCGGGTTCACCCGCAGCAGGCAATCCTTGCCGTCCACTACCTTAGCGTATTTCTGGGCCTCGATGAGGACTTCGCCGATGATGGCCTCGACGCTCTTCACGTAGCCGGCGCCCTCACAGTAAGGACACGGCGAACACAAAGTCCGCTCGAGGCTCTGCTTCACGCGCTTACGGGTGATGGCGACCAGGCCGAAATCGTTGAACTGCAGGATCTTGTAAGGCGCTTTGTCGGTCTTCATCGCCTCCTCGAGCGCCTGCATCACCTTCTGGCGGTTCTTGCGCTCGTCCATGTCGATGAAGTCGACGACAATGATGCCGCCAAGATCGCGCAATCGCATCTGGCGGACAATCTCCTTCACCGCCTCGAGGTTGGTCTTGACGATGGTGTCTTCCAGCCGGTTCGACTTGCCGACATACTTGCCGGTGTTGATGTCAATGGCCACCAGCGCCTCGGTCTGATTGATCACGATGTAGCCGCCGGACTTGAGCCAGACCTTCGGCCGAATGGCCTTCTCCAGCTCCTGCGTGATACCGAAAGCCTCGAAGATCGGCTCCGAACGCGTATAGAGCTTCACCCGGTTCAGCAGCGCGGGCGCCAGCCGCTCCATGGAATGCAACACCTGTTCGTATAGGTCTTCGCTGTCCACCCACACAGCCTTGAAGCCGTCGGTGAGCTGGTCGCGGAGCAGCCGTTCCACGATCTGAACATCGTGGTGCAACAGGGCTGGGGCGCGGCGCTTGTCGGCCTTTGTCCTGATCTCCTGCCACAGGCTGGCTAGATACTTCATGTCGGAGGCGATATCCTCCTCGCTGCGGCCCTCACCCGCCGTGCGCATGATGTAGCCGCCGGGCACACCCTCTTGATACTTCTGCAGAATCCGCTTCAGCCGCTGGCGCTCTTCCTCCGTGGAGATCTTGCGCGAGACGCCGAAGTGCTCGACGGTGGGCATGTACACCACATACCGCCCCGGCAGCGCGATGTGCGAGGTAATGCGTGCGCCCTTCTGGCCTAGAGGCTCCTTGGCGATCTGGACGATGATCTCCTGGCCTTCCTTCAGCAGGTCGCTGATGGAGGGCAAGGGAGGACGTTCGCGGCGGTCGCGTTCGGGCTGTTCCGCGCGCCCCTGCCGTTCGCCGCGGGACGGCCGCGCGGGTTCGGCCTGCACCGCCTCGGTCACCTCGGGAGCGACCTCCGCGGGAATGGCGCTTGCCTCTTCACTGTGAGAATCGGGGGCGGCATCGGCGCCGCGGCCGCGCCGGCGGCGCCGGGACACGCGATGCGCAGGCCTCTCGCCCTTGGCGCGCAGAGTGGCGGTGAGGCTCTGCGGCACGCGGGCGGGCTCCACGCCTTCCTCGTCTCCTGAGGCTTGGGCGATGCCGGCCTCCGGTCCGGTATGCTCATCCGCCGAGCCGTCCGCCGGAGAGGATACGGGCTCGGATTCTCCTTCTGCTGCGGCCTCAACTGTTTCCGGCTCCTCGGCTTCCGGCTCTTCGGAGTCGTCCGCCTCGTCTTCTTCGCCGGAGACATCCTCGAAGGAAGGCAGTTCCGCGTCATCCTCCTCGTCCGGCTCCACCTCGCCGCCGGAAGGCTCGGATTCGATCACCACGGAGCCGTTGTCGGGCCGGGCCAGAATCTCCTCCTGCTCGAGTTCATCGACGCGGTCCAGCAGTTGCTCGACCGCCTCATCGGCGGCATCTTGCAGGCTGACATCCTCATCGGCTTCGGGCTCCGGATCAGCATCCCCGCCGGCTTGGGGGGCGGCCTTCCGGTACTTGGCAAGCGACTCGCCGGGCAGCAGAATGACTTCGGGAATTCCGGCCTCTTCGCCCTGCTCGTCTGGTTCCGGAGCGGCATCCTCCGCGACGGCGTCTTCGTCCGCCCTCAGCGTGTCCGCCGGACTGGCGTACTTGGCCTCGGGAAATCCGCGGTCCTGGCCGCGGCGGCGCCGTGAACGGCGTCCGCGGCGATCCCGGTGGCCGTCGCCGCCATCGTCGCCGGCGGCTTGCGTGGGAGCGGCTGAGGCTTCGGGCGCCTCCTGTACGGGTGCGGCTTCGGGCGGGGGCGTGCCGCCCTCGCGCGCCTCGCGGCCTCGCTCACGGTCCCGGTCCCGGCCTCGACCCCGGCCCCGGCCGCGCTCGCGGCCCCGGCCGCCGCCATTTCCATGCGCAGGGAGATCCTCGATTTTCTCCACTTCGTCTCCGTGCTCGTCGAAGAAGTCGGAAACATAGAGAAATGTGTCGCGTTCCAGGCCGAGATCGACGAAGGCCGACTGCATGCCTGGAAGTACGCGCGTCACACGCCCCTTGTGAACACTTCCCGCCAGCGAATATTCATTGGCGCGCTGAAAATGCACCTCGACCAGTTGCCCGTCCTCGAGGACGGCAACCTTGGTCTCGTGGCGCGTCTGGCTAACCACCAGTTCCTTGGATGGCATTGGACTAACCTCCACTACGGTGAGCGGTCACCGGGTGGAGCGTGCGGGCGGGCGGTACTGCCGGGGCGGATGGAGGGCGCCTCGCCGCGCACCCACAAAGTGCGCCGCGGACAGCCGGAAAACTTATGTTGCGAAGCTCCGTACATCCGGAGACTTCGAACCGCCACTCAGGACGGAATGCAAATATCATTTCCACCACGCTGCCGGAGCATTCGCTCAACCGGCCGCTCAACTCGAATTCCGCTTCACGATACGAATCTTCGGAGCCGGACATTATTGACCAGCCCGAGCATCATGAACACTGAAATCATGCTCGACCCCCCATAGCTCATCAGGGGCAGCGGAATGCCGGTCACCGGCATCCGCCCCACCGCCATTCCCGCATTCACGAGCAGATGGAACAGCAGCGTCGCGCAAACTCCCATGCAGATCATCATCCCTGCCCGGTCGGGAGCCGACTGGGCGTTCTGCACAATCTGCATCAAAAGCAGAAAATACAACCCAAACAAAACCACAACGCCGAAAAACCCATGCTCCTCGGCGAAAGCCGAAATCAAAAAATCCGTGTGCGTCACCGGAAGGAAGCGGAGCTGCGTTTGGGAGCCTCTCGTGACCCCCTTACCCCAGATGCCTCCGGCGCCAACGGCGATCTTGGACTGAATCACCTGGTAGCCGCTACCCAGCGGGTCCTTCGCCGGATCGACAAAAACCTCCAGGCGGGCCTTCTGGTAATCCTTCAGCGTGAACCAGCCCATGGGAACCAGAACCGCCGCCAGTACGGCCAAAGCGGCCGTGTGCTGCCAGCGCAGTCCCCCTAAATAAATCCCCATCGCCAGGACCGGCAGGTACGTCAGCGACGTCCCCAAGTCCGGCTGTGAAGCCACCAGTAGCAGGGGTACGCCTGCCAGTGCCGACAGCTTCATCAAATCCCGGACCTCCAGACGGTCGCTCTTCAGCTCCGCCAGATACCGGGCTACCAGTAATATTATCACTAGTTTGACGAATTCCGACGGCTGAAAGCCAAAGCCGAACACCAGCGGGATCCACCGCCGCGACCCCCCGACCAAAGCCCCGAGCAGCGGCGTCACCACCAAAAGCCCGACCGCCAGCGCATACAGGAGCGGAACCTGCCCCAAAAGGTTGTGGTAATCCACCTTCGCCATCAACCACATGACGACAAGACCCGCCGCCAGCCAGACAATCTGTTTCCACCACGCCGGCGCCGATACCGTCCCCAGGGTGGCGCTGTAGATCTGCAGCACGCCGAGTCCGCTGATGACCAGGGCCAGCAGGATCATGGGCCAGTCGAGATCGCGGATGCGACGGTAGCTGGCCATTACTGTGCCGGTTCCGGACCATGACTGCGCGCCAGATTGGAGCCGTCCCGATCCTGTCTCTGCTTCTTGTCGAAGTACGCCTTGATCACGTCCCGGACAATCGGTCCGGCCAGGTTGCCATGCTCGCCGTTCTCGAACAGCGCCGCTACCACGATCTCCGGCGACTGCCGCGGCGCGAATCCCACAAACCAGGCGTCGTCCAGATACTCCGCGCTCAGCTTGCCGCTGCGGACGAGGGCGTCGGAGGCGCGCTGCGCCGTTCCCGTTTTGCCTGAAATCTCAAGTCCCGGCACCCGCGCAGAACCGCCCGTGCCCCCTTCGTTCACCACGGCATACATCGAATTCAGCACTTTGTTGACGTTTGCGAGGTTCAATTCGGCCCGGCGCGCCGGAGCCGGGGAATCGCTCTTCACCATATGCGGCCGCATCCAAATCCCGCCGGTAGCGATGCCGCCGATCGAATAGGCCAACTGGAGCGGCGTTACAGTCAGTGCGCCCTGGCCGATAGCCACCGAGATGGTCTCGCCCGCATACCATTTTTCGCGCAGACGGCGTATCTTCCAGGTGGACGAAGGCACCAGACCTTCCTTTTCCTGGGGCAGGTCGATGCCGGTCTTCTGGCCCAGGCCCGCCATCTCGGCGTACTTCGCAATCCGGTCAATGCCCAGTCTGTTGCCGATGGTGTAGTAGAAAACGTCGCAGCTTTGCGCCATGCCGCGGGTGAGATCCACTTTGCCGTGGCCGCCTCGCTTGTGGCAGCGGAAGAATCGTCCATAGAACGTCGCTCCGCCGCCGCAATGGACGGTGAAGCTGTCATCGATGACGCCTTCCTCCAGAGCCGCCAGCAGCATGATGGGCTTGAACGTCGAGCCGGGCGCCAGTTGAGCCTGCAACGCCCGGTTGAACAACGGCCTCCCCGGATCATTCTGCAACTGGCTCCAGTTGCGCGAATCGATACGGCCCACAAAGCGATTCGGATCGTATGAGGGAGTCGAAACCAGCGCCAGTACTTCTCCGGTCCGGGGCGCGAGCGCCACCACCGCGCCACGCCGCCCTTCCATCGCCAGTTCAGCCACCACCTGCAAGTCCAGGTCGATCGTCAACCGCAGATCCCGGCCCGGCACCGCCTCCTTGACGGCCAGGATTTCGCGCGTATTCATCCATTTATCCACGCGCACGCGCCGCTGCCCGTCCACGCCCTTCAGCACCTCGTTGTAGTGGCGCTCGATGCCAGTTTTGCCGATCACGTCTCCGGGGTTGTAGGCTGCCCACTCCGCCGAGTTCAATTCGCTATCGTTAATTTCGCTGACATAGCCAAGCAGGTGGCCTGCCAATCCCCCACCGGGATAGACGCGGTATTGCGAGCGGATCAACTCCATCTCCGGGAAGGCATCCTGCCCGCGGTGGGCCTCGACAAAGGTGAGTTCCGCCGGCGTCAACTCTTCCTTCAACGAGATGGTGAAGTAGGTCGGGCGGCTTCTAAACCGCTGCACCTTCGCCGCCAGTTCCGCAGGATCCAGATTGAGACCCAGGGCGATCGGCTCGAGGTGCTCCTCGCGCAGATTGTCCCGCGACAGGATCAGGCGGAACGAATCGTGATTGTCCACGATCACACGGCCATCGCGGTCGAGGATCTTCCCTCGCGGCGCCGGAATAGGCAGGCTCTTGATCTGGTTGGCGTCGGCCTTTTCGTTATAGACCTCTTCATTCCTGACCTGCAGATCCCAGAACCCGGAGATCAGAAAGAGAAACACACCGACGATCACCCACTGGAACGCGGCAATCTTCACGGCCGCGAACTTCATGTCGTCGCGGATCAGAGGCCGGTTCAGGGTGGCGTCGGATTGGCGCTCTTCGGGAATATATCGCACGGCTTGGCAGACCCCGGCAATCAACGGGTGTCAGTTCTCAGTCTATCCAAGATCAGGAAAAATGGAACCGCCACCACGGCGTTGAGAAATGCGTACACCACCGTCTGCGGCGCTTGCAGTTCCAATGCCTCCCCCAGCAAACTGCGCGTCAGCACCCAGAACAACACCTGGTGGAACAGAAAAAGAAGAAAGGACATCAGGAAGCGCAACAGGTTGTTCTCCACGTCGAACCGCTGGCTGACGGATGCCGAGAAGTAGCCAACCAGGGTTTTCGAAATACCGAACAGACCCACCGGCTGGTGCGAGAGCGAATCCTGGAGGAGTCCGATCACCGCCCCGGCCACCGCGCCCGTCACCGGCCGCCGGCTCATGAGCGAGAAATACACTGTGATCAGCAGCGGCAGTTCCAGATAACTCAACGCCACCACAAACCGCGGGACATAAACCTGAAACAGTATCGCCGCCAGCGGAACAAGGATCCAGACCGCTGGCGGGTGACGGGAGATCCGGGATTTTGATGGCGTGCGGAGCAGGTGGTCGTCGTAGCCCGTCACGGGTGCTCCTCGGGATCGGGCTTCGGCGCGGGAGGAGGCGCGGCGGTGAGCGGCCGGTTGAAATCCGGGGGCCGGCCGGGGTTGCGGCCGAAGTTGTGGCCTTGCGAATCCCCCAGCCGCCGGTAGCGCTCGCGCAACCGGTCGGCGTCGGTGGTGACCACGCCGTTCCCCGTGGTCAACTCCTCACCGGGTTCGCCATCGGGCGGAGGCGGCGGCAGGATCTGCACCTCATTGCTGCTGGGCCTCGGCGGATCGGGCACGAGCCCGTGTACGCCCTCGACGACGATCAGAACTTCGTCCACGCCGCCACGCAGGCCGCTTGGCTCCAGGATCACTTCCTTGCCGCCGCGCCCCTCCTGCACGGTCTTCGCCAGCCCCACCGGCAAACCCCGGGGAAACACGCGGTCGTCGCCCGAGGTGTAGAACCACTCGCCCGGCTCTACCTTCTCTTCATTGCCGATATAGTCCACCGGGCACAGCGACGAGCCCATCCCCTTTAACGTGCCCCGCACGCGATGCTTCTGCGAGATCACGCCCGCCGCGAAACCCTGGCTGGTGGCCAGCATAACCTGCGATGCGGTGGGATAGACCTGCACCACTTTCCCCACGATTCCCTCGGGTACAAGCACGGCCATGCCCTTACGGATCCCGTCCGCCGAGCCGCGATCCACGAACACGACGCGCGAATTCAGGCCCGACGATGTGCCGATCACGCGCGCGGCCAGCACCTTCGAGGGCGTGCGTTCGCGGAACAGCTCGAGGGCGCGCGCCCGCTCCGCCATCTCGAGTTCCGTCTTCAAGAAGCGGTTGGCCAGGCGCAGCCGGCCGACTTCTTCCTTCAGCGCCCGGTTTTGCTGCCGGACGTCGCGGAGGAGGATGTATTCAGTGAAGAAGCCGCCCGCGCCGCCGCGCACCCACTCGATGCCCCGCGCCAGGGGAGTGACGGCCGTCACCGCCCACATCCGCAACAGCCTCGCATCGTCGCCCGCGCGCACCTGCCAGGCCAGCAGCAGCAATTGCCCCACCACCAGCAATAGCAGCACGCTCAGGTTCCGGTACCGGTTCAGCAGCGTTTCCATCGTCGCTCACCTGCACGCATCCGGCCGCGGCTTCGGGTCCGCGGCTACTCGATCGCGATCCGCCGCAGCAGCTTGAAGTCGGTCAGCATCCGTCCCGTGCCCAGCACCACCGAGGCCAGCGGATCTTCGGCGATCGACACCGGCAGACCTGTCTCCTCGCGGATCCGCTTGTCCAGGTTCTTGAGGAGTCCGCCACCGCCGGTGAGCACGATGCCACGGTCGCTGATGTCGGCGCTCAATTCGGGCGGCGTCCGCTCCAGCGCCACGCGGATCGCGTTCATGATCGTCGCCACGCACTCCCCCAGCGCCTCGCGAATCTCCTTGTCGTTGATCAGCAGCGTCTTCGGCACGCCCTCGATCAGATTCCGGCCCTTGATCTCCATCGTCAGCGGCTCGTCGAGCGGATAGGCGCTGCCGACCTGAATCTTGATCTGCTCGGCCGTCCGCTCACCTATCAGCAGGTTGTACTTCTTCTTCAGATACTGCATGATGGCGTCGTCCATCTCGTTGCCCGCCACCCGCACCGAGCGCGCATAGACAATGCCCGACAGCGAAATCACGGCCACATCGGTCGTGCCGCCGCCGATGTCCACCACCATGTTCCCGGAGGGTTCGGTGATCGGCAGACCCGCGCCAATCGCTGCCACCATCGCCTGCTCCACTAGGTGCACTTCGCTCGCTTTCGCCCGGTAGGCCGAGTCAATCACGGCGCGCTTTTCCACCTGCGTGATCTCGCTCGGCACCCCGATCACGATGCGGGGATGCACAAGCATTTTGCGGCCGTGCGCCTTCTGAATGAAGTAATTCAGCATGCGCTCGGTCACCTTGAAGTCGGCGATCACGCCGTCCTTCATCGGCCGGATGGCCACGATATTGCCAGGGGTGCGCCCCAGCATCTCCTTGGCCTCCTTGCCAACAGCCTCCACTTCGCCATTAATCTTATTAATGGCGACAATGGAGGGCTCGTTGACGACAATGCCCTTGCCGCGGGCAAACACCAGTGTGTTCGCCGTGCCAAGGTCAATGGCAAGGTCCGAGGAAAAAAGGCTAAACAGCGATCGGATGTTCATGGGATGCTACGGACCACAGGGACGACAGCCACACAGGAAGGGACCGTCCACGCCCGCCGCGCGCGTACAGGCCAACTCATTGGCTACGCTCGTATCCTCAATGAGGTTAGCATAGCCCCGCCGTGGGAATCTACGGCGGGCCGCGCCGCTGTTCCAGCTCATCTGCCAGCGCTCGCAACAGGCTGAACACTCTTTCCAGGGCCGCCCGATGTTGCTGGCGGTCGGCCACTTCCCGGCCCAGTACGGCGCCGGTGACCGCCCCCACGGTGTCCTCCAGCCCCGGAAAAACCCTCCGCATCTCGTCCTCGTAGGCCACAAGGTTTGGCCAGCCGGCCGCGGACAACCCCAGCCGGACATCGGCCCATTCCGCTACCTGCCGCAACGCCAGGCACGGGTCTCCCCCCGTCGCGCGCCGGGTTCCTTCCCCATCGCCCCACGTGCGCGCACCGCGCAAACCCGCCTCCAGCGTCTCGATCCACAGCCCCGCGGGGTCGATCCCCCGCCGCTCCATCTCCCGGCGGATCAGAACATGCTGGACGATATCGCCCGTGTGAATCGCCAGGCAGCCAGCCACGCCGGGCTGATAGACCGGCGCCGGGTAGCCCTTGGCCCGCAGCCACGCGTGGCCGAACTCATGGCCAATGAGCGCCGCCTCGTGCGCGCCCCATTCGCCGCGCCGCGCACCGTTCAGCATCACCAGATACGCCTGCCCGTCGAAGCCTTGATGGTGCACCATCACCCCGCGCATCAACTGGAACTGACGCGCGAAGTCCTCCTGTTTCAAATACTCCGCAAACAGGCCGCGCCCTTTGACATCGCCGGGCAGGCGCATCTGCTGCCCGTCCGCGGAAAACTCCACTTCCGCGACAAGCACCGGCGCGCCTCCCGCCGCTTCGATCTCCGCCCGCCACTGTTCGAGCGCGGGAGGGAGAGCAAGGGTGAGCGCGATGAACCAGAAGAACACGCCTGTTATTCTCCCACTCCCGGAGAACGGGGCCCAGGCGGGGGCTGGGCAAAGTAGCATGAAGGCATGCGGATCTCACCAGCCGTACTGCGGCAACATTTCGAGTACACCGTCTGGGCCAGCCGGCGCCTGGTCGCCGCCGCGGGCGAACTGACCTCCGAAGAACTGGTGCGGGACTTCCGGCACGCGGACCGGAGCGTCCTCGGAACATTGGCGCACATCTACGCCGCCGACCGGACGTGGATCGGGCGCATCGAGGGAGCGCCCCCGGCTCGATTTCTGGATCCGGAGCGCGACCTGCGGATGGAAGCACTGCAAACCGCCTGGCCGGAAGTTTACCAGCGCTGGCTGGCCTGGCTGGACCGGCAGGACGGGCCTTCGCTGGAGCGGGATCTGAGCTACCGGGATTTGAAGGGCAATGAACACCGGACGCCCCTGTGGCAGGTGGCCTTGCACGTGGTCAATCACGCCACCCATCACCGGGGGCAGGTGTCGGCCATGCTGCGGGCTATGGGCCGGACCCCGCCGCCGGTGGATCTGATCTACTTCTACCGCGGTCTTTAGTGAGCAGTCCGCGGAAGAGAGCCCGCCGGTTCTCGCGCGGCGTTCAGCTGTGAGATGATCGAGCCGTGGACGAAAGACAGTTCTTCGACGAATCCACCACCACGAAGCCCGCGCGGCTGAACTGCCCGTTCTGCCGCACCATGAGCGACTACCAGTTGCGCTGGCTCGTGCGTAAGAAGAAGGAGAGGTTGCCCGGCCGCGCGGATGAGCGCGACCGCGCCAAGTTCGCAAAGGCGCAATCCTACATGGTGCTGCTCGACGACAAGATGCGCTGCAATCAGCCCCGTTGCGGCAGAACATTCGACGTTTCCGGCGTCAAAACAACAGTTTTTTTGTGATTTCGCGCCGTTATTTGCTCAGATTTGCGCCGTTTCTGGCGGCTTGCGGCCAGCCCGGGACAGGCTTCAGGGGGCACGCGTTCGTCGCCTGCGCCGGGTCGGCTTCGCTGGCCGTTGTGGATCTGCTCGCTTTCAATGTGCGCGAGCGCATCGAACTGAGCGGCCCGCCGGCATCGCTGTTCCGCCTGGAAAACCGCCTGTTCGCCTTAATTCCCGCCCGCAACGCGATCGACGAGATCGACTCCCTGCAGCGGCGGCGTGTCTTCACCCACAACCTGCCCGGGCCTCCGCTCGCCGTGCGCGCCGAGCCGGGAAGCCTGACCCGCCTCTGGGCGTTGTTGAACGAACCGCGGCCCGGATTTTACCCGCTTGCGCTCGACGGCGCGAAGACTCCCCGGCCCATCGCGCTGGCCGCGCCCGCGCTGGGCGCCGCCTATGCCCCGCACGAACCGCTGGCCGCCGCCGCGCTGGAAACCGGAGCCGTGCAGCTTGTGCCGTTCGATCAGCATCGGGCGCATGCGCCCGTACACCTCGCCGAGGGCCTGGGCGCGATGCGGTTTCGTTCCGATGGCCTCCTGCTGATGGTGGCGGAGCGTGAGCGGCGGCGGCTCACCTTCCTGGACGTGGCCGCCCGGCGGGTTGCCGTTGAACTTCCCTTGCCGATCTCGCCCCAGAACTTCTATGTCATTCCCGACGGCGGGCAGGCATTCCTGACCGGGGAGGGACGCGACGCGGTGGTGATCGTGTATCCCTACCGCACCGAGATCGCGCAAACCTCGCTGAGCGGCCGCCGCCCTGGGATGATGGCCGCATCCGCGGATCCCCCCTACTTGTTCGTCTCAAATCCGGAGGCGAATTCCGTCTCTGTCTTCGACATCGGGACGCAGAAAGTTGTCGCCGTGACGGGTGCCGGGGTGCGGCCGGGGGCTATCAGTATTACGCCCGACCAGCAGTATGCCCTGGTCCTCAACGAGGTTTCCGGCGATGTGGCCGTCATTCGCATCGCGGCGATTTCTCCCGGCCGCACCAAGCGCGCGCCGCTGTTCACGATGATCCCGGCCGGCGACCGGCCGGTGGATCTGCGCATCCTGCCTGGCTGAGTCCGCATCCTCACTAAAGAGAACACTTATGCCCCGCAATGTACTTGGCACCAAACTCCAGACCTGCTCGATGCAGCCTCTGACCGGCTTTTTCCGCGACGGCTGCTGCCAGACCGGCCCCGATGATCTGGGCGTCCACACGGTATGCGCCGAGGTCACCGAGGAGTTCCTGGCCTTTTCCTACGCTTCGGGCAACGACCTGATCACGCCGCGTCCGCAATCTCTGTTCCCCGGGCTGAAGCCTGGGGACCGGTGGTGCGTGTGCGCCGCCCGCTGGAAAGAGGCCGTTGACGCGGGCGCCGCCTGTCCGGTGTACTTGCAGGCCACGCATGAAGCCACTCTCAAGATCGTGCCGTTCGAAGATTTGGTGCGCTTTGCGCTGGACACCCCCGCCGTCCCGGAAACCTGAGGGGATTGCCGGATGTTAGGATAGCTGGCAAGGGCTTATGAAACTTTTTCTCGCTGTTCTGTTGTTGTTTGTCCCGGCCGTCGCGCAACTCGACTATGAGTACGATGGCCTGCAGGTTCCCTACGTCCCCACGCCGAATCAGGTGGTGGACGCGATGCTCGATCTGGCCAAGGTCACCAAAAGCGACACCGTGATCGACCTGGGCTGCGGCGACGGACGCATCGTCATTACCGCCGCGCAGAAGCACGGTGCGCGTGGAATTGGCGTGGATTTGAATCCCGAACGGATCGCGGAAGCCGAGGCGAACGCGAAGAATGCCGGCGTGCAGTCAAAGGTGAAATTCATCAAGCAGGACTTGTTCGACGCGGATATTCGCGAGGCAAGCGTTGTGACGCTCTACCTGCTGCCGTCGGTGAACGCGAAGCTGAAGCCGCGCCTGCTGGAACAACTCCGGCCCGGAACGCGCGTGGTGTCGCACAGCTTCGACATGCCCGACTGGAAGGCGGCGGAGAGGCGCGACGTGGACGGCCGCACGATCTATCTCTGGGTGATCCCGGAGAAGATGGGGCGGTAACGAAGACGCGCCGCATCCAGGCAACCCGGGCCGTCCTTGAATCCTTCACCGGACATAGGCTGGCCGCACGCGATGGCCGTGTTCATTTGATTTGCGCCAGCGCTCGGGCAACCTGCCGGCGCGGCGCGCAGCCCCCCAATGCGCTTTACCGCGAGGCGTAATTGCGGTC
>JAHDVK010000050.1 GCA_023384675.1 Bryobacteraceae bacterium | reverse complement strand
GTGAGTGAACTTATCCACTCAGAGATACGTTAGCGTATTAATGAAATCGTGTACTTAGCGTCTTCCCCGGCGCCGCGCCCGCGCCGCCGCCGGAACCCAATAAGTGCAGCGGATTGATCTTCCGGCCCCCGCTCACCACCGGATCAGCGAAGTTCACCCGAACAGCCCCCGTCTGCCCCCACTGCCGCGCCGTCAATGACCCGCCCCACAACCTCCGGACCTCCGCCAGAAAGTACTCCCGGACCGCCGATTCATCCCGCACCGCCACCCGCGGGCTCACCCGCAGTTCCACAATCGCCCCCGCCGCCGCGTCCAGTTCCAGCAGTTGATAGTCCGCCGGCGTCCCGCCGAACCGCCCCGGCAGGCTCCGCTCCAGCACGCTGATCAGGTCCCCGCCCAGTAGCGTGATCCCCTGGCCCGTCAGCTTTCCGTAACTGTATACCCCGCTTAACTGCTCCGTGAAGCCCATCTCCGCAAACCGGCACCCGCACGCCGCCGGCCCCAGCGTCCCGCAGTCCTCCATCTCCACATTCACCAGCACATAGGTCGAAAACGGCAGCAGCGTGGTGAACGCCAGCGAATCCACCTCCACCTCCGTCAACGGCGCCTTCCGCCGCCGCGCGATCACCGCCATCGAATCGCGCATCACGTGTACCGTGCTTCCCGTGGTCATCTCCGCGCACGAGCAGCCGACCCAGCCCAACTCCGACACGCCATACCGCGGATATACCCGGCCACCGGCCGCCTCCATCACCGCCCGCCGCGCCTCCGTCAGCGGTTCCGCTCCGCACAGGAAGGTCACCCCTTCCAGGCCAATCCCAGCCGCCCGCGCCGCCGCCGCCGCCAGTACCCCCATCGTCACCGGTCCCATCCACAGCACTTCCCGGCCCGCGTCCCGCTGCTGCGCCATCCACCGCGCCACCGGCCCGAAATCGTCCCGCTCCAGGTACTCCGGCGCCTGAATCCTCAGCCCGTGCGCCCGCGCCTGTAATACCAGCAACTGCAGCAACACCCGGTAGTGCCCCGAGTCCCGCCAAGTCCCCCCCAGCGCGAACCACTTTTCGACCGGCGTCCCGCGCCGCTCGAACGTCAACATCCGGTTGAACCCGACCGTCGACGGCAGCACCGGCAAGACCGCGCAAATCGCCTTGTTTTCCGGCTCAAACTGGCCCACAAACAGCGCGTCCTGCGCTTCCCGGTATACCTGAAACTCCACGCTCGGCCGCGTCACTGTCCCCCGGCTTCGCGAACCGCTGCTCGTCGTCTCCAGCGCGCCCCGCGCGAGTGGGTTTGCGAAATCCTGAGGCCCTGCCGCGATTCGCAGGCTGCCGCGCTCCACCGCTTTCGTCCCCTTGAATTCGTCATGCTCCAACCGGACCCCCGCCTCCGCCAACCGCCCCAGCGCCGCCTCCAGTCCCTCCTGGCGCACCGTCGCCTCCAGGTCCCCGAACTCGCAACCCGCCCACGCGAACAGGCGCGCATACACGCATTCCGGCCGTGCGAACACCGCCCGCTTCATCCCCTCCAGGAAGTTCTCCTCCCGCCGCGCCAGATTGGCCCGCACCAGCGCCTCCGGGTTCGCCGCCTGCGGCGTCCGGATGAACCTCCGGCATCCTGCCATCATCCGCCCGAAGTACTTCACTTCATTCCACATTGGTTCGAAGTGACTATAGCACTCCCGCCTCGCCTGCCCCTGACGCGGTGAAAGGTCGTTACGGAGCCCCGATGACTGTCACCTTCCTGGTCAAGCGCTTGAGGCGGTTCGTTCGTGGATTCGGGCCATACGGCCCACCGGCGAAGGGTGTCCAAATAAACGCGACGCGTTCTCACCGTGACTGCTGCCCACCCCTATCAGCTGTGATTCCATTCAGACGACTGGGCTAGCTGAGGAGGATTCTAGCTTCGGGTCGTCGTGTAGGTTCGCCGTAAGTTGCTGAAAAAGCGTTTCCAATTGCTCCCGCCTCCGATCCCAGGATTCCACTCCAGCTATCACCATCCGCCGATCGCGCAGCGTGGGATCGCGCTCGGCCACGGCTTTTTCCAGTTCCTTGACGAACGCTTGCGAGTCATCGGCTAGATAGACGAGGCCATCGTACTTCTCAACCTCTGGAAGGCGAGTGCTGACAACGGGAAATCCGTACAGAAAATACTCGTACAATTTCAGCGGGTTCACAGCGACTGTGAGTTCGTTGCGCACAAAAGGAATCATCGCTACATCAAAAGATTTGAGGTAACCGGCGAGACGGTTGTACGGCACGTAGCCGGGGAAAGTGACATTGGGATGCCGACCAAGCCTGCGGACCGTTTCGGAACCAACGAAACCGGCCAAGACGAAGGACCACTCCGGATGTGCCCGGCAGGCGAGATCAACCGCTTCGGTGTCGAACCAAGACTCGAGGGCGCCGACGTAGCCGACGCAAACTCGAGTATCGCTGGGCCGGACCTTAGCTGCCGGTGTGTCGCTTCCAAGGTGATTCATCGAGACTGCGTTCCGGACGGTGCTACACTTCGACCGCAGGTCAGGATTCTCGGTCAGGGCGTGGTGGAGAAGTGGGTCAGAGGAGAAGACGACCGCGTCGCTGGCGTGAAAGCATTCGTTTTCCGCCTCCAGCAGTTCGCCAGCGATGTTGCCGAAGCCCGCAAGCCAGTCGTGAGAGTCATACACGATCGGGCCGCCGAACTTCTCCTTGAGTGTCAAAGCCACGTCCATCCATGCGGGGAAACTTAGGAGAATGACGTTCTTGCTGGTCCCTGCCCGTGAAAGGGTCGCAGAAATCGTACCGCTGATCTCCGCGATCTCCCGCTTGCTGAGTTTGCGTTCATGAAAGACCGGTTCCCGCCAGAGGTGACAATGGATCTCCCACACGTTGTCAAATACCTGACGAATCATGGTTCGAGGGCTTTGCGGATACACTTGCCTGAATTCACGGCCCAGATGGGGATTTAGGTAGAAACACCGGTAACCTTGCGAGGCAAATGCCATGGCCAGATGCTGGCTGCGTTGGATACATGTGTGCCAGTCCGCCATGGGCAGGAACACAATGTCGGGGCGTTCGGAGGGGCCTCCTCCCGCCACTTCTGCGAATTGCTCAAGTGTCAGCGCAGGCTGACCCCAGCATTCCTTGAACGCATGGGGACAATGAGAACTGCGCAAGTGAAAATACAGCCATTTAAGATAATATGGGCGTATAGCCTCCTTGAGCACGTTCCTCATGTGGTACCCCTCATATGAAGTTCATTCTGTTAATGAGATTTCGCAGGCGCACCGTCAGCATCCCTCGCCAACGCGGACCGGTTTAACCACGAAACCCCCGCAAGACTCAAAGCGCCCCATAGCAGGGGCCGGACATGACGCCTCTGCGGAATGACTGGCAGAGCATGGCAGCAACTGCACATCCTGTCGGGAGCGGATCATTTTGTGGCCGGCGTTTCTGAGAGTCGCCATGGAGCGTCCTCAAGCTCAATCTTGTTCCGCCATCACCCTGCAGAGGAAATGGTAGCAAACGTTTCAGGCTGAAAGCGCCGGTCATCCAGGGGGGCCTTCACGCCGGGGCGCAGTTGATGGGCCTGCCACTGCTGGTTCCATTTTCTTTCGAATCTCTCTTTATTTCTGGCGAACACCTCCTCATACTTACTGTTTCCCAGCCCGGAGAAGGACGCCTGGCCGAAATGGTGGACGAAGCAATCCTCGGCTGCCAGGACGCGTAGGCCCTTTTCCCGGATCTTCATGGCGAAGTCGTCATCCTCGAACATGCCGATCTCGTACTGCTCATCGAGTCCGCCGACTTCCAGGTACAGATCTCTGCGCATCAGACTACAAAACAATGGAGCCACTTGTAGCGAAAGCGATTGACGGTGTTTCGCTCTGGCCCGCCGGGCGGCGAACAACTCCATGGTCCCCTCGGAGTCATAGTCAAAGTCGATCTTTACCTCGTTGCCCGCGAAGTTCGTCACGGCGGAGACGAGTCCCGCGCCCTGTTCACGGAGCAGACAGCTCAAGAGCCGGCCGCACCATCCCGGCGTCACAATGGTGTCCGGATTCAGCAGGACGACATAATCACCGCCGGCCCGGCGGACACCTTCGTTGTTGGCGGAGGCGAAGCTGTGGTTCGTGCTCTGGCGCACGAAAGCGAGTTGATCCCAAGTTTCCCGATGATGGGCCACCAATTCGGACGTTTGATCAGATGAGGCATTATCGACGACGATGACTTCAAGGTTGGGATAGGTCGCATTTCGGCGCAGCGACGCCAAACACGAACTGATATAGCGGTGGCTATTATGAGTGACGATGATAACGCTGACTTTCGGAAGGGAGCTTGAGATCGCACCGTCCATGTCGTCCGCCCGCATTTGCCACGTGTTTTTCCGTGCAAAATCCTGCCTCCGCCGGACATCGTCCGGGCCGCGTAAATTCAGGGCCTGATCGATCGCCTCCGCATATTCGGACGCTGTACTGGCCACCAAAACCAGATCCCGGCAATAGGCGAGTTCCGGCAGATCGGTTGACACCACGGGTTTTCCGAGTGACAGATACTCATACAATTTCACCGGGTCGGTTGCGAAAGTGACGTCATTCAAAAGGAATGGGATGTGGCAAACGTCGAACTGGCGGAGGTACGCTGGAAGCGATTCATAAGGCTTGTGCCCCAGCAGACGAACATTGGGCAACTGCTCCAGCCGGCTGGTGTCGCGCCCGAACACCTGGCCAATGAGGACGAATGTGTAGCCCGGGCGGAGGGACGCGACCTCATATACAAGGTCCAGATCGATCCAGTCTGCGATAGCCCCGTAGTACCCAACCACTGGCCGTTGTGCGTCTTCGATTTCGATTTCTTCGGACGGTTGATTGAAGAAATCGAAATCGACGGCGTTTCTCACCAGCACCGCTGGAACATTCAGGCGAGCGCATTTATCCTGCAGATTCCGGGCGGACACGAAGACGACATCGCTTTCCCGCAACAGCAGGGCCTCCTGCTTGCGATTGAAATCGCCCATGTTCTGGAAGGAATCCCAATCATCCATACAGTCGTAACACAACAAGGAAGGCTTTTCGCCGCAGAACGCGGCCGCTGCCTTCCGCCAAAAAGGCAACTGCACAATGGCCGCACACTCAGCGATGGCCCAGTCCTGGCGCAGTCTACTCAGGCTGGAGTTGATGCTCTCGAGCGCGACGGCTTCCAACTCGCCCATATAGATGTCGGGCTGCCTGCTGCGGAGGTGGACTTCCCAGAGCCGGGGCCGTAGGGATTGGATTTCGTATTCTTGAGCGCTTCCAGGCGCAAGAAATCTCGTCGGGCTTATCCAAAACACGCGATGGCCGCGTTCTGCGAACTGGGCGGCCAGTTGCTGAGGCCGCTGATAACGGAAATCATAGTCGATGATTGCGAAGACGATGATGTCGTAGCGGCGTGGAAGCGGCAGATCCTGTTCCGGGGGCTCCTGGGTGAGAGGCCGAAGCGCCTTTGTCGTGGGGTGAGCAGTCAGTTCCTTCAGTTCGATGTAGTGCTCCGAGGCTGGTAAAGCGATTTCGTATTCGGCGTGAGTGCCTTCTTTGGCAAAGGGGTTGAGGAGTAAGGAAGCCAGAGCACCGGCTTTGTTGGCGAGTCCTGGCTTGTGCCACTGCGCATAAGCCTTGCGGATAGTCACCATCAGGCGCCAGGCCCGTTGCTGAGAGTAATCTCTGAGGACGGAATTATAGACACGCCGATGGCTGCGAATCGCACCGGTAAGATACTGAACGGCGGCGCGCTGGCCGATCACGTCCTGCCGCGCGTCTTCGAGTTCCAATTCAAGTGACCCGGCCTTCCGGGCGAGTGCGTCATGCTCCGCCTGCAGGCGCTGCAGGGCGGTACGATGCTCCTCAAGTTTTTGTACGTAACCTTCCACAGAGAACCGGCGCAGAGCCTGCTCGACGAGCAGGGCCTCTCGAGCCTGCTGCAAGTCTGCTCTGAGGCCGTCGAGGGACTCAATCAAGGCTTTCTGACGGCTTTGGAGTTCATCGCGCTCCCTCCGCACCAAGTCCTCGCGAACCGCCAACTCCGCCGCAGCGACTCGTTGGTTTTCAGAACGCTCCCGCAACTCAGCAGCCTCCGTTGCAAGGGCTTCGATTCGTCCCTCGAGGAACTTCTCGTGGGACCGCATGGCCACGAGCGCCGCCACGGAGTCCGAGGCGATCGCAAGCGTGGTATCGGATGGCAATTGGTAAGTGAACTCAGTCTTCGCCGCGCCGCTCTTGGCGCCCACGATGGCATGAAGATAACATGCTTGATCGTCCGGGAAGAATCGCCGATCGTGGAGATCAACGAGGAGCGTCTTGATATCCGGATCCAGTTCGGGGAGCGCCTTCACAAAGGAATTTGTCAACTGCCTTCCAAAATAGGCTTCCCGAACCACCTCCAAGCCCGCGGCCGCGAACACTTCACTCAGCGAAGACGAGGCGACTTCTACACCAAAGGGCCAAAGGCCGTGGGACGCATGACGAATACGCGACACCCAATACCAGTAGCATCTCGCGTTCGGCACGACCGCCGCGACGAGGTTCCCGCTCAATCCGGCCATGGATTGAAGCAGCGCGACCTGATCCTCAAAAGGGTAGTGTTCCAGAACGCCAACGTTGTAAACGAGATCGAACGACTCAATGGCAGGCTTGAACTGATGCAGATCGCCTTGATGAAAGACGCCCTTCAGCCCTCGGTTGGCAAAGAGATCCGACGCGCACCGCAGGGCTTCCTCAGAGAAGTCGAGCAAGTGAGGTTCCACCCTCTCGAATTGAGCAAGCGCGGCGCTTTGGAACCCCGCGCCACAACCAGCCTCGAGGCACTTCACGCGTCCTGGCGGCAGGAGGCCGGCAATCCAACTCGCAAACTCGAGGCTGAATTCTCGCAGTTCTTGCGCTTCATCACTGCTTAATTGCTTATAGTAGTGATTCCATTTTGTCTTTTCTCTGTCAAGAAGATTCATTGGGTGTTAGCGTCGTTTCTGTCCAATCAACAGCACAAAGTCACTGCGAAGCAGGCCGTTTTCGATGAGAAGTGTTTCCATATCAGCGACACAATCAATGAGATGGTCCGTGGCGTCGTCACCGTCCGGGAAGTTGTGAATAATTCCCGAGTACAGGATATGCTGGATCGTCCCACCCAAAGGCAAGTGGTGCAGGACGTGAAACCGATCATGAAACAGAGGGACGATCTCATCCGAACGGATTGCTTCGCTGGGACAGACCCGGATCACATCTTCAGGTGTACTTCTGCCCTCGGCGCGCTTCTCAATGCCGTTCGCATAGCGGCGAAGCGGTAACGGCATCAAGCCGAGCAAATCCTTTGTGATCCGGAGCTGATCATCCGTCCACTGGAACCGGGCAGGTCCAACGAATTCCTCCAGCACGAAGAGCCCGCGTGGGGTTAACGCTTGTTCGGCGGTTTCCATAATGTGCTCGAGATTGGCGAAGTGATGAAAGCTCTGGAGCGCGTAAATCAGATCGCAACTATCCGGCGGCAGCAACAGCTCGTTGACGTCCTGCACCTGGAATCGGACGCGCCCGCCGAGGGCCTCAGTCCGATTTTGAAAGCGGCTCAATTCAAGATCGATGCCAATGCCCTCATCCGCGTATTGGTTTTCGACGAGATGCGTAATCTGACCGCCTTGGCCGCACCCTAGTTCGACGGCCAGGCGCGCAGAACCACCCAGCCGATCCATGACCCAATCCCGCCAGTTTTTCCCTTCGACGAGCGAGCGGCGTGCATAATGATATGCCACGCGGGGATGGTTCAGCCAGAAGAGCCGCTCTCCTTGCCGGGCTCTCGCTTCAACGGAATTCCAGTGATCTCTTTCGGTAATAATTGCGTTGTTTTCTGGCATATCAGCTGCAGACCCCGTATGCATACACTAGCGTATCGAGTGCTTTCTTGATGATCCACCAAGAGCCTGCGATTGGCAACCCCAGATTCAGTTTGTGGGAGGCTACGCGGCAGCGGACGGGCAGGGTGGTACGGTCCGTGCGATGTGAGTAAGGATTCAGCGCCCTTTCCGGCTGCGTTGCACGTGGAGATCCATGCACTGGGGCAACAGCTGGACAGTCATGATCGTGCAGGCCGTGAGAACGCCGGCTTCTATGGAGAGCGGGATGCTTTCGAGCGCCGCCGGGCCGGGCAAAACCACCGCGCTGTATGCCATGATTGATGGACGAAAGACAGGGCGTGCATACGACGAAACTCACACTGAACCAGCGGGTCAGGGGGCTGCTTTTCGGCTCCACAAAGACAATTGTTTCGATTTTCTTCCTCGCAGTTTTCGCTCTCTACGTCTCCTTGACGCCGGGGGCTATTGGTGGCATGGGGTACAACGCCGAAGAGATACGCGCCGGCGCGGATATGATCGAAGTGTTCAAGCAGAATCTCTCGGGGTCCGATCTCCGAGCCAAGCCGATTCAACCATGCCGAAACGGTTATGTTACCGTGCTGCTCGACCTGCCGGCGCTACTGCTGGCCAGTGTTCTTCCTTGGAACACCGCCGAGTATTGGAGAGAAGTCACTATCGCCGTTCAGGCGTGCCTACTGGCAGCGCTGCTTGTCGCCGTGCTTTTCCGCTGGCTGCTGGAGATCCTGATCTCCGTCCGGATGGCGCTATTTTTGGGCCTTCTTGCGGCGTTCGCTACGTTGTATTGGCCTTATGCCTATATTGGACTGGAAGTCAAAGCGTCTCTATTCCTGATGCTGTCGGCATGGGTCGCATTAGGCAGCAGACGTCCATCCTCCTGGAGGTCCGTGATCGGCTTCAGTCTCGCGGCGGGTCTAGCGCTCTCGGTGAAGTCGAACGGCCTGATGCTTTTGCCGGCGATATCTTACCTGGGATACCGCCACTTCCTAAGCATGAAAGCCAGCGCTCCGCGTCCGCTGCAGCTTTGGGCTCGCACCATAACCTCGGCGGCGATTCCACTGTCGCTCGCCGCTGCCGGTTGGGCGACCAGGATTCCATTCTGGAATCAGCACGGCGGCACTCTGGGATTTGCCGCAGCCTGGAGTCCGCGCGACGTGCTGGCTCCGGTGTTTCACTTCGTAGGATTGTTGGGCTCGCCCAATAAGGGTCTATTCGTCTATGTGCCGGCCGCGCTACTTGCGCTCTGGGTCATGCCTCGGATCTGGGAGCGTCATCGTGACTACGCGATATTTGCCGTTTTGACGCTGCTGGGCGTGGCTGGAGGTTCATCCCTCATCCGTTTCTGGAGTGACGAAACCTGGGGCCCAAGATACCTGCATGTGGCGATCGGACCGCTCATATTGTGCTTGGGCCTCGCTATGCGAGAACGGGTCCACGTGCTGACGCGCATCGCCCTGGCCGCGGCGTTCCTGTGGGGTGGATACGTGGCCGCAGTGGGCTCACTTTTCGTTTACGTCTCGCTGCACCAGGCGGCAACCCGCAGCGGACAATCCACCCTCGAGGCCCTGCAGGGTGACATCGTCTGGAACCACATTCTCTTTAACGGACGGCTCCTCAAGTATTGGCTTAACCCGGACCAGCCAGCCTTGTGGAGTCCCGAGCACCAATGGTTCTATGAGCCACCCGCGGATGCCAAGCCTTGGCCCGTTCTCGATCTGCGGCCGTTCTCGTCGCCGCAGGCTGTTCTGATACGGGAGTGGAATTCGGTGATGGAAGGATTGGCGCTTCGGCTGTGGCGGTCATACGCCTTCAGCGGAATCATCGGCCTGGTGATGTTAGCATTCCTGATTCTGCGCGTTTGCCTGCTTCCGGGCGAAGTGGCCCGGAGCGATCTCGACGGACGTTCACAAAAGCCACAACCAGCGGCGCCGGAATAGGAACTCATTCCTCCCGGCGGTGTGGCGAAACAGCGATGCCGCCCGGATCATTTCAGTGGATGTGCAGAACTTGTCTGAAACCGACTTCGAATGCATTCTACCTCGCTCTGTTTCATCGTCATGAATGAACTGCGCGGATGTCAGGAGGATATCCCGCGCATCGACCTCTCCGGCTTCGACAACATCTTCGCTATCGATGGCAATAGTACTGATGGCACGGCGGAATATCTGGCGGAGTTCGGGATCACCGTTTACCGTCAAAGGATTCCCAGTCTGAACGCCGCGTACTGGCAGGCCGTGGAAACTGCGAACTCGGACAATCTCATCGTCTTCTTCCCCAAAGGTACGATCGATCCAGATATCATCCAGACACTCCGGTGCAAATTGGAGGAGTATGAAGTCGTCGTCGCCAGCCGGTTCGGCGAGCGGGCAGTCAATGAAGAAGATCAGCGCTTCCTCCGGCCCCGCAAGTGGGGAGTTCAGGCCCTCTCCGTCTTTACATCATTGATCTGGAGGCGTGAAGGGCTCCGGATGAAGGATGTCCTGCACGGAGTGAAGGGGTTTTCGATTGACGCATTCCGGAGAATGAAGATCTCCCAGCGCGGCGTCACGATCGATTTGGAGATGAATGTCCGCGCCTATCGTCTGAACCTCAGCCGCTGTGAAGTCCCTGTGAGCGAAAAACCTCGAATGTCGGGCAAGACCCATTTCCCCATCTGGCCCACCGGACGCAGACTAGCGGCATTCCTTGTCCGTGAATTGATCTCACCACAACCCCTGTAATGACGACAGCATCCGCCGTTGCTTTTCCTGCCTGCCAAGACCTTGGATCCGAGGCCCTCGCCAAGCCCCCCATGGAAGAAATCGGGCCTGTACCGGGGTGAATTCAGTTCTTTTGGGGCCACCGCGCTCGGGTATTTCGCTGAGGAGTCAACCAGCGGGTCCTTCGCGCATGGGCTCCCGGCGGAAAATGGGGCAGGGCCTATAAACTCAGCCAGCATCACAGTCGATTGATCAATGGGGGAGACTGCATGCAAACCATGCGTTCATCAAAAATCCCAGTCTTGCTTCTCATACTCTGGCTGCTGACGGGCTATCAAGCTGTTCCACAGGAGGCCCCTCGCTTAGAGCTGGATTCCTGGAAGGATCAGCTAGAGTCCGGTACTCTGACCCCGGATGGCTATCCGGCCATCCTGAAGCCGCGCTTTCAGGCCCTGCAGGATTTGTTGCGACAGCGCCCTTACGAGGTAAGCCGGCACCTGCTTTCCAAGCCGGCGCGTGATCGCATCCTATCCCTGGACCCGCAACTATCCACATGGCTGGAAGAAGAAGGCAAATGGACGGGCAGACTCGAGGTTGTCTTCGACGAGGGAACCGCGGAAAGCCCTCCTCGGATGAGGCGCTGGCTGGTCCACGATGACCACCGTATTGAAGTCCATGAGGCGGATGCCGCTCTCCCGCAGCATTGCGTGATGGCCACGAGCATCGAAGGAGTGCGCTTGGGGGATGACCTTCTGGCCCACTCCGCGGCTCCAGAGAGCGAGTTGATGTCGAGCGGATGCACGACGACGGGCGAACAGAAGACTGTCGTGATCCTTGTCAGCATGCCATCCTATCCCTTGCCGGCTGCCGTGACGGCCTCGTCGATTGCGGACGGCTTCTTTGGTGTGTCGGGCCTGACGGTGGACGGCTACTTCCGGGACGCTTCATACCAGCGAGCATGGCTCACCGGAACCGTGGTTGGCCCCTATGCCCTGTCGCAGAATTACCAATGCTCTCCTGCATCCACTCTGGTGAACGCGGCGATCGCGGCGGCCGACCCGGATGTTGACTTCAAATCCTACCGGCGGGTAGTGGTTGTCGCGCCGCGTCACAGCACATCGTCCTGTTCCATTGGCATCGCGTTAGTCGGATGCACTACGCTGCAGGCGCCCGGCGACGGTTCGTTCGCCGCATCCTGGGCGCTGCTGGCAGCCGACTACGCGACTACGAGGTCCGGCCTGGTCAATCTCGCAGCTCACGAAATGGGGCATAACTTCTTGTTGCTGCACTCCAATAGCAGGGATTTCGGAACCGTCCCGCTGGCCGCACCCGGCACAGCGGGCACGGACAGGGAGTACTGGGATGTCTTTAGTGTGATGGGAATCTCCTATAGTGTGAGCGGCCAGCACATCATCGGGCACATGCCGCCGCTGCAGAAGAGCCGGATGGGTTGGCTCGCGCAAGGATCAGAGGTGCTGGATGTGGAGCAGACAGGTTCGTTTCTGCTGAGGCCTTATTCGGAGGCAGGCTCGGGGCTTAAAGCCCTCCGCATCCGGAGAGGTACGGGCGGAGCTGAAAGGTTGTGGTTGGAATACCGCCAGCCCATAGGCCTGTATGATTCCACGCTTTCCCTGTACAGTAACAAGGCCTATTCGGGATCACTGGTTCGGCACGAGACACCGGCGAACACCTCGAGCGCCACATTCCTGCTCCATTTCGACCCGGCCGCGCTGCCGAACGATTTCCGGCACGCTCCCCTGCTGGACGGAAGTTCATGGGTAGATCCGCATACAGACCTGACGATTCAAGTGCTCAAGGAGGGAGACGGGCTGCGAGTTCATGCGAATTATGCGCTGTCCCCTTGTCAGTATGCTTTACAGCCTGCGTCCGCCGCCCTGCAAGCGGGCGCAGGCAGTTATTCGTTCCAACTCAGCACGACAGCCGGCTGCGGCTATTCGGCGCAGACCGCTGCTCCGTGGATCACCCTTGGGACGAATCAGTCCGGATACGGACCGGCCACGATTGGCTATAGCGTGGTGGCGAATTCGGGAACATCCTCCAGGCAGGGCACGATCCAGGTCGCCGGCCTCAATTTCACCATTACGCAGGCCGCCTCATCCGGACAACCTGGTCCAATTCTTGGCCCGGATTTCGACGGTCATTCCGGCGCAGACCTGTTCCTCTACGACAGCGCCAGCGGCGATGCCTACACGGCATTGAGCAATGGCATGGGCG
>JAHDVK010000019.1 GCA_023384675.1 Bryobacteraceae bacterium | reverse complement strand
GCGGAAGGCCTGGTCGTAGACCTCAGTGGCTGTCAGCGCCGGCAAGCTCATCGAGGGCTCTTCGGATCTCCATGGTCAGAATCTCGTGGACGGTGCCGGCCTCCGTTTCGGCAGCGAGCAGTGCCGCCAGCCGGTCCGGCAGGTTCAGTAGACTGTCGCGCACTGTCCGCGCCTTAGTGAATGCCGCGACCTGCACCTCGTCGCGGCTCACCAGCTTCGCCGTGCGTTCCTCGAACTCGATCTTGGCCAGCCGAGCGAGATAACTCTCCCGGATGGCCCGCGCCTTGAAGTAATCGAGGCCACCGGCAGAATCCGCGCGCGGGGCTTCCGGTGCCGGGACCACGGCGCGCTCCTCAGCCCTCTTCTTCTGGCCGGGCCGCGTCCGCTTCTCCCAGGTCGCATCGGCCTGGACGCTGTCAATCTGGCCGTCCCCCGTAGTGACGATCCGGCCCGACTTGATCGCCTTCTGCACCGCCGACAAGCTCACGCCGCGATGTTTGGCGTAACCCCGCAGGCTCAGCAGCGGCATCTCGAAGTTCTCAATCTTTCCCGGTCGATTTCGCTTGATTCATCGCCGAACCTGAGTGATGAATGGTGTCGCAATGAAGAACACCACCAAACGCACCAAAACGCCAGCGAACACCACGCCGGGCTTCACCCTCCGCATCGAGGAAACGACCGAACTCAGCGACGCCTTCCTGATCGCCGAATTTGACGGCGGCCGCTACGAACCGCTCGGCGGCGTGATCAGCCTGCGCGAGGCGAAGGAGTTTGCCGACAACGACATGCGCTGCCGGATGCGCGACCTCGAGGCTGGCAAAGAACCCGCCTGCCCGGACGGCTACGTGGTCTGGGCCCGCGGAGTCGACGGCGTCTACCAGGTGGCCGACCGCTTCAACCCCTGATCACCCGCCAGCCAGAGCCCCACGCCCCGGCCCTCGCGCCGGGGCTTCTTTTCTTCTGAATCAGATCGCAATTCGCTTGATCGGGGGCGCATTTGAAGTGATGAATGTTCGTGCAAGGAGACCACGATGGCAAAGAGAAACCTCACCCAGGAAGAAGCGAACAGCCTGCACCGCGAGCTGATCGAGAAAGCCGCCCGAGACGCCCGCAAGGAAGCAGACGATCTCGCCCGCCAGATTAAAGACATGCAGGCGCGCCACGCCCGCGCCGAAGCCGACGCCCGCCGCCTGACACAGCTGGTCGTCAAGACCTGGGGCATGGGCAAGAAGTAGCCATCGGAAGAACCCGCACCATGAACACCAGACCCACCACCACGATGATCCTGACACTCAGCGCACGAGGCGTGCCCACCTCGCGCGTGCCCGTTGCCTCCTTTGCGGAAGCGAGCCGCCGATGGGCGCAATTCCGGGATGCCGAAGGGTTCGGCGCATCCGGGCTCAAACGCGACTCCGGGCGCCTCACGGACGCCAAGACGGGCACGCTGGTCGCCCACGTCAGCTACAACGGCCGCGTTTGGGGACCGGATCCCACCTCCCGCGTCCTGCTCGAAGAGGCCCAGTAGACCCACGCAGGCCCACGACTCACGCGCCCCGGCCACCGCGCCGGGGCTTCTCTTTCTTCAAATCGACCTGCAGATTCTACTTGCTTCTTTGCGCAGCGGAAGCGATTCATGGGTTCGCGATGAGGAACACCGAAACGCAGCCCACCAAAACGAAGGCCGGAGTGACCCGCGATCAGTTGATCGCCTGGGCCACTCGCAACGGCTGGAAACTCGACCGCTGGGGCCACCTCAAGAAGGACTTCCCCAACGGCGCCCACCGCCTGAAACTGAGCCGCATTGCCGCCCGGCACGAGATCCAAACACCCTTCGGGTGGGCTCGTACCGCCAGCGGTTACTACAAGCAACTCACCATCACCGCCGACGACAAACTCGCCGGCCTCAACCGATAGAAAGGACCCACTCTCATGACCATCTTTGCCATCGATGCCGAAAACACCATCACCGCCTACCTCGCGGGCGAGTCGATCCCCGAGGACCACGCCACCTTCTCCTCCGAGAAGGAGTTCGCCAAACTCGGCGCCGCCTGGCCCATCGGCCGCTTCGTTGAGATCTGGAACAACTTCGCCGAGGTGCCGCCCTTCGGCGACCTGAAGCCGGTCAAGAAGTTCACCGACCGCAAAACCGCCGTCGCCCGCATCTGGCGCGCCATCCAGGCCCTGACGCCCACCCCCGCGCCCACGGCGGCCCCTGCCGCGCCCGCGCCGAAGCGGAAGGCCACCAAGGCCACCATTGATACGGAGCCGCGCGAGGCGCGCCCCGGCAGCAAGAAGGCCATCGTCCTCGACCTGCTCCGCCGCCCCGAAGGCGCCACCCTCGAGCAGATCATGTCCGCCACGGGCTGGCAGTCGCACAGCGTCCGCGGCTTCCTCTCCGGCAGCCTCGGCAAGAAGATGGGCCTCGCCATCGAATCCCTCAAGACCGACGACGGCGCCCGCGCCTACCGCCTCCCGGAGGCCCAGGCATGAAGGGCTGGAAGCGCATCACCGTCGACGCGGAAGTCGCCAACGCACTGCGCGGCCTCGCCATCGGAGAAATGGAGGGCGTCACCGCCCTCCCCGATGGCCAGGTCGCCTTCCTGATCGATCCCGACGTCGCCGCCGAACTCGACCGCCAGCGCCAGCCCGGCGAGGACGACAGCCGCCTGCTGCGCCGGGTTCTGAAGGAACAGACCGGCATCATCATCCCGGAAAGGAGACCCAACTGAATGCCCCGACCCGTCCAACACGCCAAGGCCTACACGCAGCCGGGCGTAGCGTTCCGCATCCATCCCTCGCGCCAGGACCGTTTCGCCGGCGCGATTGGCACCGTCCTCAACAAGACCAGCCGGTTGCAGTCCGAGAAGTTCATGCACCTGATGCGCGAGTCCCGGTCCGGCGAGGCGGTTGATTTCGCCTATGCCGCCCTGTCGGACGCCTACCCTGGCTTCTACTTCGGCTGCATCGGCCCCGACGAAGAAGGCTGGATCGAGTACGGCTGGCTCCCCGATGGCGTCCCGCAGTACGGGGGCGAATCCGGCGACCCGACCGTAGTCGAGGGAGGAACCCAGGAGTTCTACGCCTTCGAGGATCTGGGCCGCAAACTCGAGCGAATGGGTTAGTCCATCCACGCCGCCACCCGCCGCCGGTCCCCTCCGGCGGCTTCGGCGTTCTCGATCGCGATTTCTCTTGCTATCCCGGCCAAGTGAAGCGATGAATGAATCACCATGACGAGCACCACCAAGACACGGACCACCAAGCGGAGCGACGACAGCATCACCAGCAAGCTCCAGGACATCGGCGAATCCCTCGGCTTCCCCCGGACGGAGCGGCGGAGCGATCGCCTCGACTTCCACGAACTGCACATCAACACCCTGATGGACGTCCTGCGCCAGGCCTACGAGATGGGCCGCGAAGACGAGCGCAAGGCCCTCCGCCGCGCGTAACCCGATCCACACACCCGCCCCGCCGCCAGTCACTCGCTGGCGGCTCTCTTCTTCTCCCCACGCCCGAGCATGGCCTGAATTCTGGATTCGAGCGCCTCCTCCCGCAATTTACACTCGGCCCCCCTGACGTATTGACCATTGATTCGCAAAATAATCCGATTTTCGAGCTCCGCCAATTCCTGCCGTACCTCGGCGAGAAGCGCACGGTTCTGCAGACTGACGTAAGTCGCGATCAGGCCGGATACCAATGCAACTGCCGGCACCATCAACGAGAGGATTCGTTCGTCCATACTGTTTCACTCCAGTGATCTGTCGAGTCACTCCCGTCATCGTGTGAGGAGAATTGTCACGATCGCGATCGCAGCCAGACTGCCGGCCAGTGTGGCCAACCCAACTTTGATCACCATACTGGCGATCCAAAAGCCCGACCCGGCCCGCACAGAGCCTTGATCGCCCGGTTGCTGGAGCGGGCCAGCGTCTGTCTCGGCCTTCATCTCCATGCAACGCCGATGCCGCCAATCGACTGTCGACGCGTCGCATTCCGCATCGTGCGCTGTCAGCACGGGGAGCTGGCAGTGGCTGCAGATGGACTGAAACTTGTCACTGCGCGACAACACTCTCGTGCTCCCGCACTGGCGACAGGTGCTGCCGCCTCCGCCCTCGAACCTCTCAATCGACCATCCACGGTCGAACGAATCGTACCAACGCGCCTCCGTCGGATCTGTGGCCGTCATGAGATTATGCCGGGCGGTGAGGCCAAAGGTGCGCACATTGAGGGGCGCGCCGCAGTCGACACACGGGGCCTCGATGTTGGGGAAGAGCTCCAGCACGCACCCTTTGTGGGCGAACTTGTCTGCCCGGACCAGTCTGGCTGTCGCTCGGCTGCCCCGTCGCTCCCAGGCCATAATGCGATACGCATCATCAATCTTGATGGGTTGCGAACAGAGGACACAGATGCCGCCGCCGGGCGCTCGCCGGCACCGCGGGCAGGTATGGGCGGAGGGGCTCACCTTCGCCCCACATTCGATACAGTCAACCAACGGCATTACCGCCCTCCCGCTTCGCGTTGATCTTCGTGTTCACGCATGAGGATCCTCAACTCCTGTGACCAATCCGACAAGGCAAGCACCAGGCCTTCCACATCCGGGTGACCTGCGCACAACTGCTCCTCCGCCAAGGCGATCTCCCTGTGGCAGCGATCTACTTCACGCCGCCACTGTGCCTCGTTCCGTGGCAATCTCGTCGAAGCTGCGGCCGTCTCCGTCGAGGGTGGCCGGCCTGCCTGAGAAGGCTGAATACCTCTGGCAGATGACATCGCAGTACTTCGGCTCCAGTTCGATCAGGCGCGCCTGGCGCCCGGCCTTCTCGCAGGCGATCAAGGTCGTGCCCGATCCGCCAAACGGATCCAGCACCGTGTCCCGGCTCTTGCTGCTGTTCTGGATGGCGCGCTCCACCAACTCCACCGGCTTCATCGTCGGATGGAGGTCGTTCGAGACCGGCTTCTTCACGAACCAGATGTCGCCCTGGTCCCGCGCACCGCACCAGTAGTGCTTCGAGCCTTCCTTCCAGCCGTAGAGGATTGGCTCATACTGCCGTTGGTAGTCCGAGCGGCCCATCGTGAACGTGTTCTTCGCCCAGATCACGAACGTCGACCAGTGCCCGCCAGCATCGCGGAATGCCTTCTGCAGCGTGTGCAACTCCGAGGAGGACATGCAGACGTAGACCGCGCCCTTGGTCACGGTGAGGATGTTGACGCAGGCGTCGTACAGGAACTTCTCGAAGCCGTCGCCCAGATTGTCATTGGCGATCGCCCGCTTCTTGCCCCGGAGCTTGTCCTTCATCGTCGCCCCGTAGTTCACGTTGTACGGTGGATCGCAAAAGGTCATGTCGGCCAGTCCGCCGGCGAGCACCTTCTCCACATCGCTCACCGCCGTCGCGTCACCACACAGCAGCCGGTGCTGGCCTAGCACCCAAACATCGCCGGGCACCGTGACCGCGGACTCCGGCGTCTCCGGCACCGCGTCCTCGTCGATAAGGCCGGACGAAACGGAGTCCGGGTCAGCCAGCAAGTTCTCGATTTCCTCCTCGGAGAAGCCCAGGAGATCGATGTTGTAGTCGTCCTCGCGCAACGCCTCCAACTCGACACGCAGCATTTCCTCGTCCCAACCCGCCGACAGGGCCAGCCGATTGTCCGCGATCACCAGCGCGCGCCGCTGCGACTCGCTGAGATGGTCCAGCACGATCACCGGCACCTCGGTCATCGCCAATTTGCGGGCTGCCTGCAGGCGGGCATGGCCGGCGATCAGGACGCCGTCGGACCCCACAAGGATGGGGTTTGTCCATCCGAACTCCGCTATCGATGCGGCAATCTGTGCGACCTGTTCGTCTGTGTGCGTACGCGCATTTCTTGCATACGGAATCAGGCGCTCGACGGGCCACTTCTCGATCTGGAGGTCGATCTTCAAGGTCTGGTTCCTGTTCTGCTTTAGGAGGCCTTTCGGCTTCCGTAATGCGGCGCCGGACCGCGATGCTGAATCCGCCGCGAGTCCCGCGCTTTCGGGTTCTCCGCCTGCTCCGGCGAGATCCCACGCGCTGCCGCCACGGCGGCCAGCGTTTCGCCCGTGCCGGCGAGCCGCGGCTCCGCCCCCGTCAACTCCGCCAACCGTCGCAGAATCACGTCGCAGTACGCCGGGCTGATCTCGATGCCGTACCCGACGCGCCCGTGGACATGGGCCGCCGCCAGCGTTGTCCCGCTACCGGTGAACGGCTCAAAAACCAGATCGCCCACATCGGAAAACGCCTTCACGAAGAATTCGACCAGCGCCCTCGGGAACGGCGCCGAATGCGACCCCTGCGTCGATTCGGTCTTGGCCTCGATCACGTTGCTCGGGCGCGCAATCCCCTTGAATCGCCCATCACTGTCGTCGGCATCCAGGCGGCCCGCCGCCGCGCCGCGCGCCCCGGTCCCCAGCAGTCCACTGCCGGAAGTCGACTTCGGATTGTTCGCAGAGTAGTCGAAGCAGTCCTCGGAAACGTGTCCGACGTCGAACGGGCGAAACTTGATCTCCGCCTGGCGGCAGAAGTGAAACACCGGCTCCCACGCGTTCTTGAAGCGGTTGGGCCAGCCGCCCGGCACGCCGTTGTCCGTCTTGCGCCAGCAGAATTCGTCCACGAAGCGCCAGCCCCATCGCTCCACGTGCGCGATGGTCAGCCTCTTCACGTAGAGGTGCCGCTGGCCGTCTTCGGCATGCTCCTTGATGTTCAGAAAGTAGGAGCCATCCGCCGTCAGCACTGCTGCGATGCTGTCTGCCACCGCCTGGTACCAGCCTATGTACTCGTCCGGCGGCACCGGCTGGAATCCGCTGGATAGATCGTACTCCCGCTGCGTCGCATACGGCGGCGACGTTACGACCAGATTCGCCTTCCGGCCATCCAGCAACCGGACCACATCCTCCCGCTTCCGACAGTCGCCGCACAGCAATCGGTGCGGGCCAATCATCCACAGGTCGCCCAACTGAGTCACCGCCACGGTGGGCGCCTCGCCGGCCACATCCGGCGCCGCCTCACCCTCGGCCACTTCCGCTTCGGCCTCAGCCAGCAGCGCCGCCAAGTCCCGGTCACTGAAACCAATCAGCGCAAGCTCGAAGCCCTCGGCCTCGAGCGCGGACAATTCCTCGGCCAGCAGATCCTCATTCCAGCCAGCGAGTTCCGCCAGCTTGTTATCAGCCAGGATGTAGGCCCGGCGCTGCGTCTCCGTGAGGTGATCGAGCACGATCACCGGCACCTCCGCCAGGCCCAGCTTCCGCGCGGCCATCAACCGGCCATGGCCGGCAATGATGCCGTCGGCCGAATCCACCAGGATTGGCGACGTGAACCCAAACTCCGCGATCGAAGCCGCGATCTGCGAAACCTGCTCGTCCGAGTGCGTCCGAGCGTTCCGCTGGTACGGTATCAGCCGGTCCAGCGGCCAGATCTCGATCCGGCGAGCCATGGCGGTTCCATCCTGGGTGGTCGCCCTGGTGGTCACCCTGGTGTTCGCCCCGTCAGATTGCATCGGATGCTTTGTTCACTGGGGTTCGGCGCGAGTTCGGCGGCGCGGGGGTGACAGCTATCGAGGTGTACACCTTTTTTATTTGTCTGCCGCTAGCGAATTGGTGCCGTAAGCCCACCGTCGGCCAAAATGGCCAGAAGGGACCCATAATTGCAAGAGATATGAGCGCTCGCCGCTCAAGTCTTCGGTTTTCGCTTCGGACGCCGCCGCTTCCGGCTCTTGATGGGCCAGTCCGGCGCGTTTTTCAGTAGCCCGCGTTCGACAGCAACGTGCCGGCCGCCCGCTCTCGTCTGCGATGCTTTCATTTCGACCCCACCAGGCAATCCGTCAGCACCTGCAGGAAGATGGGCTGCAATTCATTGCCCCGGCCCAGTGGACGGAGCGACCAGCAGCGCCCGTTCTCCAACCGCTCGATGAAGCTGTAGCGGGTTCCCGGCGGCATCTGATTGGCCACAGGGCTGCTGCCGTCCTCTCTCTTCAGCCAGATCGCTCGGATGTGCCCCTTCCGCCCATGGGAGGGCGTGGCGTATCCGCTGCGGATCAACCGCTGTGCGGCCTCCAAGGTGCGAACTCCGAGGAGTCGCCCGTCAGGGGCGTAGAGGGGGATGGATTTTGAAGGCTTCATCAGAACGCACTTTGGGCGGGAACCGGAGGAGGGAAGGAGATTTTCGAGTGTCCCATCACTCGTTTGGGTTTGCCTTCGGTGGGTGCGCCTGACGCTCGCCTACTGAACCGCTCACACCTATATACGCCAACCCACAGCGAAGTGTCCGACGTCGGATGTGATTTTTTCCAGTTGGGCGAGGCTGGCGGGGTTAGCGGGGTTAGCGGGGTTAGATTTGGTAAGGGCCCATAGAAAAACCGTTTCCGCGTACGTACGTACGTACACGCGTACGCATGCATGCGTAGATAATAGGAAACTAACCCCGCTAACCCCGCCGATTCCAGCAACGCGCTGTGATATAAGGACTTAAGTGGCGGGGTTAGCGGCGGGGTTAGCAATTTCTGGCGGGGTTATAACCCCGCCGAATCCGGCGCCCCCGGCTGTGGGTAGAGCAGCACAATCATGCATAAGTCGCTGATATGCAAAGATATCGTGGACAGTCCGGGCCGGGAACCATGCTGACGGCGTACTTGGATCAGAATAAGTGGATCGAGCTCGCCAAAGCGAATTTTCGCCCCGAAGTCGACCCGGCTGCACGCCTGATGGCCTGGTATCTGTTCGAGGCCGTGGAGGACGGGCGCGGCGGCGGGGAAATCTGGCGGGTAAATCTGGATTGACAGGTGGGGATTGTTGTGGCAAGCTACGGCCAGTGCGCTGTGGGGCGCCACCTGTCCGCGGCAAGGGAGCCAAAGCTCCCACCCATTCGTCCGTTGCCTGAACCTTCGGACCTTTCATTCCGGCCCTGAACGAAGCGGACTCCGGGCAGCTACGGAAGGAAGGTTACAATGCCGCGACAGATCACCCCGGCTACCACGATTGAGAATTTGCGGAAGGAAGCGAAGCGCTGGCTGAAGGCGCTGCGCGAGCACGATGCGAGCGCACGGGAACGCCTGGTGAGGGCATATCCGGGTGCGCCTGAGGTACCTGTACTGCGGAGTGTGCAGCACGCGCTGGCGTTGGAACACGGCAAGCGGGACTGGAAGGCGCTGAATGAGGCCCTGGCCCAGGGGGTGAGCGCTGCGCGCGCGCCAGGGGAGTATGAGCGGATGGCGCAGGACTATGTGCTGGCTTTCGATGGGGACGGGGAGGCGCTGAGGCGATTGAACGAGGCCTATGAGAGGGCGTTAACGGTGGAGGACTTGAGGGCGGAGGTCTGGAGGCGGGTGTATGCGTTCCGGCAGCGGTCGTCCCATGTGCCCAAAAACTATCTATTGGTGGAGGAGGCGCAGGTGGTGATTGCGCAGGACGAGGGGTATGGGAGTTGGGAGGCGCTGATGAAGGCGGCGGCGACGGGAACTCCCCTTCCGGTGGCGGCCTTCCAAGTGGACAAGGAAGGGAAGAAGGCGGCACCCGCGCGGCGGATGCGGGCGGCGGATTGGGAGGCGATGATCGAGGTCATCCGCGAGCAGGACATCACGGCCGTGGAGGCGAACGGGTTAATGACAGATGCCGTGATGGAGAAGATCGCGGGGTTGGACCGGGTGACACGCCTGAGCCTGGGGGGATCGCGCGAGTTGACCGATGAGGGGTTGCGGAAACTGGCGCGGATGCCGCAGTTGGAGCACCTGGACGTGAGCGGGTATCCGGGCGGCAAGGTGACGGACGCTGGTCTGGAGGTGCTGCGGTGCTTGCCAAACCTGCGGACGTTCGAGATGGCGTGGGGGAAGGGGATCTCCGACAAGGGGGTGAGGAACCTGCGGTATTGCGAACTGCTGGAGCGGGTCAACCTGATGGGCTCACCAACGGGGGATGGAGCGATTGAGGCGCTGGAGGGGAAGGCGCGGGTCCGCCATCTGAGTACGGGGAGGGAGGTGACGGATGCGGGGCTGAGGAGGCTGGGTGGGATTCCACGATTCCGGGAGGCGGCCGAGGGCGGCGAGCCGGTGGGTCTGTTGATTGATGGGCCGTTCACGAATGAGGGGCTTGCCGGGCTGCGGGGGCTGGCGGGGGTGAACGAACTGGACCTGTTCTGGCATGTGAAGCGGATGACGGCCGAGGGATTCGCGCATTTGGCGGAGATGGCAAACCTGATGGCGTTGGGCTCCGATGGAGAGTTGAGCAGCGACCGGGCGATGGAGCACATCGCGCGGATTCCTAGGCTGCGGAGGCTGCGGGCACAGGAGTCGGTGGCAACGGAGGAGGGATTCTGTGCGCTGAGCCGGTCGGCGACGCTGGAGGGGTTCTGGGGCCGGGAGTGCGCGAATTTTGGGAGCAGGTCGTTCCTGGCGTTTGCCCGGATGCCTGCACTGCGCTCGCTCGGGGTGAGTCTTCAGAAGGTGGAGGAGCAGGCGCTGGGGGCACTGGCGGAGTTCCCGGCGCTGCGGGAATTGACGCCAATTGGGCTTACGGATGAGGGGTTCCGGCACGTGGGGCGGTGCGCCGAACTGGAGCGGTTGACGTGCATGTACTGCCGTGAGACGACGGACGCAGCGACGGAGCAGATCGGGGGGCTGCGTCTGTCGTACTACTACGCTGGGTTGACGCGGATTACGGACCGGAGCCTGGAAATTCTGGGCCAGATGGAGACGCTGGATCAAGTGGATCTGTACGAGTGCAAGGGAGTGACCGACCGGGGGCTCGCGTTTCTGGCGAAGCTACCACGGCTGAGGGAGGTTCATCTGGATTCGCTGCCAGGGGTGACGCCGCGGGGGGTGCGGGTGTTTCCACGCAGGGTGCGGGTGAGCTATTCGACGTAAGGGCGTCAGTCAAACCGGCCGGTGCTGAAGTAACGTTCCATGCGGTCGGGGAAGATGGTGACGATGGTGGCGTTGAGGGGGCCGGGGCGGCGGGAAGGTGTGGCTTGAGTTGGATCCGGCAGCCCCCCTGCGGCGATGAGTCGGTCGTCCGCAATTCAGCGAATTTCTGACCAAGCAACGCTGGCCCCATGTATGGAGACAATTCCAACCCGACTGTCCCAAGTACAGCGCCGTCGTGACTCCGCGCCTGACGGATTTGCTTCCTATGCTGCGCTAGCTACCGCACCACGCGCCACCTCGCCACCTTGCTCTTCAGGTCTTGCTCAGAGCGCTCGACATGCACCTGGCTCTCACCAAACCGGCGCCCCACTCTGGCCGCGAACGCGAACCCCAACCGCCGTTGGAGAAATCCGTCGGTCCGGTCCGCGGCCTCGGCCAGAAAGTCCGGCAGCACGGGCCGGAGGACATTCGCGGCGTCCGTGATGGGTTGCGGATGGCGCGTGGAGAGCTTGTCCACGACATCGGTCACCTTGAACGAATGGCCCATGAAGATCCCGTCAAGCGCCAGTAGGAATGCTTCCCATTGAAGTGACTCCGCATCAGCCTCTCTGAACATTTCGTCGATGTTGCCCAGGAAGCCCTCGACGCCGGCGGCTTCCAGCATCCCACCGACGACATGGCACCAGGATTCAAAGCTGCCCAGCGGTTTGATAATGGCGGGGGCGGGCTTGCCTTGGATGAACCAGTAGCGGGCGATGGTGAGCAGGGCGGCAATCAGCGCACCCCGATGCTCCGCTACCCAACCGTGAAGGTTGGCATGACGGAACCCGGTCCGCTGAAACGGTCGGGAAACGCCTGCGTCCAGGCGAATCCGGTAGCAGCGCCTCGGCATATCGCCGCCGAGTTGGATGTTGTTTCCGGTTGCGATCCAGGCGCATCGCACCGGCAGGACAAGCTGATCGAAGGTCCGGAACTGGCGGTCGGAGATAGTGTTCGCCGTAATCACCTGGCAGAGGGAATCTGAATCCAGTGCCCGGCTCACGTTGTCAATGACGACGACCCGGACACCAGTGGAGAGGGCCATGGTCAGCTTCTTCCGCCACTCCTCCGGATCGGTCGGCGCGGTAAAGGACTCCGCGGCCCGCCCGGTGGCGATTGCGGACACAACCTCGGCCAGCAGGGTCTTACCGGTACCAGGTGCGGGGGCGTCGAACAGGGCGAGAGGGGTTGGCCCATTGATCGCAGGCCTAACCACTGGCGTCAGCAGGCTGGCGAGAGCGTTGGCGCGGCAGGAATCGTCAGCAAACGGGAAATCCCCGATCGCGGATTCGATCAAGTCAAGTGCGGCATGCACGTCGTCGATCATGGGCTGGTCGGGAACCTGCTGCGGGCGGAACCCCGGCGCCGGCGAGTAGAAGAGGTAGGTGTCCGCGTCATATCCGGGCTTGGTGCAGACTCTCCCGTCGGGCTTAAGGAAGGGTGATTCGATTAACCCCTCGATCGCGGGGAACTTCCATTTGTCCGCCGAGAGCGCCAGGATGTCGCGCACCACATCTAGCGGCGGCGAGCATTCAACTTCCTCCTTTGCCTTGTTGAGTTTGTAGTAGAAGCCGGAGCGAGCCATCCTGCCGCGAAGGGCATGTTCGGAGACCGGACTGAGGATGGTCCGGCCTTGCTCGTCCTGAACCACGGCGACGATCTGCCCACTGCGGGCGAAGAGCACCGGCGGCACGTTGGCCCGCTGGAGGGCGGCCAGGGCATCGGAGGTCATTTCGTAGAGTTGCCGGGCGCCGATCCAGATTCGGGGTTGCTCCTCCGGATTGCGACGGGACTTTGCCGGTGGCCGATTCGCCGGAGGCGGCTGCTTTGCGCTCGGGCGGTAGTACTCGGTGGTCTGCTCCAGAGCGCCATTGATCGTGCTGTTCCGGTAGTCCTCCCGATCAATCCACTTGTCACGGCACAGGCCGCTTCTGCGGAACATGGCGTCAATTCGGGCCTCGTCCGGACCGCACCAGAAAGCGAGCATTGCACAGAGGGCAGCGTCGGCTTCCGAGTGAGAGCCGTATGCCCCCTGCCAGTCTCCGTCCCATAGCGCCGCGAACTTAGGGCCGTTCTTCGCCTGGCGGGCACGATGCAGGAGTTCGTCGTCAGCCAGTCCAGGAGGCACGTGGTTCGAGGAGGGCATGGAGCCCACCTTCCGTTTCGTCGGCTTCACCATCTGGGAGAGGAGCCAGTCCACGTCGTCCTGATGGTCCCGAATCACCAGTGGGCCCATGCCGTAGGGCTGCCCCGTGAGCGCGAAGAACCGTTCCTTATCGAACACGCCAATCTGCGCCCGCTTGCCCTCGGGAGAAGCCGGTGCGCCGGGGACGTAGTAGTTGCGGCCCCTGTCTGGAAGTTTGGCATTGCACAGGATATGGAGGCCGCGGCCGGAGACCGAGAGTGCCGCATAAGTGTCGCGAAATCGGCTGATGACCTCTTCGGCCCACGGGAGCGGATGGCCGTCCTCGTCCAGGCTGGCGTCCAAGTCGATGCCGCAGAACGAGTCATTTGGCGCGAAGAAGAAGCCCAGACCGAGAAAACTCTGCGGGTCGGCGTCGAATGCTCGTGCGGCATCCTCAAAGCTTGCCCAAGTGGCCGAGTTGTTGCTGGAAGCTTTTCGGCCATCAGGGCGGAAGGGGAGTTTCGTGGGGCGCCCTTGCTTATCCGTGCCGATGTTCCAACAGCACCACTGTGGCGCGGTTACCAAGTCAGGGGGAAACTGCGATGAGGTGGGCATTACTCGCACCTCCGGGCAGCTGAATAGCCAGCAGCTGCGAATGCCTCTCGAAGGCGTCTGATCCTCATGTAGATGGTGGACCGGGCTAGCCCCAGTGTGCGCCCGGCCTCACTGGGAGACTCCTCCATCAGTAGAGCGGCAACCCGCTGGTCGGATTCCGGCAGATCGGACAGGACCTTGCGGACATCCATCCGCAGATCATGTGCTGAACCGCCATCGATCTCGACGTCGTGATCTTCGTTGATCGGCACTACCGCTGGCCGCCGTCGGTGCGAACGGAGCATGGATGCGATCCGGTGGGCGACGACTGTCTCTACGAATGTCCGGACTGAAGCTCGGGACGAATCGTAACTCGGTAGCGCGTTCAAGACGGCAAGAAGAGCTTCCTGGACCAAGTCCTCAAGATCATCGGGTGAGACGCGCCTCAGAGCCACAGCATTTGCGGAGCGTACTTGCGCCGCTCGGAGTGCCCACGAGTAGGTATCCGCGAAGCTCGGGCTACTCATGGCGCCCTCCAAGAATGCTGGCGACGCTACACTCGTGTTCGACGAGGAGGGGGAGGCCATGTGCGACCTCGATTCGGGCAATCTGGCCGTCGCCGATGCTGGAGATGGCCTCGAGCATCTCGATGGCGGATCGTTTGAGATGAAAGTCTTCCTGAGATGCCTCTCGGCGGGGGGAATTGTCCCCACCGAGTCGGAGCTTTCGAACGACTCGCGGAGTCGGCTCAAGCACGGGCTCACCGCCCTGAACGTGAAGGTCGAGGACTTGGCCGAAGTTGATACGCTGCAGCAGTTCCACGAGCCGCTGCTGCGGCCCGGAGAGCGTTGATTTTGTTCTGAGGTGTTCCAATTGGGCACTCCGTCGATGAATTCGAAGGAGTTGCCCCATTGCCGAGCGGATCTGATTGCGGTTCTTTGCGCCTTTTCTCTGCGCCGAAGCAACGCCTTCAGATCCGACGCGTCACGCCCCGTGTAACAACCCGTTACACGCGATGTAACGGCCCGTGATCAGGTATCCCAATTGATGGATTCAGACGGTGTGTACATGCACTGGACTCCAGTCCTTATGCTCTTCTCAAGGTGATCAGCCAACGCTGGCAAGGCTTTCCGGATCGCGACAGTGGATCGAGAAATTGCGTTAGTGACCGACAGTCTTGCCGACTCGGCCGAGCCCTTGACCTTCCTGATTTGGCCACTATGGTTTTCGGCATCCCTGATGTGCTTCTCCAATATCGGAATCTGCGCTTCCAGTTCAAGTTTTCGTGCGGACTGGCGCATATCCAGCTCAGCAAGTTCCTCTCGCATCTCCGCGAGTCTCGAGCCTAGCCATCGCTGCGATTCGGGGTCGGAAACCGGAATTCCCGAGGCTTGTATCTTGAGGGCGTTGGCTGCATCCGGGCTTGCGAGTAGCAACGCTTCGATGGGCAAATGAGGGGACTTCAACAGTTGCCTGAGGTGCTCGAATCCTTTCAGTGGCCTGAAGTTCGCCGATTGACCGTCATAGACGATTCTCCAGGTGGACCCGTCGCTCTTAAACACATGGTTTTCGCTGGCAAGACGAAAATCATCGTCTGCCCTCAGAACTTCAACAAGCTCCCGGGCGGCCTCCTTTGCGCCATCCGAAAACCAATAGTGACTTGATAATGATCGGAAACTTCGCCCTTCGCTCAGCCAGAGAGGGTCAGAGGGCAGCTGATCGGGCACAAGTACTAGTGGCGCTTTGGCCGCCGCAAGTCTTCTGCAGTTGGACAGCATCTCGACACCATCACTCCAACCGGCGCCGCGGATCAGGAAAACGTCCCTTGTCCGCCCTCCGAGCCGGGCAGATCCCAGAAACCACACTCGCTGGGGGATCTCCTCGACTGGGCTCCGACCGAATCGCATGCCCTTCGCCACCATCGCGGAGATTGCCCTCAGGTCAATGGCCCAGATCATCAGGTCTTGGAGGTCGAGTTCCACACGTCCTACTTCAGGACAGTGGATGTATGCCCGCCGCGCGGCGCCTGGCGTGCGCAGCCATACGACCTCCTCGACATGGCCCAAACCGCACTCCTCACACTCGAAGTGCTCCATGAAGCCGCCTGGGACAAGGACGTTCTGGTCGGCGAGTTCGTCAAAAGTCGGGAGCGAGCGGGCCTCACGGCCACGAAACACCGCTTCCTGGCTGTCAGCTCTCTTCCAGAAGTCAGACATCGCCCGCTCCGTCCAGGAGGCCCCATGTCTCGAAATGATCCTTGATCACTTGGTGTTCGGGGTTCTCCTTCAAGTTGCACAGGTCCGGTTCGGTTATCGCGAACCGGACCGTCTCTTCCTCGTCATCGCGGACAAGAACCACTTCAAATTCAACCCTTGATACTGTAGCGCCGACGCGCTGGAGTTCGGCTTGGTTCAGGTGCGACTCCAAGAGGTCGTAGATGTCGCTGCGCCTTCCCCTGACGTCGGACTCGATGGTAATTCGTCCATATCCAGGGCGCGCCACATTCAATCGAAGGGATCGAATGCGGACGGCCTTCAGCCTGCCTGGATCAAGAAGTCGGAACCTGAATCCTCGATGTGCCAGATGATTCAAGTGGTAGCCGCGTCGGGTGGGCAGTTCGGGAAGTTCCAACTTCAAGATGAGCCTGCAGAAGATTTCCTCGACTGCCTGGCGCACTTTCTTACCACCCTGAACATAGACTTCGAGAGCGCCAGTTCGCTCATGGTATTGAAAGATGAGGTCAAAGGCAGCCCTCTGCCGTTTGCTCTGCAGTTTCCCATCGTCGTCATAGACGAGTGCCGTGTCGGCGTAGTCTGACGGATAGCAGAAGAGCGCATGCACGTCTCCAGGCCGACGATAGACCTCAATGTTGCAGTTATTGCCTCGCTCTTGCGTAGACCAGTAGTACTTCTCGATCTCGTGCCGCAGCATCTTGCGAACATCGTGACCGAGATCCGGTCGACATGCCGGCAAGTCCGTGCGGATCTTCCAGTACCTCCCGTTCAAGCTGTCCGCCCGAAAGAGCCGCCACGCCTTCTCGAAAACGACCTTCTGTTTCAAGTAAACCCAAAAGGCTTTCGGGAGCAGTCCTGCGTACTCGCTCAGCGGCTTTCGAATGTCGACTCCGTGATATTCTGCCTCATCAAAGATGACCAGCAGCCCCTCCCGGACAGCGAGCGCCCAGGTGGCGCGGAACCACTGTTCTGATTCCGCGCGGCTCGCCTCAGAAAGCTGTGTCCAAGCCTTGTAGACACGATTCCAGTCACCGAGTTCAAGGTTGTCCCATTCCAAGTCCTGCAACTCCCCGCGCTCCGCAAAGTAGATACGGAGAAGTGAGAGGTCGACCTTCTGGAAAAAACGCTTCGTTGTGTACTGAGACGCCATTTAGCTCCTTTTTCTGACGAGTGCATTCACAACCACCAGCTCTTGCCGTGAATTCGGCGGAAGTGCATGCTTCACTTCGATTATACAAAGTTTCAGATGCAGATGTCTCTTTACTTATATAGACGGATGGTAGGCGACTCAGGTGGAGATAAGCGATATTGTCTGTAGTGGAGGCCATCGGACACCAAGACTCAGAGGCAGCTATCATCTTGCGTTCTCAGTAGGTTACAAATTATTGACTTTTATAGGGTTCGCTAATGTTTATTGTAGGAAGTAAGCCACCAAAGGCAGTCCGAGTGTGGATAACTGTAGTGACGCGGACCAGCCCTGCGTGAGCTTGGTTCCGGACACTTCCCTTCTCCTCGGCGTATATAGTCCACGAGATCCCACCAGACAGCGCATCGACCGCCAGGCGGAGACCGCTGTGGGTGTTGGCACGGCACGACCATGCAAAACAGCCCACAGACCTCCCCGCTCCCGGCCCACTTCGACTCGCCGGCAGATGACACAATCCACGCCACCGACGGCCTGGCGCGGGCGTTTCTACCGGCGCACCTAGACATCGACGACCTCGCCCACGCCCTCCGGTGCCTCTTGAGTGACGATCCCGCTCCAAGGCGTCCGGCGCCGGATGCCCACCGAATCGACTTGCCTTCCCGTCGGGTTCGAGGGACCTATGTGTCGGAGGCACGGAACACCCCCTAATGGCCGTCGCGATCTATTGCCGGGTCAGCACCGAAGAACAGGCCGAGCGCCAGTCTGTCCAGACCCAGATCCAGTTTGCGGAGCGGTACTGCGAACTGCATGGGTTGCACATCTACCGGCTCTACGTGGATGAGGGCGTCAGCGGCACGGTCCCGCTCGAACGGCGACCGGAGGGCGGCCAGATCCTCCACGATGCCCGCCTGAAGAAGTTCGACCAGTTGCTCGTTTACCGGCTCGATCGCCTTGGCCGTGACACCCGCCTCACCCTGAATGCCGTCGCGGACCTCGAAGTTCTGGGAGTCCGGATCCGGTCGATGACCGAGGAGTTCGACACGGCCACGCCCACGGGCAGGTTGATGCTGACGATGTTGTCCGGCTTCGCCACCCATGAGCGGGAAGTGATCCGGGAACGCTGTGTCGCTGGCACCCGTCGCGTCGCCGAGGCGGGCGCCTGGCTCGGCGGGATCGTGCCGTTCGGGTACCGGAAAGTGGGCGACAAGCGAGCCGCCCAACTCGTGTTGGCGGAGGAGCCGATCCCTGGCCTCGAGATGTCTGAGGCAGACGTCATCCGGGAAATCTTCCGCCAGTCGGCCGCAGAGAAGAAGTCCTGTCGGCGGATCGCTGACTGGCTCAACCTGATGAAGGTGCCCTGCGCCTACACGAGGGATGCCCGCCTGACGGTGCACGGCAAACGCCGGGAACGCACCTCGGGCGTGTGGCGCGCGGGCCGGGTCCGCAACCTGATCATCAGCAAGACCTACATGGGTGTCCACGAATTCGGGAAGCGCAGCAAGAGTGGGCGAGAGGTGATCACCCGTCCGGTGCCGTCGATCGTCGACGAGGCGACCTGGAAGAAGGCGCAGAAGACGCTGGATGCGAACTTCCTGTTCAGCAAGCGGAGCGCACGCACGCAGTACCTCCTGCGCGGCCTCATCAAGTGCGCCATGTGCGGCCATACCTACGTCGGCACGGCCAGCAGGCGGCCGAACGGGAAGCTGGAGCACTACTACCGTTGCAATGCGGTGCACTCCCCTTCGATCATCGTGAAGGACGGCCCGTGCACTGCCAAGTCGATCCGCGGCGATCACCTGGAGGCGCAGGTCTGGTCCGACGTGGAGTCGTTTCTGCGCAACCCTGAGCCGGTGCTGGAGCAGTTACAGGCACGGCTGGAGACCGATGCCAAGGCGACGGCGGGGATCCGGAAGCAGATGGGTCGGCTGGAGTCGCTGATCGAGGAGAAGACGACCGAACGGAACCGGGTGCTGGCACTGTACCGGCGCGGACGGCTGAACGAAGATGAGCTCGACGACCAACTGGAGGAGATCCGCCGGGAGGAGATAGCGCTCGATGCGCAGCTGGCAGAGTTGCGGGCGAAGCTGGCGGGCACCGACTCGATCGACTCGACCCTCAACTCGGCGCAGTCGTTTCTGGCCGGACTGCGGGACCGGCTCGACCGCCCGGTCTCATTCGAGCACAAGCGGCGCCTGGTGGAGGTGCTCGTGGCGGGCATCACCGTCGACACCGTCGAGGAGTACGGGGTACGCCAGACGCGGACCACCATCAACTACCGGTTCAGCCAGCCGGGCCACCCGCTGCCGATCGTTTTGCCGAAGCCACACGAGAACGGCACGGTGGTGCGGATTCCCACGCAGCCGAAGACGGTCGGGGATCATCTCCGCCGGCGGCGGCTGGATTTGAAGCTTCTGCAGCGCGAGGTGGCGCAGAGACTCGGGGCCGACGAGGCCAGCGTCTTCAACTGGGAGGCGCACCGGGGCCAACCGCAGCTGCGGTACATGCCCGCCATCATCGGGTTCCTCGGCTACAACCCACTGCCGGAGGCTACGGACTTGGCCGGGCGACTCGTGTGGCGAAGGACGTCATTGGGGTTGACGCAGAAGGAAGCGGCGATGCGGATCGGCGTCGATCAGTCCACGCTGGCGCGTTGGGAGCGCGGGGAGCGGGCGCCGGAAGGGAAGTACGCGGTGGCGGTGGCGGAGTTCCTGGGTGGGCGGGCGCTGGAGTCGGAGCAGCTGCGGCAGGTGGGGTGAGTCAGAAAGGGCTCTGCTGCAGACAGAAGAGACCTCTGCCCAGATGAGGAATCCCTGAGTGAGGGATGCAGGCTGACCTGGCACTACGCTTGTATGCTTATCGCAGATGGATAGAGATGGATAGAGCGTTTTGGCTCAGCGAGCCATGTCGTCCGGGATCGGCGGCCACCCTGAACATTAAACGACGCGGTGGCAGCACCCATTACTTGCGGGCGGCAGGCCTGCGTAGCCGCCGCTTGGCCAGCCAAGTCCCGGCCGGGAGGTGGCTCGTTCTTGGGGACGAGGCGAGGCGATTGTTTTCGCTTGGATTGAACACCAGCCAGGGAAGTGCTCGACCGCGCATTGAATCAGGCGGAGGACTTCGTCGGATACTCGTGTCCGCCGCTTTATCAACCTCTCCGCCACGACTTCCAGTTCGCCCAAGTCCTCGCGGATCCAACAGGATGGTATCTTGTTAACCGCATCCCAGATGGCAGCCTCCGGGAACTCCTCCACAGCCGCCAGCCATGGTTCCAATGCCCCGGGTCCCCGAATCGTTTCGTAAGCCGCTGGGGATTGGAGAATTTGCTTGGTTGGGCCGGCGAGGAAGTCCCACTTGACTCCCCCAAAGGCCATGCCGTGATCGACCATGTAGGCTCGAAGACTACGTTTCCGGACGGGCCGGCGCCGGGCTCCCATCCTCTCTCGGACGAACACAGCTTGGCGCCGGTCTGCTTGCATTGTCCAAACGTCAAAGACAAGGATCGCTACGAAATCGCCTCGATTCTCAACATGACCAAACAACGAGGAGGGCAGATAGTCGTAGACGGCGTCGTGCTCAGTATCGCCGGGGTATTGAGAGCCAAAGTGCAGGCCGGGCTCTGCTGCCCGTCGCCCGTGTGGGCCTTCGACACCGAACTCTGGGTGGCGGTCAAGGAACTCGTTTGTGATCAGAATCGGCCTCGCTGCCGGGATACAGACGCCGAAACTGCTGAGGAGCGCGTGGCAGAACGCTTCGCTGATGACAGAGCGAATTTGCTGGGGATTATTGGTCAGCTTGGTGACATAGGCCTTCCCGTCGTTCGCGGCGAGAAGGTGGGCCTGACTGCCGCCACGCACTTTCCGGACTACGCGGGTAGCCAGGACCGGCTCTGGCGGGCAGACGGCAGGGGCGGCAGAACCGCCGTTTGACGGGTAGCGTGGGTTGTGCAGTAACGTCACGCAGGGACTCCTTACCTTCCAAAGTGATACAGGCAATGAATGGACTACCCTCTCTTTTTCTTTCGGTCAGCTCTTTCATTTTTGGTGGTAGTTTGTTCAGGGTGAGGTCGTTTGTGTAAGTACGGCCTCGCTGGGGCAGAGTTCTCGTGGCATCAAGGCCAATCTCGAATCCGCCAGCTGTTTCAACTCGTCCAGTTGCTCGCCGCACAAATAGTAAGTGCGCTCACAGAGGCAAGGATCTCGGACGCAAAAACCCTATCACCCTCTCGCTTGGTGGTACGTCTCTCCCCTTGAAGGGGAGCATGCCGACTGAAAAGTTGCGGGACATGTGAGAGTTTTCCCCCGGTCAACGCACTATAGATGTGAGGGCGAATCACGAAAGGAGACTCCGATGATGCCACCTGTGATTTCCTGCTTCGACATCCCGGAAGAAGTGTTCGAAGATTACATCTTCGGCCGCATCAGCGGACACGAGCTGGCGGAGTTCGAAGAGCACCTGGTTGTGTGTCAGGTATGCGCGAACCGGCTGACGGAATTTCACTCTTTCATCGACCTACTGCGAGCAGCTCTGCTCACAGACATCGAGCCTCAATCGGCTGCGGACCCAGCTACCTACGACGGCCGAGAACGCCGCACTGCGGACCGTCGCTGTGCCAGAAGCCTTGTCGACGTCTTCAATCTCACTGAACCTGCCGGCCCGCAGCCCATCTCGTCGATTCTGACCGACACCTCAACCCGTGGCATGGGTCTCGTCTGCAGCCACTCCGTACGATCGGGTACCTGGGTCTGCATTGAACTGAATGACAGGCTAGTGCACGGCATTGTTCGAAACACCCGGCAAGTCGCGAAAGGGTGGAGAGTCGGCGTGGAGAAAACCACGGCAGGTGCCTGATACCTCCGCTGGCCCGAACCCAGCTTGCCTTCGGGGGCGTCGCCCTGTTGTCCGGCTTTGAAGACCAGATTTGGCTCCACGGCACCCCCAAACCGCCCCTGATCACCGGCCGCAACGGACGTGAGGCAAAAAAAGTTGGCATCCGGTGAGAAAAAATAGGGCGTAATCCCACTTATACCCTAGGAGGTTTTCCTAGGAATGGATCTACGCCCATCCCCTCACTTGACTCGTTTCCCCCACTCCACGGTGGTGAGTATGGACGTAACGCCCTGCCTGGATCTGCCATCTTCTACATCTTTTCAACGAGTTAACCTCACACTCGTCCGAACAGTTCCTGGAGAATCCCGTGGAGTAAGGAGTGACTTCGTGGACAATCTCACCCAGGCCACTTCTGGAGGCCACCATCATGTCCTCTGAGTTTGACGCTCGTCGTGGCCCGCAGCGCCCGCTCCAGTTCTGCGAGTCCGTTCTGTGTCGGATTCAAGACGGCGATGAGGAGGCGACAACCCTTCTGTACGATCGGATTGTCGTCGGACTCCGAGCCTTCTTGCATCGCAGAATTCCCGCGGGCTTGGTCGAGGATTGCCTTCATAATGTCTACGCAATAGCGCTGAAAGCGCTTCAGGAAGGGCAAGTGCGCGAGCCACATAAGCTGCCTGGATTCATCCTGACTGTCGCTCGAAGACAGGCTGCTCAGACGATCCAGAAACTGCAGCACGAGCGGACCTGTTCTGTGCCTCTTGATGCAGAAATGATCCGCGATGCACGAGTTGACCTGGAAGGAGATTATGCCGCCGCGGAGAGGATTAGGTGGTTGCGCGAAGCCCTGCGGGATTTGCAACCGAGGCAGTACGAGATCCTCACTCGGTACTATCTCCACGGCCAGCCTACAGAAGTGATCTGCATGGACTTGCAGCTGACGGAGACACAGGTGAGGCTTACAAAATCCCGTGCGAAGGCGAAGCTGCAGGCTGCTGTGAGAAGCCGGAAAGGACTATTAAAGATCCTCATGCGGGAATCGGGAGGCGGTGAATGCTGAAGAAGATGTTTGATATCATTGAGGGTCTTTGGGGGACGGCAGTTCCAGCCATGCGACTCGATGTTGACCGACGGGAGTGTCCTCGCGTTTCCGTTGATGAAGAAATCCAAGGCAAGCTGCTCGACGCCAAAGGTACTCCGTTCATTGCGGTTGTCCGGGACGCATCACCGAAGGGCGTGAGAATAGTGTCTGATCGCCCTCTACCGGTGTCAATGCCGCTACAGTTTCAGCGCCAAGAAGTCCTTTTCTTCGGAGAAGTCATTCACTGCTCTCCTTCAGAGGAGGGATATACCGTCGGCGTGCAACTTCTGCAGTACCTAAATCTGAGCAGCATCAAGTCGCTCGGACTCTGAGGGAGACTTCGCCGCTGGGGGCTCTCCCGACCCATAGCTTCAGTGCCTCTAGGTCAATCGACACGAACGGCTGCGCGACAGCCCCAGCGGTGATCTGGGCCGTTTCCTGCTGGAGGGCGGCGGCTTGTATTGCGGGCCGAGGGTCGGGAACCCTGTCGGCGGGCAGTCAAGATCGACCTGCTGGACGTCGTTCCAGAGATTGTCTTCGGTGCGCGGACGGGTGCCGGCTAAGCTCAGCATGCCGATAGGAGTATCGGGTCTCAAGCCGCCTCAGACAGGCTCAGCGCGGCGCCACGTGAGAACGGTTGTGCGCTCAATGCCGTCCAGCATCATCGGAGGAGTCCGGAGCAGAAGACGGTCGTCGTATAGTTCGAAATACCGCTCCTGGCGGGTGCCGCACCAGTTTGGCAGCAGGCTCACTTCGACGTGGTGAACCACTCTGTCCGGCAGCACGTCGTACCTCCCGCTGTAGGTGAGGTAGGAGCCAACCGCTGCCGCCCTCTCCTCTGGCGTGCCACCCCGCATATCTTCAGAGGTGAAGTGCTCCCTGCCTCCGCTCATGATCGATACGGCCATATAACCATCGCCGCTATAGATCAGCAGGCCTGTGGGATTCTCTCCGAAGGGCCGACTGATCCGTCCGTCTGCGGCCCTGGACTCCATCGCGACTAATCGCCACGTCCCAATGAACGCGCTCTGCACCAGTCAGAATCCTCCCTATCGGATGCTAACAGCACGGAGGGTCCGGAGTGCATGTTCTTGACGCAGGCGGCTTGGTCCTCCCGCAACCCCTCCACTGCCTGCTGCCCGGCCCCGATTCCCTTGCCTCAATGACTCGTCCACCCCGGTTCCATCTCGCTCCGTGTGCCGATCACGCACTGGAGATCCGCCAGAATGGTAGCTGCGCTCCCTCGGGACCGCCTGGTGCGATTGGAGGGGATCGATGAACAACGAATACGCGTTTGAGATGGCGACATCGAGCGTCCGTTTCGGCTGGGGTGTGACGCGCGAAGTGGGGATGGACCTGGCCGAATGGAAGGTGCGCCGGGTCATGGTCGTGACTGACAACGTGCTTCGACAACTTCCGCCGGTGTCCAAAGTCCTCGAGTCTTTGAATGAGAATGGTATCGAGTTCGGAGTGTACGATCGCGTGCGGGTGGAGCCGACCGACGAGTCGTGCCTGGAAGCGATTCGGTTCGCGTATGAGGGAGGGTTTGATGGATTCGTTGCCGTCGGCGGTGGCTCGACGATCGACACTGCCAAGATGGCAAACCTGTACTCGACCTATCCGCCGGAGGAGTTTCTGGACTACGTGAACCCGCCGATTGGGCGCGGTCTGCCGCCTCCGGGTTCGCTGAGACCGTTGATCGCGGTCCCGACCACGGCGGGCACAGGCAGCGAGACGACCGGGGTGGCGATCTTTGATTACACTAAGCTGCGTGCCAAGACCGGGGTGGCGCACCGGCGATTGAAGCCGACGTTGGGGATTCTGGATCCAGAGAACACCTCGACCGTGCAGCCCGAGGTCGCAGCCTGCACTGGACTGGACGTGCTGAGCCATGCCATCGAGTCCTACACCGCTCTGCCCTACGGTCAGCGGGAGCGTCCCGAACGGCCGGTCATGCGCCCGGCGTATCAGGGATCGAATCCGATTAGCGACGTGTGGTCGCTGGAGGCATTGCGGTTGGTTGCGGAGTACCTGCCGCGGGCCGTGCAGGACCCGGGTGACGGCGAGGCTCGGGCGCAGATGCTGCTGGCCGCCTCCTACGCCGGCGTGGGGTTCGGAAACTCGGGAGTGCATCTACCACACGGCATGTCATATCCGGTATCGGGGATGGTGCGAGGCTTCAAGCCGCAGGGGTACACGGTGGATCACCCCATGATTCCGCACGGCATGTCAGTGATTCTCAATGCGCCGGCGGTCTTTCGCTTCACCGCGGAGGCGTGCGCGGAGCGGCACCTGAAGGCCGCGGAGGCTCTGGGCGCGGACATCGGGCGAGCGAGCGTGAACGATGCGGGGAAGATTCTGGCGGATTGCCTCACGGAAATCATGCAGCGGCTTAAGATGCCGAACGGATTGGCTGCAGTTGGATATGGCAGCAGCGACATTCCCGCGCTTGTCGAAGGCACGCTGCCTCAGCACCGCGTGACGAAGCTCTCGCCGAGACCTGCGGGCCTGGAGGAGTTGGCGCGGCTTTTCGAGGACGCCCTAGTAGCGTGGTGAGACGGTGAACATGCCCGGCGCGTGGCGGCTTGTGCGGATTGTTCGCCAGGAATTACTGGATGGGTAGGACGTGACCAGCAAGCGCCATGGCATTCGTTGGCGGTGATTCAGCCCGAGAGGGACAAGGCGTGGGAGTGTGTGGTGGTCAGTATTGCAGGGAGGTGCTGAGGCGTATGATTGTGTGTGAGTCGCCGGACTCAGCCGGCCATCGTCCTCCGACGAGATTGCGGGGAATATAATGCGAGACCTCGTAAGGCTTCAATAAGGTATCCGGCCATGGACTACGTCAAGTATTACCACCTTGAGGACTACCTCTTCACCGACGTGACTGCTGCGTTTCGCACACGTGGTTTCCTTACGCCGGAGGAGTTCTTCAGCATCGTCATCTGGAAGGCGAATAGAGCGAAGACCGCCGTGAAGAGGCGGCTTTTGACGCACGAGATGCCCCTTCGCGCAGCAGTTAAGTCGCTCACAAGATCGATCGCAAAGTCAGACAATGACCACGACCGACTCTCCATTCTGACCGAGGCGTGGGGCTTCAGGCTGCCGATGGCGTCAGCCATCCTCACCGTTCTTTACCCCGACCGCTTCACAGTGTACGATTTTCGAGCCTGCGGGGAGCTTGGTCTTGATGATTTCTCGGGGCATCGGGACCAGATTGACAAGTACTTCTCGGACTTCCTTCCGAAGGTGATTGCGGTGCGTGGCCCTACATCGCTGAGGGACAAGGATCGGCACCTCTGGGGCAAATCCGCCTATCAGTCGTTGCGGAGGTTCATCGCGGCAGTTTGACGACCTTGGCAGCCCCGGTCTGGGCCGAGCCGTTTCGGACTGAGGGCTTGGCCGATCGTGATAGCATTGCGGCCAAACCCCCATGCGCTACTGGTGGGTCAACCAGAACCAGACGTACCGCCACGAGTTGGCGGGCGGCTACCTCTGGTCCCCCAAGCGGAACGCCAACGGCGCCCGCAACCCATTCTACGAGACCATGCGTGAGGTTTCGCCAGGCGACATCGTCTTGAGCTTCGTGGACACTCGATTAGCGGCAATCGGCGTCGCACAGTCGTTCTGTTGGGAGAGTCCGAAGCCGCTGGAGTTCGGGCTGGCCGGCCAGAACTGGGAGAACGTCGGCTGGAAGGTCAGGGTCCACTTCACCGAGCTGATCAACAGGGTCCGGCCTAAGGACCACATGGACGTCCTGCAGCCACTTCTCCCGGCCAAGTACTCGCCCCTCCAGCCGTCCGGTAACGGACTGCAGAGCGTCTACCTGGCCGAACTGCCCGAGACACTGGCGGAGGTTCTGGCCGGCCTGATTGGCGCGGAGGCGCAGATGGTGATCCGCGGTGTGGCGATGGATCGTGCCGACGATGCGGCCGCCCCACCGGTGGGCGATGACCTCGATTATTGGGAGCACCGCCTGGAGCAGCGGGTCATCGCGGACCCCTCGATACTTGAAACGGACAGGGTCGCGATCATTCGCGCCCGTCGCGGGCAGGGGCTATTCAAGGACCGCGTGCTGGAGATCGAGCGTCGGTGCCGCATTACCGGCGTCGACAATCTCACTCACCTCGTCGCGAGCCACTGCAAACCCTGGAGGGACGCCAACAACGAGGAACGGCTGAATGGCGAGAACGGCCTTCTGCTGACTCCGAGCATCGATCACCTGTTCGACCGGGGGTTCATTGGCTTCGAGGACACGGGGCGCCTGATCGTCTCACCGGTCGCGCACAAGCCGTCTCTGCGCCGCATGGGGGTTGACACCGAGGGCGTGCTCAACGTCGGCGGCTTCACGAGCGGGCAGCGCGTGTTCTTGGATTATCATCGGACATCGGTGCTACTGAAGGTTGTCCGATAAGTCCTGCAAAGTGGCATGCCCCAGATCGGACGATTGTCTCTGCCCTCCCCACCCGAGTGCCTCTGAAGTAATGGATAATGCGCACATGCAGATAAACGAGAAGTCGCTCGCAGATCTCTACCTACTGGATTCTGTGAAAGGCTTCGGACCGCAGAAGTTTAAGGCGCTTTTCGATGCCGGCATCGAGCCTGGCGAGGTTCTTGCGGACCCCCAGCGGCTTCCCGTGGAGGGAAAGGTTGGGGAAAAGTTGCGCGATCACCTGTGCAAGATTTCCGAAGCGGAGATCACCGAATGCCGGAAACGAGCTGCCCGACAACTTGTGATCGCTCAGAAGACTGGAGCGATGATCCTCACCTACCGCCATGCCAGGTACCCGAATTGGCTGCTTCGCGGCTCTCACCCCCTGCCGATCCTCTATGTACGCGGAAACGTCGAGGTATTGGCGAACCCCTTGGCGGTTGCGTGCGTCGGCTCCAGAAGACTGCGGCCTCCATACGATCAACTGCATCGCCGGTTTGTAGAAGTTGCCTGTGGAAGAGGGTTCGCGATCGCTTCTGGGTTTGCGTTGGGAGCGGATACAGCTGGCCACGAAAGGTCCTTCGAAGTCGGCGGGCAGACCGTTTGCGTGATGCCAAGTGGGCTTGATCGGCCGTTTCCCCCGGAGAACAAACCCCTGTGGGGTAAGCTGCTGGAGTACCCTGGCGCCGCCTTCGTGAGCGAGTTTCCGTTCGGCACGTCTGCTGCCGCGCTGACGCTGAGAAAGCGCAACAAGCTAATCGTCGCGTTGTCGCTCGGCGTCCTCATCTCCCAATCCTCCGCAAGCGGAGGCGCAATGAACGCATTTCGATTCGCGATTGAACAGAAGAAGCCGATTGCCACATTTGCCGCCGACGGAACTGATGATTGCTCTGGGAACGCGCTGATTGAACATGAGACCAGTGTGCCTGTCAGCACATTTCCGATCGATCCTGACCATTCAAGGGATTTCGAGCCATGGCTGCGAACGCTATCATCTTCGATCTAGACGGGACGATCTGGGACAGCCTCCCTTGGTACGCGAAACTGCTGGCGGGGAGGAACCAGAGGCGCGAACTCCCGCTCCTTGCCCGACTGCAGCGAGGCGAATCCGTCGTAACACTCGCTAGTCTGGCGGGCATCAGCAGAAGCCATCTCGCGACGAAGTGCTTGGACGAGACATCTTCTCTGCAGATTTACAGTGGTGTCAGGAAGACGCTGCAGGACTTGACAGCACGAGGCACGGCAATGGGCGTCGTTACCAGCCTGTCGGGACCTATCGCGCTGGCGATGCTGAACGGCACTGGCCTAGCGAAGTTCTTCTCAGTGGTTGTCCACCCCGGCAACTGCCGGGCGAGTAAGTCCTCAGGCATCCCCATCCGGCAGGCTTTGCGAGAGCTGGGGTTGGACCCTGGCAGCAACATCTATAACGTGGGAGACCGGGATGAAGATGCTCGCGGCGCGACTGCGGGCGGCGTATCGTTCGCGTGGGCCTCATACGGGTATGGAGGCGAGTCGCCACTTGGATGCGTGGTGATCGATCGGTTTGAGGACATTCTACTGCTGTGAAATTCCTCTACAAAATCTGGAGCGGTTTTGATGGCTTCCAGCCGCGGCGTATCGGCGAGCGGCTGGTCAACGGCAAAGACCTAGCACTGTCTTGGAAACGGTACATCGACGCTGTCGATGTCGGCGATGAGGTTTGGGTCTACTTCCACGGACCTCACCGATTCACTCCAGGGGTCTATGCCAACGGGTTCGTCAGCGAGATCGACGTCGGCAGTAGCCTTGTGAGGCTGCGAGTGCGCAAGTACACTGAAACCCAGCCGCTTACGGATCCGGATACCTCCGAGCGGATTGGCCGTACCGTTTCGACCCGCAATCGGCAGGTGTTCTTGTTCCCCGAAGAGTGGGACTCTGCGCCGCAGTGCTCATTGCATGGCGGCGCCACGAGCTGTGCGAAGCGGCTTTGCGGGACTTGTCTCACGTGGCGTGGCCTGCCTCTCATCAAGAAGAACGGCCTGGCTCTGCCGCCGAGGCTTCGGGACCAGAGGTTATCTGCATGCGTGCCAGCCTATTGGGTGATACCGAGCAGATGTTATCTCCACAAGCTCGGATCAGTCACGCGGAGTGTCCAGCAGACTTCGGACATGTTCTATCGCTTCAAGGTGGGGGAGGAAGCTCTGGCCTATCCGCTTGCCCTGGGGATGTATACGCGTCTCGCACAATTGGCGACGGTCGACTTCGATGCCATCGTGCCCATTCCCCTCTCCCCCGAGAAAGCAGCGAGTGGTGAGATTCACAGGACGAAGCTTCTTAGCAAGGAGTTGGCCCGCCTGCTGAGTACGAGGCTGGTAGAAGCTCTGGCCCTGCGCCACCCGATCTCAAAGAAGAGGCTGCGCACGCAGGGAGGCATGAGTACTTCGGGGTTTGAAGCGAAATACATCGGGGCACTTAAGGTGACTGCTCGATTGAGTCAGTTCAGTCGGATTCTCCTCGTTGATGACGTTTGTACCGAGGGTAGTACGCTTCGAGCGACAGCGTCCAAGCTCCGCCAGGAGAACCGGCCACTCGAAATAGCTGCGGCTACAGCGGGTCAGATGGTACTAAAGAACGTCGTTCGAAGCGAAGCCGGGCTATTGGTCAGGGTCTGAGAGTTAAATGCGCGACGACTTCGCCATCGAGAATACTGCGACCGATGCCGGAGAGATCTGTTGCAATACTTCCGAGCAGATTCGTACGGTTCTCCCGGTCGTGACGACGTCTTCCACCAGGAGTATGTGCCTGCCCGTCAGTTCGGCGCGGCCTCGCTCTTCGAGGGCGAACTGTTTTGACAGTTCTTCGTCGCTGGCGTCCCGCGTAGCTACGCCGGGGTAGCGAACAAGGCTCATCCGGTGAGGAACCCCGAGGCAGGCGCTCATCTCCTGAACTAACAGGTCGGTGGGGGCGAATCCGCGTTTTCCGAATTTTGATGTTGAGGGAGGTACGGGCACCATCGCGTCGATATCGCTCCACTTTCCATGTGATTGCTGAACGTAATCAGCGGCAACCCTGGCCATGTACTTGGCGACTTCACTCTCGGCGTTGTGCTTCAGCCGCTCGATCAGTTTGCTCCAGATGGTCCGCTTCGTCCAAGAATAGTAGTTACCAAGGGTACTTACGTTTACGCCACACATGGTGAGCTCAGCCGGAAAATCTCCTCCGAACATGCCGAGGCACTCCGCCATCTCGTAGTGGTTCGAGCACCGGCACTGTCCTTTCGTGCAGATGCACGTCTCACGCTGAAAATCCTGCAGGGCTACCTTCCATTCAATCGAAGTCCTTGGCACGACTTTGCGCGTCAGGCTGATCCGCTCAACGAGTAGTTGGGACGTGTCGCCGAGATCTCGCGCAAGCTCGTAAGCGCGCAGTGCGTCGGCCGACTGTTCTCGCATAGCCAGCCGTTTACCCGCGAGAACGAGCGCAGACGCCACCGGCTTCGCCGCCTCGCCTCGCAGTCTGGCCTTCCGCACTACAGTAAGATCAGGCAGATCTGCCAGATCTGGATCGCGAAGCTGGTCCAGAATCTCCCCGAGGCGCAGATCCTCGAAAGCTTCAGAAATGCGCGATAGATCCATAATGTCGTCACCAGCTATCTGACATAAGCCACAATATATCGAAGGGGACCACCCTGAGGTGATCCGGAGGGGACGTGGCTGTCGTTGGCAACGGTTCTCGCGCGCAAGCTCGGAACCACTACTCTCAAGGTGCATGGCGCCGGGATTGATCTGCATTGAGGCGTTCGCTCCGATGTGTCAGCTTTCATCCACGCATCGCCAAGTGCCGGCCCAGCCTTAATCGGACCTCGACTGAACCTGGCCGGCGGGGTCGACTGTCTGGTCAGAAACTGAAGACGGAGTCCGTTCGACTACTGCAGCAAGGTCACTGAATGTCTCAATTAATTCCCGGGGTACTTCGATCTGGCGGTTGAGCAATCGTCCAACTTGGAGGCGCGTGCGCCAACCATGCCGCCATGCGAGTTGCCTGATATGTTCACCGAGATGATTGTTGAAGTTGGTGAGAAGCTCCGGCTCTAGTCTCCTCCAAGTTGATCCAGCGTTTGGGTCGCTGTTTGCCAACTCGCGAAGCTGATCAATGCGAGGAAGCACTGAGTCCTGACTATGCAGCCGGAAGCCCAGGATCGGGTCCTGAGATGCCACCTGCGCAACGGCATCCGAGTATCGCTTGGCTAGTCCATGTTCAACGGGGAACAACCGCCCAAGAGCGACTCTCAGGGCCATGTCAGATTCGGGTGGAACGTTGAGCCCCCTCGTCACTATCTCGACTGCTCTTGGAAGCACCATGAGCCTGTGCCGGATTTCAAGCAAAGCAGTAAGCGCTTGTGCAATTGCCCTACGATCATCCCGTCTTGCCCAAATCCGATGGCTGGCTTCTGTCAGCAGCCAACCCAGAAGAACCCCGATTAGACCCAAGTATTCGTTGCCCGGCATCGGACAATAGTCTCCTCTTGCTCTATCCTTGCGGCAGCCGCAGGATGTGTCCCGGTCCGAAGATCATCCACCCTGGAGACAGTAGCGGAGGTAGAGGCCGAGTCAGGCATGCGGTTCCCGAAACGCCATCATATCCCCATGAGGGGGTGTCTGCGTCAGAAACGTTCTGCAAGGCACTGAGCGAGTCCGCGCTCAGCTTGGCCCGCATCCGCGAAGAAGAACTGCCGGTCCAACACCAAGATCCAGTTGTTGGCGCTCACGATCAACGCCTGAGGCGTGATAACGTTTCCATGACTGACCATGCAAACAGCCTTGTACTTGAACGGCGTTTACGAAGATGTCCTCGATGAGTTACTCGCAGCTCAGCGGCGACATCCAGGACCACATTTCTTGCAGCCATACTCCTCGCACGCAATCGCTCGACTGAAGAAAAACAAGCCGACTCGCTCCTCGCCAACAACGCTCTACATTTCGACCACAAAATCGCTCGACTGTGTCGCCTACGTGGGCAAAATCGTCGAGTGGCTGGACAAGCGAACACTGGAACCAGCCGAGCTCGATCGCCTCAACGCGCAGCTTCGGGAGTTCCAGCCAGGTGAGCAGGAGGTCTATCTGCATTATGGCGGCAAGACTTGCGTAAATCTGTTGCTCGTCTCTGAACTGACTAGGTTGGACGAACCCGTCCCAGTGTCCTGCCTCATGAAAGTTGGCAACATGCAGCCGCTACAGCGACGATCCCGTGCAGGCGGCTGGGCTTACGTCCTTGAACTGCCAGATTGGGTTGGCGATTCTTCCACGCGGATGGCCGAAGATGTCGATCGAGAACTGGACGCCCAAGTCGCTCGTTCGCTTCAAGAGTCTTCGAGCGCCAGGTGGGCTCGACTACTGGCGGCTAACCCGAAGCCGGAGACCATCAAGGTGATCTCGCGTGCATTCCGCCGCAATCCGGATGTGATTGCCGAAGTGCTCAGCCGGGCGGATGGTATGTGTGAGCGGTGCGCGCGCGACGCTCCGTTCTTCCGCAAGAGCAGCGGATCTCCCTACCTTGAAGTTCACCACCAGATACCGCTTGCACAAGGCGGGGATGACACCGTGGAGAACGCCGTTGCGCTCTGTCCGAATTGCCATCGTGAGGAGCACTTTGGGTGATGAGGCGCTCCAACCTACCGCATTTATGTGACGATGGGAAGGCCTCATGATCGGTCCCGTCGGCGATTTCTACTGCATCAAGCCTCCGAGCATCAGTTGCCGAACGCTGGGCCTGTCGTGGTCGTCGAAACTGATTGCTCCCGTCCACGCCGAGTCGCTTCGCGACGCCGGTGTCTCTGCATTCGTCACGGTCGACTCGAAGCCGGTGCTCCGCCGTGCGGTTGAATGCATAGCCTACTACTTGCGCAGAGAGTTTGATTACTCGTTCGTCCAATATGCTGCGGTTGAAGCCGATGGCGAGACAAGGTCTCGGGCATTCCTTTGGGCGGACCCCCAAGTCCGGAAAGATGGGAGGATCACAGTTTTCGGAGCCTGCTGCTTCCGCTGGCGTGAACAGACGGGGGCTCCACCCTGCTATTCCCTCGACTTTGTTTGGCTACACCCCTTCCGACGGCGGCAGGGAACTCTCGCCAAGGCGTGGCCCGGCTTCCGCCAGGTGTTTGGAGACGAGTTCCCCGTTCAGGAGCCAGTTTCCCCTGAAATGCTGTACTTCCTTCGCCAGCAGAACCATCGCCCCATGGGACGGGATATCGACGACCTTCGTGTCCATAGCCATCGCGAAATTCTTGGCTGGATAGAAGCGAGATCCTTGTTGCCACCCAAACAGTAATGTGGGGCAGGCGGAGTCGATGGAACGAACCTGCAGGCGGACGAACATGTGAGCTGGACAACACCCGATCTGCCGTCCAGCCGCGCCTTGTCTTGCCGCGACACCACATCCTTGTTCGCCGTCGTAGGGATCGGTCCTAGGCTGGCAAGTCCAGCTCCCCGGCTGTAGTTATCCCCGCTGTTCCTTGGGGTGTTTGGGGTATTGACAAAAGTTTGGTCAACGCTGACCTCCCTTCGTTTTCCAGTATCCCATGAGCTGTGAAGCCGGAGATTTGGCCGGCTCTTGTCACGGCGGTCGACGTGCGCAGCCGGCGTCGACTGTATACGCCGGTCAAAGGCGGCTGATGCGCTCTATCAATGATCGAGCAAAGGGCCGCGGGCACTTCCAGGGCGCTCTACGGCATCCTGTGATGTTGGGTGGGCCATGCGACTGACCTTTTAGTCGGAAGCGCAACCAGACGGGGAGGCGCTGGGCCTCGCGAGGGCCACGCCTCCTTCTCTTGCAGCGCCACGTTTGAATATGATGTCGTGCATGTTCAGCAAGAGGGGCACGATGGAAAGACCCGGTGCAGTTTGATAGGAGCATAAGGGATTGGCCTGCTGCTGTTTGCTCGGCCCCAAACCCGCATAATAAGTACTGCTGGATGTATCACTGAAGTAAGAGACGCGCCAACAGAGCGGAATGCCCAAGAACCAGAATCCTGAACAAATCGCCCGCGACGTTGTCGACGAGAGGTTAATCGCGTCGGGCTGGTGTGTTCAAGACCGAGAAACGCTCGATTTCAATGCGGGTCCAGGGATTGCGGTTCGTGAATACCAAACCGACGTAGGACCCGCCGATTTCGCGCTCTTCCTGGACAAGCGAGCTGTGGGCGTCATTGAAGCCAAGCCAGATGAATGGGGCCACAAGATCACAACGGTTGAAGAGCAATCCGCAGGCTACGCGACCGCCACGCTCAAATGGGTGAACAATAAGGAACGCCTTCCCTTTGTCTACGAGAGTACCGGCGTGATCACTCGATTCACCGACGGTCGCGATCCGAAACCACGCTCCCGCGAGGTGTTCACCTTCCCCCGGCCCGAGACCCTGGCCGAGTGGCTCTCCAAATCCAAGTCCCTGCGCGCCCGTCTGCACGATATTCCGCCTCTTAACACGGCCGGTCTGCGGGACTGCCAGATCACCGCGATCCAGAATCTCGAGAAGTCATTCAGGGACGACCGGCCGCGCGCTCTTGTCCAGATGGCAACCGGCTCCGGCAAAACCTTCACAGCCATCACCTCCGTCTATCGCCTGCTCAAACACGCCGATGCCAAGCGAATCCTGTTTCTCGTGGACACGAAGAATCTTGGAGAGCAGGCCGAGCAGGAGTTCATGTCCTACGTGCCGAGCGATGACAACCGAAAGTTCACTGAGCTCTACAACGTTCAGCGCCTCAAATCTCCCTTCATCGCCGGAAGCAGCCAGGTCTGTATCAGCACCATCCAGCGGATGTACTCCATCCTGAAGGACGAACCGCTCGACGAGAGCGCCGAAGAAGCGAATCCCGCCGAACGCCTCGTCCGGCCCAAAGAGCCGCTACCCGTTGTCTACAACGCGAAGATCCCGCCCGAGTTCTTCGACTTCATCATCATCGATGAGTGTCACCGCTCAATCTACAACCTGTGGCGTCAAGTGATCGAGTATTTCGATGCCTACCTGATCGGCCTGACGGCGACTCCCGACAATCGCACTTACGGATTCTTCCGCAAGAGTGTCGTCAGTGAATACGGACATGAACGCGCCGTGGCTGACGGCGTCAATGTCGGCAACGAGGTCTATCTGATCGACACCGAAATCACGAGAAAGGGCGCGACGATCAGGGCGGAGCAGCAAGTCGAAAAACGCGAACGGCTCACCCGCAAAAAACGGTGGGAGCGGCAGGACCAGGACGAGCTCTACGCCTCCACCCAGCTTGATCGCACCATCGTCAATCTGGACCAGATCCGCACCGTGATCCGAGCCTTCCGCGACAGACTGCCCGACATCTTCCCCGGCCGCCAGGAAGTGCCCAAAACGCTTGTGTTTGCCAAGACAGACAGCCACGCCGACGACATCATCCAGATCATCCGCGAAGAGTTCGCCGAAGGCAATGACTTCTGTAAGAAGATCACCTATCAGGCAACCGAAGACCCCAAATCCGTACTGGCGCAGTTTCGCAACGGCTACAATCCGCGCATAGCGGTGACGGTGGACATGATCGCCACGGGGACAGACGTGAAGCCCCTCGAATGCCTGCTCTTCATGAGGGACGTGAAGAGCCGCAACTATTTCGAGCAGATGAAGGGCAGAGGCACCCGCACCCTCGACGCCGACAGCCTGAAGAAAGTGACCCCCTCCGCCCGGACGGCCAAGACTCATTACGTCATCGTCGATGCCGTGGGCGTTACAAAATCCTGCAAGACTACCAGCCAGCCGCTTATTACAAAGCCCACAGTCCCCCTCAAGGATCTCGCGACCGGCGTCATGATGGGCGTTCGGGACGACGACACAGTCAGCTCTCTCGCGGGACGCCTCTCCCGCCTGGACAAGCAACTTGACGAGCAGGAGCAGTCGCGCGTACAGGAAGCGGCAGGCGGACTGGCGCTTTCCGAAATTGTCAGGCGGCTCATAGACGCCATCGACCCGGACCGCATCGAGGAAGCAGCTACCGCCGCCACCCAAGGCGCGGAGCCCACCGATGCGCAACGAGATCAGGCCCGCGACAAACTCGTAGGGCAGGCAGCCAAAGTCTTCACCGGCCCGCTCATTAACCTCCTCGATAGCATCCGCCGCGACAAGGAACAGACCATCGACCACGACAACCTCGACAGATTGCTTGAGGCGGGGTGGAGCGGAGACGCCAAGGAGAACGCCGAGACCATGGCGAAGGACTTCGCCGCCTACCTGGAAGATCACCGCGACCAGATCGAAGCGCTCACGATCTTCTACAGTCAACCTGCACGCCGGTCGGAGATCACCTACGGCATGATCAAGACCGTGATGGAGGCACTGAAGACCGACCGCCCGAAACTCGCCCCTCTACGCGTCTGGCGCGCCTACGCCCTGCTGGATGACTATAAGGGCACCGATCCCGCAAGTGAGCTAACGGCTTTGGTGGCGCTCATTCGCCGTGTGTGCGGCATCGATGCCAAGATAGCGCCCTACGCCGACACGGTGCGCCGAAATTTCCAAACTTGGATCTTGAAGCGGCACAGCGGAGCAGGCGAGAAGTTTACCGGCGAGCAACTCGAATGGTTGCATATGATCCGGGAGCACATCGCGAGTTCAGTGCATCTGGATCGCGACGATCTCGACATGGCTCCGTTCAATGCGAAGGGCGGCCTCGGAAAGATGTACCAGCTTTTTGGGGACAGGATGGAAGATGTTATCGACGAAGTGAATGAGGCCTTGGCGGCATGACGGACAAAGAAGCGAAGATAACCGATGATTGGGTTCCAGTTTCATTACTTATTCCTGAGCATTGGGCATACGTTGCATTTGACAATGCGTTTGAGACGCTATCAACTAGTAAGATCAAGATACCGGAAGCTCAGTACTTGCCATTCGGCACGATCCCAATCGTCGATCAAGGCAAGGATCTTGTTGGCGGCTACACAGAAGCCAAGAACTGCGTCCTAAACGAAGAAGGATCAGTGATTGTTTTTGGCGATCATACAAGATGCTTTAAACTAATTGGCTTTCCCTTCGCCCCAGGGGCAGACGGAACCAAAGTACTCAAGCCAAGCGGTTTAATCCTGCCCAAGTTTGCTTATTACGGTTGCCTTAGCCTGAGGCTACCAGATCGCGGCTATTCACGACACTATTCCTTCTTGAGAAGAAGCAAATTCCCTATCGCCCCGCTATCGGAGCAGGCGCGTATCGTAGCCAAGATCGAGGAGCTGTTCTCCGAGCTCGACGAGGCCGTCGAATCACTGACCAAAGCGCGCGAGCAGCTTAAGGCCTACCGCCAGTCCATCCTCAAACACGCCTTCAAGGGCAAGCTTACATCCGGCTCTCGGTCCGTCCGCTCAGTATGGCGAGAGACGACTGTCGGTGCTGAGATCGATTTCCTAACGTCGGGCTCTCGCGGCTGGGCCGACTACTACGCAGACGAGGGCGAGATCTTCATTCGAGCCCAGAATCTGAAGCATGATCGGCTCGACCTGACTGATGTAGCATTCGTGAAGCTCCCCTCCGGTAGCGCCGAAGGTGTCAGAACACGAGTTCAGGGGGGTGATGTTCTCATTACGATCACCGGCGCGAACGTCACCAAAACCGGGCTCCTGGATGCTGATATCGGGCCTGCTTACGTAAGCCAGCATGTTGCTCTATGTCGGCCGAGCCCATCGATCCTCCCTGAGTTCTTGTACTGGTATCTCCTGGCCGAATCCGGAGGGCGACGGCAGCTAAACAAAGCAGCGTACGGAGCGGGAAAGCCGGGCTTGAATCTCGACAACATTCGGGAAGTCACAATCTCTCTGCCGGAAATCGATGAACAGGCGCACATCGTCGGGTTCATCAGAATCGCTTTGTCCGCCGAGCAAGCCCTCAGGGCGACAATTGACGAAGAGCTAGCCCGTGCCTCCGCCCTGCGTCACTCACTACTGAAGGCGGCCTTCACCGGCGAGCTTGTGAAGCAAGATCCGAATGACGAGTTTGCTTCGATCCTTCTGGGGCGTATCCTCACGGATCGACGAGAACGAATAGGCAACGCGAAAGAGACTAAGAAAAAGGCCAAGTCCAAAAAGGATGCCACATGAGCAGCGCACCAATCGTTTCGAAGGTTTGGAGCTTCTGCAGTACGCTGCGCGATGATGGCGTCGGCTATGGCGACTATCTGGAGCAACTGACGTACCTGATCTTCCTGAAAATGGCGGACGAGTACGCCAGGCCGCCCTACAATCGCGATGTCGGCATTCCGGAGCAGTACTCCTGGCCCGTCCTGAGGCCAAAGCGCGGAGCGGAATTGGAAGGGTACTACATCGAGCTGCTGCGCGAACTCGGCAAGCGCAAGGACGTACTGGGACAGATCTTCACGAAGGCCCAGAACAAGATCCAAGACCCTGCCAAGCTCTACCGACTGATCGACATGATCGACGAAGTCCAGTGGATCAGCATGGACTCGGATGTCAAAGGCGACATCTACGAAGGGCTGCTCGAAAAGAACGCCGAGGACACCAAATCCGGCGCGGGCCAGTATTTCACGCCGCGTGCCCTGATCCGGGCTATGGTGGAGTGCGTCCGGCCGGAGCCGGGCAAGACCATAGCCGACCCGGCCTGCGGCACCGGCGGCTTCTTCCTTGCCTGCTATGACTTCCTAACCGATTCGGAGAATCATGAACTCGACAAGGCGCAGAAGGCAGTTCTGAAGCACAAGACCTTCCACGGCAACGAGATCGTCGCGGGTACGCGCCGCCTCTGCCTGATGAACATGTTTCTGCACAACATCGGCGAGATTGACGGCGACGTGATGATCTCCCCGAACGATGCTTTGGTGGCTCCCAGTCCGCAGTCTTTCGACTACGTTCTCGCCAACCCTCCCTTTGGGAAGAAAAGCTCCATGAGCTTCACCAACGAAGAGGGCGAAGAGGAGACTGACGATCTCACCTATAACCGGCAGGATTTCTGGGCCACCACGTCGAACAAGCAGTTAAACTTCGTCCAACACATCCGGAGCATGCTGAAGACCACGGGCCGCGCCGCCGTGGTTGTGCCAGACAATGTCCTGTTCGAAGGCGGAGCCGGGGAGACGGTGCGCCAGAACCTGCTGAAGACCACCGAACTGCACACGATCCTGCGGCTGCCGACCGGTATCTTCTACGCTCACGGCGTGAAAGCGAATGTCGTCTTCTTCGACAACCGGGAAGCCAGCAAACACCCGTGGACGAAGGATGTCTGGTATTACGACTACCGCACCAACATCCACCACACCTTGAAGAAGAAGCCCCTGCGATTCGAGCACCTTGCCGAGTTCATTGTGTGCTTCAACCCGAAGAACCGCCACAAACGCATAGCGACTTGGGACCCCGACAGGAATCCCGAGGGCCGGTGGAGAAAGTACACCTACGAGGAACTGGCTGCCCGCGACAAGACAAGTCTGGACGTCTTCTGGCTAAAGGACAAGAGCCTGACCGATCTCGACAGCCTGCCTGATCCCGACGACATCGCCGAGGAGATCATCGAAAATCTCGAAGCAGGCCTAAACAGCTTCCGCGCCGTGCTGGCAGGACTGAGCAAGTGCACATAATGGCGGCTCGAATTCGGATCGACTTCAATTCAATCCCGGAAGCCGTTGTGTGAATGGGGCTTACTTGGCAGCCCCACCGAACTTCAGGCCACCTCAGTTAATACACGCACGGTCAGGGGTTCATTGCTCCCACCAGCATGAAGTTGGCGGGGAAACTGAGGGTCATCTGGGAGCGGGCGATGGTGACGGAGCGCTCTTCCAGCGGTTGGCGCAGCAATTCGAGGACATTCCTGGGAAACTCGGGCAATTCGTCAAGAAACAGGACGCCGTGATGAGCGAGGGAGACCTCGCCGGGGCGCGGCATACCGGGGCCGCCGCCGAGCAGGCCCGCGTCGGAGATGGTGTGATGGGGCGAGCGGAACGGCCGCGTGCCCATCAACCCGGCGCCTTTCGCGAGCGCCCCGGCGACGCTGTGAACCTGCGTCGTCTCGAGCGCCTCGGCAAAGCTCAGCGGCGGCAGAATTCCAGCTAACCTCTTGGCCAGCATGGTCTTACCGGAACCGGGCGGGCCGACCATCAGCACGTTGTGGCCGCCGGCGGCGGCGACCTCGAGCGCGCGTTTGGTGGCCGCCTGGCCGCGCACGTCGATGAAATCGAGCGCGGCTTCCTGGCCCAGGCGGGCGGCTTCGCCGTTCGTGGGGGCGAGGGGAGCGAAAGCGCCGGGCTTATTCACCAGGGCCACGGCTTCAGAAAGGTGCGCGAGTCCGTAAACCGAAAGCCCTTCGACCACGGCGGCTTCGGCGGCGTTCTCCTTGGGAACGATCAGGCTTTTCAGCCCCTGGCGCTGGGCGCAGACGGCGATCGAGAGCGCGCCGCGGATGGGACGGAGGCCCCCGTCGAGTGAAAGTTCGCCGGCGAGCAGGTGGTCGCCGCACCGGCTGACGGTGCCCATCGCCCCCAGGATGGCCATGGCGACGGGCAAGTCGAACCCGGCGCCTTCCTTGCGGACGTTGGCGGGCGCGAGGTTGATGGTGACGGACTTGTTCGGAAACCCGAAGCCGGAGTTCATCAGGGCCGATTTGATGCGCTCGCGGCTCTCCTTCACGGCGGTGTCGGGCATGCCGACCATGATGATGTCGCGGATCATACCCGCGTTATACATATCGACTTCGATCTCGACGGGCCGGCCCTCGATGCCGAAGACGGCCGCGCTATGCGTGCGAAAAAGAGACATATCCAAGGGAATAGTGCCCGCCGGGGGCGTTTTTTCTCTCGGATTTGGCTATTTTTCGACGAGAAAAGTGAGGGTGTGCTCGGCCTTGACCCCCCCGGTGCGGTCCTCGGCGAGGATGATCATGGTGTATTCGCCGGGTGTGAGGTCCTTGCTGAGGGTGAGGCTGAGGCCGCCCATCATGAGGTACTTGGGATAGAACGGGGCATCGGTTTCTTCCGCGGCGAGCGGCTCCTCGTAGAGCAGGTTGCCGGATGGGCGCAGCAGGCGGACCCCGTAGCCCACGTCGAACTTATTCTTTTCGCCGAGTTTGAAGCCGGCGAGTTCGAAGCGGAGGAAGAGGCTGTCGCCCTGCCGGTAGACGGGCGGATTCATGGGGCTGCCGCCGGATTCGGAGCGGTAAAAGCCCGCGTTGAGGATGCTGAAGCTCTCGGGGCGCGGAATTGGACGGCCGCCTACGCGGAACGTAACCGTCTGTTCGATGGACTTGTCCGCGAATTCATCGGAGACCAGGATGCGGAGGCGGTAGGCGCCGGGGGAGAGTTGGGCGGGCAGAGGCAGTGTGAGTTCGGCGCGCGGGAGCCATTGTTCATCGGCGTGCGTGACTTCCTCGTTGATGGCTCCGCGGACGATGTCAAACAGCAACAGGCCTTCGGGGTCGGTGGCGTAGACCTGCCAGCGGAGTTCGACGCGGTCCTGCTTCACGGTGTAGCCGGCGATGCGAAAGCTGAAGAAGAGGAGTTCGCCGGAGCGGTATTCGTAGCCCTCGCGGATGGCCGCCGCGCCTTCCTGGCGATCGTGGAAGACGGTCTGGGCGATGCGCAGGCCGGAGGCCGGGGCGGGCTTCTGGGCCGCCTGGGTTAAGAGCAAACCGAAGCAGAGCGCGCCGTGGACGAGCACGCCTTCATTCTAGCGGCCCTGGGGCGTAAGTGTCTCCTCGCCCACACTTGTGGGGGCTTCCACGCGGAAGGGGATGTTGACGAGCGCGGTCTTTTCGTTTTCGGGCTCGCCGCCACTGCTGACGCGGAGTTTATAAGCGCCGGGCGGCACGTCGAAGAGGATGCGGCCGTGGTCGGTCTGCACCGGACCGATCAGGCGGATGAAACCGAGCCAGTCCGTCAGGCCGTCGCCCTTGGCCTCCTCCTGGTATTCCTTGCCATCGGAACCGACGATCGTCAAAAGGGGGATGCCCGCCTGCTCGTTGGCTCCATTCGTGACGGAAAGGCTCAGCGACAGGAAACGGTGCTTCGGCAGACGGGCGCCACCCGGCCCGCTGAGCGAATCCTGCCATCTTTGGTCAATGATGGTGTAGGTGAGTGAGCCCACGGTGACGGCGGACCCCATTTCGAATTCGGCCTCCGGAGCTTCCAGGCCGGCTCCGGGGCCGCATCCCGTCATGGTGAAATGCAGCACAGCGGCGAGCAGCGCGCCAATGAATCTGGAACGAAAAAGCGACATGCCGGAGCACCTCCGAATCTGACCAATAGCCAAGGTATCGAAATGCAAACCCAACTGCAATTGCGTCCATGGGCTCACCTGCTAGGCGCCGGGCTGCTGCTGGCCGCCGCTGCGGCGCCGTTGACTGCCCAAGATCGTCATCCGGTATCGGGCCGGGTGATCGCGGGCGTGATGGGCGTGGGCGGGGCGCCGTGGCTGGAACGAGCCGAGCGCGAACTCGAGGAGAACCCCCGCAAGGCGGTGAAGCTCTTGGGTTTGAAGCCGGGCATGGTGGCCGCGGATGTCGGCGCAGGCTCCGGCTACTACACCTACCTGCTTTCGCGCGAGGTCGGCGAAACGGGCAAGGTGTACGCCAACGACATCCAGCCCGGCATGTTGCGCCTGCTCCAGCGGAAGCTGGATAGCCGCAAAATCAAGAACGTCGAACTGGTCCAGGGCACGGAGACCGACGCGCGGCTGCCCGAGGGGTGTTGCGACCTCATTCTGTTGGTGGATGTCTACCACGAGTTCGGCGAGCCGCAGGCCATGCTGCGAAACTTGCGCTCCGCGCTGAAGCCCGATGGCCGCCTCGTGCTGCTGGAGTTCCGCAAAGAGGACCCCAACGTGCCCATCCGCGAAGAACACAAAATGAGCATCGCCGAAGCCCGGCTCGAACTGGAACACGAAGGTTTCACTTTCGACAAGGTGTTGAACGGCCTGCCCTGGCAGCATATGCTGTTCTTTCGGCCATGAAAGGCGATATCACTCCTTCGGAGGCTGGTCCTCCGCCCGCTCCCGGCGAGGCGCGCCGCCTCACGTCGGCTGACTGCATCAACCACTCCACGTATTTCCTGCAAAGCCCGCTGCCGGCGGACGAGCGCGCCATGCTGTTCATCAGCAACCGGACCGGCGGCTGGCAGATGTTCTCCATTGAGGATTTCCCCAACGGACCGGTGCGCCAGTGGACCGATGGTCCGGCGATTCATCCGTTCTCGCCCGCGTTCGATCCCACGGGCGAGGTCGTGTACTTCGTTCGCGGCGGCGAGATCTGGTCCATCGAGCGGCAATCGCTGACGGAGCGCCGCATCTTCGCTCTCGACGACGCCCAACTGGGCGAGGTGTCGCTCTCCGCCGATGCCCGCTATCTCACAGCCGCCATCCGCGTGCGCGGCGGCAATGGCATTGCCGTGGGCCGTGTGGACGGCGAGGGCTGGCACGTGATCCCGTTTCCAAGGACGGTGATCCATCCGCAGTTCCACCCCCTGGATCCCGAGTGGATCGAGTTTGCGGGCGATCCCGCGCCGCGCATGCACCGCGTGCGGCGCGACGGAAACGGAATGGAGTGTCTGTATGAGCACGGCAACGGAGAGTTTGTTGTGCATGAGACTTTTCTCGGGCGGACGGGCGACCTGGTCTACACGGTCTGGCCGTTCGCACTGTGGCGGATGGACTGGCGCACCCGCGAGCGCACCCGCATCTGCGAATTCAATGCCTGGCACATCACGCCCAACCGCGCGGGCGACAAAGTGCTGTGCGACACGAATCACCCGGACCGCGGCCTCCACCTGATCGACGTGGCTACGGGCAAGCCCCGGTTTCTCTGCGAATCCCGCGCTTCGGGCGGAGGCTCGCAGTGGCGCACGTCCCGCTACGCCCTTTCCGAGGACTTCGCCCGCGCCCGCAGCGAAGCCGGCCGCACCGCCCTCAGTTGGATGGAAACCGCCACGGATACCATCTATGGCCCCCAATGGACCCACCCGCATCCGGCCTTCTCGCCCTCGGAGCGCTGGGTGATCTTCGCCAGCGATCAAAGCGGCCACCCGCAGGTGTACGCCCTCCCGGTTGCCGATGGATAACCTCACCCATGCGCTCTCGGGCGTCGTGCTAAGCCGTGCCGGGTTCAACCGGCTCACGCCGCAGGCGGGCTGGTTGATGGTGGCCGCCGCGAACCTGCCCGACCTGGAATTCGTGATTGGGCTGATGGACTCGCTGCTCTATCTGGATCTGCACCGCGGACCGACGCATGCCCTCGCCTTTGCGCCGCTGCTGGCGCTGTTGCCGCTGCCGTTGTGGCGCTGGCTCGCGCGCCGCGCCCGGCCCGGCGGGCGCGAATGGGCCGGGGCCTACATCTGTTCGCTGGCGGCCGTGCTGAGCCACATCCTGTTCGACTGGCTGAACGCGTATGGCGTCCGCCTCGGACTGCCCTTCTCGGACCGCTGGTTCCGGCTCGACTGGCTCTTCATCGTGGATGTGTGGATCTGGCTGATATTGGGCGCGAGTGTCGGGGCGGCGCTGCTGGCGCGCCTGGTGTATGGAGAGATCGGCGCGAAGCCGGGCAGGGGCCGCACGGGTGCGTGGATTGCGCTAGCGTTTCTATTTCTCTACATCGGCCTGCGGGCTGAGACCCACGCTCAGGCCGTCGCGGTGCTCGAATCAAGGGTCTATCAGAGCGAAACGCTGGTTCAGGCAATGGCGATGCCGGGCCCTTTGAACCCGTTCCGCTGGCGCGGACTTGTCGAGACGGCCAATGCGTGGCGGGTCGTCGAAGTGGATCTGCTGAGTGAATTCAATCCCGATGCCGCCCAGGTCTATTACAAGCCCGATGAATCACCGGCGCTACAGACTGCGAAGAATACGCCAGCGGGGCAGGCCTTCCTGCGATTCGCGCAAGCGCCGGTGTGGCGGCAGTCGCTGGCCGCTGCGCCGGAGGGCGCGACTACGGTCACGATGACCGACCTGCGCTTTGGCGATCCCGGCGATGGCCGGTTCTCCGCGAAGGTCCTGATCGATGCCAGCGGCGGCGTGATCGAGTCCGGCTTTCAGTATTGATGACAGCAGGTTAGGGACTTCAACCGCCGCCGACGAATTCGACGATTTCGACCTGGGAGCCGGGCTCGACCGTGGTCCTGGTCCAATCGGGATTGCGGGCGATCGCGCGGTTCAGCTCGACGGCCACGCGCTGCGAGTCGACGCCAAGCTGTTCCAGCATTTCGACGATGTTGGAACCGGCGGCGATTTCGCGCGCTTCGCCATTTACGGTGATTGAGATCTTCCCGGCCGGAGTCATGCGTCTAACGGAGGTTTGACAGGGTCTTCAGCCGCTCATTATAGTAAAAAGTTACTTCCCCTGGTCTCACCCATAGGAAAATCATGCCTGTCACAATTCACGAGACGTATTTCCCCGTTCTCGTCCAGGTCCACTTGGCGGTGCTGGTGGCCGCCGCGCTGGTGGCGCTGGGCGTGTTGATCGGCAAGCGGTTGAAAAACAAAGTCAAAGACACGGCCTATGAGTGTGGCATCACCCCGCAGGGCACAGCACGGGAGCGCTTCAGCGTGAAGTTCTACCTGGTGGCGATGTTGTTCATTCTTTTCGACATCGAGGTGATTTTCCTGTATCCCTGGGCAGTCGTCTACCGGGAACTGGGGATGTATGGTTTTGTGGTGATGTTTCTGTTCATCGATGTGGTCCTCGGCGGGTTTTTCTACATCTTAAGAAAGGGAGTGTTGGATTGGGCCGCGGACGCGCCGGGCATCGAGCCGGCGCCGGGCGCCGCAACCCAGGATCTGCCGCATGCTGCCTGAAGTACTGAAACAGAACGACACCGCCGCCGCGCTGGAGGCCTGGGATAGCTCCGCCATTCTTGGCGGCAGTTTCGACCTTGGCGAGGCGATGCTTTGGGTGGACCCGAGCCGGATCGTAGACATCTGCCGTCAACTCAAGGAAGAGCACCGCTTCACGCGTTTATCGGGCGTTACCGTCATCGACCGGCATCCGATGGAGCCGCGCTTCGAAGTGCTCTATCTGCTGCATTCGATCGAGCGGAACGAGCGGCTGAAGCTCAAAGCGGCGCTCGGTGGCGCGAGTCCCGAGATCGAATCGGTTTGCGGCGTTTGGCGCGGTGCGGACTGGTTTGAGCGCGAGGCGTTCGATCTGTTCGGCGTGCGATTCCTGAACCATCCCGACCTGCGCCGGATCATGATGCCGGACAATTGGGAAGGGCATCCGCTGCGCCGGGATTTTCCGACGCACGGGCACAAGTATTCCTATCAAAACGAGTAGTCTCTGAAGGCAGACCCGCAGGCCGGGGAACGAGGGGCCATGAGCGAGATTGAGCTGAACACGAACGCCGCCACGCTGGAATCCGAGGGTGAACCGGAAGCGGGGACCACGCGCCGGATGACCCTGAATATGGGTCCGCAACACCCGTCCACCCATGGCGTGCTGCGCATTATCCTCGAGCTCGATGGCGAGACGATCGTCAGTGCGAGTCCCGATATCGGCTTCCTGCACACCGGAATTGAAAAACAGGCCGAGGCGCTGACCTACCAGCAGGTGGTGACCCTCACCGACCGGATGGATTACCTGTCGAATCTGGCCAACAACCTCGCCTACTGTTTGCCGGTCGAAAAGCTGCTGCAACTCGAGATCCCGGCCCGCGCGCAGTGGGTGCGAGTGATGCTGACCGAGATTTCCCGCATCAACAGCCACCTGGTATGGCTGGGCACGCATTGCCTGGATCTGGGCGCGATGACGATGTTCTTCTACACATTCCGGGAGCGGGAAGACATCTTGCGCATCTTCGAGTTCTTCTCCGGCCAGCGGCTGATGACGAGCTACATCCGCGTCGGCGGATTGGCGCTCGAGCCGCCCCGGGGCTGGCACAAGCTGGTCAGCGGTTTCATTCGCCAGTTGCCGGCGAAGATCGACCAATACGAAGGCCTGCTGACCGAAAATCCGATCTTCATGCAGCGTACGAAAGGCGTCGGCTTCCTGCCGGTGGAGCGGCTGTTGGACCTGGGCGTGACGGGGCCGATGATCCGCGCGGCGGGGATCCCGTGGGACATCCGCAAGTCCGAGCCTTATTCGAGTTACGAGAAATTTGACTTCAACATCCCGGTGCAGCAGGCGGGCGACGTGTATGCCCGATTCCGGGTCCGCATGGATGAGATGCGGGAGTCGATCAAGATCGTGGAGCAGTGTCTGGCCGGCATGCCGGAAGGTCCCATCCGGGCCGACGCGCCGAAGGTGGTGCTGCCGGACCGCGAGAAGATGAAGACGCAGATGGAGGCGCTGATCTATCACTTCAAGATCGTCACCGAAGGGTTCCGCGTGCCGGCCGGCGAGGCGTACGTGCCGGTGGAGTCGCCGCGGGGCGAGCTGGGCTTTTACGTCGTCAGCGACGGAACCTCGAAGCCCGCGCGGGTCTTCATGCGCACACCCAGCTACGGCAATCTGCAGGCGTTGAGCGAGCTGTTCGAGGGCAAGCTGATTTCGGACTCGATCGCGACGCTGGGTTCAATGGATTTTGTGCTCGGCGATGTGGACCGCTGACGCCGGCGTGAACGGATAGCAACGAAACGCGTATGACTTTCTCCCCCGAACTGGAAGCCCGCTTTGAGAAAATGATCGGCCTGTATCCGCCGGGCCGGCAGAAGGGCGCGTTGATCCCCATGCTGCTGTATGCACAGGACGAGACCGGCCGGATCACCGACGAGCTGATCGAGGAGGTTTCGAAGCGGCTGTCGGTAAACAAAGTGGAAGTCGAGGAGGTGCTCGGCTACTACACCATGCTCCACCGCGAGCCGCGCGGGCGCCACCACCTGCAGATCTGCACGAATGTTTCGTGCATGCTGGTGGGCGGCGAGGAGCTATGGCATCACGCCTGCCACAAGCTCGGCATCGGCAACAAGCAGACCACTGCCGACGGGCAATTTTCATTGGAAGAAGTGGAATGCATCGGCGCGTGCAGTTGGGCGCCGGCGATGATCGACAATTACGATTTTCATTTGCGCGTGACCCCGGAGAGCTTCGACGCACTGATCGAGAGCCTGCGGCAGAAGCAGTAAGGACTTGCGGTACCAGTCAGCAGGGAGACCCTAGACGGAGAAAAGATGCTTTTCAACGAACCCCATCCGCTGGAAGTGAAGGTCCTGACGAAGCGATTCGAATACCCGCAGAAGGATCCCATCTGGATCGATGAATTCCTGGCCAAGGAAGGCTACGCCGCGTTCCGCAAGGCGCTGGAGATGCCGCCCGACGACATCATTGGCGAAGTGAAGAAATCCGCGCTGCGCGGGCGAGGCGGCGCGGGCTTCCCCACGGGGCTGAAATGGGGCTTCGTGGACCGCAGCTCGCCGAAGCCGAAATACATCGTGGTGAACGCCGACGAGGGCGAACCGGGCACGTGCAAGGACCGGGTGCTGATGGAAAACGATCCGCATATGCTGATCGAAGGCTGCCTGATCGCCGGGCGCGCCATCAACGCCAATCGCGGCTGGATTTACATCCGCGGCGAATACCGCTACCTGATTGATATTCTCGACAGGGCGATCCAGCAGGCTTATGAGCGCGGTTATCTCGGCGAGAACGTGCAAGGCTCCGGCTGGACTTTCCATCTGAGCACGCACACGGGCGCGGGTTCGTACGAGTGCGGCGAGGAGTCGGCGCTGCTGGAATCGCTCGAAGGCAAGCGCGGCAATCCGCGGTTGAAGCCGCCGTTCCCGGCGACATCGGGAGCGTTTCAATGTCCGACGATCGTGAACAACGTCGAGACATACTGCGCGGTGCCCTCCATCATTCTGAACGGCGGCGAGTGGTACGCGGGGCTGGGGACGCCGAAGAACGGGGGCACGCGCATGGTGTGCCTGTCGGGCCACCTGAACCGGCCGGGCGTGTATGAGGTGCCGCTCGGCTACAACCTGAAGCAGTTGATCGAGGAATTCGGCGGCGGAGTGTGGAAGGGCCGCAGGTTGAAGGCGGTGATCCCCGGCGGCAGTTCGAGTCCGATTCTCACCGCGGACGAGATCGACATCCCGGCCGATTACGATTCGCTGGCGAAGGCCGGGTCGATGCTGGGTTCCGGGGCGACGATGGTGCTGGATGAAACCACCGACATGGTGAAGCTCGCGCACCGCGTGATGAAATTCTACGCGCACGAAAGCTGCGGCTGGTGTATCCCCTGCCGCGAGGGGACGGCGTGGCTCGAGAAGATGCTGCGGCGGCTGGATGAGGGCATTGGCGTGGCGCGCGATATCGACATGGTGGGTCAGTTGTCCCACAGCATGCTGGGCCGGACGTTCTGCGCCCTGGGCGACGCCGCGGCCATGCCGACGATTTCGATCGTCGAGAAGTTCCGCCACGAGTTCGAAGCGAAACTGGCCGCCGCGCAGTCCTTCGCGCCCGAGCCCGAAACGCAGCCCCTGGTGGTGTTGTGAAGGGGGATGGAGAACCGCACGGATGTCTGAAATCGTCACCTTTACGCTGAACGGCCAGGAAATCAAGGCGCCCAAGGGCGACCTGCTGATCGAAGTCGCCAAACGCGCCGGAATCGAGATCCCCGCATTCTGCTACTACGAGGGATTCTCGTTGCAGGCCGCGTGCCGCATGTGTCTTGTGGAAGTCGAAAAGATGCCCAAGCTGCAGCCTGGCTGCACGCTGCCGGTGGGCGAGGGCATGGTGGTCCACACAGAGAGCCCGAAAGTGGTGGAGTCGCGCAAGTCGATGCTCGAGTTCCTGCTGACCAACCACCCGCTCGATTGCCCGGTGTGCGACAAGGGCGGCGAGTGTGAGTTGCAGGACATGACGTTCCGCTACGGCGCGGGCGAGAGCCGTTTCACCGAGATTAAGTACCACGAGAACGAGAAGCAGTGGTCGCCCGCCGTGTACTACGACCCGGCGCGCTGCATCCTGTGCTACCGCTGTGTCCGCGTGTGCGACGAGGGCCTGGGCGTGGGCGCGCTGGGGCTCACCTACCGCGGCGTTCACGCCGAAATCACGCCTAGCCACGGCGATCATCTGCAATGCGACGAATGCGGCTGGTGCATCGACGTGTGCCCCGTGGGCGCGCTCACTTCCGGAACCTACCGCTACAAGTCGCGCCCCTGGGAAATGGACCACGTAGGCACGATTTGCACCCACTGTTCGAACGGCTGCAAAACCACCCTCTCGGTGCGCAACGGTGAGATCATTCGCGCGAACAACCGCGACCGCTCGGGCATCAATGGCGAGTTTCTCTGCGTGAAGGGCCGTTTCGGCTTCGATTTCGTGCATCACCCCGAACGCCTGCAGTCGCCGCTGATCCGCAGGGACGGCCAGCTTGTCGAAGCAAGCTGGAAGGAGGCGCTCGAAACGGTGGCCGCGAAGTTTGCCGAGGTCCGGGCGCGCGGCGGCAAGTTCGGCGTGATCGGATCGAACCGGACGACGAACGAAGAGAATTACTTCCTGCAGAAGTTCGCGCGGCAGGGCCTGGGCACCGCGAGTATCGATCATCACCGGACGGGCGACGTGCCCACGCTGCTCGATGCTTTGAGCGGCAAGACCGGCGCGCTCGCCACCATCGGCGACCTGTATACGGCCAAGGCCGCGCTCGTGATCGGCTCCGATCTGGCGCAGCAGCACCCTCTGATTGCTTATCAGCTCCGCGCGAACTTCCGGCACCACCAGATGCCTCTCTACACCGTGACGCGTGGTCCCGTGCGCGAGGATCAGTACTCGAAGCGCGCCTTGCGCGCCGAACCGGGCGCGGAGATGGAAGCGGTGGAGACGCTGCGCGAGGATCTCGCGAAACACGAGTCGCTGACGATCGTCTTCGGCGATTCGGTGAAGGGCGATGCGCTGCGGCGGCTGGTGGCGTTTGGCGATTCGCTCGGCACGAAAGTGCAGTACTTGTGCCTGGTGGACTACTCGAATTCGCGCGGCGCGATGGATATGGGCCTGCTGCCCGAACTGGGCCCCGGCTACCACGCGGCGGAATCCGCCGGGATGAACCTGGACCAGATGCTCGACGATGCGTCGCTCGATGCGCTCTGGGTGGTGGGCGCGAACCCGCTCGAGCGGCGCGGGCTAGCCAGCGAAGCGGCGTTTGTTGTGGTCCAGGAGCTGTTCCTGACTGAAACCGCGCAGCGCGCCGACGTGGTCTTTCCGGCCGCCAGCGCCTATGAGAAGAGCGGGACGGTCACGAACACCTGCGGCGAGGTACAGCGGCTGAAGGCGGGACCTCGGATCATGGGCACGAAGCCGGATCTGGAGATCATGGGCCTGCTGGCGAAGGAGATGGGCCTGAATCTCGGAATTTGGACGAATGACAAGGTGTTCGAGGAGATTCGCCGCACGGTGCGCGGGTATAATGTTGCTTTGCCTGTTGTCGCCACTGGGGGCGCCGCGCCTACAATGCCCGTCAATGGGCGGGTGCTGGCGCCGGCGAGCGCTGAACTGATCCGCTCGGACGGCGATACCCTGTTTACCTCCGGAAGCCTGGGCCGGTACTCGAAGATGCTGAGTTCCGTGATGGAGGCGCCCGGGCGATTGTACGAAGAAAAGCCCGCGAAATAGGGCCTGGCTGGATCGCGTAGCATGAACTTTTACATTCTCAGCCTGGTGAAGGCCGGCCTCGTGGCCTTTGTCCTGCTCACTTTCTGCGCTTACCTCGTGTGGATCGAGCGCAAGGTGCTGGCGCACATTCAATTGCGGCCCGGCCCCTATCGCGTCGGTCCTCACGGGCTGCTGCAGCCGCTCTCGGATCTCATCAAGCTCGTGACCAAGGAAGGCCTCATCCCCGGCAACGTGTCGACGGGGCTTTATCTGTTTGCGCCGTTCCTGGCGGTGGCGCTCGCATTGGTCTCGATTGTGACCATCCCGTTCGGCCCCGAGTTCGAGATCTTCGGCGTCCGGACGTGGCTGGGGTTGACGGACCTCAATATCGGCGTTCTGTTCATCCTGGCGATGAGTTCGCTGGGCGTGTACGCCACGGCGATCGGCGGCTGGGCGTCGAACAGCAAGTACGCCCTGCTGGGCGGGCTGCGCAGTTCCGCGCAGATGATCAGTTACGAACTGCCGCTGGCGCTGGCCATCGTGGCGCCGATTCTGATCGCGAACACCCTCAGCTTCAAGGAACTCGCGGAGGCGCAAAGCGGGTTCTACTTCGGGTTCCTGCCCAAGTGGCACGTCTTCGCCGCGCCGTTTCCGCAGGTCTTCAGCTTTGTGATTTTCGTGATCGCCGCGTTCGCGGAAACCAACCGGGTGCCGTTCGATCTGCCCGAAGCCGAGACCGAACTCGTGGCGGGCTTCCACACCGAATACACCTCCACGATGTTCGCGGCGTTTTTCACCGCGGAGTACGCGAATATCGTCACCATTTGCTGCGTCACGACGCTGCTGTTTCTGGGCGGCTGGCACCCGCCGTTTCCGGCCGAATACGGTTCGAGTTTCATTCCCGTCATCTTGCTGCTCGGCGTGGCGGGGTTGTTTTTCTTTCACGCGGGGCAAACGCTGAAGACGCGGAAATGGGACCGTTTCAGCTTCCCCGTGGGCGGCGTCCTGTCGTTGGGCCTCGCGGGCCTGTTCCTGATCCCGCTGCTGCAGCCGATCCTGGTGCCGTTTTTCTGGTTCGCGGCGAAAACGCTGCTGCTGATTTTCTTTTTTATCTGGGTGCGCGGCACGCTGCCGCGTTTTCGTTATGACCAGTTGATGCGGTTCGCGTGGATGTTCCTGTTCCCCGTGGCCGTGGTCAATCTGCTGATCACTGCGTTCGCGGTGGCGCTGACTTCGAATTAACGGTGGTTTTTCCCGATGGATGCCTTGCTATTCCTGACCTTCGCGGCGATCGCCGTGGGTTGCGCCATCAATCTGGTGCTGCAGACCCACCCCATCGCCAGCGCGCTCTCGCTGGTGGGCGTGATGGGTTCGCTCGCGGTGCTGTATCTGCTGCTCGGCGGTGAATTCATCGCGGCGGTGCAAATGATCGTTTACGCCGGCGCCATCATGGTGCTGTTCGTGTTCGTCATCATGCTGCTCAACGCGGCCGCGGAGAAGAAGACAAGGAAACCGGCGCTGCGCGCCGTGGTGGCCGTGCCGCTTCTGTTCACGTTTCTGATGCTGGTGGCCTACCTGATTCAAACCCAGGCGCCGAAGGGCACAGGCGTAAAGTTTGGCGGCTTTACCGGCGGAGGCCCGGCGGATATCGGCCGCTCACTCTTCACTACCTACATCCTGCCGTTCGAGGTCACCTCCGTTGTGATTTTGATTGCCATTCTCGGCGCCGTGGTGCTGGCCCGGAAGGAAGTGTAACCGCTCATGCCTTCGGAGTTCCCCATCCCGCTCCCCAATCTTCCGCTGCCCGATGCGGTGCCGCTCTCCTGGTACCTGATCCTGAGCGCGATCCTGTTCACGCTCGGTGTGGCGGGCTTCCTGTTCCGCCGGAACATCATTACCGTCTTCATGTCGATCGAACTGATGCTGAACGCGGTGAACCTGTCGTTCGTGGCGTTTTCCTACCACCTGAAATCGGTGGACGGCCACATCTTCAGCTTCTTCGTGATGGTGATCGCCGCGGCGGAGGCGGCCGTGGGGCTCGCGATCATCCTCACCGTGTTCCGTAACCGGCAGACGCTCGAAATCGACGAAGTCAGCTCCCTGAAACTGTAAAAATCCGATGCACCAACTCTGGCTCATCCCGGCACTCCCTCTCGCGGGCTTCCTGGTCAACGGCATCTTCGGCCGCAAGCTGAGCAAGCCCGCCGTCAATGCCGTCGCCATCGGCAGCGTTCTGCTTTCGTTTCTGTGGGTGGTGAAAACCCTGCTTGCGCTCGGGCCTCTGGAATCCGCGTACACCGAAAGCTACTTCACCTGGATCCAGAGCGGCATCGTGAACGTCGGCTTCGACCTGGCGGTGGACCGCCTCGCGGCGGTGATGTTGCTGGTGGTCACTGGCATCGGCCTGCTCATTCACATCTACGCGATCGGCTACATGTCGCACGAAGGCGGCTATTACCGCTTCTTCGCATACCTGAATCTCTTCATGTTCTTCATGCTGATCCTGGTGATGGCGGCGAACTTCCTGCTGCTGTTCGTGGGCTGGGAAGGCGTGGGCTTGTGCAGCTACCTGCTGATCGGCTTCTACTTTCTGAAGAAGAGCGCGGGCGACGCGGGCAAGAAGGCCTTCGTGGTGAACCGCATCGGCGACTTCGGGTTTTCTCTCGCGATCTTCCTGACTCTGGTCACGTTTGGTTCGCTGGATTTCGGCGAAGTGAGCGCCAAGGCCGCCACCATGTCACCGGAGACCACCGCGGGCGTGGTGACGGGCATCTGTCTGCTGCTGCTGGTCGGCGCCACGGGCAAGAGCGCGCAGGTCCCGCTCTATGTCTGGCTGCCCGACGCGATGGAGGGCCCGACGCCCGTTTCGGCGCTGATCCACGCCGCAACCATGGTGACAGCGGGCGTTTACATGGTCGCGCGGGCCGCTCCGCTGTTTAATCTCGCGCCCATCGCGCTGGATGTGGTGGCGTTTGTCGGATTGATCACCGCGGTTCTGGCCGCCACGATCGGCCTGGCGCAGAACGACATCAAGAAGGTCTTCGCGTACTCGACCGTTTCGCAGCTTGGCTACATGTTTCTGGCGCTGGGCGCGGGCGCCTACTCGGCGGGCATCTTCCACGTGATGACGCACGCGTTCTTCAAGGCGCTGCTCTTCCTCGGCGCCGGCAGCGTGATTCATGCGCTCGAAGGCGAGCAGGACCTGCGCCGGATGGGCGGGCTGCGGTCGAAGATCCCGGTGACGTTTCTGGTGCTGATGTGCGCGGCTGTGGCCATCGCGGGCGTGCCGCCGTTTTCGGGTTTCAAGAGCAAGGATGAGATCCTGCTCGCGGTGCATGCTTACTCGCCGTGGATGTTCTGGGTGGGCGTGGTGACCGCCGGGATGACCGCCTTTTACGTGTTCCGGGCCATCTTCCTTTGCTTCTTTGGTACGTACCGCGGCAAGGCGCATCCGCACGAATCTCCGCTGGTGATGACCCTGCCGCTCGGCGTGCTGGCGCTGCTGAGCCTGGGCGGCGGCTATATCAACGTGCCGCAGTACCTGGCGCCGGTGTTCGGACAGCCGAACGTGGATCACGACATGACCCTGGTGGCCATTTCCGTGGGCGCCGGGCTGGCCGGAATCTTCCTCGCGTGGCTGTTCTACGTGGTCAAGCCGGAGTTGCCCGAGGCGCTCGCAAGAACGTTCAGCGCGCCGTACAAGCTGATCTACAACAAGTACTACGTGGACGAAGCCTACGACGCGCTGGTGGTGCATCCGCTGCGCGACGGCTCGCGCTCGGTGCTGTGGCGCGGGATCGACGCCGGGTTGATCGACGGTGCGGTGAACGGCACGGGCGCGCTTGCGCGCTCGATCGGGGCCGGGTTGAGAACGATGCAATCGGGCTACATCAGGCGCTATGCCGCATGGGTCGTGCTCGGTTCCATCGTGGTCGTCGCGATGGTGACCTTCCTGGGAGGCGCGCGGTGAATCTCCTCGACTGGCTCCTGCTGATCCCCGCCGCTGGCTTCTTCGTCACGCTGCTGCTCCCGCGGAATAATCCCGGCCTGGTTCGCAACTTCACGCTGGGCGTTTCGCTGATCGTGTTCCTGATGTCGCTCGGCTTGATCGGTCCGGTGATGGAGAACCCGGGCGCCTTCGACCGCGAAGTGAACGTGGTGTGGATCGACACGCCCATGATCCGCTACCACATCGGTGTGGACGGCCTCAGCCTGTGGCTGGTCATCCTGTCCACGCTGCTGACGCCCATCTGCATCCTTGTGTCGTGGAGCTACATTCAGAAACGCGTGAACGAATTTTACGCCTTCATGCTGTTGCTGCTGGTAGGCGTGGTCGGCGTGTTCGTGTCGCTCGACCTGTTCCTGTTTTACGTGTTCTGGGAAGTGTCGCTGGTGCCGATGTACTTCCTGATCGGCATCTGGGGCCACGAAAAGCGCATTTACGCGGCCGTCAAATTCTTCCTCTACACGATGGCCGGTTCGGTGCTGATGCTGGCGGCGATCATCTACCTGTACAACAAGACCGGCACATTCGACCTGCCGCTGCTGATGAACATGATCGCTACTGGGCGGCTGGCGATGAGCCCCGCCGAAGGTTTCTGGCTGTTCCTCGCCTTCTTCTTCGCGTTCGCGATCAAAGTGCCGCTATTCCCGCTGCACACCTGGCTGCCCGACGCGCACGGCGAAGCGCCGACGGCCGGTTCGGTGATGCTGGCCTCGGTGATGCTGAAGCTGGGAACGTACGGGATCGTGCGCGTCTGCCTGCCGCTGTTCCCGGATGCCGCGCGCGACAATGCGCCGTGGATCATCGGCCTCGCCATCGCGGGCATCATTTATGGCGCGCTGGTGGCGATGGTGCAGCCGAATATGAAACGCCTGGTGGCGTATTCGTCGGTCAGCCACCTTGGATTCGTCATTCTGGGCGTGTTTTCGTTCACGCAGGCTGGAATCGATGGCGCGGTTTACCAGATGCTGAACCACGGCATCTCGACGGGCGCGCTCTTTATCCTGGTCGGCTATTTGTACGAGCGTCATCACACGCTCGAGATCGCCGATTACGGCGGCGTGGGCACCGTGGCGCCCTGGCTGACCACGGTGTTCGTGATCACGACGCTCGCTTCGGTCGGCTTGCCGCTGCTGAATAACTTTGTCGGCGAGTTTCTGGTGCTGCAGGGCGCGATGCAGGTGAGCTTCAGCTACGCTTTCTTCGCCGCCATCGGCGTGGTTCTCTCCGCCGTGTACATGCTGTGGATGGTGCAGCGCACCTTCTATGGAGAGACCCCCGAGCCGGTGCGCAAGCACGTCACCGACCTGAACGGCCGCGAGTGGGCCATCATGATTCCGCTCGTAGTGCTGATGGTTTGGATGGGCATCGGTACGAAGAACTTCCTGCCGCCGATCACGGCGAATAATCAAAAAACCCTCGAAATGGTTTTGCAGCCCGGCGGCGCCCTGAACGCCACCGCGGCGCCGCTCGTGAAGGAGTCCGCTCATGCCCGCTAATCTCGTTCCCAGCGCCTCGGAGTTCCTGCGCATCTCGCCCGAGATCCTGCTGACGGTGGCGGGCACGCTGATGATGACGCTGGAATCGATGTTCTCGCGCAAGCGGACCCTCGGCGTGATCGCGTTCTTCGCGCTGCTGGGCGCCATCGGGCTTTCCGTGGCCGCGCATGGCGATCCCGGCGCGGCATTCCACGGCATGATCATGGTGGACGGCTTCACCACGTTCTTCCGCATCCTGGTGTTCGCCACTGGAATGCTCACGATTCTGATGTCGGCGGACTACCTGGAAAAAGCCAAGGCCGAAAGCGCGGAGTTTTACGCCCTGCTCGTGTTCTCCATCGTGGGCCAGAGCCTAATGGTCTCCTCCAACGAACTGATCATGATCTTCATTGGACTGGAGACCAGCTCGATCGCCAGCTACGTCATGGCGGGCTACCTGCGCGCCGACCGCCGCAACAGCGAAGCGGCGCTCAAGTATTTCCTGCTGGGTTCGTTCGCTACAGCGTTTCTGCTCTACGGCATCGCGTGGACCTACGGCATCACGGGCGCGACGAACCTCTCCGAGATCCGCCGCGTACTGCTCTCCGGGCAGACGGCCGACAGCGCCCTGCTCCTGCTGGCGGCCACGGCGATGATGTTCGTGGGCTTTGCCTTCAAGGTCTCGGCGGCGCCGTTCCAGATGTGGGCCCCGGACGTGTATCAGGGCGCGCCCGCGCCCGTAAGCGCTTTTCTTTCGGCCGGCCCCAAGGCGGCCGCTTTCGCCATGTTCTTCCGCGTGGCGCTGACTGCATTCGAGCCGGTGAAGGCCAGTTGGGAGCCGCTGCTGTGGGCTTCGGCGCTGGCCACCATGGTGATCGGCAACTTCGCCGCGCTGCGTCAGACTAACATCAAACGCCTGCTCGCCTACAGTTCGATCGCGCATGCCGGCTACGTGATGGTGGCCCTGACCGCGGCCTCCGAAACGGGCACCGCGGCGGCCATGTTCTATCTCGCAGCCTACGCCGCAATGAATCTCGGCGCGTTCGCCATCGTCACGCACGTGGCGCGGCGCGGCGAGCGCTACGTGGAAGTGAACGACATGGCGGGCCTGAGCGTGCGGCAGCCATTGACCGCCGCGCTGCTGACCGTCTTCCTGCTCTCGCTGATCGGCGTGCCGCTGACCGGCGGCTTCTTCGGCAAGTTCTACATCTTCAAGGCGGCGCTGGACGCCAACCTGGTGTGGCTCACGGTCCTGGGTCTTTTGAACAGCGCCGTGGCAGCGTATTACTATCTGCGCGTCGTGGTGGTGATGTACATGCAACCGCCCGTGGACGAAGAGATGGCGCTGGAAGCGCCTTCGGCGGGCATCGCCGCAACGATGTGGGTGGCCGCGGTGGCGACCGTGCTGCTGGGGGTAATTCCCGGTTTGGTGCTCGACTTCGCCGGCCGCTCAGCCGATCTGGCGCGCTGAACTCCGCTTACGGCCGCTGTTCGTGCTGGCGGCGGAGGAAACCGGGGGAATCCATAGCGGGCTGGGGACGCGGATCGAGGGGATCGCGGACATTGTCGGGGATGAGGACTTCCGGGTCGGGCAGAATGGGCTCGTAAGGTGCGAAATCCGGATTCTCGCTGCTGAAGCAGTCGAGCAGGTCCGCGGCGGTGGCATCGTACAAATTCAACGGCGGCAGATTCAGCAAACGGAAGACCGTTTTCAGCAAGCCGGGGAAGCTGGAATTGACCGTGGACACGTAATTCCTGCGTGCATACGGGCTGACCGCCAGGAAAATCGTCCGGTGTGTATCGACATGATCCACACCGCCCTGGGCGTCGTCTTCCGTGATGAGAATCGCCATATTCTTCCAATATTCCGTCTTGGAAAGGAATTCGACGATGCGGCCGAGGGCGTAGTCGTTATCGGCCATGTAGGAGGCCTGGAACGGGTAGCCGTCCTCGGGGCGGGGGCGGGCCAGATGGTCGTTCGGCAAGTGGAGGAAGAGGAAGCGGGGGATCTCCTTGCCCGGCTTTAAGTACATCTCATTCATTTCCGCAATAAACTGAGTGGCGCGATATTGGTCCGGAATATTCATGTTGTATCCGGGATAATTTCGCGAAGTGTTGCGGAAAAGGGGATCGGGCATCGGAACGTTCGTGAGGTAAGCCGAACCGGTGGGCTTGAGTCCGGGACTTTGATCGACACCGGCAAGTTCAAAACCCTCGCCGAAATTACGGAACGGCACGCCGTGGCGCTCGAAATGGTGCCAGATGGCGCCGTTCTCGAGTTGATCCTCGGGGTGGACCGACGAGTTCGACTGCGGGTTGCTCAGCCGGCCGGGCGCGGTGGTGGGGAAGCGGAAGTCTTTCTGGCCGCCATAGGAGGCCAGGCGGGTGGTTTCGACCCACGCGTTGGGGTAATTGCCGACAATCCAGTGGTGACCGTCGACGGAAACTTCGGCATCGGCATAGAAGTTGTCGGAGATGGCGTAGCGATCCGCCAGCGCGTGGTGATTGGGAGCGACGCTATGGAACTTCTTGCCGGACTGCCGCACTTTGAGGCTCCCGGGGGTTTGTTCCAGCCAGGCGCGATTGCCGAAGCGGGCGAGTTCCGGCGCGCCGCGCACGCCGCCATCGGCCCCCCGGTAGCCGTACACTTCGTCGAACGTCCGGTTCTCCTTCACGATCAGGACCACGTACTTGATTTCGCGGGGCGCGGGAGGCGGATCGTTCTCCGCGGGCAGGAAGCCGTTCAGCGCCATCACGCGTTCGGTGAGGATGGGCAAGGCGCGAGGTTGGGGCTGGCTGAAGATGCTGAGCACGCCGCGGGTGAGTTCGGCCTGAAAGGTGGCCGCCAGCGGCGCGGTGCGCGTGGCGTTCGGGCCGGTGCCGAGGCCTTTGGCGCTGGCGACAAACACCTGGCCGCGGTCGAGCGCGACGGCCGTCGGGAACCAGCCCGCGGCGAGGTGGCCAATCAGCCGGTCGCGGCCCAGGTCCACCACGCCCACCGCGTTGATGCCGGCCTCGGCTACGTAGAGGCGGCCTCCGGCGGGGTCGAGAGCCATGCCCAGCGGCAGGATGCCACGATACGCTTCGAGCTTCGCGATCCGCAGATCAATCTGGGTGCGGACTTCCAGCGTGGCGGCGTCGATCACCGTGATCGAATCCTGGTTGCCGTTGGAAACGTAAATGGAAGTCGCGTTGGCCGCGACTCCGTTCGGACTGGAGCCGCCCTGCGACTGCGGCCCAAAGGGCTTGCCCGTGCGGACGAACCGGACCAGGCGCGGCTGCTCCGGATTCTCAACATCGATCACAGCCAGCGAATTCGATTCCGGTGCGTTCGGATCGCCGAGTCCTGGCACGTCGATTGGGCCTTGCGCGGTCTCCGCGCGGACGCCCTTTTCGGCCTCGGGGGAGGGGAACCCGAAGGCGGGGAAGCGCAGACCGGTCTCCGCCGCCCGCTTCGCGTCCGCGCCGGGTAGCGGGCTGTACTGAAACATGCCAAGGTTGGTGACGTACAGTCGGCGCTGATCGGGCGAAAGCGCCAGTTTGAACGGCAGCCGGCCGACTCGCACATTGCCGAGCAGCCTGCGGGACCGGGTATGAAAGACGGCGACGCGGAAGTTGGCCTGGTCCACCACATAGAGGAGTTGGCGCGAGGCGTCGTAGGCGATATCGGCGGCATAGGCATCGGCGAAGCCGCCCTGGTTCAGGTCGAAGGAGCCGAGCAGGCGCCCGGAAGGGATCTGGATATGACGGACGCGTCCGGAGTTGCCCTCCGAGGCGAACAGGCGCGTGTTGTCCTCGAAAGCGAGTCCCAGGAAAATGCTGCGCCAGTCGTCATCGTCATTCTCGGGCTCGGCGGGAAGCTTGCCCTGGCGAGCCTTGAGCTGGCGCAGCGACCAGGGCGACGCATTCATGTCCAGGATCGTGACGGAGAACCGTCGGCGGCCGCCGTCGGCGGTGACTGCGTAGCGGCCGTCGGGAGAAACGGCCAGGCCGAAAGCGCCGGATCCCGTTGGGAACTGGCGGCCAAGCGGTTCCACCATGCGCCCGCCGGGCAGGATGGATTCGGCGCCCACGCGGCGGCGGGCTGTGTTCGTGCCGGCAGGCGGACGGAAGTCCTGGGCGGAGAGGGAGAGACTCAGCAGGGCGATGAGCAGGAGTCGCATGCAAGTAACGAGACTCTTCATCCGGCCAGCACACGCCTCCCCTCAACGCGGTACTTGCCGGAGAGGACCAGGGCGATGGCCTGCGGATAGATGCGGTGCTCCTCCACCAAAATGCGGGCGGCCAGCGTCCTGGCCGTGTCGTTATCGAGAACCGGCACCATGGCCTGAGCCACGATGGGGCCCGTGTCCAGTCCCGAGTCGACGAAATGCACCGTGCAGCCTGAGAACTTAACGCCATAATCGAGCGCCTGCTGCTGCACCTCTAGACCAGGAAACGCCGGCAGCAGCGAAGGATGGATGTTCAGGATCCGCCCCGGATACGCATCGAGCAGGGGTTGCCCGACGCGCCGCATGAAACCGGCCAGACAGATGAGATCCACGTTGAGCGGAGCGAGCAGTTCCACCGCCTGCCGCGCCCAGTCGTCGGTCGCCACGCCCTGCGAAGGCAGGCAGTGGTGCGGCAAACCAAACGATGCGGCGGTCTTGAGGGCCGCCGCGTCAGCCCGGTTCGACAACAGCATGGCGATCTGCGCCTCCAACCGCCCCTCGCGGATGCAACGCGCGATGGCCTCGAAATTCGACCCGCGACCCGAAACCAGAATGGCGATTCGCTTCACCGGTACACCACCCTTTCCTTGGAGCCGCGCTTCAGCCGCACGACACGGCCGATCTCATACCAGGGCTGCTTCAGGCGCTTCAGCGCGCGCGTGGCTTTCTGCGCTTTGGCCTCAGGCACTGCCAGAATCATGCCGACGCCGAGGTTGAACGTGCGGCGCCAGTCGTCCACGGGTACGTTGCCCAGCCGCCGCAGAAGTTCAAAAACCGGCAATACGGGCCAGGATCCGGTGACGATTTCCGCCGCGCAGCCGGAGGGCAGAATGCGCGGGAGATTATCCGTGATGCCGCCGCCGGTGACATGGGCGGCCCCGTCGAGCGTGCCGTTCTTGATCAGCGCCTGGATGGGTTTCAGGTAGCTGCGGTGGACCTTGAGCAATTCCCCGGAGGCGGTGGCGTCGAGTTCAGGGATATACGTGTTCACCTTGTAGCCCGCAACCTCAAAGAAGAGCTTCCGGGCCAGCGAATAGCCATTGGTGTGGAGGCCAGTGGATGGCAGGCCGAGCAGCACGTGCCCGGGCGCGATGCGCTTGCCGGTCAGCAAGCCCGAACGCTCGACGCAGCCCACGATGAAGCCCGCGAGATCATACTCGCCGGGGGCATACAAGCCCGGCATCTCGGCGGTTTCGCCGCCGATCAGCGAACAGCCATTCTCGGCGCAGGCCTTGGCCAGCCCGGTGGCCACTTGTCCGGCCACGGGCGCCTCCAGCTTGCCGACGGCGAAATAGTCGAGGAAGAACAGCGGCACAGCCCCCTGCACGGCAATGTCGTTCACGCAATGGTTCACCAGGCACTGGCCGATGGTGTCGTGGCGGCCGGCCAGAAAGGCGACTTTCAGCTTCGTGCCCACGCCGTCCGCTGAGGAAATCAGCACGGGGCGCTTGAAGCCGGCCAAACGGTAGCCCGCGCCGAAACTGCCGATATCGGTGAGCACGCGGGGTGTAAAAGTCTTGCGGGCGGACTGTTTGATGAGGGCTACGGCGCGATCGGCTTCGTCGATATTGACGCCGGCATCCTTGTAGCGCACGGGGCGTTGGTTTCGCATCGGGACCTTCTCAGTTTAGAATGCGGAAAACACCATGCGCCGAGCAACATTGTCCGTCCTCGCCGTCCTGTGCGCCGTGATGGCCGCCACGGCTGCGGAAACCCCCTCGCTTGTGGCGATTCAGAATGCGCGGATCGTCACCGTCAGCGGCGCCACCTTGGAGAAAGGCACGGTCGTGATCGCCGGCGGTCTGATTCGCGAAGTAGGCGAATCGGTCACCCCGCCTGCCGGGGCCTGGGTGATCGACGGCGCCGGTCTCACGGTCTATCCCGGATTGATCGACGCTTTCAGCGCGTGGGGCCAGCCTGCCCCGCCCGCCGGCGGTCGCCCGGCGGCCCAGCCGCAGCCGCGACCGCAAGGCCAGGAGCAACCCGCGGCGCCGCAGCGTTCCTGGGGCCCCGAGGACCGCCCCGGCACCACCAGTTGGGTGAAGGCCGCCGATCAACTCGACCCCGCCGACCGGCGCATCGACGCTGCCCGCAGCGCCGGCTTCACCACCGCCGTCACCTTCCCATCCGGTTCGCTCATCGCCGGCCACGGCGCGGTGATCAACCTGGGCGGAGAATCGGCTGGCGAAATGGTGGTGCATCCGCTGGCCGGTTTGCGGATGGAACTGAACGCCCGCGGCGTCGGCGGATTCCCGAATTCGCTGATGGGCGTGATCGCCTACTTCCGCCAGCTCTGGCTCGACGCCGCCCACTATCAGCAGGCCAAGGAGATGTACGACAAGAAACCAGCCGGGCTGGCGCGGCCCGCCTACGATCGCGCGCTCGAAGGCATTCTCGAAGCAAACCGCGTCGTGCTGCCGGCCGTCACCCGGGTGGAGCTTGAACGCATGGCCGCGCTCGCGGCCGAACTTCGCAAACCCGCCATCCTGCGCGGCGCCCACGACGCCTACCGCGCAACGGCCGCCCTGAAAGAAGCCGGCTTAAGCGTCATCGTGAACGTGAAATGGCCCGCTAAGCCCCGCGACCTCGATCCGCAGGTCGAAGAGAGTTACCGGACCCTGGAACTGCGCGACAAAGCGCCCACCACCCCGGCTGCGCTCGCCGCGGCGGGCATTCCCTTCGCCTTCACCTCCGAGGGACTCGATGCGCCGCGCGACCTCATCGCCGCCGTCAAGAAGTCGATCGACCTCGGCTTCAAGCGCGAAGATGCCATCCACGCCCTCACGCTCGGCGCCGCGCGCATCTACGGTGTGGACAATCGCCTCGGCTCGATCGAACCGGGCAAGATCGCCAATCTCACGGTGATCAAAGGCGAGTTGTTCGACAGCATGGCCCGAGTGCAAATGGTATTTGTCGACGGCAAGAAATACGACCCCGCGCCCGAGCCGCCTCCGGCGCGGCGCGGCGAGGAGACCCGCTAATGCGCATACGAACCGCATTCATCCTGCTTTGCTGCGCATGGGCGCTGGCGGCCCAGCAACCCCGCCGCACTCTGGGCGAGGCGCTCGGCAAGAAGCAGCCCCTGTTGATCCAGAACGCCACCATCCACACCATCACCAAAGGCGCCTTCACCGGCTCCATCTCCGTGGTGGACGGCAAGATCGCCGACGTCGGCGAGAAGATCCTCGCGCCCGCCGGAGCGAAAATCATCAACGCCTCGGGCAAGCATGTGATCCCCGGCATGATCGATTGCCACACGCACATCGCCATCGACGCCATCAATGAAGGCAGCGTTTCGGTCTCGTCGATGACCAGCGTGGCGGATGTCGTCAACGCGGAGCAGCGCTCAATCTATTACGCGCTCGCGGGCGGAGTCACCACCGGCAATGTCCTGCACGGCAGCGCCAACGCCATCGGCGGTCTGAACACGGTGCTGAAGATGCGCTGGGGCAAGGACGCCGGCGGTCTCGTCATGGCGGAAGCGCCGCCCGGCATCAAGTTCGCGCTCGGCGAAAACCCCAAACGCCAGGGCATGGCCGCGCAGCAGGGCAGCCAGGCCGCCCGGCGCTATCCCGGCACTCGCATGGGCGTCGAGGATGTCATCCGCCAGGCTTTCATCGACGCCCGCGCTTACAGCTTCCAATGGAAAAGCTACGAACAAAGCCGCGCGAAGGGCGAAAACGTCCTGCCCCCGCGCCGCGACTTGAAGCTCGAACCTTTGGTCGAAGTGCTCGAAGGAAAACGTCTGGTCCATGCGCACAGCTACCGCGCCGACGAAATCCTCATGCTCCTGCGGTTGGCCGAGGAGTTCGACTTCCGCATCGCCACGCTGCAGCACGTCCTCGAAGGCTACAAGGTGGCCAAGGAAATCGCCGAACACGGCGCGGGAGCCTCCACCTTCAGCGACTGGTGGAGCTACAAAGTGGAAGCCTTCGACGCCATCCCGCACAACGCCGCCCTGCTGCGCGAGAAAGGCGTGCTGGTGTCAATCAACTCCGATGACGCCTCCGGCGCCGAAATCATGCGCCGCCTCAACACCGAGGCCGCCAAGGCCGTGAAGTACGGCGGAGTGAGCGACAACGATGCGCTCGCCATGGTCACCCTCAACCCCGCCAAACAGCTTGGCATCGACAAGTATGTCGGCTCGATCGAGCCCGGCAAACACGCCGACCTCGTCATCTACGACGGCGATCCCCTCTCCATCTACTCCCGCGTCGAGAAGGTCTTCATCGACGGCGAGCAGTATTTCGACCGCGAGACCGACGCCATGCTACGCCGGGAACTCGATGCCCAGAAAAAAGGCCTTCTCGAGAAGGAAAAACTCGACGAACGCCAGCGCACTCCCGCCAGGAGGCCGTCATGAGAATCGCAGCGTTCCTCCTGGCGGCGGCCTTGCTCAGCGCCGGCGAAAACGACAGTTTTCTGATCCGGAACGCGACGGTCCACCCGGTCTCCGGACCCAAGCTGAATAACGCTTCCGTTCTCGTCATGGACGGCAAGATCGCCGAGGTGGGCGAGCGCCTCCAAACCCGCGCGAAAGTGAAGGTCATCGACGGGCGCGGCCTGCACGTCTATCCCGGCATGATCGACGCGGCCACGCTCGTCGGCATCTCCGAAATCAGCTCCGTGCGCGAAACGGCGGACATCAGCGAAGTGGGTGAGTTCAACCCGCAGCTGCGCTCCTCCATCGCCGTGAACCCGGAGAGCGAACACATCCCGGTGACGCGCGCCAACGGCATCACCGCCGTGGGCGTGCTGGCCGCGGGCGTCAGCGGCGGCTTCGGCTTCGGCGAAATCAGCTACATCGGCGGCCAGATCTCCCTCATGCACCTCGACGGCTGGACCTGGGAGGAAATGACCATCACCCATGGCGCGGCCATGCAACTCCGCCTGCCCGGCATCGAGACCCGCCGCTTCAACCCCGCCACCCGCGAATCGGCCGCCACGCCGTTCTCAGAAGCCCGCCGCCGCCAGGAAACGAACCTGCGCAAGGTGAAAACCTTCTTCGAGGAGGCGCGCCGCTACCAGACCGCCAAGCAGGCCAGTCCGGCTACCCTCAAGACCGACCTGCGCTACGAAGCCATGCTGCCCGTGCTCGAGGGCAAGCTCCCCCTGCTCATTCCCGCCGCGCGCGAGCGCGAAATCCGCGACGCCCTCGCCTTCGCCGAACAGGAAAAGGTGAAGATCATCCTTGTGGGCGTGCGGCGGCCCGGCGGGGCTATCGAAGAGATCGCTAAACGCAAAATCCCCGTGATTCTCGGTTCGCCGTTCGTCCCCATCCAGGAAGAGGACGATCCCTACGACGCCACCTTTACCCTCGCCGCGGATCTGCACCGCGCCGGCGTCAAAATCGCCTTCGCCAGCCTCGGCGCGCAGTTCGCCCGCAATCTGCCTTACCAGGCCGGGCACTCGGTGGCGTATGGACTTCCGTACGATGCCGCCCTGCGCTCGGTGACGCTGAACGCGGCCGAAATCTATGGCGTGGCTGACCGCATCGGCTCCATCGACTCGGGCAAGTACGCCGACCTGATCGTCACCGACGGCGACCCGCTCGAAATCCGCACACAGGTCAAGATGATGTTCGTGAAGGGCGAGCCTGTGGATCTGGAGAGCAAGCACACGCGCCTCTACAAGAAGTACCGGGCCCGCCCATGAAAGTGTCAGTCGATGAAGCCCCGCCAGGTGTTCCCCTTGGCGTCGCGCAGAATCACGCCGTATCCGTCGGAAATGCCCGAGATGAAGTTGCCGTCCGGATCGCGGAAACGGTAGCGGACGGAGTCGTCTTCCATGCGCTCGGCGATGCCGTACCATTCCTGGCCGCGTTCGTCGCGCAAACGGATGAAATCCCCGTCCCCCGTGCCATAGACGTGCCGCTGCTTATGAGTGAAGCTAAAGAACCCCCCAGGCAGCCCTCCACGGTTCTTGCGCCGGCGATAGATCATACACCTAAACATCGTCGAGAAGCGGATCCCTGTCTATCGGTAAAACCCCTTAGGCGCTTGGGGGTGCGGCTACGGTGACGGCAGTAGTGCAACGAGTCAGTCAGGCCCGGGTGACCGTGGATGGGCGCGTGACCGGCGAAATCGGCGCCGGCCTGCTTGTCCTTCTGGGCGTGGCGCAGACCGACGGCGAGGCGCAGGCGGAATGGTTGGCGGACAAGATCCTGGACCTGCGGATTTTCGAGGATTCGGGCGGCAAGATGAATCTCTCCCTGCTCGAAACGGGCGGGTCGCTGCTGGTGGTGTCGCAGTTCACCCTCTATGGCGACACGCGCAAAGGCCGCCGCCCGAGTTTCGACCGCGCGGCGAGGCCCGAGCAGGCCCGCCGGCTCTATGAGCACTTCGTCGAAAGGGCGCGCGCCCGGGGAGTGCGCGTGGAAACCGGCGTTTTCCAGGCCATGATGAAGGTGGAACTCACCAACGACGGCCCTGTGACTCTGATCTGCGAGTCGCCCGGGGATCGTGCCGCCGAAGCGTCAGGCGCCCCGGCGGCACCCTAATGTGGGTTATTCGTTGAACATGCCCTCGAACAGGGCGGACGTCAGATAGCGCTCACCCGCGTCGGGCAGCACCACGACGATGGTCTTGCCCTTCATCTCCGGCTCTCGCGCCACCCGCAGGGCTGCCGCCGCCGCCGCGCCGCACGAGATCCCGCACAGAATCCCCTCTTCGGAGGCAAGCCGGCGGGCCATCTCCATCGATTCCTCGTTCGTCACCTGCTCCACACGGTCCACCACCGAGAGATCCAGTGTGCCGGGGATGAAGCCCGCGCCAATCCCCTGGATTTTGTGCGGCGAGGGCTGAACCGGCTGGCCGTTCAGCGTCTGCGTGATCACCGGGCTGGCGGTGGGTTCCACGGCGATGGCCGTGATCGCCTTGCCCTTTTCCTGCTTGATGTAGCGTGAAACGCCTGTGATGGTGCCGCCGGTGCCCACGCCCGACACCAGTACATCCACAGCCCCCTCGGTGTCGTCCCAGATCTCCGGACCCGTCGTCTCGAAATGGATCTGCGGATTGGCCGGGTTCTGGAACTGCTGCAGCAGCACGTAGCGCGAAGGGTCGGAATTGTAGATCTCCTCGGCCCTTGCAATGGCCCCCTTCATGCCCTTCGGACCTTCGGTCAACTCGAGCCTCGCGCCAAACACCTTCAGCACCTTCCGGCGCTCGATCGACATGGTCTCGGGCATCGTCAGCGTGATGGGATAGCCGCGGGCGGCGGCGACAAAGGCCAGCGCGATACCCGTATTGCCGCTGGTCGGCTCCACCAGTTCCATGCCCGGCTTCAGCACGCCGCGTTTCTCGGCGTCCCAGATCATGCTCGAGCCGATGCGGCATTTCACCGAATAGGCCGGGTTGCGGCCTTCGATCTTTGCAAGCACCGTCGCTTCACAGCCCTTCGTGACCCGGTTCAGGCGCACGAGCGGCGTGCGCCCGATGCTGAGTGAGTTGTCGCTGTAGATTGGCATTTAGATCTCCCAGTTTGGTACGTACTTAGCTTGATGGTCACGCCAGTCGCGCGCCAGTTCAGAAAAGGTCGTCCGGTCGATGACCGCCGCGATCGAATCATCCACCCGGTTCCAGAAGTTCTCCAGAGGACCCCTGCCGTCCAGCGAAGCCCGGCCCGAGCGGCCCCCCTCCACGCCCCGCAGCACCGCGCCCACCGTGATCTGCTCCGCACGCTGCGCCAGCAGATACCCGCCTTCGGCGCCCCGCCGCGACTCCAGAAACCCTTGCTTCTTCAAGTCCGCCAAAATCGTCTCCAGGAACTTCTGAGGGATCTTCTGGCGGTGCGCGATGTCGGCAATTCGAACTGGCGTGCCCGGTTCGGCCAGGGCCAGATCAAGCACCGCGCGCAGCGCATATTCGCACTTCACGGAGACGTTCATCAGGGTCCGCATCGATTAATCCTATTTCCCACTAGAGATTAGTGTATTTCAGAAGCCGGTTGTCTGGCAAGCAGATCCGGGAGAAGATGAGAATGTAACCGATGTGGAGAGGCTGTACTCCAAGGAGTAAGGTTGTCGCCGCTCACTCCTGTGGGGTGAGCCGTGGGTGCAGATCAGGTTCGAGGAGATTCCAGTATGATACGTCACTTGTTGGCCGTTGCGGTGGTTGCGACGGGATTGCCTGCCGCTTTACCGGAGGCGATGGCGCAAAGCGGTGAAGGCGCTCCGATTTACCGGGTTCGTGTGACTTCGCGTACAGCGAAGGCGGTCAATTACCGGCAGGGCAATACGCGAATCGATTTCAAGGGCACGGCCTATATGCCGTTCGCCAAAGGTGAGGCGCGGGTCCAAAACCGCGACGGGCGCGTGGCTCTCGACGTCCGGCTCGAAAAAATGGACCCAGCCGACAAGTTCGGCCCCCCGTTCATGACCTACGTCCTGTGGGCGATCACGCCCGAGGGCAGCGCCCGCAACCTCGGGCCCATCACCCTCGACCGAGACCGCGCCCGCCTACCTAACGTCACCACCAACTTTCAAAGCTTCGCGATGATCGTCACGGCCGAACCCTACTATGCCGTGACGGTGCCCAGCGAAATGGTGGTGCTCGAAAACGAAGTCCGCCAGGATACGCGCGGCAAGGTGGACCTGGTGGACGCGCGCTATGAACTCTTCCAGCGCGGCTACTGGGAAGAGGGCAAATTCGACAAGCTCGCCATGGACGACCCGAAGGCGCCGTTCGAATACTGGGAAGCGCAGAACGCCATGCGCATTGCCCGCTGGGCCCAGGCCGATAAGTACGCGCCCGAGAGCTATCAAAAGGCCGAAACGCAGATCAAGCAGGCGGACGTCTATCGCGGCCGCCGCGGCAACAATACCCGGCCCATTCAGATGGTTTCCCGTGAAGCGACGCAGTTCGCCGAGGACGCCCGCATGGTGGCGCTGAAGCGAATCGAAGAAGAGCGCCTGGCGAACGAGCGCGCCGAAGCCGCAAAGCGCGAAGCCGACGCCAAGGCCGCCCGCGCCGCCGCCGAACAGCGCCAGCGCGAAGAGGAAGCGGCCCGCAAACAGGCCGATCTCGAACGCTTGCAGGCCGAAAAAGCTCAGGCGGAAGCGGAACGCCAGCGCATGGCCGCCGAACTTGAAAGCGCCCGCGCCTCAGCAGCCCAGGCCGAAGCCGACCGCGCCCGGGCCGAAGCTGACCGCGCCCGGGCCGATGCCCAAGCCCGCGAGCAGCAAGCCTCTGAAGCCGCCCGCCGCGCCGAAGAAGCCGCCCGCCAGGCTCTGGAAGAGAAACAGGCCCTGCGCGCTTCGCTCCTCGCCCGTTTCAATCAGATCCTCACAACCCGCGACACCGACCGCGGCCTGGTCGTGACCATGGCGGACGTCCTGTTTGACGTCGGCAAATTCGAACTGCGCGGCGAGGCGCGCGAAAGGCTGGCGCGGTTCTCCGGGGTGGTGCTGGCTTACCCGACGCTGCGGATCAATGTGGAAGGCCACACGGATTCCACGGGCAGCGACGAACTGAACCAGCGCCTCAGCGAACAGCGCGCGAACGAAGTACGCAACTATTTGATTTCGCAGGGGTTGCCGCGTGATCTCATCAGCTCCGAGGGCTTCGGCAAGCATATGCCGATCGCCGACAATGCCACCGCCGCCGGCCGGCAGCAGAACCGGCGCGTGGAGCTGATTGTGTCGGGCGAAGTGATCGGCACGCAGCTTTCGCGGCAGTAAAACGAACACAAAAACGGCCTCAAAACGCGCTTCCTGCCGTGTTTTGAGGCCGTTTTTTGCGTTATTTCCCGCTCGCCGGCGGCTCCACGCCCTTGATCATGGTCAGCAGCAGGACGACCTGGGTTTTGGCGCGGATGGCGTGTTCGAGTTTGGGGGTCATGTAGGCGAAGGCGCCGGCGGCGACGGGCATGGTGTCCGGGCCGAGTTGGAGTTCGCCTTCGCCGCTGACGAAGTACAGCGTCGCGGGCATGGGCGCGGTGTGGGCGGTGAGTTCGGTGCCGGGGGCGAAGGTGAACTGGATCACCTTGCTGCGGGCGTCGTTCTGCAGCGTGCGGCTCAGGATGCCGTTCGAGGGGATTTCGCCTTCGTGTTCGAGGCTGGCGTGGAAGATGTAGGCGTCGTTCATGGTTCCAGCATGACGGATTGCGCCGCGCCGGGCAGTGACCAAAGTCATAGGAATGCGCGGGGGCGCCCGGCTACGATGGGGCATGCTCGATTTCGCCGAGGCTCCATTCCTGGTGATCTGGGAGACGACGCAGGCGTGCGATCTGGCGTGCCGGCATTGCCGGGCGTCGGCTGTGCCGGAGCGCCACGCGGGCGAGTTGTCTACCGCCGAGGCGCGGCGGATGCTCGATCAGGTGAAGGCGTTTGGCGACCCCCTGCTCGTGTTCACGGGCGGGGATCCGCTGAAGCGGGCTGACCTGTTTGAACTGCTGCGCTACAGCGTGAGCATCGGCTTGCGGACCACGGTGACGCCGAGCGCGACGCCGCTGCTGACCGAGGCGGCGGTGGAGCGCTTTCAGGAGTGCGGCGTGTCGCGCATGGCGGTTTCCCTCGATGGCCCCGACGACGCCACCCACGACGGGTTCCGCGGCGTCGAGGGTTCATTTGATTGCACGTTGAAGGCCCTGCGCGCCGCCCGGCGCGTGGGGCTGGAGTCGCAGGTCAACACCACGGTGAGCCGCTTCAGCATGGACAAGCTGGAGCAGATCGCGCAGGTGGTGGAGGACGAAGGCGCGCGGCTGTGGAGCGTCTTCTTCCTGGTGGTGACGGGCCGGGCGCAACTCGAAGACGATCTGACGGCCGGGGAGTACGAACAAGTCTTCGAATTCCTGTACGAAACAAGTTTGCAATCTTCGTTTCAGATCAAGACCACCGAGGCGCAGCACTACCGGCGCTACGTGGCGCAGCGGCGCAAGTCGGCGCGCGGGCTGCTGCCGATCAACGACGGCAAGGGCTTCATGTTCGTATCGCACACGGGCGAGATCTTACCCTCGGGCTTTCTGGAAGTGAGCGCGGGGAACGTGCGGCACACATCACTGCAGGATGCCTACCGGGGCTCGGCGCTGTTTCAGGTGCTGCGGGATCCGGATTCGTTCGAGGGCAAGTGCGGCGGGTGCGAATACCGCAATCTGTGCGGCGGGTCGCGGTCGCGGGCGTATGCGCTGACGGGGAACTACGCGGGCTCGGATCCTAGGTGCGTCTACGAGCCACCATCTCTTGCGAGATCGCCGCAAGCTCCGGCGGCGTGAGCTTTTCGCGGCACATCGAATCAAGAATTTCGTCTTCCTTGGCGATGTGCTTGCGGTAGTGCGCCACCAGGCGTTCGATGACGCCGCGGAAGGCGGGGCCGAAGTCGTTCGCGGCGGCACGCTGCTTCAGCTCGGTGTAGAGCTGATGAGCGGTGGTGTGGTCGTGTTCGAGACCGGCGACGAAACTCATTTCGGCGCGTTCGAGGCGGGACGTGAGGCGGGGGAAGACGCTTTCCTCCTCGTCCTGGGTGTGGAGCGCGCCGCTGGAATCGAGGAAGGCGAAGACGCGGTGGAGAGCGGCGACCGCTTCATCGCGGTTGGAATCGATATGCGCGGCGATGCGCTCGAGCGTGTCGAGGCGCTCCTCGATGCGGCGGTGGCAGGCTTTCAGGTGATCGAGCGGACGCGAGAGCGTGTCGCCCTGTTCGCCGAACAGAGTTTCGGGACGGATCATGCTTACCATGATGAGGCCGGCGGCGAAAGGTTTCCGTGACGCGGGTCACGCAAAGGACATGGCGCCGGCGTAGGTGTCCTGAAATTCGGGCAGCGCGGCGAGTTCGACGTGCTCGGCGCGGGTCAACAAATCCTTAAGGATTTGTTCGCGGCGGGAGGGGTTGAGCAGCAGGAAGCGCGCGCCGCGCAGCGCGGCGTTGCCCACGGCGTGGATGGGGGCTTGGGCAGGCAGCAGGCCGATGCGCTTGGCATCGCTTTCGCGGACGTAGTTGCCAAAGGCGCCGGCGATGTAGAGCGTGCCGGTGGCGTCGAGCAGCCGCAGTCCCGCGGCGACGGCGGCTTTCGCGAGTTGAAGCTGGCGGACATGCGCCTGGGTGAGGCCGTCCGGGGCCGTGGCGCTGAGCCGGCCGCTGGGGAGGATTTGGCCCGCGTCAAGAGCGGCGGCCACCGATTCCACCAGATGTGTGCCGCGGCGGAACTGGCGCGATTCGAAGGCGGGTCCGGCGGCGGTGGAGGCGCAGAGGAGGCGTCCGCCGCGCGCGACGCAGACTTCGCTGTTGGTGCCGAGATCGACGAGGGCGTCGCCTTCGCTCAGCGGAGTGACGGCAAGCCCGGCCACGGTGTCGCCGCCGACAAAGCCGCCGATCGAAGGCAGTACGATGACTTCATCCACCGGCCAATCGAGATCTTTTCCCGCGAAGCGCTGCGTGCCGGGGTTCGGCGAGCGGAAGGGGACGGCCGCCAGCGGCTCCACGCTGAGCCCGCAGAACAGGTGATGCATGGCGGTGTTGCCGGCGATGATGGCGGTGCGCGCGGGGCGGCCAAGGAGCGCGCCGAGTTGGCGGCGAATGGCCTCGGTGAGTTCGCCGGGGTGCTGCAGGTCGTAGGCGATGCGGCTCATGATGTCGGCGCCGCGGCGGGTTTGCGGATTGATGCCGGTCCGGATCTTGAGAATCTCACCGGTGCGTAAGTCCACGCGCTGGGCGACGAGCGTGGTGGAGCCGAGGTCGATGGCGTAGCCGAGGCCGTCCTGGGGTTCGATGGAATCGAGGTGGGCTTCGTCGGTGAGAACCAGGGGCGGGGCGGACCATTGCTCGATTTCGACGGTGACGGCGGCGGTGGTGCGGGCCTGGCAGCCGAGGTCCCAATCACCTTCAGGGAGGCGGTAGCGGCAGCCGCCGCAGTGGCCCTCGCCACCGCAAGGGAATTCGACTCCAGCGGCGAAGAGGCGGTCGGCGAGCGGCGCTCCAGTGGGCAGGTGGAGCGTGCGGCTCAATTGTGGCTCCGGGCGTAATGGGTGAGGGCGAGCAGGTTCGGCCCGGGTGTGCCGCGGGGGATTTCGCAGCCCGCGCCGACGATGAAGTTCGCACCGGCTTCGGCGTGGCATTGGGCGATGGCCGTGGTGACCGATTCGGGCGTGCCGTCGTGGATCACGCGCAGCGGATCGAGGTTGCCGAGCAGCACCTGGCCGGGTCCCATCGCGGCGCGGGCTTCGTGAACGGGCGAGGGGTAATCGAGATCGATCAAGGCCGCGCCGGTTTCGCCCATGCCCTTCAGGATGCGGCGGGTGTTGCCGCAGATGTGCAGTCGCGCGGGCACGCCGAAGGCCTGGATTTCGGCGATCATGCGCCGTTCGCGGGGCTGGACGAATTTCTCGTAAAAGCGTGGGCCGATGAGCGAGGCGGCGGCGTCGCCGATGCCGATCATGGTGGCGCCGGCTTCCACCTGGCGGCGCGCGAAGGCGATCTCCATGGCAACGACATAGTCGAAGAGGTCCTCGACGAAGGCGGGATTGTCGTAGAGGTCGAGCATGAGGGTGTTGACGCCGCGCAGGTCGGCGGCGAGCGCGCAGGGGCCTTCCACCCAGCCTTCGACAGCGAGCTGCTGGCCCGCGGCTTCGTGAAGCAGGCGGACGCCTTCGAGGCGGTCGCTCATGCGGGGACCGAGAAAGGTCGCGGGGTCGGGGAGGGATTTTAGCTTGGCGGGGGTATCGATCAGCGCCTGGGATTCGTTGATGGCGGGGGGCTGATCGTCGAACCATTCGACGACGGCGCCGAGGTCGGAGGCTTCGCGGGCCGGATCGGAGATCACAGAAACGTGGTCAAAATTGTATTTTTCGGCGGTTTTGAGCTGCGAAAAGGCGAGTTTTTGCGCATTTTTCGCGTAGTCGCCGTAGCGAACGCCGGCGGTGTCCCCGGCAAACATCATGGTGATGGGCATCAGCGGGAGGCAATCGGTGGGTTCGCGGCGGAGCCGGGCGAGAACGCGTTCCTTGCCGGTCATGGCGTGGATTTCTCCTGTTCGATGGCGAGAATCTGATGGTCGTAGCGCGCGACGAGGCGCGCGCCGGGGGGCACGGTGATGAAGTCCTCTTCGGGCCAGTCGCCCGCGAGCAATTGATGGAAGATGCGGAGGCTGCCCTGGATTTCGGCGAATTCCCAGCCGCGCGCGGCGGCCTCGGTGCGCGCCTGCGCGGCGAAGGCGGGGTCGGGGGCGAGGCCGGTGTGGATGTAGGCGAGACGCGAGTAGGACTGCTGGTATTGATTCAGCGTCTGGAAGAGATAGCGGCCGTTGTCCTCGCCGTATTGATCGATGAGGGCTTGCAGGCTGGCGCCGGCGCCGGTTTGCAGCGAGACGAGGGGCTCGAGGCCCTGGCCGCGTTCGAGCCAGCCGGTGGAGCGGAAGTAGGTGCCGGGGTGGTTGTGGAACTCCTCTTCGTAGCGGGTGCGGCTGCCGAGCAGAAGCGTGATGCAGTCGTGGGCGCGCGGGACGACGATGGGGGTGGCGCGGGCCTCGAGGCCGTGAAGGCCATTGCCGCAGAGGGCGTAGCCGAGCAGGATGGCGTCGTATTCGTTTGCGGGCACGGCATCGATGCGGGCCTGGATCTGGTCGCGCATGGGGGCGCCGGCACGGTCGTGGAGGCCCTTGCCGAGGAATTCGGCGTCGATGGTATGGGGCGAGCGGGCGAGGGCGTCGGCGCATTCGCGATAGAGGATTTCGCAGGCGATGAGCTTCAGGCGCACCTGCGCATCTCCTCGACGAGGGCGCGGATGTAATCGGGATTGGTGCCGCAGCAGCCGCCGATGAAGCAGGCGCCGGCATCGAGCAGCGCGGGCAGGTAGGAGGCGAATTCGGCGGGAGGCAGCGTGTAGCGGGCTTCTCCGCCAACGATTTCGGGCATACCGGCGTTGGACTTGATCCAGATGGGAAGCTCGCAGGCATCGCGGAGGCGGGTGCTGATGGGCGGGAAGCCCGACGGGCCGAGGCCGCAGTTCGCGCCGACGGCGGCGGCGCCTTCGTCCTCCATGCGGCGGGCGACCTGTTCGGGGGTGGCGCCCATCATGGTGCGGTCCTTGTTCTTGCCGGAGTCGAAGACGAAGCTGACGATGACGGGCAGGCCGGTGGCGCGGGCGGCGGCGAGGGCGAGGGAAGCCTCTTCGGGGTCGGAGAAAGTTTCAAGCAGCAGGGCATCGGCCCCGGCATCGGCGCAGGCGCGGGCCTGGAGGGTGTAGGCGGCGGTGATTTCTTCGGGGGTGACTTCGCCGGCCATCAGCATTTTTCCGGAAGGGCCGAGCGAGGCGATGACCTTGGCGGTCGTGCTCTCGGCGGCGCGGCGGGAGATGGCGACGCCGGCGCGGTTGATTTCGGCGATCTGCTCCGGGGAGCAGTCCGGAAGGCTGATGGGATTGGCGCGGAAGGTGTTGGTGAGGATGATGCGGCTGCCGGCATCGACGTAGGCGCGGGCGACCTGCTCGACGCGCTCGGGGTGGGAGAGGTTCCAGGGGTCGGGGTTTTCGCCGGGTTCGAGGCCGCGGCGCTGGAGTTCAGTACCCCAGGCGCCGTCGGTAATCAGCGGGCCGTTGTGGAGCCATTCGAGCAGGCGTTTCATGGGCGGTTCTCCTGGAAGAAGCTCTCGATTTCCTCCAGCGTACGCCCTTTGGTCTCCGGAGTCAGCCGCCAGACGAACAGGGCGGTGGCGAGACACATGACGGCGTAGAGCGAGAACGCGCCGGAGGGGCCCAGGGCCGAGGAGAGGCTGAGGTAGGTCATCGTCAGAGCAACGCAGGCGCACCACAGCGCCACGGTGGCGATGCCCATGGCGCGGCCGCGGATACGGTTGGGAAAGATCTCGGAGAGCACGACCCAGACGCCGGGCCCGAGACCCACGCCGAAGGACGCAACACAGCCGAGCATGCAGGCGACGACGAGGGAAGCGGAAGGCTCAGGCTGGCGAAACGCGGCGGCGAGGCCAAACAGGCAGACGGCCATGCCGAGGGCGGAGCCGATGAGCAGGGCCTTGCGGCCGAGGCGGTCGATGAGGGCGATGGCGGCGATGGTGGCGGCGAAGTTGATCAGGCCGATGAGGACGCTGGCGCCGATGGCGGCGGAATCGGACTGGCCGCCGACCTGTTCCTTCAGGATCAGCGCGCCATAGAACAGCACCGTGTTGACGCCGGACCACTGCTGCATGATGGCGAGGAAGAGCGCGATGCCGAGGGCGCGGCGCAAGCCGGGGCGGAAGAGTTCGGCGAGCGAGCCGGATTCCTCACGGATGGTTCGTTCGATCTGCCGCAGGGCTGCCGGGGCGCCGCCGCCGAGAGTCCGTTCAAGAACGCGGAGGGCTTCGGCGGAAAGGCCTCGCGCCACGAGCCAGCGCGGGCTTTCGGGGACGAAGAACAGGGCGATGAAGAACGCGGCCGAAGGGGCGGCGGCAACGGCGAACATCCAACGCCAGCTTTCCGCGCCCTGGAAAGAGAGGGTCCAGTTGATGAAATAGGCGAGCAGAATGCCGGTGACAATGGCCATCTGGTTGAGCGAGACCAGCCGCCCCCGCAGGTGCGCGGGCGCGACTTCCGCGATGTAGAGAGGGGCGATCAGCGAGGCGACGCCGATTGCGACGCCGCCGAGGAAGCGCGCGGCGGTGAACTCGGCGAGGTCCCGGGGCAGCGCGGCGCCGATGGCGGAGATGCCGAAGAGCACGGCGCAAAGCATGAGGACGCGGCGGCGGCCGAAGCGGTCACTGAGCGCGCCGCCCGCGGCCGCGCCGAAGACGCAGCCGAACAGCAGCGAGGAGGCGGCGATTTCGGTCTCGAACCCGCTGAGTCCCCATTGTTGTTTCAGGAAGACGAGCGCGCCGTTAATCACCGCGATATCGAAGCCGAACAACAGGCCCGCCGTGGCGGCGACCGTGGCGATCAGCCATGCGTACATCAGGCGGCAGGCTCCGCTTTCATGAAGGCAGCGAGTTTGCGCTCGATGGTGTCCGTGGCACCCGGCACGTGAAGGACGTCGCATTCGGAGCCGGGGATGTGGGCGTGGCCGGTGGCGCGCATACGGTGGAGCAGGTCGCAGGTGAGGCGCTCGACCTCCTCCACCGGCAGCGCGCCATCGGAATAGAAGCGGCGGGTGGGCAGGTTGCCATAGAGGACGACGTCTTCGGGGATGAGCGCGGCGTCAGCGGGGAGATCGCGCGAACTGCCGAGGCTGAGCACTTCGGGATGCAGGTCCTGCGCGAAGGCGGCGACCATGGCTTCGGTCAACTCGCCGCAGTTGTGAAAGAACAGCAGCGCGCCGGTGGCGTGGATCTGGTCGCGGAGGGCGCGGTTCGGGGCAAGAACAAAGTCCTCGAAGAGGGTGGCGCCGGAGCGGTGCTGGCGCGGCGACAGGTAGGCGATGGAGGCCGAAGGTTCGCAAACGATCACCACTTGTGCGCCCGCTTCGAGTTGGGCGCGCACGGAACGAGTGACGGTTTCGATCGCCAGTTGACGGGCGCGCAGGGCGATGCCGATGGCGGGATCGTCTTCCGCGGTGAGGCCGCGGGCCAGCAGCGCGAGCGGGGTGATGGGATCGGTGAGCAGGCGGGTGAGGAGCGAAAACGGCCCGAGAGCCATGCCGCACGGCACAAGCGAGGTGTGGCTGCGCACCCAGCGGATGGCGCCAATGGCGGAGGCGTGCGCGGGCAGGAACATCCGGGGCGGAAGCGTCGCGGGCGGGCGCTCGTTGAAGTGGAAGGCTTCGGCCTGCTCTTCGGGCACGCCGAGCGCATTGAGCAGGTCGGCCTTTTCGAGGCGCAGATCCATCAAGGGGATGGCGAGCGGACACTGCCAGCGCTGTGCGGAAAGGGCGACGATGCGGCCAAGCGCAACCGGATCACGCCGGGCGTGCTCGGGATCGGGATGTTCATGCAGGGCGAGGTCGGTCGCGATGGGAAAGCGGAGACCGCGGCGCGCCAGACTTGGGAACAGCCCGCGGTCCACGGCGATCACCCCTGGACGAACCGGCGGGCGAGCGCGACGGCCGCGTTGGCGGTTTCGCCATAGCCGTCGGCGCCGATTTCCGTGGCGAATTGCGGCGTGACGGGCGCGCCGCCGACCAGCACTTTCACGTCCTGGCGGACGCCGGCCTGCTCGAGCGCCTCGATGGTTTTCTTCATCGACGGCATGGTGACGGTGAGCAGGGCGGAGAGGCAGACGATCTTCGCGCCACGGTTCTGGATGGCGTCGATGAACTTCTCAGGCGCGACGTCGGCGCCGAGGTCGATTACCTCGAAGCCGCCGCCCTCGAGCATGGAGCCGACAAGGTTCTTGCCGATGTCGTGGAGGTCGCCTTTGACGGTGCCGATCACGACGCGGCCGGTGGGCTCGGCGCCGCTGGCGGCCAGCAGGGGGCGCAACAACTCGAGAGAGGCCTTCATGGCGCGGGCGGCGAGCAGCAGTTCGGGCACGAAGTACTCCTCGGCTTCATAGAGACGGCCGACTTCGTCCATGGCAGGCACCATATGCTGCTGGATGAGGACGCTCGGGTCGATGCCGGCGTCGAGGGCCTCCTGGGTGACAGCGGCCGCGGTTTTCGCGTCGCCTTCGAGAATCGCCTGGTTGAGTTTGTTGAGGTCGGGCATGGGTGTTCAGTTCCGTCCGTTGAATTCGCGCACGGCATCGAGCATCGCCACGACGTTGGCGACTGGCGTGCCGGCCTGGATGTTGTGGATCGAGTTGAAGACGAAGCCGCCGCCGCGGGCGAAGGTCTCGCAGCGGCTGAGAACCTGTTCGCGGACTTCGGCGGGCGTGCCGAAGGGCAGCGTGTGCTGGGTATCGACGCCGCCGCCCCAGAAGGTGATGCGCTCGCCGTAGGTCTGTTTGAGGTGTTCGGGATCCATCCCGGTGGCGGAGCACTGCACGGGGTTGAGGATATCGAATCCGGCTTCGATGAAGGAGGGGATGAAGCGGTCCACGCTGCCGCAGGAATGTTTGAAGCATTTCCAGGAGGTATTAGCGTGAACCCAATCGCAGACGCGGCGGTAGTAGGGCAGCCAGAGTTCGTCGAACGTGGCCTTGGAGCAGAAGGCGGAGGTCTGGGTGCCGAAATCGGTGCCGCAGACGAAGATCGCGCCCACGCGGGAGCCGGCGCGCTCGTGTATGCGGGCGAGGTTGGCGATGCCCACCGTGCATTCGCGCTCAAAGACGGCGTGGACGTAGTCGCGGCGCGAGCGGAGCGAAACGTACCATTCGGCGACGTCGCGGATGCCGCGCGGGTCCTTCATGCCGGTGCCGGGGACGCGGGCGATATCGCCGAAGGAGGTGCCGCCGAAGCTGGCGATGACATAACGGCCAGTGGCCTGGGCGCGCGCGGTTTCGGCGTCGATCAGGCTGAGATCGGCTTCGGAAATGGGCTGAAACTCCTCGCAGTTGTCTTCGACGTTCAGGTTCTCGGGATCGAAGTGGTTCTGGCGGATGATGGCGTCGAAGAAATGAAAGCCTTTGGGCATGCGGCCGGAGGGAGCGGCGGCGAGGTCGCCTTCGGGGTAGAGCAGGGTGTCGCCACTCGCGTCCACGGTGGTGTTGAACATGCCGGGGACGAGCACCTCAAGGCCATTAAAGTCCCAGGGCTTCCAGTTTTCATTTGCGAATCCGAAGGCGGTCTTTGTGCGAAAAACGCCTTCCACGTCCACGCCCATGGCCTGTTTCAGGTCTTCCTCGAGCCAGCCGAGCATCTGGAGCGGTTCGTGAACCTTGACGGGCTGCTTCGGGAGGCCGAAGTGATCGCGCAGAGCGGCGACGACCGAGACATGGATGCCGGTAACGGCAGTGGAGCCGAAATCGACCGGGACGGGTCCGGGCCGCCTGGCGATGGCTTGCTCGACGAGCTGGCGGGAGTCCTGCATAGCCTGCGATAAGCGTACCGGAAACTCCGGGATGGGTCAATGTGGCCGTTGCGTTTAGCCCGCCTTGGCTGGAAACGTGCCAGTGGGCCGCGGGGCGGTGGGCGTGTCGAGCATGGTTTTCCAGGCCTGGCGGATGTCCTCGGGGAACCCGGGTATCACCTGGTCGATGTGCGCGCGGATGCGCTGGACAACCTCAGGATTTTCAGGGGCGACATCGGCGGATTCGTCGGGATCGAGTTCGAGGTTGTAAAGCTCGGGCTGCGACAGGAGCAGGCTCATCCGGCCCGCCGCAGGCGCGGCGCTGTACATTTCCGCATTGTGGCGCGCGATGTGGAGCTTCCAGTTGCCCCAGCGGGCAGCGTGGAGCGCGCGGCCCATGAAGTAAAGGATGGGGTCGCGTTCAATCGAGGCTCGCTGTCCGGTGAGCAGCGGCAGGATGTCGCTGCCGTCGATGGGCTTCGCGGGCAGTGCCGTGCCGGTGATGCCGCAGACGGTAGGGACCAGATCGAGCGTTGAGACGAGCGAATGGCATACCCGCCCGCGCGGAATGCGGGCGGGCCAGCGCGCGATGAAGGGCACACGTACGCCGCCTTCCCAGGTCATGCCCTTGCGGCCGCGCAGGCCTCCGGAACTGCCCTGATACCAGGGGCCGTTGTCGGAGGAGAACAGAACGAGAGTGTTGCGGTCCACGCCTTGCTTCGCGAGCGCGTTCAGTACCTCTCCGACGCTCCAGTCGAGTTCCTCGACGACGTCGCCATAGATGCCGTGGCGGCTCTTACCGCGGAACTTTTCGGAGGCAAACAGGGGAATGTGGGGGAACGTGTGGGGCATGTAGAGGAAGAACGGCTCGCGTCCGGCGCTCTGGATGAAACGGACGGCCTCTTCGGTGTAGCGTCGGGTGATGGTGGTCTGATCGGCGTTTTCCTCGATGACTTCTGTGTCGCGCATGAGCCACGTTGGACGCATGTCGTTCGAATAGGGGATGCCGTAGTAGGAATCGAAACCACGGGAGGTGGGCAGCCAGGGTTTATGGTGTCCGAGGTGCCACTTGCCGATACAGGCGGAGCGGTAGCCGCGCGGCTTGAGCAGGTCCGCGAGGGTTTGTTCGTCGAGGTTCATGCCTTGCTCGTCGCGCGGAAAAAAGACGTTGGGCACGCCGCAGCGGGTGGGATAGCGGCCGGTGAGCAGGCCGGCGCGGGAGGGCGAACAAACGGGGTTGGCGGTGATGCCGTGGGTGAAGCGCATGCCCCCGGCGGCGAGGCGGTCGATGGCGGGGGTGCGGATGCGGGAGCCCTGGCAGCCCACGTCGCCGTAGCCGAGGTCGTCGGCGAAGATCACTACAATGTTAGGAGGGCGGCTCGTTTGGGAGGCGAGGCCCGCGGCCGGCAACAGGTGGAGGAAATCGCGGCGCAACATAATTGCTCCCGATGCTATCACGCAGGCGCGCAGGCAGAATGTGGGAACACTCGCCCGGTGAGGCGCGTATTCCTCATCGAAGAGAGATTCGCGGTAAATCACAATGGCTACGAACGGACGGAACGGGCGCGGGAAATCCCGCAAATGGATTTGGGGGTTGGTGGCGGTGGCGCTGCTGGCGGGCGCGGGTATGGCCGTGCGCGCGGCGCTGAAGCCGAATCACTCGATTGACCCATCGAAACTGGTGGCCATCGAGCGCGGCGACATTGCGCGTAGCGTGGTGGCAACAGGCAAGATTGAACCTCGCTCGACGGTGGAAGTGAAGTCCAAGGCGAGCGGCATCGTGAAGCAGATCTTCGTGGACTATGGCGACACGGTGCGCGCGGGGCAGATTCTGGCGGAGCTTGACAAGGAGGATCTGCAGGCGCGCGTGCGCGAGTTGCGCGCGAACGTGCAGGCCGCCGAGGCCGCCGAGACCGCCGCGGTGGCTTCACTGGAGCGCAACCGGGTGGACGCGCAGGGCCCCGATCTGCCGTTTCTGAAGCTGTCGATGGATCGCGCGCAGCAGTTGCACCGCGAGGGGCTGATGGCGAAATCGGTGGTGGAAGACGCCGAGAAGATGTACCAGATGGCGCTGAACAAGCAGATGTCGGCCACCAGCAGCCTGGCGGTAGCACGCGCCGACATCACACGCGCCAAGGCGCAGGTGGCGCAGGCCAAGGCGATGCTCGAACGGGCCGAGGAAGATTTGCGGAACGCGACGATCCTCAGCCCGATCGACGGGTTGGTGCTGTCGCGCAGTGTCGAGGTGGGCAACGCGGTGAGTTCGATCCTGGTGGTGGGTTCGCAGGCGCAGCCGATCTTCACGCTGGGCGACGTGAGCGACGTATTCGTGCGCGGCAGAGTGGACCAGGCCGACATTGGGAAGGTGTTCGTCGGACAGATGGCGCGCATCGTGGTGGAGAGCTTCCGCGACCGCAAGTTCGAGGGGAAGGTCTATAAGATCTCGCCGCTCGGCGTGGAAAAGGAGAACGTGACTACGTTCGAGGTGCAGGTGTCGATCGCCAACCCGGGCCGCGAGTTGAAAGCCAATATGAGCGCGAACGCGGAGATTATCCTCGAGGAGCGCCCCGGCGTGCTGCTGATTCCCGAGGCGGCGGTGATCTACGACAAGCAGCGCAAGGCCTCGGTGGAGATTCCGGACGCCGCGCAGGAAAAGGGCCGCCGGAAGCTGGACATCGAACTGGGCATTTCCAACGGCGTCAAGACGGAACTGGTGGCAGGTCTGAAGGAAGGACAGAAAGTGATCCTGCAGTAGAATTGGAGGTGACACCTCCGTTCGTGCCTGCATGACCTTCCGCGATCTGCTCCGCGACACTCTTCAGACTTTGATGGCGCACCGGCTGCGCACCGGACTGACCATGTTCGGACTGGCCTGGGGCGTGGTGTCGATCACGCTGATGACGGCCGCGGGCGACGGCCTGCGCGAGGGCCAGCGGCAGATGCAATCGCAGTTCGGGGAGAACCTGCTGCTGGTGTTTCCCGGACGGACGTCGATGCAGGCGGGCGGCGAGCGCGCGGGGCGGCCGGTGCGCTGGACGATTTACGATCACGCATTGATCGCGCCCGATTGTCCTTCCTGCGAATACATCCTGCCGGAACTGACGCGCGGCGGGGTGGCCATCCGCAGCGACCACAATTCTGCCTCGCTGCTGGTGAGCGGATCGCATCCTCCTTATCAGCAATTACGCCACCTGCCCGCGGCAGCGGGCCGGTTCTACTCCTGGCAGGATGAGCTCGAGGCCCGGCGCGTGGCTTATCTGGGCAGCGAGGCGCGGAAGCAGCTATTTGGCGAGCGCGAAGCCGTCAATGCGGAGATCTCCATCAATGGCCGCCCTTATCAGGTGATCGGCGTGATGGAGGAAAAGGAGCAGGATTCAAGTTACGACGGCCGCGACGTGAACAAGATCTTCATCCCGTTTTCGAGTATGGTCCGCGATCTTCCGCAGCCGCCACCGTGGCCGCCGCAGACCATCGACCAACTGATCGTGAAGGCGAAATCGCTCGACCGCCACGAAGCCTGCCTTGGCGAGGTTCGGCGCGCGCTGGCACGGATCCATCGTTTCGACGCCGAAGACGAAGAGGCGGCCTACATCTGGGATACCGTGCGGCAGGCGCGCGCTTTCGAGACCCTGGCCAACGGCATGAAGTACTTTCTCGGGTCCATGGGTGTGGTGACGCTGCTGCTGGGCGGCATCGGCACGATGAACGTGATGCTGGTGGCGGTGCGCGAGCGGACGCGCGAGATCGGGCTGCGGAAGGCGCTGGGCGCGACGTCGCGCGGCATCCTGGGCATGTTCTTTCTGGAAACGCTGATGATCGTGCTGTTCAGCGGCGGCGCGGGGTTGGCATTCGCGCACGCGGTCTGCGCGGCGGTGAATACGCTTCCGATGCCGCAGTATTTCGCCGGGCTGTGGGCCACCTGGCAGGTTGGCGTCTTCTGCGTCGTGCTGTTGGGGCTGGTAGCCGTGGGTGCGGCGCTCTATCCGGCGTCGCGGGCGGCGTCGATCGACCCAGTGGAGGCGCTGCGCTTCGAGGCGGGCGGGTAGGCCGGAATGCTGAAGGAGGTTCTGATCCAGGCATGGGACGCGCTGCGGCGGAATCCGACGCGCAGCCTGCTGACGATGCTTGGCATCGTTTGGGGCATTGCGGCCGTGACGCTGCTGTTGAGCTACGGAACGGAGTTCCGCGCGCTGATGATGACGACGTTCCAGAATTTCTCTAGGTCCGCCATGGTGATGTTCGCCGGTCAAACCAGTCTGCAGGCGGGGGGAGAGCGCGCGGGCAAGCGCATCCGGCTTGAACTGACGGACCTGGAGGCCGCCGAGCGCGAATCGCCGCTCATCCGGCGGGTTTGTCCGGAGACTGTCCGCCGCGTTCCCTTGAGTTCCTCCGACCGCCACGCAAGCGCGAATGTGCGCGGAGTTTGCGTCGAGTTTGGCGAGATCCGGTCGCAAATCCCGGTCGAGGGGCGCTGGCTGTCGCCGGAAGACTACGGAGAGCGCCGCCGGGTGGTGTTTTTGGGCGACTGGCTCAAGCGGAAGCTCTTCGGCGCGCGGCCGGCCATCGGGGAGACCGTCACGATCCAGGGCGTTCGTTTCCTTGTCATCGGCGTGATGGACGCGAAGCTCTCGTTCGTGAACTATTTCGGGCCGGACGACCGCTCCGCGTTCATACCCTACACGACGGCCGGCGAACTGTGGAGCACGCGCTACGCCAGCGCCGCCATCGTGCAGCCGGTGGCGCCCGTTTTCGAAGAGGCCGCGGCGGAACAGTTTCGCGCCGTGCTGGCCCGCCGGCAAGGATTCAAGCCGGAGGACCCGCGCGCGCTGCATGGCTTTGGTACATCGAACCTGCGGCCCATCATCGACGGCTTGACCATCGGCTTGCAGCTCCTGCTGCTGTTTATCGGCGCGCTGACCCTCGCCATCGGCGGGATCGGACTAATGAATATCCTGCTGGTCTCGGTGAACGAGCGCACGCGCGAGATAGGCCTGCGCCGCGCGCTGGGAGCGCGCCGCCGCCACATTCTGCTGCAGTTTCTGGCCGAGGCGTTCGCCTTGACCTTTGCGGGAGGACTGCTCGGGATCGCGTTGAGCTATGCGGTGGTCTGGATGATGCCGCCGCTGCCGATGCTCGGGGCGATGTTTGAGGATCCGTCGGGCAAGGGCGATCTGGTGTTGAGAATCAAGCCCGTGACGGTGGTCGCCTCCGCGGCGGTATTGATGATGGTCGGCCTGATCAGCGGGCTTGCGCCCGCCCTCCGCGCCGCGCGCCTGGATCCGTCCGAGGCGCTGCGGACGGAATAGGGGCGGTGATAAAATCCGCGCAGTATCCCATGCTGCGCCGCACATTTCTTCCGTTACCCCTTGCGGGACTGGCCCTCGGCCAGGCCCCGCGCCCGCAGGCTCGCATCAAAGTGGACCCGGAACGCAGAATAGGGCAGGTCCATCCCCACGTCTTCGGCAACTTTGCCGAGCACCTGGGCCGCTGCATTTATGGCGGCATGTTCGAGGAGGGCAGCCCGCTGGCCGATGCGAACGGCTTCCGCAAGGATGTGCTCGCGGCGGCGCGGGAGATGGGTGTCACCATCCTGCGCTGGCCCGGCGGCAACTTCGTCTCTGGCTACAACTGGAAGGACGGCATCGGCCCGCGCGAACGGCGCCCGGTCCGCCCCGAACACGCCTGGGGCGCGCTGGAATCGAACCGCTTCGGCACCGACGAATTCCTGCGCTACTGCGAAGTGGGCGGGTTCGAGCCGTACATCTGCATCAACGCCGGGCTCGGCTCCATCAACGAAGCCCGCGAATGGGTGGAGTATTGCAACGAAGGCCGCGATACGCATTGGGCGCGCGAGCGGCGCAAAAACGGCCGCGAAAAACCCTGGGGGGTGAAGTATTGGGGGCTTGGCAACGAGATCGACGGCCCCTGGCAGCTCGGCCACAAGGACGCCACCGACTACAACAAGTTCGCGCTCGAAGCCGCCAAGGCCATGAAGCGCACCGACAATTCCATCAGCCTGATCGCTTCCGGCTCCTCGAACTTCGGCGGCGACTGGGTCACCTGGAACCGCGTCACCCTCGAGACCCTCCGCAACGAGATCGACTACATCTCGCTGCATACCTACATCGGCAACCGCGAGAACAACTTCGAACGCTTCCTCGCCGCCCAGGCGGACATCGACGAGCGCATCGAGGTGTGCGCCGGCCAGATCCGCGCTGTCCAGTCGCGCATGCCGCGCCCGCGTCCCATCTACATCTCCTTCGACGAGTGGAACGTCTGGTACCGCGCCCGCGGCAGCAGCGAGCACGCCACCGGCGCTACCGCGCTGGAGGAAAAGTACAACTACGAAGACGCCCTCGCGATGGGCATGTTCTTCAATAGCTTCATCCGCCACGCCGATGTCGTGAAAATGGCCAACCTGGCGCAGCTTGTGAACGTGATTGCGCCGATTTTCACGAATCCGCAGGGGCTTTATCTGCAAACCATCTTCTTCCCCATCGCCGAGTACGCGAAGCAGAAAGACACAGTGGCGCTCGACGCCCTGGTCGATTCGCCCACCTACAGCACGAACCGGCGGCAGGGGTTGAAATACCTGGATGTCTCGGTGACGATGCATGAAGCGTCAAAGACGCTCAACCTGAACGTGCTGAACCGGAGTGAGCGCCAGGATATCGAGGCCCGCATCGACCTGGTGGACGCCCGCGCCGCCTCCATCGAGGCGTGGGAACTGAACCATTCCGATCTGAAGACGGCTCACACCTTCGGCGACGACCGCAAGGTGCGCCCCGCGACGCGCAGTCTGAAGGTCACTCCCGAACTGCGTCATACATTCCCGAAGCACTCGCTCACCATTCTGAAGGTGAAACTGGCCTGACCATGCTGCCCACCCTCGCCGCGCTGCTGCTGTTCGTGCAAACCGACGAATACCGGCGCGGCGTGGCGGCCTTTGAGCAGGGCCGCCATGACGAGGCGATCTCGCTGCTGACTCAGGCCACGCGTCTGGCCCCGCGCGATGCGCAGGCCTGGAAAGTGCTGGGCGTGGTCCATGCCGCGCGCGGCGATTACCGGGAAGCCGAAGCGCCCTTCGGCGAAGCCTGCCGGTTGAATCCGCGGCTGACCGACGCCTGCTATTACCACGGCCGCGCGCTGTACGTGCTAAACCGCTTCGAGGACGCGCTCGCGCCGCTCGAGCGCGCGCTGCGCGTGGACGCCTTGCGCGGCCGCGCCGAAACCGCCATCGCCGAATCCCTGGAAGCGCTGGGGCGCGCCGCTGAAGCGGAAAAGCGTTTCCGCGCGGCCATCGGCCGCCGCGACGCAGCCGCCGAGCGGGCCCGCACCGCGTACGCCCGCTTCCTCATCCGCGCCGGACGGACCGAGGACGCGCTCACCCCCCTGCGCGAAGCCCTCACCGGCAATCCCGACTCGGCGGAAGCCCATTTCCAGATGGGCCGTGCGCTGCAGCAGATGGACCGGATTGAGGAGGCGCTGCCGCATCTGGAACGCGCCGTCGCGCTGGATGCTGCGCGCGCGCCCATCCGCTACCTGCTCGCCCGGGTGTATCGCCGGCTGGGCCGCGCCGCCGATGCCGAACGCGAGGAGAAAGCCGCGTCCGCGCTTCAGGGCTCCTCGACCAGCATCCGCTGATTCGCTTTCACGCCTTCGAGCAGCTGCACCTGCCCGCTGGGCCAGCGAATTTCGATGCGCTCGGCCACACGCGCATCACCCAGGCCGAAATGCACGGCTTTCTGCGATGAAGAGGCATAGCCGACGCTGGTCGAAACATGGTTGTACTGCGTGCGCCCGCCGGCGGTGAGCTTGAGCTGCGTCCCGATGGCGTCGCGGTTCGATTTCTTGCCGCGCAGCTCGAGCGTGAGCCAGTTGCGCCCTTCGCCCATCCGGTTGCGCAGCAGCAGCGGCGGCTCATTGAGACGTGTCACGACAATGTCGATGCGTCCGTCGCCATCCAAATCGCCGAACGCCGCGCCGCGGTGCAGCGCTGGAGCGCCTACTTCCTGCGCCCGGAACGTGCCGTCACCTGCATTGAGGAACAGCAGGTTCGGCAGTTTCGATTTGCGCGAACTGAAGACTTCCGTGTTGTCGTTCACGTCGCCGTTGGCGGCGAAAAGGTCCGCGCGGCCGTCGTTGTCGAAGTCGTAGATGCCGTTTGACCAGCCGGAATAGGCCAGGGTTTGCGCCGCGATCCTAGAGGGGTAGGTCACGTCCTTGAACAGGCCCTTGCCCAGGTTCAGGAAGAGCGGAAAGGTCTCGTTCGCCAAGGCGGTGACGAAGAGGTCCGGACGTCCATCGCCATCGACATCACGGAAGTCCACACCCATCGAAGAGAGCGCCAGCCCGTCCTCGTTCAACGAAACGCCGGCCTGCAAACCGATCTCTTCGAAGGCGCCGTCGCCTTTGTTCCGGAAGAGGAAATCGGGAGTAGTGTCGTTGGTGACGAACACATCCAGCCAACCATCTCCATCGAGGTCCGCGAAAGCCACGCCCATGCCCTTGCCCAAGTGGCGCGCGATGCCGGCCTTCTCACTCACGTCCGTGAAAGTGCCGTCGCCATTATTGCGGTACAGCGTATTCGGTAGCGGGTCGTAATACTGCGGGTGGCAATAGGTGCGGTATCCGGCCTGCCGGTCGCCGCAAAAGGGCTCATTCGCGGGGTCCCATTTCACGTAATTGACGATAAAAAGGTCTAGAAACCCATCATTGTCGTAATCGAACCATCCGGCGGCGATGGACCACGGCGAGGGCTGGATGCCCGCCTTCGCGGTGATGTTCTCGAACGTCCCATCCCCCCGGTTCCGGTACAGCGTATTGCCATGCACGCCCGTGACGAACAGGTCCGCGTGCCCGTCGTTGTCGAAGTCGCCCGAGGCCACGCCCATGTCGTAGCCGGTGCCGCTAACGCCAGCGTTTTCAGTGACATCTTCCCATTTCCAGCCGCCGAGGTTGCGGTAGAGCCGGTTGCTCCAGCGGGCGCCGTCCTTCTTCAACGCAGGCTGCGGCGCCCCATTGGTGAAGTACAAATCCGGCCTGCCGTCGCCGTCGAAATCGAAAATTGCAACGCCGCCCGGCATCGTCTCAATTTGGTGCCGCTCGGGAGTGGCCGAATTCAGAAGAACAATCCTTGGCGGAGGCGCCTCCACCGTAAAAAACGAAATTTGTGCGGCGAACATGAAATGCAAAATTTTCATTGCTCTGGTCTGTAAACTATGATATCTTTCGATACCAGCACGCGATAGTGTCTATCGGTGTCCTGAAGTCGAATGCCAACTCAAACGGGGGTAACCCATCAGTGAACCTACGCCTGCTTCCCACAGTGGCGGTTCTTTGTCTCGCCGCCTCGATCGGTTTCGCGCAGGATTTCCGCGCCACAATTTCGGGCCGGGTCTTCGACTCGTCCGGCGGTGCGATTCCCGGCGCGCGTATCCAAGCGGTCAATGTCGCCAATAACGAGACGTCGTCGGCTTCCTCCGATGCCGGCGGCGCCTATACGATTCCCTTCATCCGGCCCGGCACGTACCGCATGACGGTCGCCGCGGACGGCTTTAAGCAGTTTATCCGTGAAAACATCATCGTGGAAGTCGGCCGCGCCGTCGGTATCGACATCACGATGGAGGTGGGCGCGGTCACCGAAAACATCACCGTCACCGCGGAAGCGGCGCTGCTGGAAACGCAGACCGCCTCGCGCGTCGGCGTCGTCAACCAGCAGCAGGTGCAGTCGCTGCCTTTGAACTCGCGCAATCCGTTCATGCTCGGCGCGATGATGTCGGGTGTCTCCTTCCGCGGCGCGGCCATCTGGCAGCGGCCGTTTGACAATGGCGCTATCGCGCAGTGGTCGGTGAACGGCGGACGCCAGTCGAACAATGAGTTCCTCATGGACGGCGCGCCGAACAACGCGCAACTCGGTAACAACAACATCGCCTACGTGCCGATCGTGGACGCCGTGCAGGAATTCTCGATCCAGCAGAACTCCTATGACGCGCAGTACGGCAAGACCGGCGGCGGCGTGTTCAACGTGGTGCTCAAGTCCGGCAGCCAGGACTTCCACTTCACCGCCTGGGAGTTCATGCGGCGCCGGTGGATGGACGCCAACACGTTTGTCAACAACGCCGTGGGCACGCCCCGCCCGGACCACACCCTGGACCAGTACGGCTTCCAGTTCGACGGGCCGCTGTACTTCCCGAAACTGCTGAAGAAAGACGGCCCCGTGAAGCTGTTCTATCTCGGCAGCTTCGAGAACTACTACGAGAAGTGGCCCCAGTTCCTCCGCAACTCCTACCCGGCGATGGAGATGCGCAACGGCGACTTCAGCCGGCTGACCGATCCTCAGGGCCGCCCGGTGACGATCTACGATCCGATGAACTTCACGCCCGACAGCCGTGGGGACCCGATCCGCGCGCCCTTCGCCGGAAATCAGATCCCGAACAGCAGGATTCATCCGGTGGCGCGGGCTGTGACAGGCTTCATGCCCACGCCCAACGCCACCACCCCAGGCGTTCGGTATTCGCAGCAGAACCTGCTCGACCCCGAATACGCGGCCGAGGACAAGTTCTACAACCTCATCCTCAAGTTCGACTGGAACTTCGGCGACAAGCATCGCAGCTTCATCCGCCACGCCTCGAATGACCGCACCGAGGACCGCTGCGTCAATGGCATCTGCGACGGGCCCGGCCAGGACGGCCAGCAGCCCTTCCAGCGGATAAACGACGCCTATGTGCTCGACTGGGTCTCCACCATCAGCCCCACCACTGTGTTCAATATTCGTGGCTCCTATAACCGCTTCATCGAGAAGGGTTTTGGCCGCGCCAACGAGGGCTTCGACCTCACTTCGCTGGGCCTGCCGGCGAGCACAATCAACCAGTTGCCCGAGCCGCGTTACTTCGGCCGCTGGCAGATGACCGGCTATTCGAACATGGGGCGTTACCAGGGCATCAACATCACCAACACGTTCGCGCTCATGTCCAACCTCACCAAGATCGCCGGGCGGCACACCATGAAGATGGGGATTGACATCCGCCGGACTCACTTCATCCAGCAGAACACGGGCAACATCCTGCTGTTCCAGTCGCAGCCGAATTTCACCCAGCGCATCTTTAACCAGGGCGAACCCACCGCGGGCGACGCTTACGCCAGCTTCATGCTCGGCTATGTCTCCGGCTCATCCAACTTCCCCGTGTTCCCCTTCTACCAGGATTGGTACATTGCTCCTTACTTCCAGGACGACTGGAAGGTCACCCGCAAGCTCACGATCAACTTTGGTCTGCGCTGGGACCTGAACCTCCCGCCGACTGAGAAGTACAACCGCCTGAACCGCGGCTTCAACCCGAACGCGGCTGCGCCCTTCGCGAACCAGATTCCGGCCAATATGATCGCCCAGTACCCCCAGTTGGCTAATCTGCGCGGCGGGCTCGAGTTCGCCGGAGTGAACGGCAACCCGAGCAGCGTCTTTCGGCTCGACAAGAACAACTTCCAGCCCCGAATCGGCGCCGCGTACGCAATCTCGGACAAGCTCGTCATGCGCGGCGGCTACGGGCTGTATTTCATGAACCCGAACAACAACTTCCTGCAGACCGCGGGCTTCAGCGAGAGCACCCCACTGATTGCCAGTCTCGACGGGAACCGTACCCCCATCAATCCCGCCGGGAATGTCGGGAACCCCTATCCGGACGGGATTAACGTTCCGCCCGGCGCGGCTCTGGGCTACAACACTTTCGTGGGCCGGAACACTAGCTGGTTCAACGAAAACTTTGTGATCCCGTACGTGCACCAGTTCTCGTTCGGCTTCCAGTACCTGCTGAACCGGACCTCGACACTGGACTTCAGCTATGTGGGCAGCCGGACCGTCGGGGCGAACGACCAGCGGGACTTCAACCTGCCCTCGCTGAACTTCCGCCAGGGCTGCAACCTGCTGGAAGGCGGAGATCCGGTGTTCTGCAACCAGCAGATCGCCAACCCCTTCCGCGGTATCGAAGCGTTCCGCGGCACCGGCACTTTTACCGCCGCCAATCAGTCCCGCTTCCAATTGAATCGCGCCTTCCCGCACTTCAACGGCAACCTCACGGAACTGGGCCTGAACACGTCCAACATCTGGTACAACTCGCTCCAGATCAACTATAACCAGCGCATCACGGGCGACGTCATGCTGATGGGCAACTACACGTTCTCGAAGATGGTGGAACGCTTCGGGTACAACGACCCCTTCGCCAATGTGCCGCAACAGGGCCTCTACTTCCTCGACACCCCGCACGTCTGGAAGGTCTCCGGTGTCTATGACCTGCCCTTCGGCAGGGGTAAGCGCTTTGGCTCGGGAGTCCGGGGCATCGCCGACAAGTTCGTTTCCGGCTGGCAGGTCAATGGCTACTGGAACTACCGTTCCGGCGAGCCCAACGACCTTCCCGGCAACGCCTTTCCGCTCCGGGATCCGCAAACCCCGTTCGGCTGGGACGGCAATACCGACTGGAAAGCACACCAGATCCGCGGCTGGAGCCCCTGCGTCGTCCGCCAGTTCAACGACGGCCGACTCGTGCCCACCGCCACCGCAATCAACGCCGGCTGCGGCAACGACATCAGCCAGTATGCCTGGCTTTGGACCGCCGACCACACGCCGCGAATGACGCCCTCGCGCAGCGGCCAGATCCGGAAGCAGACGTTCAACAACGTCGATATGTCGATCCTCAAGAACACGATGATCGGCGAACGCGCCCGCGTCGAGTTCGGTGTCGAGGCCTTCAACGCCTTCAACCGCAACTTCTTCGGCCGCAACAACGGCTTCATCACCGACCCCAACAACCCGAACTTCGGCACGGTCTTCCCGTCCCAGGCTTCGAACCAGAACATCTATCCCCGCCAGGTCCAGCTCCGCTTCAAGTTCTACTGGTAGTGCAGGACAACTGAAACGGAAACACAAAACCGTGCGCCGGCATACCGGTTGGCGCACGGTTTTTCTATTTACTTGAATGATTTCTGCTATCTTTTGGCCATGATATCTTTCGATTGGTGTTTCGTGGCTTCCCTTTGTGATAAATCTTACTCCCACATGGGTGCATCTATCCGTACCCGTGCGGGTAAGAACAGCGATCAGCAAGGGGGCAGTTAGTGAACCAACGAATGCTTCACGTTTTCGCGGCAATGTGTCTCGCCGCGACACTTGGCTTCGCGCAGGATTTTCGCGCCACGATTTCGGGCCGGGTCTTCGACTCGTCCGGTGGCGCGATTCCCGGCGCACGTATCCAAGCGATCAATGTCGCCAATAACGAGACGTCGTCGGCCAGTTCCGATGCCGGCGGCGCCTATACGATTCCTTTCGTCCGTCCCGGCACCTACCGCATGACGGTGGCCGCGGACGGCTTCAAGCAGTTCATCCGTGAAAACATCATCGTGGAAGTCGGCCGCGCCGTCGGTATCGACATCACGATGGAGGTGGGCGCGGTCACCGAAAACATCACCGTCACCGCGGAAGCGGCGCTGCTGGAAACGCAGACCGCCTCGCGCGTCGGCGTCGTCAACCAGCAGCAGGTGCAGTCGCTGCCTTTGAACTCGCGCAATCCGTTCATGCTCGGCGCGATGATGTCGGGCGTCACGTTCCGCGGCGCGGCCATCTGGCAGCGGCCGTTTGACAACGGCGCGATCGCGGAATGGTCGGTAAACGGCGGCCGCCAGTCGAACAACGAGTTCCTGATGGACGGCGCGCCGAACAACGCGCAGCTCGGCGGAAACAATATTGCCTACGTGCCGATCGTGGACGCGGTGCAGGAGTTCTCCATCCAGCAGAACTCCTATGACGCGCAATACGGCAAGACGGGCGGCGGTGTCTTCAACGTGGTGCTCAAATCCGGCAGCCAGGACTTCCGCTTCACCGCCTGGGAATTCATGCGGCGCCGCTGGATGGACGCCAATACGTTCGTGAACAACGCGGTGGGCACGCCCCGCCCGGACCATACCCTCGACCAGTACGGCTTCCAGTTCGACGGGCCGCTGTACTTCCCGAAACTGCTGAAGAAAGACGGCCCCGTGAAGCTGTTCTATCTCGGCAGCTTCGAGAATTACTACGAAAAGTGGCCCCAGTTCCTGCGCAACTCGTACCCGCAACCGGAAATGCGCACGGGCGACTTCAGCCGGCTGACAGATCCTCAGGGCCGCCCGGTCACCATCTATGACCCGATGAACTTCACTCCCAATGCGGCGGGCGACCCCATCCGCGCCCCCTTCGCCGGCAATATCATCCCCCAAAGCCGGCATCATCCCGTAGCTCGCGCCGTGACGCAGTTCATGCCTCAGCCCAACGCCACCACTCCGGGCGTCCGCTATTCGACGCAGAATCTACTCAACCCCGAATACGCCGCCGAGGACAAGTTCTACAACCTCATCCTCAAGTTCGACTGGAACTTCGGCGACAAGCACCGCAGCTTCATCCGCCACGCTTCCAATGACCGCACCGAGGACCGCTGCGTCAACGGCATCTGCGCGGGCCCTGGGCAGGACGGCCAGCAGCCTTTCCAGCGCATCAACGACGCCTACGTGCTCGACTGGGTTTCCACCATCAGCCCCACCACGGTGTTCAACATCCGTGCCTCCGCCAACCGGTTCATCGAGAAGGGTTTCGGCCGCGCCAACGAGGGCTTCGACCTCACCAGCCTGGGCTTACCCGCGAGCATGGTGAACCAGTTGCCCCAGCCCCGCTACTTCGGCCGCTGGGAGTTTGGTGGCTACTCCCCCATGGGCCGCTACCAGGGCATCAACATCACCAACACCTACGCCCTGATGTCGAACCTCACCAAAATCGCCGGCCGCCATACGATGAAGATGGGCATCGACATCCGCCGCACGCACTTCATCCAGCAGAACACCGGCAACATCCTCCAGTTCAACTCCACCCCGGCGTTCACCCAGCGCATCTTTAACCAGGGTGAACCCACCGCCGGCGACAGCTACGCCAGCTTCTTGCTCGGCTACCTGAGCGGCGGCTCCTCCAACTACCCGGTGTTCCCATTCTTCCAGGACTGGTACATCGCCCCCTACTTCCAGGACGACTGGAAAATCACCCGCAAGCTCACGATCAACTTCGGTCTGCGCTGGGACCTGAACCTCCCGCCGACAGAGAAGTACAACCGCCTCAACCGCGGCTTTAACCCGAACGCGGCAGCTCCGTTCGTGGGCCAGATTCCAGCCAACATGATCGCCATGTATCCCAACCTGGCGAATCTGCGCGGCGGCCTGGAATTCGCCGGCGTCGGCGGGAATCCGAGTTCGGTGTACCTCAATGACAGGAACAACTTCCAGCCCCGCATCGGCGCCGCGTACGCCATCTCGGACAAGCTCGTCATGCGCGGCGGCTACGGCTTGTACTTCATGAACCCCAACAACAACTTCCTGCAAACCACCGGGTTCACCGAGAACACGCCGATCGTGGCCAGCCTGGACGGCAACCGCACGCCGGTCAATCCGAACGGGCTGCTGAGCAACCCGTTCCCGGATGGCATCAACGTGCCCCCGGGCGCCGCGCGCGGCTACAACACCTTCGTCGGGCGCAACACAAACTGGTTCAATGAGAACTTCGTGGTGCCTTATGTGCACCAGTTCTCGTTCGGCTTCCAGTACCTGCTGAACCGGACCTCCACACTCGATTTCAGCTACGTGGGCAGCCGGACGGTGGGCGCAAACGACGAGCGGGCGTTCAATCTCCCCTCGCTGAACTTCCGCCAGGGCTGCAACCTGCTCGAGGGCGGCAGCCCGATCTTCTGCGACCAGCAGATCGCCAATCCGTTCCGAGGCATTGAAGCCTTCCGCGGCACGACGGCCTTCACGGCCACTCAGCAGTCGCGCTACCAGTTGAACCGGGCCTTCCCGCACTTCAACGGCGACTTGCTGCAGCAGGGGCTCAACACCTCGAACATCTGGTACAACTCGCTCCAGATCAACTACAACCAGCGCGTCACCGGCGACATCATGCTGATGGGGAATTACACCTTCTCCAAGATGATCGAGCGCTGGGGCTTTAACGATCCCTTCGCCGGCGTCCAGCAACAGGGCCTCTACTTCAACGACACCCCGCACGTGTTTAAGGTTTCCGGCGTTTACGACTTGCCGTTTGGCAAAGGCAAGAAATTCGGCGCCGGCGTGCGCGGCGTCGCCGAGAAGTTTGTCTCCGGCTGGCAGATCAACGGCTACTGGAACTACCGTTCCGGCGAGCCCAATGACCTGCCCGGCAACGTGCTCCCGCTGCGCGACCCGCAGACCACGCTCGGCTGGGATGGCAACACAGACTGGAAAGCCCACCAGATCCGCGGCTGGAGCCCCTGCGTGGTCCGTCAGTTCAACGATGGCTCGCTGGTGCCCACCGCCACCGCCCTCGCCGCCGGCTGCGGCAACGACATCAGCCAGTACGTCTGGCTGTGGACGGCCGGTTACGCGCCGCGCCTGACGCCGTCGCGCAGCGGCCAGATCCGCAAGCAGACGTTCAACAACGTCGATATGTCGATCCTCAAGAACACGATGATCGGCGAACGCGCCCGCGTCGAGTTCGGTGTCGAGGCCTTCAACGCCTTCAACCGCAACTTCTTCGGCCGCAACAACGGCTTCATCACCGACCCCAACAACCCGAACTTCGGCACGGTGTTCCCGTCCCAGGCTTCGAACCAGAACATCTATCCCCGCCAGGTGCAGCTCCGCTTCAAGTTCTACTGGTAAAGCGCGAGCCTGAACCTTCGGGTTAGACAACCGGCCGTCCGGCGCTATTTCAGGCGCCGGACGGCCTCTTCGTTTTCTGTCACCCGGTAGATGCGGCCCGCTTCCAGGTCCTTGAAGACCTGCTTCACGCCCGACGGCCACCACACTTCCATCTCCGCGATGCGCTTTTCCTGGCCCAGGCCGAAGTGCAGGCGGTAGGGCTCGGTCGCGCCGAAGCCCACGCTGCCTTTCATCTCGCGATGCACCAGCAGCCCGCCCGCCTTCACGGTCACCTGCGCGCCCACGCCGTAGCGATTCGACTTTACTCCTTCCAGCTCCACCTGCACCCAATGATTCCGCGAACCCCGCACGTTCCGGTAGAAGGCATTGCGCGCGTGGTCGCCCTGATAGTGCCCGCCCAACTGCGCATACACATCCAGGTCGCCATCCTCGTCGAAATCGACGAAGGCTACGCCGTGCCCCTTGTTGCCGGGGCGCGCGAATCCCGTCAGCGCTGTCAGGTCGCTGAACGTGCCGTCGCCGTTGTTGCGGAACACGCGGTTCGGCTCCAGGCGGGTGAGTTGCGGGTCGCCGGTGCCGAAGTAAATGTCGATGTGGCCGTCGTTATCCAGGTCCGCGACGCCCGCGCCCATCACGCCCATCGGCGGATGCAAGCCCGCTTCCATCGTCACGTCGCGGAAGGTGCCGTTGCCGTTGTTCTTGAATAGCCGCGTGGCATCCGGGTGCAGCTTCGCCGGCGCGCCCTCCTTCAGGCCTTCGACGACGGCTTCCCAAGAGGCGAGGCTGGTGGTCAGCACATCGGGCCAGCCGTCGTTGTTGTAGTCGAAGAAAAAGCAGACGAAGCCGTTGTGCGGCGGCTGCACGACGCCCGCCTTACGCGCCACTTCGGTGAACTTCCAGTTGCCTTCGTTGCGATAGAGCCGGTTGGGCGCGTTGTCCAGCCCGTTGATGAGAATGTCGAGGTCGCCGTCGCGGTCATAATCGCCCAGCGCGATGCCGATGGCGCCGTAGGCGGGCGGTTCGTCGATGCCCGCCGCCACGGTGACGTTGGTGAACGTGCCATCGCCATTGTTGCGATAAACCTGCGGCGTGGAGCCGTCCTTCAGCACGCCGTTGGCGACCACCAGGTCGAGGTCGCCGTCGTTGTCCAGATCGCCCCACAGCGATATAAACCCCGAGCCGCCATCGCCCGCCCCGCTCTTTTCCGTGACATCGGCGAACTTGCCCTCGACATTGCGGTACAGCCGGTTCGCCATCGGACCGCTCCAGCCGTTCAGCGACACATAGAGGTCGAGCCAGCCGTCGTTGTCGTAATCGATCAGGTTCAGACTGTAGCCCGAAGGCACGCGCGCCAGCCCCACCTGCTCTGTCGCGTCGCGAAAACGGCCGTTTTCGTTCAAAAAAACCGCCAAAAACGTGCCGGAACCGCACAAAATGACGTCCAAATCGCCATCATTGTCGATGTCGCCGAACGCCACGGTGCCGTTGCCGTCAAACCGGTCCAGCCCGAGTTCCGGCGCCATGTCCTTGAACTCCCACTGCAGACCCGCGCGCGCGGGCGGCCTCGGGGCGGGGAACAGAAACTGCTTTGGCAATTCCGGCGCGCCCGTGGCCATCTGGTCCATCGCTGCTTTGAGCATCCACTGATCGATGCTGTTGTTGTGCACCTGGAGCGCCTCGTAAAACGAGCGCGCGGCGTCGTTCCATTCGCCCAGCCGGTAGTAGCTCGCGCCCAGTTCGCGCAGCACTTCGAGCCTTTGGACCGGCGTCGTGGCGCGCCGCAATCCTTGCTGAAAATAGGGCACGGATTCAGCGAAATTGCCGCGCCGCGCGAGGGTTTTGCCCATCAGGAAGAGCGCCGCGCCCTCCTCGTTGCTGAAGGGCATGGCGCCTTCGATCACGCGCTGCAGCAGGTCGTAGGAGCGGTCCAGCCCGAGTTGCGGATCGTGCGGAACGCGCTGCTGGCTGTCCTCGGTGAAGCGCACCTCGCCGGTCATCCACTCGGTCAGGGTCAGGAGAAATTCGTTCGCGTAGGGCTGCAGTTTCACGACGCGCGCCGCGAGTTCATAGGCCAGGTTGGGATCATAATGCAGCAGTTCCGCGCGCGCGTGAATCACGCTCTTGGCCCGCAGCGCATAGACATGATCGGGGTTGCGGTTCAGCGCCGCGCCGAGCGCTTCGAGCGCAAGACTGAGCGATACGCGTTTTTTTACCGGGTCGCCGCCCCCCTCGAAAAAGTCGGTCAGGTGGCTGCGGGCGAGCTGATGCCAGGCCTCGGCGTCCTCCGGGTGCTGCTTCAGGTAGGCGTTCAGGAACGTGCGCGCTTCGCCGGTCTTGCCCTCGCGGATGAGCGAAGTGGCGCGGCTGAGCGAATGCTCCGCTTTGGGCAGCGGCGGACCGGGCGGCGCCTGCCAGAGCAAAAGCATCGCCGGCGCCAGACTAAAGAGGCTTTTTGCCGTAATGGAGCACCTCCACGCCTTCCATGGTGACCAGCCCGCTGCCCCCGCTTTCGGTGAAAAGCATGTCCAAAACGGGCAAAAAAGCGTTGATTTTGTCCGTTCTATCGACGATTTCGACGACAAACGAGAGGTCTTCGCTCAACCGCAGCAGCTTTGCCGTGTGCAGCCGCGAGGACTGCCCGAAGCCCATCGGCCCCCGCAGCACAGTCGCCCCGGCCAGACCCGCCTCCCGCGCCTTTAACACAATCGCCTCGTACAGCGGATGCGAGCCGTGCCGGTCGCCTTCGCCCACGAAAATCCGTAACAGCGTGGCCTTCAGTGGCGCTTGCATGTATTCTCTTTACCGCTCATTGAGCCGGACTGCAAGCACATGGCCGAGCCACACGCCCGCCAGGCAGAGCACCACGGAGCCGGCCACGTTCATCGAAGCCGCCATCCATTGCCGGTCCTGCACGAGTTTGAGGGTTTCCAGGCTGAACGTGGAAAAGGTGGTGAAGCCACCGCAAAAGCCGGCCATCACGAAGATGCGCGACTCCGGGCTCACCAGCAGGCGCCCGTCCACGCCGGTCATCGTAGCGAAGAAACCGATGACCGCCGAGCCTGCGACATTGACAAACAGCGTGCCCCAGGGGAACAGCTCGGCGCCGAGGCGTACCGCCGCGCCGTAGCACCAATACCGCAACACGCCGCCCAAAGCCGCGCCCAAAGCCACCCACAGATACGTCAAGCCCGGGTATCCTTTCTAAATGATTATGCCAAAGGCATTCCTCTGCGCCCTGCTGCTCGCCGTTCCGGCTCTGGCCCAGCCCTCGATCGAAGACCTGCTGGAGGCGAAGACGCTGAGCGCCATTGCCGATCTCGACCGCGGCTTTGACGGGGCCATCGGGGTGGCCGCGATCGATCTCACCACGGGCCGCAGCTTCACCTACAACGGCGGAACCGTCTTTGCGCAAGCCAGTTCCATCAAAATCCCGATCCTGATCCGCGCCTTCCAGGCCGCCGCCGAGGGGCGTTTCTCTTTGGACGAGCAGCTCACGCTCACCGCCAAGGACAAGGTCGGCGGCAGCGGCCAGATCCAACGGCAATTGGACGAAGGCCCCGTCACGCTTCCGGTGCGCGACCTGCTCACCGCCATGATGCGCGACAGCGACAACGTGGCCACCAACCGGGCCATCGCTCTCGTCGAAATGGCCTCTGTCAACCGCATGCTCGACGAACTCGGCTTTCTGAACACCCGTCTGCGCCGCGTCATGATCGACGCGGGCGCGGCGCAGCGCAACCTCGAGAACGTTTCCACGCCGGTTGAGATGGCCCGCCTCGCCCGCCTGCTGTATGAAGGCAAACTCGTGAGCCCGCGCGCCTCGGAGGAGATGATCGCCATCATGACGCTCGTGGATGCCGCGATGCGCAAGGCCATCCCCGAGGAGATCCGCGTTGCGTCGAAGCCGGGCGGCGTGCCCGGCGTACACTGCGAGACCGGCATTGTGTATCTGCGCCAGCGGCCGTTCGTGGTGAGTGTGATGAGCGCGGCGGCGGGTGAATCCGCGGGAAACCCCGTCGGCTTGCTGACGGGCATCGTGCTGCGCCACTTCCAGCGGCTTGCGTCGATCAACGAAGCGGGCCATCGCGTCCGGTGAAGGATACACTGAAGAACATGGAACTCAAAGGCAAGAAAATCGCGATTCTGGTCGACCAGCTCTACCAGGAAATGGAGGTCTGGTACCCCTACTACCGCTTTCAGGAAGCCGGCGCGGAGGTGCATTGCATCGGCGCGAAAAAGGGCGAAACCTACAAAAGCAAGCTCGGCTATCCGGTGAAGGCGGACATGAGCTATGACGAAGTCACCGCCGATATGTATGACGGTGTGGTGTGCCCCGGCGGCTTCGCGCCCGATTATATCCGCCGCCATCCGAAGGCCAATCAGTTTGTCGCGGACGTGAACCGGCAGGGCAAGCTCGTGTGCGGCATCTGCCACGGGCTGTGGTGCTGCGTCTCGGCCGACGTGCTGCGCGGCCGCCGGGTGACGAGCTTCTTCGCCATCAAGGACGATGTGGTCAACGCCGGAGGCCTTTGGGAGGATAGCGAAGTGGTGGTGGACGGCAACCTGGTGAGTTCCCGCAAGCCGGATGACCTGCCCGCCTTCATGAAGGCCTGTATCGAAGTGGTGGCGAAGCAGAAGTAGGACCCCGCCCCGGTGCCGGACGCCCCCGCCATCGTCGTGCGCGGTCTGCGCAAATCCTACGGCGGCTTCGAAGCGGTGAAGGACATCAGCTTCGAAGTCGCGCAAGGCGAAGTGTTTGGACTGCTCGGCCCGAACGGCGCCGGCAAGACCACCACGGTGGAAATCCTCGAAGGCTTGCGCCCGCGCACCGGCGGCGAAGTGCGGGTCCTCGGCTTCGACCCGGCCAATGAAACGGCGGCCGTGAAGGACCGCATCGGCGTCAGCCTCCAGGCCACGAACCTGCCCGATAAGATCCGCGTCTTCGAGGCCGTCGAGCTCTTCGCCTCCTTCTACTCCCGGCAGACGTGCCTCGAAAGCCTGCTGAAACGGCTTCAGCTTTGGGACAAGCGCGCCGCCTTTTACGTCACGCTCTCCGGCGGTCAGAAACAGCGGCTGGCGCTGGCGCTGGCGATGGTGAACGAGCCGCAGATTCTGTTTCTGGACGAGCCCACCACGGGCCTCGATCCGCAGGTCCGCCTCGAGATCCACACGCTCATCGAAGAACTGCGCGACCAGCGCCGCACCATCCTGCTCACCACCCATTACATCGAGGAGGCCGAACGGCTCTGCCATCGCGTGGCGATTGTCGATGAGGGCCGCGTGATCGCCATCGGCACGCCGCGTGAACTCCAGCAGCGGATTCTGGGCCATGCCCGCGTTGAAATCGAGTGTGAACGGCCGCTGCCCCAGGAGCCGCCCAATGGCTGGTCCGCCGAGTTTCCGCTCGTCTTCAGCGAAGACCGCCGCCAGTTGACCGTCGCCCATCCGAAGCCCGCTCAGGCCGTGCTCGAACTCGTGAAATGGGTGGACGCCTGCGGCGCGGGTCTCGACGATCTGCACATCCGCCGCCCCACGTTGGAAGACGTTTTCATCCAGCTCACCGGGAAGAAGCTCCGTGATTAACCTGCGCGCATACTGGGCCTACACCCGCAGTACACTGCAACTCACGATGCGCGACCGCACCGTGCTCTTCTTCAGTTATCTCTTCCCGCTGATCTTCTTCATCGCCTTCGGCGAAGGCCTGGGCGCGGCGCAAGGCGCGGGCGCGGCCACGCAGGTGATCGTGATGGTGCTGGTGCTCGGCGTGCTCGGTAACGGCTTCTTCGGCGGCGGCATGCGCGCCACCCACGAGCGCGAAACCGGCATTCTGCGCCGCTTCAAGGTGGCCCCGATCACGCCCGCGCCCATCCTGGTGGCCTCGATCGTCACCGGCTGGGTGATCTATATGCCGGCGATCTTCCTCTTCTTCGGCATCTCACGCTGGCGCTATGGCCTGCCTTTCCCGGAGAACTGGGTCTCGCTGCTGGTGTTTCTGTTCTTCGGCGTGATCGCCTTCCGCAGCATGGGCCTGATCGTCGCCGCGGTGGTGAACTCGATGGCCGAGAGCCAGATCATCATTCAGCTGCTCTACTTTCCGATGCTGTTGTTGAGCGGCGCCACGATCCCGCTCAGTATTTTGCCCGAATGGCTCCAGGTGATCGCGCAGTTTCTGCCCGCTACCCATTTGTACCTGGGCATGCAGGGCATCCTCATGAAAAATGAGACCCTGTTCGACCAGGCTGCCGCCGTTGGCGCGCTCACGCTGGCGACCGTCGTGTGCCTCTTCATTGGCGTCAAGCTCTTCCGCTGGGAAAAGGACGACCGCCTAAAGCCCAGCGCCAAGCTCTGGGTGGCGGCTGCTTTGTTACCCTTCCTGCTGATCGGCGGCTGGCAGGCGTACAGTCTGGAAAACCTGCGTAAGACGAGGATCATCGACCGCGAACAGCGCCGGAGCCTGTCGTGGCTGATTCGCGATGCGCGCGTGTTTATTGGGGATGGAGAGGTGCTGGAGATCGGCACGGTGCTGGTGCGCGGCGGCCGCATCGAGGCGGTCTGGCCGGGCCGCGGACCGGACCCGCGCGAGATCCGCGCCGAGATGCTCGAAGCCGCGGGCCGGACGCTGCTGCCCGGCTTCATCGACGCGTGGGTTCTGCTGCCGGAGGATGCCGCGGGGCAGCGCCGGGCGCTCGCCTCGATGCTCTATTGCGGCGTGACTGGGGTGAGCGCCGCGTCCGTGCGGCCCGAAATTCTGGCTTCGGTCGCCGCCTCGATCGAGGAAGGCGAATGGTTGGGGGCTTCGGTGCTGGCCATAGCGATGCCGGATCCCCCCGCCGGTCCTCCGCTGGTGGCGCAGGAATGGATTCGTCCCGCCGAGGGCATGCCTCTGCTGCTGAACCGTTCGCTCACCCAGCAGGTGCTCAACCCCTCTTACCGCGCCGCGCTTGCCCAGCAAATGCGGGACTGGCGCGACCGTCCCGAACCGGGCGAACCCGGCGCTGTACCGGACCCGCCGTACAGCGCCGCGGGCCTCTGGATGTTGCCCCACGGACCGGCGCTTCACCGCCAGCTTCAGCTGATGGCCGCCGGGGGCCTCGCCGCGAGCGAGATCCTGAAGCAGGTGACTTCCGGCGCCGCTGCCCGCTTCGGCAAAGGGAATATCGGCCAGATCCGCCCCGGCGCCGACGCCGACCTCGTCCTGGTGGACGGCAACCCGCTGGAAGACATCAACGCCACCGAGCGCATCATCGCCGTCTTCTCCAAAGGCGAACGAGTGGACCGGCCCAGCCTGCTGGAGCATTGATCGCTGTGTGCCATGGGGGCGTTTCCTCTCCACTACTCAATCAGGCAGGGTACGCCCCGATTTCCCTTCGTGTGATAGACTCCTGCCAGCGTGAGTCGGCCACATGCATGGATACTTGCCTTACGAAGGGAGATAGCGCAATGATCCTCACCCGTTCAAGCCATTCGGATCCATCCGAAGCGAAAACGTTGATGGAGGCCTTAATTCCCCTGCTTCAGTTGGCTGGTCATGAGCAGAAGGTGAATCCGTACCAGAGCATCACTCTCTGTCTAATTGACGCTATATTCTCAATCAATGTGCGCTATGAGGGAGTCAAGAACGTAGTCCGGAATTACTGTGAGACCTACAGGTTACAGGAGCGGCGAGTGTCTGCTGCGCGCCTCCCTCCGCTAGCAGACCAGGACTCCATTGCAAAACTAGTCTTACGTATCCAAAAACGCGGTTCTGAAGCCTTTGCCTCCGAGGTTTTGCAGAATCGGTGCCGAACCTCTCCAACCAATGGAATACTGAAGGCGGAAGCTGTGTTCAGGCTGGCGAAAATCTTGAAGAGACACGGTGTGAATTACCTTCAGGACGTTCCGGTCATACTGAAGAACGAATTGATCGAGGCTGAATTCCGCACGGTGCCAGGCCAGCGATCAGGGATTAGCTTCAAATATTTCTTGATGGAGACCGGAAGGGAAGAGCTCGTTAAGCCAGACCGGATGCTCCTTGACTGGCTCGAACGAACCCTCAATCGGAGAGTATCGGCCCCCCAAGCGCAATCACTACTCAAAGATGCCGCGGCCAACCTGCGCTCCAAGTTCCCGAAAGTGACCCCTCGACAACTCGATCTCCTGATCTGGAACCTTGAGCGGAAGCATCCCTCTCGCAATTCGCCCCCCGAGCCGGCGAAGTCGAGGTGCTAAAACTTCGGGTCGCAGAGGCGTCAGTCGCCACTTTCCCGCTAAAGTCCTCAGCCCGCCCGGTCCTGCGCTCAAATCCACGCTCTCCGCCACCATGTGCAGTGCTTCAGACGCATTCAGCGGATCCTCCCGCGACTCGATCAAGTCCCTGAGGTGATCTCGACCTCTCCAGCCATGCTCGATGCCTCGGGAATCGGATCGCCGAATTGGCGCAAGTTCTCCGGATGGCCTTCGATCACCTCCCGGATGCTCCGCTTCGCCTCCTCCAGGGTCTTGCCGGTGGCCGCCATGCCGTCCTGCAGATCCAGAACGTAGGGCGGCCCAGTTTGTCGCCGTCCGCTCAAAGATGACCGCGCATTCCACGCTCATCGCATGTCCGAAAAGCCGGGGGCGCTCAGAATCGACTTGAGCGTAGCGGTTGGTATGGTGTCGTTAGGGCCTCCAGGCGCGGTCGCAGCATTCGCTTGGCCGCAGTGCTTCGAATCAGCCGTCTGCACCACACCGGTGCAGATTGCATGCTGGGACTATGGCGACAAAGTTGAAGCGAAAGCCGTCAGTCCGGCAGAGCGTTACCATTCCGGCAACCCTCGCGCGCGAAGTGAAACGCGTCGCCCGGGAGAAATACCTCACGATGAGCCGCGCCCTTGTCGAGTTGGCCCAGCGGGGCGTGGAGGCCGAAAATCGGGCAAAGCAGGAACTCGCGGATTCCTACCACAGGTTTCTCAATGAATCCGATCCCGCCCGGAAAGCTCAGGCCGGTACCGATCTGATTCGCGCGGTCTTCAGGAAGGACGCGATTGCCGAAGACTCGATTCGCTAGCCTCCCCCAGCCTGTTTGGGAGCATCTCCTCGCCCGCGTGCATGATCGCGAGATCACCCTCAAAGATCTTGAGCGTCTTCAGGCCTGGGTCAAGACCGAACCGGTGGCTCCGGACGGCGACTGCCCGAATGGGCTAGCCACCGTCCTACGGCTGAATCCGCGCGGGCAATTCCTGCTGGTTTGCCGTCTCCAGCCCCAGCACGAATCCAAACCGCGCGAACTGCTCCATTCCCGCGAAGTTCCAGTCCTCGGTGTATTCGTCTTTCGGCGTGTGATAGACGCCCTTCAACCGGTTCGCCACCGCCTCCAGGGCGGGCGTCAACCCCGCCACGCGGTCGCTGCCCATGCCGACGGAGACCGCCGGGATTCCGGCCTTGGCGAACGAGAAATGATCACTCCGGAAATAGCTGCCCTGTTCGGGGCGCGGGTCCGGTTTTAACGTCAGTTGATGGCGTTCCGCCACGCTTTGAATCAGCTTGAAGATGGGCAGGCGCTCGGCCCCGATCAGCACCGCGTCGCGCACGCGCCCCAGCGGGCTGAACGTGTCGAAGTTGAATGCCGCCGCGATCTTCGCCGCGGGCATCACCGGATTCTTCGCGAAGTATTCAGAGCCCAATAGCCCGCTCTCTTCCGCCGTGACCGCGATAAATAGCGCCGTGCGCCGCGGTTTTGGCTCCATCTGGGCCCACGCGCGCGCGATTTCGATCAGCATGCCGCAGCCGGTGGCATTATCGAGCGCGCCGTTGTAAATCGCATCGCCCTCCAGCTTGTCGCCGATTCCGAGGTGGTCCCAGTGGGCGGAAAAGACCACCGCTTCATCGGCCGCGCCGTTGCCCTCCACCTTGCCGGCGACGTTGTAAGTCTCCATGTCGGTGATCTGGTAGTCCATCGACAACCGCGCGCGCACGCCCAGCGGAACCGCGCGAAAACCGCGCGAATCGGCGCGTTTTAGCATGTTTTCGACGTCATTTCCACTCATTTTGAGCAGTTTTTCGCCCGCCGTCTGGCTGATCCAGCCTGCGAACCCGAGCGCCGGCGCATCGCCCGCGCGCCCCACCTGCGGCTGCGGCCTTCCGTTCGCCTTCACGACGTGATAACCGTAGCCCGCGGTGGTGTCGGTGTGGATGATCAGCACGCCCGCCGCGCCCTGGCGCAGCGCCTCTTCGTACTTGTAAGTCCAGCGGCCATAATAGGTTAACGCGGGTCCGCCGAAGAACTTGGGGTCTGTCGAAGGCGGCTCGTTGGTGAATAGAACGGCGATCTTCCCGCGGACGTCCGCGCCTGCGTAGTCGTCCCACTTGAATTCGGGAGCGCGAATCCCATGACCCACAAACACCAGTTCGGCATCCAGGCTGACCTTTGGGCGCTGCAGGTGCGAATGTCCTGTAAACTCTTCCAGCCATTCGAGTTCCACGTTCTGCCCGCCCCGGCTGAACGACAACTTGGGCGTGGGCAGCGCCTCGACGCGCTTCAGCGGAACTCTTTGAAAATAAGACCCTTCATCGCCGCCCGGCTGCAAGCCGGCGGCAGCGAACTGCGCAGCGATGTACCGCTCGGTCAACGCGCCGCCGCGCGTGCCGGGGGCGCGCCCTTCGAGCAGGTCGTCGGAGAGGAAGCGGACGTGGGCGCGGATGCGCTGGCCCTCGATGCGATCGGTCTGGGCGTGGACGGCGCAGGCGGCCAGAGCCGCCAGGGCTAACGTTTTCATCAACATGGGTGGACCTCAACTCCCCTTTTTCGCAGCCAGCCGACTGCGGAAGCGATCAATGGAAATCACGAACCGTTCGTGGGTGCCTTCGGCGAGTTTTTCGGTCTCATCATGCGCTTCGATCGAGAAGCGGACTCGCCGGCCCTCCACATTGGTCACTTGAGCGCGGAACACCACGCTGACGCCCATCGGCGCCGCCGCGAAATGGCGAATGTTGACTTCTGTACCGACGCTGCCTTCGCCCTCATCCAGCAGCGGCTGAATGGTGTTGCGGGCCGTCATCTCCAGTAATGCCACCAGATGCGGGGTGGAGAGGACGCGGGCGTCCTCCTGCCCGAGGAAGTCAAATGCGACTTCCGGAGTGACCAAAATACGGTGTTCCCCCCTTGTGCCGGGTGGAATCAGTTGCATAAACTTAATACTAGCGCGGTTTGTGAGAACCCCGGAGGCGGTTTTGTGCGTCCAAGAGGGAGAGACCACCGCGGGGTAGATTTGCCATTGAAAACATTTGCGCTAGCTTTGATCACGATCGCCGCCCTGACCACAGGGGGGTGTGCGCACCGCCGTATGGCGAGCGCTCCTGAACTTCCCAGTTCCGGCAACCTCACGGGTGACCAGACCCTGGTGCGCTATTTCGACGTGTCGAAGCGCAGCGTGACCCGCGGAGTGACCATGGCCGCCCGCTTCGCCGCCAGTCTTCCTCGGATGGGCAAGCAAGCCGCTCTGGAGGCCCGCCGCACCGTGATGCCCGACGGCGCCGTGCAGTATGACGTGCTGAACCGCGACGGCGACCGCACCGTGCAAAAAGATGTGATCGCGCGCTTTATGTCCACCGAGATTGACAAGGCGGGCGAGACCAACGACGATCTGGCCATCACGCCGCAAAATTACCGCTTCAAGTTCAAGGGCCAGCAGATGCACGACGGCCGTGAAGTGCTGGTCTATGACCTCAACCCGCGCAAGAAGCGCGTCGGCCTGTTCAAAGGCGAACTCTGGCTTGATGCGGCCACGGGCCTGCCGTTGCGCGAGGCCGGCAGACTCGTGAAGTCTCCCTCCGTGTTCCTGAAGGACGTGGAGTTCGCCCGCGAATACGAGATCCGCGACGGACAGGCCTTCCTGAAAGCGATGAAGACGACGACCCAGACCCGTTTCTGGGGCCCCGCAGAACTCGAGGTCGAGTTCAGCGACCTGAGTTGGGAACTCCCCCCTTATACCGGCGGTTGAGCCGGGCCGGCCTCCTGACGTATCCTCCCCGCTCCGCGCTCATAATAAGGTGTGAAGCGCACGGTTGCCGCCCTGTATGGTATATTTATTCATGCAATTGCATAATTATCCCTTCTCTGTGGAATTCTAGCGGTTATGGATATCAAAGTAGGCATCGTCGGGTTTCGCGGTTACAGCGGGGCTGAACTTCAAGTAATTCTGAGGCGTCATGCGCGGGTAAGCACGCTGCTCATTGACCATCGCGCCGATTCCGCCGAGCGCCCGCAGCCGTTGGGAGCGCAAAGCCTGCCCCGGATATCGAGCACCCCCGAGGCGATTCAGGCGGCGGGCATCCGGGTAGTGTTTCTCGCAACGCCGCCCGAGGTGTCGCTGGAGTTTGCGCCTCCGCTGCTCGACCGCAACATCCGTGTGATCGATCTCAGCGGAGCCTTCCGCTTGAGAACGCAGGACAATTACCGCCGGTGGTACAAGGCTGAACACCCGGCGCCCGGCTGGCTGGAAAAGGCGGTCTATGGGTTGCCGGAGTTTTACCGGCGGGACATCCACCCGGCTGCGCTTCTGTCCAATCCGGGCTGTTATCCCACCGCGGCAAATCTCGCGCTGCGCCCTCTGGTCGCTTCCGGGCTGCTTGATTTGAGCGCCGGAATCGTTTGCGACGCGAAGAGCGGGGTCAGCGGCGCGGGCCGAAAGCCGAGCCTGAAGACCCACTTCTGTGAGGTGACGGAAAACTTCTCGGCTTACTCGGTGCTGGATCACCGTCACGTGCCCGAGGTGCTGCTGAACTCCGGCCTGGACGAACCGCAATTCAGCTTCACGGCGCATTTGCTGCCGTTGGATCGCGGCATCCTGGAGACGATCTACTTCCGCGCGCCGCGCGTGAAAGATGCCGCGCAACTGCACGAACTGTACCGCGAGGCTTACCAGTCCGAGCCTTTTGTCCGCCTATACGCTCCGGGCGTGATGCCGGACCTGCGCGCCGTGCAACACACGAATTACTGCGATCTGGGGCTGGCGTTTGACGAAACCACCGGCCGGGGTGTGGTGGTGGCGGTGATCGACAATCTGGTGAAGGGCGCGGCGGGCCAAGCCGTGCAAAACATGAACCTGATGCTGGGCTTCCCCGAAACCGAGGCGCTGCTGTGAAGCTGTTGATCAAGCTCGGCGGCACCTTGCTGGATGACGCGGACTCTCGCGAAGCGCTTGCCGCGCAGATTGCCGCCGCGGCCGCCGCGCATGAGGTGGTGGTGGTGCATGGCGGGGGCAAGCAGATGACTCGCTTCCTCTCCGAGCGCGGCGTGGAAAGCCGCTTCGTCAACGGTCTGCGCGTCACCACGCCCGAGGTGGCCGACGCGGTGCTCAAGGTGTTCGCGGGCACCGTCAACAAAACGCTCACCGGCGCCCTGTTGCGGGCCGGCGCGCGCGCGGTGGGCATCTGCGGGCTGGATGGGCTGCTGGCTGAGTCCGAAGCGTTGTCACCGGATCTCGGCCTGGTCGGCCGCGTGGTGCGAACTCATCCCGAGGTGCTCGATTGTCTGATCGCCGGTGGTTTTCTGCCCGTGGTGGCCTGCGTGGGCGGCGGCGCCGACGGCACGGTCTATAACGTGAACGCCGACCAGATGGCCGTGGCGTGCGCCTCGGGTTTCCGCGCCGAACGCCTGCTATTTTTGACCGACGTGCCTGGCGTCATGGACGCCACGCAGCAGGTGCTGCCCCGGTTGACCCCGGCGCGGTGTGACGCCCTGATCGCCGAAGGCGCGGCGTCCGGCGGCATGGAGGCAAAGCTGCGCGCCGCGTGCGCTGCGCTTGCCGGCGGCGTGGGACAGGTACTGATCGCGCCGGGCGCCGCGCCGGATGTCATCGCCCGCCTGCTGACGGGCGAAGCCCTCGGCAGCGCACTGGTTCCCGGGGAGGCGCCGGTATGACGGTCCGGAAGGCCCGTATGAGCGACCTGCCTGCGATGCTGACGCTCATCAACGATTTCGCGCGGCAGGGCATCATGCTGCCACGAAACGAATTTGAGCTCTCCGAATCAATCCGCGATTTTTCAGTTGTCGAGCGGGACGGCGAGGTGATCGGCTGCGCCGCGCTCCATTTCTATGGACCCTCCTATGCCGAGGTCCGCTCGCTGGCCGTTTCTCCCAAGGCGCAAGGCTCCGGCGCGGGCCGTTTACTCATGGAAGCCCTCGAGCGGGAGGCCCGTGAGTTTGACCTGGACATTCTGTTCGCATTCACCTACGTTCCGGGTTTTTTTGCCAAAACCGGCTATCGCGAAATCGACCGCGGACTGCTGCCCTTGAAAGCCTGGAAGGATTGCCTGCGGTGCCCCAAGTTCACGGCCTGTGACGAGATCGCGGTCGTGCGCGAACTCAAGCCCGGCGTCGCTCTGCCCGCTGCCTCAATCGCCGTAGAACGGGATCTGGTTCAGCTTCCTGTGATCCGTTCGAACTGATCACTCAGCGAAATCCTTCCCTGCTTTCACTTTTTTTCAGACGTCGCCTGAGATTTTCCGCTTTTGCCGCAACTATATATGCGGAAGGAGAGCGGCGAACGGCCTGCTCAGGGTTCGCCGTGTCTAAGAGTCGGAGAACTCTCATGCGCGCACAAACCGTTGCGATCGATCAGTCGGCAGGAAGATTACTTTGCTCGCCCGTTTTTCGTCCCTGCGGCAAAAAACTCCTCGCCAAGGGGCATCTCATCAGTCCGGAAGATATCGAATTGCTGGCCAGCGAGGGGTTGCGGCAGGTATGGGTGACCGTCCTGGACGATGATGAGGTCTTCGAGGACGATGCCGTGCTGCCGGTGGCGCTGGCGATGGCCTGCGGCCCTCTCGAGGTCCGCCCGGCGGCCGGCGGGAGGGCCAACCTGTTTACGACGGCGGACGGGTGCGTTCTGGTGGACGACCAGTTGCTCAAGGAAGTGAATTGCGCCGGTTCAGTGGTGGTGGCGACGGCGCCGAACTTCTCGTTCGTGCCCGCGGGCGGGCGGGTAGCGACTGTGAAGAGCGCCCCTTTTGCCGTTCCCAAAGGCCAGCTCGACGCGCTGCTGGCGCTGCTCGAACAAGGAGGGCCGCTGCTGCAGGCGCGTCCGATTGAAAGGCCCGCCGTGGCGGTGCTCTATACGGACCCGATGGCCAGCGAGCGCGCCCGGCAGCTGTTCGAATCCGTCATGCGCCAGCGTTTGGGGCGCTTCGGCCTTGCGCCGCGCTTCGCCTTGACCGCGATTGAGGATGAGGAGCAGGTGGCCAAAGGCCTGGCTCATCTGCTGCACGCCGAGCCCACGCTGATTCTCGTCGCTTCGACCACTGCTCCGGCAGGCCCCGGCGATACGATCGGCCGCGCGATGGCGCGCGCAGGATGCCGCATTGAACGCTTCCTCGCGCCCGTGGAGCCCGGTAACCTGTTGCTATTAGGCTATGCCGGCGATGTTCCGGTTATCGCCGCGCCGGGGTGTTACCGGTCGGCCAAAACCAATATCGTGGACCTGATCCTTCCGCCGCTCCTGGCCCGGTATCCGGTCTCCGGATGGGAAATTGCGTGTTTAGGGCACGGAGGTCTTTTAAGTTAGAAAGTTTTGATATAGAATCAAATTGCTTTCATCTCCTCCGATGCTGCGCGGCACCCCTCCTCCGAACCGCCGGGCAGCAGTGAGGGCCGCCCGGCTGACCACCGGACGGCCCTTTTTTTTGTGTGCCGAGCATGTTCGACAGCTTGGGGGTGAAAGTCCCTTTGACAACCTGAAGGCGGTCGAACTTACCTCGGCGGATCTGCCGTTTGTCCCGGAATCGGGACTGAGGGTCGAGTGATCGGCCCTGACCG
>JAHDVK010000018.1 GCA_023384675.1 Bryobacteraceae bacterium | reverse complement strand
GGACGTTGCCCACTATATGAAAAAACCCATCCCCACAAAGGATGGGTTTTTTCGCGTGGATCGCACTACAATTTCAAGGCCGATAGACCGGAACCCACGCCGCCACCGCGCAGGCTCCCAGTCCCAGCGCCAGACACAGCCACGCGAACCAGTCGCCCCATTTCGTATAGGCGGTTTGCTCGCGCAGCCAGCCGAAGCGCAGCCGGCCCACCGTGCGGGTGAACTCCGGCAGCTGGTCCCACACGCCCCCGGCCGGGTCGATCACCACGGTACGGCCGTCGTTGGCGGGCCGCAGGAGCCAGCGGGCGTTCTCCACCGCTCGCATGCGCGCCAGCCAGAGGTGCTGCTCGCGCGGCGCGGCGGATTTGCCGAAGTATCCGTCGTTGGTGAGGTTGACCAGCACCTCCGCGCCCTGCCGGGCCGTTTCGCGCACCAGGTGGGGAAACGCGGATTCGTAGCAGATGAACACCCCCAGCCGGTTTTCGCCGGTGGTTAAAACGCCCGCGCGCGTGCCCGCCGCGTAATTGCCCGCTTCGCTTGAGATCTTCCGGATCCACCCGAAGCCCGGCGGAATAAATTCTCCGAACGGAACGAGAAAGCGTTTGTCATACCGCCCGGCGAGCTGGCCGCGCCGGTCAATCAGAAACGCGGAATTGAGCGGCTCGCGCTTGGGCGTGAACGCGACGCCGCCAAACAGAAACGGCGCGGCGGCGAGCCGCGTGAGTTCGGCCGAGCCCCGCCGCAGGGTTTCGTCCTGGAAATAGTAGATGGGCGCGGGCGCCTCGGGCCACAGCAGCAGCGCGGGCCGGGGCTTTTCGACATCGATGGCTTCGCCAAGGGTCGCATACATCAGCTGGCGCACCATGCGGTCCTGCTCGTCCGGCGTCCATTCCATCTCGGCCGGAACGTTGGGCTGCATCACGACCGCCTGCTGCATGGGCGCTTCGCCCACCCGCACCGCGGGCAGCAGCCAGAGGCCCGCGAGGGCGAACAGCCACGCCACCTGCGTGCGCGGCCTGCGCAGCAACACCAGCGCCAGCCCCGCGCCAAGGGCCGCAAACACAAATGAGATTCCATAGACGCCCACCCACGGCGCCAGGCGCACGGGCAAGCCCATCTCGACGCCCGCGTTGCCGAGCGTGAGCCAGGCGAACCCCAGCGGGCCATGCGTACGTTCGATGCCCACCCACAACGCCGCCACCGCCGGCACCGCCCACGCCCGCTTCATCAGTGGTCCGGCCAAAGCTGCGAACACCGCGAGGTGCAGCCCCTTGGCGACCGCGAATAACACCACGGTGACCACCGCCAGCGGACCCGTCAGCCCGCCGTAGGCCGCCAGCACGTCCCCAATCCAGTGGCACACCAGAAGCCAGAAGAGAAAGCCGGCGAGCCAGCCGGTCAGAAACCTGCGTCCCCATTGCGGCTCATGCGCGAGGGCGAACAGCAGCGGAGTGAGCGCCGCGGGCGCCAGGAACGCGGCTTTCCAAGGCGGCAGCGTGGCCGCCAGCATCGCGGCGCTCAAGGCCGCGCCCCCGACTGCTAAGTGCCAGCGCCGCATGAATTCCGTGCCTGCTCGTTCACCAGATCCGCCATATAGGACGATCGTACAAACGGACCCGCGAACACCATCCGGAACCCCAGTTCGAGCCCGCGCTGTTTCCAGCGCTCGTAGCGCTCCGGCGGCACGTGTTCGGAGACGGGCCGGTTGCGCCGCGTGGGTTGCAGATATTGGCCGATCGTCACCACGTCCACGTCCGCCGCGCGCAGGTCCTCCAACAATTTGTTCACTTCCCGCTCGGTCTCACCAAGGCCCACCATCAGCCCGGACTTGGTGAGCGTTCCCGGCGCATGCCGCCTTGCGAACCGCAGCACCTCGAGCGACTGCCGGTAATCGGCTTGCGGGCGCACCGCCCGGTAGAGCCGGGCGATGGTTTCCATGTTGTGGTTGAAGACATGCGGGCCCGCGTCCAGCACGCGCGCCACGGCGTCGTGATCACCGCAGAAGTCCGGCGTCAGAACTTCGACGCGCGCCTCGGGCAGCGCCGCCTGCACGGCGCGCACGGTTCCGGCGAAATGCGCGGAGCCGCCATCGGGCAGATCGTCGCGGTTCACGCTCGTGATCACGACGTAGCGCAGATCCATCGCCCGGGCCATTCGCGCGACATTGGCGGGCTCATCCGGATCGAGCCGCATGTCCTGCTTCGCCGGCGAGCCCTTCGGCACCGAACAAAACGCGCAGCCGCGCGTACACAGGTTCCCGAGGATCATGAACGTGGCCGCGCGCTGCGAGAAGCATTCATGAATATTCGGGCACCGCGCCGACTCGCAGACCGTATGGAGGCCCAGCCGCCGGAGATCGTTCTTCAGCAGTTGAACCGCGTGGAAATCGGTGGCCGGTTTGCGCAGAAACCCGGGCAGCCGCTCGCGCGGCGGCCGGCCGATTTGAACCAGCGGCGGGCTCACTTGTAGGACCGCGGAACGGGGTTGTCGATGCCAAGTTCACGCAGCTTTTCGCGCGCCTCGGCCGTGGCCTCCTTCGTGGCGAGCGGGCCGACGATGATCCGCACCAATTCGGGCCGGTCGGGCACCGGCGCGAGAGTAGCCTGATGGCCTTGTTTGCGGAGCGTCGCGAGCATCCCCTGCGCGTCCTTCGCCGTCGTGGCGGCCACTTGCAGGTAACTGCCGGGAGGGGGCTGGCGGATTTCGGAGACCGGTCCGGCCGTCTCAACCTTGGCCGTCTGGGCGGGCGCGGGGGTGATGACGGGCGCCGTCGGCTTCACTTCAGGCAGCGCCGGCGTCTTGGCCGGTTCGGGCTTGGGCTGGGCCGGCGCGGGCACGGGCTTCTCCTCCACCACCGGAGGGAGGGTGGAACTCTTTGTTGCGGCGGCCGCCTTTTTGGGTTCCATGGGGGGATCGATGGTCTTCAATTGACTGCCCGGTCCGCCGGCGGGGGCGGTTGCGACCGTGGAGGACGTGCTCCGCCCGGCCAGGAAGCCCATGGCGAAAAACACGCCGAGCAGGACGATGACAATAAACAAAACCCCCAGGAGTTGTTTGTTCCCCAGTATCAGTTCGTATTCGCCGTCTTCGCGTGCGGGCATGTGGTTGGTTCCTGCTTTCCCCTTGATCGAACGTCTCTCATTGTTGAGAATAAACCTCGGATGCCTTCCTCCACAACCACGACGCGGGACCCGGGTCTCCGGTTCACCTGCCAGCCCGGCTGCACGCGCTGCTGCGAGGTGAAGGGCTACGTCTATCTGAGCGAGTCGGACCTGCCGCGGGCCGCCGCCTATCTGGGCCTTTCCGCCGCTGAATTCGAGCGGCGGTATGTGTACCGCACGCGTCATCTGCTGCGTCTGCGCAAGCCCCGCCACAGCCAATGTCATTTCCTGCAGGGCGGCGGCTGCGCGATCCATCCGGCCAAACCCACGCAGTGCCGGTTGTTCCCGTTCTGGCCGGAACTGGTGGGTTCGCGCAAGGCCTGGCGGGAAACCGCACGCTGGTGTCCCGGTATCGGAACGGGACCGCTGATCCAAATTGGGACCGCACTTGAAACAGCCGGGGAAATGCGGGAGGCCTATCCGTCGCTGTACGAAGACGACTGATCCAAGTCAACGTGTTGATTTCCCTTGCTTTTGGCTGGGATCCGCGGTCTGGCACGCCGCTTGCACATGGTTAGGCGTCATGCTCGACCCCATCGCTTCCCGGTTGGAGCACTACCTGGACCTGCTGGCCCACCGGCAGAAACTGGTGACCACGAACATCGCCAACGCCGACACGCCCGGTTACCGGACACGCGACCTCGACTTCCAAGCCGAGTTCGAGTCGCTCCTGCCGGGCGCGCCGCCAAACGTCATGCATCCCGGCGGTCTGATGGTGAAGAACGATGGCAACGACGTCAGCCTCGACCGCGAATCGCGCCTGCTGGCGGAGAACGCGATGCGCTTCAATCTTGCCGCCAGTCTGTTGAAGGGCCAGATGCACCTGGTCCGTAAAGCCATCGAGGAGGGTAGATCGGGATGAGCTTGTTTCATGTGATGTCGGTCAGCGCGTCGGGCCTCGCCGCGCAGCGGGCGCGTGCCCAATCCATTGTCGAAAACCTGGCCAACTCCGAGACCACACGCACTTCCGAGGGCGGGCCGTACAGGCGCAAAGATGTGATCTTCGCGCCTGAGGCCCAGGTCTCTCCATTTTCCTCCTTCTTCCAGCGCGAACTGAGCGCCTCGCAGACCGGAGTGGGCGTGGCTGGTATTGTCGAGGATCTGCGTGAACCGGTGATGCGCTATCAGCCGGGACACCCGGACGCCGACGAGCAAGGCTACGTGGCGTATCCGAATATCAATCCGGCCGAAGAGATGGTGGACCTGATGGGCGCTTCGCGTGGCTATCAGGCCAACGTTGCGGCGTTGTCGGCAGTGAAGGATATGGTGGCGAAATCGATCGATCTGTTGAGGTGATCTGCCATGGGACCTATTTCCGGAATCCGGCTACCTAATCCCCTGGAGGCTATTCGCGACGCGGCCCCCGCCGCGCGCACGGGCGGTCCCGGCGCGGACTTCGCCAACGCGGTCCGGAGCGCGCTCGATAAGGTGGACGGGCTGCAAAAGGACTCTCAAGCCAGCATCCACCGGATGCTCTCCGGCGAGGTCGAAGACCTGCACAAAGTGGCGCTTGAGCACCAGCGCGCCGCACTCGCCTTCGACCTGCTGCTGCAAGTGCGGAACAAGGCGGTGCAGGCCTACCAGGAAGTAATGCGGATGCAGGTCTGAGCTCTGTCTGACCAGCTATGGGACAGATCACCGCCCTTCTCGAAACACTCACGCTGCGGCAGAAGCTTCTGATCGCGGGCGGCGCCCTGGTTGTGGCGCTACTTCTCTGGCAAGGTGTCCGGTGGAACCGCGAGAGCGACCTGCGGCCGCTGTTCACCAACCTCGCGGCCGAGGACGCGGGCATGCTCGTGGAGCGGCTGCGCGCGGCGAATGTCCCGTACAAGGTTGGCGAGCAGGGGGCGATTCTGGTGCCTTCGGCCCGCGTTGCCGAGTTGCGGCTCGACATGGCCGCCGCTGGATTGCCGAGAACAGGCCGGATCGGCTTCGAACTCTTCGATAAGACGAACTTTGGGACTACGGATTTCGGTGAGCAGGTGAACTACCGCCGCGCCATTGAAGGCGAATTGGAGCGTAGCATCATGGCGCTGGGCGAGGTGGAGCGCGCGCGAGTCCACGTCACCTTCGCCAAGCAGTCGGTTTTTCTCGATCATCGCGAGCCGGCCAAGGCGAGCGTCATGGTGAAACTCCGGCCCGGCGCGCGGCTCGAGGCCCGCCACTTGCTTGGGATCTCCCACCTCACGGCGAGCGCCGTGGAAGGTCTCAGTCCGGATGGCGTTTCGGTGGTCGGGATGGACGGCAGCCTGCTCAGCCGGCCCCGCCGCCCCTTGGATGAGGGTGAGCCGGGCGCCTCGGACGCCATGATCGAATACCGGCAGTCGCTCGAACGGGAGATGCTTGCCAAGATCAGGATGACGCTCGATCCGCTCCTTGGTGATGAGAAATACCGCGCCGGCGTCTCGGTGGAGTGCGACTTCACGAGCGGCGAGCAGAGCGAGGAGCGTTTCGACCCGGACAATTCAGTGATGGTGACTTCGCAGAAGACCGAGGACGCCTCGGGAAGCGCCGGCGCCGGCGGCATTCCGGGCACGGCCTCCAACCTGCCCCGGCCCGCGCCGCTGGCGCCGGGCGGGGGCGCATCGGTCTCCCGCCGGACCGAGAGCATCTCCTATCAGACCAGCCGGGTGGTCAAGCGTACCCGGATTCCGCGCGGCGCGGTGAAGCGGCTGTCGGTCGCGGTGCTTGTCGATCATGGGGTCCGCTGGGAAGGGCAGGGAGCGGATTCGCGGCGCGTGCTCGACGCTCCGCCTCCGGAAAAGCTGCGCGTGGTGCGCGATTTGCTGGCGGGCGTCGTCGGCTTCCAGGAGCAGCGCGGCGATCAGATCCTCGTCGAGACTCTGCCGTTCGAATCCACGCTGAGCGCGACGCTACTGCCTCCCGCTGGAGGCACACCAGGGCAGCCCACGGCGGCGCCGTTTGCCGTTCCCGGCTGGATGAGGCCCCTGCTGGAGGTTGCGCCTCTGGCCGTTTGGGTTGGCGCGCTGCTGGCGCTCTTGGCGGTCGCGGTCGTGGCGGCGATCTGGTTCATCCGCCGCCGGAAACCGGGCGCGCTCGCGTCGGTGGAGCCGGGCCCACGGGCTATCGGTCCGGAGAGACACGGTGGCGACCTTGAACAGAAAGCGCTGGCCGCCATCGCCGAGACCGAAGCGGAGCGCGCCCGGCTGGAGGAAGAGGTGCTATCCACTCTCCGATTGCCGCCCAGCACGAAGAAATCTGAAGTACTGAAGAAACACATCGCGGAACAAGCGCGGAAAGACCCGCATGCCACGGCCCAACTGGTACGCACATGGCTGAACGACTCGGAGAAGTAGGGACTTGATCACCAATGCGCAAGCCGAGAAAAACGGAGGCAGCCGCCTCAGCGGCGCTCAGAAGGCCGCCGTGCTCATGGTGTCGCTGGGCGAACAGGCCAGCGCCGGCATCCTGAAGCATCTCGACGAAGACGAAGTCGCCGCCATCGGCAAGGAAGTCGCGCGGCTTTCAGCGCTCTCCAGCGAAGAGGCCGAGAGCACGCTGGAAGAGTTCTATGCGATGTCCATGGCGCAGGACTATGTGCTCAAGGGGGGCTTCGAGTACGCGAAGAAGATGCTGATCAGCGCGTTTGGTCCCGAGGCCGCGCAAAAGATTCTCGACCGCCTCGTGAAAGCGCTGGGCAGCGAGGCCGCCAGCTTCGACGCGCTGCAGAAGGCCGATCCGCAGCAGCTTGCCAAGTTCATCCACAGCGAGCACCCGCAGACCATTGCTCTGATCCTGAGCCATCTGAACTCTTCGCAGGCCGCCGGCCTGTTGTTTTCTCTGCCCGCCGATCTGCGCGCCGACGTCAGCCTGCGCATGGCGAACCTCGACCAGATCTCTCCGGAAATCATCTCGAAAATCGCCGGAATTATCGGTCAGAAGCTGAAGGCGCTCGGCGAAATGAGCCGCGAATCGTATGGCGGCGTGCGCGCAGTCTCCGAAATGTTCAACCGGCTTGATTCCGGATCGAGCAAGGAGATCCTCGACACCATCGAACAGCGTGATCCGAATCTGGCGGAGACCATTCGGCACCTGATGTTTGTCTTCGAGGATCTGCTGCTGATCGACCAGAACGGGATCAAGGAACTGCTCGGCCGGATCGACCGCAAGGTACTTACCGTTGCGCTCAAGGGCACAAGCGACCAGCTCAAGAGCCACTTCTTGCAGTGCATGTCCGAGCGCGGCGCCGAGATGCTGCGCGAAGATATGGACGCGCTGGGTCCCATCAAGATCAAAGAGGTCGAGGCGGCGCAGCAGCAGATTATCGCCATCGTCCGTCAACTCGAAGCCGAAGGCGTCGTGAATCTGAAGGGTACTGTCGGGGAGCAGTATGTCGTCTAGGGTTCTCAGCGGGGCGGACGCGGAGTACGCGCCGGTCGTCTGGAGCGAGTTGGGGCCTGCCAGGGACGGCATGGCGCCGTCAGGCCTGCGCGGGGCCTCCCTTCGGCCAGAGAGGGCCAACGAAACGACCGCCGCCCCGGCGGACTGGGAGATTCAGATCCACCGCGCGCGCGAGGAAGGGCGCCGGGAGGCCGAGTCGGGCGCGCGCGCAGCCGCCGAGCAAGCCAGCGCCGCTCTGCACGCCCGGCTGGTGCAGAGCATCGAGGCCATCGCCACGCTCCGGCCGCGTTTGCGGATCGAGGCGGAACGCCAGGTCGTCGAGCTTGCGCTGCTCGTCGCCAAGCGCATCCTGCGCCGCGAGATCTCGATCGACCCGGAGGCGGTTGCAGGGCTCGTCCGTTCCGCGCTCGACGGCCTGTCCATGCGTGAGGTGCTTTCGATCCGGTGCCACCCGGGGGCGGCCTCCTGCATCCGCCTCGCCCTGGACCGCGTGGGGGCGCCACCAGCGATTCGTCTTGAACCCGATCCTTCGCTGGAGGCCGGCGCGGTGCTTGTCGAGACCACTCGCGGCGTACTCGATGCCTCGGTCACCACGCAACTCGAGGAAATCGAGCGTGGTTTCGTGGATCTGCTGGAAGCGCCGGGACCGAACCGATCATGACTCAACCGCTCGAACTTCTCCGTTTCCACAACTGGCTGAGTGAGGCCGATCCCGCGCAGTGGACCGGAACTGTCACCGAGACCGTGGGCCTGATTGTCGAGTCCCAGGGGCCCGCCGCGGCTGTTGGCGACTTCTGCGAGATCGTTACCCGCTGCGGACGCCGCATCCGCACCCAGGTAGTTGGCTTTCGCGAGGGCCGATTGCTCTCAATGCCCCTGGAAGAGACTGGCGGTCTGCAATGTGGGGACAAGGTCATCGCCCGCAGGCGCGACTCACGGCTCGCGGTCTCGAACGGGCTGCTCGGGCGGGTGCTTGATGGCTTCGGCCGCCCTCTCGACGCCGGACCTCCACTGCCTGCCGGGGCGTTGTATGAACTGTACTCCCCGCCTCCGGGCCCGCTGGAACGCGTGCCCATCGACGAACCCCTCGGCACCGGCATTCGCGCCATCGACGCGTTTCTCACCTGCGGGCGCGGGCAGCGCGTTGGCATCTTCGGAGGCTCCGGCGTCGGGAAAAGCACTTTGCTCGGCAATCTGTTGAAGAACCACGACGCCGACGTGGCCGTGCTGGCCCTGGTGGGTGAGCGCAACCGCGAGGTGCGCGATTTCATCGAGCATGAACTCGGCCCGGAAGGGCTGCGGCGCTCGGTCCTGGTGGTCGCCACCTCGGACCGGCCCTCGCCGCTGCGCGTTCGCGCCTGCTTCGTCGCTCTTGCGATCGCCGAGTTCTTCCGCGACCAGGGCAAGGACGTCCTGCTGGTGGCCGACTCCGTTACACGCCTCGCCATGGCCCAGCGTGAGATCGGCCTCGCCAGCGGCGAGCCGCCCAGCCAGAAGGGCTACACGCCGTCGGTCTTTCAGATGCTTCCGCGGATCTTCGAACGCGCGGGACGCTTTCGCCGTGGCTCCATCACCGGATTTTTCACCGTCCTGGTGGAGGGCGACGACATGAATGAGCCCGTTGCCGACGCTGTGCGCGGGATCCTCGACGGACATATCGTTCTCAGCCGCGCTCTCAGCCAGCGCGGGCACTACCCGGCCATCGACGTCCTCCAATCGGTTTCGCGCCTGGCCAACCGTGTCAGCCCGTCCGAACAGACAACCTCGGCCGCGAAGGTGCGGGCGCTGCTGGCCGAGTTGGAAGCCTCCGAAGATCTGGTCCGGATCGGCGCCTACGCCGCGGGGTCCAATCCGAAACTCGACGCCGCGCTCCGGCTCCGCGAACAAATGGAAAACTTCCTGCGCCAGGGCGCTCGAGAGCATACTCCGCTAACCGAAGCCGTAGAAAGGCTTCATGTCCTGGCAAAGCCGGTTGAGGCCGCCCCCAGATGAAGAAGTTCCGGTTCCCGCTCGAACGGCTCCGCGCCTGGCGCCGCGTCCAGCTTGACGCCGAGCAATCACGTATGCGCGCGCTGCTCGACGAAGAGCAGCGGGTGGCGAGCCGTCGTGAAGCCCTGGGCCTCGAGATGGAGCGTGCGCGCGCCGGTTTCGCCGGTGGCGCGGCCATCCCGGCCTTTGAGCTCGCGGCGCTCAACCAGTTCTCGATCCATGTGGAGAGCGAGACCCAGAAGCTGAAGAATCTGCAGCGCCAGGTGCGGCAGGCGATCGAACAACAGCGGGAAACGCTGCTGGCGGTCCGGCGCGAAAGCGAAGTATTGGAACGGCTGCGCCGCCGGCGGTATGAGGAATGGCGAGCCGAATCGGACCGGGAGGAGGAGAATCTGGTTGCGGAACTCGTGGTGGCGCGCTGGAAAGCCGCCGGACGCTGAATCAGTCGGCTTTGGCCAGAAAACCGAGAAACTCGTTACTGTCCCGGGTGAGCCCCGCGAATGTGGCGCGCGTCTGCTCCGAGCCATCGACAATCGCATAGAAGGGTATGGCCACCGTTTGATACTCGCCTTCCTGGCGTTTCTGGTTCTCCTCGCTGGCGGCGTCCGTACCATCGGTGTAGAGTTCCAGAAGCACGAACCGGTCCAGGGCCTGGGCCACTTCTGTGCGCGTAAACAGGTTTCTTTTCATCCATTTACAATTCGTACAAGCGTAGCCGGTGAAGCTGACGAGAAGCGGTTTGCCGGCCTCGCGAGCCTCGGCGAGCGCGGCCGGATAGTCATCCTTGATCCACTTCGCGCCTGGCGCCCCGGCCCCCGCGCCGGCGAAGCCCGCATTTTGGGAAGCAGCCGGCAGGAATGGCTCCAATTCGCCCATCTTAGCGCCAAAGATGCCGGGAATCAGGCTGATCGAGAACATCAGAAACAGCGTGCCCACCAGCAGGCGTCCGGCGGTGACCGGCGCATCGGGCTTGATGCCTTCCATGCGCAAAAAACCGAGCAAATAGAGGCCCGGAAGCGCAAAAAACAGCACCCAAAACGCCAAAAAACGCTCTCTCGTGAGCAATTCCCAACCCCAAACCAGATCTACCCGGCTGAGGTAGTACAGCATCGCGGCCAGCACCAGGAAGCCCATCACCACTTTGACGCGGGCCATCCACGCGCCGCTCCTGGGCAGCCGCTGCAGGTAACCGGGGAAAAGGGCAAGGAAGAAGAAGGGGAGAGCAAGCCCGCTGCCAAAAAAGAGCATACCGAGCACGGGTTGCAGCCCGCCGCCCTGCACGGATGCGGCCAGCAAGGTGCCGACGAACGGGCCGACGCAGGCGAAGGCGGTGAGCGAAAACGTCAATCCCATCAACAGCGTGCCGAGCGTGCCGCCCTGACTCGAGGCCGCGTTCAGTTTCGTCAGCAGCCCCGACGGCAGCGTAATCTCGAACGCGCCCAGCAGACTCAAGGCAAAGATAAAGAAGATCGTGCTGATGGCGAGGTTCACCCACGGGTTCGCGGCAAGTTGAACTACGGCGAAAGGCCCCAATGCCGCGGTCAGCCCGAAGCCGAGGGCGGTGAACAGGAAGATGATGCCGAGCGAAAAAACAATCGCCTGTTTCAGCGCCTCGCCGCGCGAACCCGCCCCCTGGTTCAGGAAGAACGAGATCGTGATGGGGATCATCGGGAAGACGCATGGTGTGAATACCGCCGCGAAGCCCAGCGCGAAGGCGACCAGCACAAACGCGCCCAAGCCCTGCGTGCCTGAAGGGGCGCTTTGCGCAGGCGCCGCCAGGGGGCCTGGCTCGCCCTTGCGGAACTCGCTGTAGTTCGCGGGCACAGGGCCGGCTTCGCGCTGCCCGTCCGCGGCCACCTCGATTTGTGCCGTCGCGGTCATGGGCCGTGGGGGCAGGCACTCGGTGTCGGTGCAGAGCTGATAGCGCATTCGCGTGGCGAACTCGAGCAAGCCCGCCGGGGCGTCTTCGGCCACATGAAGGCGCACCAAGAACTTCGCCGAACCGCCGTAAGTGTCGGTTTCAATGCCGAAATTGGGGTCGAACTTGCGCTTGGCCGGGGGCTGGAAAATGGTCCAGCTTGCGATGGCGGGATTGTCCTCGACAGAGATGGTAGTGATGATCGGTCCGCCCGCGGGGGTCGTCATCGAGTACATATGCCAGGGATCCTGCAGGGTGACCTCAAGTTCGGCCAGAAACGAGCCACCGGGCGCGATCCGCGCGGATTCGGGGGTGAGGGTCCAGGAGGCGGGATGAGGGCGCTGCGCCAGGGCACTGCCGGCCAGCAGCAGGAGTGCGAGGAAAGCGTTAAGCGGTCGCGGCGCCATTCTGCGAATGCCAGCGCGCCATGTCGGTGAGAATGCGGTCGGTGACATGTTCACTAGCAAGTTCGGCGGCGACCCGGATTGCGTTACGGATGGCATTGTCATTCGAGCGTCCATGACAGATGATGCAGACCCCTTTTACGCCCAGCAACGGCGCACCCCCGTATTCGGAATAGTCCACGCGCTTCTTGAAGTCGCGGAACGCGGCGCGGCTCAATACATAGCCGATTTTGCGGGTGATCGTCGCCGCCAGCGATTCCTGGAGCATATGCTTGATCACGTCCACCAGACCTTCACTGACCTTCAAGGCGACATTGCCGATGAAGCCGTCGCAGACCACGACATCGGCATGGCCGGTGTAGAGGTCGCGGCCCTCGACATTGCCGATGAAATTCAGGGGCAGCGTCTTCAGAATCGCGCTTGCGCCCCGCGTCAGGTCATTACCTTTGTGTTCTTCCTCGCCTATCGAGAGAACCCCCACGCGGGGCGATTGCGTATGGAAAATCAGGCGTGAGTAAATGTCCCCCATCACGGCGAACTGCGCGAGCATTCCGGGCGTGGAGTCCACGTTGGCGCCGACATCCACCATGACGGCGGGTTTCCCTTTGACCGTCGGGAAAGCGCTCGCCAACGCGGGCCGCTGCACGCCGGGGATCATCCCCAAGACCGTCTTCGCAATAGCCATGACGGCCCCCGTATTGCCGGCCGAGACCAGCCCGTGGGCTTCGCCTTCTCGGACCAGCCGGGCGGCCACCCGCAGACTTGAATCGCGTTTTCCGCGCAGCGCCTGCGACGGGTTATCGTCCATCGTGATCACTTCGCTCGCGTGCACAATGCGGATGGGGAGGTTCTTCCAGCCCTCAAACTTGCTCAGTTCGGCCCGAAGCACATCCTCGCGGCCCACCAGAATCAGGCTGACGTCCTGCTGGCGGACGGCGCGAACCGCACCCAGCACCTCTGGACCGGGGGCATGATCCCCACCCATCGCGTCTACGGCGATTGTGATCATGGAGTCTCGCTAATTCGAACGCGGAGTGACATCAACAGCCGGAATCGATCAGGCTTCAGCGACCTCGATCACCTGGCGGCTCTTGTACCAGCCGCAACTCGGGCAGGCCCGGTGGGGGAGTTTCATGGAGTGGCAATTCGGGCACTCCGACAACCCGGCGCGGCGCAGCGCGTCGTGCGCGCGGCGCGTAGAGGTGCGCTGCTTGGAGTGACGGCGTTTTGGATTAGGCATAGCTGTACTTCCTGACTTGAGATGGCAAACCGGATGAATCGAGAGACTTTATTATTGTAATCGACGGCGGGGGCGGATGTCACTGATTTGCTGCCATAACCAGCCGAAACTCCAGGGCGGGTACGCGCCCCAAACTCAGCCCGTTTTACCTTCCCGGCTTATGCTTTGAGCGGCGGTAAGCCCAGCAGGCGCGCTGCGTTGTCGTAGTACACCTTCTTGAGCACCGGCTCGGGCAGGCCGATGCCGTAGATGCGCCAGCGGCCTTGAGGCGGGACAGGCGCGGGGGCGTAGTCGAAGTACTCGTCTTCGGTTTCGAGGAAGCGGTAGTAGATCCGGTACAGCTCGTCGCCGAAGATCTGCTGGGGGGTGGAAAAGCCCATGGGGACGGCGTCGGTGCCGAACAGGATGCGGTCCTGGTAGCGCTCGAAGAACTTGCGGGCCGCGCGGGGCTGGCGGCCGAGTTCGCCGATGCGGGCCGCGATATCGACGTGCATGTTCGGGAAGCGGTCCAGCGAACGGGCGACATGGCCCAGGTTCTCCGCGAAGTGGCCGACGTGGAGGGCGACGAACTGGGTTTTGGGGTGGCGGGCGAATACGCGGTCGCGCGCCTCCAGCAGCTCCTCGTTCGAGGGGAAGTCGCGCCCGTGGAAGCTCCAATCGGGATGGTTGTTCAGCTCCTCGAAGCGCTCGTTGAAGCGGTCGGTGGGCAGGAAGAAGGCGGCGGGATCGGAGACGTGAATGGCGACGGGCATCTTCAGGGCGCCGCAGGCCTCCCACATGGGGTCGAAGCGCGGGTCGTCCACCTTGATCAGCTTTTTCTCGGTGTCGCGGACGACGAGGCCGAGGGACTTGAGGAGTTTCAAGCCCTTTGCGCCGGCCTGATGGGCGGCGGCGATTGCATCGGCCTGCATCCGGGCGTAGCCGGGCTCGGCCATCCGGCGATAGAAGGGTTGGGTGAAGGTGAGGAAGCGGCCCGGGTGGGCCAGGTCCAGCGCCTCGACGAAGGGTTTCACGCCGGCGCCTGCGCCGCCGGTGAGGTTCACCATGATGCGGACGTTGCGCCGGTCCATCACCTCCAGCAATTCCGGCGGCGGGATGGAGAAGTTGACGCGGGCGGCGCCCTCGCGGGCAAAGGTGAGGTGGCTGTGGAAGTCGATGACGGGAAAGCGGGCGCGTTCGACGGGGTTCTCATCCACCGTCAGCATGCTCTTGGGCTGGTATTCCTGGATGTCGAGCGGGGGGGATTTGCGCTGCTGGGAGAACGCAAGGGAGGCGGCGCCCAGCCCGGCGAACCATCCGCGGCGTGTGGTGCTCATGGCTGACATGGTATCCGAGGCGGGGGAGCGGCCGCGATTGTTACACCAGTCTCAAGCACGCGGGAAGATTCCACCTCTTGGTTGCGTTAAGCCAAGTGGGTAGATGATGATGGCAACGCCGCTTCAAGCAATTCAGCACACGCCGATGCCCATGTCTCCGCCGCCCGAATTCGAGCAGATCTTCCGGCAGTACTCGGAAACCGTGTACCGGACGGCGCTGCGCGTGACGGGGCGGCCGGAGGAGGCCGAGGACGTGATGCAGACCGTCTTTCTCCGGCTGCTCAACCAGCACGACCGGTTCGACCCGTCCAGCGCCTCGCCGGCGTATTTCCGGCGCGCGGCGACGAACGCGTCGATCGACATCCTCCGCCGCCGGGCCACGAAAGCCGAGGCCCCGCTCGAGGAAAACCGCGATCATACCGCGCGCGAAAACACCTACTTGCTGAAGGAAAGCCTGCGGAGGGCCCTGGCGAAGCTGGACCCCGAGGACGCCTCGCTCTTTGTCCTCCGCTACGTCGAGGGCCACGCCAACAAGGATCTGGCCGTGGAATTCAAGATCGAACCCGGCACCGTGGCCAGCCGGCTGTTTCGTATCCGGCAACAGTTGCAGAAGGAAGTAGAACAATGAAAGGGAGACCCGCCATGCCCGACGATCGTCTGGAACAGGCATTGAACGCGATGCGGGCCGAGAACGCCGAGCCCGCGGAAGTGGAAGCGGCGCAGGCCCGCGTGTGGGAGAAGTTGCTGCGCGCGGAGTCTCCTCTGTGCGCCGAGTTTCGCGGCGAGCTCGCGGCCTACCTGGCCGGCGAGCTGGCCGCGCCGCGCCGATTGCTGCTCGAGGATCACCTGAGCCGTTGCGCGTCTTGCCGGCGCGTGTTCAACGAAGCGCGCGGCGAGCGGAAAGCCGCCCCCACGCTTGTGGCGATGCCGGCGAAGAAGCCGCGTCCGGTGTGGGTGCGTTACGCGATTGCCGCCGGCGCCGCGCTGGTGATTCTGGCGTTGGGCCGCGGCCCGCTGGACCGCGCCTTCGCGCCGGCAGGCCCGCGGGCGACGGTGGAATCTGTCTCCGGCCCGCTTTACCGGCTCGCTTCGGGTCCGATCGCCGCGGGTGCGGCGGTTGAGGACGGCGAAGTGGTGCGAACGGGTCTGGGCGCGCGCGCCGTGCTGCGGATGGCCGACGGCTCCCGCGTCGAGATGAACGAGCGGACCGAACTTGCGCTGATTGGCGCGTGGTCGGGACAGATGGTGCGGCTGGAGCGCGGCGATGTAGTAGTGGAAGCCGCGAAGCAGCGCCGAGGCCGGCTGCGGGTCGAGACGCGCGACTCCGAAGCGCTGGTCAAAGGCACCATCTTCGCAGTCTCCACGGGCACGGCCGGGTCACTGGTGTCGGTGGTGGAAGGCTCGGTGGCCGTGCGGCAGCCGGGGACGGACCGGGTGCTGGCGCGCGGCGAGCAGGCCGCTTCGACGCCCGCCATGGCGGCCGTGCCGGTGCGCGAGGCGGTGGCCTGGAGTGCTGAATCGCAGAAGTACTTTACGCTGCTGGCCGAATTCCTGAACATCGAACGCCAGTTGGCGGCGCGGCTGAGTGAGGGCGTGCGTACGGAGTCGCGCCTGTTGCCGCTGATTCCGGCCAACCCGTTCGTCTATGCCGCCGTGCCGAATATCGGCCGGGCGGTGGACGAGACGGTGAACCTGATCGAGGAGCGCGCGCGTGAAAACGCGGTGCTGAAGGAATGGTGGAACTCGGCTGATGGAGCGGCGATGCGCGAGGTGCTCGTGCGCGTGCAAACCATTGCGCCGCTGCTGGGCGAGGAGATCGTCTTCGTGATGACCCGCGCGCCCGGACAGCAGGGCGAAGGCGAACCCCTCATGCTCGCTGAAGTGCCGGCGGGCCGCGAGTCCGAACTGCGCGACGCGCTCACGCAGGTGTTGGCCGCCGGCGAGGGCAAGGGCGTGTTCGAGATCGCGAATGGTCGCGTCGTGGTGGCGCCATCGGCCGCGGCTTTGCGCACGCAGCTTGGTGGAGGCGCGGCGACGCCCTTCGCCGCCGAGATCGCCGACCGCTATCGTCGCGGGACGGGCTGGCTGCTGGGGCTGAATCTGGCCGCGATGGATCTCCGTGCCGGGGCGGAAGCCGAAGCGTTGGGCTTCGGCGCGGTGAAGCACCTGTTCTTCGAGCACCGCTCGCCCGGTGGCCAATCGGAGAACGAAGCTTCCCTCTCGTTCACCGGAGCGCGCACGGGCGTGGCGTCGTGGCTCGCGGGACCTGCCGCCGCCGGTTCGGCCGAATATGTATCGGCGAACGCTGTGTTCGCAGTTTCGGCCGCGACGCGCAACCCGCGGCAGGCGTTCGATGAACTGATCGCCGCGCTGGGTCGCGTGTCCTCAAAAATCCCCGAAGAACTGCGCGCCTTCGAGCAGAAGACCGGCGTGAACGTCTCGCAGGACATCGCCGCCGCGCTGGGTTCGGACTTCACCATGGCGATCGAGCGTGTGGCGATCCCGGTGCCCGGCTGGATCGGCGTCTTCGAGGCGCCGCAGCCCGCGCTGCTCGATCTTTCGTTGCGCCGGCTGGTGGATGCCTTCAACCGCGAACTGCCCGCCGATAAGGCGCAGTTCCGCCTGACGCTCACCGATCAGCAGGAAGGCGGGCGCGTGTGGACCACCGTGAAATCGGGCGCGTCGCCGCACGCGCTCTACTGGACGCACGACCGGGGCTACCTGATCGTGAGCCAGGACCGGGCGCTGGCCGCGCAGGCCATCCAGGTGCGCGGCGCGGGCATGGGGCTGGTGCGCAGCGCGCGCTTCATGCAGCAGATGCCCGCAACGGGTGTGATGCATCATTCGGGCTTTGTCTGGTTCAACCCGGAAGGGCCGGTGGCCGATCTGGCGAACCTGGTCTCCGACGGGACGCTGAAAGCCCTGCTCCAGAACCCGGAGCCGGTCTTGATCGTAATGGACGGTGAAACGGAACGAATTCGCGCCGCGAGCCGTACTCGATTGATGAACCTGGTGCTCGGCGTCACGCTGACCGCCGGTTCGAAGACGCATGCCGCCAGTCATTGAACTCGACGATTTACGCGTCCGCCTGGGGCGGCGGGAGGTCCTGAAGGGGCTCTCCTGCCGCCTCGGCGCGTCGGGCGCAGGGAAAGCCATCGGCCTGCTTGGGCCGAACGGGGCGGGGAAGTCCACGCTGATTCAAACGCTGCTGGGGTTCCACAAGCCTTCGGGCGGCGGGGCCCGCGTGCTGGGTTTTGATTGCCGGACGCAGCCCCGCGAGGTGAAAGCGCGCATCGGCTACATGCCCGAGAACGAGACGCTGATCGCCAACGTCACCGCCGTTTCGTTTCTGCGGCTGATGGGCGAACTGTCGGGGCTGCCCGGCGAGGCGGCGCTCGAAAAAGCGCACGAAACGCTGTTCCACGTGGGGTTGGGCGAGGCGCGCTACCGCACGCTGGGCACGTATTCGCTGGGCATGAAGCAGATGGCGAAACTGGCGCAAGCAATTATCCACGGGCCGGACCTCGTCATTCTCGACGAGCCAACGAACGGCCTGGATCCGGCGGCGCGGCGGCGCATGCTGACGCTGATCCGCGAGATGAAACAGGATCACGGGATGAACGTGGTGTTGTGTTCGCATTTGCTGCGTGACGTCGAGGAGACTTGCGACGAGGCTGTGATCCTGAAGGACGGCCAGATCGTGCATCACGCCGACCTGGAGGCGGAGCGGCGCTCGAACCGGCGGTTCGTGGAATTGGAGGTGGCGGGCGACGATGCCGCCCTGGCGCCGGCGTTGCAGGAGAGCGGTGTGGAATCGGTGCGCGAGGGCGAGGGCCGGTGGCGGATGGTGCTGCCGCCGGGCGTGGAAATCGGCACGTTGTGGCAGATCGTGGCCCGGCTGGACCTGCGGGTCCACAAATTGACGCATCGCCGCGACACGCTCGAGGAGATCTTCATGAAAGCGGTGGGCCACCTGCCCGCTGGCGGGCCGGCGCCGGATCAGCCCGAGGAGGTGGCCGCCGATGGCCGTCTATAAACGCGGGTACCAACGCTATCAGGGCGAACTCACCGGCCGCTGGACGCGTTTCCTCGCGCTGCCGCGCTTCGTCTGGCCGCGGCTGATCGAACAGCGGTTGATTCTGATCGTCCTGATCGTGTCGCTGTTCTGGCCTCTGGCGTGTGTCGCCTTCATCTACGTCGCGAACCATTCGGAATTGTGGTCTGGTCTGGACAATGATTTCGCGCAGTTCTTGCAGATCGATGGCCGGTTCTTTCGCTACTTCATGGACACGCAGGCCGTAATGGCGGTGATACTGGCGGCGCTCGCTGGGCCAGGGCTGATCGCTCCGGATCTGGCGAACAACGGGCTGCCGCTCTACTTCTCCCGGCCTCTTTCAAGGCTCGATTACGTGCTGGCGCGAATGTTTACGCTCGTGGCCATGCTCGCGCTCGTGACGCTGCTGCCCGCGCTGCTGCTATTCGCGATGCAGGGTGGGCTGGCGGGATTCGATTGGCTCTGGAAGAACTTGCGCCTGCCCGTCGGTGTCCTCGCCGGCTTCGCGATGCACATACTTCTCGTTTCGATGGTCGCGCTGGCCTGTTCGGCATGGGTGAAGTGGCGGACTATTGCAGGCGCGCTCGTAGTCGGGTTCTTCTTCATCCTGGCCGGCGCCTCCGAACTGCTGAACAATGTGCTGGACGTCACCTGGGGCGTCCTGTTCAACCCGGCGCGCGCGCTTTACACCGTCTGGAGCGCGATGCTGGGCGTGGAGGCGGGCGAGGGTCCGGGCGCCTGGGCTTGCGGGGCGGCCCTGCTGGTGATGGCCGCGCTGGTGGCGCTCGTGCTCGAAAAGAAACTGCGCCCGGTGGAGGTGGTCTCATGAGCGCGCCTGAGATCGTCTTCGACGAAGTCTCGAAATTCTACGGTGAGGTGTTGGGCGTAAACCGGGTAACTCTCCGGATTCCCCCGGGGATCACTTCGCTGGTGGGGCCGAATGGCTCCGGCAAGACCACCCTGATGAACCTGCTGACCGGGTTGGTCCACCCGGACCGCGGCTCTATCACCGTTCGCGGATTTTCGCCGCGCGACCCGGAACGCCTGATGCGGATCACCGGCTACGCCACGCAATACGATGCCGCGCCGCGCGGCGCGACGGGCTTCGATTTCGTCTGTACCAGTTTGCTGCTGTGGGGTTATGATTCGCGCGCGGCGCGGACACGGGCGGCGGAGGCGTTGGAGCGTGTCGGCCTCACCGAGGCCGCCGGACGCAAGGTGGCCGCCTATTCCAAGGGCATGCGCCAGCGGGTGCGGCTGGCCCAGGCCATCGCGCACGATCCCGAAGTGCTGGTGCTCGATGAGCCGCTGAATGGCCTGGACCCGGTGGTGCGCGCCGAAACCATCGCGCTATTCCGCGACTTCGCCGCGCGCGGCCGGCACGTGGTGCTCTCCTCGCACGTTTTGCAGGAAGTGGATGTGATCAGCGATCAGGTGATTCTGATCGCCAACGGCATGGTGGTGGCCGAGGGGCGCATCCGGAACGTCCGCGACGAGATCGACGAGCGCCCGTCGCAATTCCTCATCCGCTGTTCGGGTGCTTCGCGCGTTGCCTCGCTGCTGTTCGGGCGGGATCACGTCTCGGAGATCAAGATGGTGGACGGCCGCGAGGGCCTGCTGGTGATGACCCGCGACCGTGAACAGTTCGCCGCCGCCCTGAACGAGATCGCGCTCGCCGGGCACACCATTGAAAGCGTGCTTCCGGCCGACGAAAACGTAGATGCGCTCTATGAATATCTGATCGGAGGCCAGCGATGACCCGCGATTTCCGCGCCCGCCAGATCTGGACCATCGCGCGGCTGGAGTTGCGCCGGGTGTTCTTCTCAAAACGTTCGTTCTGGGTGTATGGACTGGCGCTGTTCCCCGTGGCGATTTTTGTCGCGGCCGCCATCGGCATGACCTATGAGCGCCGATCCTACGAGGCGGTCAACAGAGTGAGTCCGGCTCTGATCAATTCAGTGAACGAGGGCGAGAGCGTGGAAGCCGTGCTCGAACGGCTGGGCACGCCGGTACGCGACCGGGAGTTCAGACGGCGGCACCGGGGCGAGGACGATGAGAGCGAAGAACTGTTGGTGATCCGCAACCTGCGCTATTGGGACGGCAGCCGGTTCGCCGAACTGCGCTTCCGGAATGGGATTCTTGAGGCGAAGTTCATCCGGCAGCTGATTTCACTGGAGCGGCAGCGCCAGGCGTACAACGGCGTTTTCCACTACTATTACCTGAAATTGGCCATTTTCTTCGGCTGCCTGGGAATTTTCATGAACCTATTCCGCGGAGAAATGCTCGATAAGACGCTGCATTTCTGGCTGCTCGCGCCGGCGCGCCGCGAGGTGCTGCTGGGCGGCAAGTACCTGGCGGGCTTGCTGGCATCCAGTGTGATATTCGGCGCGGGCGCGGCGCTGATGTTCGCCGCAATGGTCTGGCCGGTGGACCCGCTCGAGGCGCGCGCCTTTCTGGCCGGCCCCGCCGCCGCGCAATGGGCCCGGTACGCAGGGGCGGCGATGCTGGCCTGTCTGGGGTACGGCAGCGCCTTTCTGGCCGCTGGTCTGCTCGTGAGAAACCCGATCGTTCCCGCCGTCGTGCTGTTGATGTGGGAGAGCATCAATGGCTTCTTGCCGGCGGTGCTGCAGAAGATCAGCGTGCTCCACTATGTGCAGTCGGTGTGCCCGATGCCCGCGCCGATGGACGATGGCGCGCCCGCGCTGGTCCGGCTGTTTCTGGCGCCCGCCCCCGGCACGGCGTGGCCTCTGGCGGTGCTGGGACTGTGCGCGCTCACCGCCGCCGTGCTTTTTGTGGCTGCCCGCGCGGTGAAGCGCCTCGAGATCAACTACGGCGGCGATTAATGCCTCGCCAGGCGTGTGGCTTGCACGGCCTGGAAGCATGCGGTGAAACGCCGCGTCGGCAGGCGGCCGAGCAGAGCGAACATCGACAGGAGCCCTCTGACAAGGGGGTCGCCATGGCGCCCCAATAAACGCTCGATCGCCACAAACAGCAGCGTCGAGAGAAGTCGCGGATTGTGGATGATCCAGTCTCGCTCCTGCACTGCGAATCCCGCCTGCGTAAGATCGCGGCAGAGAGTTCTTATCGACGGGCTGTAGCCGATGGGAAACGGTGAGCCTTTGCGCCGCGTCAGCCAGCGCAGCGGATGAAACAGCGGATTCCAGGGGTTGTCGAGCGTCAGGATGAGCCGCCCGCCAGGCCGCAACACCAGGGCCAAGCCGTCGATGGAGGCGAGGAACTCGGCGCGGGTTTCGAAGTGATCGAGCGTGGACGTAGAGATCACCAGGTCAACGGATGCGGCCGCCAGTGCGCATCTCCGGGCGTCCATCACCACGAAACCGCGCGCCAGTTCAGGATGCCGGCGCGCCGCCGCATGCACGGTGGAGTAGGCGGCATCCATGCCGCAGAGCAGACATCCGGCGCCGCTCAACTCCGGCAGCAACCGGTCCTCGCCGAAGGCTTCTTCAAACAGATCGGTTTTCAACACCCGCCGGGGTTGAATATCCGCGGACCAGCGCCGGATCAGGGCGAGGTGCATGTCGCGCTTCTGTGCGGCTACCAGCGGGTGCAGATACCAGGAGGGCGCCTGGCGCCGGCCCAACTCCTCCCAAGTCTCACGGTCAGTGGTCAAGATCAATCCCGCAGACTACCCGATCCTTGCCCGGTGCCGCAAGTGGAGAAACCCACCCGGCGCCGCACGGCGCGCATCAAAGAGATCGTGGTGCTGGCTGTCGTCCTTGGCGATCAACTGAACCTGGACTCGCCTGCGCTCTGCTCGGCAGACGTGGTCTGGATGGCGGAGGCGGCGGAAGAGTCAACGCATGTGCCCTCACACAAGGCGCGCATTGCGCTGTTTCTTTCCGCCATGCGCCATTTCCGTGACGAACTGCGCGCGCAAGGCAAGGAAGTGATCTACCGGGAGCAGGCGGCGGGTTCGCTGGCGTCGTTGCTGCGCGCCGATGTCGCGCGCCTGCGTCCTTCGCGGGTGGTGATGGTGCAGCCGGGCGACTACCGCGTGCTGAATTCGCTACGGGCGGCCGTGCCATCGCTTGAAGTACTCGAGGATCCGCATTTCTACAATCCGCTCCCCGCGTTCCGCTCCTGGGCGGAAGCACGCAAACAACTGCGGCTCGAATACTTCTACCGGGATCTGCGCCGCCGCCACGGCGTACTCATGGACGGCGCTCAACCTGAAGGCGGGGCGTGGAATTTCGACGCCGAGAACCGCGAGGCCTTCCCGAAGACCGGTCCGGGCGAACTACCCGCGCCGGTGCGGTTCAAGCCGGACGAAACCACGCGGGCCGTGCTGGCCTTCGTTGAAACTCAATACAAGAACCACCCTGGACGTTTGAAACATTTCGACTGGCCCGTGACTCGGGCGCAGGCCCTGGAGGCGCTCCATGACTTCGTCCGCCACCGGCTGCCGCATTTCGGGCGTCACCAGGACGCCATGTGGACCGGCGAACCCTGGCTCTACCATTCCCGGCTGTCCGCGGCGCTAAACTTGAAACTGCTGAATCCGCGCGAGGCCGTGGGAGCGGCAGAAGAGGCCTATCGGGCGGGCCGCGCCCCGCTTGCCGCCGCGGAAGGTTTCATCCGCCAGATCCTCGGATGGCGCGAGTACGTCCGCGGTATCTATTGGACCTTCATGCCGGAATACGCGGAGCGCAACGCCCTCAACGCCCACGCCCCGCTCCCCGGGTTCTATTGGACCGGCGAGACGGAGATGCGCTGTCTGTCCGAAACCATCGGGCAGACATTGGAGTTCGGCTACGCGCACCACATTCAGCGGCTGATGGTGACGGGCCTCTACGCGCTGCTGACCGGCGTGGACCCGCGCCAGATCCATGAATGGTACCTGTCGGTGTACGTGGACGCGGTGGAGTGGGTGGAACTGCCGAACGTGATCGGCATGAGCCAATTCGCCGACGGCGGCCTCATGGCCTCCAAACCCTATGCCGCCACCGGCAAGTACATCAATCGCATGTCCAATTACTGCGGAGATTGCCGGTATTCTCCCGAAAAAGACTGCCCGTTTACGGCCGCTTATTGGGATTTTCTGGAGCGCAACGAACAATTGCTGCGGAGGATTCCGCGCATGGAGCTGCAACTCCGCAACCTGACAAAACGCAGAGGAAGTGTTTGAAACATGAGTCATGAATCACGTGTGTACGCGGTGGTGGGCGCGGCAGGCGGCACGGGCCAGGCGCTCTGTGAGCTGCTCGAAAACGAGGGCGCGCGGGTCGTTCGCCTTTCCCGTTCCACGGGCCTGGATGCCACCAGCGCAGCGGCTGTGCAGCAGGCCTTCGAGCAGGCTGCGGCGGAACACGGCCGGCTGGATGGCGCGGTGAACCTGGCGGGCTCGCTACTACTGAAGCCGGCGCATCTGACGACCGAGGCCGAGTGGCTGGATACGATCCACGCCAACCTCACCACGGCCTTCAACACGGTGCGGGCGGCGGCGAAAGCGATGATGCAGACGGGCGGCTCGATCGTGCTGATGTCGTCGGCCGCGGCGCGCACGGGATTGGCGAATCACGAGGCGATCGCGGCGGCGAAGGCGGGAGTGATCGGATTGGCGCTTTCGGCGGCGGCCACGTATGGCGCGCGCGGCATCCGCGTGAATACCGTGGCTCCGGGTCTGGTCGCGACCCCGCTGACGGCCCGCATCACGGGCAATGAAGCGTCGCTCAAGGCGTCTACGGCCATGCATGCATTGGGGCGGGTGGGGCAACCGGGCGACATCGCGGCGGCGATCGCTTTCCTGCTGGATCCTGCAAACTCCTGGATCACCGGCCAGGTGCTGGGCGTGGATGGCGGCCTGGGGTCCGTGCGGCCGCGCTGAGCGCAAGCCGTCTGCAGAAAAGCGTAATCTTTTCCCAAATTGCCGCCGATAGACCCAGTGAGTGTCTATGTCGCGGACGATGTGGCATTGCAGCGGGCTATGGCTCATTCTGTCTCTCTTGCCGCCCGGCGCGGGCGGCGAGGCGCCCTTGCGCGTCGGCTATGAGTACTCGCCGCCCGTGCAACTGGTGGACGAACAGGGACGGGTCCGCGGACCTGTTTTCGAGGTCATCAGCGAAGCTGCCCGGCGGCGGGGCCTGCAACTGGAATGGGTTTACTGTCCTGAAGGCCCGGACCGGGCGCTTCGTTCCGGCAAGGCCGACCTGTGGCCGCTGATCGCGGATATTCCGGAACGCCGGAAACATGTTTCGATTACTTCGCCTTACCTGCGCGCCCGCTGGTGGCTGGTTTCGCGGGAGGAGAGCGGGATCCGCTCGGTGAAGGACATCCGGGGCCGCCAGGTGCTCCGGCAGCCGGGTCTGCTCACGGACGTGCTCGTGAAACGGCACCTGCCGGAGGCGAACACCGAGATCTCGCCGGGTCTGCCCGAATCGCTGGCGCGCGTCTGCCGCGGCGAGGCCGAATCCGCGCTGGTTGCACAGGGGACCGGCGACCATATTCTGTTGCGGGACCAGGGCTGCGACGTGGGAAAACTGCACGTCGTAGCGCTGCCGGGCGTACAACTGGATTTTGGCATCGGCGCAAAGCGCGGCAACCGGCGCGCGGAGATCGCGGCGGTGACTTTGAAGGATTCGCTGGTTCAGTTGTTCGACGACGGCCAGATGGCCGCGATCTGGCTGCGCTGGGGCCTGGTGGTGACCGAAACGCGCGTGTTGGCGGACTATCTCTCCTCGCAGCGCTTCAACAGGATGCTGACCGCGCTCTCGCTGCTGCTGCTCGTGGCCTTGGCCGCGGCCCTGTGGCAGACCGTCCGCTGGCGGCGGGCGCAAGCCGCCGCCCAGGCCGCCGCCGAGGCGAAGCAGAGTTTTCTTGCCAACATGAGTCACGAAATCCGGACGCCCATGAATGGCGTGCTCGGATTGGCAGCGTTGCTGGAACAGTCCGGGCTCGAAGGGGAGCGCCTGGAATACGCGCGAACGATCCGGCAGTCCTCGGCCGTGCTGTTGCGGCTGCTCAACGATATACTCGACGCGGCCAAGATGGAGGCCGGGCAGTTCCGCTTGATCGAAGCGCCATTTGACCTGCGCGAAGTGGCGGAGCAGGTCAGCCACCTGGCCGCGCCGCAGGCGCATGCCAAGGGCCTGGAGTGGCGTTTCGAATGGCAGGAGGAGCTTGCGGCCCACTGGATCGGCGACAGCGCGCGCGTCCGGCAAGTGATCCTCAATCTGACGGGCAACGCGCTCAAGTTTACCTCGCAAGGGTCGGTGGGCCTAGGCGTGGCAAGGGCCAGCCGCGGAGTCCGCATCACGGTCTGGGATACAGGCCCCGGCATCGATGAAGCTCTGCGCAAGCGCCTGTTTCAGAAGTTCGTCCAGGGCGAACAGTCCTTTTCCAGCGGACAACAGGGCACCGGGCTGGGATTGGCGATATCGCGAGCGCTGGTGGAACGGATGGGCGGGATCATCGAACTGGAATCCGAGCCCGGATGCGGGTCCACGTTCCTTGTCCATCTGCCGCTCATGCCCGCACAGGCCGCCTCCCCCGCTCCAGACGCCACGCAGCAAGAAGCGGCCTGCGAGGGGGCCCGCCGCGTGCTGGTGGTGGAGGACAACAGCATCAACCAATACGTCGCCGAACGGATGCTGACGCGCCTTGGCTGCGCAGTGGAGATCGCTGGCGACGGCCATCAGGCCTTGAGCCGCCTCGCCGTGCGCGATTACGACCTGGTTTTCATGGATTGCGGTCTGCCGGGCATGGACGGCTTCGAAACCACCCGCACGATCCGGGGTCGAGAAAACGGCGTTCGCCGCACGCCCGTGGTGGCGATGACCGCCGCTGCCTTGGAAGGCGACCGCGAGAAATGCCTGGCGGCGGGCATGGATGACTACCTGACGAAGCCCATCGAACTCGAAGCGCTGGCGCGCGCGGTGAACCGCTGGGCTCAACCCGCAAGCGCCGCCGTCACGAGTTCAGATGAGTGTTGATCCGCTCGATCGCCTCGTCGATCTCGGCCGTGGACTTGAAGCCGATTGTGACCGCATCCACCGTACCCAGCTTCATCACGTAACGCAGCGCGGCGTCGCGCTGTTCCGGCTGGGTGAAACGGCCTTCGCCGATCAGTTTCATGCCGATCACGCCGGTGCCTTGAGCGTGGATCTGCCGGATGGTTTCCGTCACCACCGGCACATCGCCTTTCTCGTTTGATTCGCTCTGGAGCGTGTCCATACGCGCGCCGTCGTGGTTGATGCGCAGCAGCGCGGCATCGAGCCATTTGTGGCCGGGGAAGGCGCGCAGCGGCAGCAGTCCGTGGCAGGATGCGCCGTGCGCGCGCAAAACCTGGCGGTGTTTGGCTTCGCTGAACTCATCCTGGAGGCGCGCGAGTTCTTGCCGCCAGGCGGGCGTGCGCACGCAGTGCATCAGCAGGATGTCGAAATAGTCGGTGTTCAGATCCGTGCGGAAGCGGTCGATGGTGGCACGGGGCTGTTGTTCGCCGCGCCAGCGCATCTTGGTCATCAACTGGTAGGAATCGCGCGGGATGCCCTTGAGCGCCGCCGCCAGCATTTGCGGCATGCCGCGGTAGGAGTCCGCCGTTTCGAAGAAGCGAATGCCGCGGTCGTAGGCATGGCGCACCAGGCGGGTGAACTCCTCCTGGCCGAGTTCACGCTGGATCCGCCCGCCGAAGGTGCCGGTGCCGAAGGCCAGGCGCGTCACTTTGACGCCCGAGTTGCCGAGCGGTACGAGGTCGGTTGCGCTCTTACGAGCCGCGAAAGCGGGCGGAATGGCCTGAGTAGCCAGAATGGCAGCGGCGCCGGTCAGGAACTGCCGGCGGGTCGTGTCACGACGGGGCATAATGATCCTCCCTGCGGAAGCTTCACCGCCACAGTATCACACCGCTCCGTCCGGTTTCGGGCCGGATGAACGGCGGCGTGACGAATACAAAGCCAGCGCCGCCACCAGAAGATTCGAGCCAATCAGCGGAGCCGACGCAATCGCCAGTCCGTATCCGATCCAGATCACCGCTGCGACTGCCTGGATCCGCCTCAGCCGGGTAGCGTCTTTCACGAAATAGGACGCAGCGAAGGTCGCCGTGGCTGTCCAGCCAATCAAATCGAGTGCAAGGCGGTTCATGCGGCCGCTCCACGCTCCGGAAGCGCACCCGTGGCGGCAATCGTCAACGAGTCCGTCCGGACCTTGGTCCACTCCTGCAGAGTAAATCCGTGCGCTTCGAACAACCCCCGGATGCGTGCCGCCTCCCAACCAAGTACCTCCTCCAGGATGGGCACCACCACCGAGAGCGCGTCGTCGGACAGAATCGTCCTGCGCGCAATCTGGGTCACAAAGGGCGACTCCGACACGGCGATCGTCAAACCCTCACGCCGATGGACGTGGAGCATGACGTGGACGTCCGAAGATCCATCGCCGACATACACAATCCGGTCGTGCGAGACCTGAAGGCGCCGCCGAAGATCCTCGAGGGCCGCCACCTTGCCGTAACCCGCAGTGACCTGCTCGATTGCGGTGATCGCCCCGGTCGAGTCATCCCAGCGAAAGCGCGTACCGATAATGTGGTCCGCGGGCACGATGCCTTCCAGGGCCGACTGGATCACCTGTTCCGGCGCCGCTGAAAGTACATACAGACTGAACCGGTAGCCGTCCAGGTTCTCCAGCATGCGGGTCAAAGCCGCAAGGTTCCGCTTGAGCCGGATCTGTTTTCCGGTTTCCCGCAGATGCTCGCGGCGGACGTGGCGGTAATCCGGGTCATGCAACAGCAGGTAGGCTAGTTCGCCGCCCTGCTGAACAAGGCGGGTCTCGGAGACGGCCGCCACTTTTTCATGGAAGTTCTTCACACCCACCAATTCAGACAATGCGATCCCGGAATCGTTGAAACTCAACGTTTGATCGAAATCGCTCGCCAACAAATAACACCTCTCTGCGCGGGCCGGATCGGTTTTCATCTGGATCAGTCCCTCCTTTCAGGGCTTTCGCCTCAGATCTCTATTCTCAGAAGCCTGGAACAAGCACGCATGTCGGTGGCGTGACAGATGAATGACGGGGAGTTGCCGTGCGAAAACCGGCGATTCTCAGGGCGGGGAGAATACTGGACTAACCTCTGTAGTATCCCACAAACTGGAGTCATGGAACCCTGGCTGAGCGGCTCACTGCCCCATCTGGACCCTCTGCGTGCGGGTGTCTGCTACTCGTTCATGCAGATTAGGGCTGAAATCCGCCACTGGACCTCTGGTCTGGACGACCACTCGGTATGGGCGGCTCCTCCCGGCTTACCGCCCGCCGGTTTTCAACTTCGCCATATCGCTGGGAGTCTGGACCGGCTTTGCTCCTATCTACGGGGCGAGGCGCTGACCGAGGCTCAAATGGCCAGCCTCGCGACGGAGATGAGACCCGAGGGCACGCTTGCGGAACTTGTAGACGAGGTTGAAGCCAGCCTGGACCGCGCTGAGTCGCAGGTGCTCGCCGTCGACCCTTCTGCTTTCAGCGAATTCCGGGGAGTCGGCCGCCGCCGCCTGCCCACGACAGCCGGCGGCCTGCTCCTCCATCTGGCGGAGCACACGCAGCGCCATCTGGGACAACTGATCACGACAGTGAAGGTCGTGCGCGCCCTCTCGGAGTGAGCTTTACTGCAGATCCAGCGACGGCCAGTGCGGAGGGCGGTCCTCGCGCAGTGCGCGGATGCCTTCGGCGTAGTCGGCCGAACTTTGCGTCTTGGCCATCATTTCCGCCGCCAGAATTCCTGCTGTTTTCGAGGACATTTCCCGGGATTTCTGCACGAAGTCCAGGCCGCGGCGCAGTGATTCCTGGGCGACCGTGGATAAATGGCGCGCGGTGTGCAAGGCCCGGTCCTCCAATTCGAACGCCGGACATACGTCATGAACCAGCCCGTATTCCCGCGCCTGCGTAGAGGAAAACAGGCGGCCCGTCATGGCCAGTTCCACGGCGCGCCTTTCACCCACGGCCAGCGCCAATGAACGGAAAGTCACGAACGGGAAAGCCCCGTAGCGGATCTCGGTCATGCCAAACTGCGCGCCCTGGGCGGCCAGCACCACGTGCGCGTTCGCAATCAGGCCAAGCCCCGCGGCCAGACAGGGGCCGTTCACCGCGGCCACAATCGGCTTGTGGTAGTGCAGCCCGAACGTAAATAGTTCTTCATGCAGGGGTTGTACGTCCAGGGCCTCCGGCTGAAGGGCATCCGTTAGGTCCAGCCCTGCGCAGAACACCGGGCCTTCGGCGTCGAGCAGAACCGCGCCCACGGAGCGGTCCCGTCCCGCCTCCGCCAGCAGCGTCAGCAGTTCCCGGCACAGCGTTGCATCGAGCGCGTTGCGGTGCGACGGCCGGTTCAGGGTCAGGCGCAGCACCCGCTCATCGCGGCGGATCAACAGTGAAGACATGTTGTCACCAGTTTAGGGTATCCGCCGAGAGCCTGTGTTCAGCCGGCATTGAATCCGGACGGGTTTTCTTCATTCTGAAGAAAAGGGCATTTGGGCAGCCCGGAATAGCGCTTGGCAGAGGCCGCATCTTCTGGCATACTAGAGGGGATCGTAATTTGGGCAGTCATCCCGCCTTAGGTGATCTTCGATATAGATCTATTTGGACCATATTCTCCGCTGTACATCGTCGGTGCCCGGAGTATATGAGTTACGATTGTGTTAACGAGGAGAGGAAGTAGTGAAAGAAAAAGGTGTTGTCAAATGGTTTAATGCCGCGAAAGGCTATGGTTTTATTCAGCGGCAAACGGGTGAAGACGTTTTCGTCCACTTCAGCGCGATCCAGACTTCGGGTTACCGGACGCTGGAGGAGGGCTCCGAAGTGGAATTTGAAGTGAAGACGGGTCCGAAGGGTCTGCAGGCAGAGAACGTGATTCTTTCCTGAGGCCGACCCAGCGCTAAACCGCGTCTGAAGATAAAAGGCCGCCCCACGCCGGGCGGCTTTTCCATTCGGCCTGAAGGCTTCGCGCTACGTCGCACAGTCCGCCTCCGGGCGTGCGAACATGTTCCAGGAAAGGGATCTTCCAATGCAGCACATCACCCGGCGCGGGTTTGCCTGGCTGGCAGGGTTATCGTTTTACAACGAGGCGGCGCTTGCGCAGTTGTCCAACATTGGCAAACTGCCGCCCGGCGCGGTGAAAATCAACGCCAATGAGAATCCTCTTGGGCCGTGCCGCGAAGCGGCGGAGCAGATCGCCCGGGCCGTGCGCGAGGGAGGTCGGTACTTCTTTGAGGAAGCCGCCGAATTCGAGCGCGTCCAGGCGGAATCGGAAGGCTTGAGCACCGCGCAGGTGCGGGTCTTCGCGGGATCGAGCGATCCGCTGCACCGTTCCGTGCTGGCCTACTGTTCGGTGGGCCGCCCTCTGGTGGTGGCCGACCCAGGCTATGAAGCGGCGGCGCGCGCGGCTCAATTCGTCAACGCTGAAGCCGTCAGCGTGCCGCTCCGCGCGGACTACGCCCACGATGTCCGCGAGATGGTGAAGGCGGCGCCGAAAGCGGGCATGTTCTACATTTGCAACCCGAACAATCCGACGGGCACCATCACACCACGCGCGGACCTCGAATGGCTGATGGCGAACAAACCCGCGGGGTCGGTGGTGGTGGTGGACGAGGCGTACCTTCACTTCTGTGAAGAGCCCAGTGCGGTGGATTTTGTCAAAAAGGGCCAGGATGCCGTCGTTTTACGCACTTTTTCGAAGCTTTTTGGCATGGCGGGCTTGCGCGCCGGCGCCGCCTTGGGGCGCCCGGATCTGCTCGGCCGGATCGCCTCGTTCGGTATGGGGCCGCTGCCGGCGGCGGGCGTGATTGGGGCGCACGCGAGCCTGAAGGCCAAAGGCGTGGTGGAGGAGCGGCGCAAGCTTGTGCGAGATATCCGCGAAGACCTCTTCACTTGGATGAAAGCGAAGGGCTATGAGTTCGTTCCCTCGGTCTCGAACAAATTTATGGTGGATGTGCGCCGGCCGGGCGGGGAAGTGGTGCGGGCGATGGCCGCCAAGGGCGTCTATATCGGCCGCGTGTGGCCGTCGTGGCCCACTCAGGTTCGGGTGTCGATCGGCACTGCGCAGGAGATGGAAATATTCAAGCGCGTGTTCGCGGAAGTCATGGGCTGAGGACGAAAAGGGCGCTCGCGGCGGGGGGCCGGGAGCGCCCTGGCGGGGGAGGCGGGGGAGCAGATCGTTCAGTTCAACTTCGGAATGCGAGCGAGGACCTCGGGGCCGGAGACGTCCAATGGATCCGCGCCGTTCACGACCACATCGGCGAATTCCCGCGTCGGCAGGATGTGCAGTTGCGCCATCGGCTTCACCGTAGCCTCAAACTGTGCACGGACCGATTCGGGCGTGCGTCCGCGCTCCTGGATGTCGCGGCGCAAACGGCGCGCGAAACAGAGGTCTTCGGGGGCATCGACGAAAATCCGCAACCGGTAGAGTTCGCGCAGTTCGGGCCAATACAGCGCAAAAAGACCCTCCAGAATGATCACCGGCGCGGGTTCGATGAACTGTCCGCCCTCGATGCGCGCGTGAATCGAATAATCGTAACGCGGCGCCGAGATCGCTCCGCCGGCGGCCAGCGCGCGGGCGTCGCGCAGGATTTCCTCCCGGTCCAATGCGGCGGGTTCGTCGAAGTTGGAGCGGGCGCGCTCCTCAAACGAAAGCCCGTTCAGGTCCCGGTAGTAGTGGTCCAGGTTCAGGATTGGCGCGCCGGTCCGATGGGCGAGCCAGAATGCAAGCTCGGTCTTGCCCGAGCAACTGGGGCCGGCGATCCCGGCCAGAAATGGCGTCATGCATGCGCTCCGATGGGTTGCAGGTTGGCCGGCGGCGCAGGCGGCGGTTGCAGTCGAACGGAGACCAGTTTCGAGACCCCGCGCTCCTGCATGGTGACGCCGTAGAGTTCCTGGGCGGATTCCATGGTTTTCTTCGCGTGGGTGATCACGATGAACTGCGTGTTGCCCGACATCTCCTTCAGCAGGTTGATCAGGCGCACGACGTTGGCTTCATCCAGCGGCGCGTCCACTTCGTCGAGGATGCAGAACGGCGAAGGCTGGTATTCAAAAATGGCCATCAACAGGGCCGTGGCGGTGAGCGCTTTTTCGCCGCCCGACAGCAGCAGAACATTCTGCAGGCGCTTGCCGGGGGGCTGCGCGGCGATCTCGATGCCCTGATCGAGCGCGTCCCCTTCGCCCGTCAGCCGCATCTCGCCGGAACCGCCGCCGAACAACGTCGAGAACATTTTCTTGAAGTTGTGATTGATGGCGTGGAAGGCCTCGGTGAAGCGGCGGCGCGATTCGGTATCGATCTCGTGGATCGCTTTTTCCGTATCGCGGATCGAATCGATCAGATCCTGGCGCTGCGTGTTCAGGAAGTCGTAGCGCTGCTGTGATTCCTGGTACTCGGTGAGCGCCTCGGGGTTCACCGGGCCGAGCGCCTCGATCCGGCGGCGCAGTTCGGCCGCCTTTTCCTCCTCGTCCGCGACGGAAAGCTCGTCGGGGAAGGGAAGCGTTTCGTCCCGGGCGGCGGCGAGTTCGGTGACGGGCGCGCCCAGTTCCTTGCGGCAGGTTTCGTCGAGGAACTTGAGTTCAGACTGCCGGCGGACCAACTCCAACTCCACCGTGGTGCGCATTTCCTGCGCCGCGGCGGCGTCGGTGCGCAGGCGGGCAAGCTCCTCGTCGGCGGACTGCAGATTCTCGCGCTGCTCGTGTTCGGAAGCGGCCAGCTCGGCCACCCGCGCCTGCAACGCCTCGATCTCACTGGTGAATACGCCCGCCTTCTGGTCGAGCTCCATGTTGAGTTCGAGCAAGCGGGCGCGCTGCACGCCGATCCGTTCCATCTCGGCGGCGAGTTCGCTCTGGCGGCGCTGCACTTCGCCGATCTGGTGCTGCAATCGCTGGGCGGCCGTCTCCGAACCGCGCCGGCGTTCCTCCAAGCCCGCGAGTTCGGCGCGCAACACGGCATGTTCTTCGCCCAAATGGGCGGCGGCGGCGCGGAGCTGTTCGATACCGGCGCGCGCGGCTTCGAGCGAGGCTTCAAACTGCGCGCGTTGCCCCTCTTTCTCCTCGACCAGCGCCAGCTTGGCCGTCTGCTGCTCGCGCGATGCGGCCTGGTCGCGGGCGATTCGCTCGAGCTCGGAGCGCGAAACCGTCAGCCGCTGTTGGGCGCGGTTCAGGTCTTCCTTCGTCTTGCGCAACTCCTGGTCCAGAACCAGGGTCTCCTTCTCCTGGCGCTGCTGTTCGGCGCGCAGCCGGTCCAGCGATTCGGTGAGCGCGGCGATCGAGGTCTCGAGTTCCTCTACCCGCGCCTGCGCGGCGGCGAGCGCCGTCTGGCGATCGTTGCACAGCGCGGTCAACTCGCGCAGTTCGCGTTTCAGCGCCAGCGGCCCGGTGCCGGTCTTGCGGCCGCCCGTGATAGCGTGGCCGTGGTAGCAGACCCCGTCGGCGAGCAGAAAGTAAACGTCCGGGTACTGCAGCGACAGCCGTTGCGCGGCCTCGCGCGACTCAGCGAGATAGCAGCGCGCCAGGCGCGGCAGCAGCGCCGCGGGCGCGTGTGTCAGCCCGTTGGTGAAGCGGATGCCGTCGGACAGCCGCCCCGCGATGCCCGTCTCGGGGCCGATGGCGGGCTCTGGTTGCGGCGTGGGCGCGAAGGCGCCCGGATCGGGATCGAGGCCCGGCTCCACCAGAAACGTGGCCCGCCCGTCGAGGTCGCCGCGCAGAAAATCGAGACCGCGGCGCGCCTGCTCCCAATCGCGGACCACCACGTATTCCAGCTCCTCGTGCAGGAACTCCTCGGCCGCCTTCTCGAAGCGCGGGTCAGTCAGCTCCACGAAGTCGGCCAGCACACCGGCGGGCGCGAGTCCCGGCGCCTGATTGTGCTCGACGGCGGTAAACAAACGCTTGACGGATTCCGTCGTATATGCGCGGTGCGAAAGGATTTCTTCCAGCGAATCGCGTCGCGCCCGCAGGCGTGAAGCCTCGGTGCGCAGCCCCTCGAGCTGGCGGCGGGTTTCGGTCAGGCTATTCCGCTGACCCTGCAGTTCGCTCTCGGCGCCGCGGCGTTGCGCGGCGAGCGTCTCGGTCTCCTGCTGCCGGGTGGCGAGCGTGGCCGCGAAGCCCTCCCTGGCGGCGTTGAGGCGCTCGAGGTCGGCCGAGGCGGACTGCTCATCGGCCGTGATGCGGGCCGTGTCGCGCTCGAGCGCGGCGAGATGGGTCTCGATCTGCGTCAGTTGATTCCGCAGCGATGAGGCCTCCCCTAACAGGCGCACGGCCGACTGGCGCGCCGCCTCGAGGGCCTGCTCCTGCTCGCGAAGCTGCTGCTGGAGCTGGTCGCGCTCGGCGCTCTTGTCATTCAACCGCTGCCGGGCTTCGCCAGCTTGGGCTTCCAGGGCGGAAAGCGTCTCGGCGAGCTGGGCGCGCTCCTGCTCGAGCTGCGTATTGCGCGAAGCGAGTTGCGCCGACTCATCCTCGCCCTGATTCAGCCGGGTTTCAAAACCGGCGATCTGGCGCGCCTGCGCCTCGATCTGGCCGCGGGTGCGCTCGGCTTCGAGTTCGGTTTCCGACAATCGCTTACGCGCGGCGGTGAGATCGGCTTCGGTCTGATAAAAGCGTTCGCGGGCCTGTTTCACGGCCTCATCGCCGGCCTTCACCGTTTCGGTGAGCTCGCCGAAGGCGTGCGCGGCCTGCGACAACTCCACGGCCACCCGGGCCGCTTCACGCTCCAGCAGCAGGTGCCGCCCGGTGAGCGCCGCCCGCAGGTGCGCGTCCAACTCGCCCTTCAGCTCTTCATAGCGGCGCGCCTTCGATGCCTGCCGCTTCAGCGAATTCACCTGCCGCGAAACCTCTTCGAGGATGTCGAACACGCGCGTCAGATTCTGTTTCGCGCCTTCGAGTTTGGCTTCGGCCAGCCGGCGCTTCGTCTTGAACTTCGAAATGCCCGCGGCTTCCTCAATGATGGCGCGCCGGTCCAGTGGCTTCGACGATAGAATCTGCCCGATGCGGCCCTGCTCGATGATGGCGTAGGACTCGGGGCCCAGACCCGTGCCCATGAACAGCTCCTGGATGTCGCGCAACCGCGAATGCTTGCCGTTGATCAGGTATTCGGATTCGCCCGAACGGAACAGCCGCCGCGTGATGATGATCTCGCGCTCCTTGCCTGGCGCGGGTGCGTTGGGGATGTGGATCTGCGTGGGGTTTGCCGGTTCGGCGGTATGACCATTCGTGTGGCCGTTGGCGTGGCCGTTGGTTTCGCCCTCGCCGCCGGAGGAGGCCTCTTCCTCCTTGGTCTTCAAGGCCTTGAGGTATTCCTTCACCCCGTCGGGGCGCGCGCCGGGGATCACCACCTCGCCGGTGGGATCGAGCATCACCAGCGACACCTGTGCCATGCCCAACGGCTTGCGCGAGTCGGTGCCGGTGAAGATCACGTCCTCCATCTTGCTGCCGCGCAAGGACTTCGCCGACTGCTCCCCGAGTACCCAACTGATGGCGTCCGACAAATTGGACTTGCCGCAGCCATTGGGCCCCACGATGGCGGCCAGCCCGCGTCCGGAAAACCGCATCTCGGTACGGTCGCAGAAGGATTTGAAACCCTGCAGTTCAACGCGCTTGAGAATGAGCAAATCGTTCACCTCGCAGATCGATGGTTGACAGGGGACAGCCGACCGCGCCGGACAACCGGCGGGCATCTCGGGGGGGTACTTTGGATGATAACGGGAAATGGGGTTGAGGTCAAGGGAGTTGTCGGGGATATGTAGCGTGTACCAACACTTGTCCACAAGATATTGTGTCCAGGTACTTGAGCGGCGAAAATTTCCAGCTTCGTCTTCATCGTCCGGGAACCCATGTTCAAGTTTGACGTGAGGGGAAGCACCAATGCAACCTGGAAAACCAGGTCTGCCTTCACGCAAGCCCCGGCTGCGCGTGCGGAAGCACAAAGTGCCGGTCACGCCCGGCCTGCGCAATACGACCGGAACCTGTTTTTTCACACTCCCTGACGCTGGCAGCTGACACGTTCGCTTTCGTAAGTGATGCATTTTCTATACGTTACAGCTGCAACCGTGAGGTGGCAGGCACGCCTGAAGCCGTTTATTGATCGGCCGTAGCTTTTTTCACAATCCCGGGAGTCGGGGGCGGTCACGGAGAAGGAAGGGTGATCGTTACCAACTCGACGCCGCCGTCGGCCGCGGGCTCGATCCGGTAGTGTGCCAGCGAATCGCCTTCCAGCAGATACAGACCGTGGGAAGTCGCCATGGCGAGCGCTTCGCCGGCGGGGCGTATGTCGCTGATCGTGTCCGGGACGGGGAAGTAGCGGGTTTTGCCGCTCTCGGGGTGGCAGCGCAGCAGTCCGCGGCCAATCGGCATGCCTTCGGTGTACTCGGCGAGCCCGGCGTATAGCACTTCTTCGCCGTTCGGCGTGACATACAAGGCCGATCCGGCGCAGCACGCGATTTCGGGCAGATAGCGGGCTTCCACACCAGGCTCGCCGAGCCGGATGCGGCCCACGAAACCAATCCCAGTCTGGCCCTCACCGTCGTAGAACCTGTTGAGGAACCAAAGCGTGTTGCCCCGCAAAGCCAGGGGGCCGAATCCTGCTTCGGGGTTGTAGCTGCTGATTCCCGCGCTTGCGCGCGCGGCGAGTTCCGGCCGGGCCTCGGCAAGCTGTTGCCGGGAGGGCGCGCGAACCTGATAAAACGCCGGGTTGCCGCCCGGTGTAAACAAATGCAGCCCGCCGGTGCTGACGGCGGCCCACAGATCCCGCCGCAGCCGGGCCGGATCGCCTTTGGCGGTGTGGCTGCCCATTGCATCCGGCAGACGGCGGCGAACCCAATCCGGCGGTTGCCGGGCGGGCGGCGGCGTGGGCGGTGTCGCCGTGATGGTGAATTCGCGCGATTCGGTATCGAAAATCAACCCGGCGTTCTGCGCGGGCGGCCTGTTCATTCCTAATGGCCGCCCGCTGGGGTCGTAAAAGGCGCGGTAATACAACCGCGATCCTTCAGAGGCTACGAACGTGACCGCCAGCCTCTCATACTCCGACTTCCGCGCGCGTTCCTGTCGCCCAGCCTGGTATTCATACCGGTAGGTGCCGAGATAGAGGCCATAGAAGCCTTCCCAATGCACATAGACGCGTCCTTTGACGGGCGGTTCGAGCACGGGCGTGGCGAAATCGGCGGGCGGGCGGAAGATGTCGAGCGTGGATTCAACATGATTGCCGGGGCCGGAGACCAAAAACAGCCCGTAGCGGCTCTGCGTGAGGTCGGGATTCATGTAGCCGGTGCGGCGGGCATCGCTGAGTGGCGCCGCCTGCACCAGCATGATGGAGGAGTCCCCATTGGCCGGCTGCTTCTCATGCACCTGCGTCCAATACAGCCGGGGATCTACTTTCTGAAAGGCGACCCGGATCGAGGCGACTGGTTCGTCCTTCAGCTGCTCGATGCGCTCGAACGGGCCGATATACGGGGGCGCGGCAGCGGCGGTCAGGCCGATGAGGAGAGCGGCGGCAGCAATCAGGCGGGCAGATAGCGTCCCCATCAGTTTCAACTTAGCGATTGCGGCTGCGCACGGCAAGCAGGCCGTTCAGGGGGCCTCGCCGGCGGGTTCCGCCAGCCGCGCTGCGCGCACGAAATCAAAGGTCTCCTGCTTCGGGATGCCCGGCTCGAAACATCGCCGGCAGCGGGCTTCATAGGCGCCGAGCGCTCCCACCACGATCAGTTCGTCGCCGCCCGCCAGCCGCTGCGTGTGCTTTGCGGGATTGCCGCAGCGGACACAAATCGCCAGTGTCTTGGTGATGGATTCGGCCAGGCAGAGCAGGTCGGGCATCGGCGTGAAGGGGCGGCCCATGTAATCGGTATCGAGGCCCGCGATGATCACCTGTTTGCCGGAATCGGCGAGCTGCTGCGCCACCTGCACGAGTGCCGCACCAAAGAAATTGGCTTCGTCCACCCCAACCACCTGAGTGCGCCAGTCGAGCTGCGCGAGGATGCCCGCGGCGGAGTCCACTACCTCGCTCTTCATGCGCGAATCGGCGTGGCTGACGATCTCGTCGTCGGAATAGCGCCGGTCCAGCGCGGGCTTGAAGACCTGCACGCGTTTGCGCGCGATCATGGCGCGGCGCAGCCGGCGGATCACCTCTTCGCTCTTGCCCGAAAACATCGGCCCGCAGACCACCTCGATCCAGCCCATGTGGCCGGTGACGAAATCCATGCAGACCAGAATACGCGATGTGGCATCGAATCAGCGCGAGGGCAGGCGGTCCAGGATTTTTTCCTGGATCCACTTGCGGTCCCACCACTCCAGCGGGTTGGTCTGCACGCCGTCGATCTGCATGCCGAAATGCAGATGATCGCCGCCCGCGAGGCCCGTTTCGCCCGAGCGGCCAAGCGGATCGCCGCGACGGACCTGCTGCCCCACCTGGACGGAAATCTCGCTCAGGTGCGCATAGATCGATTGCAATGCAAAGCCGTGGTCCAGCACCACGCACTGCCCGTAGATGCCCAGCTCTCCCGCGAAAATCACCTTACCGTGATTGCCGGCCACCACGGGCGCGCGCGCCACCTTCGACAGATCGAAGCCCAGGTGCACCTGCTCGTCCACCTTCTGGCCTTGATAGATGTAGCTTCGGATGTCAGCGAACAGGGCTTCCACCTGCGTGTTCGAGAGCTGCTCGAACGGGTTCTCCCACAGGAAACCGGGTTCTGTCTGCAGCCTGAGGTCCGCAAGACTCTGGTTGTTGGACCGGCGCATTTCCCGGTTGATGCGCAGGAAACGTTCGAGCAGCGGACCCTGGCCGTTGGGATCGAGCCGCGGAACGATCTTTTCGAGGAAGGCCTCGGAGACGGGAAGCTGGCGGCGCCGCCAGTTCTTCTCGAACAACTTATGAGGGAACCCGGTTTCAACCTGCATCCCCGCCGGATTACGTGCGAACACCACCGGCTTTTCGGTGGCAGGTGCGTCCCACGGAAACACGAACAGGCAGAAACGTTCATTCTCCGAAGAGCCGCCGGGCACGGGAAAGCTGCGGAATTCCTGGGATCCCACGCGCACGCCCGCCTCGGTCCAATAGCCGGAAACGCTGAAGGCCGCCAGGCCCGCGCCGCCCTGGTTGATGTACATCATGTCGCCCGTGACGTTGAGCTTTGGCGGGGCGAGGTTGATTTCCACGTCGCGGACCAGCGTATTGGTTCGGCCGCGAAAGTCGTTCGAGATCGTTTCGGCAGTCAGCTTCGCCGGTCCGGAACGGAAGCCCTGGCGGGGATCGGCGGTCACCTTCACCTCGAAGGTGGCGGGCGGTTCATTGCGCCTCCAGAACAGCCAGCGATCGGCGGGAGCCTCGACCGACGCGGTCGTCAGCGCCGCGTCCTGTTCCAGCTTTACGCGGAGCGCCCGCACCCCATGCGGGTTCGCGGCGCGCACACCGACTTTGCTCGAGGCGCCGAGAACAGATACGTCCGGCTCCAGAGCCAGATCCGTGGACGAGGAGAGGAAGTAGAGCAGGGCCGGCGCCCCGATCAGGACCAGCAGGATAGCGAATAGAAGAATGCGTTGCACAACTCCAGCTTAGTTGGGCCGTTCAGGCGGCGGGCTTGTGGTAACCCGGGATTTTTTCTGAATCCCGCCAGGTGGCAGCCACCCCGAAGGCGTTCTATAAGTGAACCCTGGATCCTCGTACAAGCCCGATAGCAGTCCGGATCGGGGCGCTCCAAGTCGCGGAACACCCCGGCGCCGGCAATCCGGGCGACTGTGGTACGGCGGCGCACTCAGCTATACAGCCGGTCCCAGCTTCGTTCGTTGTCCCACTCCGTGGAGGGGGCGAAGTAGCTGGTGCCAGGGGCGAGGTGCTGTTTCACGACCTCGTCGTTCAGCTCCACGCCGAGCCCAGGGCCTTGCGGAACCTTTGCGAAGCCCTTGTTCACGATGGGCTTCGGAATGCCGGTGACCATGTCCTCCCACCAGGGCACTTCCTGCGAGTGGAATTCAAGCGCGATGAAGTTCTCCGTCGCCGCCGCGCAGTGCAGGTTGGCCATGAAGCTCACCGGCGTGCCGGCGAAGTGCATCATCATCGCGTGGCCGTACTCCATCGCCATGTCGCCGATCTTCTTGGTCTCGAGCAGGCCGCCGGAACTGGCCAGGTCAGGGTGAATCATGTCCACCGCGTGCGCCTTGCAGAGCTCGATGAACGGCTCCTTGAGGTAGATGTCCTCGCCCGTCAGTGTGGGGATATTCACCGCGTCGGTGATCTGCTTCCACAAATCGGTGTACATCCAGGGGATCATGTCCTCCAGATATGCGAGGTTGTACTTTTCGAGCGCCTTGCCGAGCCGGATGCAGGAGTTCACGCCGATGTGGCCGAAGTGGTCGGCGGCGAGCGGAATATCCCAGCCGACAGCCTCGCGCACCGCGCCGCAGTAATCGGCCATCAACGCCACGCCTTTTTCGGTCAGCTCCATGCCCGTGAACATGTGCTCGATCCGGGAAGTGGTGCGAGAACTGACTCCCAGCGGGGCGGTGACCGTGCCGGGGATCTTTTCAACGAGGCGGACGCCCAAATCCATCTTCAGGAACGTGAAACCTTCGTCGCGCCGCTGTTTGAGCCGCTGGCCGTAAACCTTCGGATCGGAAGACTCGGTAGTGTCGCAATAAAGCCGGATATCCTCGCGAAACTTGCCGCCGAGCATCTGGTAGGCGGGCACGTTGTAGGCTTTGCCGGCCAGATCCCACAGCGCCATTTCGATGCCGCAGACGCCGCCAGCCTGCCGCGCGTGGAAGCCGAACTGCTTGATTTTGCGGAAGATGCGATCGACGTCGCAGGGGTTCTCGCCCACCAGCCGCGACTTGAGCATCAGCGCATAAGTGGGGGAAGCGCCGTCGCGCACCTCGCCCAGGCCATGAATGCCCTGGTTGGTCTCGAGCCGGATCAGCGGGCAGCGCATCGGTGCGCCCACAACGTGGGCCACGCGCAAGTCGGTGATCTTCAGATCGGAGGGTTTCGAGGCCGTGCGGACATTCTGCTGCCAGCCCTGGAGATCCTGCTCGGTCCAGAAGGCGCCCAGGGCGGCGGCCCCGGCGGCGGAGCCGAGAAATCGTCTGCGAGACGTCTGGAAGCGGTTTTTTAGCCATTTTTGAGTCATTCGGAGGCTCCTTTTTGCGCTATTCGCGTGGTTTCATGCGCATCTTCGATCCCTGCGCTTCGGCCCATTTGTTGAACTCCTCGATCATCTGCGGAGTCCATTGCGTGTCGATCTGACCGGAGTTGTATTTCTGCTCGCGCAACATCTGGTGGCCCCAGCGGTCGCGCAACTGCGTGAGTTCGGAATCGTCCGCAACCTTTTCCGCGAGGTGAGCGGGGACGAAGGTGATGCCCGAGGGGTCGGAGATGACGATATCGCCCGGCAGCACGGTGGCGTTGCCGATGCGGATCGGCACGTTGATGCCGGCGAGCGTGGTTTCGGCGAGGGCGGAAGGATCGAAGCCGCGGGCGAAAACCTTAAAGCCCTTGATTTCCATGATTCCCGTGACGTCCCTCACGGCCCCATCCACCACGAGGCCGGTGCCCGCGCGGGTCATGATCATGGTGGCCAGGTTGTCGCCGATGATGGTGCCATCCTTGATTTTGCCGAACAGGTCCACCACCATGACGTCGTCTTTTACCAGCCCATCGATCACCCAAGTGTTTTGGGCGCGCGAAGTCTTGCCCTCTTTCGCCGCCATCTCGATCACGAAGTCGTTGAAGTCCGGCCGCTGCGGCACGAACACAGCCGTCACGGCGCGTCCCACCAGGCGCTCGCCGCCGGAGACCACGTTGATCGTCTGCCAGCCGGGTTCGAACTGAAGCCGGTAGCCATGGCGCCGAAGCGTCCCCCAGGCCTCCTCGGCCGAAACGGTCTTCATGCGCTGGAGCAAGGCATCCGGCACCTTCGGGCGGCCGTCGGGGAACCGTTCGCCCTTCCAATCGCGGGTCATGGCGCGGCGCATATCGTTGTTGAACAGTCCGAGCTGCGCCTGAGCGGGGGCGCACCAGAGCAAGGCCGCAAGCAGCGTTGCGGCGGTAAATGCGAATCTCATTTGTGTGACATCCTCCCTGTGGGGACCGGGATCAAACATCGCCGCCGCCTCGAAAGTGCGATCGGGATCGCCGCCTATTTTGTCAAAAAGCGAGCGCCGCCACAATGGCCGAGAGTTGAAGCGCCGGGGCCGGATATGGGAGTCTGAAGATTACTGGCAACGCGCGACGCCGCGCACCCGTTCATTGGCTTATGAGGCTTTTCTCCTTCCTGCTTGCGCTTTCCGTGCTGTCCGCCCCGATTCTCCCCGCCTACGATGAGCCAGGCTCGCCGGAAAAGGTTGAAGAAGCAGTAGCTTCCGAGAATCCAAAGCACAATGGCGATTCCGCTTCCAACCTCCGTCCCTCACCCCACACCGGCTACGAAGTGCCCGCCGAGGGAAGCCTGCAATGGAAGCCGCTTCTGCTGCAAAACGGCCTGTTTCTGGGACTTCAGCACGGCTACAGGTTTGGAATGCAGGAAAAGACGCGCCGGAACATCCGTGGCCCTTTCGTCCGCGATTACCTCGATTCCATCAAGGGATTCAGCGGCTGGCATGACGGCGACGAGTGGGTGGCGAACTACCTGGGCCATCCCCTGCAAGGGGCGGTGTACGGGTTCACTTATCTGAACAATCACACCCGCGAGAAGTACATCCCCACGGACTTCAAGTCGAAGGACTACTGGCAGAGCCGCTTCAAGTCGATGGCGTGGATGACAGTGGCGAGCACGCATTACGAACTGGGGCCGCTGGGCGAGGCCGCCTTCGGCAACGTCGGCCTGGAACCCGGCACCAAAGGCGCGGTGGACCTGGTAATCACGCCCACGCTAGGGCTGGCGACGCTGGTGGTGGAGGACTTCGCCGATGCGAGGCTGATCATCCCGCTCGAACGCCGAATCCACAACCGCTATATCCGAATGGTCATTCGCAGCCTGTTCAACCCCTCCCGGTCCATGGCCAACCTGCTGAGTTTCAAGGTTCCCTGGCATCGAACGACGCGCGCGGGCGTGGGCTTTCAGACCGACGCTTTCCCCCGCAACGGGCGCCCCTGATGAAGAGCATCTGCGTTTACTGCGGCTCGAGCACGAACGTTCCAGAGCCGTATTTCGCGGCAGCGCGGGAGTTGGGCGCGCTGGTCGCGCGAGCGGGCTTCCGCCTGGTGTACGGCGGCGCGCATGTGGGCCTGATGGGCGCGGTGGCCGACGCGGCGCTGGCCGCCGGCGGCGAGGTGACCGGAGTGATCCCGCGCGCGCTCGTGCGCCCCGAGGTGGCCCACGGCGGGCTGACCGAATTGTGCGAAGTGGAGTCCATGCACGACCGCAAGGCCCTGATGGCCGAGCTGAGCGACGGCTTCATCGCCTTGCCCGGCGGCTTCGGCACTCTGGAGGAGCTGTTCGAGATCGTCACCTGGAAGCTGCTCGATTTTCATCAGAAACCCATCGTTTTGCTGAATACGGGCGGCTATTACAACGATCTGCTTTCGTTCCTCGAACACGCCGGCGCGGAGAACTTCATCCGGCCCGCCCACCGCCGCCTGTTCGTCACCGCCGGCACGGCCGCGGAAGCCCTGCGCCTGGCCATTGGAACGTCTTGATACTTTTTTTCTCCGATTGCATCCATAATTGAAGGGCTGCCCATGCTACGCACCATCAGGGAACAGATCCAGACCATCTTCCGGGAAGACCCGGCCGCGAAGAGCGTCATCGAGATCTTTCTCTGTTACCCCGGCTTTCACGCGATCCTGTTCCACCGCCTGGCGAACAAGTTCTACCGTTGGCGCGTACCGCTGCTGCCGCGGGTGGTGAGCCAGTTTGCGCGCTGGATGACCGGCATCGAGATTCACCCGGGCGCGACCATCGGGCGCCGGTTTTTCATCGATCACGGCATGGGCGTCGTGATCGGCGAGACCACGATCGTCGGCGACGACTGCCTGATCTACCAGGGCGTCACGCTGGGGGGCACGGGCAAAGAGAAAGGCAAGCGCCATCCCACGCTGGGCAACCGGGTGGTGGTTGGCACCGGCGCGAAGGTGCTCGGCAACATCGAGATCGGCGATTGCGTGCGCATCGGAGCGGGCTCGGTGGTGCTGAAGTCCGTCCCGCCGCAATCGACCGTGGTGGGTATTCCGGGCCGCATCGTCCGCAGCCGGAGCGACGGCGAGGAGATGCTCGAGCACGGCAAGCTGCCCGACCCGACCGGACAGACGATCGACGACCTCACGCGCCGGGTGCAGGATCTTGAACGGGCGATTCAAGAGCTGGCGGCGAAACGCGAACGCGTGTAGCCGCCATCCGGCTCAAGGGAGCCGCAGCTCGCGGTAATGACGCAGGAAGTACACCAGCGGGTTGGAGTCTGCTTCGGCGCCCGCCGCTTTCACTTCTCCAATGAAGACCGTGTGGTCGCCGGCCTCGACGCGGTGCGTGGTGGCGCATTCAAGCCATGCCAGCACGCCGGGCAACAGCGGCGCGCCCGTGGCGCGGCCCGGATGCCAGGCGAGGCCCTCGAAGCGCTCATCGGCGGGACCGGCGAAGCGGATGGAAATATCGCGCTGCAGGTCACTGAGAATGTTGATGGCGAAGGCTTCGGCGGCCATAAAATGCGGATGGGCGGTGGCGCGATGATCCACGCACACCAGCACCATGGGCGGCTCCCAACTCACCGAACTGAAGGAGTTGGCGGTGAGCCCGTGCGGGCGGCCGGCGGCGTCCGCGACTGTCGCGACCGTGATGCCGGTAGCGTAGCGGGCGCAGGCTTCTCGGAATGCCTCTTTCAGCAAAAGCAACCCTCCCAGTGTTGGAACTAGGCCGGAGTGCGCTTGACAAGCGCAAAAAGCCAATCTTATCATGGGCTTTGCCAGACAGTCACAATTGGCAGACAGGGAGGCGCGCTTGATCAAACTCGACATTGTCAACGAAGTCGTGAACCGGACGGGCATCACCAAGACCAAGGCGGAAATGGCGGTGGAAACGGTTTTCGAATCCATGAAGCGCGCACTGTCGCGTAGCGAACGCATTGAGCTCCGCGGTTTTGGCATTTTCAATGTGCGGCCGCGCAAGACCGGTATCGGCCGCAATCCGCGGACCGGCGCCGAAGTGGCGATTCCGCCGGGCAAGGCCGTACGATTCAAGCCCGGCAAAGAACTGCAGCAGCTCGACTAGCGGCGAGGCGTGCGCGGAATTCCGGCCGGGCGGCTGCTGTTGCAGGCTGCCTTGCTGTTGCTGACGTTGTTCACTACCACGGCGCTGGGCGCGCGGCTGGCCCAGAATTTCGCGGCGGACCTTCCACCCTTCGATCTCGAGACCGACATTTACATATTCCTGGCGGTGTGGCGGAAGCCCGCGCTGCTGCTGGACGGGCTGCCGTATTCGCTTACCTTGCTCGGGATTCTGCTGGCGCACGAATTCGGGCATTATTTCGCCTGTCAATTTCATCAAATACGCGCGAGTCTGCCGTATTTCCTGCCGGTTCCATTGGGTTTCGGAACGTTTGGGGCCTTCATCCGGCTGCGTTCGGCGATCCGCTCGCGGGCGGAGCTGTTCGATGTGGGCGTGGCCGGCCCGCTGGCAGGCATGGCCGCGACGCTGCCCGCGCTGGGCATCGGACTGGCGTTGTCGCGCGTGGCGCCGGGATTGTCCGAGCAGAGCGACGTGTCCTTCGGCACGCCGCTGCTGATGCGCGCCGTGGAATGGTTCCTGTTTCCGGGCGCCGAGGCGGGCGACATCAACCTGCATCCGGTGGCGCGCGCGGCATGGATCGGCCTGCTGGCGACATCGTTCAACCTTCTGCCGGTGGGCCAGTTTGACGGCGGTCATCTGGTGTACGCGCGCTTCGGCGAAAAGCACCGCTGGGTGGCGCTGGCCACTATCGCCGGCCTGTTCGCTTTGTGGGCGCTCACGCATTTTCACGGCTGGCTTTTGCTGGCCCTGGTGATGGCGTGGCTCGGCCGCAAGCATTTCGCCGTCGTGGACGACACGCCGCTGGGACCGGGGCGCCGGGCATTGATGGTGCTTTCGGCCGTCATCTTCGTGTTGACGTTTATCCCCGCTCCAGTCCAGTACAATACGGATCAGGGTTTTATACCCTGATATGACGATTTCGGCGACGATCATCACCTTCAACGAGGAGCGCAATCTGCCTCGCGCCATCGAGAGCCTGCGCTGCTGCGACGAAATCGTGGTGGTGGATTCGGGCTCGACCGACCGTACCGTGGAGATCGCCGAACGCTATGGAGCGCGCGTTCTGGAAGCGAACTGGCGCGGCTACGCGGGCCAGAAAAACTATGCAGCGGACCAGGCCCGCCACGACTGGGTGCTCTCGCTCGACGCCGACGAAGCGCTTTCGGAGGACCTCGAGGGCGAAATCTGGGCGCTCAAGAAGAACGGATCGGCCTACGACGCCTACACGGTGCCGCGCCTGGCGCAATATCTCGGAAAGTGGATTCTGCATTCGGGCTGGTATCCCGACCGCAAGGTGCGCCTGTTTGACCGCCGCAAGGCGCGCTGGGTGGGCGACTACGTGCACGAGAGCGTGATCAGCGACGGCCGCGTGGGCGAGTTGCAGGGCAATCTGCTGCACTACACCTGCCAGTCGTTGAGCGAGCACATGCGCACCATGAACGGCTACACGACGCTCGCGGCTGAAGAGCTTGTGGCGCACGGCCAGAAGGTGACATACGGCGACCTGCTGCTGAATCCGCCCTGGACATTTTTCCGGACATATGTTCTGAAGCGCGGCTTCCAGGATGGCGTGGAAGGTCTCGCCATCGCCTACATGGCGTCGCTCTACACGTTCCTGAAGTACGCGAAAGCGCGGTTCATGAGCTGATGCGGGTGCTGCACGCCGATACCGGGCGGGAGCTGCGGGGCGGCCAGCGCCAGGTGCTGCTGTTGCTGCGCGAGCTTGCGGCGCTGGGCGTCCAGCAGCGGTTGCTGGCGCGGGGTGAACTGCTGGCGGAGGCGCGCGCGGCGGGTTTTGAGGCGCGCGAATTCTCGTGGTCCGCACTGGCGTTGGAAGCGCGCCGCGCCGATGTGGTGCATGCGCACGATGCGCGCGCGCACACCGTGGCGGCGGCGGCCGGAGCGGGCCGTCCGCTGGTCGTAGCGCGGCGCGTAGCGTTTCCGGTGCATCGCGGATTGTTGTCGAAATGGAAATACAGGCGCGCGGCGAGATACATCGCGATCTCGCGCGCGGTGGCGGCGGAGTTGATGAACGCAGGCGTGCCCGAAGCGCGGATCCGCGTCATTCCCGACGCGGTGGACCTGCCGGAACGGCCGTCGGATTTCAGCGGACTCGTGGTGGCGCTGGCGATGAAGGATCCGGGCAAGGGCGGGGCTCTGGTGGCGGCTTTGCCGGGCAACGTGCGGCGCAGCGCCGATCTGCAGCGGGACCTGGCGAACGCGCGGGCGTTCGTCTATCTGAGTGACAGCGAGGGGTTGGGGTCGGCGGCGCTGCTGGCGATGGCGTTTGGTGTGCCGGTTGTGGCCTCGCGCGCAGGCGGGTTGCCTGAAGCGGTCGCGGACGGCGAAACTGGAGTGCTGGTGGAGAACCGGATCGAAGAAGTGATGGCCGCCCTGGAGAAGCTCGAACGGAATCCGGAACTGGCGCGCGCGATGGGCGCGGCGGGCCGGGAGCGCGCGGCGCGCGCATTCGCGCCGTCCGCGGTGGCGCGCGCGACACTGGCGGTCTACGAGGAGGCGGCCGGATGACGGAACCGCTGGCGGCGCTTTGGGCTCAGGGGATGGTGGCCCCGCTTGAATGGAGCATGGCCGCGGGGCTGTTCGGGCTGCTGATCGGCAGCTTCCTGAACGTGTGCATCAGCCGGCTGCCGTATGACGAATCGGTGGTGACGCCGCGTTCGCATTGCCCCCGGTGCAGCGCATGGATCGCCTGGTACGACAACATTCCGCTGCTCAGCTATGTGCTGCTCAGCGGCCGGTGCCGGCACTGCCGCGCGGCGATCTCGTGGCGCTACCCGGCCGTGGAGGCCCTGACCGGGGGACTGTTCTGGTTGTCTGTGACCATTCATGGAACCACGCTGGCGGGGCTGAAGTGGAGCGTGTTCGCGGCCATCCTGGTGGCGCTGATCTTCACTGACCTCGAGACCCGCATCCTGCCCGATGAGTTCACCAAGGCGGGCATGGTGGCGGGCTTTCTGCTGGCGCCGGTGGCGCCGCTGCCGCCGGGGCTGTTGTCCATCTTCTGGCCGCAAGCCACGCCGGAGCTGATTTCGCTGCTCGATTCGCTGGCGGCGGCGGGCCTGCTGGCGGGCGGCATGTGGCTGATGGCGGTGGTGTACGAACGCGTGCGCAAGCGCGAGGGGCTGGGCTTCGGCGACGTGAAGATGCTGGCGCTGCTCGGCGCGTTTCTGGGTCTGGAAAGCGCGCTGCTGGTGATGGTGCTGGCGTCGCTGGGCGGTTCGGTGCTCGGGTTGATCTGGGTGAAATTGCGCGGCGAGGACATCGGCAGCTACGAACTGCCGTTCGGCTCGTTCCTGGGCGTGGCGGGACTGCTGGTGGCCTTTGCGGGGGCGGGCTTGCTTACTGGGCCTCGCGGGTAAGAAGCGCGCTTGACGGCGCGGAGTTCAGCGCCTCTATCATGCGCGCGAGCGCTTCGGGACAAAAATCGAAGCGGGGCCGGCATAGTTCTTCGGGATCCAGATGGGTCTTGGAGAGACCCTGTGCGTCGTGAAAGGCCGACTGGCTGAGGATGTGGTAGATCTCGTGCGCGGTTACACGGGCGAGGGCGCGCCCGTACACCACGGGGCTCAGCATGAGAGGGTGGCGGCGGGCGCGGGCGATTTCGTGCATGATCCGGTCGCAGGCGATGTCGGCGAAGGGCAGAAAGCCGGAATCCACGGCGCGGACCAGGCCCAGCGGGGCTGGACACGGGGGCGAGTCGGGCGTGGGCGTTGGGCGGCAGCAGCCGCTGAAGCGGAGCACGATCACGCGGTCGAAGCGATCGCCGTCCCGCACGGTGGAGGGGCTGCGCCACTCGATCCGGATGCCTGGCAGTTGGAGAAGCCTCGTCACTTCCGCCTGCAACTCGGTCATCACGGCGGAGGGGGGTTCACGCTGGAATTGGGCCACGAGGCCCAGCTTGAGGGGGTCGTCCGCAGGCAGCGGAAGGCAAAAGAGCGCGAAGAGGACCGGCCGGTGCAGCGCCATGGGTTTTCCTTTGAAGGGTTTGCGTCTCCGCGCCGGCCCCGGTTACGACATTCAGATCGATTCGTCCGCAAGATAGCCGGACCGCGCGCATCAGGGCATCGTCGAGACGAGCTGGGAGGCCGGCGGAAGGGCGAGCCGTTCCGCGATCCGGTTCAGGGCGGCGGGCTCGAATCCGCCGCCGGGCAGGAACAGGTCCGCGGGGGTCAGGGCCGCTTTGGAAAGGCCGTGGCGGTCGTGGCGGCCGCTGTCACTGAGCACATGGTAGATTTCGTGAGCGACGACGCGGGCGAGGGCGCGGCCCAGGCTTTCGTGGTCGAGGCGGAACGGGACGCGCCGCAAACGCCGGGCGGCGCTGGTCAGCTGGGCGCAGTTGGCCTCGATGAAGGGCAGGATCTGTCCGTCCGAGATATGGGTGATGCCGAGCGGCCCGGGCGGCAGGACGGCCCTGGCGGGTGTGAAGGGGCTGCAGGATCCGTGGAAACGGACGATGATCAGGTGGTCGAAGGTCTCCTTCCCGGAGCGGCCTTCCAGATCCCGCCAGTGGATCTCCAGTCCCGGCAACGGCAGCAAGCGGCTGGTTTCCTCGCGCAGGGCCGTCACGAGCGGGCCGGGCAGCGTTTCCGCCGCGCCGGTCAGAAGACCCAGGCGCAGGCCCGGCGAGGCGGATTCGGCGTGCAGCGTAAAACAGGAAAGCGCCACTGGCAGCAAGAGCCGGAATGCCGGGACCATAAGCGCCTCCTTATGACAATCATGTAACTAAACGGTGCAAGATTCAATACATTTCTTCGCTATGTATTCGCACAGTGTCGAGGGTTCAATTCCTGGCCACGCCGGGCAAAGGCATGAGGTAAGATAAAGAGGTTCTTGCCGATGCAAGCTCTCCTCGATCATTTGCAGCCGGGATCAGCCGATTGGGTATTAGCTCAGTCGCTCGACGCCGGGCGTTTGCCGCGACACATTGGGGTCATCATGGATGGCAACGGGCGTTGGGCGAACAGCCGCCACTTGCCCCGGGTGGCGGGCCACCGGGCGGGTGTGGAGCCGGTGCGGTCGACCGTCGAGACGGCGGCGCGGCTGGGGATTCGGAGCCTGACCCTGTACGCGTTTTCCGTGGAGAACTGGAAGCGTCCGCGCGCCGAGGTGGAGACCTTGTGGCGCTTGCTGCGGCATTACCTGCGCCGGGAACTGGACCACTTGGTAGACAACAACATCCAACTGCGGGCCATCGGGCGGGTGGAGGCGTTGGCGCCGCAGGTAAGGCGCGAACTCGATCAGGCCGTGGCAGCGACGGAACGGAACGACGGCCTGGTGTTGAACCTGGCGATCAACTACGGGGGGCGGACCGAGATCGTGGACGCGGTGAACGCGGCGCTGGACGAGGCGCGCCGCGCCGGGGAGCTCGATGATTTCCGGGTTGACGAATCCGTGATTGAGCGGCATCTGTCCACGGCGGGACAGCCCGAGTTGGACCTGCTGATCCGGACATCGGGCGAGATGCGGATCAGCAATTTTCTGTTGTGGCAGATCGCCTATGCGGAGTTGTACGTGACCGGAACGCTATGGCCGGACTTCCACCGCACCGAGTTTCTGGAGGCATTGCTGGCATACCAGAAGCGCGACCGGCGGTTCGGCGGGCTGCGAAACGCCGCGGCGGGGAACGGCGCCGAAGAGCCCTGCATGGTGGAGGCTGGTCTGCCCGCGCGATGAAACGCCTGCTGACGGGGCTGGTGATGCTGCCCCTGTTTTTCTGGATCGTGGCCTACGGTCCGGATGCGGTCTTCCTGGGGGCGCTGGCGGTGGTGGGCTGCTTCTGTCTGTACGAGTTCTTCGGGATTCTGGCGGCGCGTTTTCCGGAGTATGAGAGCGTGCAGCGGAACCCGGCGGGCTACGCGGCGGGCCTGTTTTTGCTCATTTTGCCCTCTTCGGAAGGGCTTTTTTTGACGCTTTTTGCGCTTTTGGCGCTGCTTTTGACGCTGCGGAGCCGCGATCTGGGGGCGGTGATCCCGCTGGCCGGCGGGCTGGTGCTGGGCGTGCTGTATGTGTTCGGTCCTTGGCGCGCGGCGGTGGGGCTGCGAGCGATCGGGCCGTGGTGGATGTTGTTTGCGCTGGCGGTGAACTGGGCAGGCGACACGTTTGCCTATTACACGGGGCGGGCGATCGGCAAACGCAAGCTGGCGCCGCGCGTGAGTCCGGGGAAGAGTTGGGAGGGGACAATCGCTTCGTCGCTGGCCTCGATGGGTTTGGGCGTTCTGTATCTGCATTATCTGCAGCCTGGGACGCCGGCGGGCTGGGCGGTGCTGTTGTGTTTCGCGGCCAATGCCGCGGGGCAATTGGGCGATTTGGCGGAATCGGCGCTGAAGCGGGGCGCGGGCGTGAAGGATTCCGGCACGCTGCTGCCGGGGCATGGGGGCTGGCTGGACCGCGTGGATTCGAGTCTGTTCTCGGTTCCAGTGGTATATTGGCTGCTATCGCAGGAATGGTTCCCCCGTTGATGTCCCAGGCGACGCCACTGATTTTCCGGGCGATCGAGTTTGCGGCGGCGGCCCATGCGGGCCAATACCGGAAGGGTACGCCCGTGCCTTATATCGTGCATCCGCTCAACGCGGCGCGGATGCTGCTGCTGGCGGGTTGCGAGGAGCATGTGGCGGCGGCGGCGGTATTGCACGATGTGCTGGAAGACACGGACCGTACATTCGAGGATGTGGAGCGGGTGTTTGGACGGCGTGTTGCGGAACTGGTGGCGAACGCTTCGGAACCGGACCGGATGGCGAGTTGGGAGGAGCGTAAGCGGCACACGATCACGTTTCTGAGAGAGGCGGACGAGGATACCCTGCTGGTGGCAGTGGCCGATAAGCTCGACAATATCCGATCAATTCGTGAGGATTTGAGCTTGCGTGGCGAGGTGGCGTGGACGCGTTTTCGGCGAGGGCGCAAGGAGCAAATGTGGTATTACCGCAGCCTGGAGGAGGTATTCCGGGAGCGGTTCAACGGGGGAGCGGGGCACTGCCTGGCGGAGTCGTTTTCGAACGAAGTGGGGGCGGTGTTCGGGCCTGCGGAGTGAGGGTCCGCAGGGGTGGCGTGACAGCCGTAAGAGATTTATATCTCGAACAAAGTCAATAAGTTACGAAAATTGGTGGTTCGCGGAGTTCCGCGTTGGTTCGGATCTTGTTGCCAGGTCCGGGTGTTCTGCCCGGGCACTACGGCAAGGAGGTTCGGATCATGGACGATCCCATCATCATCATCATCCCCCCCGATAGCGGGCTGTAGGCGGGATTCCGGCGTGCGAGCCGGATGAAAGAACAGAGTAAACTTTAATGAATTGCCCCCGAAAATCGGGGGTCTCCAACAGGAGATTTTCTGGTATGATTCTTGGGAGTACTACAGGTAGTAGTACTCCTAAGGATGCCAGGACTCGCCTCCGAATTCACGTTTATGAGATTAAGGAATGAAGAGCTTCGGAAGGTTTGGGGGAGTTTGCGTACTAACTTTGTTGGCAGCCGGAGGTGGAGAGACAGGAATCACCGCGCCGGTTCCGGCTGAGGTTGGACGGCTCACGCGGGATGGGGCGCGGCTGCTCGCGGAAGGGCGGTACCAGGCGGCGGCGGAGGTCTATCTGGGCGGCGCCGGGCTGGCGCGCGGATGGGGGGATGCTCGCCGGGAAGGGCTGTTTCTGAACGCGGCGGCGGGGGCTTACTTTGCGGGGCAGCAATACCGGGATGCGGTGGGCGCATACCGGAAGGCGGTGGAGCGGGCGAGCGAGGCTGGGGAGGCTGAACTCGCGGCGGTAGCGCATCTCAACCTATCCTCATTGCACACGACGCTCTGGGATCCGGACACAGGTGAAGTGGAACTGATTGCGGCGGAGCGGCTATTGCCGGGAGGGAGCCGGTATAGGCCGAAGCTGTACGCGATGAAGATGTACCTGGCGGCGCTTCGCGGCGATGGAGTTGAGGCAAGGCGCTGGGCGATCGAGGCGGCGGCGGCTGCCGGCCGCGCGGGCGAAATGGGTTTGCTGGCGCAGGTTTTGGACAAGCAAGGCGGGCTGGCGCTGAGGGAAGGGGAGTTGGAGGAAGCCGAGGAGTATTTGACGGCCTCCTACCGGATTCGCCGGCTCGGAAAGCTGCCGCACCTGGAGTCGTCCTGCAGGGCATTGGCGCGTTTACGCCTGGCGCAAGGCCGGGTGGATGAGGCGGTCCGGCTGAGCGAAGCGGCGGCGGAAGCGGCGAGGCATTCGCCGGCGGGAGGCACGGGCTGGTGGGGCAACTACGAACGGGCCTTGGTTTTGAGAGCGGCGGGCAGGCCGGAAGAGGCGCTCGCGGAGGCGCGGAAGGCGGCAGCAAACGCGCAGGGATGGCGGACGCTATTGCCATCGTCGCAGTGGATGCAGTCGGCGGCGGATGTGACGGAGGCCGCGGCGGTGGAATTGCTGGTGGGTCTGCTGATGGCGCGCGGGGAAGGGGCTTCGGCGCGCGAGGCGTTTCTGGCGGTGGAGGCGACGCGTGCGACAGGGCTGCGGAACGCGGCCTGGCGCGGACGCTGGCGGAAGGGGAGGATTGCTCCGGAACACAGCGAAGCGCTGGCAAGGCTGCGCGACCAAGAGGCCCGGCGCGCGGCCGGCGCGGCGCCCACGGCGTGGGAGGCCGCGGAGTTGCGCGCGCGGCTGGCGCGGATCGAGCAGGAAGCCGGTGTGGGGACGGACTGGAGCTACCGTAAGGTTCCGTCGGTTGAACAGCTTCAATCAAGCCTGGCCCCGGGGGAAGCGTACCTGAGTTTCCTGGCGGGCGAGGAGGAGTCCTGGGGGTGGGTGCTGACGCGCGAGGAGTTCTATTGTGGCAGACTTCCGGCGCGCGCCCGGCTGGCGGAACAAGTGGCTGGTATGCGAGCGGCCGTGAGCCGGGATGGCGAGGGTTGGCGGGGGGAGGCGGCACTGGTGGCGCGCGAGTGGGTGGGGTGGGCCGGGCAAGCGGCGGCGGGGGCGCGACGGTGGTTGGTTTCGGCCGACGATGTGATGTTCACCTTCCCATGGGCGGTGTTGGATCCGGGGCGGCCGGTGGGGCTGGTGCCGGTACTCAGCTTCCGGGAACCCCGGCCCGAAGGGTGGGAGCGGGGCGGGCTGGCGGCATTTGGCGATGCGGTTTACAACCGGGCGGATCCGCGGCGCGGGGCGATGAAGACCGCCGCGGGAGCGCGGGCCGGCGGGGGGCGTGGCGGCGCAGGCCTTGCGGTCTGGGAGATGCCGCGACTGGCCGGTAGCGGAGTGGAGGTCCGGAGAGTAGCGGCGGTGGCGCGCAGGGTTGGGATGGAGGCGGACGAGCACACGGGGCCGGAGGCGGGACTGGAAGGGTTGGAGGCTGCGCTGGAGCGGCGTCCGGCGGTGGTCCATGTGGCGGCGCATTTTGTGGAGGGGCGTCCTCCGGCGGACGCTTACGATCTGCCGCAGGCCCCGAACTCGGGCCGGAGGGCGGCGCGTCCCCGGGAGATGTTTCTGGCGCTATCGATGCATGCTGATGGGCGTCCGCAGTTGTTGACGGCGAGCGGGGTTGCGGGGGCGCTGGACGCCACAGGCGCGCTGGTTGTGTTGAGCGGGTGTGGTTCGGGGATGGGCGATCATTTGCCGGGCGCGGGTTTGCAGGGATTTACGCAAGCCTGGCTCGCGGCCGGGGCGCGCGGGGTGGTGGCGTCGTTGTGGCGCGTGGCGGATGATCCAGGCGAGTTCTTTGAGGACTTCTATGAGGCCTTGACCCGGGGGGCGGCGGCGGACGAGGCGTTGGCGCAAGCGCGGACCGCGAGCCTGCAAGCAGGAGCCTGGCGGGCACGGCCTCAGGCGTGGGCCGGCCAATTCTCCATGGGGAAGGAATAACCGATGCTGCTGACCATCTCCGGGGAAACATTCGATCATTGGGCGGAACTGGTGGGGAGAATCCGTGGAGGGGACGCCGCCAGCGTGGAGGAGTTGTACCGCTATTTCGCGCGCGGCGTGCGTCTTTTGATTTCGCGGCAACTTGGAACGGAGCATCTGGACGACCGGGTGCATGATGTATTCCTGATGGTCCTGGAGGCGATTCGCGAGGGGCGACTGCGGGAGCCGGAGCGGCTGCCGGGATTCATCCGGACGGTGGTCCGCCGTCAGACGGCTTCCATGATTGCCGACTCGGCGGGGGAACGCCGCAACCTGCTGGACATTGGAGAGCACAGCGGCCTGGCGGCTGGCGGGCGGGATCCGGAGCAGAGCTTGCTGCAGACGGAGCGGGTGCAACTGGTCCGGCGGACACTGTCCGAAATGAGTTCGCGGGACCGTGAAATCCTGACGCGCTTCTATCTGTACGAGCAGAAGCCGGGGCAGATCTGCGAAGAGATGGGGTTGAACGAGACGCAATTCCGGCTGTTGAAGTCGAGGGCGAAGGCCCGGTTTGGGGAATCGGAGCGCCGGGCGATACAAAATCGTGGCACAGGGCAAAATTTCGTGAGAAAAACAGCGGGTGCGTGACACTTAATACAATGAGGGGGCGCGGAGCCCGTCACCCAGCACCCTGTCACGAGGCTGGTGCCGTGGAAACGCTCGCAGAAGCGTAGATGGACGCCTATCCCGGTTGTGGGAGGTGTCGCGATGGATGAAAGAATGGCCGATCGTTGCCTGAGCGATCAGGAAGCGGAAGATTTTGTGTTTGGCCGGTTGTCCGAGGCGGGACAAGCGCGGGCCGAGGAGCATCTGCTGTTCTGCGAAGCCTGCCAGGAGCGGGTGAAGCGGGAAGAGCAATTCGTCAAGGATTTCCGCGAAGCGGCGGGGCGTCCGGCTGTGCCGAGGCGGCCATCGGCAGGACGCTGGGCGGTGTTTTCCGGGGTGGCGGCATCGCTGGCGCTGGGCGTGTGGCTGACGCTGCCCGCAGGTACGGGTGGGAACGAGGGCGCCGCGCCGGTGCTCGTGGCGCTGAGCGTCAGCCGGAGCCCGGCGGGAGAGCAGGCAGCGTCCATTCCGGCAGGGCAGTCCGCGACGTTGAAGCTGGATCTCGATCATCTGCCGCGCCTGGACGCGTACGAGGTGGAGTTGGCGAGCGGCGAGGGGCAAGTGCTGCTGCGGAAGGCGGTGTCGCGCGAAAACGGCGAATTAGAGGCGGCCGTGGGGGCGCTTCGCCCGGGGCGGTATTGGGTGCGGCTCCGCGGGGGCGGGGAACTGCTGCGCGAGTACGGTTTGAGAGTCGAGTAAGGAAGTCAGAATTCGCGCCGCTTCAGCCGGTCGATGCGGAATTTGGCGGTTTCAGCGACGGCCATGACGGTCATCACGCCGGCCTGAACGGGGTCGGTGACGACGAGGTCGGCGGCATCGGGGACGCTGCCGGCCATGTTGAGGCTCACCACAAGAAGCCCCTGGGCGCGAACTTCGCGCACGGCCTTCTCGATGTCTCCCCCCATGAGCGAGCCGGCGAGGACGAGGGCGCGGGCGCGCGGCAGGCGTGCGACAGCGCGGACGGCGTCGGCCAGCGGCTGTTCGCCGACCAGAGGGATGGTGTCCACCGAGATGTGCTCGCCGCGGATATTGTGGCGGTCGGCCTCGCTGATGGCGCCGATAGCCACCTGGCCCACCTGCGCGCCGCCGCCCATGATGATGATGCGCTTGCCGTAGATCTTCTGGAGGCTTTTCTCGGCGGTGAGTTCGCGGACGGCGGGCAGGGCCTCCATTTCAGCGAGCAGCGGCTCGGGCGGACGCGTGAGATCGATTTCGAAGTAGATGCGCGACTCGCCCTCCACGCGGCTTTCGAGCATCTCGACCGAGGCGATGTCGCCTTCATGGGCAGCGATGACGCCGGTGAGCCGGTGCAGAACGCCGCGTTCGTTGCGCGTCTGGACGACGACGCCGATGCGCTCCGTTTTCATGGGGCTACTCCAGTTCGTAATGGGCGAGGATCTTCGGCCAGATGCCTTTGGCCTGGAAGATGAGTTCGGCGGTGTCGCGGATGGCGCCGCTGCCGCCGGGCCGCGGGGTGACGAAATGGGCCACCTTCATCACCTCGGGGCGGGCGTTGGCCACGGCCACGGCCAGCCCCACGCGCCGCATGAGGATGGCGTCGGTGAGGTCGTCGCCAACGAAGCAGACCTGGTCGGGGCTGAGCTTGCTATCGGCGAGGATTTCGTTGAACAGGGGCAGTTTTTCGGTATTGCCCATGTAGCAGTACTTCATGTGGCTGGAGCGGGCGCGCTCGGCGGTGGCTTCGGAGTGGCGGCCGCTGATGAGTCCGGTCTGGATGCCGTAGCGGTGGAACCACTGCAGGGCGATGCCGTCCTGCGCCTCGAACAATTTCACTTCAAAGAGGCCGCCGGCGGGGTTTGGAACATGGAAGTAGCGGCCGTCGGTGAGGACGCCATCCACGTCCATCAGGACAAGCTCGATGCGGGCGGCGCGGGCGGCGAGATCGGGCGAGAGATTGGATTGCATAGAATGAGAGGCGCGAGCTGACGTAGGGTGCTGAAAGCAGTCGCCGGAATCCTCAAACGTTATCATATGCTGCCTGGGGGCGCGCGCGTGGGCGTGGCGGTGTCGGGCGGGGCGGACTCGGTGTGTTTGCTGGACGTGCTGGCGGCGCTGGCGCCGGCCCATGGGTGGGCGTTGACGGTGCTGCATTTGAACCACGGCTGGCGGGGGGATTCTTCAGATGGCGACGCGCGGTTCGTCGAGCAATTGGCGGCGCGCTACGGCTTCAGGTGCGTGGTGGAGCGGATGGAGGGAGCGGTTCCGGAGTCGAACCTGGAGGCGCGGGGGCGGGAGGCGCGGCGGCGTTTCTTTGCCGCCCAGATGGCGGCGCTGCCGCTGGACCGCGTCGCCACGGGCCATACTTTGGATGATCAGGCCGAGACGGTGCTGTTCCGGGCTCTGCGAGGAGCCGGGCCGGGCGGGCTTGCGGGGATTCTCCCGGTAACGGCCGAGGGAATCGTCCGCCCGCTGCTGGAGGTGGACCGCGCGGCGGTGGGGGAGTATCTGCGGGAAAGAGGACTGGAATGGCGCGAGGACGCGACCAATGCGGACGTCCGGTTCCGCCGGAACGCTTTGCGCGCGGTGCTGCCGGAACTGTCACGGCTGGTGAACCCGGAGGCCCGCCGCGCGCTGGCGCGGCTGGCGGACATCGCGCTGGAGGAGGAGGCCTACTGGGCGCGGCTGACGGGCGAGGCCGAGGGCCGCGTATGGCGCGAGGAGGATGGCGCGCTGGTGGCGCGAGTCGAAGAACTGATGGGGGGAGGACGGGCGCTGGCGCGGCGGCTTGTCCGGCGGGCGATGGGGAGACTGCGCGGCGGGCTGCGGGCGATCGATCACGACCATGTGGAACGGGTTCTGGCGATGGCGGAACGCGAGCGCGGCGAGGGGCGGATGGACCTGCCGGGCGTGGTGGCGGAGCGCAGCTGCGGGTGGCTGCGGCTGGGCGCAGGTCCGGTGGAAGGGGTACGGGCGAAGGGGTTGAGGGGAGAAGCGGGAGAGGTGGTTGTGCGGGCGTGGCGGCCGGGGGATTTGTATGACGGGCGGCCCTTTCGGGAGCGTCTGCGCGCCAGGAATGTGCCGCGCTGGCGGCGCGCGAGGTGGCTGGTGGCGGCGCGGGGCGGGGAACTGCTGTGGGCGGACGGGTTTGGTCTGTCGGGGGCGGGGCGGAGTTTGCCTGACGGCATCCGTAAACTTCTCAGCGAAATTGCCGATGTCTCTATATAATGAAGGCAGTGTGAATACAGGAATGCGCCGGCGCAGGCGCACTGGACGTCCACTTGGAGCAGGGGCGCAGTGAATCAAAAATCGCCGCTGCGGCGTCTGTATCTATAGCGTGCCACCGGCGATGGCGTGAAGGCCGGATCGCGCGGGAGAGGGAATGAACTCGAACGTTAGAACAGCAATCTTCTGGGTGGTGGTGATCTGCGTGGTCATCCTGCTTTGGAATGTCGTCAAAACAGGCGGGAACCGCATGAATCAGGAACTGAGCTTTTCTCAGTTCATGAATCAGGTGGAGCAGGGACGGATTCGCGAGGTCACCATTGCCGGCAGCGAGGTGAAAGGTTCGTTCAAGGACGACAAGACCAGCGAACTGCGCACGAGCATTCCCCCTGCCTTTCCAGATGTTTACAAGCTTTTGCTTGAGAAGAACGTGAACGTCACGTACAAGTCGAGTGATGGGGGCAACTGGACCGCAATCCTGCTCAACACGGTGCCCTTCGTCCTGCTGATCGCCTTCTGGATCTTCATGATGCGGCAGATGCAGAGCGGCGGCAACAAGGCCTTAAGCTTCGGCAAGAGCCGCGCGCGAATGCACAGTTCGCAGCAGAAAAAGGTGACCTTCAAGGACGTGGCGGGCGTCGAGGAAGCCAAGGACGAGCTGCAAGAGATAATTGAGTTCCTGCGCGAGCCTCAGAAGTTCCAGAAGCTCGGCGGCCGCATTCCGAAGGGCGTGCTGCTGGTGGGCCCTCCGGGTACGGGCAAGACGCTGCTGGCGCGCGCGATCGCGGGCGAGGGCAACGTGCCGTTCTTCTCGATCTCGGGTTCGGACTTCGTGGAGATGTTCGTGGGCGTGGGCGCGAGCCGTGTGCGCGATCTGTTCGAGCAGGGCAAGAAGAATGCCCCCTGCATCATCTTCATCGACGAAATCGACGCCGTTGGCCGGCATCGCGGCGCGGGATTGGGCGGCGGACACGACGAACGCGAGCAGACGCTGAACCAGTTGCTGGTGGAAATGGATGGGTTCGAGTCGAATGAAGGCGTCATCCTCGTGGCGGCGACGAACCGCCCCGACGTGCTCGACCCCGCGCTTCTGCGGCCGGGCCGGTTCGACCGCCGCGTGGTGGTGAGCCTGCCGGACGTGAAGGGGCGCGAGCAGATCCTGCGCGTCCATGTGAAAAAGACTCCGCTCTCCGACGACATCGACCTTTCGGTGATCGCGCGCGGCACGCCGGGCTTTGCCGGGGCGGACCTGGCCAACCTGGTGAACGAGGCGGCGCTGCTGGCCGCGCGCCAGAACCGCAAAGTGGTGGCGATGGTGGATTTCGAGGTCGCCAAGGACAAGGTGTTGATGGGCGCCGAGCGCCGGTCGATGATCCTGACCGAGGAAGACAAGAAGATCACGGCGTGGCACGAGGCGGGTCACGCGCTGGTGGCGGCGGTGCTGCCGGAGACCGATCCGCTGCACAAGGTCAGCATTATCCCGCGCGGCCGCGCGTTGGGCATCACCATGCAGTTGCCCGAGGGCGACGTCTTGAACCGCAATGAGGCCCAACTGTTCGGCCGGCTCTGCGTGATCATGGCGGGGCGCATCGGCGAGATGCGCTACACGAAGCAGTTGAGCACGGGCGCGCGCAACGACATCGAGCAGGCCACCGAGCTGGCCCGCGCGATGGTATGCGACTACGGCATGAGCGACCTGGGCCCGCTGAGCTTCGGGCGCAAGGACGAGCAGATCTTCCTGGGCCGCGAGATCGCACAGCACCGCGATTACAGCGAGGCGACGGCCATTAAGATCGACGAGGCCGTGAAGCACATCGTCGAGAAGGCCTACCAGCGGGCCGAGGAACTGATCGAACAGCACCGCGAGGTTCTGGAGAAGATCGCTCTGCGGCTGCTCGAAAAGGAAACCATGGACGGGGCCGAGGTGAAGGCGATGCTCGAAGGCAAGGCCGATAGCGAACCCGCCCTGCCCGCCGAAGTTGAAGGCGCGCAGCAGGTGCTGAGGCCTGAATCCTCCGGGGCTCCGCGCATCAATCCGGGCCTGATCGACGGCGAACGGCCGCAGCCTGCGTGATCCCAGAGTTTCCGGTTTACCTGTTCGACGTGGACGGGACGCTGATGGACTCGGCGCCCGACATCACCGGCGCCGTCCGGCAGGCTCTCGAGCAAGAGGGCGTTACCGGCCTCGAGCAGAGCTACCTGCAGAGCTTCATCGGTTTCCACCTATTTGAGCTGTTCGAGCAGGTGCTGCCGCACTACTCGCGCGAGGAACACGAGCGCGTGCTGGCGAATTACCGGTCGATCTATCTGGCCCGCGAGCACGTCACGACGCGTGTGTTCGATGGCATCCAGCCGATGCTCGAACGTCTGGGCGGGCGCAAATCCACGGCCACCACCAAAGGCACGGAAACCACCAGAAATGTTTTGACGCAATTCGGCCTGATCGCCTATTTCGATCACGTGCAGGGGACCGACGGGTTTCCGTCGAAGCCGCAGCCGGACGTGATTCTGCGGTCGATTGAGCACTTCGGCGTGCGTCCCGAGGAGTGTTTGCTGGTGGGCGATGCGGCTCCGGACATGGAAGCGGGCCGGCGCGCGGGCGTGAAGACGTGCGCGGTGCGCTGGGGCTACGGCAATCAGGACGCGATGGCGGCTTTCACGCCGGATTACTGGATCAGCCACCCGCGGGAACTTGCCGGCTGAAGCGTGCGCCGCATCACTCGATTGTCACTGTGAGCGTGTTCGCCGTTCGAGTCCGCGAAGACACGGTCACCGGCACAGTTCCCTTTCCGGCCAGCGTCCTCGACAACGGTCCGATGCGAATCTCGTCGAGTCCGGCCGGGCCAGGGGCGGCGTTCATCATCCCTGGATCGTTACAAATGGCTGGTACGATGGACGTGGGAGGCGCTATGCTCCTGGCGATGACATTGTTGCTGACCGGCGTGTACGTCGAGGCGGAAGCCAAGGTACGCGGCCGCGTGGTGGATCTGAAGATCCGGCTGGTGAATGAGGGCGCGCCTTTTTACCTGCATTTCCCGAGCGTCCAGATGTACGATCTTGAACTGCAGCCCGGCGGGCTGCGCTGGAGCGACGACCGGGTGTTTTCAAGCGCTTTGGCGCGGCGGGCCATCGGTTCCGGCGTGTGGGATCTGCGGGAGCGCTGGGTGCTGCCGCCCGTGATCGAGCCAGGCGAGTACAAGCTGAGGGTGTGGTTCACGCACCGGGGCGGGCCGCCGCTGGAGACCACGATTCCCATTGCGATACCGCCGCCGCGCTAAACTGGCGGTTTGCGCATCGGCATTCATACATCGTCGTCGCCGCGCTTGCCGAACGCGGCGGCGAAGGCTCTCGAACTCGGCGCGAACTGTTTTCAGATTTTTTCTGCCAGCCCGCGGATGTGGCGCGCCTCGCCGCCGCCGGCCGGCGAGGTGGCCGAGATGCGGCGTCTGCGCGCCCAGCACGATCTGCGGCCGCTGGTGATCCACGATTCGTATCTGATCAATCTGGCTTCGGGGGATGAGGCGATCCGGGCGAAGTCGGTTGGAGCGTTTCGTGGAGAACTGGAACGGGCTTTTCTCATCGGAGCGGAGTATCTGGTGATCCACCCGGGCTCGCACAGGGACCGGACGCTGGAAGAGGGCATTCTGGCGATTGCGGATGCGCTGCAAGAGGCTTCCGTGGGGCTGAAGCCGCCAAAGAACTTCACGCTGCTGCTGGAAAACACGGCCGGGGCGGGGAACACGATCGGGCGGACGCTGGAGGAACTGAAGCAGATCCACGATCTGGCTGCGCCCCGGGTGCCGTATCCGATCGGGTATTGTCTGGACACGTGCCATCTTTACGCATCGGGGTTTGACGTGGCGACCGAAGCCGGGTTGCGCGACATTGTGAAGCGGACTGGGGCGGTGCTGGGCCTGGACCGGGTGCCTGTGATTCACGCGAACGATTCGAAGGGCGCGCTTGCCTCGAAGCTCGACCGCCATGCGAACATTGGAGAAGGGCAGATTGGTCTCGACGGCTTCCGGCGGATTCTGAACCACCCGAAGCTGCGCGCGAAGGCCTTTGTCCTCGAGACGCCCATCGATGAGCCGGGCGACGACCTCAGGAACGTGAACACACTTAAGTCTCTATGCCGGAAAAGCCGTACAACCACGAAGAAATCGAGCTGAAGCTGAGCGCCGAATGGGCGGCGAACCCCATGCTTTACCGGGCCGCGGACGATGGATCGAAGCCGCGCTATTACGTGCTGGAGATGCTGCCGTATCCGTCGGGGCGGCTGCACATGGGGCATGTGCGCAACTATTCGATAGGCGACACGCTGGCGCGCTACATGTGGATGAAGGGCTACGACGTGCTGCACCCGATGGGCTGGGACGCCTTCGGGCTGCCGGCGGAAAACGCGGCGATCAAGAACAAAATGCATCCGGGCGAGTGGACGGTTTCAAATATCGCCCACATGAAGAAGCAGTTGATGCGGCTGGGCTTCGCATACGATTGGGATCGCGAGATCTCGACGTGCGAGCCGGACTATTACCGCTGGAACCAGTGGCTTTTTCTGCGGATGTACGAAAAGGGGCTGGCCTACCGGAAGTCTTCGCTGGTGAACTGGTGCCCGGAGTGTTCGACGGTGCTGGCGAACGAGCAGGTGGTGGATGGGTGCTGCTGGCGGCACGAGACGACGCCGGTAGAACAGCGCGAACTGGATCAGTGGTTCCTGCGGATCACCGCCTACGCCGATCAGTTGCTGGAAGACATGGAGCAGTTGGAAGCGGGCTGGCCCGCGCAGGTGCTGACGATGCAGCGCAACTGGATCGGCCGCAGTGAAGGCGCGGAGGTGGACTTCACTCTGGCGGGCACAGAGCAAAAGATTCGCGTTTTTACCACTCGCATCGATACGATCTATGGCGCGACGTGCGTGATTCTGGCGCCGGAGCATCCGCTTTCCAGGCAGCTTTGCGCGGGCGAACTGGCTCCGAGGTTGAAGGCAATGGTCGACGACCAGGCCCGCAAGGACCCTGAACAACTGGTGAAGGAAGGGTTCTTCACCGGCCATCACGCCGCGAATCCTTTTAACGGGGCACAGGTTCCGATCTGGGTGGGCAATTTCGTACTGTGGGGCTACGGCACGGGCGCGATTATGGCAGTGCCCGCGCATGACGAGCGCGATTTCGAGTTCTGCACGAAATATGGGATTCCGATTGCGCCCGTGATCCGTCCGGCGGACGGAGCGCTGCCGGAGTCGCCCGCGGAAGCGTTCACCGGGGATGGCGTGATGGAGAATTCGGGGGAGTGGAGCGGCCTGACGAGCGAGGAAGGCCGCCGCCGGATGGCCGAACGCGCCGAAGCGCAGGGCTTCGGCAAAGCGGCCATTACGTACCGGTTGAAGGACTGGGGCGTGTCGCGGCAGCGCTATTGGGGAACGCCGATTCCGATGATCCACTGTGCGGCATGCGGGATTCAGCCGGTGCCGGACGATCAATTGCCAGTGGTGCTGCCTCGTGATGTCGAGTTTACGGGGCGGGGGCAATCGCCGCTGGCGAAGTTGGAATCGTTTGTGAAATGCGCGTGTCCGAAGTGCGGCGGCGCGGCGCGCCGGGAAACCGACACGATGGACACTTTCGTGGATTCGTCGTGGTATTTTTTCCGCTACGTGGATCCGCGGAATGCGGAGAAGCCCTTTGAGCCGGCGGTGGTGAATCCGTGGTTCCCGGTGGATCAGTATATCGGCGGCGTGACACACGCGATCATGCACCTGCTCTATTCGCGCTTCTGGTGCAAGGTGATGCGCGACATCGGGCTGGTTTCGGTGGATGAGCCGTTCGGGAATCTGTTCACGCAGGGCATGGTGCAATTGCACGGGCAGACGATGTCGAAGTCGAAGGGCAACATCGTGGACCCGGACGAGATGGTGGTGAAATACGGCGCGGACACGTGCCGGCTGTTTACCCTGTTCGCGGCGCCGCCTGAGAAGAACATGGACTGGAACGAGTCGAGTGTGGAGGGCCAGTACCGGTTTCTTTCGCGGCTGTTCCGGTGGGTGTCGCGGAACCAGGATGCCGGGGGGGGCGACGGCTCGACGGATGCGCGTGCGCTGCGCAAGCTGCATCAGACGATCCGCAAAGTGACGGCCGACTTCGACAACCGCTGGCATTTTAATACATCAATCGCGGCCTTGATGGAGCTCATGAATGAATTGCAGGCCTCCGAGAGCGGGCTGAGCGCGGGCGCACGGCGCGAGTGCTGCGAGAAGCTGGTGCTGCTGCTGGCGCCGTTTGCGCCGTTCGCGGCCGAGGATCTCTGGGCGGGACTCGGGCATGCGGGGCCGGTGTTCAAGCAGCCGTGGCCGGAGTGCGACGAGGAACTGGCGCGCGAGGAGATGCTCGAGATCCCGGTGCAGGTGAATGGGAAGCTGCGCGGGAAGATCGCCGTGCCGCATGGCGCGGCTCAGGCCGAGATCGAGGCGGCCGCGCAGGCTGAGCCGAACGTGCAAACGCACACGGAGGGCAAGGCGATCGTCAAGCTGATCGTGGTGCCGGGCAAGATGGTGAATATTGTGGTGCGGTAGGGCGCGCGCCGCTTAAGCTGCCGGCGGAGGAGCCCGGCGTCTGCGGAAGCGGCGGAAGGCCAGGACTCCGGCGCCGGTGGCCATCAGCACCCACTGCGAAGGCTCGGGGATCTCGCCTTCGATGAACTGATAGGGGCCGATGAAATCCTGGACGGGAATCCCGCTGCTGAGATCGAAGTTCCGGTAGATGCTGGCGTTTGTGGAGCTTTGGCCCAAGCTGACATTGAGGTAATTGTTCCAGGCCGTAACGACCGCGGCTGGGGTGCCGTTGGAGCCGGTGCGTTGTCGAATGCGCCCTGCGCTAACCCCGTCGCCGCCGTCGTGGATGATGTCCCAAATGGCGAGCTGGAAACCACGTCCCAGATTGGCGGAGGTGACAGTGCTGAGTTGATTTTCGTAAAGCCAGGCGACGCGAGCCTGGGCGGTAGCGGAAATGGGAGTGACTGGGGTGGTGCCGTAGGTGCCGAGACTAATGCCCGTGAACAAGTCCACGCAGAAAAAGGTCAGGGTCTCGGAACCGCCGTCGAATCGGCCGAAAATGGCGCCCGCGTATCCGTTGTAGTTCGCTCCGTCCACCACGAAATTGACGCCGCCGCCGCGCGTGGAGTCAGTGTTTATCACCTCGATGGTGTAGGGGGACGCTGGCGTCGCGGCCGCCAGGAATAGGAAAAGAAAGATCCACACGAACTTGACCATGCAGGGATACCACCGATTCTTCTCGATAGTACCATATGGACCGGCGTTCTAAGCTAAGCATTTCACGTAGGAATGGGGGGAGAATACACCTGAGGATTCGCATCAGGCAAAAGCCGGAAAAATCCTGGAATGCAATACAATTGCTGTTTGGGATTTTGGCGCGAATGGATATCGCCGAATAGAGGCTGCCTCTTGCTGTCGGTCCATGGGGCCAGGGTGTGTTAACTGACTTGCCGGGCGCGGCCCGGCTAGAATAGAGAACTGATGAGCGAAACGGACATTCCACTGCCACCCGCCAGCTTTGAGTTCCTGGTGTTGTCGTTCCGGATGCAGGCCGAAATGCAGCTGGGCTTGAACCCGTACAGCGAGCAGCCGGCGGAGCCCGACTTAAAGCTGGCGCGGCACACGATCGATATGATGGCCATGCTTCAGGAAAAGACGAAGGGGAATCTGTCGATGGAGGAGCAGCGCCTGCTCGACAATTCGCTGACCGAACTGCGCTTCCGCTACATGCACGTCTTCGAGGAGCAGAAGAAGAAGGCCGCCGAACCTCCGCCCGCCGCTGAATCCGAGCAGCAGGCGGAACCGGAATGAAGCGCCCTTCCTACCTCACGCTGACGGTGCTCGGATCGGGCACCAGCGTCGGTGTGCCGACGATCGGGTGTACGTGCAAGGTCTGCCGGTCTTCCGATCCGCGCGATCAGCGGCTGCGGCCTTCAGTGGCGCTGCGCTGGGAGGATCATTGCGCGATTATCGACGCGGGTCCGGACCTGCGGCAACAATCCATTCGCGCGGGGCTGTACAAGCTGGATGCGGTGCTGTTCACGCACGCGCACGCCGATCACATTCTGGGGCTGGACGACCTGCGCCCGTTCAATTTCCACCAGAGCAAGCCCATCACGACCTGGTCCACGCAGGAGACGCTGGATGTGATCCAGCGGGTGTTCAGCTACGTTTTTCACAATGGGCCCAGCGAATCTTCGCGGCCGAAGCTCGATCCCCAGATCTTCGACAGCAGTCCGTTCACCATCGGCGGGCTGACGTTCACGCCCATTCCGCTGAAGCACGGCAGCGGGCCCTGCCACGGATTCCGCTTCGGGCGCACGGCCTACCTGACGGACCACAGCGAGATCCCGGAAGAGAGCTACGCGCTGCTGGAGGGTCTCGATGTGCTGTTTCTCGACGCCCTGCGCCACAAGCCGCATCCGACCCATTCGACGGTGGAAGCAAGCCTGAAGGCGGTGGAGCGCATCCGCCCGGAGCGCGCCTTCTTCACGCATATTTCCCACGATCTGCGGCATGAATCGACGCAGAGCCAGCTTCCGCCCAACGTCCGGCTGGCATACGACACGCTGGAACTGGAAGTCGATATCGAAGTGGAAGACGCCGCTTAAGCGCATGCGCCTGTTCCGCCAATTGAGCGACGCCGCCGCGTCGGGTTTCGGCCCTTCCGCGATCACCATCGGCAACTTCGATGGGGTTCACGCGGGCCATCGCGCGCTGCTGCGGAAGACCATCGAAATCGCCCGGGCGCGCGGGTTGAAGGCCTCGGCCCTCACGTTTCACCCCCATCCCACCGCGATCGTCGCGCCGCACCGCACGCCGCGGCTGTTGACCACGATCGAAGCGCGGGCGGCGCTGCTGGCTGAGGCGGGCATCGAGCAGTTGCTGGTTTTGCCCTTCAACCCGCAGTTGGCCGAGATGGAGCCGGCGGCCTTCTTTCAACGTGTTTTGCGGCATGAACTGGGAGCAGAAGCGATCATCGTCGGCGACAATTTCCATTTCGGGCGGCGGCAATCGGGCGATGTCACAACGCTGCGCGAATTGGGTTTCGGCCTTGGCGTTCTGATCGAAGTGGTGCCCGCCATTCACCGGCGCGGCCTGACGGTGTCGTCGTCGCAGATCCGCGCGCTGCTGGCCGCCGGGCGCGTAGGCGCGGCGTCGCGCCTGCTGGGAAGGCCGTACGCGCTGACGGGCGCGGTGGTGAAAGGCGCGGGCCGCGGGGCGCGGGAGACCGTGCCGACACTGAATCTCTTACTGCCGTCGCTCGATGACGCCGCACGCGCGCTGCCGCTGGACGGGGTGTACGTTTCACGGACGCACGACGTGGAGGCGCCGCGCTCCTGGCCGTCGGTCACCAACATCGGCTACCGGCCCACGTACGATGGCGCGCATCTCACTATCGAGACTTTCCTGCTCGAACCACTCGAGGGCGAGGCGCCAGCGCGGATTTCGGTCGATTTCCTGCACCGTTTGCGGGCCGAGCAACGCTTTCCTTCGCCGGAGGACTTGCGCGCGCAGATCCTCCGTGACGTGGAGCGGGCGCGGGCCTGGTTCCGGCGGGCGCGGCGTTGGATCAGCCCCACCAGGCCCACACCAGCAGCGCCGCCGTCAGCATGATGGCGAAGCCCCCGGCGGCGCGATGCGCGAAGCCGCGCGCTCCGGCGTAGTAGGCGACGCCCGTTTTCAGCACCGCATTGGCACCCCACGCCAGCAGCACCGCGCCCACAGCCGCGTTCATCGCGACCTGGCCATCGCGCGCGAGACCGGCCATGGAGAAGACAATGGCGTCCACGTCGAGCGAGCCGCCAATGGCGCTGGCGGTGAATACGCCGGCGTCGCCATATTGAACGGTCAAGGCCCGCGTCAGCAGGCGAACCAGCGCGAACAACGCGCCAAATTTCAACGCCGGCGCCAGGCGGAACGGGTTCTCCAGCGCCAGTCCACCACCTTCTCCGGTGTGCGCCCGTCCGAGAACCCAGGCCGCGGCCAGACCCGCCGCCATCATCGCGCCCAACACGGGCGCACAGGCCCACGCCAAAGCCGGCGAAAGCACCAGCAGAATCGCCCAGATGCGCGGGCACTGCACCGCGTTGGCCAGCAGTGCCGCGCGCGCGTAGCCCGCCACGGCCACGCCGGGTTCGCGCGATTGGCGCGCCAGCGCGAGGGTCGCCGCTGTGGTGGAAGCGATGCCGCCCAGCACGCCGGTCAGCGCCAGCCCCCGGTCCTTTCCCAAAAACTTCTGAAAAAAATAGCCCAGCCAGGAGATCGAGCAGACCAGGATGACGAACATCCACACCCGGCGCGGGCTGAAGAATTCGTAAGGGCCATAGGATGCATCCGGCAGGACCGGCAGAATCACAAAGACAACCGCCAGGAAGCGAAGCGTGTCGTGGAACTCGCGTTCTGTAACCGTCTCGCGGAAGAAACGGATTAGCGCATCACGGGCGTCCAGGAACAACACCAGCACGACGGTCAGCGCGATGGCGAGCGGCGACCCCCATTCCAGGCCGGGCGTCGTGGTCAGCACGCAGAGCAGGAAGGTCGCCACGGCGGCAATCTCCGTGGTGATGCCCGTGCGGCCGGGCGTCTGCCAGTGGAAGAGGCCCAGCAGGCCGGCGATCGCCAGCAGCACGGCCATGGTCAGCAAAGGTTGCTGCAGCAGGCCGCACAGCCCGCCGGCGAGGCCGATGGTGACGAAGTCGCGCAGGCCCGCGTGACGCTCTTCGCGGTCGCTTTCGCGCTCGATACCCACAAGCAGGCCGATCAGGACGGCCTCGGCCATTGCGATCCATGCCTGCGCGGGGATCTCCATCGCTGGTCTGATTGTAGACTAAGGAAGTGACCCTGACTCCCGGTAAAAAACAGCAGATTCAAGCGCTCGCGAACGACGCGGGCATCATCGCGGCGGCCGCGATGGACCAGCGCGGCAGCCTCGCCCAGGCGCTGGGCCCGAACACAACCCCAGCCATGCTGGAGGAGTTCAAGTCGGCCGTCGCCGAACTCCTCAGCCCGCATGCCACGGCGTTGCTGCTGGACCCCGAATACGGCCTGCCCGCGGCCTCTGTGCGCGACCCCAAGTGCGGCCTTTTGCTGGCCTATGAAGCCTCCGGCTACGACAACACCCGGCCCGGGCGGCTGCCCGATTTGCTCGATGCCGTGTCGGCCCGCCGCCTGCGCGGGTGGGGCGCGAATGCGGTGAAGCTGCTGGTGTATTACACGCCCTTCGAAGATGCGAAGATCAACGAAATCAAGCACGCGTTCGTCGAGCGGGTGGGCGCCGAATGCGCGGCCGAGGACCTCGCCTTCTTTCTCGAGTTCGTCGGCTACGACGTCTCCGGGCGAGGCGAAAAATCCATCGAGTACGCCCGCTTGAAACCGGAAATCGTGGCGGCAAGCATGGCGGAATTCTCCAGGCCGCAATACCGCGTGGATGTGCTGAAGGTGGAATTCCCCGTGAATCCTCAGTATCTGGAAGGCAGCGGCGCGTCGAAGGGCGAATCGGCCTATACGCGCGCCGAAGCGCTACGGCACTTCAAGCACGCTTCCGATGCGGCTTCGCTGCCGTTCATCTATCTCAGCGCGGGCGTGGACAACGACGTCTTCATCGAGCAACTGGAACTGGCGGCGGAAGCGGGCTCGGCGTTTTCGGGGGTACTCTGCGGGCGGGCGACGTGGAAAGAAGGAATTCCCGTGTACGCCGGAAGAGGCGTGGGCGCGTTGCGTGAGTGGCTGGGCACCGCCGGGGTCGCCAACATCGAGAAGATCAACGCGGCATTGCGGGGAGCGCAGCCGTGTTGGGACCGTTTGGGGTAAGGGCCGCGGGCGATCAGGGTCTGCGATCTCGAAGAATCGCCGCCACCCGCGCCGGGCTTTCGCCCGCCAGCGCTCCATTCGGGTGAAAGGGCAGGCCGATCAGATCCACGCCCCGGGTGAACACATCATCCCAGCCAAGAGCGTGCGCATCCAGCCTTCGCCCGGGCATGCGAAGGATCGTCGCCCCCATCTCGACCGGCCGCGGGCGATAGGCCAGCATCAGCCGCCGGCGTTCGATGGCGGGCCCACCACGCAAACCGGACCGCGCCACCGCCTGTTCGCCGTGGTACTTGAAGAAGTCCGCAAACCTCCCGCCCAGATAGGGCAGCAGCCTCGGCAGGGGCATCCGGGCCAACTCCGCCGAATGGAATCTCCACTTGTGGCCCCATTGCCGGAAACCGGCGGCGAGGCTTGCGAAAAAGCCCGCCTGGGCGCGCCAGGCGGGCTTCAGGCAGTCGATTAAGAACAGCTTCGCCGGCGGCGTTCCCTGTTGCAGCAGACGCCGCGCGACCTCCACCGCCAGGCATCCTCCCAAACACACGCCCGCCAGTTGCACTTCGCGGCCGGCGAAGCGCTCCGCCAGCAGCGCGGCGCATTCTTCCGCCATCGCCTCCAGCGATGCGCCCGCCTCGAGGCGGTCGAGGTCCACGGCGAACACCGGCTGTTCCGGCGCGAGCAATTCGGCCAGCCTTGCCGCGCCCAGCAGCGCGTTGTCATGGCCGGGCAGCAGAATCAGCGGCAGTTGTGAGCCGATGGGTTGCAGCACCCGCAGCGCCCCTGGGCCGGCCGCGCGCGCCTCTTCCACACTCGCCGCCAGCGCGGCGATGGTCCCCTGCGCGACGAAACGGGCGGGCGAGACGTCCACACCCTCGGCGGCGGACACGGCCGCCAGCATCCGCACAGCGAGCAGCGAATCGCCGCCAAGCGCTTCGAACCGGTCCTCGACCCCCGCGCGCGCACCCGGCAGCATCTCGCGCCACAAGGCGGCGATGCGCTCTTCCAGCGGCGTCCGCGGGGCGGTGTATTCGCCCAGAACCGTATCGTCCAGCGGCTCGATGCCCAGTTTCGCGGCCAGCCCGTTGCGCTGAAGCTTGCCGGTCGGGCCTTTGGGAATCGCCTCCACGACGCGAATCACGCGGGGAACCTTGAACGCGGGCAGCCGCGCCGCGGCCCAGTCGCGCAGGTCTTGGGGAGTGGCGGCCCCCTCCTCTCGCAGTTCGACGGCCGCGCCCACATCCTCGCCCAACTGCCGGTGCGGCACCGCAAACGCGAGCGATTGACGCACGCCCGGATGCGCCAGCAGAACCTCATCGATCTCGCGCGGTGAGATCTTCTCGCCGCCCCGGTTGATCAACTCCTTCAACCTGCCCGTGAGGAACAAAGACCCGTTGCGATCGAAATAGCCCTGATCGCCCGTCCGGAACCAGCCGTTCGTGAACGCCTTCTGATTGGCCTCGGGATTGTCCAGATAACCGGAAGTGACATTCGGGCCGCGGATGACCACTTCGCCGGTCCGCCCGGGTTCAAGCAGCGCGCCCGTTTCGTCCATGATGGCGACCTCCGGCCCGGCGGCCAGACCCACAGAGCCAGGCACCCGCTCGCCGGGGGACACCGGGTTGCTGGCCATCTGGTGCGCCGCTTCGGTCATGCCGTACGCTTCGACGGCGGGCACCCGGAAGGCGGCCTCGAGTTCCGCGAGCACCGCGGGCGGCAGAGCCGACGACGAGGAGCGCACAAAGCGCAGGGGCGTCCGTTCAATTGCAGCGCGCGCTTCACCGGCACGGGTGAGAATCCCCTGATGCATGGTGGGGACGGCCGTGTACCAGGTTGGTCGGCATTCGGCCATCCAGCCGAAAAACGCATTCGCGTACACGCCGTCCGTGCAGACCACCGAAGCCCCCGCCCGCAGGCTGGCCAGCAGCGCCGCCACCAGTCCGTGGATATGGAACAGCGGCATGATATTCAGGCAGCGGTCCTCGGGCGTGAGGGCCAGGGTGGCGGCGATGTGGCTCGCCGAAGCCGTCAGGTTTGCCGGGGAAAGCGGCACGAGCTTGGGTTTCGCGGTGGTGCCCGAGGTGTGCAGCAGCAGCGCAGTATCGCCGGGCTCCAGCCACTCCGGTTCGCCCTGGTCGGTCTCTGGCAACACGAATTCGCCCGCGCGGGGACCGGGTTGCAACGCATGAACCGGCACCCCTAATGCCCGTGCCGCCTCCACTGCCGCGGCGGGTGAATCCGGATGGACGAGCAGCGCCCGCGCAGTCAGGTCCTTCAGGTAATACTCGAAGTCGCTGCGCGTAAACCCTGGATTCAGAGGCGCACAAGCGGCTGCGGATGCCGTTCCGAGAAACGCCGCCGCCATCTCGGGACCGTTGGGCAGCACCACCGCCACGCGGTCCTGCCGTTGAATACCCAAGCTTCGCAGCCAGAGCGCGAACCGCAGCGTCTGCGCGGCGAGCGCCTCGTACGGCAAGCCTTCGCGGCCCGGGGCGAGCAATGCCAGCGCGGCGCCATCCCGCCCGGCGGCCCGGCTGAGAAGCGCCCAAATGGTTTCGGTCTGAACCTCCGAAAGTCTCACCTTCACGACATTATGGCGGATTGGCATCCACGATCTCATTCGGCACTCGGGAAATCAGGCTCTTCACCTTGCCGGAAGCGGCGGGCGGGATGGCGTCCACTTCTTCCACCCGCACGCGAATCTGACGGCCCAGCACCTTCTTCATTTGCTCTTCCAGGTCCGCGTGCCGAGGCGCTTCGCCCGCAGAGCGCACCACTCGCAGCAGGAAATCGTCGACGGCCGTCTGTTCGATCTGGACCCGCGCCACGCCGGCGACCGCCTGCAGGCGCGGCAGCAAAGTGAAGGCATGAAAGCGCGACCCATCGGGCCGGACCACCAGGTCGTCCGCGCGGCCATCGATCGACAGCAGCAGCGGGAGTGTCCGGCCGCAGGGGCAGATGCCGCCTCCCATCGTGACGATGTCGCCCAGGCGGTAGTTGATCACGGGCGTGGCATAGTTGGTGAGGTTGGTGAGCACCAACTCGCCGGGTTCGCCCGGCGGCACATCGCGGCCCGCCTCGTCCACCACGCGCACGGCCACCTGGTCGATCGAAAGATGAAGCCCCCGCCGGACCGGGCACTCGAAACCGATGCGCAGCGCTTCAACGGCCTGATAAGTGCTCACCACGGGAATGCCAAGATCCTCCTCGATCAACCGCCGGTCCGCTGGCGGCATCGAGTCCGCGCCGAAGGTGATGGCCCGTGGACGGTGGAACGGCTTGCCGCAATCGCGCAGCCAGCGGAACAATGCCCCCACATGCGAGCCAATCCCCCGCACGACATCGGGCTTGAATTCGTTGATGCCTTCCCGCAGGATTTCAAACGGCTGATCCGGGGGAAAAAGCCGCCGGCGCAGGTCGGCGCCGGGCGGGTTCACGATCCTGCTTTCAATGAACGCGCGGATCTGCGCCCCGGCGGAACCATGCCGGTTCAGCACGGCTTCGCGGTAGCCGCTTTCACGGCCCGTGAACTCGGCCAGCGCCAAACGCTGGCGCCGCCCCGCGGCCAGTGCCTCCAAAACGGCGCGCGTATCCTGACGCAGCGCCCGCCGGTAGCCGGATGTTCCGCTGGAAACGAGAGTAAGCCCATCGCCTGCATGGTGGCCCGGCGCGACGAAGCGTTCGGGATGGAGTGTCAGCTCGAGCTTCGGGACCGGCGGCAATAGCCCGAGATCGCCCGCGCGGCGAATGTCGCCCGGCTCGGCCGCCGCTGCGCGCATCCACTCGCGATAGTGGGGGACGTTCTCCCAGGCATGCCACAACAGGCGGCCTAAACGCCGCGCCTGCAGCCGCTCCAAGGTCTCGGCGTCGCGGAAGGCAATCTCCGCCTCGCGGCTCGCCCAGCAGGCGACACGGCCCGTGTTGATCAACCGCGGCAGGAGCCCTGGCACCCCCATATCCTAGCAGTGGCGGACCAGCGTGGGACGAAACCAGGATGCGAAAAAAGATGCGAAAAAAGGCCTTGACCCAGCTTCACGATTTCCCTAAACTCAGCATACGAGGGAATTTCTGAAATGCTTTCCAAAAACAAGATGTCCATGAAGACTCCTGTGCTCGCTCTGGCCCTGTTCTTCGTTCTGACGGGGGTTGTTCCCATGTCCGCGCAGGAAGTGCGCGCCAGTATCACGGGCATTGTCACCGATTCCACGGGCGCGGCGGTAGCCGGCGCCACGGTCACCATCACAAGCGCCGAGAGCAACGTCGCGGTGGAAACCCGCACGAACGCTTCCGGCAACTACACCACACCATTTCTCAACCCCGGCCGTTACCGGCTCACCGTGCAGTTTGCCGGCTTCAAGCAGTACGTGCGCGAGAACATCGTGCTGCAAACCCAGGACCGCGCCCGCGTGGACGTGCCCCTAACCGTCGGCGAAGTCAGCGAGAGCGTCACGGTCTCCGAATCGGTCTCGATGCTTGAGACCGAAACCGCATCGCGTTCCCAGGTCATCGCCAATAAACTCATCGAGGAAGTCCCTACTCAGGGCCGCAACCCGTTCCAGTTGGCCTGGGCGGCGGCGGGCGTCATCAAGACCGGTGACTGGCGCTTCCTGCGCTCGTTCGATACCGGCGGCACATCGAACTTCTCCGTCAACGGCGGCCTGAATAAAGAGAATGAAATCCTGGTGGACGGCATCTCGAACGTCCGTCCCTCCCGCGATGTCGTGCATGTCCCCACGATGGAGACCATCCAGGAATTCAAGGTTCTCACCAACACCTACGACGCCCAGTACGGCCGCACCGGCGGCGGCACCGTGTCGATCGTCACCAAGGGCGGGGGTAACCAGTTCAGGGGCACGCTCTTCCACTATTTTCAGGCCGAGGAAATGAACGCCAATCAGTCGGAACTGAACCGCGGCGGCGTGGCCAAGCCTCCGATGACCATCAACGTCTTCGGCTTTCAGGCCAGCGGACCGATCTGGATTCCCAAAGTGGTGGACGGCCGCAACAAGCTGTTCTGGACACTGTCTTACGAAGGACTGCGTCAGCGCTCCGCTGACCCCGGCACCGCCACACTGCCCCTGCAGGAGTGGCGCCAGGGCAATTTCGGCTCGCTGCTGAACGCCCAGGGCGCGCCGATCACCATCTATGACCCCCTCACCACCGCCGCCAACGGCATCCGGACCCCCTTCGCCGGCAATGTGATCCCCCAGAACCGGATCAACTCCATCGCCACCAACCTGCTGGGCTACTATCCTCTGCCCAACAGCCCCGGCACCGGCCCGGCCCAAGTGAACAACTACATCTATCCTTCCCGTTGGATTGCCGACATGGACCAGTGGAGCGGCCGCGCGGACTACTCCCTCAACGACCGCAACCGCGTGTATTTCCGCTATGCCCAGAACCCGTTCAGCGAAATCCGCTCGCTGGTCTGGGGCGGTTCCAACCCGGCCGAACCCTCCGGCAACGCGCCGCTGCTCCGCAATGGCCGCAACTGGGCCGCCGACTGGACCTCGACCCTGTCGCCCACCACCACCTTGAACATCCGCGCCGGCCTGTCGCGCTGGGAAACCTCCTCGGGGAACATCTTCGGCTTCGGATTCGACCCCGCCCAGTTGGGCTTCTCGCGGGATCTCGTCAGCCAGTTCGTCGCGCAGCAGTTCCCCCGGTTTAACCTGGGCACGTACCAGGCGATCGGATCGGACCGCGTGTTCTCCACCTCGCCCGACGACACCTACTCGCTGCAGCCCAACATGAATATGGTGGTCCGGAACCACTTCTTCAAGTTCGGCGCCGACCTCCGCCGGTACAACTCGAACACCAACAGCCCCGGCGCCGCCGCTGGCAACTACACCTTTAACCGCCAGTGGACCCAGCAGCGCGCTCTGCAATCCGACGCCGTTTCGGGTAATGAACTCGCCTCCCTGCTCCTCGGCTACCCGGCCAGCGGCTTCGTCGACCTCAACATGAACCCCGCCTACCGGCACCACTACTACGCCCTGTTCTTCAACGACGACTGGAAGGTTACCCCGCGGCTGACCCTCAACCTCGGCGTCCGGTGGGACTATGAAACCCCCGTCGTCGAGCGCTATGACCGCCAGTTCCGCGGCTTCAACTTCGATACCCCCAGTCCCATCGACGCCCAGGCGGTAGGGCTGAACCTCCGCGGTGCGGTGGAATTCGCGGGTCTCGGCGGCAATCCCAGGACGGCCTTCAACCCCGATAGGAACAATTTCCAGCCACGCATTGGCGTTGCCTACCGCATCTTCGACAAGACCGTCCTCCGCGGTGGCTACGGCCTCTATTACCTCGGCCAGAACGAACGCGGATCGGCTCTCGGCTTCAGCCAGCGCACCAATCTGGTGTCCTCGGTGGACGGCAACCTGACGCCCGCCATCTCGATCACCAACCCGTTCGCCAACCAGCCCGGCGGCCGCCTGCTGCAGCCCGTCGGGGCTTCGGACGGCGCGGCCAGTTTCCTCGGCCAGGCCATCCAGATCAATTACCTCGACCGCTCCCTGCCGTACTCCCACCAGTACTCGTTCGACATCCAGCAGGAACTGCCCGCTGATTTGCTCTTTGAAATCGGCTACACCGGCAACCAGACCCGCAATGTTCCTGTCACAGTCGGCAACATCAACGCCCTGCCGGCCTCCGAACTCGGACGCCGCACCGCGACCGGCGCAATCGACACCGCCTACTACACCGGTTTGGTGCCCAACCCGATGCGCGGGCTGATCCCCGCCAACGCCGCCCTCAATGGCGCCAACATCGCCCGCCAGCGCCTGCTGATGCCCTTCCCGCACTTCAACACCGTGCAACTCCAGAACGTGCCCATCGGCAAGCAGTTCCACAACGGCATGCAGATGAAGCTCACCAAACGCTTCTCGCACGGGACCGCCTTCATCGCCAACTACGGCATCGGCAAGACCATCGAACAGCGCTCCCTGCTGAACGATCAGGACTTCGAACTCGCCATGCCTTCCGCCAGCCGCCTCGAGAAGCGCTCGGCCAACCAGATCGACATTCCCCAGCGCCTGGTCCTCACCGGCACCTGGGAAATGCCATTCGGCCGCGGCAAGGTGGTGGGCTCGGACTGGAACGGCCCGCTGAACTTCATCCTCGGCGGCTGGACCGTCAACGCCAACGCCACCCTCTCCAAAGGCTGGGCAGTTGACTACCCCAACGCAAACCAGAACACCGTCGGCAGCGCCGTCATCGACAACCAGACCGCGTCCATGATGGCCTTTGATACCGCATTATGGCGCCCTTTCCAGGCCATCGAGCCCTTCACCCTCCGGCAGTTCCCCTCGCGCTTCGGCGACGTCCGGACCCCCGGCTACCGCAACCTCGACGCCTCGCTATCGAAGTACTTCCCCATCACGGAGACCATCCGCGCCCAGTTCCGCTTCGAGATGATCAACGCGACGAATACCCCGTGGTTCCCCCGCGTCCAGTCGCTCGACGTCCAGAACGCCAACTTCGGCCGCCTCGACCCGGTGATGCGCAACCTGCCCCGCTGGCTCAAACTCGGCCTCGTGCTGAACTGGTAGTTGCGGCAATCGTGACCCAAACCCGAAAGGGCCGCCCCACCCCGGGCGGCCCTTTCTCCTTGTTCGCTTACGTTCTTATCTGAGACCCCGTACCCGCCCCTTGGCTAGGCGTCTCACGAAATCCAGATCGCCGTCGAGGAAGTCGTAGTCCGGCAGCGCCGCCGGGGACTCCCAGCGGATCTGCTCGAATGCCTCGCTCTGGGGCTCGCCGGTGAACTCTTCAACCTTGTGAAAGAGCAGGATCAGCGGATCCCGCCCGTTGCGTGAGTGTTCATACCGCGCGATCTCCGCCCCAATGCGCGCCTCGATGCCCAACTCCTCGTGCAACTCGCGCATCAACGCCTGCCGGGGTGTTTCGCCTGGCTCCACCTTACCGCCGGGGAATTCCCATTTCAGGGCGTGGCGGTCGTTGGCCATCCGCTGGCCGATCAATAGCATACCTTCGCGCTGAAGGACTCCCGCCACAACGATTGTTGTCCGGCTCATATGGCTTCGGGCAAAATGGGGTCTTCACACGCGCGTGGCGACCCCATGGCTCCATTGTACAGCGCCCAACTGCTCGACCATTTTCAGAATCCGCGCCACGCCGGACTTCCTTCCGCCCCACGTCATGTGGCCGCGCTCGCTGCCGGCGCGGTGCGCGCCCTCTCGCGTGCGCCTGACCGCTGAGTTATTTTGATCGCGTCTCCTTCCCCCTCTTCCGCCTCCAGCGATGCCGCGTCGAATCCAACCGCGGCGGATCGGGACCTCGGGCTTGAGAAAGAACGTGAGAAAGAACACACGTGAGAAAGAACTGAAACGCGTGGCTTCGGGATGTGATAGAGTCTTGCGCCATGGGCATGCTATCCGAATTCAAAGAGTTTGCCGTGAAAGGCAATGCGATTGACCTTGCCGTAGGCGTGGTGATCGGCGCCGCTTTCGGCAAGATCGTCAATTCAATCGTGGAGGACATCATCAACCCAGTCGTTGGCTTATTGACCGGCGGGGTGGATCTGACGAATCTATACGTCGCTCTCGACGGTAAGGACTATGAGAGCCTCGCGAAGGCGAAAGAGGCCGGCGCCGCCGTGCTGGCCTACGGGAATCTGCTGAACAACATTATGCAGTTCCTGCTGGTGGCTTTCGCGATCTTTATCGTGGTGAAGCAGATCAACCGGCTGAAGCGGGAAGAGCCCGCTGCCGCGGAGTAGGGCGCGGGCGGCGGCGCCTGTGCGACGATACAGGGGCTGAGGACAAGCGACTTGTATCTACTCGCCGCGGGCGTCGTGGGCAGCGCGTTCTGCCTGTTTCTTGTGCAGCCGATGATGGCGAAGCGGTTGCTGCCGGTGTTTGGCGGCTCGGCTTCGGTGTGGGCCGTGTGTCTGGTGTTTTACCAGGCGATGCTGCTGGCGGGCTATCTCTATTCGCACGGCCTGGCGCGGCGGCTGCCCTCGCGCGGGCAGGCGGCGGTTCATGCGCTGCTGTGCGTGCTGGCGCTGGCGGCGCTGCCGGGCGTGAGCGCGGCCCCTTCGGCGGGCGCTTTGGATTCGCCGGCGGCGGGCATTGTGCTGCAGCTTGTGGCGGCGATCGGCCTTCCGTATCTGCTGCTGTCGTCCACCAGCCCGCTGATGCAGCACTGGCACGCGCGGCTGTTTCCCAACAAAGGCGCGTACCGCCTGTTTGCGTGGTCGAACCTGAGTTGCGTGGTGGCGCTGCTGGCGTTTCCCTTCTGGCTGGAGCCGCGCTATGGATGGAGTGCGATCGCGCTGCTGTGGAAGTGGCTGTTTGCCGGAGCCGCGGCCGTGCATTTGCTGGCGGCGGCGCTGGTGTGGCGGGCGAACCCGCCGCGCATCGAGCGGGCGGGCGAACCGGAAGCGGAAGAGGAAGGCGCCCGTCAGCAACCGGCGATGTGGCTCTATCTGGCGTTCTTGGGGTCGGGCCTGCTGGTGTCGGTTACCGATCATCTTTGCCTGATCGTGGCGCCCTTCCCGCTGCTGTGGGTGGTTCCGCTGCTGATCTATCTGTTGTCGTTCGTGGTGGTTTTCGAATCGGACCGCTACCGCAGGGCGTGGGGCGTGCCCGTGGGATTCGCGGGGCTGCTGGCGATGGCCTGGGGGATGTCCTATCTCGAACCCACGCGCATGATGGGCGTGGGGGTGGCGCTGTTCTCGGCCGGGCTCTTTGCGGTGTGTGTGATGGTACACGGAGAGCTGGCCGAACGGCGTCCGCCCGAACGTCATTTGACCGGATTCTACATTCTGATGGCGGCGGGCGGGGCGCTCGGGTCGGTGTTTGTGGCGCTGATCGCTCCGGTTTTGTTCCGGCACACGCTGGAGTTGCCGCTGTTTCTGACCCTCGCGGCGATGACCGCGCTGTTCCTCGTCTACCGCCGCACGCGCTGGGGCGATGCCCCAGCGGCCGCCGCGGCGGTGCTCGTGGTGGCCGCTTCCGGCGCGCAGTGGCTGGTGCTGGAATCCAACCTGGTATCGGCGGACCGGAATTTCTATGGCGCGCTGCGGGTGGTGGAGAAGCCCGCGCAGGCTGGCGGCCGTCTGCGGACGATTGTCCACGGTTCGGTGAACCACGGCTCGCAGTACATGGATGAGGAGCGCCGGCGCACGCCGCTCACCTATTACACGCCGGGCACCGGCGTCGGCATGCTGCTCAGCCGCGAAGGCACGGGGCCGCGGCGCATCGGTCTGGTGGGGCTGGGCGCGGGCGCGCTGGCGGCCTATGCGCGCGAGGGCGACGTCTTCCGGTTCTACGAAATCAACCCGCTGGTGGTGCGCATGGCTACCACGAACTTCACCTATCTGGCCGATTCGCCAGCGCGTTCGGAACTCGTGCTGGGCGACGCGCGCCTGGTGCTGGCGCGCGAGCCGGATCAGCAGTTCGACGCGCTCGTGGTGGACGCTTTCACGGGCGATTCCGTGCCGGTTCACCTGCTGACTCGCGAAGCCATGCAGATTTACGCCCGCCACGTGAAGCCCAATGGCGTGCTGGCGCTGCACCTGTCCAACCTGCATCTCGATCTCACCAGGGTGGCGCTGGCGCTGGGCCGCGACCTCGGCTGGCGCGCCGCGGCGCTCTCCACGCCCCCGCAGGCGGAACTCGATTCGGTCGGCGCCGTCTGGGTCCTCATGGACCGCAAGCACGAAGACGAGCAGGCGCCTCCGCGCGATCCCAGGCTACTTTGGACCGACGACTACTCGAGCCTGCTCACCGTGCTCAAGTGAGCGAGGATCGGCGATGATAGGGGTTTGGTCATGCTGAAGCAATCAATCTTTCGCGAATACGACATCCGCGCAATCGCGGATACCGAATTGACCGATGAAGGCGTCCGCGGACTCGGCCAGGCGCTGGGCACACACTTGCAGCGCGCGGGCGCGCGCGTCGTCATCCTGGGCCACGATGCGCGCCTGAGTGGACCGCGCCTGCGCGATGCGCTGCGCGACGGAGTCCTGGCCAGCGGCTGCGACACCGTGGACTTGGGCATGGTCCCAACCCCGGTGCTCTATCATTACGTCACGCGCTCCGGCTTTGGCGCGGGTGTGATGATCACCGGCTCGCACAATCCGCCGGAATATAACGGGTTCAAGACTATGCTGGGCGGCGGCATGCTGCACGGCCATGCGATTCAGGAAGTGTACCGGCTGCTCAGCGAGCAGGACTTCACCGAGGGCGCGGGCCGAGCCTCGCAGGCCGACGCCGTTCCGGCGTACGTCGATGAGGTGTCCGGCCAGTTTCAGTTCGACCGGCGCGTGAAGGTGGTGTTCGACGCGGGCAACGGCGCCTCGGGGCCCACGCTTTCCGCGCTGCTCGACCGCCTGAATGTGGATGCCATCCCGATGTACTTCGAGCCCGATGGCAGTTTCCCGAATCACCATCCCGATCCAACTGTCGAGGAAAACCTCGCGCCGCTGAAAGCCAAGGTGCGCGAAACGGGGGCGGAGTTGGGCATCGCCTTCGACGGCGACGGCGACCGCATCGGCGCGGTGGACGAGCAGGGCCGCGTCGTGTGGGGCGACATCCTCACGCTCATCTTCGGCCGGGAAATCCTGCAACGCAAGCCGGGTGCGACCTTTATCGGCGAAGTGAAATGCTCGCAGCTCATGTATGACGAGCTGAAGCGGCTGGGCGGCAACCCCATCATGTTCAAGACCGGGCATTCGCTGATCAAGGCCAAAATGAAGGAGACCAAGGCCGAACTGGCGGGCGAGATGTCGGGCCATATGTTCTTCGCCGACCGCTATCTGGGCTACGACGACGCGCTCTACGCCGCCTGCCGTCTGCTCGAGATTGTGGCCGCGAGCGGACGGCCCCTGTCGGCCCAGACCGAAGATCTGCCGCCGATGATCTGCACGCCCGAATTACGCGTGGATTGCCCCGACGAGCGCAAATTCGGCCTGGTCGCGCGCATCAAAAGGCATTTCGAGGAGCGCTACGAAACCATCGGAATCGATGGCGTGCGGGTGCTGTTCAAACACGGCTGGGGGCTGGTGCGGGCCTCCAATACGCAGCCGGTTCTGGTGCTGCGATTCGAGGCGGCAACACAGGAAAAGCTCGAGCAGTACCGGCGCGAAGTGGAGGCCGTCGTCCAAAAAATGCTCAACGAGTGAGCGGCAGCGCGCGCTTGCGTTCGCCGGTGAGCGCGAAGAGAGCATTGGCAATGGCGGGCGCCACCAGAACGATGGGCGCTTCGCCCGCGCCCGCGGACGCGATTTCGCGCCGGTCGATCAACTCGAGGTCGATGGGCGGCACGTCGGAGAAGCGCGGCACGCGGTACTGGCGCAGGCTGCGTGTGGCCGGAGTCCATTCCTCGAACAGCGCCCCGCCCAGGCCCTGAATCATTCCGCCCATCATTTGGTTTTTCAGGTTGCCTGGGTTCAGCGCCGCGCCGAAATCGGCCACCATCAACAGGCGCTTGACGCGGAAGCGCGCGCCGTCGCGCGCGGCTTCGGCGAAGATGGCCAGGCGGCCGTCTTTTTCGATGGTGCAGGCCACGCCGCAGGCCTTGCCGGGGCCGGGCCATTTGAAGCGGGCGGCGCCGCGTTCGAGCACTTCGCGCAGGCGCGTGTCCTCGATGTGCGCCAGACGGTACTCGAGCGGATCGCGCTTGAATTCGGCGGCGCGCTCGTCCATGTGACATTCCCGCGCGAAGTTGTTCGCGACCGATGCAAGCGAACGGTACGAGCCCTGGCGGTAGGGCGCGCGCGTGCGCCAGGCTTCGTTCGACTGATGCTCGATGGCATACGGCGGCGGCAGACCGGGCGCGCCCGCGTTATACACACGATGCCGCCACGCGGTGATGCGTCCCTTCTCATCCGCGCCGCTTTCGACCACCATCAGGCCCGCCGGGCGTGCATAGGCCCAGCGGAATTCCTCCTCGCGCGACCAATGCACGCGCACCGCCCTGCCCGCGGCGCGCGCGAGGCGCGCGGCTTCGATTTCAACATCGGCCCGCTGCTTGCCGCCGAAACCGCCGCCGGGCATATGGCTGACGATATGGACCTGCTCTTCGGCGATGCCAAGCGCCTTCGCCACTTCGGCGCGCACCAGAAACGGAGCCTGTTTGCCGCAATGGACCGTGAGCCGGTCGCCTTGCCATTCGGCGATCGCGGAACGGGTTTCCAGCGCCGTATGTGCGACAAAAGGCAGCCAAAACGATGTTTTCTGCACGTTTTTGGCGCTTTTTAGCGCGTTTTCCGCATCGCCGCGGCGGACCAGTGGCGGGTAGCGAGTCTGGAGGTCCTCCACCGGCGCAACCCCGCTCTTTTCCCATTCCGCAGCGAGTTGATCGATGGGCGGATCGGGTTCGGGCCGCCATTCGGCCTGGATCAGGCGCGCGGCGGCGCGCGCTTCGCGCAGCGTGGGCGCGGCCACGCCGAGAAAGTCGCCCTGGCGCACGACGGTGACATTGGGCCGCTTCCTGGCGGCTTCGTCATTCACGCTTTCAAACCGGGCTTTCAGCGCGGCCGGCCGCAAAATTACGCCAGCGAGAGCGTCTTCGCGGCGCAAGTCGCCCGCGTAGATCTGCGCCCCCGTGACGATATCGCGGCCCAGCGTGTTGGGCGTGGATTGTCCCAGCACGTTCCATTCGGCCGGCGGCCGCGGCGGCCCGCCGCGTTCGCGCGCGGCGGCTTCGCGCACGGCGGGCACGGTCTGCGGGGTCGTCAGGCTGGCCCATGTGCCGCCATCGTCGGGGGTGCGCGCGGTGTCGCCCATGATGACGCGAATGGCGCTGACGGCGACGCCGAGTTCTTCGGCGGCGGCTTGCGCGAGAAGCGTGCGCAGGCCCTGGCCCATGTCGATTTTGCCGGTGTAGAGCTCGTACACTTCGCCCACGCGGGCGATGCGCGTCGAGGTTTGCGCTCCTTGCACGGGCAGGGCAAGGGTCAAGGTGGCGCCGGCGTTGAGCAGGTGCAGGAACTCTCGGCGCTTGTATTCGCGGAGCAGGCCGGCGTCAGCCACGGCGCATCTCCAAAGCGGCCCGGCGTACGGCTTCGACGATGCGCGGATACGTGCCGCAACGGCAGATATGGCCCTCAAGCGCCTGGCGGACGCGGGCTTCGCCCGGCGCGGGTTCGCGTTCCAGCAGCGCCGCCGCGCCCAGAATCATGCCGGGCGTGCAGTAGCCGCACTGGTAGGCCTCCACGTCGAGGAAGGCCTGCTGGAGGGGGTGCAACTCTTCGCCCCGCGCCAGCCCTTCGATGGTCACCACAGTCTTGTTGCGGGCCGAAAGCGCGGGGGTGACGCAGGCTTTCACCGCGCGCCCGTCGAGAAGAACCGTGCAAGCGCCGCAGGCGCCCTCGCCGCAACCGGGCTTTGCGCCGGTCAGTTTCAACTCATCGCGCAATACGTCGAGCAGCATTGCACCCGCGGCGACATCCGTGCGCCGGCGTTGTCCGTTGACTGTCCAATCGATCGCCGCCATACAATGAATGTAGCTGAAGATTGTGTTTCCCACCTGGAGGTATGCGAACCCTTGTTGCCCGAAATCGTGGCGCGCAGTGTGCTTGCGCTGACCATGGCCCAGCCCGTTCCCCCGCCCGCCGATCCCCGCCCCGACCCTGATGAAGGCGGACTGGGGTCTGTCCGCTTGCAGATTCCCGAGCCGATGGTGTTCGACCTGGTGCGGCCGCTAGGCGCGGAAAAGGGCGAAATCGAGGTGAATACGCTGTTCCTGCAACCGTTGAGCGGACGCCAACGGACCCTGCAATGGGCGCCAGAAGTGGAAATGGCTTACGCCGAAGGTCACGCGATCGAGTTCGAGTTGCCGGTGGAGGGGGTTGAGCTGGAGAGCTACAAACTCGGGCTGCAATCGAAGTTTCCGGCTCGGAAATCGCATTATTTCACGCATGGCTGGCAAGGCCTCGTCGAGAAAGGGCGGCGCGGCTTTGCCTGGGATACGACGCAGATGTACCTGACCGGCATACGCTTTCACCGGCGCTGGAGCGTGATGTCGCTGCATGGGCCGCGGTATTTCCGGCCGCGCGGCGCACCGGGAGAATGGTCGATGGTGGCGAACAACACCGTGTTCTATCAGGCGCCGAAATGGCCGGTCCTGGGCTTCGAAACGAACCTGGAGCTTTCGCGACGGCGGGGGTCGTACGCGCTGTTTATGCCGCAGATACACGTGCATCTGGGTGCGCGGCTGATTCTGCAGGCGGGCGTGGGGGCAGAGCGGCCTCCGGGGCGCGGGACGAATGCCGTAGCGTCCTGGCGATTGATTCGCGAGTTCTGAGCCGCTATTCGTACTTCAGTTCCGAACCGAACAGGCTGTGCGGAATCAGGTAGATCAGCAGCGTCACCACCGCCGCTACCGCAACCCACACCGCCGGCCTGCGCCAGCCGCGCCACTGCGCCGCCACGGCGAGAATCCAGGCGATCCACGCCACCGCCGTCTTGTTGTCCGTCAGGTCCGTCCCCCACGGCCAGCCCGTCCAGTATTCCCCAAACGCGTATTTCTGCACCACCGGTCCCATCACCATGCCGCCCAGCGTCATCAGAACCAGTGCCGCCAACGACACCCCCCATAGCGCCTGCTGCCCCACCAGCGCCCCTAGCCCCGCCCGGTTCGACCACAGCATCGCCGCGAACATCAGAATCACGTGCACCACCAGCACCGCGTCCGGAACATGGCCCCGAAAGCGAATCACAACCGGCGCGCCCGTCAGCCACACCCGCTCCGCTCCCTTCTCCAGCACCACGCGATACTCCAGCTTGCCCGCCGGCGGCTGATGCGGCAGCACACCCGCCAACCGCTCCCCGCGCCGCTCCATCGGCGTCCGTGTCCACTCGTCCCGCGTCTTGAACCGCCGCCACACCAGCGTGCCGTCAATCCCCGCGCCCGCAGGCACGCTCACCTCCGCGCCGCCCGCGCCGCCATGGCTGCGCACCAGCCGGAACTTCACCGTCTCGCCGCCAACCTCTCGTTCCCCGCGGAGCGGATGCGTCGGGCCGGTCAGCCGCTGATACACGGCCGACGCCAGTGTGACCGCTACCGCCAGCGTCCACAACATCCAAGGCTTCATCCGTCCAGCCCCTCCATCGATTCGAGTTGTTCGCGCGTCAAACGCATCGTGATCCAATCCTTCAGCGGACGGGCGCCGTGGCGCGCGTAGAAATCGATGGCCGGCTGGTTCCAGTCCAGCACCACCCACTCCATCCGCCCGCAACCGCGGTCGCGGGCTTCGCGAACCAGGGCGCGGAACAGCGCCTTGCCCGCGCCGCATCCGCGCAGTTCCGGCAGGACGAAGATATCCTCCAGGTACAGCGTGGGCAGCGCCAGGAAGCTTGAGTACGTCTCCAGTGTCAGCGCGTAGCCGCCGGCTCGGCCGTCCACTATGACCAGAAACGCCTCCAGTCGCGGCCGTTCGCCGAAGATGTCCCGGATCAGCCGCGCCTGCGCGTCCTCGTCCGGCGGAGCCAGCTTTTCATACTCCGCTAGTCCTCGAATCAGCTCCAGCAGCGTCTCCGCCTCGTCCGGGCGGGCCCGCCTTACTTCAATGCGCGCCATGGCCTACGGAACCGTCAACACCCGGTAACCCTCGCGTGCCAGATCTTCCCGGTCCAGAAAGCTCCGGCCATCCACCACCACCGGATTTCGCATGCCCGCCCGGAGCCCCGCCCAATCCAGTTCGAGATACTCATGCCAGTCCGTCACCAGGATCACCGCGTCCGCGTCTTCGAACAGCGCCTCGGCCGATTCCGTCAGCGTGATCTCCAAATCCGGCTGCTCCTCGCGGAAGCGGTCCATCGCCACCGGATCGTGTGCGCGCACCTGCGCGCCATGCTGGATCAGCCGCCGCGCGATGTCGAGCGAAGGCGCTTCCCGCAAGTCGTCCGTGTTGGGCTTGAAGGCCAACCCCAGCAGGCCGATCGTCCGGCCCTTCAGAATCTTCAGCTCCCCCAGCAGCTTCTCCACCACCCGCAGACGCTGCCGCTTATTCACGTCCCGCGCCGCGCTCACAATCGGCATCGCCAGGCCGTATTCCGCCGCCGTGCTGACCAGCGCCGCTGTGTCCTTCCCGAAACACGACCCTCCCCAGCCCAGCCCCGCCTGCAGAAATCGTGCCCCGATCCTCTGGTCCAGACCAATCCCCCGTGCCACCTCACGGATGTCCGCGCCCACCCGCTCAGCCAGATTGCCGATTTCGTTGATGAAGCTGATCTTTAACGCCAGAAAACCGTTCGCCGCATATTTGATCAATTCCGCGGAGGCCAGGTCGGTCGCCACCAGCGGCACCGCGCCCATGTCCTCGGGCCGCGGAAGAAAGGAGGGCGCCGGAAAAGTCTGGTCGATCAGCGGCCGGTACAGCCGGTACAGCACCCCGCGTGTCTGCTCGTTGTCCGCGCCCACCACGATCCGGTCGGGATACAACGTGTCGCCGATCGCCGAACCCTCCCTCAAGAACTCGGGGTTCGACGCCACCGCGAACCGGCCATCCGCCTTCCCTTCATGGTGCTTCTCGTAGAAGTTCCGAATCAACGACTCCACCCAGTTGCCGCTGCCGATCGGCACCGTGCTCTTGTTCACCACCACCGTGAAACCGCCGCTCAGATACCGCCCGATGTCCTCGCTCGCCGTCTTCAGGTAGCGCAGGTCCGGACTGCCGTCGGGCTGCGGCGGCGTGCCCACGGCAATGAAAATCACTTCCGCCTCGGGCACCCCTTCGGCAATGTCCGTCGTGAACCGCAGCTGTTCGCTCGCTTCCCCCATTAATTCCGCCAGCCCCGGCTCGTAAATCGGCACTTTACCCGCCTTCAGCGCGTCGATTTTGGCTTGCACGGGGTCGATGCAAGTCACTTCATGTCCGAGATATGCCAGGCATACCCCCGTGGTCAGCCCCACGTAACCCGTTCCCAAAATCGCGATTTTCATCATGGCAAAAATCCAGCGTATCAGCCTTTTACGACCCCCAGCGGCCGCAGCCGCGCCACCTTCCCCGCCAATCCCGCCAAAGCCACCGTCTCGATCACCTCGTCCACATCCTTGTAGGCTTCCGGAACCTCCTCCAGAAGCCCGTCGCGCGTTTCGCAGCGCACAATGATGCCGCGCCGCTCGAGCTCCTCGCGCACCGCCGCCGCGTTCCGGCCCGCTTTCGCCGCCGCCCGGCTCAACCGCCGCCCCGCCCCATGGCACACGCTGCCGAAACTCTCCCGCATCGCGCCCTCAAGCCCCGCCAGCACCCACGATGCCGTCCCCATGCTCCCCGGCACCAGCACCGGCTGCCCCGCCGCGCGGTACTCAGCCGGAATTTCCGGATGGCGCGCAGGAAACGCCCTTGTCGCGCCCTTCCGGTGCACCAGCACGTCCACCTCGCGCCCCTCCCAGTCGTGCCGCTCGCGCTTCGCGATGTTGTGGCACACGTCATACAGCAGCGAAAGCCGGGCCGTTTTCCCGAAGATACCCGCAAAACTCCCCCGCAGCATGTGCATCATCACCTGCCGGTTCGCCCACGCGAAATTCGCCGCCGCCCGCATCGCCTTCAAATACCGCTGCCCCTCCTCGGACTGCACCGGCACGCACGCCAATTGCCGGTCCGGCAGCGTGATCCCGTAGCGCTTCATCGCCGCGCCCATCTGCTGCAGGAAATCCGTGCAAACCTGATGACCCAGGCCCCGCGAGCCGCTGTGAATCAGCACCACCACTTGCCCTTCGCTCAGCCCGAACGCCCGCGCCGCCTCCGCGTCTTCCACCCGCTCCACCCATTGGATCTCCAGGAAATGATTGCCGCTGCCCAGCGTGCCCAGCTGCGGCCGGCCCCGTTCCTTCGCCCGCGCCGAAACGCACTCCGGGTCCGCCTCCCGCAAACAGCCCCGCTCTTCCGCCTTCTCGATGTCGCCAGCCTCGCCGTAGCCTTCCTCCACCGCCCACCCCGCGCCTCGGGTCAGCACTTGATTCAACTGCTTCTCCGTCAGCGGAACCCGCCCCTTGCCGCCCACCCCGCACGGCACATCGGCGAACACCCGGTCCACCAGTTCCCGCAGCCGCCCGCGGACCTCGGCGAGATCCAGGTTCGTTTTCACCAGCCGCACCCCGCAGTTGATGTCGTAGCCCACGCCTCCGGGACTCACCACGCCATGCCGCCAGTCCATTGCCGCCACGCCCCCAATCGGAAACCCATAGCCCTGATGGATATCCGGCATCGCCAGCGACGGCCCCACGATCCCCGGCAGGCACGCCACGTTCATGGCCTGTTCCAGTGCGCGGTCCTTTAGAATCGGCCCTCGCAGCGCGTCGCTGGCGTAAAACATGACATCCGTCCGCATGTTCGCCCGCGCCGTCCGCGGGATGCGGTTGCGCACTTCGTCGATGCGTTCAAACGTCAAGGAACACCTCCGCCCCCCAGCCCTCCGCGTCCTGCCACACCCGCAACTGATGAAACGTCACCGCCTTCACCACCAGCCTCGGCGGATGCTTCGCCCCGTCGCGCGTCTCGCCCCACACCACCCCGGGGTCAAACCGCGCCGGCGCCACGCCGCGCCCGTCCATCAGCCACAGCACTTCATTGAGCCAGTGAACCAGCCGCTCTTCAACGCCCTCGCCCTCGCTGGCGATCTCATGCCGCTCAAGCCCTTGCGCTCGCGAGGTATCCATCACCACCGCCGCCAGCGCCGCCGCCGCGTTCGCGAACAGTTCCTCCTCATTCGCGCCCCGCACGCGAAATCCCATGTCCGCGGTGTGCTCAAGGATCTCGAATCTGCTCATCCCTCCCTTAATTGTGCGCGCAGAAACGGCAGCCCGCGCACGCCGGAGAACGAATGCCCGTCGTCGAACACCTCAAGCCCGCAGCGCCCCTCTTCTCCAAACACCTCGTAGATCTTGCGGACCTCCGCGAACGCCTGCTTCGACGCCTCGATGGGGAAGATATTGTCCTTCTCGCCCGATTCGGCCCACAGCGCCCGCGGCGCGATCAGCCCCGCCACGTCGCTCATCTCGGCCCAATTCAAAATCCCCGGAACGTAATTATCCATACAGTGCGCCAGGCTCAGAATCGAGTCGCGGAACGTGTTCAGATACCCGCTGATCAGCGCCGCCTTGATGCGCGTTTCCAGCGCCGAGGCGAACAGCGTAATCGTGCCGCCGCCCGAGATGCCCAGGCAGCCTACCCGGCTCGCATCCAGTTCGGGGCGCGTCTCGATGAAGTCGATCGTCCGGATCACGTCCCAGGTGCGCCACGCCACCATCGTTTCGCCGAACAGCAGCGCCGCCCCGGCCGCCGGCTGGCAGGAATTGGCGCTCAGCCCCCGGCTTTTTGCCTGGTCGCCGCGCCGGCAGCCGAACCCGATCGGCTCGATCGCCACCGCCGCCATGCCCTGTTCCACCACCTGAATGGCGAAATCGTGCTGGTAGCCGTCCTTGTCCGTCCGGTCGCGGCCCTCGGCGTCCACACCCACGATGTCGTCCACGCCGCGCCCGTGCCCCGGTATGCAGATCGCCGCCGGAAACGGGCCCGCGGCCTGTTTCGGCGTCAGAATGTAAGCGAACACGCTCAACCCGGGCCGGGAATCGAACACCACCGCCTCCCGCCAATAGCCGGGAAATTCGCGTTTTTCGAGCGTTTTCGGGGCCAGCGGCGCCTTTTTTGCCGGAAAACCGCCGACCAACTCCGTCACCTTCATCCGCAGCCGCCGCTGCCACGCCTCCGCTTCGCTCCGGTTCGCCGCCTGAAAGCGCAGCCGCCGCGGCATCTCGTCGTAGCGCATCTGGCTCCAGCGGACAGGGTCCATCTTCGCCGCGTCCACTTCGGCGGCGAACTTGTCCAGCGCTCCAGTGTACTTGGGCGCCGTCTTTTCCTGCTGCGCGGCGGCCAGCGCGGCCGGCGAAAGAAGCGCGGCCCGGCGAGTGAGTTTCATGCCAGTTCCTCCCATTCTTCGGGCTTGAATCCAAACCAGATCTTCGCTCCCCGCACCGCCAGAGGCCGCTTGATCAGGTTGGGATGCTCGCTCATCAGCCGGAGCGCCTCCTCGCGCGAAGGCGGGTTCCGCTGCATGTTTTTTTCGCGAAAAATGGCGTTCTTTGCGTTCAAGAAGGGCAAATAATCGCGTTTTCCGATCAGTTTGTCGAGCTCCTCGACGCTCAACCCCCGGTTGAGGTCGATCCGCTCCACCTCCACCCCCTTTTCGGCCAGGAAACTCCCGGCCTTGCGGCAGGTGGTTCAAGTGGGCTTCGTATAGAACTGTGTTTTCATCGAGTTACCTCAATATCGCGGCACCTGGGGATCCACCTGCGCGCTCCACAACTCGATTCCGCCCGCCATCGACACGCAATTCGCCACCCCCTGCTGCCGCAACCAGTTGACAACATTGAGGCTGCGCATCCCGTGATGGCAGTAAACCACCAGTAGTTTCTCATCCGCCAGGCCATCGAGCCGCTGCAGGTGTTGCGGAATCGTGTTCATCGGGATCAACTCCGCGCCGTCAATGCGCGCCATCTGAAACTCCAGTTCTTCGCGCACATCAATCAAGACCGCCTTGCCGGCGGCCACCTGCTGCTGGGCCTCGGCGGGCGAGATTTCAAAAGGAAGTTGTGACAATCAAGCCTCCATGCAAAATCGTATCATTCCCACCCGTACGGCCTTCACGGGATTGTCCAGTTCTCCGCAAACCCTTAAAATGAGAAGGATGCTGGCGACGCCCGCCCATGCACGTCCCTCCCTGTTCGGCTGCGACTAGCCGAAGCGCCCCTCTGCGGCCGGTTTCCCCTCAATCGCAAGATCAAAGAGTCAGGGAGGTATTCCATGATCAAAGTCTCTGTTTCCCCGTCGTTGCCGCATCTGGTGACGCCTCTGCCCGGTCCGCGGGCCGCCGCAATTGTCGCCCGCGACCATGCCGTGATGTCGCCATCCTATACTCGCGACTACCCGCTGGTGATCGCCCGGGGCGAAGGCGCCGTGGTCGAAGACGTGGACGGCAATCGCTTCCTCGACATGAATGCCGGCATCGCCGTCGTCGCCACGGGCCACTCGCACCCCAGGGTCGTAGCGGCCATTCGCGCCCAGGCCGAAAAGTTCCTCCACATGTCCGGCACGGACTTCTATTACGAGAACATGGTGGAACTGGCCGAGAAACTCGTTGCCCGGTGCTCCACCCCCGAACCCCGCCGGGTCTTTTTCAGCAATTCCGGAGCGGAGGCCATCGAAGCGGCCCTCAAGATGGCGCGCTACAGCACCGGACGGGACAAATTCATCAGCTTCCTCGGCGGATTCCACGGCCGCACCATGGGCGCCTTGTCGCTCACCGGGTCGAAAGCCGTCCAGAAGCAAGGCTTCGCCCCGCTGCCCGGCGGCGTAACCCACATTCCCTATGCCTACTGCTACCGTTGCGCCTACGGCAAGCAGCCAGACACCTGCCACGTGGAATGTGTGAAGGTGCTGGAGGACACGCTCTTCAAGACGATCCTGCCCGCCAACGAAGTGGCCGCGATCTTTGTCGAACCCGTCCAGGGCGAAGGCGGCTACGTTGTCCCGCCGCGGAAGTTTTTCGACGAACTCCAGGCCGTCGCCCGCCGCCACGGCATTCTGCTGGTGATGGACGAAGTGCAGTCCGGCATGGGCCGCACGGGGAAGATGTTCGCGCACGAGCACTTCGGCGCCGATCCGGATATCATCGCGCTCGCCAAGGGCATCGCCTCGGGCCTGCCGCTCGGCGCCACGGTGGCGAAAGCTCAGTTCATGCAGTGGAAGCCGGGCGCCCACGCCTCCACCTTTGGAGGCAACCCCGTCGCCGTCGCCGCCTCGCTGGCGACACTCGAACTGCTCGAAGAGGAACTCGTCGAAAACGCGGCCCAGGTCGGCGGCGCCATGAAAGAGCGTATGCTGACATGGCCGGAGCGCTTCCCCATCGTCGGCGACGTGCGCGGGCTCGGCCTCATGCTGGGCTTCGAAATCGTCAAGGACCGCGAAAGCCGCGAGCGCGCCCCGGAACTGCGCAACGAAATCGTCCAACGCGCCTTCCATCGCGGCATCCTCATTCTGGGCGCGGGCCAGAACTCCGTGCGCCTCGCGCCCCCGCTGGTCCTCACGCACGAGCAGGCCTCGTTCGCCCTCGATACCATCGAGGACATCCTCGGCTCGCTCTGCCGCTAAACTGGAGCCGTGAGCCAACCCCGGATCCTGGATGTCGGCTGCGGCCGCAACAAGCGGGCCGGCGCCATCGGCGTGGACCGCAATCCGCGCACCCGCGCCGACGTCCTCTGCGACCTCGACCGCTTTCCCTACCCTTTTCGGGACAACAGTTTCGACGAACTCTACGCCATCCACGTGATTGAGCACGTCGCCGACGTCGTCCGCGCCATGGAGGAATTCCACCGCCTCGTGCGCCCCGGCGGCCGCATTCATCTGGCCACGCCCCACTACACCGACTTCAGCTCTTTCTGCGACCCCACCCACCGCTGGCACCTGAATTCGTTCTCTTTCCGCTACTTCGGCGAGGACCACGCCGGCTACGACTATTACTCGCCCGTGCGTTTGCGTGAGAAAAAAGTGCGCCTCCGCCTACTAGCATTGTGGAGGTACATGGGCTTCGAACTGCTCGTCAACGCCTTCCCGCGCTTCCGCCGCTTCTGGGAACACTACCTGTGCTACGTCGTGCGCGGAAAAGTGATGGAATTCGAGTTCGAAGTGCTCAAATAAGCGATGTTTCGCGCATTTTGGCGTGTGATTGACGCGCTTCGCGCCCGCGCTTACCGCCGCCGGCTGACCCCCGCGCACGCGCTCGGGCGCATCGCCGAAGACATCGCCTGCCGCTACCTCGAAGCCCGCGGCTATGTGATCATCGACCGCAACTGGTTCGACCGTAAACACTTATCCGAGATCGACATCGTCGCCCGCCACCAGGGGCGGCTGGTCTTCGTCGAAGTAAAGGCCCGCACCTCGGACGAACTGGCCGCGCCTGAACAGGCGCTCCACGGCGTCAAACGGGCGGCGCTGCTGAGGGGAATCCAGGCCTACGCCTGGAAGCTGAACGCCGCGCCGGAGCAGTTGCGCTTCGATGTCGTCACGGTGGTGATGAGCAATCCTCCCCGCATTTCGCTGCACGCCGATGAACCCCTGCGGGCGGCGCAGCCGAGGCGCCGATCCTATATACTGTGATTTCTTGCCTGACCTTCGAAAAGACCCGATCACCGGCCGGTGGGTGATCATCGCCACCGATCGCGCCCGCCGCCCAACCGATTTCACTCGCGAGCGCGTGATCCCCTCCGCCTCGCGCTTCTGCCCCTTTTGCCCCGGAAACGAATCCAAAACCCCGCCCGAAGTGCTGGCCTACCGCACCTCCGGCAACCCCAACGAACCCGGTTGGACCCTGCGCGTGATCCCCAGCAAGTTCCCCGCGCTGCGCGTCGAAGGCGACCTCGACCGCAAAGGCGAGGGCCTCTACGACCGCATGAACGGCGTCGGCGCGCACGAGGTGATCCTCGAATCCACCGATCATCTGGCCTCGCTGGCAACCCTGCCGGAAAAGCAGGTGGCCGATGTCATGTTCGCCGTCCGCGACCGCATCCTCGACCTGCGCAAAGACCACCGCCTGCGCTACATCCTCGTCTTCAAGAACCACGGCGAACTCGCCGGCGCCTCGCTCGAGCATCCGCACTCGCAACTCATCGCCCTGCCCGTGGTGCCCAAACGCGTCCAGGAGGAACTCGATGGCGCCCTCCGCTATTTCGAGTTCCGCGACCGCTGCGTTTTTTGCGACATTCTGGCGCAGGAAGTGGATTCAAAAACCCGCGTGGTGCTGGAAACCGGCCATTTCGTGGTCCTCTGTCCGTACGCCTCCCGCTTCCCGTTCGAAACCTGGATCGTCCCGCGCCGCCACGAATCCCACTACGAAAGCCTGGGAACCGAAGCGATTCACAACCTCGGCTGGGCGCTGAATCACACCCTCAGGAAGATCGATCAGGCGCTCGAAAACCCGCCCTACAACATCATCCTCCACAGCGCTCCGGTTCAGGACAGCCCGCTCGAACACTACCACTGGCACGTTGAAATCATGCCCAAGCTGACCAAGGTGGCGGGCTTCGAATGGGGCAGCGGCTTCTACATCAATCCCACCCCGCCCGAAGAGGCGGCGCGGTTTCTCCGCGAGATCGCGCCTGAGCGCAACGGTCTGTAGGCGTGCCTGCCGGCTGACGCGTGTGTGGAAGAATCGAACGCTGCGGGCCAGGCGCCCACCGCTTCGACCTCCACCTGACGGTGGAGGCTCACAAGTTATTGAAAAAAAGGTGCTTATGAGCCCCCACCGTCAGGTGGGGGTAGACGCCGGAGAGCGCATCGGACATTCTTTCACACACCCGTCAGGTGGGGGTCGCCGCGTGAAGGCAGGTTTGTACCAGACCACCATTCACCAGCCACCGCTGTCAACTGGCAGGTAATCCTCAGAGGGGCCACGAAATCAGAGATGGACATCCGATTTTCCAGGTATAATGGCCCCAGAAAGCAGGAGGCGATTATGCCGCGGTTCCTGTGCATCTGGTTCTGCCTGCCCCTCGTCATGCCGCCCGGCATGGCGCAAGAGGCGGCTGTGGAAGGCGATTACCTCGAGGACCGCTCGAATCATGTTTACGGGTGCTATTGCGAGTGGTCCGGCGAAAGCGTCACGGGCGGCACCGAGGCGACTCTCGGGTGGCGGTTCACCAAGGGTTCCTTCGAAGGAGTGGATCTCTCCGGGACCCGCCTGGCACTGGTCATCCGTTCGCAAGCCACACTGAGCCAGGGGCAGCCGCCCCGGCGGAGCGTGCTGGTGCTCGACAAGGGCGCCACCGCGGCTCAGCAGGAGGCCTCGGCCCGCTGGCTGAAGCGCCATTTCCCCGAACTGCTCGGCGAGGTGGTGGACCGGCGAACGGAACAAATCGAATTCACCCGGGAATCGAACCGCGCATCGCTTCGCGTGCCGGGACTGATCCGGATGGAAGTTCGCAAGGCGAATCCCAGCGAAGATTCGTTGCCCGGCTCGACCACATGGTACGACCCGTTCATCCCCCTGGCCGAGGCCACCCTGAGCACGACACTACACACCGCATACGAGGGCAGCGAACTCGAACAGCGCTGGAACAAGCAGGAGCCGGGCGTCCGGGGCTATTTCGGCTCATTCCGGATAGCCGCTGAAGGAGCCGCGCCCGTGCGCCCGTCCTAGACCGGGCTTCCCGGCCTGCAACTCACGGGCGCAAATGCTGGTTCAGAAACTCAAGCGTGCGCTGCCAGGCGAGTTTTGCGGCCGCTTCATCGTATCTTGGCGTCGAGTCGTTATGGAAGGCGTGGTTGGCGCCCTCATACATATACATCGTGTAGTTGACGCCGTTGGCCTTCAGCGCTTCCTCATAGGCGGGCCACCCGGCGTTGACGCGCGTGTCGAGGCTGGCGTAGTGCAATTGAAGCGCGGCCTTGATTTTGGGGACATCGGCGGCGGGCGCCTGACCGCCATAGTAGGGGACGCCGGCCGCCAGGTCCGCCCCTAGGCGGACGGCCATGGCGTTCGTCATCGCCCCGCCAAAGCAGAAGCCCACGACGCCGATCCTGCCGTTGCACTCCGCGTGCGACTTGAGCCAGCGCGCGGCGGCTTCGAAATCCTCGGTCATCTTGGCTCGGTCCACCTTGGGGAACATGGCGCGAGCCTGGTCCTCGTCGCCGGGGGGATAGCCGCCAAGGCTGGTGAGGCCATCGGGCGCGAAGGCCAGAAAGCCCGCCACTCCGAGGCGGCGCGCCACGTCCTCGATGTAGGGCGTGAGGCCGCGGTTCTCATGGATCACCAGCACGCCCGGGAGTTTTCCGGAAGCCTGCGCCGGCCGCACGAGCGGCCCTTTGATGCTGCCATTGCCCTTGGGGGACTCTACCGTGACGATCTCGGTCCGGATCCGGCTGTCGTCTTTGGGCACCTGCTGCGCCAGGGCGTAGTTGGGCCGCAGGCTTTCGAACATCGCCGCGGCCGTGACGCCGGCGGCAGCGTACCTCTGCGCGCCTTCTAGAAACCCGCGGCGGTCGATTTCGCCGTGGGCGTAGCGGTCGAACAAGCGCAAGACCTCTTGCGGGTAATCAGATGCTTTCTTTCTGTCCATGAATAGCCCCTTCCGGGTAGAGGCGAGAATAACACAGGCGGGGTTACTCGGGCCGCTCCCCACCTGGCGGCGGAGTACCGGTTGGGCGTGGTTTCGCCGGCAGTTTATTTTTGAGGTTGCGCCGGCGGCTGAACACGAAGAACGCGCGGAAGCTGAAGATGACAAACACGGGGATCGCAACCAGGAAAACCCAAGGGCCGTGCGACTCGATATCCATGGTCAGGACCTCCCTGAGGCGAAAGTATCACGAACGGCGAAAGTGCGCTATACTACGAAAGCACTGGAAGAAGTCCGCTACCCACCTTTTCGTTAAGCCGGTCCGCTGATTCCCCTTCCCACACAACTTTGCATGAACCAATTCTCTGACCTTTCCCTGTCTGCTGTGCTGAAGCGGAATCTCGCGGCGCATGGCTTTGAAAAACCAACCCCTGTGCAGACCGCGGCCATTCCGCCTGCTCTCGATCGCCGCGACGTAGTGGCGACGTCCCAAACCGGCAGCGGCAAGACGCTGGCCTTCGTCCTGCCGATGCTTTCCCAACTGCTGGAGCCGCCCGTGGCTGAAGGCGTGCAAGCGGTGATTCTCACCCCCACGCGCGAACTGGCGATCCAGATCCACGAAGTGTTCGTGAAACTCGCCGCCGGGACGCCCATCAGGGCCGCCGTGGTGGTGGGCGGGCTGAACGAGAACTCTCAGCTTCTCAACATCCGCCGCGGGGCCCAGGTCCTGATTGCTACGCCTGGGCGGCTGAACGATTTTCTTGGACGGCGCCTGGTGAAGCTGAACAAGGTCCATCTGCTGGTCCTCGACGAAGCGGACCGCATGCTGGATATGGGCTTCCTGCCCACAATCACCCGGATTATCGAGGCTACTCCGGCGGCGCGGCAGACGCTTTTCTTCTCGGCCACTATCGAGAAGAGCGTCGCTCACCTGATCGGGCAGCATCTGCGGGAGCCGGTGCGCGTGGCCATCGGTTCGGCCGAAAAACCCGCGGCGGACGTCGATCTGCACGTTTACGAAGTGGAAAAGACGCGCAAACACGAACTGCTGAGGGCGCTTTTGCACCGCGAAGCCGGCTCATTCCTGGTATTCGCCCGGACAAAGCACGGGGCGGACCGGCTGGCCAAACGGCTGGCCCTGGAAGGCGTGAAGGCGGCCGCGATCCATGGAGACCGCACCCAGAACCAGCGAAACCGTGCGCTTCGCGGATTCCAGGAAGGCTCCTACCGCGTCCTGGTGGCCACCGATGTGGCCGCGCGCGGGATTCACGTCGACGACATCGCGCACGTCGTCAACTTCGACCTGCCGCAGGCGCCGGAAGACTTTATCCATCGCGTCGGCCGCACAGGCCGGGCCGGACGCCGGGGCGTGGCCTCGACGTTCGCCACGCGCGAAGAGCAGGGCGAAGTCCGGCGAATCGAGCGGGCGCTGACGCTCACTCTCGCCCGTCAGACGTCTCCCGAAGCGGCCCCAGGCGTGGTCCTGCTGCCCGTGGCGGCGAAAGCGCACCGGCCCGCGCCGAAGCCGTTTGGCGCCAAGCGGAGTTTTGCGCCCAAGGGCCGGAGATTCGCTGCGCGCTGGGCGTAAGTCTTAAGAAAGTAGTGCGATAGAAAAGGCGGAAGCTGCGGCTTCCGCTTTTTTCAGCTTCCGTTCATCCTAAACATGATAGAGTATATGGTGAATGAAGTGGTTCGCCATTATTTTGGGGCTGGTCTCGCTGGGTTGTGGGGCGAGGGACGAGCAGTTGGTCCTTCGCAACGTGAGCTACGATACGACGCGCGAAATGTATGTGGAGTTAAATGAAGCGTTTGCGGCCACCTTGGACGGGCCGGTGCGGATCGAGCAGTCGCACGGGGGCTCGGGCAAACAGGCCCGGTCGGTCATCGAGGGGTTGGGGGCGGATGTGGTGACGCTGGCGCTGGCCTATGACATCGATATGATCGCGGAGCGTTCGGGCCTGCTGGCGGCGGGATGGCGGGATCGGCTGCCGGAGGGGGGCGTCCCTTTCACGTCCACCATTGTGTTTCTGGTGCGGCGCGGCAATCCCAAGGGCGTGCGCGGCTGGGCGGATCTGGAGCGGGAGGACGTGGTGGTGCTGACCGCGAACCCCAAGACCTCGGGCGGGGCCCGTTGGAACTATCTGGCGGCGTGGGGCGGGGCGCGGCGCGCGGGGCTTGATCCGAGGGCGTTCGTCGAATCTCTCTACCGGCGGGCGCCGGTGCTGGACGCGGGCGCGCGGGGTTCGGCCGCTACCTTCATTCAGCGTGGCATGGGCGACGTGCTGCTGAGCTGGGAAAACGAGGCCTTTCTGGCGCGCAGGGAATTTGCTGACCAGGGTCTGGAAATCGTCTGGCCGGAGGTGAGCATCCGGGCCGAACCGCCGGTGGCCGTGGTGGACCGCATGGCGGAGCGCCGGGGCACGCTCGCGGCCGCACGGGCCTATCTGGACTTCCATTTCACTGTCCAGGGGCAGCGGATTGGCGCCCGTCATTATTTCCGGCCCGTTTTGCCGGAAATACTGCGGGAAACCGCGGACATTTTCCCGGAAATCGCCATGTTCACGGTGGACGAGGAGTTCGGCGGCTGGAACGAGGCCCATCGACGGCATTTCGCGCAAGGCGGAGTTTTTGATGAGATTTACCGCCCGCGTTAGCAATCCGGGCCGCGCGCCGGGCTTTGGGTTGAGCCTGGGCTTCGCGGCCGCCTGGCTCGGCCTCGCCATCCTGTTGCCGGTGGCGGCGCTCGCGGCGAAAGCGTCGGGGCTGACATGGCGCGAGTTCGCCGAAGCCGCGCTGAGCGAACGGGCGCTGGCGGCCTACCGGCTCACGGTGCTGGCGTCGCTGGCGGCGGCGGCGTTGAACGCTGTGTTCGGCTTCGTGGCCGCGTGGTCGCTGGCGCGCTATTCGTTTCCGGGCAAGCGGCTGGTGGACGCGCTGGTGGATCTGCCGTTCGCGCTGCCGACGGCCGTATCGGGCATCGCGCTGACGGCGATCTACTCGAGCGGCGGCTGGCTCGGCGGGCTGGGCCTTCCACTGGCGTTTACGCCGGCCGGTGTGGTGGTGGCGCTTACGTTCATCGGCCTGCCGTTCGTCATCCGGACCGTGCAGCCGGCGATCGAGGATCTGGACCCGGGCCTCGAGGAGGCGGCGCGGCTGTTGGGCGCCTCGCCCGCGCGCACGTTCGTTTCCGTGCTGCTGCCCGCGCTGCGCCCCGCCTTGCTGACGGGCTTCGCGATGGCGTTTGCGCGCGCGCTGGGCGAGTACGGCTCGGTGGTTTTTATATCCGGAAACCTGCCGCTGAAGACCGAAATCGCGCCGCTGCTGATCATGTCGCGCCTCGAACAGTTCGACTACGCGGGCGCGACGGCGCTGAGCGTCGTGCTGATGGGCGGTTCCTTTCTGATGCTGTTCGGGATCAACGCGCTGGATGCGCGCGCGAGGAGAAACGCGGGATGATGCGCGCGCTGCTGCTGGCGGTCACGGCTTTGTTCCTGGGCCTGTTCCTGGCGCTGCCGCTGGCGGCGATCTTCGGCGAGGCGCTGCGGCGCGGCTGGGGCGTCTATTGGGCGGCGGTGACGGAACCGGCGGCGCTGGCCGCGGTGCGTCTGACGCTGTTCGCGGCGGCAGTGGCTGTGCCGCTCAATCTGGTGTTCGGGCTGGCCGCGGCCTGGGCGGTGGCGCGGTTCCGGTTTCCGGGCCGCAGCGCGCTGGTCACGCTCATTGACCTGCCGCTGGCGGTTTCGCCCGTGGTCACCGGGCTGATGTACATGCTCGTCTTCGGGCTGCAGGGCTGGCTGGGTCCCTGGCTGTGGGAGCGGGGCATTGAAGTCGTGTTTGCCGTGCCAGGGATTATCCTCGCCACGATTTTCGTCACACTGCCTTTCGTGGCAAGGGAGTTGATCCCGCTGCTCGAAGAACAAGGCGAGGAGGAAGAACAGGCGGCCCGGCTGCTGGGCGCGGGCGCGTGGCAGACCTTCCGGCGGGTGACGCTGCCCAATGTCCGCTGGGCGCTGCTCTATGGAGTGATCCTCTCCGTGGCGCGCGCCTTCGGCGAATTCGGCGCGGTTTCGGTGGTGTCCGGCCACATCCGCGGCCGCACCAACACGGCGCCGCTCCATATCGAGATTCTCTACAACGAATACAACTTCGCCGGCGCCTTCGCCGTGGCGACGCTACTGGCGCTCACCGCTCTGGGCACGCTCGCGGCGCGCGCGGCGCTTGAATGGCGCACGCGGGAGGCGGTTTAATGAGCATCGAGGTTCGCAATGTCAGCAAGACGTTCGGCGATTTCGCCGCTCTGCGCGATGTGTCTATCGAGGTGAAGGCCGGCGAACTGGTGGCGCTGCTCGGCCCTTCCGGGTCTGGCAAAACGACCCTGCTGCGCACCATCGCCGGGCTCGAGACGCCCGACCCCGGCAGCGGCGATGTCCTGTTCGAGGGGCGGCCGTTAAGCGAACTGCCGGAGCCGGAACGTAAAGTGGGCTTCGTGTTTCAACACTACGCGCTCTTCCGGCATATGACGGTCTTCGAGAACGTGGCCTTCGGGCTGCGTGTGCGCCCGCGCGCGGTGCGGCCGTCCGAAACCGGGATTCGCGACCGCGTCACGGCCCTGCTTCAACTGATCCAAATGGAAAACCTCGCGCGAAGGCTGCCGTCGCAGCTTTCGGGCGGGCAACGCCAGCGGGTGGCGTTGGCGCGCGCGCTGGCGATCGAGCCGCGCGTGCTGCTGCTCGATGAGCCTTTCGGAGCGCTGGATGCACGCGTCCGTCAGGACCTCCGCCGGTGGCTGCGGCGCCTGCACGACGAGATGCACGTCACCAGCATCCTGGTGACCCACGACCAGGACGAAGCGCTTGAGGTGGCCGACCGGATTGTGGTGATGAACCGGGCGCGCGTGGAACAGACGGGCACGCCCGACGAGGTCTTTCACAACCCAGCTTCGGAATTCGTGATGGACTTCCTCGGCCACGTGAACCTGTTCCATGGACGCGTGGAATCGGGCCGCACGGTGATCGGCGGCGTGGCGCTCGAATCGCCGGGACAGCCGGAGGGTGCGCGGGCGCGCGTTCTTGTCCGCCCGCATCAGTTGCAGATTGAGCGCGCGGTGGAAGGTCAGACGGCACTGCGGGCGCGAGTAGTCCGCGTACAGTCGGCGGGGCCGGTGGTGCGCATCGAGGTGCGCAGCGAAACCGGCGAGACCTTGCGCGTGGATCTTTCGCACGACGCCTACGAGCTAACGCCGGTCCAGCGTGGCGACGAAGTCTTCGTGAAGCCGCGCGAGGCGCGGGTTTTCCTGGAAGACTACTCGATCTAGGTCCGTCACTGCCCGGCCGAGAGCCCGTTGCGCTCCAGGAGGGCTTTCACGTCGGGATCCCGGCCCAGAAACTGCCGGAACAGATCGCCGGGTGGCTCGGTGTTGCCCTTCTCGAGCACGATCCGGCGGAAAGCCTGACCCGCTGTTTCCGAGAACACGCCCTCCCGCTTGAAGCGCGTGAAGGCATCCGCATCCAACACCTGTGCCCACTGATAGCTGTAGTAGCCGGCCGCATACCCGCCCGAGAAGATGTGCATGAAGGCGGCAATCCGGGCAGAGTCCTCCGGGGCCGGCGCGGGCGAATACCGGTCGTAGATCTTGCGGGTGTAGCTGACGACGTCGCCTTGCTGATCATTGGCTGTGTACCCGGTATGGAGCAGAATATCGACCATTCCGCCCCCTAAAAGGCCCATCAGATCGCTTGCGGAGCGGAAATTTCGCGCTTTTTCGAGCTTCGCGAAGAGGTCGGCGGGCATCGCATCGCCAGTCTCGTAGTGGCGCGCGAACAGGTCCACCACCGGGCGTTCCCAGGTGAAGTTTTCCATGATCTGGCTGGGCAGTTCGACAAAGTCCCACGCGACGCGGATCCCCGCCAGCGACGGCACCGGCGCCCTGCTCAGAGCCAGATGCAGCAGATGGCCGAACTCGTGAAACAGCGTCCGCACCTCGCCCAGCGTGAGCAGGGCGGGCTTGCCATCCACCGGCGGGGTGACGTTTCCGGCAATCAGGCCCAAATGGGGCTGGAAGCCGGCTCCGGCGTGGTCTCCGGCTGGCCAGATGGGGCTCATCCACGCTCCGCCGCGTTTGTTTTCCCGGGGATAGAAGTCGAGATAGAAGTGGGCCAGCAGGGCGCCGTCGCGGTCGTGGATGGCGAAATACTTCACGGCGGGATCCCACACCGCCTGATTCGCCACCGGCTTCACCGTGATGCCGAAAATTCGTCCTGAATGGGCGAACATGCCTTCCAGCACTTTCTCCATCGGAAGGTACGGCCGGACCATTTCTTCTTCCACGTCGTAGAGGCTTCGCCTCATTTTTTCGGCGTAGTAGCTCAGATCCCAAGCCTGCAGCGGCGCGGCGGACTCGCCTTCCAGGCTGCGCCGGAATGCCTGCAGTTCAGCCGCCTCCTTCTCGAAGGCAGGCCGCGCCTTATCGTCGAGATTGTTGAGGAATTTCAAAACATTCGCGCCGCTTTGCGCCATTCGCGGCTCGGTCTGCAGATCGGCGAACGTGGCATAGCCGAGCAAGGCCGCCTTCTCGCGCCGCAGTTCGAGCGTCTCTTTCATCACGGGGCGGTTATCGTGCGGCGGCGCGGCGGCAACGTTCATCCGCGCCCGGTAGAGCTTTTCGCGGATCGAAGCGTCATCCAGATAGCGCATCACCGCCAGAAAGCTCGGCGCCTGCAACGTGAAACGCCAGCCGGTCTGCCCCTTCGACTTCGCGCTCGCGGCCGCGCCGCGGCGCGCCGAATCCGGCAAACCGGCCAGTTGGCGCTCACTGGTGATCAGAAGTTCGAAAGCATTCGTGGAATCGAGTACGTTCTGTCCAAAGCGCGCACTCAATCGGGCCAGGCGATCGTCGATCTCCTTCAGACGCGCCCTTTTGCTTTCCTCCAGGTACGCGCCATTGCGGCGGAAACGGTCGAGCGTGAGGCTCAGCGCCCGAGCGAGCGGGCCGGTGAGCGCCCGCGCCTCGGCCGTCCCGGAATATTCCTTTACGCGCGCAGCGATCACCGGGTCGCGCCCGGTGGCCGAGTCGAATCCGCGCACCAGGGGCAGCGCCTCGTTATAAGCCTTCCTTAGCGCGGGCGTCGTGGCCAGCGATTCGAGCGTCCCCACCATCCGGAACGTACGCTCCAGCGGTTCGCCGAGCTTTTCGAGCGGCGCCATCGTGTTGTCCCAGGTGAGCGGACGGGGGCCTTTCCTGAGCGCTTCGCGCTCTTTTTCTGCCTCCGCCAGCAGTTGTTTCACTGCTGGGCTCACGTGCTCGGGCTTGATCTGATCGAAGGGGATCGTCTGCCCCGGTTGCAGGCGGGCGATCGTCAGCAGGGGATTGTCTGCTCCGAACGCGGTGAGGGCCAGGAAGGCTGACAGAATCAGGCGCATATGCGTCCAGTTTCGGGCTTGCGGCCCGGAATCGTCAACGCACCGAAGCCGGGACCGACGTAAACGCCGAAGCGCCGAACCGCAGTCCAAGCACCGCGAGCGTTCCACTTGCGGCGCGGAATTCGATGGCTCCGCGCCGCCCGGCGATGCCGCTCAAGCCCTGTAACGCATTCAGCGCGTTCACCAGCTTCGACCCGGCCGGCAGGTTCACCGAACCGGAAGCCGTCGCCTGGCCCGCCGCGTCGCGCGCCGTATAGTCCACCGTGATCGCGGCGCCGCCGGGGTTCACCACGGCTATGCCCGTGATCAGGCCCGAATCGTCGTGGATCAGCGTCCAGGCGTTCTTGTCCACCGGGCTCAGCAGCACCACCGCCTCATTGTCGTCCCGTCCGGTGACCGACTGGCGGAAGACCGCGTAGCCGCTCACGCCTGCCGGGAGGCGCGCTTCCACCCAGCCCGAGAAGAACGAAGCGGCCTCGGGGGTCTGGACAAGCAGCGTCTCGCCCGGCGCGAGATTGCGCGTCTGCTGCGCGCCTCCGGGAAAGTTGAGGTCCGCTCCGTCGTCGCCGCGGAAGCGAAGTTCCATGGGAGCCGCGGCCTGCGTGGCGTTGTGGAAATAGAGCTGGGTGGTCCAACGGTTGCCCGCGGCCTGTGTGCCGTAAACGAACTGAGGCAGCACGAATGAGGTGAGCGGCGGCGCTTCGCCGGTGGATTCAGCCACAGTGAGCGAAGTGGTGTAGATGTTGTCGCCGGAAGTGGTCAGATTGTTATTCGCGGCGTTGCCTGCCGCATAGAAAGTGACCGAACCGAAACCCGCGGCGGGCGCGGTCCAAAGCATTTCCCACACGGCCTGATCGGCGGTTCCAGACTGTGTACCCAGGCTTGTTTGGTTCGCGTATTGGACGTTGTTGAACGGGTCCACGCGAAGGATCTGCACGTTTTCCGAGGCGAGTGTCCCGGCCCGTTCGTTGGGCGCGGCGGTGCGCCGGGCGGTGAGCTGAAAACCCCAACGCCGGGCAGCGGGATCGGCGAGCGTGATGCGCAGCCGGTGCTGCTGCCCGGGCGTATATGTGGCGGCGTTCAGAAGCTCGATCTTCATGGAACCGCCGCCCTCGTTGAGCGGCGCGCCGATATGGCAGACCGTGCAGTTGCCTTCGCCCGGCGCGCCGGTCAACCCAAAATCGGCCCCGCCGAGATTAGCCCACGCCGGCAAGGCGCACAAAACCCCTATAAGCAGCAGATTCTTCATGAAAATCACCTCGTTTACCCCCATTCGGGACGCTGATTCTCGTTCCGAGGATTACATCCCGTGGGCTCTTGGATGTATCACCCCGCGCCGGCGTTGCACCCTTCCGGTTCTAAAATGATACTTTCGCTCATGCCCTGGATTTTGTTACTCATCGCGGGCCTTCTCGAAGTCGCCTGGGCCGTCGGGCTGAAGTACACCGAAGGCTTCACGCGCCTCTGGCCCACCCTCTGGACCCTTCTGACCATGGCGGGCAGCTTCTATTGCCTCGCCCTTTCGATCCGCACGCTGCCGGTCGGCACGGCCTACGCCGTCTGGACCGGCATTGGCGCGGTGGGCGTCGCCATTCTTGGCATGGCGCTGTTCGCCGAGCCGAGAACCTGGCCGCGCATTCTCTGCATTGCTTTGATCGTGGCCGGCATCGCGGGCCTGAAGGCCACAACCCCGCAATAACCATGTACCGCGGCCGCTTCGCCCCATCGCCCACCGGACCGCTCCACTTCGGCTCGCTCGTCGCCGCCGTGGCCAGCTTTCTGGATGCGCGCGCGGCAGGCGGCGAATGGCTGGTGCGCATGGAGGACCTCGACACGCCGCGCTGCGTGCCCGGCGCGGCGGACTCCATCCTGCGCACTCTCGAAGCGTGCGGCCTGGAATGGGATGGCGAAGTGAGCTGGCAGAGCGAGCGATTGGATCTGTATCGCGCGGTGCTCGACCGCCTGCGCGGCGAAGGGCGCGCCTACCCCTGCGCCTGCACGCGTAAGGAACTCGCCGATTCGGCCGCCGGCCGCACTAAATCGGGCGAAACCGCCTATCCCGGCGCCTGCCGCAACGGCCTGCCGCCGGGGCGCGCGCCCCGCGCTTGGCGCTTCCTGGTCCCTTCGGGCACCGTCGATTTCGACGATCGCGTCCAAGGCCCCCAACTGAGCAACGTGGAGACGGAGACCGGCGATTTTGTCCTGCTGCGCGCCGATGGCATCTTCGCCTACCAGTTGGCTGTGGTGGTGGACGACGCCGGACAAGGCATCACCGATGTCGTGCGCGGCGCGGACCTGCTCGGCTCCACCGCGCGACAGATCGCGCTCCAGCAAGCGCTCGCGTATCGGACGCCGCGCTATCTCCATGTGCCGGTGGCTGCGAACGCAGCCGGTGAGAAGCTCAGTAAACAGACCCGCGCGCCCGAGGCGGGCGTGAACGATCTGCCCGCGGTGCTGCGGTTTCTGGGATTCTCGCCTCCGGATCTGCGGGGCGGGGAACTGCTCCGCTGGGCTGTGGCCGAGTGGAACGCGGCCCGAGTGCCCGCCGTGTTCAGCGTAACGGTTTGAGCCGCGAACGGAGCTCCGGAGGCAGGCTTTTCACCACCAGATCGGCGGCCTCCTCGGGGTCGTCGGTGATGCGGCCGAAGCCGAGATCCGAATCGGAAATCGCTCCTTCGTCGCGCAATTTCTCGAAAAAGGCCCGCATGCAGTCCCAGAATTTTGCGCCGATCAGAATAATCGGAAACGGGCCGATTTTCCCCGTTTGAATCAACGTGGCGGCCTCAAATACTTCGTCCAGTGTGCCAAATCCGCCGGGCAAAGCCAGAAAAGCGCAGGAATATTTCACCAGCATTACCTTGCGAACGAAGAAATAGTGGAAGGTCACCACTTCGTCCACATAGGGGTTTGCGGCCTGCTCATGAGGCAGGATGATGTTGGCGCCGATGGACGGCCCGCCGGCCTCGCGCGCGCCGCGATTGGCGGCCTCCATCATGCCGGGACCGCCGCCGGTGATGATGGTGAGTCCGCGGCGGGCCAGCGCGCGGCCGGTGGCCACGCCCAGGTCGTAATAGGGGTGGCCCTCGTTGAAACGGGCGGAGCCGAAGACGGTCACCGCCGGCCCCAGTTTATAGAATGTGCGGAAGCCGCGGGCGAACTCGTCGTTGATGCGGGCGAGCCGCTCAAGCTCGCGCTCGAGCCCGCGGGTCTGCGTCAGGAAATTGCGCTCGCGCGTCGCGCCTTTGATCTTTTTCGGCGGCGTGGCCGCGGGCATTTCGAAGCCCATGGCGCCGGCAGTGCGCCAGGTTTCTTCCCAATGTTTTTGCCATTCGCGGGCGGCGGCGGAACGGGACTTTGTGGAACGCGTCATATTGTCATCCTACTGAAGCCCGGCGCGCGCGCGCAGCCAATCCACCGCTTTTTGCACCGTGGCCGGCGGAAACCGGTGAAAATCGGCGGGCGATTCCAGGGTGAGATGCGCGTGGCCGGCCACGGCGCGGCGGACGTTTTCGATCGGCGCATACCGGTCATGCGTGGGCGCGATGAGCAGCACCGGCCGCGGCGCGGCCAGGCCGAGGATTTCGTCGAAATCGATCGGGACTTCCGCCGGACGGTCCGCCCATTCGCCCAGCCGGGGCAGCAGTCCATGCAAGTGCGAGTACATACGCACCCCTTCCGTGCCCTGCTCCGGACGCGCCAGGCGCAGCGGGGTGAAGCCCCCGAGCATGGCCACTGCGGCCACCCGCGGCTCCTTTGCCGCGGTTACCAGCGCGACGGTTCCTCCCAGCGAACTGCCCGCCAGGTAAATCCGTTTGGCGTCGATCTCTTTGAGTGCTGCCAGCGCGGCGACGGCGGCGCGCGTGTCGGCCACCATGCGGCCCATCACGCTCCAGCGCGGGTGGCGTTCATAGAACCGCCGCATCGAGTGGATGCGCGTACCGTAGCCGAGTTGATCGAACGCCAGCACCGCGAAGCCCGCGTTCACAAACTGCTGGATCATCGGGCGGCCGTAGCGCGAATAGCCCGTGGCGTGCGAGTAGCCGTGCAGCCAGACGACCGCGGGCCGCGTGGCCATTGCGCCGCCCTCGGGCATGTAGAGGTCGGCCTTCAGATCGTCACCGAACGAAAGCGGGGCGTGCCTTACGCCTTGCAGGTTGAGCGGCCGGTTGTAGAGCAATTCCAGCGGCCCGGCGGATGTGCGGACTGTCTTCGGCGCCTCCATCGCATTGGGGAACGAGATGCCCGCGGGCTCCTCGCCCAACACCCAATCGAGCCGCGCGGCCGCCGGATCGCGGCGCGGCGGCGCCGCGGGCGCCGCGGTCTGGCGCGCGCGCCAGTCCTCATACCGGTAGCCGAGGATGATGTCCTCGGGCGGCGCGGTCTTGCCGCGTTCAAAGACCCAATCGAAGAAGTCGACGTAGCGCTCGATGTCCTCCGCCGTCGTGGAGTGCTCGCCCTCGCGGAGCGAGAGGCCGATCCGGCCCGGCGCCTTCATCCACTTGTACACGCTCTTCGCGCTGCGGTAGGCATGCTCGAACCCGAACGGCGCGCCCTGGCCTTCGGCATAGGCCGACGCCAGCAGCAACCCGCGCGGCGCCACCAGCGCCATCAGCAGGTTCTGATCCACCGGCAGCAGATGCTCGCGGCCGGTGAAGTAGCGGAACCGCGGGTGGAACCAGTGCGGGAAATTCGTGGTGATCTGCTCGATGGATTCGTTGTTGAACGCGTCGGTGGTGTAGCGCCACAGGTTGCCCTCGCCCGTATTGCCGGAGGAGAGCGAGACGGCGCCGATGCGGTCGTCGAAAGCTGCAGCCAGCAGCGCCTGCTTTCCGTTGCGCGAATGGCCGGTAATGGCGATCTGGTTCTTGTGGACGATGGGCAGCGTGACCAGATAATCCACCGCGCGCGAAGCGGCCCACGCCCAGCGGGCCAGCACCGAGAAATCGTAGTCCGGATAGGCTTCCAGGAATGTTTCGCTGTCGTCGGTGTTGCCGTAGACGGGATCGGCGGCGAAGTAGATGCACCCGATATAGCCCCGCCGGACCGCCGTCGCCACCCACGGGCGCGTGCGCGGGTGATTCGTCAGAAACACCGGAAAGGGGCCTGCGCCGGGCGGAATCAGAAGCTGCAGCCGCAGCCGCGCGCGCCCGTTGGGGCCGAACGTGAGCAGCACATCGCGGACGGTGACCGCGCCGTCCTTCGTTTCGCGCACCACCTGCATGTTGACATCGGCGGGCGCGGGCGGCATGCGGCCGAACACCCACTGCTGGTAGAGTTCGCGAATGCGCCGGCGCTGGCTTTCCCATTGGTCGCGCGTGGCGATGGCCGCGCCGGTGTCCAACGCGGCGAGCGGGTCGGGCGGAAACGGCTGCGGGCGGAACTGTTTCCAGTCTGGGGGCATTTCGCCGGTGCGGCGTTGCCACTCTTCCCAGCTTTTGTCCATCAGGTTGATGCGCCCGGTGATTTCGGTGCGCGAGGGCGGCAGGTTGTTGAGGATCAGTTCGAGGTCCGACGGCGCCTGCGCGAACGCGGCGAGAGGCAGGAGCAAAGCCAGGTATCGCATTGACCGTTATCGTATGCCATCGGCGGTGGTGAGAGAATGAGCAGCATGCAGCAACAGCCGATCTGGAACCGGAAAGAAGCGTTCGCGCCGGTGGAGGACCGCCCCGGACTGCCGCGCGTGCTGCTGATCGGCGATTCGATCTCGATCGGCTACACGCTGTTCGTGCGCGAGATGCTCAACGATGTTGCGAACGTCCACCGGATTCCGGAAAACGGCGGACCCACGTCTAATGGCGTGGGGAAACTAGAGGCATGGCTGGGCGCCGCCCCGTGGGACGTGATCCATTTCAACTTCGGCCTGCACGACATCCGCCGCATGGATGGCGGGCAGTGGCAGGTGCCCATGGACGGCTATGAGGGCAACCTGCGCCGCATCGTGGCGCGGCTCTCCAAGACGGGCGCGAAGCTGATCTTTGCCGCCACCACGCCGGTACCGCAGGGCCGGCTGAGCCCCCCGCGCGTGCCGGGCGACGAGATCACCTTCAACGGAATCGCGGCCCGAGTGATGCGTGAAAACGGCGTGGAATGGAACGATTTGCACGCATTTTCGCGCGAAAAACTGGCCGAATGGCAGGTTCCGGCGAATGTCCATTTCCACGAGGAAGGCTCGCGGGCGCTCGCCCGGGAAGTGGCCCGGGTGATCCGGAAGGCGCTGGGTCTGGCGCAGTAGGCAGGCTTCAGCCCGCGGCGGGGCTTCGGCTGCCCGGCGGCGGCGGTCGCGGCATCACTGGCGCGGAGCTAGCGGGATCAGAGTTCCTTCAACCAGCCCTGGGCTACGGAAACGGCGGCGGCACAGCCTGCGGGCCCCACGCGGTAGAGCATCTTCCACAGTTCACTGCGCCGTTCGTCGGCGCTATTGACGAAGACGGTCTTGCCACCTTTCTGGGTGGTTGGCGCATTGAAGTTTACGCCGCGGGCGAGAGTCAGGAAGTCCTCAAGGCCCCGTTTCAAGTTTGGCTTGAGCGCAAGCCGGTCGTAGTTACGCTGCTGGTCCTGGCGGGCGGCGAGGTCCCGGCCCGCGGCGGCGTCGGCTTCGCTCTTCAGGCCGGCGGCGAGCTTCAGGGCGGCGCCGTAGGTTTCGCGGGCCTTGGCGAGATCGGAGGAGGCGAGCTTTCTGGATTCCGCAAGCATGGCCTTTGCCTTGGCGACGCTGGCTTTTTCGGCGGCAGTGGTGGGCATGGCCATGTCAGCCATTCCGGCATCGACTTCCGCCATGATCTCAATCTGCTGCTGGGTGAACTTCGCGATTTCCGGGAGACGCTCTTCGACCTGCCGGCGGAAGTTGTCCCGCATCATCTTGTTCGAAGCGGCTTCCATGGCGTCGGTGTTGCCGGACTTGAGGGCGGCCTCCAGGGTCTTTGCATGGTCCTCGATTTTGAGGCCATGGTCGACCGCATTGTGGGCGTCCTTCAGATAGGCGGTGTAAGCCGTGAGGAACGTGGGGGACATAACCAAGGTCTTGGCGGCGAGGCCGAGTTCGCGGACGAGGGTGGCGCGTTCGGTTTCGCCGAGGGCGCGGAACGACGCCGCGACCGCGGTGGGGACAGAGGGCACGCGCAAGGGGCCGTCCTGCCCGATGCGCTGGACGTACGTTGTGATCATTCGCTCAAAAGTCTCCTGGTTGAGCTTGAGCAACGAAAGAGATGCTTGCCACGCGCCGAGCCCGGCTACGGTAAGGCAACAGGCAGCGGCCAGGCTGAGGGGGCTGAGTACTCGAAGGAGACGCATATGGTGGAAGATAGCGCAATCCCGCCCCAGAACAGACCATTATCTTTGGATAGGGCGAAGTCAGTTTCTAAAATGGGCGCCGACCGCCGGACGGGAGCGGCGCGAGGGGATTAAGCGTTGACCGCTTGCACGGTCTCTCTCGCCCATTCCAGGATCTGGTGCGCGGCCTCCATCGCGGTCTCGTACTCTTCGTCGGTGACCGGAGGAAGCGTGGAGGGGTATTCGGCGCCGGTTTCATACGGCGCCAGGATCTTCGCCGGGGCGGCGAGCAAGGCTGTGTCCTCGCCAATGAGCGCAATGAGCGCCTCGAGGTTGCGCGTGGCGGGCACGGCTTGTTTCCTGTCCACCAGGACGCCTTTCAGGGCTTTTTGCGCCGTTTCGTGGAGGTTGAAACAAAGCTCCTCGTTATACACTCGAGGCGTTTTGGTTTTTGCAAGGAAGAAATTGCAGCCCGCGCGGTTCAGCCACTCGCGGGGGTCGTCGGCAGCGTAGCGGGTAGGCATGGCGCTTTGAACATATCACCCGCGTGCTATCCTGTCATCCATCCCGTGGAGGGGATTTCGATGACGATGACCAGACTGGCCTTGTATGTCATGTGCGCCGTGCTGCCCGCCGCCGCGCAGAACCCGATCAGCGATGGCGAGCGCTTCCTCTACGACATGGTGAAAGGCAACATCATCAAGTCGGCCGAAAAGGTGCCGGAAGAGCACTACAGTTTCAAGCCGGCGCCCGAGGTGAAGACGTTCGCGCAAATGCTGGGCCACGTAGCGGATGCCAACTACATGTTCTGTTCCGCGGTGCTCGGCGAGAAATCGCCGTCGCCGGGCGTGGAAAAGACCATGTCCACGAAAGAACAGCTCGTGCCGGCGGTGAAGGCGGCTTTCGCGTATTGCGACAAGGCATATGAGGGGATGACCGACGCCGAAGCGGTGAAAATGATCACGTTCTTCCGGCGCGAGATGGCGAAGGCGACGGTGCTCGGCTTCAATTCGTTCCACACGATGGAGCACTACGGCAACCTGGTGACGTACATGCGCATCAAGGGGATCGTGCCGCCGTCGAGCGAAGGGCGCTAACGGCGGGGTGGTTTACGAGGAGTTGGATCCGCCGGCGCGCCACCGCGAACGGGTGGTATGTTATTGGCGCTTCGTCGTGGAGGAAACCGACCCGCCGGAGTTCGAGCACGCCATTGTGCCCGACGGCACGGTATCGTTGCTGCTGGCCTGGATTGCGCCGGCCCGGCGGCCGATGGCGCTTTTCGCAGGGCCACGGCGCACGGCGCTGCGCGTCCCGGTGCACCGGGGGTCACGGTTTCGGGGTGTCCGGTTCAAGCCGGGTTCAGCGCCGCTTCAAGATATCAGCGCGCTGGTGGATCGGCACGGATTGCTGGATGCGGTTCTCCCCGGGGTGTGGGCGAGGACCTGCGCGAAGCTGCAAAGTCCGAGAGACGATGGTGAAGCCTTTGCGCGCCTGGAGGCTGAGGTGGACCGCCTCCTGGAAGAGGCGAACGCTCCGGACGAAGCGGTGCTGCGCGCGGTGGAGGCGTTCATCGACTCGAACGGCTTCGCGCGGGTGGGGGAGGTGGCGGATGCGGCGGGTTTGAGTGCGAGGCACCTGCTGCGGCGCTTTCGCAGGGCGGTAGGGCTTGCGCCGAAGGAGTTCGCGATGCTGCGCCGGGCGCGGTGGGCTTGTGTGCAGGCGGTTCTGGGCCAGGCGGACTGGGTGGAGGTGGCGGGCGAGAGCGGGTTTGCAGACCAGGCGCATCTGAACCGGGAGTTTCGGCGTATTTTCGGGTGGACGCCAGCCATGATCGAGGACTACCTGCGGCGGATCGAGCACCGGCGGTTTGCAGGCTGAAGGCGGAAGTCCGAAAAATTCAAGACTCAAGCGGCGACGGGCCTTATACTCAATCTCCATGAGACTGCTACTGACGTTTTCTCTTATTGCCGGAGGGCTTTTCGCGCAAATGCCCGATGCCGCGCCGCATGTGGAAGCGATGAAGAAGTTCGCGTTTCTCGAGGGCGAATGGAAGGGCGAGGGGTGGGTGGAGATGATGCCGGGCCAGCGCCACTCGTTCGAACAGACCGAGCGCGTGGAGTTCCGCCAGCGAGGAACGATCCTGTCGATTGTGGGGCAGGGGCGGGACAAATCGACGGGTGAGTTGTCGCACGATGCTTTTGCGGTGATTTCTTATGGGCCGGCGGGGGGCAAGTACACGATGACATCTTGGGCGTACCCGGCGCGGAGGGGGAATTTCGAGATCAAGCCGGACGGCGATGGTTTCGAATGGGCGATGAAGACAGGACCGGCGACGATCCGCTACCAGATGAAATTGACGCCGGAGGGGGTCTGGCACGAGACAGGCGAGATGACGATGGACGGCGACAAGTGGCGTCGGTTCATCGAATTCAAAGTGACCAAGGTGAAGTAGCAGCGGGGTGGAGGGCGAGGCGCGTCCGCGCCTCTTGCCAGATAACAGGATCTATTGGTATGCTAAAGCGTCTGGGACGCCCATGCAGAAGCTGCCACTCCGCCAGTCTCTCGAAATCATCCGCCAAGGCTCGTTGAATTGGGTCGCCGGGCGGCCAATCGTGGTTTCGTTCGAAGTCACCGATTCCTGTACGTGCTATTGCCGGCACTGCGACCACGGCGGGCCGAAGGATGACAGCCGCAATCTGCGCCCGGCCGAGTATGCGCGGTACATGCAAACGTTGAAACCGTGTGTGGTGCAGGTGTCGGGCGGCGAACCGCTGATGCGCGACGACCTGGAAGAGGTGGTCCGCCACATTAAGCAGCCGAACACGCTGCCCTACATCATCCTGGTATCAAGCTGGTCGCTGATGACGCCGGAGCGTTACCTGCGGCTGCGCGAGGCGGGCGTGGACCAGTTTTCCGTGTCGCTCGATTTTCCGGATAAGCGCCACGATGAATTCCGCCTGGTGCCCGGGTTGTACGACCATTTGAACGATGTGGTGCCGAAGTGCGCGGCGTATGGCTACGACGACATCGTACTGAACACGTGCATCACCTCGGCGAACCTGCCGCACGTGAACGACAACGCCGATCAGGCCCGTAAATGGGGCGTAAATCTCTGCTACTCGGCCTATTCGGCGCGCCGGACGGGCGACCGTGAGTTGTTTCCCACGGACCTGGTGCAGTTGAGGACCCAATTGGACCAGGTGGAGCAGCGGCGGGACGGCACGAACTGGCTGGTTTCCGCGCCCACCACGCTGCAGCATACGCGGGAGTTCTTCGAGAACAATGGACGTCCGGGCTGCAAGGCGGGACTGCGGTTTCTGGTCGTGACGGCCGACGGGATGCTGCAGCCCTGCTCGATGCACTTCCGGCGCTATCCGCTCGAACAGCAAAAGCGCCTGGTGGAAGAGTTCACGATGATGAACCAGTGCGACGAATGCTACGTGGCGATCCGCTCGAACCTGGACAAGGGGTTCTGGCAGTTACTGGGCGAGAATGTGAAGCGGTATTTCCCGGTGGGCGGCAGGGCGAAAGCGGCGAACTGCTGAGGCGGCGGACCGCTACTGCCGCTCAATACTTCTGCATGAGCGCGAGCAGTTTCCGGTCGAGCCTGGCGCCGTACCATTCTTCCAGTTCAACATCGGTGCGGCCGGTGTCGAGGATCCCGAACGGCCCATTCAAATTCCACAGGGCGTAGCCGATATTCGCGGCGGAGTGTATCTCAAGCACGTCTTCCATCCAGGCAAGCATCACGGCGTGCGGGGTGCGGTTGAAGCAGCCGCATTCGCCGCAATGGACGCCGATGCCCTTGCGCGCCAGTTCCACCCAGGGCGCGAAGCGCTCTTCGAGGGTCTGCCGCGAGATGCGCACCGTGCCGTCCTCGTTGAGGAGGGGCCAGGCGGGTTCGGGAAAATCCATATTGCGGTCCACCCAGGAGGCGCGGTAGTGCGACACCTGCGCGGGAAAGTAGGCGTGGACGGATTGCGCCACGCCCGTGTCGATCATTTCGTCTACCACCTGGTTGCCGACCGAAAGACCGTCGATAATGACGGTGCGCGCGGGGGTGATGGAGCGGATGGCGTTGAGTGCGCGGGTCATCACGCGGCGGTAATCCTCGCGCGACATGTAGCCTTCCTTCGGCGCGGGGGCTTCGTTGAGCACGTTGAGCGAGAGGTCGAAGTTCGACACGCCGCAGTAACGCTTGGCAATGGTGAACCAGTGAAGCGAAAAGGCCTCTTCGGCGCGCGGGTCGGACCATAGGACGAAGGGTTCGCGTTCGGAATTGTTGATGCAATAGCCGGGAGCGCGGTGGAGGTTGAGCGAGATGTGGAGGCCGTACTTGCGAGCGAGTTCGACCAGGCGGTCGATCGGTTCTAAGGCCGACTCCTTAATCCTGAAGGTGTCATCGGGCGAGAGCGTACGGGTGGTTTGCCAGTCGCTGTCGATCCAGAGCCAGTAATCCATGGGGATGCGAACGAAGTTGAAGCCCCAGTCGCGCATCCACTTAAAGTACTCTTCGGGGGCGGGGTTGGGGCGCGCGCCCTGGCGCGGAAGAGCTTGAAAGTAGTCGAGCAGGTTGAAGCCGCGCCAGCGTGGGATGGCGGTTTGAACGGCGGCGGGCAGGCCGAAGGCGAGCGGGGCGGTGGCACTGGCGGTCAGGAAGGAGCGGCGAATCATGGCCGCATCATATACCATGCGCAGGCGTGTGGAA
>JAHDVK010000049.1 GCA_023384675.1 Bryobacteraceae bacterium | reverse complement strand
CACCCAGCAGAACCCGTCCTACACCTACCCCGTCCGCCTGGCCGAGCAGGAACGCGTCTATTTCGGCGGCCGCCTGACGGTACACGCATCTGCGCCGTGAATTGCGCGATGAGGCCGTGAAACGGGGTTTCCTGAAGGGTGCGGACGAAGCGGACCCGAAACGGGCTGTCAAAGAATCTACCAAAGTCAGCTGTGAGAATACTAAGACGGCCAAGAGAGCGGCTTCCGCTAAGTCGCTTGTAATGTAGGGCTTGGAAGTGGTGGGCGCGACAGGACTCGAACCTGTGACCTCCTGCGTGTGAAGCAGGCGCTCTAACCAACTGAGCTACGCGCCCGGCGGGCCGAAATGCCAGTATACAACACCGAACCGCCGGGCTGCGTGCAGCATCCCCGCCATTATTCGCCCCGGGCGCGCCCCCGCGCTCGATCATTCCCCTTCTGCTTCACACCATCTTCGTTGAGATGCTTGACGGAGTCCATGAATACGATCAGCGCCACGATCAATCCCAGACAGACTATCATCGTTTGCATATGCGTCCATCGGCGGACAGCGCCTCAACCCGCACCTGAATCATGTCAAAAATTATGCCCGAGGCCGCATGCTTTGTACTGGTACCTCGGCTCTATTACGTCCGTCGTTCTGTTGCGGTGCCCGCCAGAGCTTCGCTACCATCCCATCTGAATCGCCATGCCACTCCCGACTCGCAGGGCCCTCATGGTCACCTCGCTCGCCGCCGGTCTGGCATCCCGCCTGACGGCGTCGAAGACCCAATTCGCCGGCGAACTCCCTTTCCGGCAGGTCCATCTCGACTTTCACACTTCCGAACTGATCCCCGATGTGGCGGCGGATTTCAACGCTGTCCAATTCGCCCGCACGTTGAAGGAGGCGCGGGTCAATTCCATCAATGTTTTCGCCAAGTGCCATCATGGCTACGCCTACTACGATACGCGCATTGCCACTCGACACCCTTCGTTGAAGGTCGACCTGCTGGGTGACATGATCTGGGCCTGCAGGCGCGAGGGCATTCACGTTCTTTATTACTATTCGCTCGTGTGGGACGTGCTCGTGGCGCGCAAACACCCCGAATGGCGGATGTTGACCAGAGACGGGCGGGTGATTGGCGGGCAGCCGGGCGACGCCTGGCCCTGGCTGTGCATGAACACGCCCTATCTCGATCAGGTGATCCGCGAAAACGAGGAGATTCTCGACAAATACCCCGTCGCAGGCTCCTGGTACGACATTCTGAAACAGCCGCCCGAAGGCTGCTTCTGCAAGTGGTGCGTGGCGGAGCGCGCACGGCTGGGGCTGAAGGATACGCCGGATGGCATCGCGCAGCACAACAAGATGGTGGCCCTGCGGGTGGAGCAGAAACTGAATTCGATTTTGCACAAGCGCTTTCCCGAAGGCCTAAGTTTTTTCAACTCCCGGCTCGTCGTTGGCGTGCGGGACGAATTGGATTATTACTCTCATATTGAAATTGAATCACTGCCGACCGGCGGATGGGGCTACACGCATTTTCAGCAGCGCGTCCGCTATATGCGCACCCTGGACAAGGAAATGGTGGGGATGACTGGGAGGTTTCACAAGTCCTGGGGCGATTTCGGCGGTTTGAAAAACCAGGCCGCTCTCGATTTCGAATGTCTCAATTTTGTTGCGAATGGGGCGAAATGCTGCGTGGGCGATCAGTTGCACCCGCGCGGACGGCTCGATCCGGCGGCTTACGCGATGATCGGCCGGACCTACCGCCGCATCGAGGCGCTCGAACCCTGGGCGCGCGGCACACAGGCAGTCGCGGAGATCGGCGCCGTCTCCACGGCGCTGTTCAATACCGAATCCACCCAAAAGATTACAGATGCCGACCAGGGGTTCACCAATCTGCTGGTGGAACTGCACCACCAATTCAATGTGATCGATTTGGAGGAGGATTTCACGCGCTACAAGGTGTTGATTCTGCCCGATGAAATTCGGCCCTCGAAACCGTTCCTGGCAAAACTCGACGCTTTTGTCGCGAACGGGGGCAGCGTAATTGTTTCCGCCGAATCGCTTCTCCATCCGGAATACCATTGGTTCGAATGGAAGCCCATGGCGGGCATTCGCTATCAGGGCCGCGCGAAATATCAGGGCCAGTATCTCCTGCCCAAGCGCGGGGCGTTTCCATCGTTGCCGGAGACGGCGTATTTCCTCTATCTGCCCGGACATTCGATTGCCGTGGACAAAGGCGTGGAAGTGCTGGCCACCTACGGACACCCCTATTTCGACCGGTCGGCGGAGCGTTTTTCTTCGCACAGACAGACGCCGCTTGGCCAGTGGACCGAGGAACCGCTGATCGTCCGCGCCGGCCCGGTCACCTACATTGCCAACCCCCTGTTTACCGGGTATGCGCGCGACGGCGTACCGGCCTGGAAACAGATTTTGAAAGATCTGATTGAAACGTATCTGCCCGATCCCGTCGTCCGCACTCCCGGCCTGCCTTCCACGGCTCAGGTCACGGTGCTGGATCAGCCTGCCGCGCACCGGCGGATTGTCCACCTGCTCCACTACCCGATGACCCGCCGCGCGCCCAACATCGACATCATCGAAGAACCCGGGACACTCGTAGACCAGGAGATCCTCCTGCGCCTGCCCGCTGCGCCGCGCGCGGTGATGCTTGTCCCGCAAGGCGCGCCGCTGGAAGCCGTTTACCGCGACGGGTACGCGTCGGTCCGAATCCGGCGCATCGTCGGCCATCAGGCTATCAGCTTCGAAATTTGAACCGTGAAGGAGGTCCGCTCTTGAAGGGCGCACTTACGTATTTCGACAAGACCCTCGCGCTGCTGCACCAACTGCGCCAAAACGAAATGGAGAACCTTGACCGCGCCGCGCATATCTGCGCGAACGCGATTGCCAACGATGGCCTGGTCTTTCTTTTCGGCAATGGACACTCGCGCATGATGTGCGAGGAGATGACGCCACGCCAGGGCTGTTTCGTGGGCTGGGTGGCGCTCGTCGAGCTGGCGCTCTCGAACCACGCCAATATCGTTGGCGCCAATGGCCTCCGCGCGCCTCTCCACCTGGAGAAATACGAAGGCTATGCCGAGCAGATCCTCCGCGGCTTTCGTTTCGGTCCGCATGACGCGATGATCGTCATCTCCACCTCCGGCATCCGCCCCGTCATCGTCGAGATGGCCGACGGCGCCCGCCGCCGCGGACTCCCCGTCATCGGCATTTGCTCCCGGAAACACTGCGAAGCCGTCCCCCCCGCCCATTCCTCCGGCCGCAAATTGATCGACGTCACCGATGTTCTCATCGACAACCAATGCCCGCCCGGCGATTGCGTCCACGAGATCGAAGGGCTCGAATGGCGCACCGGCCCAACGTCCACCGTCACGGGCGCGATGATCATCAACATGCTCCGCTGCGAAGTGGCGGAACGGCTCGTCGCACGTGGCAAGAAGCCCGTCTTGCTGCCGTCGCATCAATTCGTGGGCAACACGAGCGCCGAGCAGGCGCTCGAGGAATTCTATGAAGGCTACCGCAGGAGCCTTCGGCATTTGTATGACTAGCATCCCTCAACTCCTTCATGTTGCCGGCCTCTTCATCCTCACCGCCATTGCAGAGATCGTGGGGTGCTTCTTGCCCTACTACTGGCTGCGCGTGGTGGACGGAGTGCGTCTTTCCGCCACGGATTGGTTGGGCGCCGGGATCGCGATGGCCGGCATGTCCGTGGTTGTCATAGGCTGGAGCGAGACTCAGGACGTTCCAGGCTGCCTCAGCCTGCAAACCGGCGCCGCCGATCTGATACCCTCACAAAATCAACCAGGTATCCACCATGCCCCATCCCGTCCGCATCGCCATGCTCGGCTCCGGCTTCGTCGCCGAGTTCTATATGCAAGGTCTGGCCAACGTGAATGGCCAGGAGGTTGTGCTCAACTTTTCGCTGTCCTCCAAGCGCGCCCGGGCTTTCGCCGAACGGTGGAATATCGCCGAATCCACCACTTCCCTGCCCGCCGCGCTGGAGCGCAACGACATCGACCTTTACATCATCGCCCTGCCCAATGAGTCGCATTTGCCGGTCTCGCTGCTGCTTTCGCAGCTCAAGCGCAATCAGGTCTGCACCAAGCCCCTCGCGCGCGACAAAAGCGAGGCCAAAACGATGTGGAAAGCGGCCAAAAAGGCGGGCAAAATGCACGGTTATGCCGAAACCGAGGTGTTCGCGCCCGCGGTGGTGAAGGCCCGCGAGTTCATTGAAGCCGGCGGCATCGGCCAGGTGCTTTGGGTGCGCTCCCGCGAGTCGCACTCCGGTCCCCATTCGGCGCATTTCTGGGACATCGATAAGACCGGCGGCGGCGCGCTCAACGATCTGGCCTGCCACTGCATCGAAGCCGCGCGCTACTTCCACGGCAAGGACAACGAGATCGTGGAAGTGATGGCCTGGGGCGATACGCTCGTCCACCACAAGAAGACCAAGGGCGAAGACAATGCCCTGCTCGTGCTCAAGTTCGAGTCCGGCGGCATCGCCCATTGCGAGCTCTCCTGGACCTGCAAGGGCGGCCTCGACCTGCGCAACGAAATCCACGGTTCGGAAGGCTCGATTTTCACCGACGTCACCCGCGGCACGCCCATCACTTCCTTCACGGCGAAGCCCGCGGGTTACGTCATCGAGAAGGCGGACATCGACTTCGGCTGGACCCGTCCATTGCCCGAGGAGGCCTTCGCCTACGGCTATCAGGCCGAAATGCGCCATTTCGTCGAATGCGTCCGCGCCGGCGCCACTCCGCGCGAGACGTACGAAGACGGCTACAAGGTGAACGTGGTGCTCGACGCCGGCTACGAATCGATGCGCACAAAGAAGTGGGTCCGGGTGAAATACTGATTCTGTGCAAGGCCAGGTCCTCTTCATCACCGGCAACACCGGCATCGCCGAAGCCGCCGCACGGCTTGCCGCCGGGCGCGGCGCGCAGGTGTTCGTCTGCGGGCTCGATCCCGAACCCGGCGATCTGCTCCACATGGAACTCGACTGCGGCCACTATGCCGGCGACCTCACCGAAACCGAACACGCCGAGAAGGCCGTTGCGCACTGCCTGCAGAAGTACGGCCACATCGACGGGCTCTTCAACGTCGCCGGCGCTTCGGGCCGCAAGCATGGCGACGGGCCGCTGCATCTCGTCTCCGAACACGGCTGGGAATGGACCCTCGCCGCCAACCTGCGCACCACGTTTCTGGTCACGCGAACCGTGCTGCGCCGCATGATCCCGCGGCGCGCGGGGTCGATTGTCAACATGGCCAGCATCCTTGCGAGTTCGCCAGAAGCGGGCGATTTCGCGACCCATGCCTACGCCGCCGCGAAGGGGGGCGTGGTGGCGCTCACCCGGTCCATGGCCGCCACCTACGTCGAGCACAACATCCGCGTGAACGCAGTCGCCCCGGGGCTGGTTCGCACGCCGATGAGCCGGCGCGCGCAGGAAAACGATGAAATCGTCGAAAAAATGAGGCAAAAACAGCCTCTCGCGCAGGGTTTGATGGAACCAGAGGACGTCGCCCGCGCCGCGCTGTTTCTGCTTTCGCCCGAATCCTCGATGATCACCGGCCAGGTGCTTGGCGTCGATGCCGGCTGGTCGCTCAGGTAACCAACGCCATGCAACCCATCCCACTGCGCACCACCGTCATCGGCTCTTATCCGTTCCCGTCGTGGCTCGAACTGGCTTCCACGCATTTGGGCGAGTTTGGTCCCGATGATCTCGCCGAACTGCAGGACGACGCCGTCATCGCCGCAATCCACGATCAGACGCGCGCCGGCCTCGATGTGATCACCGACGGCGAACAGACGCGCCTCGATTTCAACCTCAGTTTCTACGGCTATATCGAAGGCATCGACCGCGAAGTGAGGCCCCGCCGCCGCTTCGGCCCGCCCGCGCACGACCAGCGCGGGAAACACAAAGTCATCGGGCCGCTGCGCGCGCCGCGCGGGCTCGGCGTGGTGGAAGAGTTCCGGCGGCTGCGGCGGCTCGCACCGCCGGGCGTCGCATTGAAAGCGTCCGTGCCCGGACCGTATACGCTCTCCGGCCGCCTCGAAGGCCGTGACCGCTGGGCGCTTGCCGAAGAGCTGCGGCCCCTGGTCGAGGCCGAATTGGAGGCGCTCATCGAAGCGGGCTGCACGGAAATCTGCGTCGATGAGCCTTCCATGTCGTGCTACGCGCACCGCGAGGATCCGAAGGCGTTTGTCCATCTCTTCAATTGCACAGTGGCGGCGATTGGCGGGCGCGCGCGCGTCTCCACGCACCTCTGTTTCGGCAACTACAAGGCCCGGGCCGTCGCGCCGCGCCAGTACGCGCCGCTTTATCCCGCCTTCCACGACCTGAAGGTGGACGAGGTCCATCTCGAAATGGCGTCGCGCGAGTTCGCCGAACTCGGCATCATCGCCCGCATCGCCGAATCGCACGACGTGTCGGTGGGCGTGATCGACGTGAAGAGCTATTACGTCGAGACGCCCGAAGAAGTGGCCGCGCGCGTGCGCCGCTGCCTGGAATTCGCTCCCGCCGGGCGCCTCAGCTTCGCGCCGGATTGCGGGCTGTCGCAAACCGCGCGCTGGGCCGCGCGGCGAAAACTCGAAAACATGGTGAAAGGCGTGCGCATGGTGCGCGGGCAGCCATGAAAGCGGCCTATCTCAAGGATGAGGCGTTTCTCGCCGATGCCGCCGCCCACCGCGGCCAGCCCGGTTTGCGGCTCTGGTGGCTCGGACAGAGCGGGTTTTTGGTGCATTTTGACGGTTTTTTCGCCCTTTTTGACCCCTATTTGAGCGATTCTTTGACGCGCAAGTACGCCGCCACGGACAAGCCCCACGTCCGCATCACAGAGCGGGTGGTCGATCCCGCGCGGCTTGAAAACATCAGCCTGGTGACCAGTTCGCACAATCATACCGACCATCTGGACGCGGAAACGCTGAATCCGCTGCGCGCCGCGAACCCCGGCCTCCGCATCATCGTGCCCGAGGCCAATCGCGCCTTCGCCGCCGGGCGCCTCGGCTGTGATCCGGACGAACTCACCGGACTGGTTGACGGGCAGCGTGTCGAGCACGGCCCTTTCATGATCGAGGCCCTGCCCGCCGCACACGAAGCTCTCGAGACCGACGACCGGGGCCGCAACATTTATCTCGGATATGTTCTGACTGCCGGCCCCTACCGCGTGTATCACAGCGGCGACACGGTGCTTTACGACGGGCTTGCCGGGCGCCTGCGCGCCTTCGATCTCGATGCCGCGCTGCTGCCCATCAACGGGTCGCTACCAGAGCGGCGGGTCGCGGGGAATTTGTGGGGCCGCGAGGCCGCGGCGCTGGCGCACGAAGCGGGAATCCGGCTGGCCATCCCCTGCCACTTTGACATGTTCGAGTTCAACACCGTGGCGCCGGATGAGTTCCTGGACGCGTGCGAAGAGCTTGGACAAGATTGCCGGCTGCTCGCGAACGGGGAAGGAGTCACGCTCTGATGCACCTGGGCGTCGATGTTGGCGGCAACCGCCTGAAGGCCGGACTGGTCACCCCCGAGGGCCTCGTCCACAACCTCCAGTCCTGCACCACCCCCTACTCCCTCCCCGAATTCCGCACCGTCCTGCGCAACCTCGTCGAACAAGCCATCGCCGGCAACCCCGTCGAAACCGCCGGCTTCGGCTCCAAGGGCATCATCGATCCCGAAACCACGCGCGTTGAGCGCCTGCCCGGCGCATGGGACTTCCTGGAGGGTACACGCCTCGGCGAACTGATCGAGGACTTGCTGCCGCCGGGCACACCCATTCGCGGTGATAACGACGCCAAAGCGGCACTGGCAGGCGAAATCGCCTGGGGCGCGGCGCGCGGTCTGCGGAATGCGCTTCTGCTGACGCTGGGCTCGGGCGTCGGGGGCGCGGTGGTTTGCGATGGACACATGCTGCGCGGCGCGACGCATGTGGCGGGCCACTTCGGCCACATTCTCGCCGACCCCCACGGCCCGCCATGCATGTGCGGCGCGCGAGGGTGTCTGGAAACGGTCTTTTCGTCGCGCGCGATCGAGGCCGAGGCGTGGTCGTCGGTTCATCAGGGGGCGGTGTCGCCGATGACGCGGGCTTTCCGCGCCGAGCCGGAAAAGCTCGACTGCCGCACGATTTTCGAGTGGGCTGCCCAGGACGACCCCATCGCCCGCTGGATCCTCGACCGGCGCATCGAAATGCTCGCCGCCGCGATGGCCGGGCTGATGCATGCGTTTGACCCCGAAGTCGTGATTCTAACCGGGCAGATTGCGGAAGCGGGCGAAGCCCTGCTGGCACCGGTCCGCAAGGCGGTCTATTGGCGCACGCAGGGTCTGCTCCGCCGCGAAGTGGTGATCACCGGCCCGGGTCTGGACGACACCTCCGGGGTGGCGGGGGCAGCAGCGGTCGGCATGCTCACGTAGCCCCAATACCGTTCACTTCATGATTCTGCTGGATGATGCAGCTCTGGCTACAGACAGGCAGCAGGAATCGGGGACCTTGCTCATGGGAGCATCTGACAGCGGAGGGCTTCATCCGCGCCGCGGCCGGTCAAAACACCCAGCGCACCGCAAGCTGGATCTGCCTCGAAGGCGTGCTCGTGCTGATGATCCGTCCCGCTGATCCTACTCGCCCACCGGAACTCGTGAACAGGCGCAGTTCCCAAGGCCCGTCGAAGTTCGGGCGGTTGGTCAGGTTGAAGGTCTCGAACCGGAACCGGATCTCTTGCCGCTCGGATCGCCACAATGCCTTGTGCAGCGCCGCATTCAGCGAAAACAGCCCCGGCCCGGTCAGTGTATTGCGGCCGAGGTTCCCCAGGTACCCCGCCTCCGGCAGCGCGAAGGCCAGCGGATCGAAATACCGCCCGGGGTCACCCAATATCGCGGGCGGACCCGCGACGGCCAGATTGGGTCGCTGATCCAGATCGCCGAAACCCGAGCGCATTCGCGCCCGGTCGAAGCCCACGCGCGGGTTGAATGGAAAACCGGTCTGGATCTGGACGAGACCCAGCACCTCCCAGCCCCCGGCCAGATACCGTGGCCACCCCGCGCGCGGCGAAGGCAACGTCCAAGCCGCGTTGGCGTTCAGGGTGTGCCGGACGTCGAAATCGGCCGGGCCCCGCTGCTCGCGGATGTTGTACGGCTGCGGCATCCGGTCGCTGTTGTCGAAATCGGTCTGGGTGGAACTCGAACTTTCGTCGATCGCCTTGGCCCACGTGTAGCTGGTTTGGAAATGCACGCCCTGCGACAGGCGCCGCTGCAGCCGGAGCGTGAAGGCGTGATAGAACGAGTTGAAATCAGAGCTGCGCAGGCCGATTCGTCCCAGCGCCGGATTACGCAGCGGCGCACCCGAGGGGAAGAACAGCCGCCCGTCCACGATCTGCGCCTGAGCGACATTGACATCACCAAACTGCCCGATCAGATGCGTTCCGCGCGATCCCGAATACCCCACCTCGAGCGACGTCCGCTTCCCCAGATCCTGCTCCACCGCGAACCGGTACTGCACCACGTAAGGCTGCTGCAAATGGTAAGCAAGCCCATCCATCGAGCGGTCCACGCGAGCATTCGCCAGCGCGGCCAGCATGTCGGGGAAAGAAGGATTATCGATGAAGGCACGATTGAAGAACGGCGGCACGCGCATGCCCGCGATGGTCACCTCGCGCGAAGTCAGCAGGTCGAAAAACATCCCCGCGCCCGCCCGGACCACCGTCCGTCCCGAGCCGAAAACGTCCCACGCCAGAGCCGCCCGCGGCGCGAAATTCGCCTTCGACGGATTCGCGAACAACGGGCCGCCAATCGTCAACCCGGGATCCCGCAACGGGTCGCGCAGGGTGGCAATCTTGCCATCTGCTTCGGCTGGCGGGGTGTAGCCTTCATAGCGCACGCCCAGCGTCAGGCTCAGTCCGGGCCGGGCCCGCCACTCGTCCTGCGCGAAGAAGAAGTACTGGTTCTGTCTCCACAGCCGGCTGGTGTCCGAATCGGGCGTCATCAGGTCGGCGCCGCGGGCCACGCCCTCCAGCAGCGATTGGAGCGACGTGAAACGGTAGCGACCGCTTGCCCGGAAGTCCCCCAACTGCCGGAAGCTCAGCCGGTCGTAGCCCGCGCCCGCGCGGAAGGTGTGGCCGCCTCGCGTGTGAGTCAGATCGTAATTGAACTGGCCGTTCTGCAGCAGATGCTTGCGGGGCAGCGCGCTCACGGCCGCCGCGGTCAGGTCGCTCAGGCCGGTCACTTCAATCGTGCCCAACGGCCTCCCGCGCACGAACGTGAGCCCTTCGGCCAGCGCCGGCGGCGCCGCATCCTCGGTGTTCCGGACCCGCGAATAGCCGGAGCGGAACGCGTGCAGCGTTGCGGCCGACTGCACGAAAGTCGTTTCGCTGTGCAGGAAGTTGAATTGCGAATCCGAAGCGAAATTCCAGAACAGAAACGGGTCAGGAGCCGAGGTCGAAGCCTGATTCGACGAGTACCGCAATGATGTCCGCAGCCTGTCACTCAGCAAAAAATCGCCGCGGGTCGCGAAGAAATGGTCATCCGCTTTCGTGGCCGCCGTTGACACAAACTCCCCTGTGCCGTCGCCAAAGTCCGCCCCATTGGGCAGTGGATACAGATTGAGAAACGGCCGGACCAACGGATTCACCTGAATCTGCCGGTTCGGCAGCCGCCCTTCCCGCGCCGCGGCTGTGATCGTCGTCGCTCGCTGCGTTCTTCCTCGCGACTCCCGCAAATCCTCATAATTCAAGAGAAAAAATGCCCGGTTTGCCCGTAGCGGCCCGCTCAGCAATCCCCCCGCCTGGTTGCGCCGCAGCGACGGCTGCTTTTCCCCCGGTACATCGAAATAATTCCGCGCATCCAGCGCGTCATTCCGCAGAAAATGATACAAACTCCCGTGCCATTCGTTGCCCCCCGCGCGCGAAACCGCCGTGAACACGCCGCTTGCCGCGCGTCCATACTCCGCGCTGAACGGGTTCGCGATCAGCCGCAACTCCTCGATGCTCTCCACCCCCAACAGCCGCCCCCCCGCGCTCGCCGGCGCGGACCCGGAGGCATCATTCAAATACAGCCCATCCAGCCGGAATGCATTCTGGTTCGGGCGATTTCCGTTCACCGCCGGCTGGACCCCGAGCCCGTTGAACATCGCGCCTTCATTATTGTTCGCGATCGTGATGCCCGGCTGTTGCGCCGCCAGGTCGAACAGGTCCCGGCCATTCAGCGGCAGGTTGGCCAGTTGCCGCTGCTCCACCGTGCCCCCCCAATCGGCCGAACTCGTGCTCACCACCGGCAGGGCCTCCGCCACCACGAGCACTTCCCGCAACTCCCCCACGACCAGCACGAAATCCACCCGCTGGGTCCTCCCTGGCGACAGCCACTCCACCTGCCGCACGGCCGTCCGGAACCCCTCCGCCGCGGCCTCCACCCGGTATGCCCCCGGCGGCAGACCCGCCGCCACATACCGCCCCTCCGCATCCACCACCACCGTCCGCTTCAGGTTCGTCGTCGTGCCGATCAGCGTGACCGCGCCCTTCTGAACGGCCGCCTGACTCGCGTCCCGGACCAGTCCTTCAATCACCCCCGCCGTCTGCGCCCACGCGCCCCCCGATGATCCCACCACCCACGCGAGAACCAATACTGCGGCAAACCTCATCATGACAATCAACTCCTCCACGGGACTACTCGCGTCTCCATCACCCCGAATCCACGGTGAATCACCACCCCCAAACCCGCCGCCAGCAGAATCCCGACGTACAGCCTCTCCGTCGCCAGCGTCTCCCAAGAAATCCAGATCAACCCGCCCAGCCCGTTCGTCCCGCTGACCAACTCCAGCGAAATCGCCACCACCAGGCTCCGCGATACCGCAATCCGCAGCCCCGTGAAGATCTGCGGCAGCGCCGCCGGCAGGTACACCCGCCTCAGCAGCGCCCGCCGTCCGGCCCCGTAATTGCGCGCCATCTCCACGTACGACGGCTTCACCCCCCGGATCGCGTCCAGCGTTTGCGTGGACAGAAAGATGAAGCCCACCAGCGCAATCAACGTGATCTTCGGCGTCTCGCCCAGCCCCAGCAGCAAAAAGAACAGCGGCAACAGCGCCAGCTTCGGCGTCGCGTACAGACCCGCGATCATGGGCTCCAGCGCCCGCCGCGCCGTCCCCGAGATCCCCATCAACGCCCCGCAGGCAACCCCCGCCATCGACCCCAGCGCCGCTCCCGCCGCGAACCGCCCCAATGTCACCCCCAGTATCCGCGCCACCTCGCCGCCCACCAGCATCGTCCACCCCGTCGCCAGGATCTTCGACGGCGGCGGGAAGAAAAACGGGTTCAACCAGCCCTGCGCGGTTGCCCACTCCCAAAGCACCCCCACCGTCACAGGGAACCAGAGGTTCTGAATCACCCGCCCCGTTCGACCCGTCCCGCCGGCCATCAGCCCTTCCCGCTCTTTGCGCCGGAACGCCACTCGCCGGATGCCAGCATCCGTCGTGCCTCCTGCAGGAAGCTTTCATCGACCAACTGCCTTGCTTCCAGCCGCCCCGTCGCGTAGCCCTTCCCGGCATGCCAGTCGATGGTCCGCTGCAGGCTCGCCCGGTCAATCGCGCCGTCCCGCGCGAACGTGTCCCGGCACTCCGCGGCCGTCTTCTCCGGATCCAGGCCATGACGCTCCGCGAACTCGCTCATGAATCGCGGCGTCCGCCCCTCCAGAAATTCCCCCGCCGCCATCAGGTACGCCGCCAGCAGCCGCGCGCCCGGCTCCACCCCGGTCTTCAATAACGATTCCCCGAAAATCACGAACGAGTACTGGTGCATGGGCAGCACGTCCGCCAGCCGCCACACCTTCACCAGATCTCCCGAGTCCGCCAGCGCACTCCGCGATACTTCCGGATCAAACATCGCGTCAATCTGCCCGCCCGCCAGTGCCGCCAGCGATTCTCGCAGCGGCAGGTCGATCCGCTCCACATCCCCCAACTCCATCCCCAGTTCCTTCAGGAACGTGTCGAGAATGAACTCCGTGATCCCCCGTGACCGGATCGAAAACCGCTTTCCCTTCAGCCTCCGCGGTTCCACCGGCCCTCCGGCAAACACCGCCTTCCGCGCGTACAGCGTATATCCGTCCCCGCACGCCGGACTCACATGCTCGCGCCCCGCCACCACCCGGATCGCCATCCCCCGCAGCACTCCGTTCAGCAGCGGTGCCGGCACCCCTCCCAAAATTGCGTCCAGCCGCCCGCCCGCCAGCAGCGGCACCGCCTGGATCGCCGACAGCCGCACCACATTCATCCGGAATCCCGCCTCGCGCAGATAGCCCGCTTCATCGGCCAGATGCATGCTGCTCGTGGACAGATGCTCGCTTAGCGCCACCGAAATCTCCCGCAATTCCGCCGGTTTCCGTGTCGAACTGCAGCCCGCGGCCAGCAGCCCCAGGCCCCCAATCAGGTCTCTACGCCGCATGTGCCCCTTTCTTCGGAATGCCGCTTGCTCCGTTCAAATGCGCCATCACCTCGCGCTTCAACTCCAGAAACCGCTCGCTGAACAGAGCGTCCCGGCGGTCTCCGCGCGGCAGCTCCACCGCCACGTCCGCCAGAATCCGCCCCGGCGCCGCGCTCATCACCAGCACCCGGTCGCTGAGAAAGATCGCCTCGTCCACATCGTGGGTCACGAACAGCACCGAACTCCCGCTCTCCCTCCACAACTCCAGCAGGTCATTCTGCAGTGCAAACCGCGTCGGGCTATCCAGCGCCCCGAACGGCTCGTCCATCAGCAATAGCGCCGGCTCGCTCAGAAACGCCCGGATCACCGCCACCCGCTGTTTCATCCCCGCCGAAATCTGGTGTGGATACGCCGTCTCCCGCCCCGCGAGTCCATAGCGTGCCAGCATCGCCCGCGCCGCCTGCTCGCGCTCCCCCGCCGCCCTCGCCTGCATCTCCAGTCCGAACGCCGCGTTCTCCAGAACCGTCATCCAAGGAAACAGGCTGTCCTCCTGATAAACCATCAATCGCGCCGATGGCTGGCCCGCCCCCGGTGCCCACTCAATCGCCCCCCGCGCCGGCTTCACGATCCCCGCCACCGCCCGCAACAGCGTGGTCTTCCCGCAACCGCTGGGCCCGATCACCGACAGAAATTCGCCCTGCCCGAACTCAAAGGAAACGTCCGCCAATGCCCGCTGCGGCAAACTCCCGTTCCCAAACTCCACCGTCAACTCCGTGCAGGCAAACCACATGATCTAAACCCGCTATCTTAGTACTCCAATTCAGAAGTTCGCTAACGTATTATTGCAGGGCTGTCAGGCGGCGG
>JAHDVK010000017.1 GCA_023384675.1 Bryobacteraceae bacterium | reverse complement strand
CCCTACTCAGTAATTATTGGGCCAAGAAGTGTCTCATTGATGTTGGCACGGAGGGGGGAATGCCGGGGCATTCGCACCTGATCCGCAGACTTGGAACATGTATGCCTATGCACTCAATAACCCGTACAAGTTTGTCGATCCCAACGGAGAGGCCGCGTTGCTCGCGACCGCCGCAGGCGGTGCGGGTATCGGGTTTGTCATCGGCGCCGCCAAAGAAGCGTGGCATGCCCACGGATCAGGATCAGACTTCGGCTCAATTAATACGTGGCGCAACATCGGCGCAAAAGGGGCCGGAGGTGCCGTGTTCGGGTTCGGCATTGGTCTGACCGGTGGGTTGGGGCTAGTGCCCGCAACGCTCGTTTCAGGGACGGCAAGTCTCGCTGGAGGTGCGCTTGAGCGGTCTCTCGACGCGGACGAAGCTACTCAGCCTGGCGACCTCACCGAGATTGTGAGCGATGCTGCTGGAGGCATGGTCGGTGGTGGCGTTGGTTTCGGAGCCCAGGCACTCCTTCGGGCCAGAATCAACTACCCTGAGTACTTTCGAGTGCTCCAGCGGCAGATCAGTCGAGCCAAACGGGTGGCGGGGAATACCTTGCGCCCGTCCCGCCATGCCGCCCGCCTCGAACAGGTTCGTCGACTGCAGTCCGATCACGAATTGATGACCGTGTGGTGGGGCAGGATCACCGTCCAGTGGCCCGCTGCGGTTGCTCGATCAGGATCGAAAACCGCTACAAAAGCAGTAGTCACAGTGACTATCAGTTTCCTGACCGAAGATGAGGAAGGCAGCCGTTAGCCTGTGGGCATGAGCGAAGCGACCTCGAACAAGGGTGAAGGGCCGTCCGACCTCGTTCCTTACGTCGTCAGATACAACCTATGGTTCCGAGCGTTTTCTGTTGCCTGTGCAGTCTTCGCGGCGTGGTTGTTCGTGCTGGCCCAAAACGACCAGGGTGAAAAGATTGTCGTCTTGGTCTGGAACCAGAACAACCTCATTAGTCGGGTAGGCATTGTGATGGCGTACTTAGTGGCTCCGGCCTTCTTGTTCGAGGCGTTCCTTGAAAGGACGGTCTTTGAAGCTGATCGGGTCAGGCGGCGAAACCGGTTCGGCAAATGGCGTGAATACGCATATAGCGACGTATCGGGCATCGACGTATTCCCAGGAGAATTCGTTCGCATCAGGTTCTCTGGCAATCGAACACTGAAAATATACGCTGCAATGGCTGACCTGAGTCGAATAGAAGAAATCATCCGCGCGCGTACTAGTGTCCTGAGTTAGAAAGACTTTGTAAACGTCTGGGGTTTTGGGGTTTCGGACGGGTTTCGGGGATAGTCATTTTCTGAGGAGCGCATATGGGTCTTGAGGCTGTCGTATTGGGCGAGTGGGTCAATGACCTTTGACCCCACGAATAAGCCGATCATTTGTTCCAGTGCACGACAATCCAAGCCGGCTCCTGCGGCGATGCGCCTGCATGGGAGCCGGTGCCCATTGGGCTACGTTTGTCCCGCCAGCCTCCGGGCCACCGAACGTTCGTGAGGTCATCTTGCGATGCCCCCCCGAAACCGCGTTATACAATAACCGGCAGCAGATGACCTCGCTGACCGCCATCAAGGACGCCGTGCCGCGCCTCACGCTCGGCTACGGCTACCCGGCGGGGCAGAACAACGGCAACCTGGCCAGCCAGTCCATCGCCGATGCCACCGGCTCCTGGCAGCAGACCTACACCTACGACAACTTCAACCGCCTCACCCACGCCGCCGAAGCCGGCTCCTGGTCCGAAACCAGCAGCTACGACCGCTGGGGCAACCGCTGGGTCTCGGCCAGCAGCTTCCCGCTTAACCTCGCCACGCCCACCGCCGCCACCCAGTTCGACACGGAGACGAACCGGCTCCAGCAGGAGTCCAACGGCCAGCCGCTGCCGCCCGGCGCCTACGACGCCCAGGGCAACCTGACCAACCACCCCTGGATTGGCCAGATGAGTTACTCGGGCGTTGGCAAGATCTGGCGGCACATCAAGGGCGGGACCACGGTCGAGTTCACCTACGACGGTGAAGGCCGCCGCGTGAAGAAACGCGTCGGCACGGCGCCGCCCACCTACTACGTCTACGACGCCGCCGGCCAACTCGCCGCCGACTACGGAACCCCCGACGGAACGCTGAACTGCAGCACTTGCTACATCACCGCCGACCACCTCGGCTCGACCCGGCTCACCACCGGCGCGACCGGAGCCCCCGCCGGCCGCCTCGACTACTTCCCCTTCGGCGAAACCATCCCCGGCGGAGCAAGCTTCGGTAACCGCCCCAGCCCCACCGGCCCGAGACTGAAGTTCACCGGCAAGGAACGCGATGCCGAAACCGGCCTCGATTACTTCATCGCCAGATATTACTCCGCGCCGCAGGGGCGGTTTACGACGCCGGACATCCCGCTGATCGATCAGCGTGTGAATGATCCTCAGTCTTGGAATCTATACGCTTATGGACGAAACAACCCGCTGAAGAATGTCGATCCCACAGGCAATGTGGTCGAAACCATCTGGGACATTGCCAACGTAGCGATGGATGTGGTGTCGCTTGGCAAGAATGTCGCAGCGGGCAATTGGGCGGGCGCGGCCGTAGATGCTGGCGGATTGCTGGTTGATGTCGCCGCAACCTTCTTGCCGGGAGTGCCCGGAGGCGCGGGGACAGCGATCAAGGCGGCACGTGCAGCGGATGTGGTTGTTGATGCTGCCCGAGGCCTAAACAAGGCTGACACAGTCGCCGACGTCGTAAGGGCGGCGGACAACGCAACCGATTTGAGCAAGGTCGGTCGTTCCAGTAAGCAAGAAAAGCTGCTGCAAATCGCTGGCGATCAGAAGGCCGCCTCGTCTGACCGGGGTTGGATAAGGCAGGAGCAGAACTCAATTGATCGAGGCCAGCGCACCACGATTCGAAACCCGCCCGGTAAGGATTTGGCCCATGAGCGGGGGCGCGAGGCGGCAAAGGGCTACAGGTACAAGCATTCCAAACTTCAGAATCGCGCCGACCACCAACGTCAACACCGATATGATGACTATGGACGCAGGAACAAGGAACGCCCCCTGAAAGAAGGGGAGCAGTGACAAAATGCCAGGACGAGTAATATCGCAGAAACAGATCGCCTCGATCCTCAAGCTGGACGGTCCGGGCCGCTACGATCACTTCATCAAGCACGTCGTTGACTGCCAGCAGGCTTGGGGGCTCTATAGTGAAGGTTGGGCCATGGGTAGCGATGATGATGGGAATCCGACCTTTCAGCTGTGGCCTGCGAAGGAGTACGCAATCATGTGCGCGCACGGACTTTGGGAGGGGTACGAACCCGCCGAGATTCCGTTGCAGGATCTGGTTGAGGAACTCCTTCCCAAGCTTCAACGTGACAATGTGGGACTCGGCGTATTCCGAACACCCGAAGGAGAGTCTGTGATGCCCACCGTCGAACAACTGACAGTTGATCTAAGAGCGGAAATGGAGCGCTACGAGTAACCTCATTGAATCAACGGGCGAGAAGGGCGAGCAGGGTCAATGACCTTTGACCCCACGAATAAGGAGCAATTGGGGCAATTGGGGTCAAAGACCTCGGTTCCTAAACTCATTTCGTCAAGATTGGTAAGCATCTTCCTTTAAGTCGCTGCCATTTCAAGGTTTATCACAGTTTCGAGCGGTTCTGCCGGAGACTGCGTCTTCTGGGCAATTGGGGTCAAAGACCTCGGTTCCTAAACTCATTTCGTCAAGATTGGTAAGCATCTTCCTTTAAGTCGCTGCCATTTCAAGGTTTATCACAGTTTCGAGCGGTTCTGCCGGAGACTGCGTCTTCTGCGCCTTCCAGTCTTCCCGGACCCGCTTGACGAACGCTTCGTCGCCCAGGGGGTGGCCACGTTCGGTGGCGTCGCGGATTCGCTCGATCAGGGCCGCCTCCAGTAACCCTTTGTCCAGGTGCAACTTCCAGGTCTCTGGCGTGTGGCGGGCACGCCACGGAACCAGGTCCAGCAGGCCCGCATCCTCCCCTCTCAGGTGCGCTTGCGCGGAGGACCATCTCCACTGCCCGGACTGTTCCACCAAACGGGCCCGGAGCGGATTTTGCTCTACATACAACATAGCCGCCCAGAAATGTTTTTCATCCATCGGCGTCGAGCCGTAACGTGCCTGCCATAAATGACCTACGCGCCGCAGCCGCATGTGGATCGCGCGGGCATATTCGGAATGCACCCGGCGAAAGGTGCGCGCGAAGGAGTCCGGGCGCTGCGGCACGGCGACGAGGTGAACGTGATTCGGCATGAGGCAGTAACCAAGGATAGCGACGCCGTGGTGACGGGAATAGTCCTTGAGGAGTTGGAGGTAGAGCCGGTAGTCTTCGGCCCGGAAATAGGTCTTTTGGCGGTAGTTCCCGCGCTGGGTGATGTGGTGAGGAATGCCTGGGAGAACCAGGCGCGGCAGTCGGGGCATATAGATATAGTGGCGATCTACCCCCAAAAATTCTCAGGGGTAGTTTAGGAACCGAGGTCTTTGACCCCGCCGGCCGAGGTCCCCGCCGGCCTGGGCCTGGGAGAACCAGGCGCGGCAGTCGGGGCATATGGATATAGTGGCGATCTACCCCCAAAAATTCTCAGGGGTAGTTTAGGAACCGAGGTCTTTGACCCCGCCGGCCCCGGATGCGTCCCTGAGAACAGTCACAGTGGTGTCGCACCGGGTGTCTAATAGTTCAAAGAGATGACGTGCCCGAATCCGCTCTCCGATTTCGCCGTAACCGACGCCGAGGACTTGGATCTCGTCCGGCTCGTGCAGTCGGGCGACAAAGAAGCCCTCGAGGTACTCATAACCCGGCACCAGCGCTGGATCTACAACATCGCCCTCAGGATGGTGTGCCTGCCACAGGATGCTGAGGACGCGACGCAGGAGATTCTTATCAAGGTTCTGACCAAGCTGTCGGCGTTCCGGGGTGACAGCCAGTTCCGCACGTGGTTGTACCGGCTCGCGGTCAACCACCTGTTGAATATGAAGCGTGGCCGTGCCGAAGCCAGGGCGTGGACCTTCGACAAGTACGGCCGCGAATTGGACCGCACCCCGGATGCTGATCCGCCCGCAGCCGATTCGCAAAGACCGGATGCCCGGTTGCTGGTTGAGGAGGCCAAAATCGGCTGCACATCGGGCATGCTGCTCTGTCTCAATCGGGAGCAGCGGCTGGTGTACGTGCTCGGGGAGATCTTCGGTGTTACGGACCGCGTGGGAGCCGAACTGCTCGACATCTCACGCGACAGCTTCCGTCAGAAGCTGGCTCGGGCCCGTCGAGACCTGTGCACTTTTTTGCAGGGCAAGTGCGGACTGGTGAAGACCTCCAATCCGTGCCGGTGCGCCAAAAAGACGCAGGGATTCATCCAGTTGGGCTATGTCGATCCGCAGAATCTACTGTTCGCTCGCGAGCGCATCACCCAGGTGAGGGAAGTAGCAGAAAAACGGTCCGAGCAGATCGATGCACTCTATGCCGCCTACGCCGATATTCACCGCAACCACCCGTTCCACGAGCCGCCCGACTTCGCGGGCTCGCTGCGAACGCTCATCGAACGCAGCCATTTTCAATCGGACTTCGGTGCCTGAAGGAGAAACACTATGCAAACGACTACGGATCCCGGACCGACTGCCACGGAGATTGTCGCAACGGAGCGCGTCGCGCTGGAGTGCTGGAATCGCGGCGATATCGCGGGGCTGCTCGATATCTACGCCGATGATGTGACTTTCTTTGACCCGATCACCGAAAGGCGTCTCGACGGGAAGCAAGCGGTTGCCGAATATTTCTACGGATTTTATGCGGGGAAGATCAATATTCCGCGCTACGAGATCCTCAATCCGCAAGTGATCGCCGAGGGCGGCTTGGCTGTCTTGTCGTACAACCTTGAAAACTATATGCGTGCCGCCGATGGCTCCGAGAAGGCGGGAACTCCGTGGAACTCAACGCAGGTTTACCGGCGTGCCGGCGATCGGTGGCGCGCTGTGCACGTACATTGGTCGTTCACCAAGCATCCGGCGTTCGAGAAGATGTCGCCGGAGGCCCTCGAGGGTGGGACGACGTCGAGGTAGACCACACCGTTTGGACAATTCGGGAAGGAGCGATTATGAGCGACGTTCGTCTAACACTGGGGGTTGCGGGGGTTTCGGGGACATTCAATCACCAAACTTCTTCCGGGAAGCGGGGCTGAGTAATTGGCGATCAACCCGCAGACCGTTGTGGCGAGCGACTCATCCCGTTGGATCGAAGGAACCCGGCGGGCGAATGGCCGCGTTCGGCTAGGGTGCTCGCCGTTGCAGGAGGCGTTCAGATTCGAGGTAAAGTGATTGAGTGCACTGTCCCCGAAACCATTGCTCTGCGGCTTTTCGGGCACGCTCGACCTCTCTGCCTTGATCCAGCGCAGTCCTTTCTGACAGTTCTAAAGCGTCCTGCGAGATGTCAGCTTGTCGCTGAGTCGCTTTCCACTGCAACCATGAAAAATACGCTGCAGAACTGGAAACGACAACCGCCAAAGCTGCAACCCCTAGAGCGAACTTGTCCATGCGTTGCCTCAACGCGTGTGGACGTCTTTCGGATGGTTCAGGTTCTGGTGGCTTCCGGATCAGATATTTTTCTTCGGCTGGATCTGACATGACTATGATCACCTGTCATTATAAGCAGGAGAGAACAAGACATCGGGACTGACCTGAGGCGCCAGCCCTAGGAATTAAGTGCTCGGCATATTACACTACCTTTTATCGCGCTTTCGCCTGCGAGTGACCATCGTCCTTGGCATCGCCTTCAACAATCCGTCGGGCACTTCAAAATCCAAGCGCGCGAACTGTCGATACTTTGTCCGCTCCATTGCCCGCTGTAAGGAGGCAGCTACATCAACCGAAAGTCAAATTTAACGCGAGCAATTACTGGGACTGGAATTCCGTTACGAGAACCGGGTCGAAACTTGAACTTTTTGGCTGCCTCTAGAGCCTTCTCATCTAATCCATAACCTAAAGATTCCACGATTTTCAGGTCGCGGGGCAACCCGTCTTCACCCACTACTAGAGAAATAATCACCGTGCCCTGCACCTTCATCTGGCGGGCTTCTTCGGAATAACTCGGGTCGATCTTCATTATGATCTGAGGCGAAATCACACCTTGGCCAACCCTGTAGACTTGAGCCGTAGACGTTGATTGGGACCCGCCATCCGTGGCATCATCCACACGTTTCTTGGCAACCGGCCGTGAGCGTGCCGCGGTTGAAGCGGGCCTTGTCTTCTTTGGTACCTGTCCCGACTTTGCCATTTCTCTATCGGAATCCAGTCTAACTGCAGAAGGTGTAGTCTGCGGAGTAACAACAGTCGATAGCTGGAGAGAATCCGACAATGCTGGGGCGAACGCTGCAATATTCAAGTATCCCATCGCGACGGCCAACACAGCTCTTAGGGACCACTGCAGAATAGGTACCAATTTCGCTCTGTACCCGGCCATTACATTTGCAGCAATCTGCTTTTCCTCGGCAACTGGCCGCCTGTACTTTAGCGCGGCCAGAATAATGATCAGGACATACAACAGAAGAAGCCACCAAATCCCCAGAAGGACTATTACAGCACCTACGCCGACGAATCCAGCAAGCATTCGCAAGGCATAGAATGTAAGCAGAATGTCGCACAGAAGTGTTGCTACCGTCCTTTCGAAGGTCTGGTAGATACCCCAAACCCATCGTGCGCATTGTGTAATTAATGCTCGCAGCTGATCGAAGAACCGATACACAACGCTACCGCATTGAACGGCCAGATCCCAAATTCCACGTCTTAATGCCTCCGTGGCCGCTGCAATCGCCTCTGGGATTCCAGAGAACATTCCACCTGGGGAGCCCGTCATAGCTGCCCCCTGAGCGAAGACCCAGGACGCGTCGCTGAGAGTAGCATAGAAGAAATCTGCCACATGCCGCATCGAAAGGCAAGGGGATTAGGTGAGATTTCCCTACGCCGGGCCACGTGGGGTTGTGGTGAGAGGTTTGGGGCGATTGGGGTCAAAGGCCTCGATGCCCCCACCAAGCTTTTCCAAGATGTGTATTGTCAAGTACTTGCAGGCATTAACCATGCCGTGTCAATACGCCCATCGACTCATCCTCGGGTATCCCCAGCCACACGCGATTCGTTCCGGCGACCCTAAACAAAAAGGGCATTTCAACTGCTCCCGTTTTATCTCGTCGGAACGGCCAGTGACGCCCTCCCCTGCAAGCGAACGCCCGCGCCTACTTCCTCTCCCGAACCAATCTCCCCGCCAAATCCTCCGCGATCTGCGCCCCGTGAAAACGGCCGTTTTCGATGAATATCTCGTTCGTGTGCATGCCGGCTACCAGCACTCCGGCGAGATAGACGCCCGCGCGCTCGCTTTCGAGCGTTTCCGGATTCAGGCGCGGACGGGCGGTTTCGGGGTCGAACGCGATGCCGTGGCGGCCCAGAAATTCCGTATCGGGGCGGTAACCGGTCATGGCGAACACGAAGTCGTTCGGGACCTCGATCTCGCCTTCCGGAGTGTCCAAAACCACACTCCGGAGCGTGATTTTGACCACTTTTGAGCGGAAAAACGCGCGAATTTCGCCATTCTTGATGCGGTTCTCGATGTTCGGCCGGATCCAGTACTTCACGCTCGCGCTCAACTCCTCGCCCCGGTGCACCAGCGTCACCCGCGCGCCGGTCCAATGCAGTTCCAAAGCGGCGATCGCGGCCGAATTTTTCCCTCCCACCACCAGCACGTCGTGGCCGTAATAAGGGTGCGCTTCCTTATAGTAATGAAGCACTTTCGGCAGATCCTCGCCCGGCACGTTCAGGTAGTTCGGCTTGTCGTAATAACCGGTAGCCAGGATCAGCTTGCGCGCGTGAAAGTCGCCCGGCACGCCTTCGCGGTCGCGCGTATGAATGACAAACGCCTCATCCTCGCCCGAAAAACCGTCCACGGGCGTGTACTGGCGGATATCGAGCTGGTAATGATCGGCGACGCGGCGGTAATACTTCAGGGCTTCGACGCGAACCGGCTTTTCGTTCAGCGACGTCATCGGGATGCCGCCGATCTCGAGCAGTTCCGGCGTGGTGAAGAACACCATGTTCGTCGGGTAGTGGTAAAGCGAGTTCGTCAGGCAGCCTTTATCGAAGAGCACCGCCCGTAAACCCCGCTTTTTCAGTTCGATGCCGCACGCCAGCCCGGTCGGGCCGGCTCCGACGATGGCGGCGTCGAACACGTCGTTCAAAGCAGGCTCTCCACGTTCGCGTACACGGCATCGAGCGCCGCGGGCAGCGCCGCTGCGTCCTTGCCGCCGGCTTCGGCCAGGTCGGGGCGCCCGCCGCCTTTGCCGCCGACCGCCTGCGCCACCGCGCCCGCGATCTTGCCCGCATGCACCTTCGCCGTGAGATCCTTGGTGACCGCCGAGACGATCGCCACGCCGTGATCGCCCGCCGAAGCGAGCACGATCACCGCGCTCGGCCACTTCGAGCGGAAGGCATCGGCCATGTTGCGCATCTGGGCGCGGTCAAGGCCATCCACACGCGCCGCGAGCACCTTCGCGCCCTTGATTTCGCGCGCCTGCGCTTCCAGATCGCCCGCGCTGGCCGAAGCGGCCTTGTCCTTGAGGCGCGCCAGCTCTTTTTCGAGCGCTTTTTGCTGCGAAAAGAGCTTTTCGATGGCCTCGGAGAGGTCATTTTCGCTCGTTTTAAGCAGCGCGGCGGCGCGCGCGACATTTTGCTGCGCCTGCTGGAACCGCCGCAGCGCGCCCTCGCCGGTGATGGCCTCGAGCCGCCGGACGCCGGCGGAAATCGAGCCTTCATAGACGATCTTCAGCAGGCCGATGTCGCCGGTCCTTTGGACGTGCGTGCCGCCGCAGAGTTCGCGCGAGAAACCGGGCACGCTGACGACGCGCACGCGGTCGCCGTACTTTTCGCCAAACAGCGCCATCGCGCCGGTCTGCAGCGCGGAATCGATGTCCATCTGTTCGGTGGCGACCGCCGTGTTGCGCAGGATCTGCTCGTTGGCCAGGCGCTCGACTTCGGCGACCTCTTCGGGGTCCATCGCCGTGTAGTGTGAGAAATCGAAGCGCAGGCGGGCCGGGTCCACCACCGAGCCGGCCTGTTTGACGTGGGTCCCCAGCACCTGCCGCAGCGCGGCGTGCGCGAGGTGCGTGGCGGTGTGATTGCGCATGGTCGCGCAGCGGGCGGCTTCGCTGACCTGGGCGTTCAGGGTCATGCCCTTGTGCAATTCCGTCACCACGCGCACGCGATGCACGGTGAGCCCCGGAACGGCCGGATAGGCGCCATCGACGATAGCGGCGACGGCCCCGGTTTCAGGGTCGAGCAGTTCGCCGGTATCGCCCACCTGCCCGCCCGCTTCGGCATAGAAGGGCGTGCGGTCGAGCACGACTTCCGCCACCGCGCCCACGGGGGCGGAGTCCACCGGTTCGCGGTCCACCAGCAGGGCGACCACTCCGGCGGATGGCTCGCTGAGCTGGTCGTAGCCCAGGAACACGGTGCGGGCTTCGCCGGCCAGTTGTTGATAGATCGCCGCCACCTGCGCCTTTTCCGCGCCTTTCCACGAAGCGCGGGCGCGTTCGCGCTGGCGCCGCATGGCCTCTTCGAAGCCTTCGAGGTCGATGGCGAGGCCGAGTTCGCGGGCCATCTCCTGCTGCTCGTCGAGCGCCATGCCGTAGGTGTCGTAGAGCTTGAACGCGGCGTCGCCGGGCAGCGTGCCGGAAGCGGCCTTTTTGGCTTCGTCGTGGAATACGCGTTCGGCCACCTGGAACGTGGTGGCGTAGCGGTGCTCCTCGTCCTGGACGATGCGGGCCACGCGCGGAATGCTCTCGATCAGCTCCGGGTAGGCGGGCTTCATCAGTTCGGCGACAAAGCCGGTGAGCTTGTAGAGGAACGGATCGGTGACGCCGATCATGCGGGCATTGCGCAGCGCGCGGCGCATGATCTTGCGCAGGACGTAGCCGCGGCCTTCGTTCGCGGGCACGACGCCGTCGTGGATCAGGAAGGCGGCCGCGCGGGCGTGGTCGGCGGCGATGCGGAGGGCGAGATCGGTGCGCGCATCCTCTCCGTAGCTCTTATGGAAGAGCGACCCGGCCTGATGCACGATGGGCGCGAGCAGATCGCAGTCGAAGTTCGACAGATGCCCTTGCAGGATGGCCGCGACGCGTTCCAGGCCGAGGCCGGTGTCGATCGAAGGCCGCGGCAGAGGAGTGAGCGTGCCCGCTTCGTCGCGGTCGAACTGCATGAACACCAGGTTCCAGATTTCGACGAAGCGGCCGCCGCCATCGAGCGGGAACTCTTCGTGCTCGCGGCCAGGTTCGGCCGTCCCGGGACCCAGGTCGTAGTGGATCTCCGAACAAGGGCCGCAGGGGCCGGTTTCGCCCATCTGCCAGAAGTTGTCCTTCTCATCGAGGCGGAAGATGCGGTGCTTGGGCACACCGGCGACCTTTTGCCAGAGTTCCTCGGCTTCGTCGTCCTCGCGGAAGACGGTGACGTAGAGCCTGTCCTTGGGGAAGCCGTAGCCGTTGGTGACGAGATCCCAGGCGAAGTCGATGGCGTCGGTCTTGAAGTAGTCGCCGAAGCTGAAGTTGCCCATCATCTCGAAGAAGGTGTGATGGCGGCGGGTCTGGCCGACGTTTTCAAGGTCGTTGTGCTTGCCGCCGGCGCGGACGCACTTCTGGGCGGTGGTGGCGCGCGCGTAGTCGCGTTTCTCCTGCCCGAGGAAGACGTCCTTGAATTGGTTCATGCCGGCATTGGTGAACAGCAGCGTGGGATCGTTGGCGGGCACCAGGGAGCTGGAGCCGACGATGCGGTGCTGGCGGGCGGCGAAAAAATCGAGGAATTTCTGGCGGATCTCGTGACCGGTCACAGATCCTATTGTGACACATCGAGGGCGGGGAAAGCCCTGTTTTCAGGGGGTTTCAGGGTTGCGGGAACAGATCCGCGGGCGGGATCGTGATGGTGGCCATGACTCTATCGTAATAGGACAACGGGCGGGGCTTTTGAGGGCCCCGCCCGCTTTGTCAGGTCGAACTAGTGGGAGGCTACCACTCGTAGCGCAGCGCGAACTGCATGACGCGCGGCAGGCTGAGGGTACCGGTGTAGCGGCCGAACGAGCCGAGGTTCGAGAGGTCGCCGGTGGCCGAGAGCGGGTCGAAGCGGACCGAATTGGTCACGTTGAACACCTCCCAGCGGAACTGGAGGGTGTGCTGTTCGGAGAACGGCATCGTGAAGCGCTTGCCGAGGCCGAGGTCGATGTTGAAGTTGCCATCGCCACGGACGATGTTCCGGCCGCCGGATTGGCCCGGCGCGGTGAACTCGAAGGACTGAACCGCCTTCGCGGGGTCCTGGAAGATGTTCACGCCGCCACGGCCGCCCGGAGGCGCCGGAGCGTTCTTGTTCGTGCCGTCTTCGAAGGTATCGGTGGCCGTGGCGTAACCGGTGATGTTCCAGTTCGTGGGCCAGAAGCGGCCGTTGCCGATGGACGTGGGCAGGCCGGATGCCTGGCGGTAGAGACCGCTGAGCTGCCAGCCGCCGATGACCGCATCGAGGCCCCGGCCCGCGCCGGACGCGAACTTGCCGCCCTTGCCGAACGGCAGACTGTAAATGAAGTTCGCGTTCCACTGGTGGCGGCTGTCGTAGTCCGACGGAGCGCGGAACTGCCGCCGGCTGAAGGCATTGATGATGATGCCCTGGGTACCGGTGGAGTTTTCGGGAAGCGAGGCCAAATCGATCGACTTCGACCAGGTGTAGTTCAATTCGATCTGATCGCCGTTATTGAACCGCTTGCGGCCGGTCAACTGGAAGGCCTGGTAGTCGCCGAAGCCGATCGAGCGCAGCGTGCGCAGGTAGCTGTACTGGCGGTTGTACATGGCGTACCGGCCCAGCCGGCTGCACGCGGGCGAGCAGAACGCGTCCATCGTGTACAGCGGCCAGGTGTAGTCCGGCGAATTCACGTTGTAGAGGTTGAAGGCGCGCTGCGAAGCGGTGAGCGTGGAAGTGGCAAGAGCCGGGAACATGTTCTCCCAGAAGGGGATATTGGGGATGTTCGCGGCCGTAGCGCCGGCATTTACGTAGTTGTGGAGGATCGTGCCGGCCTCGAAATAGGTCTGGCCGGAAGCCGGATCGCGCAGGTTGGTTGGCATCGCGATGTCCTCGCTGATCAACGACCTACGGGACTGGCGGCCCACATACCCGCCCTGAACGAAAAAGCCGTTGCCGAATTCGCGGCCCACGCTGAAGTTCATGTTCATCGTGTAGGGTGCCTGCAACACGTCATCCAGGCTGTTGATGATCGCGAACACGTCCGGCGCTTGCGCCGGGAACCCTGAAGGCGGCGCCGGCAGCAGCAACCCCGCCGGAATCGTGTTCAATCCGACGAAGCGCGGCGCGGTGGACAGGTTCAACTGCGCCGAGGGGTTGGTGAGCGAGGTGGACAACCCGAACGCCGAGGCATCATAGTTGGTGATCAGGCCCGAGCCCATGACGTCATAGAACATGCCCCACCCGGCGCGGATCGAAGTCTTCGTATCCGGCGAGTAGGCGACCGACAGACGCGGTGCGAAGTTCTTCTTGTGGAACGGATACAGATCACGCCCGCCCGGCTGCTCCTTCAGAACGTAGGTGACGGGGGTGACTAGCTGATCCTGCGAGAGGCCCGCATTCGCCGCCGCCACACGGTCGTTGAACCATTCGCCCAGCGGCTGGCGCGAGACGGTCTGCGTGCCGTTGGCTTCGTAAATCGGCGGCATCAGCGACCAGCGCAGGCCGCCGGTGATGGTCAGGTTCCGGGTCACGCGCCAGGTGTCCTGGAAGTACAGTTCGTACTCCTCGGCGTTGAACTGGCGGATGATCGGAGCGCCGATGGGCAGCGCCGAACCGTCCTTTTCGTAGTTGTACGCAGCGTTGCCCTGCGTCACGACGCCCAGCACCGCCATCGCGGCGTCACGGTAGGCCACGCGCGCGGCCGCCGCCATATCCGGGAACGGGGCGTTCAACTGCGCGCCAGAACCGGTGAGCCAGCTTGCGTTCGTGCTCGCCGAGGGGAACGAGTTGGCATAGTTCGTGCGATTGTTGCGGATAATGCGCATCTGCGCGCCCATCTTCAACTCGTGCTTGCCCTTGTTCCAGGTGAAGTCGTTTGAGAAGGTGTGCACCGGGGTGGTGCGGATGAATGCGCGCGTCGCGCCCACCGGCAGGTCCATGCCGCGGAAGCTGACGAACTGCTGATCAGAGATGCCCGTGTTTTCAAACGACACGCGGGTGACCCCGTACCGGAACACGTTCACCTTATTGGCCGCGAAAACCGAGTTCAGGCCCACGGCGATGCCGCGGGGCGACTGAAGGTTGGTGTTGTTTGGCGGCAGTCCGGGGAACTGTGGCGCCGCGCGGAAACGGTCCTGCTGCAGATTGCCGCGGATGAACGCCTGGTGCTTGCTCTCGCGGTCCAGGTACATGTCGAGCTTCGCGATGTAGGTCGGGGCGTCGAACAGCACGGGGGCGTTGAAGCGGAAACCGGAATAGTTGATCCCATCGCCGACCGTGGCCTCGTTCGGAAGCGGGTACTGATTCAGAACCGCCAGCGCCGCCTGATTCGGCCCGATGCCCAGCGGATCCACCTGGGAGGCGAGCATCTGGGGCGTCACGTCGGCAATCGAGCCGTCCGCGCGAATGTAGCGCACGATGCCCTGCCGCAGCGTCGCGGTTGGCACTGTGCGGAGAATGCTGTCCTCGCGGCGGTCCTTCCGGTCTTCATAATTGCCGAAAATAAAGAGCCGGTTCTTGACGATCGGAGCGCCCATCGAAGCGCCATAGATGTTCCGGTTGAGCTTCGCCAGCGGAACGCCGTTCGGGTTCTGAGCGCTCACCGCCGAGTTATTGAAGAAGCTGTTCGCGTTGGTGATCTTGTTGCGGACGAACCAGTAAGCAGAGCCGTGAATCTCGTTCGTGCCGGACTTGGTGACGAGGGCGATCTGCGCGCCGGAGGAACGGCCCTGGTCGGCGTTCGCGTTCGTCGTGACCACGCGGAACTCCTGCACCGAGTCGAGCGTCACGCGCAGCACGGAGGTGAACGGATCGCGGTTCTGCTGGTCGTTCACATCCACGCCGTCCAGCGTGACGTTGGCCTGGTCGCTCTTGCCGCCATTGACGTTTCCGCCGCGATAGCTGGTCTGCAGGTTGTCGCCAGCGTAGGTGACACCCGGCTGGAGCGCCAGCAGGCCCACCACATTCCGCGCCTCGAACGGCATCTGAAGGATCGGTTTTGTACTGAAGGTGTTGCCAACCGTGGCATCGACCGTGTTGATCTGCGTGGCTTCCGCCGAAACCGAGACGGTCTCGCTCACCGCGCCGACCTCGAGCTGAATGTTCTGCGTCACCGGCGTGTTCACCAGCAGGCGAAGATTATCGACCGAGGTGGTCGAAAAGCCGGGCGACGATACCGTCAAACGGTAGTTGCCCGGACGCACCTGCGGCAGGTTGTAGTTGCCCACGCCATCGGTTGTGGTGGAACGGGTGGAACTCGTGTCCAAGTTCAGAATTTCTACAGTCGCTCCAACCACCGCCGCGCCCGAAGGATCGGTGACGGTGCCCGAGATTTGAGTCAGGCCCTGGCCGAACAGCGCGCTAGTCGCTGCCAGAAACGCAACGAGCCTCATCAGAGCAGGTAATTTCACTGGCTTTCCCCTTTCCTTTGTTAGGAAGGAACTCCCTACATTCCGCCACGGAAGCGGCGGGCATTACCCGGCCTGTACCCCGAGACGGGCAGGCCGGGATAATTTACCAGTTAACAGTGCTTGTTCACACCTGTCAACAAAAATTTGCAGTCGAACCCATCGAGGGTATTTATCGGCGAAGATTCACTTAAACGTATGAATATTCAGACACATACGACGTCCTGCCAGGACAACAAGATTTTAACTATCCCGATCTGAATTAAGGTGTTTGAATGAACCGATTCCGCTCAACACCCGTTCGGCAGCAGCCGAAGGCTCCGCAGCGCGCGTGATCTCGCGGCCAATCACCAGATAGCTGGCCCCGGCGGCGAGGGCCTCGGCCGGCGTGGCAACCCGCTTCTGGTCGCCTTGATCCGCTCCGGGGGAGCGGACTCCGGGGGTGACCAGAATCGCCCCTGGACCGGCGATCGCGCGCAGCCTTGCCACCTCGAGGGGGGAGCAGACGAAGCCGTCCGCGCCCGCCTCAACCCCTTTGCTGGCAAGCAGTTCCACCTGTTCGGAGATGGTTCGGCCGGAGACGCCCAAATCTTCCAGATCGGCTTGATTAAAGCTGGTAAGTACTGTGACTGCAAGGATTTGAAGCTGCGAACCCGCCGCGCCGGCACGCGCTGCGCGGATCACCTGCGGGTGGGCATGCACGGTGAGCAGGCTCACGCCGAGTTCGGCCGCGCGGGCGGTGGCGCGTTTCACGGTTTCGCCGATGTCATACATCTTCAGGTCCAGGAAGACCCGCTTCCCCGCCCCGGTGAGTTCGCGCACGATGGCGGGGCCTTCGGCGGTGAACAACTCGAGTCCCACTTTATAGAAACCAATGGACGAGCCTAGCTTTTGAACCAGCGCGCGGGCTTCGGCGGCTTCGAGGTCGAGGGCGACAATCAGAGGGTTGGTCATAGGAGGACGATGGGCGCTTCGGCGCGCTCGGTGACCCGGCCGATGACGGGCAGCCCCGCGGGCGGGTCCGCCAGCGTGAGCAACAGGCCGCCGGAGGTCTGCGGATCATAAAGCAGCGCTTCGAGTTCGGCGGGGATCACGCCGCGGACGCGGACGCATTCGCTGGCGAATTCGCGGTTGCTCTTGAGGCCGCCGGGCTGAGCGCCTTCGGCGGCATAGCGCAGCGCGCCGGGCAGCAAGGGCACGGCGGTGGTGTCGATCTCCAGGGTGACTTTCGAGGCCAGCGCCATCTCGCGGGCGTGGCCGATGAGTCCGAAGCCGGTGACGTCCGTGGCGCCGTGGGGCTGCAAATCGCAGCGGTTCAGACGCAGCATCGATTGGATGGCCGCCTCGACGTGCTCCCCGGCGGCGATGCCGCGCTTGAGCGCGGTGGTGATCACGCCCGTGCCGAGGGGCTTGGTCAGCACGAGCCAATCGCCGGGGCGCGCCCCGGCGTTGGTCCAGACGCGGTCCGGGTGGACGGTGCCCGTGATGGCGTAGCCGAATTTGATTTCGTCGTCTTTCACGCTATGGCCACCGGCGAGCACGCAGCCGGCTTCGATCAATTTTTCGCCGCCGCCGCGAAGGATGGCTTCGAGGTCTTCGAGATCGCCATCGCCGGGATAGCACAGGATCGAGAGAGCGGTGAGGGGAGTGCCGCCCATGGCGTACACGTCGCTGAGGGCGTTGGCGGCGGCGATGGCGCCGAAGGTGGCGGGATCATCGACGATGGGCGTGAAGAAGTCGGCGGTCTGCACGAGGGCGCAATCCGGCGTGAGCTTGTACACGCCGGCATCGTCCGACGTCTCAAACCCGACGAGCAGGTTGGGGTCCTGAAGCCGGGGCACGCCCGGCAGCACGCGGTCCAATACCTTTGGACCCAGCTTGGACGCTCAACCGGCGGCTTTGACGTGCGCCGTCAGTTTCTTCGACATCCAGAACTCAGTTTAGCCGCGATTGTCTTTGCGGCCCTGCGCGCGGCGGTTCCGGGAGGCGGAATGGGCCTGCTGGCGGGGCACATTCGACTTGGCGAGGCGATTGTCCTTGGCGAACGCCGGTGTCGTCGTTTTTGCGCTTCTTGACGTCTTTTTGACGGGTTTTGCCGCCTTTTGAGCGGCTTTTTCCGCCTTTGCGGCTTCGCGCGCGGCGGCCTGGTCGAGCTGCTCGAGCCGCTTCTCGAAGCGCGCCAGCGCTTCGTTGAACAGCGCCAGTTTTTGCTCCGTGCGGACGTTGGCGATGCCGGACTTGCCGTCTTTCGCGCCGCTGCGGTCGCGCGAAGCGAGCCGCTGGCGGCGGAACAGGTCCTGCTGCTTATCGCGCAGCCGCCGCGCGGACTGCAACTTCCGCAGCACTTGCGCGCGCGTGAGATCTTTCATCTCAGCCGGCAGGCTCTTGACGAACAGTTCGAGTTCCGCCTTCGTGCAGAGCTTCTGCGCCTGCGTGCGATTGAATGCCATCGGTTTCTCCCTAACGTGATTTCTTACGCCGGGGGGCGGGCTTCACGAAGCCGGCGAGCCACTTCAGGAAAGTGCGCGCGGCGGCATCGAGGTTTTCGATCGAACCGCCACCCTCCAGCACTGCGCACATTTCGTACGCTACTGGACCAGTGTAGTTGATCTCGCGCAGGGCCGCGAAAAAGGAGGCGTAATCCACTTCGCCGGCGCCGCAGGGCATGGCGCGCAGCAGATCCTGCGGGTGGCGCGAGTAGTTCACCACGTCGGGATGATAGAGGAAGCGCGGCTGACGCTGGTAGTCGGCCACGGTGGTCCAGGCGATCCAGGGCGCGACGGCGCGCACGGCCTCTTTCATCGCGTCGCCGCTCAAGCCTTGCAGGAAGGGCGCCCAGGCATCGAAGGCGAGCTTGATGTTGGGCGCATCGAGTTCCCGCATCAGCCACGCGAGTTGGGTGTGGTGCACGGCGAGGTCGTGATGGTTTTGCAGCAGGAGCGTGACGGGAAACGGCCCGGCCGCGCGCGAAGCCATGCGTAAGCCGCGCACGAGTTCGGTGTATTGCGTTTCGTAGGCCACCCCGGCGCGTTCGTAGCCGGAGAAGATGCGCAGGCGGGGCGCGCCGAGTTCGGCCGCAAGCTGAGCGAGCGTGCCCACATAGGCGGCGTTCATCTCGGCCGACGGAATGCCGGGGCGGTCGATGGCGCAAGTGAAATCGGTGTAGCCCATCAGGGCTTCGAGCGACAGCCCGCGCGCGCCGATGGCTTCGCGCAGGTTGCGGCAGGCGGCGGGGTCATAGTCGTGGGGCGACAGATGAGGCCGCTTGGCTACCAGCGCGATGGCGCGGTATCCGAGTTCAGCCGCTTTATCGAGAAACGCTTCCACAGACAGGCACGAGTGGCCGGGCCACGCGCCGGCATAAGAAACCGAATGCAGAACGGGGAACATGGTTCCCCTCATCGTACTATTGGGGGCAGGTTCGCTGAGACCCTGCAGCGGGTCGAGCTGCTTGCGGCCGCGTGAGGAGACAGGCGCGAGTCAGGAAACGCGATCTGTTATCGCGCCGATCCCCCCTGGAAATTGGGCGGCATTTTGAGATAATCCGGTTATGAACTCGGAGAAGAAGTCAAGAACTCCGCGTACCCTGAACAGGATGTGGATGATGGCTCTCCTGGTGGCGGCCGCCGCGCCACCGGCGGCCGGGCATATCGACTACATTAATCGTGATAGCCCATTCAATGTATACAAACACGCGGCCAACCGTCCCGGATCAATCGTTCCGGTCACAATCTCACTGCGGTATTACAGTGAGCCGGATACGTCCACTGTGGGGAGGTTGACGAGCAGTGTCCCCTGGGTGCGCTTTGAGCCCTCAGTCGTTTACCTCTCGCCCGCGCAAGTTCTGCGAGATGTCACTGCGTTTCTGACACTGCCCGCGGGCCTGGCGGCAGGCAGGCACAAAATTCCTTTCGAAGTGGCGGATGGTATCGGTTCTCCCGTGTCAGCGGTGATCGATCTCTTGCTCTGGGATCCGGACGCCGGCCTGGAGGTGGAATCGAACCCTGCAATTGTGTACATTCCGCCGGGCACACGTGGACGATTCACGGGATATGTGCGCTTCTATGCCCACGCACGTGAGGGAACCGTGGCAGAAATCGCCCCCCTGGGCGTTCCTTCCTGGCAAGGCAGCACCTGGTTCAAAGGTGTTGGGCGGGCTGTGGTCCCCGCCAACTCCTGGGGCCGATTGGGATTGGGAGTCGACGCATCCGTGATGCCCGATGGCAGCATCCATACGATCACACTCCCTCTTGAGCTATTCACTGTCTTCCTGCCACTGCGAAGGATGGATCTCACCGTCGAGTTCTGGAAGACGAGGCCGCGCCCCAATCTGCGCTTCTTTCCGGAGGTGCTGGAGTTCGAGGTGGAGGAGGGGAAGACACCGCCTCCGCAGACGTTGAATGTCTCGCTGATTGGCGAAGGGGGTGTGGGCTATTCGGTGTTTGCTCGCGGGCAGGGGGGGTGGTTATCGGTACAGACGCCGGAACCGCTGGTGCCGGCAACGGTCGTCGTGCATGTTGACCCGGCGAGGAAGACCAGCCAAACTCCGGGCGAACTGGAGATCTCCGCTGGTGGATACCCCCGTCCGCTGGGGACGGCGCTCGTTGTGGAAGTACCGCGGCGCCAGCCGCCTGGGCAGACGATACCGCACATTGCCGACGGGGGAGGATTCACGACTTCGTTGATTCTAACCAACCCGCATGCGACGCCGGAAACTGTTCGAATCGAGGCCTTGACGGGCGATGGAAGGCCGTGGCCGCTCCGGTTCCAGACGGGCGTGGCAGGGGATCCGGTGGTCGTTCCGCCGGGCGGGTCGGTGGCCTTGGAGACCTTGGGTGAAACCCAGTTGCCGCAGAGTGGCTGGGCACGGGTTTCCTCGGCGCGCGAGGTGGCGGGAACAGTCTTGTTCCGCCGGAACCTTGAGCAGGGCATTCAGGAGTCGGCGATGCCTCTACGCCGGACCGCGCCGGCGCGCTTCCTTTTCCCGTTCGATGAAACTGGCGGAATGCTGACCGGGCTGGCCATCTCGAACAGCCACCCGGGAAACGCAGCAACCCTCCGGATTCTGGCGTTCAATGAGGGCGGACAGCCCTTCCACAGGGCGGCCCTGCCCGGCTTAGCGGCTCTGAGCCACCGTGCCTTTCTGCTGAGTGAGCTTATGCCCGAGTTGAAACTCCGGAAAGGATCGATTGAACTCCTCAGCAGCGGCGGAACCGTGGGGGCAGTCCCACTCCGCTTCACCCCCGAGGGCGTGCTCTCGAGCGTGGAAGGTCATGGCCTGTTTGAGACTCCGCCCTTGTCCGGCGGGCATTTCCTGTTTCCGCACATTGCGGCCGGAGGCGGGTTCTCCAGCACACTGCAAGTCAGCAACCTGGAGGCAGAGACGGCCCGGGTGCGGATCACCGGCCTGGCCGCCAGCGCCGGGACTGCCTGGCCTTGGCCACAAGGCATGAATGGGGCTGAAATCGAGCTTCGCGGAGGAGACACGCGCACGATCCACTTGCCGCCGGTGGGGGATTCGCCGGTGAGCGGGCTGGTGCGCGTGGACTCGGATCGCCGGGTCGGGGGCATGGTGCTCTTCGAGCGGAAGTTGCCAGGACAACTGGGTCAAGCCGCGGCGGTCCCGCTGATGCCGGCGGGTGGCCTGCTCATGGCGCCATTCGACAATACGGGCGGCCTGTTGACCGCCATCGCACTGGCGAATGCCCACCCCACGGAAGGCTCGCTATTCAAGCTGACAGCGAGAGACGCGGGGGGACAAGTGATCGGCTCGGGTCAGATCCTGCTTCCGGCGGAGGGGCATCGGGCGGTGCCGCTGACGGACCTTCTCCCGGCAGTTGCGGATCGATGGGGCACGCTTGAGATTGAGGTGACCGGCGGCGCGGGCAGCGCCATCGCATTGCGCTTCCTGCCGAATGGCGCGTTTACTTCGGTCCAGGTGACACGTTCGCTGTCCCGTCCCTGATCCACGGTGGATAGCGGTGGGGCGGCTTACGGGAGTTGTTTTCGGATGTTCGCGTGGCTGATGCCCGCCGCACGATGACGCGTAGGTTTGGCGGGATCACGCGAGGAAGAGTTGGGCGGCGGGGTTTTGGGTTTCTTCGGGTGAAGGTGTCAGCCTGATCTGGCTCTTTCGTGGACTGGCAGAATTTTATGCGCGGGTCTGGCACTTTGGGCCGGATTTCAAGGGGATTGGGGGTGGACGAGAGCGTGAAGCGGGGTGGCAAGGATGGGAGAGGGCGGAATCCGGCGCCGTTTGGGCGGGGATGGGGGCGCGGCGAAGCAATCCGATTGGGCCGGTTGGGTCAAAGCGGGTGGAGGAGGCGGAGCGGAGCGCGGAAGGCCTGATACTGGCGAAGGGGTGGTCTCAGACTGTCCCTGTCGAGGCCGAGTCCGAAGCCCCGACCGCCAGGGAGGGGTGAGCGAGCGAGGCCCCTCCCTGGCGGTCGGGGCTTCAGGTGGTGTTGTCTCTCTTTGTGGTGATTGGAACAGCCGGGTGGACGTGTGCGGGCTGTCGTATGATGAGGGCGAAAATGACGTACCTGCTCACTTTCACCTGCTATGGCACGCACCTGCGCGGTGACGCCCGCGGTTCTTTCCGGCGGCGTCCTCGTGACAACGGCTTGCCATTTCATCCGCCAGATCCTCGTCTCGAAGCTGCCGACCGTGCCCGCCAAACGAGTCCGTCTTACTTCATGAACGCTGCCGCCCGTGAGCAAGTACTGGCGGCAATTCGCGAGACCTGTGCCCACCGAGGTTGGATATTGCATGCGGTGCATGTTCGGGAAAGGCACGTTCATACCGTCGTCGATGCTGAAGTGGAGCCGGAGCGGGTAATGACGGACTTGAAGGTTTGGGCCACAAGGAGACTTCAGGGATTGGAGCCGGAGGTGGATCGGCGCTGGACGCGGCATGGCAGCACGCGCCGGTTGCGAAGGCCGGAGAGTGTGCGGTCGGCCGTGCGCTATGTCGCTGATGGGCAGGGCGAGCCGATGGCTGTGTATGTCGCTCCCGAATATGGCGGGGAGGTCGCGGGCGTTGCGGAGCAGATCGCAAGCGCGGTGCGCCGGTGAGAGGGGGCGGTTGCATTCTGGGGGAGTTTGGCAGATGGGGCCAGATTCACGCGGGCTTTCCGGAAGTTGCTCTGGGTTGAACCCTGGGTATCAAGTTGGTGGCGGCGCGTTGAAGGTTATCGCGGCGCGGCCCCGGATTCTGCTTCCCCCTCGCTGACGCTCGGGGCTTAAAGTCCGCCGCGTTCGCGTGCCCGATCGAGTCATGCGAGAAATAGCTGGGCGGCGGGGTTTTGGGTTTCTTCGGTGTAGGGGAAGTTGAGGGCGGTGAGGAATTGGTTGAAGGCTTCGTGATCTTCCGGGGGGACCTGGATGCCGGCGAGGACGCGGCCGTAATCCGCTCCGTTGTTGCGGTAGTGGAAGAGGCTGATGTTCCAGTTGGGGGAGAGTTGGTCGAGGAAGCGCATTAATGCGCCGGGGCGTTCGGGGAATTCGAAGCGGAAGAGGCGTTCGTGTTCGACATGGGGGGCGCGTCCGCCCGAGAGGTGGCGGAGGTGCTGTTTGGCGAGTTCGTTACCCGCAAGATCCAGGACGCGGATACCGGCGGATTCGATGGCATGAAAGAGGGTGGCGGCTTCTTCGAGGGAGGCGACCTGGAGGCCGACGAAGACCTGGGCGTCGGGCGGGCCGGCGTAGCGATAGTTAAACTCAGTGACCAGGCGGGGGCCGAGCAGGCGGCAAAAGGTTTTGAATGAGCCGGGAGTTTCGGGGATAGTGGCTGCGAAAAGCGTTTCGCGATGTTCGCCGATTTCGGCGCGTTCGGCGACGAAACGGAGCCGGTCGAAATTCATATTGGCGCCGGTGGTGACCGCGATTAAGGTGTGGGCGGGGCCGCAATTCTCGCGGGCGGCAAAGGTTTTGAGGCCCGCGACGGAGAGCGCGCCCGCGGGTTCGAGGATCGAGCGGGTGTCCTCGAAGACATCCTTGATGGCGGCGCAGATTTCGTCGGTGGTGACGGTAACGATTTCGTCGGCGTAGAGGGCGGCGAGGCGGAAGGTCTCCGTGCCGGCCTGCTTGACGGCAACGCCGTCGGCGAAGAGGTTCACGTGTTTGAGGCGGACGGGCGCGCCGGCTTCGAGCGCGGCGTGCATGGTGGCGGCATCGACGGGTTCGACGCCGACGACCTTGATATCCGGGCGGACGCGTTTGATGTAGGCGGCGACTCCGCCGAGCAGACCGCCGCCGCCGACAGGGACGAAGACGGCGGTGATGGGCTGGGGGTGGCGCAGGAGGATTTCCATGGCGATGGTGCCCTGGCCCGCGATGATGTCGGGATCATCGTAGGGATGGATGAAGGTGGCGCCGGACTCAGCGGCGAGCGCGGCGGCGTGGCGATACGCGTCGTCGTAGGATTCGCCGTGCAAGACGACCTGCGCGCCGCGGGCGGCGACGGCATCCACCTTGATCCGCGGCGTGGTGACGGGCATGACGATGGTGGCGTGGCAGTGGAGGCGGGCGGCGGCGAGGGCGACGCCCTGGGCGTGATTGCCCGCCGAGGCGGCGACGACGCCGCGGGCGAGGGTTTCCGCGGAGAGGCCGCTCATTTTGTTGTAAGCGCCGCGGAGCTTAAAGGAGAAGACAGGCTGCTGGTCCTCCCGCTTGAGCAGGACCTTGGTGTTGAGGCGCGCGGACAGCAACGGCGCGCGTTCGAGCGGCGATTCGATGGCGACGTCGTAGACGCGCGCGGTAAGGATGCGCGAGAGGTAGTCGGGCAGGCGTTCAGGGCCGGGGGCCGTGCTCACATCAGGTAATCCTTCAGTTTGTCGAGCAGCGATTTTTCCTGGGGTTCGTTCTCGGCGGGCAGGGTGTCGCGGAGCTGTTCGAGGAGTTTGCGCTGTTCGCGGTTGAGTTTGCGCGGGGTTTTCACATCGATGTGGACGATGAGGTCGCCGCGCCCGCCGCCGTTGACGAAGGGCACGCCCTTGTTCTTCAGGCGGAGCGTTTCGCCGCTCTGAATGGCGTCGGGCACCTTGAGGGTCTCGAGGCCGTCGAAGGTGAGCACGTGGATTTCGGTGCCGAGCGCGGCCTGGGCGATGTTGATGGGAACGACGCAGTGGAGGTCGTATTCCTTGCGCTCGAAGACGGGATGCGGCGCGACGGAGAGGAAGACGTAGAGATCGCCGGGGGGGCCGCCGTTGGAGCCGGGCTGGCCTTCGCCGCCGACGCGGAGCTTCATACCCGTGTCGACGCCCGCCGGGATTTTCACCTTGAGTTTCTTGGTGGTTTGGATGTAGGCATCGCCCTTGCACTTGCGGCAGGGGCGGCGCAGGATCTTGCCGCGGCCGCCGCACTGGCCGCAGGTTTTGCGGATGGACAGGAAGCCCTGCTGGTAGAAGACCTCGCCGCGGCCGCGGCAGACGGAGCAGGTGGTCCAGCCGTCTTCGGCCTCCGCGCCGGTACCGTTGCAAGTGTCACAGGCTTCCATGCGCGGGACCTGGATGTGTTCTTCGAGACCGCGCATGGAGTCTTCGAAGCTGATTTCGAGATCGTAGCGGACGTCGTCGCCGCGTTGGGCGCGTGTGCGGCGGCGGGCGCCGCCTCCGCCGCCGAACAGGTCGCCGAAGCCGAAGAAGTCGCCGAAGATATCGGCGAAATCGGAGAAGGCGTCGGCATTGAAGTCGGGGGCGGCGCCGGATGCGCCGAGCCCGGCATGGCCGTAGGCGTCGTAGGCGCGGCGTTTATCGGCGTCGCTGAGCACGCTGTAGGCTTCGGCGGCTTCCTTGAAGCGCTCCTCGGCCTGCTTGTCGCCGGGGTTGCGGTCGGGATGGTATTTCAGCGCGAGTTTGCGGTAGGCGCTTTTGAGTTCGGATTCTCCGGCGGCGCGGCCAACGCCGAGGACCTCGTAGTAATCGCGCTTGGCGGCAGGCATAGGCACTTATCCGCGGGAGGCCACGCGCACCATGGAGGGGCGCAGCAGGCGGCCCTTGAAGAGGTAGCCGCGCTGGAGGTCGTCGAGCACGGTGTGGTCTTCGGCTTCTTCGGTGGGGACCATTTCGATGGCGTTATGGAAATTGGGGTCGAAGGGCTGGCCTTTGGCTTCGATGGGTTCGAGGCCGAGTTTGCGGAGGGTTTCGAGCAGGCGCTGATGGATGAGGGCCACGCCCTCGGCATAAGGTGTGTCCGCGCAGGGTTGGGCCAGGGCGCGTTCGAAGTCATCGATGATGGGCAGCAGGGCCTTGAGGGCGTCCGCGGCGGCGAACTCGATCAATTCGGCGCGTTCGCGGTCGGTGCGTTTGCGGAAGTTATCGAACTCGGCGGCGCGGCGGAGGAGCATTTCCTGGAGTTCGGCCTTTTCGCAGAGAAGCTGATCGCGTTCGGCCGCGAGGTCGCCGGCGGGCGCTTCCGGTTCGGCGGCTTCGGCTGTTTCGGGCGCAAGTTCGGCTTGGGGCAGTTCCTGGTCGGTCATGGGAGTCGCAATCTTTCAGGGTAACAAAGTCAGCATGGCGCGCCGGGATTCAGGCGTGCAGGCTGCGGAGGGCTTCGCCGACGTGCTGCACGGCGGACATCACTCGGGGGTAGTTCATACGCATTGGACCGAGGACGGCCATGCGCGCGGCGAGACCGCCGGGCAGTTCGATGGTAAGGCCGATGAGGGCGAACTCGTCGAGCGCGGGGTGGGCTTCGCGCAAGCCGATGCGGACCTGCACCTGCTCGCCGCCGGCGCTGAGGAACTGGTCGAGGATCTCGATGAGGCGTTTCTTTTCCTCGAGTGCGTGGAGCAGGTCGCGCAGTTTTTCCTTGGTGAGATGGAGGTCGAGGCCCACCAGATTGGAGGCGCCGTTGAGGTAGACGAGCGGGGTGAAGCCGATATCGAGCAGACCCTTGGCATAGAGGATAGTGAGCCGGCGCAGCAGAGAATCGTAGGCGGCGCTTTCGAGTTCGAGGCGGCGCTTCATTTCGCGGCGGATGGCGGGCAGGGTCCAGCCGGCGAAGTGCAGGTTGACGTAGTTGCGGATGGAGGTGAGTTCGTCCTGGGGGGCGGCCTCATCGAGTTGCACGAGTTGATTGCGCACCATGCCGTCGCGCGTTACTACGACCATGAGGACGCGGTGCTCGGGCAGCGCGAGAAGTTCGATCTGGTCGAGGGTCAAATTCTCGGTGGGAATGGCGGCGGCGATGCCAACGTTGTGGGTCATCTCGGTGAGCAGCGTGGTGGAGCGCTCGGCGCGCTGGTCCACGGACTGAAGGCGGTGGAGATCGCCACGGAGCCGTTCGAGTTCGCCGGCCATGAGGCGGCGAGCGGCGAGAGATTCGGCGTAATGGCGGAAAGCTTTGGCGGTAGGCACGCGGCCGGCGGAGGTATGAGGCTGGTCGAGGTAGCCTTCGTCGGCGAGATCGGCCATGATGTTGCGGATCGTGGCGGCGCTCACCGGGTCGCGGCGGCGGCGCGCGATCACGCGCGAAGCGACGGGCTCGCCGGTTTCGATGTAGGCCTGCACAATGGCGTGGAGCACTTCAGCGGTGCGTGGTGACATTGTCCGGTCCATCTGAGCTTCTCGAAGAGGTTGCAGCCTTATCCTGAATCCTATTATAGAATCGCGGACGTGATCACACGGAGAGCTTTCTGCGCCGCCCCGGCCGTTCTCACCGGCGCACAACCGGAGAAACGGCCCAACCTGTTGTTTCTGATGGCGGACGACCACGCGGCGTATGTCCACGGGGCCGACGGCGACCGCCTGGCCCGGACGCCCAACCTCGACCGGCTGGCGGGCGAGGGGCTGCGTTTCAGCCGTCATTACTGCAATTCGCCCGTCTGCACACCGTCGCGGCAATCGCTGCTGACCGGGCAGTATCCGCACGCGGCGGGCGTCACGCAACTGCGCACGCCGTTGAGCGACGCGAAGCCGACCCTGGCCAAGCAGCTGCGCGAGGCCGGCTACCAAACCGCGACGTTCGGCAAGATGCACTTCAACCGTCCCGGCACGCCCGGCCTGCATGGGTTCGACGTCTGCATGACCGAGGATCAGATGATGAAGCTCTGGCGCGAGCAGGTGAAGCCCGCGCCGCTGCCCGAGGGCGTGGACACGCAGGAACTGCCGTGGCGGCCGTTCAAGACGCCCGCATCGCAATGGCTGAACGGGGACACGCTCCCGTACCCGCGGATGGACGCCGATATGCGGGGTACTTTCATTGCGCGCTCGGCCTGCGACTACCTGGAGGCGAACGCGGGCAAGCCGTTCGCGCTGTGGGTGAGTTTGCATGAGCCGCATTCGCCGTTCGATTTTCCGGTGGAGGACCGCGGGGAGTTCCAGGCTTCGGCCTTTACGGCGCCGCGGGTGGGTCCGCAAGACGCATGGCAGATTCCGCTGATTTTCCGCGATTTGAGTGCTGAGCAGAAGCGCGGGATCATGGCGGCTTATTACGCGTCCACGCATTTTCTGGACCGGAACCTGGGGCGAGTGCTCGCAAAGCTTTCGTCGCTGGGGCTGGATGACAACACCCTGGTGGTTTATACGGCCGACCACGGCTATTGTTTGGGACATCACGGGCGGTTCGAGAAGCATTGCGGCTACGAGCCGGCGCTGCGCGTGCCGCTGCTGGTGAAGTGGCCGGGGCGGGTGAAGCCGGGCGTGGTGCGGGACTTCACCGAGCATGTGGATCTGGGGCCGGCGATTCTGGAGATGCTGGGCGCGCCGCCGCTGCCCGTGACGCATGGGCGTCCGCTCACGCCGTATCTGCGGGGCGCGCGGCCAGCCAGCCCCCGTGATCACGTTTTTCTGGAGTATCAACAGAACGAGGAGGTGTACGTCCGCGACGAGCGGTGGAAATTCATTTACGGCACGGGCAAATACCGGCGCGAGGACGGCTACGAGACAGACAACCCGACGCCGGGGCGGTATGTGCGGCTGTTCGATTTGCGTAGCGATCCCGGTGAATTCCGGGACATGTCGAAGCGCGAACCGAAGGCGGTGGAACGGATGATGGGGCTGGCGCTGGCGCGCTTCCGGGCCTCGCATCCCGATGCCGCGGCTGAACCACGGGGGCTATCGCCGGCCGATGCGCTGGATTTCTACTTGCCGGCGCGGGATGGGTCGCCGCCGGCCAATGCTATGATTGACCGGCAGGAGCGGGAGACTCTGGCCGCGGCCGGTTGAGGGGCGGGCCGGGAGCGCTGATGCGCAAGGCCCAGGCGGCCGGGGAGGCAAGTTTGCACATGAGCCGGTTCACGCGGATACTGCCTCTCGCCTTGGCTTGTGTTCTGTTTGCCGCGCAGACCTTCCCGCAGGCCTCCGCCAGCTTGAGCACCGACGAATCGGGAAGCTGGTGGATCGTCAAGGAGGGATTCGCGGAAATGGTGGACCGGGCCTACTCCACCAGCGCCACGCCCCCGCTCTACTATCTGGCGCTTTGGGGCTGGACCCGGGTTTTCGGCCTGTCCGAATTCGCGATGCGCATGCTGTCGGTCTGTTTCGGGGCGGCCGCCGTATTTCTGCTGTTCCGGTTGGCACGCCGGTGGCTTGATTTTGAGGCCGCGGGGATGGCCGTCCTGGTCCTTTTGTATCTCAGCCCTGCCGCCAGGGCGATGATTTCCATTCGGCCGTACGGGTTCGGACTAGCGCTACTGTGTGGGGCCTGGCTGGGTCTTCAGCGCTGGCTGGAAGGGGAGCGGAAGACCGGCCCCGTTGCGGCAGTAGGGTGCGCGGCAGGGGCGGTCTGGTGTCATTACACGTTCGCGCTTGGTCTTCTCCCCTTGCTTTACTACTCGCGCCGGCTGGGGCTTGGCCGGAGTTTCGCAGCAGTCTCCGGAGTGCTTGTTCTTTGTCTGCCGCTGGCAGGCCAGTTTCTCGCGGTGGCTGAGGCGAGGGGGCAACTTTCGGTTTCGGCCAATCCCACTCTGGTGGGGTTGCTTGGAAAGCTGGGACCCTTCCAACTTGGGCTATTCTTCATTGCGGCGGTCTGCGCCCTGGCCCTGCTGAAATGGAGGCCGCGGTGGTTCGCCCGGTTCGAGGCGCGGAGCAGCCTGGTTCCGCTGGTTCTGCTCACGGCGATCCCGCCCGCCGCGATCTACGTCTTCGGATTCGCCGCGCAGAGCCCAATGTTCTCGGCCCGCTATTTGCTTTCGGCGGCCGCCGGTGTGAGCATCTTAGCGGCCTGGCTGTGGGCGGGCGTGCGGCCGGCGCCGCCGCGGGCGGCGCTGGCCCTGCTGCTGGCCGCGGCCGTCTTCGCAGGCCCGGCGCGGGCGGGCAGGAGCGTGACCGTAACCGACTGGCGGGCCTTGGCCGGCTGGGCGAAGCAGGAACTGCGCGAGCAGCCTGCGACTGCGCTGGCGATCACCAGCCCCTACGCCGAGTCCCTTTACGACGACCATATCGGGCGGCCGGAGCGCGAAGAGGCCCTGCTGGGTCCGATGGCGAGATATCTGGGCGTTGGCCTGGGAGAGTTGATGCCCTGGAAACCAAATGCGGAGGCCGAAGTCAGACTCGCGAAGGTGATCGGGCGCGTGGAAGCGCCATGCGGCCGATTGATGATGGTGGCCGGATCGGTCGCGGGGAGCTATGATCGCTGGCTTCGGACGCAGATGCGGCGGCACGGCTTCCGGTTGATCGAGGCCCGCTCATTCGGTTCGGGACGGGGATGGGTCTATTCGCGTTGTGCGGCCCGGCCGGCTGCCCGCGCGACGCCGTCGCCCGCGCGGGTTCTGTGATATAAATGTCGCTTACTTCGCTCTTCCGGCGAAGCAGGAGTCCTTACCCGCATGACCAAAAAGTTCTACGGCTGGTGGATTGTCGCCACTTGTTTTTTCACGTTTGGCATTTCCACCGGGCTTCCGTACTACAACATTGCCTTCTACTTTGACTACTTCGAGCAGACCCACCAATGGGCGCGAACGCTGATCACGCTCGGCGCTCCGGTTGCGGTACTTTTGACGATCTGGATAGGTCCTGTGATCGTGCCGCGTGTCAGCCCGAGGCTGCTGATCATCATTGGCACGGGGATGACTTTCCTCTCGTTCCAGTGGTTCTCGCGGCTCAGCGGCGCGCAGTGGGAGTATTTCGGAGCGTGGTCGCTCTACATGATGGGCTACTTCCTGTCCGGCCCCATTCCTCACCAGATCCTGATTTCCAACTGGTTCCGGGTCAAGCGCGGGCGGGCCATGGGCATCACCTATGTCGGAGTCGCCATTGTAGGATCGATCGGCACCAAGCTCAGTCCCTACCTGATCAACGAGCTGGGTCTGCACTTTACGCAGGCGCTGAGCTATTTGAGCCTAATCTTCCTGCTTGCGTGGCCGTTGGCCTTTTTCTTCCTGAAGGACCGCCCGTCGGACATTGGGCAGCATCCGGACGGGATCGAACCCGAACCTGAAGCCGCTGCGGCGCCCGCCGCGCAAAGCGAACCGCCGCCCGCCGCGCGGCCCCTGCCGGTTGCCGCCGCGGTGCCGGCCACGACTGGACAAACGTTCGCCGAGTTGCTGCGGCAGATGCCTTTCTGGATGCTTTTGATCGGCAGCGCAATGTCGATCGGCTCCATCGCCGCGGTGAACTTCCTGATGAAGTTCGTCTTTGAAGACCAGGGGTTCAAGGATCAGGATGCGCGCGACGCGATCTGGAGCACCGCGCAATTCTGGGTGCTCTGGGCCAGCATCGGCGGGCGGCTGCTGGCCGGGTACCTGGCCGACAAGTTCCCGCGCAAATACGTGATGCTCGCCACGTATCTGATCGTGGCGCTGGCGATTCCCTCGCTCTTCCTGGTGAGGCCGGAATCGGAAGGCTACGTGTATCTGTTTGCGCTCGTCTTCGGTTTCGCGATGGGCGCGGACTACATGCTGATTCCGTTGATGGCGGCCGATCAGTTTGGGCTGAGTTCGCTCGCCCGCGCGATGTCGGGCATTTTGCCGGCCGACACCATCGCTCAGTTCTGGCTGCCCAATCTGATCGAGCGGGTTCGCCTCGTGCTACTGGGCGGCGACTACCAGGCGGCGATGATGGCGGTGTTCGCCACCGCCTTTATCGGAGCCATGGCCATTGCGGCGCTGCCCAAGCGGCCGCGAATCCCGAAGACCTGACGCTCCCCGGGTTGAGAGAATGGGAGCGTCATGATCATCGCCGATCTCAACGAAATTGCGGGCCGGACCTACCCGGCCCGCCGCCGCACGCAGAACCTGGTGGGCGGGCCTTCGCCGATCCAGGCCAAGGCCTTCGCCATGGGCAACGTCACTTTGGAGCCCAATGGCGGCCAGGTGCCCTGGCATAACCAGGAGCAGGAAGAGATCTACTTCATCGTTGAAGGCACGTGCGAAATGTGTCTCGGCGAGGAGCGCCAGGTGATTTCGACGGGCCAGGCGGCCTACATCCCGCCGGGCGTGTTCCATCAGCTCACCAACATCGGCGACATGCCGGCGCGGATGATTTACGTGTACGGGCCCGCGGGCGACGTCGCGCACTGGCGCCAGGAACTCGACGGCACGCTGCCCAGGGCGGGCATCGATGTGCCGCCGCTGCCCGAGGGCGCGCAGCCGCAGTGCACGAAGAAGCCCGGCGAATAGCCATCGGCATTCGGAGAGGATTCCAACCATGAGCGGTCAGAAGGTCCATTCAGTGGGCATCATTATGAACGGCGTTACCGGGCGCATGGGTACGAACCAGCACCTGTTGCGGTCGATTCATGCGATTCGCCAGCAAGGCGGTCTGCGCGTGTCGCCGGAAGAGGTGATCCTGCCGGAGCCGGTCCTGGTGGGCCGCAACACGGCGAAGCTCGAGGCGCTTTCGGCGCAGACCGGGGGACTGCCCTATTCGACCGAGTTAGCCCCGCTACTGGCGGACCCGAAGTACCAGATCTATTTCGATGCGCAGACGACGGACCGGCGCGTGGAGGCCGTCTCACAGGCGATCGAGGCGGGCAAGAATATCTATTGCGAGAAGCCCACGGCCGAGCGTTTCGATCAGGCGCTGGGGCTGTATAAGCAGGCGCGCGCCAAGGGCGTGAAGCATGGCGTGGTGCAGGACAAGCTCTGGCTGCCGGGTCTGATGAAGCTCAAACTGCTGCGGGATACGGGCTTCTTCGGCGAGATCATCTCCGTGCGCGGCGAGTTCGGCTATTGGGTGTTTGAAGGCGACACAGTCACTGCGCAGCGCCCCTCGTGGAACTACCGGAAAGAGGATGGCGGCGGCATTATCATCGACATGCTGTGCCACTGGCGCTATGTTCTCGACAACGTGTTCGGACCGGTGAAGGCGGTGTCGTGCACCGGCGCCACGCACGTCAAGCGACGCTGGAACGAACAGGGGCAGCCCTACGATTGCACCGCCGACGATTCCGCCTACGCCACGTTCGAGATCGAGGGCGGCATCCTCGCGCACTTCAATTCGTCCTGGTGTGTGCGGGTGCGGCGCGACGATCTGCTCACCGTGCAGGTGGATGGCACGCGCGGCTCGGCGGTGGCGGGCCTGCGCCATTGTTGGGTGCAGCCCTACGGCGCCACGCCGCGGCCGGTGTGGAACCCGGACATCGACCAGCCGCTGAGCTTTTTGGACGGCTGGCAGAAGATGCCCCACCACGAGAATTACGACAATGCCTTCAAAGCGCAATGGGAGCTGTTCCTGCTGCACCTGGTGAAGGACCGCCCGTTCCCGTGGACGCTGCTCGAAGGCGCCAAGGGCGTGCAGTTGGCCGAACTGGGCATCGAGAGCTGGAAACGGCGCGCCTGGGTGGATGTGCCGCCGGTGGAAGCTTAGTCGGCGCGCAAGACCGTGGCGGGGTTTGTTCGGCTGGCGCGCCAGGCGGGCGGCAGGCAGGCGGCGAGAGTGACGGCCACCAGCAGGAGCACCACCGCGACGTAGGTTGCCGGGTCGAGGCGTCCCACGCCATACAGCATTTGTTCCAGCGCTGAGGCCGCCAGCGGGGCGGCGATCATACCTGCCACCAGGCCGGCGAGAGTCAGAAGCAGCCCTTGTTTCACGACCAGCCGCAGCAGATCCTGGCGGCCAGCGCCGAGCGCCAGCCGGATGCCGAATTCGCGCCGCCGCTGGGCCACAGCGACGGCGAGCACTCCGTACAGCCCAACCGCTGCAAGAATCGTCGCCATTACGGAAAAGATCCAGAGCAACGTCATCGCCAGCCGTTGCTGCGCAAGGGCTCGATCCACGAGATCGCTCAGCAAGTACACACGCTCGACAGCCAGCGAGGAATCCACTTCGTTGAAGGCCGCGCGCAGCGCGCCGGTTAGTGCCCGCGGGTCGCCGTGCGCGCGGATGGCGAAGGCCAGGAATGGCCAGGGCAGTTGCGCGTGGGGCTGGTAGACGGCGACGCGGGGGCCCTCATCCAGGCTGAGATGGCGGATGTCCCCCACCACGCCCACGATCTGCGCATCCACTTGGCGGTCGGCGATTTTCATGTGCAGCATCCGTCCCACGGCGCCACGGTCCCGGAAATGCAGGCGTTCCAGCTCCTCGCTGATCAGCACCACGGGCGGCGCGGGGGCCGTGTCGGTGGGAAGAAAATCGCGGCCGGACTTCAGCCGGGCGCCGATGGCGGGGAGATAGCCGGGCGAGATGGCGTTATAGGTGGCCGTCTCCGGGCGGCTGCCGGCCGCGGTCCCGTCCGCCGTAAAGGACGCCATCCAATTCACGCCCATCAGCGGCAGCGCGGTGGTCAGGCCGGCCGATTGGACGCCCGGTATGGCGCGCACATGCTCCATGGCGCGCTCGGCGTAGCCCGCGCGCGATTCCGGCGTGCCGTAACGCGCATAGGGGAGCGTGGCGCGCATGGTGATGACGCCCTGCGAATTGAAGCCCGGATCGAGGCGGCTCAGCTTGTCGAATGTCCGGACCAGCAGGCCCGCCGCCACCAGCAGCACCACCGAAAGCGCCACTTCGCTCACCACCAGCAGCGAGCGGCCCAGCGACTGCCGGATGCCGCCGGTGCCGCCACGCGCTTCATCCCGCAGAAGGCTGGCTACGTTCACGCGCATTGCGCCCAATGCCGGAGTGATGCCGAATAAGAGGCCCGCCGCCAGCGCGGCGCCAAAGTTGAAAACGAGCGCCCAGGGGTCGAGCGAGGCCTGTTCGAGCCTCGGCAGCGTCGCCACCTGGGACTGAACGATCAGCCGCAGCGCTACATACGCCACCGCGAGGCCAGCCACGCCCCCCATCAGCGCCAGAGCCACCGCTTCCCGCAGCATCTGTCCGGCTACGTGGCCCTGGCCCGCGCCCAGCGCCGCCCGCACCGCGAATTCGCGCTGCCGCGCTGCCGCGCGCACGAGCAGCAGACTCGCCAGGTTCGCGCACGCGATCAACAGCACCAGACCCACGGCCATGAACAGAACCAGCAGCGGTTGTTTCGCCTCGCGCGTGAACTCCTCGCGTGCGGGCACGATCCACGCATCCCAGCCGCGGCCGTCCGGATGCTCCTCCGCGATGCGCCCGGAAATGGCCTTCAATTCCTGGCCTGCTTGCGCGGCGGTAACTCCCATGGCCAGGCGGCCCATCACGGACAGGTACCGTGACGCGCGCGTACCCATTTCCTGCGGGCTGAAGGCGGCAGGCAGATATACGTCCGGGCTGCCCGTGCCCCCGGGAACGTCCGGCAGTATCCCGATAATCTCGTGCGGCTCGTCGTCCAGCACGATTGTGCGGCCGAGTACTCCCGGGTCGCCGCCCATCCGCGCCTGCCAGAACTTGTAGGTCAGCACGGCCACTTGATTGTTACCGTACTTGCTTTCTTCCTCAGCGAAGCTGCGGCCGAGCATGGGCCTTTGGCCCAGCATCTCCAGATAGTCCGGGCTCACCATCGTCGTCGCGACGCGCTTCGCGCTTCCAGAGCCGGTCCACGTGGCCGCATAGTTGCGGTAAGCGCAGAGGTGGGAGAACGATAACGCCTGGCGGCGGTAATCCAGGAATTCCGGCGCGGAAAAATGCGCACGGGGCTGATTCCTCTCCTGATTCCGGGTCCAGACCACATAGAGGTTTTCCGGATCCTCGTAGGGGAGCGGCTGCAGAAGCACGGTCCGCACCACGCTGAAGATCGCCGTGTTCGCGCCCACCCCGAACCCGAGGATCAACAGCGCGGTGACCAGGAATGCGGGCTGGCGGAACAGCGCCCGAAAGCTCTGCGCAAAGCCGGAAGTCCACTCGCCGAAACGCACCATCAGGGCTTATCCTAGCGCCGGAGAGGTGATTAAATCAAGCGATATTTTTTCGTTTATTCCCTCCGTGCGCCCACAACGCAAGCAGGAACCAGCAACCCGTACATATCAGAAACAGAGTTCGGAATTCGCGTTCCGGCAAGCCCCCAGAAAAGCATGCCCATGCGCCTCCCAGCGAGACAATCAGGGGAACGGCGGCCAGCACCCAGCGCATCACCTCCACCACCTCCTTAGACCGCAGTACAAAAAGATCGCGAAAAACCAGCAGGGCAGCCAGCGGTAGAAGAGATGGAAGGGCAGGATCCAGGCCAGGGCCAGGGTCGCGATCCAGACCGCCAGTGCGGGCCAACTGATGGCGAGGCCCTTGCGCGCCGCCGGATCCGGCTCGATACCGAGGCGCGGGATCAGCCAGTGTTCAGCGAATACCAACGCACCCACGGGCATCAAGATCAGCCCGTACAGCGCAACATAATCGAGCAATTTGAGGAAAAAGACGGGAAAACAGGCAAGCAGGGTGGTTACCGCGCCCACCCACATCGTAATCTTCCACCGCGGCCAGTTCGGCGTCACCGCCTGGATGGCAAGACCCGCGCGGTAGAGCGTCGGGTTCGCCGTGGTCCAGCCGGCCAGCACGACGGCGAGAACGCCCGCCACGCCGAGCGCTTCCTGCGCCATGCGGCCGGGCGTCATTTCGCGGCCGATGGCCGCCACCATGATGCCTGAACAAAGCCACGCCAGGAAGTGGCCCGGATACACCCCGGTCGCTGTAAACACTCCGTACCAAGGCTTCTTGGCATACCGGAACAGAGCCATGTCCGACAGCCCGATATGCATCGCCAGATTACAGAACCAGGCGAAGAACATGATCTGCCAGAAGCCGTAGCGTTCCTGCCCCTCCACGGGGACGCCGTTCCACACCTTTGTCGAGAGCACTTCCCACAGATTCGAGAAGTCCCCCGCCACGCCCAGCTTGGGCAGCGTGACGAGTGCGCCCGCGACGAAGACGGTAAACACCCACGGCGCGGCGATGCTCGCGAAGCGCGCCAGCGATTCGAAACCAAGGATGGCGAGCAGAGTGAAAAGGGCGCCCAGGGCCAGCGCGATGGCCACCCAGCCCGCCGAGGAGGGCAGCACCGCGTCCAGCGGCGTGGCGGGCAGGCCTATCCAGTCGCCGAGGGCCGATGCCGAAACGGAAATCATCGCTCCTGCGAGGATGCAGTACAGCGCCGCGTTCGCCACGTTGTAAACCGCCATGAAGCCCGGCCCGGCAATGCGCCGCAAGTACCAGTAGAGCGTAAGGCGCGTGCGCACGGCGATGGGCGCGCACACCAGCGTCCACGAAAGCACCGCCAACAGGTTGCCCAGTAACAGACCCCAGATGAGGTCGCGCGCCGACACGCCGTGAATCACGAAGAACGCGCCGATGACGAACTCCGTTGCCGCAACGTGCTCCCCGGCGAAGAGGCTGGCGAAGCGCCCGCCGCCCTGGAGTTGCGATTCGGCCACCGGCTCGCGGTCGAATTCGTTGATCTGGTCCATACGGGACGCAAGGTCCGCGAGACGGGATGCCATGGGTGATGAGTTCCTTCAGGCGTAGCTGGAAAGCGCGTCCCGATTGCGCCCGGCGCGCGCTTCGGTGATCCGTTCGAGATAGCCGGAGGCGCGGAAAGCGGTCAAAGGCTCCGGAGCCAGCCCGCGCGTCTGGCGCCATTCGCGCAGCAGCGGCCGGACGTCGGTGAAGAACGCCGCGCGCAGGATTTCCTCGGCGTCGATCAGTTCCGCGCGCGTCTGCGCGGCGGCCAGCGCGGCGTGATCCACCAGCGCTGCTTTGAGATACAACTCCTGTGCATTCATCGCCGTTTGGATCATCTCCTCGATCTTGTTCTTGAGATTGTGCGACTGATCCACCATGTAAGCGATATCGGGCGCCGCGCCGCGTTCCCACGCGAAATAGCAAATCTCGTGGAAGATGCGGAACACCTGGTAGGGGTCGATGGAACCAAGCGTCAGATCGTCGTCCGCGTAACGCCGGTCGTTGAAATGAAACCCGCCGAGCATGTCCTCGTCGAGCAGCCAGGCCACGATCTGTTCGATGTTCTGCGACTGGTAGTGGTGGCCGGTGTCCACCAGGACCTTCGCGCGCGGGCCCGCGGCGCGCGCGAGCAGCAGCGCCATGCCCCAATCGGCGATGTCGGTGTGGTAGAAGGCGGGTTCGAACGGCTTGTACTCCACCAGCATGCGCATGTCGCCGGAGAGCGCGCCATGCGCCGCGCGAAGGCCCTCGGTGAACCACTGCTTGCGCTGCCGGATCGAGCCCGACCCGGGAAAATTGGTGCCGTCGGCGAACCAGAGCGAGAGGTCGCGCGATCCGGCGGCGCGCTGAATCGCGATCGAATCCATGACATGACGAAGCGCTTCGGCGCGCACCGCCTCGCTGGGGTTGCCGAAAGAGCCGTACTTGTACTGCTGGTCCTGGAAGACATTCGGATTGATCGAACCGATCGCGACACCGTGTTCGGCGGCGACAGCGCGCAATGGCTCCACGCCGCTGAGGCCTTCCGGAAAGTCCCACAATATATGCACCGCCACCGACGGGCAGCAGCCGGTGAACCTGTGGACCTGGCCCGCGTCAGCGAACTTCTCGGCGGTAGTCCCGGCCGCGGCGGCCTGAATGAACTTGCCGAAGCGCGTCCCGGTATTGGCGAAGCCCCACGAAGGCAGTTCGATGGCGAAGGCATCCAGCGCGCGGAACGCCTGTTCTTGCTGAGCGGTGGTGGTGGACATGGCTCGCCGGTATTGTATAACTTCCTGCGCCGTGCAAGCTGGGCGCCGCGTTTGCCGTGCTATACTTTAGAGGTCTGACTGCGCCTGTCGCGGCCGCCATCGGATTGACACCGGCGGCTGTGCGTCCGTAGAATCAAAAGTTTGGATTCCGTTACCGGAGATCGTTTGTCTATGAAGACCGAATTTCCGTCCAAGAGCGAAATTGTGCGCACCTGGCACGTGATCGACGCCAGCGAAGCGGCTCTGGGACGTATCGCCAGCCAGGCGGCGAAAGTACTGATGGGGAAGAACAAGCCCACTTACACGCCGTTTCTGGATACGGGCGACCATGTGATCGTGATCAACGCGGAAAAAGCTGTCCTGACGGGCAATAAAGAGGGCCAGAAGCTGTACCGGCGGCACTCGGGCTACCCAGGCGGCTTGAAGGAAGTGCCGGCGGCGCGCATGCGCCAGACCCGGCCGGTGAAGATGGTGGAAGAGGCCATCAAGGGGATGCTGCCGAAGACGAAACTCGGCAAGCAGATGTACCGCAAACTGAAGGTGTACGCGGGCGACCAGCATCCGCACGAGGCGCAGCAGCCCCGGGCGATGGCGGTGGCGCGCTAGGCGCTCAGGAGGGATTGACACTTGGCTTTACTGCAATATCTGGCCACGGGGCGCCGCAAGCGCGCCACGGTGCGCGTGTTTCTGCGGCCCGGCACGGGCAATATCAAAGTGAATCACCGGGAATGGGATAAGTACTTCACCACCTATTCCTCACGGGCGATCGTCCGGCAGCCGCTCCAGGCCTCGGAGATGGCCGAAAAGTTCGATGTGCTGCTGAACTGCACCGGCGGCGGCGTCTCCGGCCAGGCCGAAGCCGCGCGCATGGGCATTGCCCGCGCGCTCTGCGAGTTTAATCAGGAATTGCGCCCGAAACTGAAATCGCTCGGTTATCTGCGCCGCGACCCGCGCGAACACGAACGCGGCAAGTACGGCCTGAAAGGCGCCCGCGCGCGCTTCCAGTTCTCCAAGCGCTAAAGAGTTTCCGCTCGTAATGGCCCAGCCGCCAACGCTCCGGCAAATCTCGCTTTGGACCGCCGGAGACCCCTTGGCGGCTGGACTTGTGTCCACCCCCGCCGGTTTTAACGCAAACCGGCCTTGAAATCGAGGAACAAATTGCCTTCCATTACCATGAAAGAATTGCTCGAAGCGGGCGTTCACTTCGGGCACCAGACCAGGCGCTGGAATCCGAAAATGAAGGAATACATTTTCGGCGAACGCAACGGGATTTACATCATCGACCTGCAGAAGACACAGAAGCTCTTCAAGGATGCCATGCAGTTTGTGGCCCGGCAGGCGGCCATGGGCAAGTCCATTCTGTTTGTTGGCACCAAGCGGCAGGCGCAGGAGGCCATCATGGAAGAGGCGACGCGCTGCGGCATGTACTATGTCAACAACCGCTGGCTGGGCGGCCTGCTCACGAACTTCGTCACGGTGAAACAGTCCATCAAGCGGCTGAAGGATCTCGATGCCGTGCTTGATGAGGGCGCGGGCGAACGCCGCACCAAGAAAGAACTGATCGGCATGGAGCGCGAGCGCAAGAATCTGATGCAGAATCTGGCCGGCATCAAAGAGATGGCCGATCTGCCCGACATTCTGTTCGTGATCGATTCGCACAAAGAATCGATTGCCGTCCAGGAGGCCAAGAAACTTGGCATCCCGGTGGTGGCTGTCGTGGACACCAATTGCGACCCGGACGACGTCACCTGGCCCATCCCCGGTAACGACGACGCTCTGCGCGCCATCAAGCTCTTCGCCAGCAAGATCGCCGACGCCATGCTCGAAGGCCGCGAACTGGCCAGCGAACACGATTTCGCGGCTGTCGAAGAGGCCGCCCCATCCGTCGAGGACGATTCCGTCGACATGTCCCAATACGCCCAATACGTCGATCCGCGCCTGAACGAGGATGTGCTGACCGAGGGCATCTCCGATCTCGACCTGCCTTCGGTCTCGCTGCCGCGCCGGCAGCCCGAACCCGAAGCGGAAGAACCCGAGGCGGGCGCTCCGGCGGCGGAGGCCGAAGCGAATTAGTCATCCCCGGCTCCGCCTCCGATCTGGCGGAGCCGGGGAATCATCGCTACAAGCTTTTATCACGGAAAAGAGAACCCCATGGCAGAGATCACCGCGAGTCTGGTAAAGGAACTGCGCGAAAAAACCGGCGCAGGCATGATGGAGTGCAAGAAGGCGCTGGTGGAAGCCAACGGCGACCTCGAGGAGGCGGAAGTCATCCTGCGCAAGCGCGGCTTGTCCAGCGCGGCCAAGAAGAGCGCCCGCACGGCGAAGCAGGGCCTGATCGGCGTGCTCGTGTCCGGCGATGGCAAACTCGGAGTGCTGCTCGAAGTGAATTGCGAAAGCGACTTCGTCGCGCGCACCGATGAGTTCAAGCAGATGGTGGATTCCCTCTCGGCGCTGATCGCCGAAAAGTCTCCGGCGGACGTGGCGGAGCTGATGACCGCGCCGACGGCCGAAGGCCCCACCGTCGAGGACACCCTGAAAGGCAAGATCGCCAAAATCGGGGAAAACATGGTGATCCCGCGTTTCGTGCGCCGCGAGGCGCAGGGCGTCCTGGGCAGCTATACCCACCCGGGCGCTCAGCTTGCCGTGCTGGTGGAACTCACCTGCTCCGATGCCGCCGCCGCCGCCAAGCCCGAATTCACCGAAGTCCTGCATGACATCGCCATGCAGGTGGCCGCGGCCGATCCGCGCTTCATCTCGAAAGAAGAAGTGACGCCTGAATACCTCGAAAAAGAAAAGGATATTCAGCGCGCCCGCGCCCTGGCCGAAGGCAAGCCCGAGAAAATTGTCGATAAGGTCGTCGAGGGCCGCATGGCCAAGTACTACGAAGAGGTCTGCCTACTCGAACAGCCCTTCATCAAGGAAAACAGCGTGACCATCTCCCAGCACCTCGCCGCCCGCGGCAAGGCCCTGGGCGCCACGCTCGGCGTAGCCGCGTTCTTCCGCTACAAAGTGGGCGAAACCGTGGCGGCCGAAGAAGCACCGGCCGCCTAGGCCGATCCAGGGCAGGCTTCGCGGCCTGCCCTTTTCGATTTCACGGGGGGGGAACCGGGAAATGAGCCAGCCGAAATACCAGCGTGTCCTGCTGAAACTGAGCGGCGAAGTGCTCGCCGGCGGCGCCCGATTCGGCATCGACGGGGCGCAGGTAAAACTTCTGGCCGAAGAACTCACCGAGGTCCACCGCACCGGCGTTCAGCTTGGCATCGTCATCGGGGGCGGCAACTTCTTCCGCGGCATCTCCTCCGCCGCCCGTGAAATGGACCGCGTCACAGCCGATTCCATGGGCATGCTGGCCACCATCATCAACTGCCTGGCCATGCAAGACGCGCTCGAGAAGCAAGGCGTGCCGACGCGGGTGATGACGGCGATCCACATGAACCAGCTTGCCGAACCCTACATTCGCCGCCGCGCCATCCGCCACATGGAGAAGGGGCGCATCGTCGTCTTTGGCGGCGGCACCTCGAATCCGTTCTTCTCGACCGATTCGGCCGGGGCGTTGAGGGCGCTGGAAATCGGCGCCGGCGTGTTCGCCAAGGCCACGGGCGTGGATGGCGTGTACGACAAGGATCCCCGCAAGCACGAGGACGCCGTTCAATACGCCCACGTCACCTACAACGAAGTGCTCGCCCGCAATCTGGGAGTGATGGACGCCTCGGCCGTGGCCATGTGCCGCGACAACAACATGCCGATCGTGGTCTTCAACCTGAAGAAGCGGGGCAATATAATGCGGATGACGATGGGCGAGCCGGTAGGCACGCTCATCGGCGCATAAGCTCAGGCAGTCCGGTTAGGATACTAAGTATGAAATCAGATCCCGCATCCGCGGCCGCTTCCGGCCAGTTTCAATCAGTCAGCGACGTGGAAAAAGCGGCCAAGACCCGCATGGAGAAGTCGATTACCGATTTCCAGCACCAGATGACCAGTCTGCGCACCGGGCGCGCCTCGGTGCATCTGCTGGACGGCGTGACGGTCGAGGCCTACGGCAGTCCGATGCCGCTCAACCACCTCGCCACGCTCCACGCCCCCGAACCCACGTTGATCACCGTGCAACCGTATGACTCCTCGCAGATCGGCGCCATCGAGAAGGCGATCCGGTCGGCCGATCTCGGCCTGAATCCTTCGAACGACGGCAAGCTGATCCGCGTTCCCGTGCCCGCGCTCACCGAGGAGCGCCGCAAGGAGATGGTGAAGCATCTGCACGTCATGGCCGAGGACCACCGCGTGGCGGTCCGCAACATCCGCCGCGATGCCAACGACCAGATCAAGAAACTGCTCAAGGACAAGCTCATCAGCGAGGACGATGACCGGCGCGGCCACGAAAACATCCAAAAAATGACCGACGCCCACATCGTCAAGATCGAGGAATTGACCAAGTTGAAAGAGAAAGAAGTGATGGAGATCTGATCTCTCATCCAGCCGGGCATCCTCAGGGGCTTCGCGCAGGCGAAGCCCCTTTTGCATGGCGGGCCGCCGGCTGCGGCGGCAGCGATGCCGGAGCCGGCGAACGGGATCTGGCCGAAACCATCGTCCCGCTCGTGATTGCCACCTTCGGCGAAATCCATAAGAATGTCGAGGGCGGCGACGCGCCCGGCCCGGTTCAGGTCCGTTACGGTCCATTAGGCCATTAGGTGACTGGACCCCAATTCGCCTAATCGGGCGAGCGACTGGTCCCCAATAGCCTTCGAGGTGAGAGGAATCGCCGGCGGCGGGCACTTATGCAGTAAGATGCCCAGACTTCCGCGTTTCGTTTTACCAGGTTACCCGCACCATGTCACTCAGCGGGGCAATGATCGCCAACAGGTCTTTCTCGATGAACAGGACTATGGGGTTTACCGCCGCCGGCTGTTCGCCGCAGCCGCTGAGTACGAGGTGACCGTGCTGGCTTTCTGCTTAATGCCCAATCACATCCACGCCATTTGCGTGCCCAGGCACGAGACGGGGCTGACGCGGATGTTCCGGCGTCTTCAAGGCGGATTTTCCCTCTACTCGAACGTCCGCCGCGCGCGCTGTGGCCACCTTTGGCAGGAGCGGTTTTACTCCTGCGTGATGGACCACAACCACACGTTCCGGGCCATGGCGTACATCGAACAGAACCCGCTGAGGGCGGCCCTGGTCCAGCGGGCCGAGGACTGGCCGTGGTCCAGTGCGGGTGTCCACTTGGCTGGCGAAGATCCCGCTCGGGAACTCGATCTGCGGGCATGGAGCGATTTGTACACGCCCGCGCAATGGAAACTGGTGCTGGCGACGAGTCTCGCTGACGAGGCATGGATCCGCCGCTTCCGCAGCTCCTCTCAGCGAGGCTATGCCTTGGCGGATGAACAGTTTATCGCGCAGTTCCAAGCAGGGGCGCACAGAAACTTGAGTCCCGCGAAACCCGGCCCGAGAGCGAAGCGGCTCAAGCATACCCGGCCAGACGCACGGAGCGCCGCCATCGCCCAAGCGGGGTGACGGGAATTGGGGTCCAGTCGCTTGACTGCTCAGGGGAATTGGGGTCCAGTCACCTGATGCCCCCCTGATGCCCCTGATGCCCTGATGCACCTCATGAGCCGCCACCGGACTGCGGCAGCGTCTTGCCGAGTATCTCAACAACCGGGTTGATCGTCGAAGGTTCCTTTTCTGGAGCGTCGAAGCCCGTCGGACGCCCCGAGAACGCCGCCTGTGCCGCCTGAAGCAGTATGGCGTCCTTCACTCTTTCGTCGGACGTCCCCTCCACGAAGGCGCGGAACGTCAGGAGAGCGTTCGCGCGGTGCTTGTTCAGGGTTTCATTGTGCTTCTGGGAGCGATAGTGGCGAGTGCACGGCTCCGATCCTGGGAATTGGGGGCTGGCGTCCGGTTGGCCCGTTCGCTCGAACTTAAGGCAGTTGCGCCTATAGTCAGAGATCGACGAGCTTCAAGCCCGTCTTCTTGGCGATGCGAGCGAGCATCTTGGGGCCGATCTCATCTTGATCGTGGAAAGCGAACTCATAATCCGGGTGATTCGGATGGATCAGCAGCCGGTGAGAGCCCCTCTTGCGCTTCACTTGCCAGCCCGCCCGTTCCAGCGCCGCGAGGACTCGGCGCGCCTTACTGGCCGGCCAGTTGCTCATCGGGAATCGAGAAGGAAACGGCAAGCGCGGAGGATGCCATTTCACCATGAGCGATTCGGTCTGCAATCACCTCGATCGCCAACCGCTCCGTGTTGCTGATGGCCTCGTCTCGCGTTTGGCCGTAGCACATGACACCGGGCAATTCGAGCGCTTCGGCAATCCAGCGGCCGTCGTCCTCGCGGTCCAACTCAATGGTCAGATGCACGCCTCCATCATAACGTGCCGGCCATTCGGATTCGTCGTGGCATTCGGTAACTTCTGGATGCCATTTCCCGCAACCTGGACTTCGGCTCGCGCCCTATCCCCGCCGAGGCGTTGGGGGGATGGCTCTCAGCGGATTCCTATTCGACGCTTCACGCGCCGCTCAGATAAAACTCGCCGCCCGCCACGATCTCTGCCGGGCCTTGCAGCAGAATGTGGCCGTTTTCATACCGCAGGGCCAGGTCCCCGGCCAGGGTCCGTACCGTCACTTCGTCATCCACCAGCGCCCGCGCGCAGGCCGCCGCGAAGGCCCCTGTCGAGCCGGTCCCCGAACTCATCGCGAAGCCCGCGCCACGTTCGAAGAAGCGCACATCCAGCGTGCCCACGCCGTGCATGGAAGTCAGCCGCCGGACAGGTTCGGCGTAATACTCGCACGCCGTCCGTTCCAGGCGCGCGTTGTAGTCCTTGATGGTCTCCGAGAGCTGGTCAATTTGTTTGAGCAGGCCTTCGAGGGCATCGGCCAACCCGGCGGGCACCTTGGCGCGACTGGAGAAGGTGGTGGAGGGGCAGGCGGTGGCCGAGTTGTTTCGCCAGGCCGCGGGCGCGCGTCTGCAGCTCGCCCTGGGGATCGAGCAGGCAGATGGCGGTGAAACGGCCGCCGAGATCGAGGCCAATGAAGGCGTCGAGGGTTCCCGCGGAAGGGAGGGCTGGTTTATGCTTCATAGCAGATGGGCGGCTCCTCTCATGCAGCCTCTCACGAGCGACTGCGCCGCGGAACCGCATCATCGGCCGCTACGAAGCCGCCGGTCTCATCCCATCTGACCCCGTCGGCCCCGTCGGCCAGGCTGGGCCCTGCATCCTGCGCCGGAGCATTGCGCCGCCTTTTCCGTCAATCGGCGCCGGTCAGCCGGAGCCACTGGCCCCGGTGGAGGTACCAGGTGACGGAGGCTTTTTCGATAAACGCGTCGTCGATGCCCTGATGGCGGATGGGCGGCGGAGTGGGTCCGCCATAGGCCTGGTGGCGGCGGAGGATGTCATCCTTGCCGACCGCACTGATGCCGCGGGAGAAGCCGATGCGGTTCGGGGCGACGACCTGGAGATAGTCGCCGTCCTTCGCGGGGGCGAGGCGCGCCGGGTCGGCCGGGGTTCCGTTCCAGAAGACGAGAATGCGCGAGACGCCCTGAACGGAGCACAAAACAGCCCAATCGGTCTGACCCGGATGCGCGAATTCGCCTTGAATGACGTTCCGGGGCTCACGGGCATCCGCGGGCTGAGGGACTCGGCAGCGGCGGCGCTCCAGTTCCTGGACGATGGGAGCCGGCAGGGCGGAAAAGGCGGAAGGAGGCAGCCGCACGATGGCCTTTTCAGCGGCGGCGAAGTCCCAACCGGCGGGGTCGGGCTGCTGGGCAAGGGCTGCAGCCACGATAAGCGGAATGGCGCCGAATTGCATGAGTTCTCCTTGAACGGCCGTCTGGGATGCTTCAAACATGCCACAGCAGAGACGGGTATCCAATCCCGGAAAGGCGTTAGGCGGTTGCATTTCGAAAGGGTGAGGTGCGGGACCGTGAGAGAGCCCCTTCGCCCCGCGGCGGCCAAAACCGGTTAAGCTGGTAAGCTGAGGAGCGCCCCATGCAACCGCAAGAAGCCAAGACCATCACCGAGTTTCTTACCGCCGATTTCGCCGCCGAGATGCAGACGACGATGCGGGTGATCGAAGCCGTGCCGAACGAGAACCTGAGCTACCAGCCCGACCCGAAATCCAAGACCGGTCTGGGCCTGGTTCGCCACATCACGCTGGAAGACGAGTGGCTGCTCAACTGCATTGCGGATGGCGTGGTCGTGCCTCCGCCGGACGATTCCGACGCCTGCGGCATCATGACACCCGCCAGCGCGAGCGCCCGGTACGCGGACCGGGTCAACAAGGCTCTGGACCGCGTGCGAGCGATGTCCGGGGAGCAGTTGGCGGCCGAGATCGACTTCTTCGGGATGATGAAGTTGTCCGGAGTCAGTATGTTGGGCATGGCGCTGAAGCACTCGGTCCACCACCGCGGCCAGCTCAGCTCGTATCTGCGGGCGATGGGCGGCAAGGTGCCCGGCATCTACGGTCCGAGCGCGGACACGCAGTAACTGGACATTCGCGATATCGCGGATTTCCCGAGGTGGGCACTGGCACTTCGGGACGGCACTGGGTTTGCGAGCCGGGTTCTGTTGATTGGCTTTGGGGCGATGACGTGCCGGCTCGGTGAGATTTGCCGGGCTTTCGGGCTTGCGAAAGATGGTGAATATACTAATAGGGGCGCGCTGATCCAGCGTTGACGTGCATAATCCAGGCGGCACAGGAGATGGCATGGCGGCAAGACATCGCATTTTCTCAACTCCCTTTGCGAGCGTTTATCCGAGCTACGTTCAGAAGGCGGAACGTAAGAACCGAACGAAGGCGGAGGTGGACGAAATCCTCCGCTGGCTGACCGGGTATGATCAGGCGGGGATCGAGCGGCAGATCGAATTGCGGACAGATTTCGAGACGTTTTTTGCCGAGGCTCCAGCGTTTCATCCGAACGCCGCGCTGGTCAAAGGCGTAGTGTGCGGAGTCCGGGTTGAGGAGGTCGAGGACCCGCTGATGCAGAGGATCCGGATTCTGGACAAGCTGATCGACGAACTGGCAAAAGGGAGGCCGATGGGGAAAATCCTGCGGCAGTGACCGGATACGCCGGGCGCAGCCAGCCCGGACCCGCGGTGCGCCCTACTCGGTTCCGGGGACGCCCGAGTGGGGGTGTACCGCGAGGTGAGTGGGAGATGCGGGTCGGAGTTTGGGACTTGGGTGTCATCGAGAACCCGCGAGGGCTCAGTTTTGCAGGCGGAACAAGCGCGCGCCTTCGACGCGCGCTACGGGCTCGACGCCCCAGGCTTCAGGGGCCATGGCCAGGGCGCGGCCGATGAGGCCGTGGCCTATGCCGCGGTCCGGGGCGACGATCCAGCGAATGCCCCGGTGGCGCAGGAAGGCGATGGCTTCGCGGCGCAGGGGCCGCGCTGTGAACACTTCAATTTCGCGGTCCGCGCACAGATCGATCCATGCGCCGCCGGGCCTGAGTCCTTCGACGATGGGGCGGAGTTGTCCGCCGCGCAGGTGGGGCATGACGGCCTGGACGGAATCGAGCGGCTGCGGGCGGCTGAAGCGGACTTCGAAATAGCTGCCGGCGGGTGCGTGCTGCCAGGTGTGCCAGCCGGTGGCGGGGTTGCGGTCGCAGGCTAGAGGCGCATCCTGGGGTGAGGGCCAGGCGCGGAGAAACCAGTGGCGCGAGATGGGCCGTTCATGCTCGCCATAGAAGAACCGGACCTCGCGGATGGACCACGGCGCGGCGAAGCTCCCGGTCAGGCGCCAGCGGACGGCGCCAAGGAACTCGAGGGGGAAGGCGCAGGAGAGGCGATCGAGGGCATCGGGGGTGGCGGCGGCGGCGCGGGCCAGAGTATCGGCCATCTGTACGAAGGAGGCGGAGGGCAGCGGACCCACACCGACGGCGCCGGAATAGGCGGTAGGGATCGCGTAGAGATCGAGGAGAGGTTCGCCCTCGGGGACATGTTCGCGGACCATCGCCGCGGCGCGATAGTCCCACAGGCTGCGCCGCAGATAGTCGTCCTGGGATTCGCCGCCCGCAACGACAGCCCAGGGCCATTCGCGCAGCCGCCATGCTTCGGCGCCCGCGTAATGATGGAGCGCGGCGGGCCAGGAGAGTACAGCGTGGATGGAGACGATCAGGATCGCCGCCGGGCGGGGGATGGCGGCGGCCAAAGCCACCGCGCCAAACAGCAACGCAGGCAGCAGAAACCTCGCACCGGCGTTGGCAAACCAAGGCAAGGCGGCGATGAGGGCCGCGGCCCAGAGCCAGCGCCCGCCCGCGCGCCTCAGGGCCAGCAAGCCGAAGGGAAGAATGATCCACACCGGCCCCAGCAGGCCCTGGAGGGCCGTGCCATCGAAGAGCAGGGCGTGGGGAATGGCGCTCCAGCCGGTGCCGCCATAATCCTTGAGGAAGTCAACCAGATATTGCTCGGTTCCTTCGTGGAAATGCGGGTTGGGAAAGGCGCCGTTGCCGAGCGGCGCAAACGGATTGCCGGTGAGCCAGAGCGCGCGGAGCATCCAGGGAGCAACGCCGGCGAGCGCCGCCGAAGCGGCAAGCGCCGCGCCGCGCCAGGCACGGTGCGCGAGCGGGAAGACAACGGCCACGGCCACCACCAGCGCGCCGGGAAGTTTCACGGCGTAGCAGAAGCCCGCGCAGAGGCCGGCCACGGTCAGCCAGGCGGGATCGCGGGCGCCGCGCCATTCCAGCAGCGCGGTGAAGGCGGCCAGGGTAAAGAAGACGCCTGCCGCGTCGGTGTAGGCCGAGGTTCCGGCGACACCGGCGACGGGCGCAATGGCATAGAGCAGCCAGCCCGCCCAGCCGGCCCACGGGGGCAGTTTGAGCAGACGCGCGAGGTGAACGGCCAAGGGCGCGGCAGCGGCCAAGAACGAAAGATGCACCAGTTTTGCCGCGGGGTAGCCGCCCGCGGCGACCGCCGGCAGGAAGAGGGTTTCGAGGCCCAAAGGAAGGATTTCGTAGAAGCCCACGCGCGGCGCGAATCCGCCCAGGCGCAACCACTCGGCGACCAGGCCGAGGTGGTAACCCGCGGCGTCCGGTTCGATTTCCGGTGCGAGGGCATGGATCAGGTAGAGGCATCCGTAAGCGAGCAGAAACGGGAAGGTCCACAGCGGCGGCGGCGCGATGCGCGCGGCTTCCCTGCCCCGCCAGACGAGGCCGGTCAGACCCAGAAGGCACCAGGCGATGGCAAGCGGCGGAGTTGCCAGGCCCATAAGAAGCAGGAGGAACAGACCCAGGCTGAGAACCGGGACTCCCGCCGCCAAGGCCCAGGCGGCACCGGGCGCACGGCCCCGCCACACGAGGCAACCCCAGCCCCAGGCGCCCGCGAGCGGAACAGCGGCGCCCAGAAGGCTGAGAGCGAGGGTCACGGTAGCTTCCCGCGGCTGCCTACTTGTCCAAGACGCACGCATCCGCGGCGTAGAGCATATAGCCGATGCCGCGGACGGTCCGGATGAGTTTCAGGCCGGAGCCGTCGTCGATCTTGGCACGCAGATGGCGGATGTACACATCCACGATATTGGTGAGGCCGTCAAATTCCGAATCCCAGACATAATCCACGATCTCGTTACGGGTAAGGGGACGGCCCTGGTGGCGCATGAGGTATTCGAGGATGCTGAACTCCTTGGGAGCCAGTTCAATAATGCGCCCACCGCGCGAGGCCCTGCGGCGAACGCAGTCGAGGGTGAGGTCGGCAGCCTGGATGCGTTCGGGCAACGCCGCGCCGCGCCGCAGCAGGGCGCGAACGCGGGCAAGGAGTTCGGCGAGGGCGAAGGGCTTGGCGAGGTAGTCGTCGGCGCCTCGGTCGAGACCGCGGATTCGGTCATCCAGCTGGCCGAGGCCGCTCAGGACGAGAACAGGCGGGGAGACAGGCCGGCCGCGAATCCGTTCAAGAACCTCCAGGCCGCCGATTCCCGGCAGCATCAAGTCGAGAATGACGAGGCCGAAATCGGAGTTCTGGATCGTATCGAGCGCGGCCTCGCCGGTGGGTGCCCAGTCGACGGCATAGCCGGCCTCGGTCAATCCATGCATCACGAATTCCGCGATGCGCCCCTCGTCCTCCACCAGCAATATCCGCATGAGTTGTTTCGCGAAACTCCTTCGACGCAGACAATAGCCCTTCTCAGATTCTACAGTACCGGCCCGATGCGCCAGGGCACAAATTCGCGGTGTCCATTCCGTTCGCTGGCGGTGCGCTCGCCGGAGGCCACGCGCAGAAGAAGATCGAAAATTTCCGCGGCGACGGATTCCACGGTGGCCTCGCCGTCGGCGATGCGGCCTGCGTTGAGGTCCATGTTGTCGCGCATCCGATGGAAAGTGGCTGAGTTACTGGATATTTTGACCACGGGAACAGTGGGGAAGCCGTTGGCGGAGCCGCGTCCGGTGGTGAACGCCATGAGATTGGCGCCGCCGGCGGCGAGGCCGGCCAGGGAGACGGGATCGTACCCGGGCGAATTCATGAAAACGAGTCCGGGAGCTTCGACCCGGCCGGCGTAGTCCACCACCTGGTTCAAGGTGCCGGAGCCGCCCTTGGCGGCGGCGCCCAGGGATTTTTCCAGAATATTGGATAATCCGCCTTCTTTATTACCTGGTGATGGGTTATCGTCGAAACTGCCGCCGAATTGCCGGAGGTATATCCGGTATTTTTCGATGATGGCCAGGAGATTTCCGGCGACTTCGCGCGAGCGGGCACGGCGGACGAGCAGGTGTTCAGCGCCGATGATCTCCGGGGTTTCGGCCAGCACCGCCGAGCCGCCGAGCGCGCCGAGCCGGTCGCAGCAGCGGCCGAGCGCCGGATTGGCGGTGATGCCCGAGAAGGAGTCCGAGCCGCCGCACTGCAAGCCGAGAACAAGTTTGGAGGCGGGCACGGGTGCGCGGCTCTGGGCGCCCAGGCGGGCGATATGTTCGTCAATGATGCGCCGCGCGGCCTCGACGGTGGCGCGCGTGCCGCCGCTGCCCTGGACGGTGAGGCCCACAAGGCGGTCCGGCGCCGGGTTCGCGCCGCCGAGGTAATGCTCCACCTGGTTGACTTCGCATCCCAAGCCCAGAATGACCGCGGCGCCGACGTTGGGGTGGTCGAGCACGCCGCCGAGAGTGCGGCGCAACTGGTCCACGTCAGGACCGAAGGAATGGCCGCAACCCTCGCCATGCGGGAAGGCCACCACGCCGTCGCAGTTCGCGGGCAGGGGCGCGTCCGCGTAGCTCGCGGCGATCAGTTGCGCGGTATGGGCGGCGCAATTGCTGGCCGCGACCACGGCGATGTAGTTGCGCGTGCCGGCGCGGCCGTCCTCGCGCAAGTAACCGAGGAAAGAAGGGACCTCCGCGGGCAGCGGCGGCAGCGGCCGTTCGGCATCCGGAAATTCGTAGTCCACCGACGGCTCTTCGTAGGCGAGGTTGTGCGTGTGGACGTGCGCGCCGGCGGCGATTGGGCGGCTGGCGTGGCCGATGACTTCGCCATAGCGGAGGACGGCTTCGCCTTGCGCGATGGGCCGGAGAGCGACTTTGTGGCCGCCCGGAACAGGCTCGCGCAGGGAGACCGATTCACGTCCCAACCGGATTCGCTGGCCCTCGGGCAGGTTGACACGGGCGATAACGACGTTGTCGCGCTCATCGAGTAGGATGGCCGCGTTCTCCTCGCCGGGCGCGGCCTGAATGCCGATCAGTTCCAAATGGATTCCTTTCGCAGTACGAGGATTTAGCGAACCAGCGCCGTTTCCATGATCTGTTCGCCGGTGAGTACCATAAAGCCGCCATCGACGGGGTAGAGCAGCACGCCGCTCTCTTCGGGCGCGGGCAACTGCTCCACGCGTTTCACGAGGCGGAAGCTCGAAGTATGAGCGGCGGGTACCCACTTACCGATGTGGATATGCAGGTGGCATTGGGTGCGGACCTTGTTGCCATTGTAGGCGAGGCCCCACTGGCGGCCGGGGAAGAGCTTTTCGGCTTCCGCCATGGCGAAAAGCCACAGGCGAGTGCGCTCGGCGTGGGGGAGATGGTGCATGTCATGGGCGCCTTGTCCCGGCTTGCGCGGCAGGGCGAGCCAGCGGCCGGGCTTCCGGGGGTTGATGTCCTTCAAAAGGAAGAACTCGACGTCCGCGGGCTGCTTCATGGCTTCGTTGCTGAGGCTGCAATTGCGCACTTTCATCGATTCGGGGTTGGACCAGTCGCAGGCGCAATTGCTCACGTCGGCCGCAGCCCGGCCGGGCAGCAGCGCCGCGGCGAGGATCAGGATTGGCAGGAACCGCAGGGACACACTCATGGATCTCTACGGCCATTATACTGGGAGGCGTGTTCACGCCTTCGCGGGAGGCCGCGCCGGAAGCTCTATCCGCAGGCCGCGCCGCATTGCTGGCGGCCGCGGCGGCCATTCTCTTAGGTTGTCTGACGTTCGGGTTGGGGCTGACGGGCCTGCTAGGTCCAGACGAACCCCGCTATGCGTTCATCGGGCGCCACATGGCCGAATCGGGAGACTTTCTCACACCACGGCTGTGGACCGAACCGCCGGCCGCGGCGGCCCTGGAACCGTGGTATGAAAAGCCCCCGCTGCTGTACTGGTTGATCGCGCTTGGTTTCCATGCCGGATTGCCAGAGGATCTGGCCCCGCGTCTGCCCATCGCGGTGCTTTCCTGGGGATTTGTGATGCTGTTCTGGGTGTGCCTGCGGCGGCTGGAGGGATGGGTGACCGCGACCGCCGCCGCGATGATTCTTTCGACCACGGCAGGCTGGTTCGCTTATTCTCTGATTGCAGTGACGGACCTGCCGCTGGCGGCGGCTTTCAACGCGGCGCTGCTGCTGGCGATGCTGCGGTTGCAAGGCGGACCGCGCTGGCTGGCGGGGGCCGCCGGGGCGTGTTTCGGGTTGGCGTTACTGGCCAAGGGCCTGGTGGCAGGCGTGCTGGCGTTGCCGCTGCTCTGGTTCGCACGGCGGGAGTGGCGGGATCTGGGGCTGGCGGCCGTCTGGGCCACGGTGGTGGCGCTGCCGTGGTACGCGGGGATGGTGTGGCGGCATGGGTGGGCTTTCATTGAAGAATTCTTCCTGCGGCACCATTTTTCGCGTTTTTCGTCGGGTGAACTGCAGCATGTGCAGCCGTTCTGGTTCTATGTGCCCGTGCTGCTGGGGCTGCTTTATCCGTGGATCCCGCTGGTGGGCGGCCTGATGCCGAGATTGTGGAACAGCGCGCCGCGACGCGTGTGGGCCGCCACAGTGGTCTTCGGACTGGTCTTCTTTTCGGCTTCCGCGAACAAGCTGCCGGGGTATGTCCTGCCTCTGTTCCCTTCGCTGGCGGCGCTGCTGGCGGTGGGTCTGCGGGAGGCGTATGAGACGCGAAGGGCATTGCCCGTAGCCGCGCTGCTGCTGGCGCTGGCGCCGGTGGCGGGCTCCGCCCTGCCCGACGCCTTGCTGGCGGGTATCCGGCGCGCGCAGTGGGGCTCTCTGCCGTGGGAATACGTGGCGGCGGCTTTGCCTTTCGCGGCGCTGGCCTGGTGGTTCGAAGACCGGCAGCGGCGCACTGCCGCCGCGGGCGTGGTGGCCATGGCGGCGCTGCTCGGATTTGTTTCCATTCAACTGAGCGCGTTTCCCGCGGTGGATCAGGTGGTGTCGGCGCGCGGGCTGGCCCGGCGCGTGGAGCGGCAGAAGGACCGGATCTGCGTGGAGCGTCTGCACCGCGCGCTGCGCTATGGGCTGAACTACTACTACCGCGAGCCGCTGCCATCGTGCGCGGACGAGCCCCGGCCGGTGATTCTGGATCAGGAGCCTGGAGGGCTGCCGTCGATGAAAGTGCGGGCGGTTCCGGCGCGGTAGCCTCAGGCGCGGCGGGAGCCGCGGGCGGCGATGCGCTGGGCCGGTTCGGGAATGACGGCGGCGGCGACACGCACCCACGGGCGCACGGGTTCGTCCACCATTTCGGCCATGGCCCGCACAGGCAGGCCTTCGGCTTCGCGCTCGAAGCGGAGCATGACCTCGCCCTGGGAGTGATCCACGCGGATCAGGTCGCCGCCGCGAACCTGGCCGGTGGCGATGAGGTTGGAAACGGGCTGCACAAGGAGCCTTTCGATGGCGCGTTTGAGATGGCGGGCGCCGTATTTGGGGTCGGTGCCCTGTTCGAGCAAATGATCCTTGGCTGCCGCGGTCGCGGCAAAGACGAAGCCGCGTTCGGGGCCGGACTCGAAAATGCGCCGCTGCACCTGCGCCAATTCGATATCGAGGATTTGGCGCAACTGTTCTTCGCCCAGCGGCTGAAAGACGACGACCTTGTCGAGCCGGTTCATGAACTCGGGAGTGAATTTGCGGCGGGCGGCGTCGACGCCGGTGCGGGCGAGTTTGGCGCCCATGCGCTGGTCCCTGCGCGGATCGCCGCGCTCGAGGGCGCCGCCGAAGCCCAAACCCTTGCCCGCGAGCGACTCCATTTCGCGCGCGCCCAGATTGGAGGTCATGAAGATCAAGGAGCGGCTGAAATCGACCTTGCGGTTGTCGCCGAGAGTGAGCGTGCCTTTGTCCAGGATGCCGAGCAGCAGATTCCACAGCGCGTCTGAGGACTTCTCGATCTCATCGAAGAGCACAAAACTCAGTTTGAGGCCGTCGGTATGGTGCTGGTTCAACATCTCCTGGCTGAGCAGCGGGTGCGTCTCGCGATGGCCGAGATAGCCCGGAGGCGAACCGATCAGCTTCGCGATCTCGTGGCTGTGCTGAAACTCCGCGCAGTCGATCTTGACCACGGCGCGGTCCGAGCCGGTGAGGGCCTCGGCCGCTGCTTCCACGATGCGGGTCTTGCCCGAGCCGGTGGGTCCGAGGAACAGAAAATTGCCGACGGGGCGGTGCGGCGCGCTCAGGCCGGTGAGGTGCATCTGATAGATGTTGACGATCTGGGCGATGGCCTCATCCTGACCTACGATCATCCGCCGGAGGCTGCGTTCAAGCGCGTGCGCCTCGCGACCCGTCCGGTTGGGATCCAGCACCGCGCCGGGCAGGGGCGAGGTCCGCAGTGGATGCAGCATCGTTGTCATCGGTTGATCCGCCGCGTCCGCCTTTCTCGTGTCCCGCGGCCCTGACTGTCTCATCGGCCCTCGCCGCCCTCCTGCGATTATTTCTTCGGCGGTTTTGCCGGCCGGATCTCGACATGGCTGATCAAGGTCCGCTCGGGCATCGCCAGGATCATGGCCACCGCTTCGGCCACATCCTCCGGTTGTATCTTCCAGTCCGCCTGGCCGCCCCGGCTGAAATCCGTGCTGACGCTGCCGGGCAGCACCGCGGTGACGCGCACGTTTTCATACCGGTGGTCGAGCATCACAGCCTCACTCAAGCCGCACAGGCCGAACTTCGAAGCGTTATACGCCGCGCCGCCCGCGAACGGGTTCTTGCCCGCCAGGCTGGCGATATTCACGATCCACCCGCCGCCGCGCACGCGGAAGCGGGGCAAGGCCTCGTGGATGCAGTAGTACACCCCATCGAGGTTCGTTCCCATCAGCGCCCGCCAATCACTGGGCGCGAGCGCGGCCAGGTCGGCAAAACGGCCGATCCCGGCGTTATTCACGAGAATGTCCAGCCCGCCGAGTTCCCGGTCCACGGTTTCGAACAGCCGGCGGACATCCTCCTCATTACTGACATCGGCGGTTGCCGTCACTACTTTTAGGGCATCGGAGGGAAATTTCGCCGACAATTCCATTTGCGCGGCGCGTACGCTCTCCTCGCGCACCCCGCAGACCGCCACCGAGGCGCCCGCCTCCAGCAGCGTTTCGGCGATGGCGCGGCCGATGCCGCGCGTACCGCCCGTCACCAATGCCGTTTTCCCTTTGAGATTCAGTGTCATGCCCTCATATTGCCATGGTCGCGCCGCGATACAATCGGAACGTGAGGGAAATGTCCGCCGGGGATTGCCTTTGCCTGAAATGAGCTTGTTCTGGCTGCGCCTCGCCGTTGCGTTTTACGCCGTGGGGCTGGTGGACTCCATCCTGACGCTGCTGCGCCGGGAAACGGGCCTGTTCCGCATCGCCCTGCCGCTGTTCCAGATCGGAGCGGTGCTGCACTTCGTTTCGATCGTCGAACACTCGGTGGCGCTGCGCCATCTGGCCGCCAACAACTTCTTCGAAACGGCATCGCTGTGCGCACTGCTGTTTGCGCTGGTGTTCCTGTTCATTCACTGGCGCTACGAGTTCGACGGGCTGAGCGTTTTCGTTTTTCCGCTAGTGTTTTTGATGACGCTGATCGGCTCGATGGGCACGCCGGTGAGCGGCTGGGCCGATCCGCGCGTGCGCGACGCCTGGTTATTGGCGCATATTCTGCTGGTGCTGATCGGCTACGCGGGGCTCGTGATTTCGGCGGGCGCGGCCGTGTTTTACCTGCTGCAAGAGCGGCGGCTCAAGCGGAAGCAGCCTCTTTCGCCGGTCTGGCCGGCTTTCGCGGCGGACCGGTTGCCGCCGCTCGAGACGCTCGACACCCTGATTACGCGTTCCATGAGCGTGGGTTTTGTCGCCATTACGCTGGCCGTAGTCGCGGGATCGACGTGGGCCTTTATCGAATCGGGCACACGCTGGATCGCGGAGGCGAAGATCGCGGTTTCGCTGGTTACCTGGGGGTTCTACCTGCTCATGATGTTTCTGCGGCTGTCGGCGGGCTGGCGCGGCCGCAAGGCCGCCGTACTTGCGCTGACCGTGGTGGGTTTCGCCGCGCTCACCTGGGCGGCGCATGTCGGTCTGCGCCCGCTGCTGGAACGATGACCGTAGTTTGCCGATGAAGGTTCTTCTGACAGGTCTGAGCCATCACACCGCGCCGGTAGAGGTGCGCGAGAAGCTCGCCTTCCCGGAAGCCGACCTGCCGGGGGCGCTCGAAGAGTTGCGCTCGCACGCCGGGGCTCACGAAGCGCTGATCCTTTCGACGTGCAACCGGGTGGAGATCGCGGTGACGGCCGAATCGGAATCCGCCGCCGAGCGGGTGTCCGAGTTCCTCGCCTCGCGCCAGCGGCTCGATCCGGCCTGGCTGAAGGGCTTTCTCTACCGCCACGAGGACCGCGACGCGATCCGCCATCTGTTCCGCGTCGCAGCATCGCTCGACTCCATGGTGGTGGGCGAACCGCAGATCCTGGGGCAACTGAAAAGCGCCTACCACACCGCGCGCGAGCACGGCTCGATCAATGGCTTCCTCGACGCCGTCCTGACGCGCGCCTTCGCGGTGGCCAAGCGCGTGCGGTCCGAGACGGGCATCGCGCGTTCGGCCGTCTCCGTTTCCTCGGCGGCGGTGGATCTGGCGCGGCAGATCTTCGGCAACCTGCGCGACAAACGGGTCCTGTTGATCGGCGCCGGCAAGATGAGCGAACTGGCTGCCCGGCATCTGCTGACCGCCGGCTGCGGCCTGATCCTGGTGACGAACCGCACGCGCGAGCGCGCCGAACAGATGGCGCTGGCTATCGGCGCCCAGGTGCTCAAATATGAGACCTTCCACGAACGCTTACATGAGATCGACATCGTCATCACCTCCTCGGGCGCGCCGGACTACCTGCTGCGCAAGGACGAGATGCAGCGCGTGCTCGAACGCCGCCGCAACCGGCCGATGTTCGTCATCGACATCGCCGTGCCGCGCAACGTCGCGCCCGAGGTGAACGAACTCGAGAATATCTACCTCTACGACATTGACGATCTCGGCCAGACGGTGGAACAGAACCGCCGGGCGCGCGCCGTGGAGGCCGAACAGGCCGAGGAGATCATCGACGCCGAAATCGCCCGCCTGCTGGAACGGCTGAAGGCGCGCGAGGTGACGCCCACCATCGTCGGCATCCAGCATCAGCTCGATGCCTTCTCGCGCGCCGAACTCGAACGCCTGCGCCCGCGCTTCGGTGAACTCTCGCCCCATCAGGAAGAGGCGCTGCAGGCTTACACGCGCGCCCTGCTCAACAAGATCGCGCACGGCCCCATGACCGAGCTGCGCCGCGCCTCCACGCGGCCCGAAGGCGATAAGGTGATCAACGTCATCCGGCGCGTCTTCCGGCTCGATGCCCCTCCGGATCAGGACGAATGATAGAGACTCTTGTCATCGGCTCGCGCGGATCGCAGCTCGCCCTCTGGCAGGCCCGCCACATCCAGGCCCGGCTGGCGGAACTGGGCATTGAAGCCCGAATCGAGATCATCCGCACCACGGGCGACAAGATCACCGATGTGCCGCTGGCCAAAGTGGGCGGCAAGGGGCTGTTCACGAAAGAGATCGAAGAGGCCCTGCTCGACGGGCGCATCGATCTGGCCGTGCATTCGCTGAAGGATCTACCCACCTCGCTGCCGGACGGACTCACGATCGCCGCGATTCCGGAGCGCGAAGAGACCGCCGACGCGCTTATCGGTTCGCGCCTCGACGATCTGCCGCCCGGCGCCTGCGTGGGCACCTCGTCGCTGCGCCGCGCCGCGCAACTGCGCGCGCTGCGTCCGGATCTGGTGATCGAGAACATTCGCGGCAATCTGGACACGCGCTTGCGCAAGCTCGACGAGGGGCAATACCACGCGATTCTGCTGGCCGCGGCGGGCCTGCGCCGGCTCGGCTGGGCGGACCGCATCGCCGAGCTGCTGACGCCGGAGCGGATGGTGTCCGCCGTGGGTCAAGGCGCGCTGGCGGTCGAGACGCGCAACACCGGGTCGGCGCTGGAGGTTTGCCGCGCGCTCGATCACGCACCCACGCGCGCCGCCGTGACGGCCGAACGCGCGCTGCTGGCCGGGCTTGGCGGCGGCTGCCAGGTGCCGATCGGCGCGCACGCCGAACTTCGCGAGGATGGGCTCCTGCACCTGCGCGCCATCGTCGCCCATCCGGACGGTCACACCATCCTGCGGCACGAGGATGCCGCACCCGCCGAAGAGGCGCAAGCACTGGGCGAACGGGCGTCGGCCGCTTTGCTGGACAGCGGAGCACGCGTCATCCTTCGCCAGGTCTACGGCGATGCGCCGCCGCTCGCCGGGCTGCGCATTCTGAATACCCGGCCCGCCGACCAGGCTGCGCCGTTGTCGCACAAGCTGCGCACGCTGGGCGCTGAGGTGGTGGAACTGCCGGCCATCGAACTCGTGCCGCTGGACTTTGAACCAGTGGAGCCCGGCGCCTTCGATTGGATCGTTTTCACCAGTGCGAACGCCGCGCGATACTTCTTCCGCACGCCGCCTGCCGCGCCTGTGGGAGCGAGGATCTGCGCCATCGGACCAGGTACTGCCGCCGCGCTCAGCGCCCTGGGGGTCGATGCCGATCTCGTCGCGGAGCAGCACCACGCCGAGGGCGTCGCGGCCACGCTCGATCGCGAGAATCTCCAGGAGCAGCGCATTCTGCTGCCCGCCGCGCTCGCCACGCGCGAGGTGCTGCCCCGCGAACTCAGCGCGCTGGGTGCGCGCGTCACGACGCTGCCGGTGTACCGGAACATTGTGCCGGACGGACTCGAAGCCGCCGCGCAGGCCCTTTTCAGCGAAGGTGCGCGTCCGCACTGGGTGGTTTTCACCAGCCCTTCGACGGTTAAGAACCTGCTGGCGGCTGTGGGCGGGGAGGCGCTGGAGGGGGTCCGCGTGGCCGTCATCGGCCCCATCACCGCCGAAGCCGCCCGAAAACACGGCCTCATGGTGGATGTCGAGCCTGAGTCCTCTACCGTGGAGTCGCTGGCCGGCGCACTGGCAGCGTTTGTCCGCGAAGGCTGACCGGGCATCCGCTCCCCTCGGAACCGCGGCGTCTTATACTGAATTTCAAGTTCCATGAACCGACGCACCTTTCTCACTGCATCCGCCGCTGCCGGCTTGTACACACTGCCCGGCCCGCGCTCCCTCGCGCAGAGCCGCCCCAAGCGCGTGGCGGTGATAGGCCCTGGCTGGTACGGCAAATGCGACCTGTTCCGCCTGATGCAGGTGGAGCCGGTCGAGGTGGTGGCGCTCGCGGACCCGGACAGTCAAATGCTGGCAGGGGCCGCGAAAGCGATCGCCGAACGCGCCCAGGCGAAGAAGCCGCCGGCGACCTACAAGGACTACCGCGACATGCTGGCGAAGCATGAAATCGACCTGGCGCTCATCGCCACACCCGATCACTGGCACGCGCTGGCCGCCATCGACGCAATGAAAGCGGGCGCGGATCTGTACCTGCAGAAGCCGATCAGCGTGGACATCGTCGAAGGCCAGTCGATCGTCGCAGCGGCGCAGAAGTACAACCGCGTGGTGCAAGTGGGCACGCAGCGCCGTTCGACGCCGCACCTCATCGAGGCCCGCGACCGGATCATCAAGGAAGGCAAACTGGGCAAGATCGGCGTCGTCGAAATTTACTGCTACTACCACATGCGCGCGAACGCGAATCCGCCCGACACGGACCCGCCGCCGCATCTGGATTGGGACCTGTGGACCGGCCCAGCGCCGCTGCGGCCCTACAACAAGCTCGCGCATCCCGGCAGTTGGCGGGCATTCATGGAGTATGGCAACGGCATCGTAGGCGACATGTGCATCCACATGCTCGACATGGTGCGCTGGATGCTCGGCCTCGGCTGGCCCGAAGCGGTGTCCTCGGAGGGCGGCATCCTGGTGCAGCGCGAGAGCAAGGCCAACATTCCCGACACGCAGATTGCCACCTTCGACTATGGCGACCTGAAAGTGATCTGGAAGCACCGCTCTTATGGCGCGCCCGCCGACCCGGACTACCCCTGGGGCGCGACGTTCTTCGGGGATAAGGGCACGCTCAAGGCAGGCGTCATGCGCTATGACTACATCCCCATGGCGAGGAACGAGGCGCCGGTCCGCCGCGACGTGGAATACGAGCTCGAAAAGTATCCCGAAGACAAGACGGAGCCCCGGCTGGAGCGGCACGTCGCGCCCGCGATCCGGATCCACATGAAAGACCTGCTCGACAAGATGGCGTCGCGCGGCAAGCCCGTGGCGCATGTCGAGGAAGGCCATATCTCCACCGCGACCTGCGTCCTGGCGAATATGTCGCTCGAACTCGGCCGCTCCCTCACGTGGGATCCCGTCCGGCACCAGGTGGTGAACGACGCCGAGGCGAACAAATTGCTCCGGCGGCCCTACCGCTCCCCCTATCTCCATCCGGAGCCGAATCGGGTATAGACTGGGCGCATGATTCGCGCCCTTTCACTCGTTTTTCTGCTTGCACTGCCGCTTTCCGCGCAGGAAACCAAGCCCCGGGTTCTGGTGCTTACGGATATCTCGAATGAGCCGGACGATGAGGAATCCCTGGTCCGTTTTTTGCTCTATTCCAATGAATTCGACGTCGAGGGTCTGGTGGCGACGACCTCGGTGTGGCTGCGGGACAGGATCCGGCCCGATATCATCCGCGAGACGGTGGAAGCCTATGGACAGGTCCGCGACAACCTGCTGCTGCACGCGCCGGGCTTTCCCGAGAAGGAAAAGCTGCTGGCCGTGGTGAAGTCCGGTCAGGTGGGCTTCGGCATGGAGGCGGTGGGGGAGGGCAAATCCACGGAAGGGTCCAAATGGATCATCGAGGTCGTGGACCGGCCCGCTCCGCGTCCCGTGTGGGTGCCCATCTGGGGCGGCGCCAACACGCTGGCACAGGCATTGTGGGACGTGAAGTATTCGCGCTCGCCCGAGGAGCTGGAAAAGTTCGTCGCCAAACTGCGCGTGTACACGATCTCGGATCAGGACAACGCCAGCCGCTGGCTGCGCGTCACCTTCCCCACGCTGTTCTTCATCGGCAGCCCCACGGATGTGACGCGGCCCGAGTATTGGCGTTCGACCTGGAGCGGCATCGCCGGCGACAAGCACTACCGTAACGGCCCGGGCGAGCATTTTCATCTCGTGGACAACCCATGGCTGAAGGAGAACATCATCGAGAACCACGGCCCGCTGGGCGCGCGCTACCCGCTGGTGGCCTACATCATGGAAGGCGACACCCCTTCGTTCCTCAACCTGATTCCGAACGGGCTCGCGAGCGGCGTTTCGCCCGCTTACGGCGGCTGGGGCGGGCGGTATGAACTCCGGCGCGGCTACGGCGAAACCCGGCCCATCTGGACCGATGCCCGCGACACCGTGCGGCTTGCGGACAACCGCGAGCACACCTCCAACCAGGCGACGATCTGGCGCTGGCGCGAGGCCTATCAGCATGACTTCGCGGCGCGCATGGATTGGTGTATTCTGCCGCGCGACAAGGCGAACCACAACCCCGTGGCTGTAGCGAATGGGGCCGCCGGCAAGGCGCCGGTAGAACTCACCGCAAGGCCCGGTTCGACGGTTCAGCTCTCGGCCCTCGGCTCCTCCGACCCGGACGGCGACAAGCTCAGCTACCGCTGGTTCGTCTATCCCGAGGCCGGGTCGTTGCCTTTGCGCGAGGCGGAGCAGGCGCGGATCGAGAATGCCCGCTCCGTGGACGCGCAGCTCCATCTGCCGGCCCAGGTGCAGCGCGGCGGCACGCTGCACGTGATCCTGGAAGTGGCTGACTCCGGCGCCCCTAAGCTTTTCAGCTACCGCCGGGTGATCGTGCAGGTGCTGCCGTAGCGATCAGAAAAGGCCGGGTCCCCGCACCACCCCGAGCGCGCAGTGGACACCGCCGCTCTGAAGCAGGGCGGAGCGGGCGAACACCGGGATGACGCGATACCCGGGCGGCAGCATCGGCTCGATCGATTCTACCAGCCGCTGCTCGGCAGGCCCGAGGCCGAATACGGGCACAAACAGGCGGCGCTCCAGTAGCACCATGTTCGTGTAACTGATGCCCGCCCACGCTTCGGCGCCATTAGGTTCGCCGCCGACCCAGGGGACGCGCAGCACGCGGAATCCCATCTTCTCGAGAGTGCGTGCGTGCTCCTTGAGCCGGTGCTCCTTCTTCTCCGTCTCCCCGGGCAACTGATCTTCGATCACCGAGAGCATCGCGGCTGGCAGGCTCTGTGCCGACTTGAGCACCGCGGCCATGCGGACCCAATTGGCGAGCATCTCGGGTTGGCTGCTGATCAGGGCGGGCAACTGGCCCGGACCCGTACAGGCCACAGCGTCGCCGGGACAGTGCTGCGCGATGTGCTGTTCGATTTGCGCGTAGGCTGCGCCGTCCACGGGCACAGACCACTCTCCATTCTCCCTGCGCGCCTGGGCGATGAGAGCCCGCAAAGCCGGCTCGGCAGCCCGCAAAGCATTCGGTGCCGCAAGAGCGGCTTCAAGCTCCTTCAACACCGGGGGCAAGGGTGCTGGGAAAGTAATGGACAACAGCTTCGCGGCGGCGCGGGCAATCTCCAGATTTCCCGTGACAGGCTGGCCGACGAGCGCGATTCCATGCTCGGGGAGAAAAGAGACCACGTAATCGACATGAGGCGACACAGAGCCAAGATAGATGGCCTCATTCGCGCCGAACTCGGTGGCGAGGATATAGGCATACTCCTCCTCCGTAAGCTTCTCTGCCCAATAGGGGCGAGCAGCGTCGCCGTAGATCATCAGCAGCCGGCCGGCATGGCGGGGATCGTTGACGAACAGCAGGTCGCCGCCTTCCCAGCTCAGACGGCTGCGGGTGGTCACCTTCGCAGGAAGCGCATCCAGGAGAGGCTTGTAGCGGTCGCCGTTGTCGCGGTTCCCTTCATAAATCCTGCGGGGGGCAAGGATGCGGCTATTCCGGCGGACCGTTCCGGACTGAATGAAGTCCTTCGACCAGGCGTTCACCTGGTACTCAGGATTCGGCCGGATCCGGATGCGGTGCCGGGTCGCCGGGAAATGGGCCGCAACTGCGCGGTCGATGTAGGTCCGGGGCACGTTCACCGAGACGCCGAGACTGATGTCAAGCGGTTCAGGGGCCTGCGCCAGCACCGCCTTGAGAATGTCCAGGCTGTCACCGACCGGCTCGCCGGGTTGTGTGAGTAATCGCAAGTGAGGGATGTCCGCGAACGCACCAGCGACCGGATCGGATTCGGCGTGGGCGCGGAAACCGGTCACCGAAGGCTCATAAAGGATGTGACAGGTGAGATCGTCAACGCGGCGAAGAACAGCCGGGACGAATTGCAGTCTGCGGTGCCCAAAATGTCCCAGCAGCAGGTCCTGGCGTGGCGCGCAGGCCATCTGGATCGAGTTTGGGGTTATTGCGCTCGGAAAGCTGGAAATGACGTTCACGTCATAAAAGCGAACCTGCTGTTGGGCATTGAGACCGGTCGCAGCGGCCAGCATCGCCGCGACGAGAATAACGGTGAATGAAAGATGACGCAACGGCGGTATAGATAAAAAGGCCATATGCATGATCAGGCGTCCACAGGCGCTGACCCGTTAACCATCTTTCGGGCAGGGCTTTAGAAGTTCAGGCTCTCTTTCGTACACGAAATCGTCTTCCTTTTCGTTCGAAGCAGGCGTATTCTGGGGGTGGACAAAGGAGGTTGCAGTTATGCGGATCTGGTTGTCGCTTCCGGCTGTCCTCGCCCTGGCGGCTGGCGCCGCCGTGGCGCAACCCGCGGACCTCACCGGGTCCTGGCATCTGAACGTGGGAAAATCGCGCTGGGGCAGTATGGCGAAACCGATCAGCGTGGTGATGACCATCGAACACCGCGAACCCCGACTCGACTATCACGGCGTCGTTCAGTACGCCAACGAAGACACCCGCGAGTTTACCTTCTCCGGTTCGATGGACGGCAGCGCCTACGCCATGTCCCGTTCCTTCGGCGACGGAATGATCACCCTGCGCAGAATCGACGCTTGGACCGTCGAGTCGGTCTTCCGGACCTCGGATGGCCGGTATGTGGAAACCGCGCAAACCACCATTGCGCGCTCCGGCCGGACTCTCACCCGCCGCCTCCGCCTGCAAGCGCCCGACGGGCGGAAGAGTTGGACGGAGCACTACGAACGGCGATAGTCCGCCGCCCGCGAGTCTGGTATTGGTAGAGACGAAGGATTACCGATGCCAGGCTCCACCATTTATTACGTCCTGCTGCTCTCCGGCGCGCCCGCGCTGGCGCAGACCTACGACGTTGGGCCGTTCGCCAAGCGCGATCCGGCCTCCGCGTTCGTCGCGTTGAAGGTCTTGGATGCGAACGCGAGCCCGCTGCGGATCGCGAGCGAGGATTGGGCAGGCGCGCGGGCGCGCGCCGCCTCCGATCCCGGGTGGGCGCAGTGGGTGGACGAGCGCCGCGCCGAGTTGGATCAGTGGATGGCGAACCGGCGCGACCGTGTCGAGTGGGTCGCCGGCTGGTGGCACGATTTCGTCAGCCCGAAAGATGGCAGCTTTCTCACCTGGACGCCGGATGAACCCGGCGCGGCCACATTGTCGAGCCCCAGCGACCCCCGCGTCGAACTGACGCCCAAAATCCACGGCGGTTGGGTCTTCGGCTTCCGGTCGCGGCATACCGAAAAAATCGCCGAGGCCGCGCGCTTCTACCGCCTGACCGGCGAAGCCAGGTACGCCGAATGGGCCGCCGCGCAACTCGATTTTTACGCCGAAAACTACACGAAATGGCCGCTGCAAACCTCCAAGGCGAAGGCCCGGCTCATGCATCAGAGCCTCGACGACGCCAATGTCCAGATCCGGCTCCTGAACGCCGCGCGGCTGCTCGACGGCTTCGTCACAGAGCAGCGCAAGCGCGGCTGGATCGATAGCCTTTTCCGGCCTTCGGCGGAACTGCTCGATGAGACTTTCCAGCGCATTCACAACATCGCCTGCTGGCAGCGCACCGCCATGGCGCTTACGGCGCTGTATGCCCGCGACGCGGAGTTGTGGACACGGGCCATCGACGGCCCGTTCGGCATCCGCAAGCAGATCGCTCATGGGGTCACGAGCGAATACCTGTGGTTTGAGCAGTCCATGGGCTACAACAGCTATGTGGTCAGCGCGATGCTGCCGCTGTTCACGGTTGCCTCTCTGGATGGCCGGGCCGGCGAACTGCGCGATGAGATGCTCGTGATTCAAAACATGATGCTGGCGCCCATCCTGCTTCGATTTCCAGGCGGTCGGCTGCCGAATCCCGCCGACGCCACCGGCGGCGCTCCGCGCGCGCCGAATGAGCGGTTCTTGGCGGGCGCTTATCGCGTGTTTCCCACCACCATCGGGCTGCGGCATATCGCGGGACAGAGGAGTTGGGATACGCTCGTCGATCCGCCGCCGCCCGCGCCCCCGGACGCGCCTCTGCCCGATCCCGCCAGCCACTCGCTGCCTTCCAGCCGCATGGCGCTGCTGCGCGAAGGGCCGTGGCAGGTGTTCTTCCACTACGGCCAGTTGCACGCTTCGCACGCGCAGGCCGAAGCGCTGAACTTCGAAGCCACTTATCGCGGCGTGGCGGTGACCCATGATCCCGGCACGGTCGGCTACGGTTCGCCGCTGCACCGGGGCTTCTATACGACGGGCGCCGCGCACAACGTGCCGCTCGTCGATGGGCAGGGGCAGGCGCGCTGGCAGCCTGGCGAACTGGTGAGCTTCGCGCCGGCCGGCGTGGCGGCCCGGCAGCCGCACTACCGGCCCGGCGTGGAGGCGGCAAGGGAATTGCGTATTGTGGACGGGCGCCTCGAAGATGTCGTCCGCTTGAAAGTCGAAGGCGGCGAACCCCGGCGGCTGGGCCAGGTCCTCCATCTGCACGGGCGGATCCGGGCGCCCGCGAACGCGGAACCGGTGGAGCCTCCGCTGCCCTATTGGAATGAAACGCGCCGGGCAAGCTACCGCGGCCGGGCCGTGGTGGAAGCCGTTCTGGAGGGCGTGACTCTGGAGGTGACCATTGAAGTGGACGGGCCGTTCTCGATCACCCTGGGCCGCTCACCGGACATGCCCCCAGGCGTGCGGGATTCGATTTACGTGGAGAAGGAAGGCTCCAGCGCGGAGTTCCGGATCCGCCTGACTGAAAAGCGACGCTGAATCACGTGCCACCCTCAGACTGCGTCATCGCCGGTCGTCTCCTTCGCGCCGGCGGCGGGCAAGCCTCAGGGCAATGCTTCAATCACTCGCCCGGCGTCTTCGGGCGAAATGTAGAAGTGGGGTGAGAGCCGGAGCCAGCCCTGGCGCGGCGCGCCGAGAATTCCTTGATCTCTCAGATGAGCGTGGGTGAGGCGCGCGTCGGTTCCCGGTTTGCGGATGCAAACGATGCCGGCGGCGGTGGCGGGCGTGCGGCCGCCAAGAACCTCATAGCCCCGTTCGCGGGCGCCTTCGGCGAGCCGGTCCGTCACGGCGAGGACAGCGGCGGAGACCTCTTCGATGCCCGCTTCCAGCAGCAGTTCAAGCGAAGCCTGGAGCCCGAATGAACCGATCACGTTCAGAGTCCCTGGCTCGTAGCGGCCGGCGTCGGAACGCAGGGTCATGTCGCGGGAGGCATAGTCGGCCCAGCCGGCCACGTTAGTCCAGCCAAACTCAACAGGCTCAATGCGATCCTGCCACTGCCGGGCCACAAAGAGGACGCCCGCGCCTTCGGGTCCCAGCAGCCACTTGTGGCCGTCGGCGGCGAAGGCGTCGATCTGCATGGCGCGGACGTCGAAAGGGAACGCGCCCAGCCCCTGGATCGCGTCGACGAAGAAAAACACGCCTTCCCGGCGGCAAAATGCGCCAATTTGCGTCAAATCCGCGCGAAATCCGCTCAAGTATTGCACGAAGCTGACCGCCAGGAACCGCGCACCGCGCACCGCCCGTTCCACCCTCTCGATCGGATCGAAACAGGAAAGCCACTCGACGCGCACGCCCCGCATCTCTTCCAACTTCTTCCAGATATAGAAGTTGGCCGGGAACTCCTCCTCGAACGCGATGATCCGGTCGCCGGCCTTCCACGGGAACCCCAGCGCCACCGTGGCGATCCCCTCGCTCGTGTTCTTGACCAGGGCGATTTCGCCGGGCGTGGCGTTCACCATGCGCGCCGTGGCCTCGCGGACGCCATCGCAAGCGGCCATCCAATCGGGGTAATGAAGCGAGCCGTGCAGGCAGGCGTCCTCGGCCTGGCGCTTCATGGCTTCGGCCGAGCGCCGCGGCAGCGGTGCCACTGCGGCATGATTCAGATATATAAGGCTTTCGGTGACCGGGAACTCATGGCGCCAGCGCGCGGCAATTCCCTGCGTCCCGGGATCGTTGTAACCCATCTCATTGAGTGTACGTTACACATGGTAGAGAGGGTTCCCCCTCGCCGCGAACAAGCGTATACTGGGCGCGAGGGATGACGCCCTCCGGGTTAGGAGCGAGCCAATGAGATTCCATCGAATTCTGGCGAAGCCGCTGGCGCTGGTGTTAAGCCTGGCGCTGGCTCTGCCCGTGGCTTTCGCTGAACCGCAGAAGAAGGTCAAAAAGGGGTCCAAGCAGGATGTCGAAGCCATCGGCGAACGCGATGTCGGCAAGGGATATAACTGGTACTCCCTGGAGAAAGAGATCGCCCTCGGCAAGGGCATCGCGCAGGAAATTGAACGCCAGGCGCGCATCGTCGACGACCCCATCATCGCCGAGTACATCAACCGCGTGGGCCAGAACCTGGTGCGGAACTCCGACTGCCAGGTCCCGGTGACCATTAAGGTGATCGACACCGACGAGCCGAACGCCATGGCGCTGCCCGGCGGCTTCTTCTTCGTGAACACCGGGCTGATTACCCTCGCCGAGAACGAAAGCGAAATCGCCGGCGTCATGGGCCATGAAATCGCGCACATCGCCGCGCGCCACGGCACACGGCAGGCCACCCGCGGCCAGACCATCAACCTGGCCACCATCCCGCTCATCTTCCTGGGCGGCTGGGCAGGTTTCGGGGCGCGGCAGGCGGCGGGTCTCGCGATTCCCATCGGATTCCTGAGCTTCTCGCGCGCGTTCGAATCCGAAGCCGACCTCCTCGGCCTGCAGTACATGTACAAAGCCGGCTATGACCCCAACGGCTTCATCGATTTCTTCGAGCGGCTCGAAGCGCTGGAAAAGCGGAAGCCGGGCGCCATCTCCAAGATCTTCCGCTCTCACCCGCCCACGGGCGACCGCATCGTGAAGGCGCAGGAAAACATCGAGGCGCTCCTGAAGGAACGGCCCGAATACGTCGTCACCACCTCCGAGTTTGAGGACGTCAAGAACCGGATTCTGATGCTGGCCAGCCGCCGCAAGGCGACCCCCGAGGATCCGAACCGGCCCACGCTGCGGCGCGCGCCCGGCTCAACCGATCCCATTGAAGCCGGTGAAGATCCGAAGAAGCCGAAGGAAGATCCGGACGAGAGGCCGACCCTGAAGCGGCGAAATCCCTGAGCCTGCCTGAACGGAAGGCTCCTCACTCAGCAAGCCCCGTGGCGGCATCGCTCCCCGCCACGGGGCCTTTTCTTTCGTCTTTCCCAAATCCGCCGGTCAGATTAATCCTATCACTACTCCTACTTTTCGGGCATCAGTCATGCAGTGAAGACCCTAGAACTCCGCCAGCACGGGGATGAGGCGTTTTCGGTAAGTCTAAGAAAGAAAAGAGGATATAAATGTTCAAGATCAACAAAGTGCTGACTTTGTGCTTTGCGTTGTTTGTCCTATCGGGGATTGGCCTGGCGCAGAATGCGGCGTCGGTGTACGTGGTCCACGGAATCCCGGGAACGGACCTGGGTGCGGAGGTGGATCCTGCGCTTCCGGTGGATGTTCAGGTGAACGGCAGCCTCTGCGCGTTGCAGGGTTTCACGTTCGGCACGATTGCGGGTCCGCTGTCGCTGCCGGCAGGGACGTATAGTCTGGAAATCAAGCCGGCGAACACGGAGATTCCTTGTTCGGCGGAGACGCTGCTTTCCGCTTCGGCGACGGTGGAAGCGGGCAAGAACTACTCCATCGTGGCGCACCTCACCGCGGCCGGCGCGCCCACGATCACCCCGTTTTTGAATGACGTGAGCCGGACGGGCGGCGCCGCGCGCGTGATTGCGCACCACACGGCCAATGCGCCCGCGGTGGACATCACTCTGGCCCGCAACCAGGCGCCGCGTTCGCCTTCCGCAACCCTCAAGAATGTGGAGAATGGCGATCAGGCGAGCCCCGTTTTCCAGCCCGGTAACTGGCAGTTGACGATCGCCGCCGCGGGCGGCAGTCCGGTGGTTGTGGATCGCGCTCCGCTGCAGTTCCGCCCGTTCAAGGCGTACCTTGTCTATGCGGTGGGGTCGCTGGATAACGAGACCTTCGAACTCCTGCTGAAGGAGATTGATACCGCGCGCCGCTAGCCAACGGATCACTGACTGGAACAGGCCCCTGGCGTATGCCGGGGGCCTGTTCATTCACTGTTCCAAGCCTCGCCGTCACGCGCCGGATTGAGACTTTTGCTCTCTCCTTCGCCGAGGCGTTCGCGGAGGAACCTTTGACCACCGCGATTCCCCGCCGGGTGACCGGCTCGATTCGAGCAAGCCGCCCGGAGAAGAGCGGCAGGCGAGACTCGGGTCGAAATGGAATAAAAAGCCCGGGAGCGAACCGCGCGGTTTGCTCCCGGGCCTATTTCTTGCTTGCGGGCAGGCTATGATTGCTGCCGGACGCGCTTGCGCAGGGTCAGCACCATGACAGCGAGTCCACAAAGGCAGACCCCCAGCATGGCGGCGGCGGACGCCTCGGGCACAGGTAAAGTCAGAACACGCAGCGAGGGGGCTTTGATGGCTGGAAGCGCCAGCGACAAGGTTTCGGCAAACGCCGCAGGGGACATTAGACCCAGAAATGCGCACGCTACCGTTTTGCTACCGCTAAAAGTCATCATGAAGTCTCCGATTCTCTCGTTCAGTTCTTCGATAATCCGATGGCGAGGTCTGCGGAGGCTTGTGCGCTCGGTGGATCTTCACACGCCCCTCGATCTCGAGTTTCCTCGCTATAGATGTTAGTATGACATTCTCCGGCAGGTTCGACAAGCCCCGGATGAAGAGCGAAAGTACTAGGCCGCCGGGCGCTCTTTCCGGAGAAGAACGTTAGCTGCCCGCCCTGCCTCGTGAGCCTACCCGGCGGAAGTGCAGTTTCAACCACTTGGTTTGCTGGCAAGGGAGGGTGCGTTCGCGGCAGGACGAGCCCGATGAGGGCATAATCGCGGCCGATCCTCCCATTCTTCCTGGAAAGAGCCGGCGCACGCGGGCTTGCGGCATTCGGGGTTCCTCTCGCCGCGCGCTGCTGCGCTGGAGTTCCGCAAGGGCACTCCCCAAAGGTTGGGCACGGGTAAGGCGACTGTTGAATTTCTCTACAGCGGAATAAATAACAACGGGCGAATATTGCATTTTATGATGAGAATGTCAAGTTTAAAATCATCGAGGCGGCCAAGAACAGATGATATAATTCAGAGGACATCCGCACCCTGCGGGGGAGCAGATGGTGACAATCCGCAATTCATTGATGGAGGAGGGCAAATGAAACTCGGAGAGTTTCAGCATTCCTGCCTGAAAGCGCGGTTGCTGTGCCTGGCTGTTCTCGCCACGCTGGCCCCCTGGGCTGCGAACGCGGCGCCAGTCACGATTCAACTGAACGAGTATCCGTTTCCCGGTTCGAACACTACCATTGTCGATACGAACGGGTCATCCTCCTTCAGTGTTGCGTACAACCTCATTCATGACACCACTTTCGCCAGCCTTCCGTTCGACGACGGCGGCTTGCCGGACGTTATCTTCGATTTCGCAGTGGGGACCACCGGCAGCCTCGGACGGTCGCGCGTTCAGTGGCAGACGGCCTCCAGCGGGCGATTTACCAATATTCAGGGATTTCAAGGCGCGCCGGGCACGAACAACCCGGGGTCGCTGAACAGCGCAATGACCGCAATCACGTTTGGCTCGCACCTGCTGGTGACCGACGTGGAGGCGGTATTCAGCAGCCTGAACACCGCGGGGATTTCCTGGGAGTATGCGATTCTCGGCTTTCTGCAACCCGGGGGCAATCCGTTTTCGCCGATGCCGGTCGTATCCTCGTACAATTCCTACCCTGGTTTCACCGGCAGCCCAGGTCAGGGATGGTATGTAGCCGCGTCCAAGGGCACCGTCACGGGGGTGGGGACGTCGAACACGGCCACCGGAAGCAGCGGACCCTCAAACAACTTTACTATGACGCTCGGCTCCGTGGGACTCGCTCCGGGAACTCCAATCGGTGGCCTGGTGTTTTACTCATTCGTGGAGGATGTCCGTGGCATGGGCAACGGAAACACGGAACTCACGTCCTCGCTGCTTCAGATTTCGTTCGATGCCCAGGCCAACACCTCTGCAATCCCCGAACCGTCAACCCTGGTGCTGATCGGCCTGCCGCTTCTGGGACTTGGCCTCGCCCGGCGTCGTGCGGCGCAGCGTCACCGCTGCTGACCGGAAGGCGTCTTTGAGGGGATGGCTGGAGGACGGCCCATACTGGACTAGTCCTGTCGCCCGGCCTGCCTGTCTTCTCTTTACCGGAAACGTCGTGCATGGAGGGAATCGACTCCGCGTAGCGGAAGGTGCGAGGCGGCTGAAATGGAGATTGGACAGGTGCGCATAAGCGCATGTAGCTAAAGGGCTTACGTGCTCAATTCAGGAGACGCGTATTCCCGCCCGGTCACGAGGGCGACATAGTCGGGGCGGTCCGCGGCGGATTGGTGGCGGTAGCTGCGGAGTACTTCGCCGTGGAATAAAAGGAAGACGCCCGGCATCTGGAACCCATCCCCAACAAGCAGACCGGCGCCGTGCCGCCCGAGAATGCCTGCCTGAAAGCCGCGCCACCAGACTTTGGGGCCAAACAGATCCCCGAAGCTCCCGCGTGGCAACCCGAACGCGCGATACAGCGCGCGTTCCGTGTCGCTGACCCGGGGCACATCCTGAAGCCCATACTTGGCGAAAAACTTCCCACCCTGCTGCTCGCTGCCCATGTGGACCAGGGTGAGACGCGCTCCCTGCGCCTCAATCTCCCGCCGTTTGGCGGCCAGATCGGCGAGCGCCTCCCGGCAGAAGGTGCAGCCTGTGTGACGCAGAAACACGAGCAGGACCGGCGAAAGGGCGGTCATCTCCTCGAGGGTCACTCCCTGGTTGGTGCGCCGGCGCAACGCCATTCGTACGATCTCAGGCGACAGGACACGGCGCTGGCGGAGACCCGCCTGATAAGCGGCCCAGAGAATCAAGGAGAAGGGCACGCACCAGACAAGATCGTTCATGATCAGGAGCCAGAGAGCCTCGATCGGCAATGCGCCCCGGTAAATCGCCGCACCCAAGCCCAATGCGCCGCCCAGCTTACTGAGCATCCCCATCAGCACCACGGGCCAATGCCTCACCGCGTCTTGCGAAGCGAGAAGGAAACCGAAGCCAAGCACACCAATCGCGAAGCCCAGAGCCTGCCAAAGAACGGTGTGGCTCGGCGCATCAAGAGCCAGCCGTTCAAAGAGATCGTCAGGCCTGGCGATAATGTAAGCCGCCCAGATCAGGTTGTACAGACCCGCGGATGACACGGTTGCGTTCATCCAGGCCTTGGCTTTGGCATTCCCTGATGTGGTCATAGCTTGATTCGAATCGGCACGAGGATTCACTCACAGGTAGTGATGCCGCCCACTCTTCGCGGGATGGGAAGAAATCGAACATTCTTTCGGCGGTTAAACGGCTTAGCTGTCAAGCCGCCCCCTCCGCGCGCAGGATAATCGTCTCGCGTGGCAGTTGCGGACGGCCAAAAATGCGGATGGCTTCAATCACCAGCACAGCGCCGAGCACGAACAGCGCGATGGCGATGAGGCGTACGGGCGTCGCGGTGGCGGGAGACGTCATCTGGAGCACCAGCGCCGACAGCGTGATCGCGATCATGAACAGCGTGGGGATGCCCGCGAACAGCCAGCGGCGGCCCGTCCGTTTCAGCCAAAAAGTAACAGCCAGCAGCGCCAGCCCGGCCAGCAACTGGTTGGTGCTGCCGAACACGGGCCAGATGGCGCGCCACACGGGCAGAACCACGCCGGACGGCGTCGTATACGTGGTGTAGGCCATGATCAGGGGGATGATCAGCGAAACCAGCGTGGCTTTCACGCGGTTCGCCGCCACGCGGTTGTCCCAATCGAACAACTCCTGAAGCACGTAGCGGCTCAGGCGCGTGCAGGTGTCCAGGGTGGTGAGCAGGAACGTGGAAAGCGTCAGCAGGCCGAGCATGTTGCCGATGCGGAGCGGCAGTCCGAAGGAGCTGAGGAACGAGCCCATGCCCTGCGCGTACACGGTGACGGGATTTTGCGCGAGCGTCTGGGCGTTGAAGCCGAGCATCATCACGCAGGCGACCGAGATCACCGCGACGACGCCCTCGGTGAGCATGCCGCCGTAGCCGATGCGCCGGGCGTCGGTCTCGCAGCTCACCTGCTTGGCGGTGGTGCCGGAGCTGACCATGGAATGGAAGCCGCTGCAAGCGCCGCAGGCGATGGTGATGAACAGTATGGGAAAGAGCGGCCCGAGATGCGGGACGGTCTCGAAAAGAGGGTCCGAGGGGTTCACGAAAGCCGGGTAGACCGGCGCGATGCGCCCCGAAAAACTGCCCAGAATCAGGCCGATGCCCCCGCCGAGCACCGCCAGATAGAGCATGAAGCTCGACAGATAGTCGCGCGGATGGAGCAGCGCCCAGACGGGCGTAACCGAGGCGATAAAGCAGTAGACGAGCAGGGCGACCGACCAGGTCTCGCGCGGACCGCCAAGCAGCGTGGGCAGATAGGAGCCGTCCGAGGTGATGCCGGATGACCAGACGGCGGCAGCCAGCAAAACAGCCACGAAGCCGGTGGTGGCGATCCATAACTTGATTTGCGTCCGGCGGAGCACGATGCCAAGCCCGATGGCGAGCAGCATGAAGATGCCGCTGGCGACCGCCACGCCCGTTCCCTGCACTTCGGCGGCGCCGGTGGAGCCGGGCGTGTCAATAAAGCTCACCGCGGTGAGATCGAGGAAGACGACGATTACGTAAACCAGGGTCAGCCAGATAAAGGCGAGGAAGAGTTTATAGGCCAGCGGCGACATGTACTGGCGGGCCAGTTCAGCGATGGAGCGCGCCTTGTGGCGGATGCTGGCCACCAGCGAGCCGAAGTCGTGAACCCCGCCGACGAAGATCGAGCCGAGAATGATCCAGACCAGGGCGGGGGCCCAGCCGAAGAACATCGCGGCGAGAATGGGGCCGACGATGGGGCCGGCGCCGGCGATCGAGGAAAAGTGGTGGCCGAACAGGATGGCGGTGCGGGCGGGCACGTAGTCGGTGCCGTCGTAGAGCGTTTCAGACGGAACCGCGTGGCGGTCGCTGATTTCCAGGCGGCGGGCAACGAAAGCGCCGTAGAGGCGGTAAGCAAGGGCAAAAGCGGCGATCGAGCCGAGCAGCAGGAGAGCGATCATCGTGGAGCCGTTCCGGAGGGCGAGCGACTCTCAGTATAGCGAACGGGGCGCTTCGCGGGGAAAAGTACTGGAACGGGTACCAGCCCGATTGGGACCACCGTTGGGCTGACCGCCACAGCCCCGCTCTCTAACATGCAATTAGGCCGGCAGTAAGACCGGCGGCGAAGTGTTGGCAATGGGAAGGAATTGGGGAAATGGGTAAACAGGCAGGATTGACTTTGGTCCGTCAACTGGCGTTCCTGACGGCAATGTGCGGCACGGCAGCGGCCGGACCGATCCTGTTTTCATCCGTGGACGGACAATCCACCGAGGGCTTGGGCAGGTTCTCCGGAAGTCTGCAGTATGGGGGAAATCAGGTCACCTTCATGCTGACGAACGAAAATACGTCGCAAGAGGGCGGCTATATTACGGCGTTCGCGCTGGGCCGGCCATGGCAGGTGGAGGGGATCTCGCTCGCGTCCACCTCCTTCGGGCTGACGCATCTGCTGGGCGGTCCCGCGTTCAGCGGCCTGGTGAGCGCGCCGCCTTATGGCGGATTCGATTTCGGGGTTTCCACGTCCAATTCGTGGCTGGCGGGCGGTTCGCCCAAAGGCGGCATCCCCGCGGGCGGAGCCGGAACCTTCGTATTTGATCTCACTGGCACGCTGGCAGGCTTGACGGCTTCGGATTTCACGGCCAGCGGATCAACCGGGTATTGGCTGGCGGTGCGCTTCCGGGGCGGCGAATCTCTCGACGGCTGGAGCGATAAGGTAGTGCTGATCTCCAGCGCGAATGCCATCGCGCCTCCGCCGAACGAGATTCCCGAGCCGGCGACGATGGCGCTGCTGGGCGGAGCGCTCGTGGGCCTGGCCCTGTTGCGGCGCAGGCGGAAAGCTTAAAGCTCTTTCCAGAACAGTTCCGCGTCGGACCGGCGGACATAGTTTGCGTCGAGGGCGGCGGGATCGGTCAACGAAGCAGCGGCGAGGCGTCCAACGGCTGCAGCCAATGCGCGGGGCACGAGGGTGTAGAGGCGGCCCGGCGCCAACTCAGGCGCGGGGGTCAACAGTTCCGCATCGGGCGGCAGCGCAGCCAGCCATTTGTCCAAAGGACCAACCATCTCATCCCCGAGCGGAGAAAGCGCGGCGTCGAACAGTGCGCCGTAGATCTCCCCGCGGCGCGCGTCGATGCAGGCGGCCCGGCGGGCTGCGGCTCCGAAGGAGGCGATGGCACGGAGCGTGGAAACCGCTGCGGCGCGCGCACCGGCGGCTTCGGCCAGGCCTTTCACCGCGGCGAGGCCCACCCGCACACCTGTAAACGAACCCGGTCCCGCGGCGGCGGCGTAGCCGGTGACCAGTTCATGGCGCCAGTCATGGCGCTGAAGCAGGCGCTGCAGCTGCGGAAACAGCACATGGCCGAAGCCATCGGGCGAGTGGATTTCCACTTCCTCTACCGTCGCTCCGTCTTCCACCAGCGCCAGGCTGCCGTATTCGGAAGTAGTGTCGAGGGCGACGATACGGTGCTTCACTTGGTCACCGTGAAGATCTGGTCGATGGAATACACTTTGCCGGGGGCGTTCAGCGCGTAGATGCGCATATTCAGGGTGGTGGGGGCGTCACGAAGAACTGAAGGCCGGATGCGGATCTGTCCAGAGGCCCCGGAGCCGAGATAGCGGAAACCCTGGCCACCCGACGGAACATCGGCCACCAGCAGGTACATCATGCGCCGGGTGCCGGGTGTTTCACGCCGGAGTTTGATTTCGAATGTTATCTGGGCGCCCGCTTTCAATGTGGACCCCGGCTGCGGAGTGACAAGTTCGAAGGGCATGTTGCGCGGGTTGCGTTCGGGATCCTGCAGCAGGTTGCGGCGGGATTCGAACTTATAGCTGCCCAGCATCCCTCGCTTGCGGCCGTCGCGCGACAGATGCAGCACCCAGCTGTGATTGTTATGCGGCGGGGAGCCCCGGAAGACGTGATCCTTGTAGCTCTTCTTCTCCTTGACGGATTCGCCGGTCGTGGGGTTGAACCAATAGACGTCGTAGCTGTGGCGCTCGATCATCATCTCGATTGGGCCTGGCTTTTCGAGATAAACGATGTATTCCACGCCGGGGAGCGCCAGGGCGCGGCCGCCGTCGAGGTCAAAATAGGGCTCCAATTCCCAAAATCGCGTATTGGAAAAGAAATCGAACCAGTGGGTCATCGCCCGGGCGCCGGGCGAGTCGAGGAATTCGGCGCGCGGTTCGAGTTTCTTGCCGCCATAGACGCCGGTGTTGCCGAAAGTGGGCGCCTGGCCGTTCATTGTTGCGTGCCACAGGCGGTTGATGAAGGGCGCGGAATCGATGTGATGGCCGTGGGTGCGGCCTCCGCCGGAGTCCTCGTAGCCGAATTCAGAGTTCACCTGCGGCTTCGCAAAAAGCTGATGTTCGATGGAGCCGAGTGCATCGTCGGAGGACTGATACAGCAGATAGTCGAGCCAGCCATCGTCAAGAAGCGCTGAATTAGATTCCAGTGTGTGAGTGGTACGCGGGTGCTGATTATAGTCCAGTTCCTTCAATTTAAGACCTAATTCGCGCATGATTTCGCGCGCATTATCGTACTCTTCGTATTCCTGAACGATCTGCCAGGTGACGTTAAAGGCGGAATACCGGGCAACAATGAAGCGCAGGTAGCGCTCGCGTTGTTCGCGTTCAGGGAAGAGATTCACGAGGTGATTACCGTCGCCGCCGAGGATCAGATCGGAAAACAGACCCTGCTCGTGGACAAACGCCACCCGCTGGTCGAGTTCGCGGAACCAGGCCTGGTCCGGCTCGCCGGGCGAGAGGAAGGCTTTTTGCGGGGCTTCCGCCCACGGTAGCGTGAGATACCGGAGATGCGTAAACTTCTGCTCCGCGCGCTTGCGGACGATGGTCTCGAACAGGGTGCGGTCCACCCAGGCGCACCGGTAGCAGGTGTCGCCCATCCAGAGGTGGGGTTTGCGGTTCTCGTGATGAATCCAGAAGTGGACATTGGCGGGGCGAATGTAGCCCACGCTCTCCGAGGGCGTGGCGGCGAACTTGCCGATTTGATTGCTGGCCGACGTGAGGTTGGAAGTCAGACGGAAAGTCCATTCGCCGGCTTCGGGGGGCGAGAAGCGGAAGGCCATGTTTTCGCCGTCGTAGTAGGCGGGCACGCGGAAGGTCTTAAACGAAGGGGAACGCATCTCGGCCCACAGAGTGACGGTGAGATAGGGGTTCGGGTGCTGGCTCCGTTCGGCCGCGGTGAGTTCGACGGCGAACTCGCAAGGGCTGTAAGCGGGAACGGGATCGCACGCGGTGACTGCGAAAACCGGGGCCGCGAACGCGGTCCACAACACAAGGAGCATCCGCATGACTTCAATCATACTGGTGCGGGCGCGGTGCGTGGTGTAATGACGGAATGGTTCCACACGGGCTGGTCCTTCTGCTCTGCCTCTCCTGGGTCGCGGCGGCCGCACCCACGATTGAAGAGAAAACACGCGAAATGCGCAAAATGGAGGGCTTCTTCACGATTTACTGGGACGAGAACGCGGGCAAGCTCTGGCTGGAGGCGGCCCGCTGGGGCGAGGAATTCCTGTATGTGAGTTCGCTGCCGGCGGGGATTGGCTCGAACGACATCGGACTCGACCGCGGCCAGCTGGGGCCGACCCGGATCGTGCGCTGGGAGCGCCGCGGGCCCAAGGTTCTGCTGGTGCAACCGAACCAGGACTACCGGGCCTTGGCAGCCGGCGAGGACGAGCGGCGCGCCGTGCGCGATTCCTTTGCCGAATCGGTGGTTTGGGGATTTGAATTAGCCGCCGAGCAGGATGGGCGCGTCCTGGTGGATGCGACGGATTTCCTGCTGCGCGACGCCCACGGCGTGGCGGAGCGGTTGCAGCGCGCCCGTCAGGGTACGTGGCGCGTGGAGCCATCGCGCAGCGCCCTGTTTGCGGAGCGGACGAAGAACTTCCCGAGGAATACGGAGATCGAGGCGACGGTCACCTTCACCGGCGGACCCGCGGGAGCGTGGCTGAGCGCGGTTTCCCCGGCGCGTGACGCCGTTACGGTGCGGCAGCGTCATAGCCTGATCGCACTGCCCGAGCCGGGTTACCGGCCGCGTGAATTCGATCCGCGCGGCGGCTATTTCCCCATTTCGTGGTACGACTTCGCGACGCCCGTCGACCAGCCTATTGTGAAGCGCTACATCCGGCGGCACCGGCTCGAGAAGAAGGACCCGGGCGTGAAGGTGAGCGAAGTGGTGAAGCCGATTGTGTACTACCTGGACCGGGGCACGCCCGAGCCGATCCGCACCGCGCTGCTGGAGGGCGCACGCTGGTGGGCTGAGGCGTTCGAGGCGGCGGGCTTCCGCAACGCTTATCGTGTCGAGTTGATGCCCGAGGACGCCGACCCCATGGATGTGCGCTACAACGTGATCCAGTGGGTGCACCGCTCGACCCGGGGTTGGAGCTACGGGTCCAGCGTCGCCGATCCGCGCACAGGCGAGATTCTGAAGGGCCATGTGACGCTCGGTTCGCTCCGGGTGCGGCAGGATTTCCTCATCGCGGAAGCGTTTCGGGCGCCATACGAAGCGGGCGCGGCGGCCGACCCGAGTCTGATGAAGATGGCGCTCGACAGGCTGCGGCAGCTTTCGGCTCATGAGGTGGGACACACCCTGGGGCTGGCCCACAACTACATCGCGTCCGCCATCGGCGATGCCTCGGTGATGGACTATCCCCACCCGCGTATCGAACTGGATGCCGCCGGAAGACCGACGGTGGAGAATGCGTACGGCCGGGCGATCGGCGCTTGGGACAAGGTCTCGATCGCGTGGGGCTATTCGCAATTCGCGCCCGGGGCCGATGAGCGCGCCGCGCTGAACGCCATTCTCGATGAAGCCGCCCGCCGCGGACTTGTCTTCCTATCAGACCAGGACGCCCGCCCGGCGGGTAGCGCCCATCCCGCCACGCATCTTTGGGACAACGGCGCGAACGCCGTGGACGAACTCAACCGCTTCATGCAGGTTCGGGCCGCGGCGCTGGCTCGCTTCGGCGAGAACAATCTTCGCGAAGGACGCGCACTGGCTCAATTGGAGGACGTGCTCGCGCCGCTCTATTTCGGCCATCGTTACCAGGTGGAGGCCGCGGCCAAGGTGGTGGGCGGGTTCGACTACCGCTACGCGCTGCGCGGAGACGGGCAGATGGCGACCGCATTTGTAGCCGCCGCCGAGCAGATGCGCGCGCTGGAGGCGCTGCTCGGCACGTTAAGCCCCGGCGCCCTCGCGATCCCCGAGAGGGTACTGGCGCAGCTGCCGCCGCGTCCGGCGGGCATCGAATCTACACGGGAGTTGTTCAGCGGCCGCACGGGATTGACTTTCGACCCGCTTGCCGCCGCCGAGTCGGCCGCGGACTTCACTCTGGGGCTGCTGCTGCATCCGGAACGGATTTCCCGGCTGGTGGTGCAGCGGGCACGGTCGGAGAATCAGCCGTCGCCCAGCGAGATCGCCGAAAGGATCGGCGCGGCCGGATGTCCGAAAGAAATCGGAACGGGAATGGCGGCCGGAATCCGCAAAGTGGTATGCGCGCAGACCGTCCGCCACTTGGCGGCGCTGGCCGCCGATGAGCGCGCTTCGATTGAAGCGCGGGCCGTGGCGCTCGCAAGCCTGAAGAGCGTGGACAGCGCGCTCATGAATGCCCCGAGGGCCGACACGCTGTTCCTGCGCGCCCAAATCGAGATGTATCTGAAGGACCCGAAATCGGCCGCGCTGCCGAAGGCGTTAGAGCCCCCGCCGGGGATGCCGATCGGGATGGAGTTGAGTTGCGGGTGGCAGTAGACCGGGCCGTGCGCCGGCACGGCGGTTCAGCAGGAAGGCCGTCACCTGCAGGAGGACAGCTCCGCCGAGCCACACCTGCCAGCGCGAAAGAATGCCATCCGTGACGAAAAACTCATGAGCCAGGCCGAGGTCGGCGCCGATCCGCCAAGCCGCAACGGCCAGAGCCAGCGCCGCTGCCGGCGTCAGCACCGCAGCCGGACCCGAGGACCGCGGCGCGGCCGGCCTGGGGACAGGAACAGGACGCTGCTCCGGCGCACCCGGTATGACGGACCGCTTCGGGGCTCCGGATTTGAAACGCAGCCGGACGATCATGTTTCAATCACCCTCAAACTTGAATGTTTCTTTCGCCGGGAGAGCTTCTGTAATACAGTGTAAAGGGTTTAGACCCTCGTCGAGAGGGAATCGCCAGTCGAGGAAACAGAACTTATGAGCAAACTCAAAGCAGCAGTGATCGGCGCGGGCTTCATGGGCCGCACCCATGTGGAGGCGCTCCGGCGGTTGGGCAGCGTGGAAGTCGCGTCGGTGGCCGGTATCTCCGAGGCCGAAGCCAAGTCGTTCGCCGCCGCGATGGGCGTCGAAAAGGCCGCCGCGAGCGTGGATGCCATCCTCAAGGATCCGGAGATCCAGGGCGTGCATATCTGTACGCCAAACGCGACCCATTTCCCCATCGCGATGAAGGCGCTGGAAGCGGGCAAGCATGTGCTCTGCGAAAAGCCGCTGGCAATGTCGGCGGCCGAGGCCCGGCAGATGAAAGAGCTGGCCGATAAGAAGAAGCTGTGCCATGCCACGAATCACAACCTGCGATACTACGGCGCGACGCAGCAGATCCGCCGGATGATCCAGAACGGGGACCTCGGCGAAATTCTGGTGGTCCAGGGCACCTATTCGCAGGACTGGCTGCTGTACGACACCGATTTCAACTGGCGCATTCTGCGCAAGCACAACGGCCCGCTGCGCGTGGTCGGCGACATCGGCTCGCACTGGATGGACATGATCCAGCACGTCACGGGGCTTTCGATCACCAAGCTCTGCGCGGACCTCAATATCGTCCACAAAACGCGCAAGCAGCCGAAGGTCGCCGTGGAGACCTTCGCCGGCAAGACCTTGCGGCCGGAGGACTACAACACGATCAAAATCGACACCGAGGATTTCGGCATGGTGATGCTGCACCTTGGTCCGCGCTGCCGCGGCGCCTACACGGTGAGCCAGGTCTCGGCAGGCTGCAAGAACCGGTTCGAGATCCAGATCTTCGGCACGAAGGCGGGCGTGATCTGGAACCAGGAGCGGCCGGACGAACTCTGGATCGGGCGCCGGAATGAGGCGAGCAGCGTCCTGCTGAAGGACGCCTCGCTGTACTATCCGGACGCCGCCGGCTACGTGGACTATCCGGGCGGGCACGCCGAAGGCTATCCGGACACGCACAAGATGCTGTTCAAGCGTTTCTGGGCGCGGGTGGCCAATCCGAAATCGCCCGTGGAGTACCCGACGTTCGCCGACGGCCTGCGCGGCATGGAATTGCTCGAAAAGATCATCGAGAGCAACAAGTCGCGCGGCTGGGTGGATTGCAAGCCGGGCAAGAAGTAACAACCCCTGCGCCCGGTGGACCGGTGGGGGCATGGCCCGCCGCCGGTCCCGCCGGGGCGGCGCGAGGAGACGAGCAGATTGGAATCCGCGGCCGAATCCCGTATTCGCATCTTCATCACCGGCGGCACCTTCGACAAGGAATACGACGAGCTCACCGGGGCGCTTTTCTTCCAGGACACGCACCTGCCCGAGATGTTGCGGCTGGGCCGCTGCCTGCTGCCGGTGGAACTCCGCACGCTCATGATGATCGACAGCCTCGAAATGAGCGACGGCGACCGGCGCCTGATCACCGAGCAGTGCCGCAACGCGCGGGAGAGCCGCGTCCTGATCACCCACGGCACCGACACAATGGTGGAGACCGCAGCGTGGCTGGCGAAGGCCGATCTCGGCAAGACGATTGTGTTGACCGGCGCGATGGTGCCCTACAAGTTCGGCAGCTCGGACGGGCTGTTCAATCTCGGCAGCGCGCTGGCATTCGTGCAGGTGCTGCCGGCCGGGGTGTACGTGGCGATGAATGGCCGGTGTTTCCCGTGGGACCGCGTTCGCAAGGACCGCGAGCGGGGCGTCTTCGTGGCCACATAGCCGCGGCGCTTGCGCCGCTAGCGGCGGACGATGACCTCCTGCACGCTTTCGCGGGTCATGAAGAATTTCACCGACTGAAACTGATGGAAAAACCGTTCAATGGAGCGCGGCGTGAAAGGCTGCGTCCTCCGCGGCTCGCCCCGCGGCGTCATCAGGAGGTGCTGTTCATCGACAATCCTGCAGACGCACGCGCTCGGCTGGGCTTTCGCCGCCTCGGGGTGAAAAATGGCCAGCAGCGCGGCGCCCGGCCGCAACACACGGTAAAGGCGGGCGGCCACGGCTTGCGCGAGCGGCGCCGGAAGAAAGTGGAACCGGTCCCACATGAGAGCCCCGCCCGCCGCGCCATTGGGAAAGGGGATCGACTGCGCGAGAAACTCCTCAACGGCCCGCTCCTCCAGACTGCCCGATTCCAACTGCTCGCGCGTGAACGCCGCCCCGGCGGCCCGCAACAGGTCTTCGGCATAGAGCCGGTGCCCCAGATTGGTCACGAAGTCCAGCGTTCCCTGTTGAATGCCGCCCAGGTCGAGTACCTGCATGGGTTCGGAGCGCGTGAGCACTCCTGTGAAATGCTCGAGGGCGTGGCTGCGCCGTGCGCCCTCGGGCAATGGCCGCGCCGCACCGGCCTTCCGGACTGTGGGAGCGGCGCCGGGGTTCATCCGCGCCGGATCTCCGGTGGTGTCCCTGGGTTGGCGGCCGGCGCCGCGGCCGGTTGGGCCGCCGCTACGGGAACGGCCGCTGCCGCGACGGCCGCGGGCCGCGCTGCCTGCTTCGGCGGGTCCACGCGGATGGTTTCCACGTTGCCCTTGAAGTACGCTTCGTCTTCGATGACGGGCCGCGAGGCGCGCAGATCGCCAATGACCTTGGCGTTCTTCTTGATCTCGACCCGCTCACCCGCCTCCATGTTGCCATGCACCACGCCGTACACGACGATTTCACGCGCCTTGACGCCGCCTTCGACGTGCCCGCCCACGCCGACGGTCAGCCGGTTCTCTGGAAGATCGATGTCGCCTTCCACCCGGCCGTCCACGAGCAAATCTTCCTTGCCCGTGATTTCACCCGTGACGACCACGCTTTTGCCGATCACCGCCGCCGCCCGCGTTGGCGCGTCCTCGATACTGCGCCGGGCCGGGTAGGCCGGCGCCGCGTAGGTATCCCGCATTGTTTCCGGCGCGGGAGCGGTGCTCCGCATTGGCGTGTCGTCCTCTTCTTTCTTGTTACGGTTCCACATAGTTACTCGATCTCCTGATTCGCAGAATCACCCTCGCCGGCCCTAAGGCCGCCCACGTCAGCGCTACGGTAATGCTCCTATCCTAGAGGTCCGGACCCCGTCTCCGCAACGCGGCCGGAGGATATACTAGCTAATTCGCTCCTCCGCGCCCATGACGCAGCCTCAGACCCTGATCAATCGCGCCCTCGGCGCCATCGAGCGTGCCGGCAACGCGCTGCCCCACCCCGCCGCCCTGTTTCTGATCTTCGCGCTGCTCGTGATTGTCCTGTCTGACATCGCCACCCGCTTCGGCCTCTCCGTCACCCATCCCGGAACCGGCCAGCAGATCGAACCGTTCAGCCTCCTCACCCTGCCCGGGCTGCACATGATCCTCACGAAGATGGTGACCAATTTCACCGGCTTCGCCCCGCTGGGCACGGTCCTGGTGGCGCTGCTTGGCATCGGGGTGGCCGAGGGCACGGGGTTGATCGGCGCGGCGTTGCGCCTGATCGTGCTTTCGGCGCCCAAAAAATTACTTACGGTGGTAATCGTCTTTGCCGGCGTGCTTTCGAACACCGGCGGCGAGGTCGGCTATGTGCTGCTGGTTCCACTGGCCGCCACCATTTTTCTTGCCGCGGGCCGCCACCCGATGACCGGCCTCGCCGCCGCCTTCGCCGGGGTCTCCGGCGGCTACAGCGCCAACCTGCTGCTGGGCACCATCGACCCTCTCCTCTCCGGTCTCACACAGGAAGCCGCGCAGATCATCGACTCTTCGTGGATGGTAAATCCCGCTTGCAACTATTACTTCATGGCGGCGTCGGTCCCGCTGATCACCCTCGTGGGCACGCTTGTCACCGAAGGCATCGTGGCCAAGCGCTTCGGTGATTACACGGGCGAGGGCGCCGCCGATCCGCTGCGCGAGCTTTCCGCCGCGGAGCGCCGCGGGCTTTGGTTCGCTTTCTTCACCGTCATCGCGCTCGCCGCGCTGCTGCTGTGGGGCACGGTCCCGGCGGATGGTTTCCTCCGCAATCCCAAGGATGGCGACCTGCTGCACTCGCCCTTCCTCTCCGGCATCGTCGCGATCATCTTCCTCACCGGTTCGCTCTCGGGCATCGCCTACGGCATCGGCGCCCGCACCGTCCGCAGTGAAGCCGACGTCATGAAGGCCATGAGCAAGTCGATGGAGACCATGGGAGCGTACCTGGTGCTGGTGTTCTTCGCGGCGCAATTCGTGGCGTATTTCAACTGGACCAATCTCGGCCTGATCTTCGCCGTCGAAGGCGCGCAGGTGTTGAAAGCCGCGAATTTCACAGGGCTCCCGCTGATTGTCTCGTTCATTTTTCTTACGTCCTTCATTAACCTCGTCATGGGCAGCGCCTCGGCGAAATGGGCCGTCATGGCGCCCGTGTTCGTACCCATGTTCATGCTTCTTGGATACACCCCGGAACTCACCCAGGTGGCCTTCCGCGTGGGCGACAGCGTCACGAATATCATCTCGCCCATGATGTCTTACTTCGCCCTGATCGCCGCCTACATCCAGCGCTACAACAAGGACGCGGGCATCGGGACGCTGATCGCCGCCATGCTCCCGTATTCCGTCGCCTTCTTCATTGTCTGGACCATCATGCTCGCGGTATGGTACGCCACCGGCTGGCCGCTGGGCCCCGGCACCCTCATGCATCTGCCGCGCTGAGTTTTCCAATTCCCCGCGATCCTGGGATAATGAACCATGTGGGCAAAGTAAAAGAATCCGAAGCGCGCATCCAAAAGCTGGAACAGCAATTGAGCGTGTTCCAGAAAATCAGCCGCCTGATGGTCCGCGAGATGAGCCTGGCGGACACGCTCCAGGCCGTGGTCCATTTGGTCACCGAATTCACGCATTGCGATGCGTGCCTCATCTACCTGCTCGACAACGAGGAACTCGTCCTCTGCGCTTCATCAAACGCGAACAGTCCCGACCTCGGCAAGGTCCGCCTGAAGCTCGACGAGGGCCTCACCGGCTGGGTGGCCCGCGAGCGCCGCATGGTGGCCATCCCCTCGGAGGCCTACAAGGACGCCCGCTTCAAGAGCTTCCGCGATCTGCCCGAGGATACCTTCGAGGCCTTTCTTTCCGTGCCCGTCATCGCCCGCAACCGCGTCATCGGCGTGATCAACGTCCAGCACCGCCAGTCCCACAGGCATTCCGGCGCCGAGATGGAACTGCTCACCACCGTGGGCGAGCAGGTGGGCTGCCTGCTGGTGCTGGCCCGCATGGCTCCGGACGTCATCGAACAGAAGAACCACGCCGGACTGGTCATCGACAATCCGCCCATCACGCCGCCGGTGCGGCAGTAAGGAATCTCTTCATGATCTCCCGGCGCCACTTCCTGCTCGCTGCCGGCGCCCTGCCCGCCGCCGGCCAGGAGATGAAAAGCCCGTCCTCGGGCGAGATTCCCGAGATCCCGGCGGCGCCCCCGCGGCCCGCCGCCGAAGCCCCGCCGCCTTTCAACAAGGCCGACTGGAAAATCGCCTTCTTCCACGACGAGTCCACCACCGCCCTCACGTTCACCGGCTTCATCTGCCCGTCGCCGGACTTCGTGATGGCCTCCGGCGTATTGGAAGGCCGCCGCCGCGGACGCCCGCGGAACATCGGGATCGTTTCGCGCGACGGCGGCGCCACGTGGAACGATCTCAAACTGCCCGCCCTCCCCACGGCCATCCACGCCCTCGACGCCGATCACATCTGGCTCGTCTCCGGCAACCGCCTGTATTTCTCCGGCGACCGCGGCGCGCGCTGGAACCGCCTGCGCCTGCCCCGAAAATCCGCCCGCGTCTGCTTCGCCACCCCTCAGCGAGGCTTCGCCTTCGGCGACGGCAAGGTCTTCCACCGCACCGAGGATGGCGGCAGGCGCTGGACGCCTGTACCCGAAAGCCAGGCCCTCAAACTGAACGACGACAATACGGTCTTCCGCGATATGGTCTTCTGGCAGGGCAGCCTCGGCGTGATCGCCGGTAACTCGCGCCGGCCCCTCATCCCCAGCGAGGAAGTCCCCGCCTGGATCGCCCCCGAACGCGCCATCAGCCGCCGGCCCATCCCCGCCACCACAGCGATGCTCATCACCACGGATGGCGGCGCCACCTGGAAGTCCTCCGTCACCTCCGCGTTCGGCGACGTACTCAGCGTGCGCCTCGCGGGAACCCGCAGCATCGCACTCTTCGACTACGGCGAAGGCTTCATCTTCCCCACCGAGGTCTTCCTCAATTCCACGGCCAACGGCAAGACGGAGCCCCTGTTCCGCCGCAAGACCATCCGCGTCACCGACCTGTTGCTTCACGGCGACTCGGCCTGCATCCTGAGCCTGATCGAACCCTTCGGCCGCCTGCCCGCCGCGGGAATTCCCGGCCGCCTGCGCATCGTCTATTCGCCCGACGGCAGGCAGTGGTTCCAGATGCCGGTGGACTACCGCGCCCAAGGCCCCGACGCCCTGCTTGGCGGCGCGGGCGGCCGCTATTTCGCCGCCTTGCCTAACGGCATGATCCTGCGCCTGGAGACCTGAGCGCGCCATGCTGACCCGCCGCGCCTGCCTCGCCCTCGCCGCCGCGGGCGCGGCCCGCGCATCCGGGGAAGCGCGCTGGCAGCCGGTGTTGACCCTCGACGAACCCGGCTACGATTTCCGCCTCGCCGCAGCCTGCTTTCCCGCCCCGCGAACCGGATTCGCCGCCGGATTCTCTCGCCGGCACATCGATTTTGGCGAAGACAACCTGCTCTTTCACACCGAGGATGCCGGCAAAACGTGGGTCCGCAAAAATGCCCCCGGCCGGCCACTCGATGCCTTCACCCTCGGTGAATCCCATGTCTGGCTCCTCGGCCCCAACCGCCTCTGGTTCGCTTCCGACGGTGGCTGGCAATGGCGCAGCCTCTCAGGCCCCAAAAACGCGACTTCCATTCACTTCGTGGATCACCTGCGCGGCTTCGCCTGCGCCGGACGCCGCGTCTATCAAACCAGCGACGCGGGCAACCGCTGGACCGTAGTACCGGCCGCCGAGGCCCCGCTGTTTCCGCGTGAGTTGAACTGGAACCTCATCCGGTTCCGCGACCGCGCGCACGGTCTGATCGCCGGCAGCGCCGATTTGCCCCTCGCCCTGGACGCCAAAGGTCCCGACGGCGAACCGCTTACCGGCCGCCAGCGCGGGCGCCTCCGCATCCCCGCGCTCGCTTTGCTGCGAACCAGCGATGGTGGCGCCTCCTGGGCGCCGGGCGTGGCCCCCGCTCCCGGCAACCTCGCCAGCCTGCTCGATGATGGTGAAACGCTCACCGCGGCCTTTCTTGGCGACAAACTCACCCGCTATCCCGGGACCGTCGCGCGCGCGCCGGCTGCCGGCCGCCCCTGGCGCACGCTGCTGCGCGAAGAGAGCGTCGCCGTCCATTCCCTCGCCTTGCACGAAGGCGAATTGCACGCCGCCGGAACCCACGGGGACCGGATCGTAGTGATGGCCGAAGACCGGTATGGCGAATGGCGCCTCCGCCCCGTGCACTATGCGGCTCAGGGGAGCGGGGCCCGGTTCTTTTCCGGGCCGCGCGGCGAGCCGTGGATACTGATCCCCGGCGGGATGATTCTGGCCCCGGTAGGGTAAGCTCACAGATATGAGTCTTACTCGCCGCAGTCTTCTCGCATCCAGCGCGCTCGCGCCGCTGGCGGCGCCTCTCGCCGCCCAACCGGCCGCCGCCGCGGCCCGCCGCCGCATCCCTCTCGCCGTCTCCACCTATTCCTACTGGCACTTCCGCACGCCCAAATATCCGATCGAAAAGGTGATCGACGATGCCGCCCGCATCGGCTTCGATGGGGTCGAAATCCTCCACCGCCAGATGGACAACGAGACGCCCGCCTACGTGAATGCCCTCAAGCGCCGCGCCTTCGAGCAGGGCCTCTGCTTCCCGATGCTCTCCATTCATCAGGACTTCGTCTTTCCCGATCCCGCCGAGCGCCAGAAACACATCGACCACACGCGGCGCTGCCTGGAACTCGCCGCCCGCCTTGGCATTCCCGCCATCCGCCTCAACTCCGGCCGCTGGAAAACCATCCCCAGCTTCGACGACCTCATGAAGGTCAAGGGCAATGAACCCCCGATCGAAGGCTACACCAACGCGGACGCCATCAAGTGGTGCGTCGAATCCATTCAGGCCTGCCTGCCCGAGGCAGAGGACCTCGGCGTCCTCATGGCCCTCGAAAACCACTGGGGCCTCACCACCGACGTCGATACCCTGCTGCGAATCCATTCCATGGTCAACTCACCCTGGCTCGGACTCAACATGGATACCGGCAACTACCCCGGGGACCCGTACCCCGGCATCGCCAAACTCGCCCCCAAAGCCACCATCGTCCAGGCCAAGACCTACTACGGCGGCGGCGAATGGTACACGCTGGACCTCGACTACCCCCGCATCGCCGGCATCCTCCGCCAGCACAGCTTCAACGGCTGGGTGTCGCTCGAAATGGAGGGGAAGGAAGACCCCGCCACGGCGGTGCCCAAGAGCTATCAGGTCTTGCGGCAGGCTTTCAGCTAGGCCCTCTGCCCGAAATCCTGAACGGGCTCCAGCCCCGCCTCGGCGGCTCATCAGCCCTTCCTACCCGTGCCGGATCACAAGCACGTCGCCGTCCTTGACGATGTACTCCTTGCCCTCCAGCCGCAGCAGGCCCTTCTCACGCACGCCGGCGTAGCCGCCGTGCTCCACCAGTGCCCGCCAGTTCACCACCTCGGCCCGGATGAATTTCTTCTCGAAATCCGTGTGAATCGCCCCCGCGGCCTTCACCGCCGTGGAGTTGACCGGAATGGTCCACGCGCGCACCTCGGTCTCGCCCGCGGTAAGAAAACTCATCAACCCCAACACCTGGTATGTGGCGTTGATCAACCGATGCAGGCCCGAATCCGGCAGCCCGTAGCTGGCCAGATACTCCGCCGCCTCTTCCGCGGAAAGCTCCGCCAATTCCGCTTCAATGTTGCCGCAAATCGCCGATAATTCCGCGCCCGGACGCCCTGGCAGGATCTTTTCGCGGTGGTCCCGCTCCACCTCGTGCAGCCGCGAGGCGTCCTCCTCGCCCAGATTCAGCACATATAGAATCGGCTTGAGCGAGAGGAACTGGAAGCCGCGCAGGCGCTTTTCGTCCTCGCCTTCCAGAGCCATGGTTCGCAGCGCACGGTTCTCTTCCAGACACGCGCGCGCCTGTTCCAGAAGTTCAAACTCGCGGTCGAGGGCGGGATCCTTGATCTTTTTGCGGTCCTTTTCCAGGCGCTCCAGGCGCTTCTCCACCACGACAAGATCGCTCAGGATCAGTTCCGTATCGACGTCGTCGATATCCCGCACTGGGTCCACGTCTCCCTTTTCGTGCGGGATGGAATCGGATTCGAAGAGGCGCACCACGTGCGCGATCGCATCCGCCACCCTCAGGCTCGCCAGGTAAGAAGGCTCGCGCAGGCTCTCCTTGCTGATCGAGGGAAAATCGAGATACTCCAGCGTCGCGTGCGTCACTTTCGGCGGCTCGAACAGCGCGGCAAGCGCGTCCAGCCGCGGATCGGGCACCTTCGTCACGCCCGCGCGGGCTTCCATCGTCCCCATGCGCGTGGACTCATGCACACCGGTCAGAATCGTAAACAGACTGGTCTTGCCGACCATCGGCAGACCGACAATCGCGGTTTTCATACGGGAATCATTCCTCTGGCAAAACTAAAGGGGGACCTCGACTCGGCTCAGGATATCGTCGAGGACGCGTCCGGCGGCATCGCCGCTCCGGGCGCTGAGCGCGGCGCGCTGATGCAGCACGACGCGGTGGGCAAAAACGGGGCCGGCCAGCCGCTTGATGTCATCGGGAATCGCGTATTCCCTGCCTTCGAGCGCGGCCAGCGCCTGCGCGGCACGGTACAGCGACTGGGCGGCGCGCGGACTCACGCCCAGTGAAAGCGATTCGTGGCGGCGGGTCTCCTCAACGATGGCTAGCATATAGTCCACCAGCGCCTCGTCCACGCGCACTTCCTCCACCATCGCCTGCAGGCTGGTGAGTTCCTGCGGCGTCAGCACGGTGCTCACCTCGGCATCCATCCCTGAACGGTGATTCCGCACGATCTCCCGCTCGCTCGCCGCATCCGGATATCCGATGCGCAGCCGCATCAGGAACCGGTCGAGCTGCGATTCCGGCAGCGGATACGTGCCGTGATGTTCCACCGGATTCTGCGTGGCGATCACCAGAAACGGATCCGTCATCTTCATCGTGCGGCCGTCGATCGAGATCTGGCGCTCGTTCATCACTTCGAGCAACGCGGACTGCGTCTTCGGCGTGGCACGGTTGATCTCGTCCGCCAGCAGGAAATTGGTAAACACCGGACCGGGCTTGAATTCGAACGCCCCGGTCTTGGCGTTATAGATTGTGACGCCCAATATGTCGCCCGGCAGCATATCGGAAGTGCATTGGATCCGCTGGAAGCCGCAGCTTACCGAGCGCGAGAGCGCGTGCGCCAGCGTGGTCTTGCCCACGCCGGGTACGTCCTCGATCAGCAGGTGCCCGCGTGCCAGCAGGCATACCAGGCTCAGGCGCACCACCTCGGCCTTGCCCCGGAGGACGCGGCCGATGGAACTCTCCATTTCCGGCAGTTTCGCGGTGAGAGAAATAAGGGTCTCAGGCTCCGCCATCTAGAATAATAATAGCGTTGACGCCGCACGCACCGGACCATCTTCATGAAAGCCACTGAATCCATTGCCCGCAACTTCCATCGCGCCGCTTCCATTCTTGATCTCAACGACGCCGCCCGGCAGCGCCTCCTGACCCCCTACCGCGAAGTGAAGGTCGAATGTCCGCTGGTCCGCGACGACGGCAGCGCCGCCACCTATGTCGGCTACCGCGTGCAGCACGACAACGCCCGCGGCCCCATGAAGGGCGGCATCCGCTATCACCCGCATGCCGGCGAGGACGAAGTCACCGCTCTCGCCACCGCCATGACCTGGAAAACGGCCGTCGCCGGACTGCCTTACGGCGGCGCCAAGGGCGGCATCGCCGTGGATCCCTCCACCCTCAGCATTGCGGAACTCGAACGCCTCACCCGCGTCTTCATCCAACGCCTCCACGACGTCATCGGCCCCAACATCGATATCCCCGGCCCCGACATGGGCACCAGCGCTGCCGTTATGGGCTGGATGGCCGACGAATACGCCAAATACCATGGCTGGACCCCTGGCGTAGTCACCGGCAAACCCATCGAACTCGGCGGCTCCGCGGGCCGGCAGTCCGCCACCGGCCGCGGCCTGGTGCTCGGCGCGGAGTGCCTCTTCGAGGACGAACACCGCATGGTGGCCGATTTTACGTACGCCATCCAGGGCTTCGGCAACGTCGGCATGTGGACCGCACGCCTCATTCACGAGCGCGGCGGCCGCATCATGGCCGTCAGCGATGTCACCGGCGCCATCCGCAATCCTCACGGACTCGACGTCGGCGCGCTGATTGAGTACACGCGGCGGAACGGGTCTATCCAGGGCTTTCCCGAAGCCGATCCTTTCACCGGTGCGGACCTGCTCGCCGAAAGCGTGGACGTCCTGATTCCCGCCGCTCTCGGCGGCGTCATCACCCGCGAGAACGCCCACCGCATCCGCGCCCGCTACATCCTCGAAGGCGCCAATGGCCCCACCGAGGCCGATGCCGACGAGGTTCTCAGCAGCCAGGGAGTCGTGGTTCTCCCCGACATCTTCGCCAATGTCGGCGGCGTCACCGTAAGCTATTTCGAATGGGTTCAAAACCACCAGAACTACTACTGGGAGGAAGACCGCGTGAATGGCGAACTCAAGCGATTCATTCAAAGAGCCTGGCGTGACTTGCGCGCGACCGCCAACGAACTGGCCTGCGACCTTCGTACCGCGGCCTACGTGCTAGCCATCCGGCGAGTGTGGCAAGCCACCCAGCAACGCGGCAGTTGACCTCCGGCGCCGCACCCTCGTGTTCACGAATAAGAAATATTTTTATCCCGCCCCATTTCAACGAATTACCACGATTTCCGCCCTCCACCGCCCCATTGACAATTCCTTCGCAATGCTAATGTGGAACCGGAGCAGGTTCCCAGCCGGCCGGCAAAGACCTCTCAAACGCTGACGAACCAAATTCGCCCAAGCGTAGCCGTCGAGCCAGCGATGTGACAGAACGGCGCCGATTCACAGTGGCTATCTGGCCTTGGCCCCGAGTCGGACCCGATGACGCGTATTGATGTTCTGCGTGACCATAATAGTCGCCCTTCCAGCTTCTCCGGAAGCACGTGGCGGCGGGCGCCCGGCATACATTGCGGCCCCCGGGTACTTATAGGGTGGGAGTTGAAAAGGACACTGGAAGCCTCTCCCATCCTCCGTTGGCTATTGATTTTGCCCCTTGCTGATGCGCGGGGCGTCGAAGCACCGACCGTAAGGGAGGTGGATGGCATGGAACGACGAAGCGCAGCCCCTTGCTGATGCGCGGGGCTTACCGCCACCCAGCACCGGCTGTAAGCGAGGTGGAAAGCGCCTCAACCGATCATGCGATGCCGGGGTGCGCCCCGACTATCGGTTTTCTTCCAGGATGCGTGCCGCGCGCCCTTCGAGTTCTTCAGCGCGATCGAATAATTGATTGATCTGCCGCTCGAGGGTTCGCACGCGGTCGGCCAGATGGAGCGACGTGAGCACCGCCACCCGCGCCGGGTCGTTGACGGCGCCGCGCGATGCGATCTGATTCATCAACTCATCCACCGTCCGCGCCAGCGCTTCGGTCTCGCCCGGCTCTCCGGACGAGCGGAGCGTGTAGGGGTACTGGAAGATGGTGACCCGAACCAGATTTTTTTCAGACGAGCCGGAATCCACGCGTATCGGCTCCTTTGCCTAGCCTTCGCTGAGCAGGTCCATCTGCTCGACTTGCGTGAGGAGATTTTTGATCCGCGAGGCGGCTTCCCGCTGGCGGCTACGAAGCGCCTCGGATTCCTCCGTGGCGCGAGTCAGTTGCTCACGGACCTCGTCCACTTCGGCGACAGCGGCATCACGCGAAGCTTCCGCCGCGCTGAGCTGCTGTTCCAGTTCGCTGTTGCGGGCCTTCAGCGCGGAGAGGGTTTGCGCAAACTGGTCCAGCTTGGCTTCCAGGCGGGTCAGAGCGTCTTCGTCTTCCCGGTTTGGTTGCATGAATCCAGACTACTACGCCTGCGCGGCCTTGGCTTTTTCCACCAGCGACGTGAATGCGGCCGGCTCGTTCGCCGCCAGGTCCGCCAGCATCTTGCGGTTCAGATCGACGCCGGCTTTCTTCAGCCCGCCGATGAACTTCGAATAGCTGAGCCCGTTCAGGCGGCAGCCTGCGTTGATTCGCAGGATGAACAGGCGCCGGAAGTCGCGCTTCTTGTTGCGGCGGCCGACGTACGCATAGCGTAGCGCCTTTTCCACCGCTTCCTGGGCGGAGCGGTAGAGCTTGCTCTTGGTGAGGAAATAGCCCTTGGCGAGGGCGAGAGTCTTGCGCCGGCTGTCGCGGCGGTTAGTGGAACGTCTGACTCTGGGCACGTTTCTTGGTCCTTTCTTACTTCATCGCATTCAAACCGGCGGCTCGGGCACGTGCGGCGCTCCGGCTCGCGCGGGGGATCCCCTGCGCTTAGTAGGGGATCATTTCAAGGAGTTTGGCCTGGTCCGCCTTGTCGGCGACCACGCTCTGACGCAAGCCACGCTTGCGCGAGGTGGATTTCGAAGTCAGGATGTGGCGGCGGAACGCCTTGTTGCGCACCACTTTGCCGGTCCCGGTTTTCTTGAAACGCTTGGCCGCACCCTTATGGGTCTTCAGCTTGGGCATGATTGTGTCCTATTGAGAAGGCCGCGCCCGGGCTGGGCACGGCAACTTTTTTAGTGTAGCAGATCCACGCGCGAATCAGGGGAAATCGGGGAACACCAGCACCGATTCGGCCTGGAAGCGCTGGTAGTTGGAATACTCCTGCCTGGATTCCCGAACCGCCACCCGCCGCGAACCCACTTCGATGCGCGAGACGATGCTCTCAATCAGCCACACGCCCTCGACGCGCTCCCACTTGAAACGCGATTTCGAGCCTTCGGGTTGGGTAAAGGCGTCGTAGGCCTGCTCCAGTTCCGCGCGGACGGGATGGCTGGTTTCCGCGTCGATCCAGAGGTGGCCGCGCAGCGACAACGACCATTCGCTGGCGTGCCGGGGCCGCCTGGTGCCGGGCTTCGGCCACACTGAGATCACAAAACAGGGGCCTGAAGGACAAATCTCTTCCCGGTCGAACCGCGACAGGTGGTTTTCCGCGATGGTGCGGACGTCGAAGCGCAGCCGGGTGCGTTCGGCGGCGATGAAGCGCCGGCGGCGTTCCTCGAGCGGCGTATTGCGGCGAAATTCGGTCACCTTGCGCAGCCGGAGATCTTCCTCCTCGGCGGCGCGGCCCGTCAGCGGCTTGCCATTCACGGAGACGCGCTTATGGTAAGTCTCGCCCTCGACGAAGATGACCTCGTAGCCAAGTTCGCCGCCTTCGACAACCTCGCCGTCCCACTGGATTTCGAGTTCGTGGATCCGTTCCTGGTAGATGTAAAATGCCGCCTCGCGCCGGTTCTTGGCCACGGCTTCGGCGGCTTGACGCAGAATGACGGCAGCCTTCGGGTCCGCCGCCCAGCAGGAAGCGGCCGCCGCCAGCAGCAGGAAGCCTACTCGTCGTTGTACTCTTCGTGCCACGCCATCTGGATCGCTTCGAGTTTGGCCTCGTTGGACTTCGCCGGGTCGTCGACGAACCCGTCGAGTTCACAGACCATCTTATGCAGATCCGTGAAGCGCACGGTGAGCGGGTCGATATCGGGATACTTTTCGAACAAGGCGATCCCGATTTCCTCGGAATCGCCCCAGGTCATTTCAATCGTCATCTCAGATCTTCGTTCCTTTCAGTGCCTGGCGCACGGCGCTGTTCATCATGGACTCGGCCAGGGTGCGGGTGGCCGCGTCCAGCTTTTCGATCTGGTCGAGAATCAGCCGGTGATCCTCGGAATGGTAGGCCATTTGGAGGCCGTTCAGGGCCGCATCCACGGCGGCGCGCTCTTCCTCGCTCAGATCGAACCACGCCGCATTCGCGCGGGCCTTTTCGACCGCGGAGAGGATATTGTCGGCCTCGACGCGGGCCTCGCGCACCTGACGGGCGGCGAAGTCCTCCTCGGCCCTTTCGAAGCTCTCGCGGATCATCTGTTCCACCTGCTCATCGGTGAGCCCGTAGGAGGGCTTCACCTCCACGCTCTGCTGCCTGCCGGTCCGCAAATCGCGGGCCGTCACGCTCAGAATTCCGTTGGCGTCGATCAGGAAGCGGACTTCGATGCGGGTCATGCCCGCGGGCAGCGGGTCGATGTCCTTCAGGTCGAAACGCGCCAGCGAGCGGCAGTCCTTCACCAGCTCGCGCTCTCCTTGCAGGACGTGGATCAGCACGTTCTTCTGGCCGTCCACCGAAGTGGTGAAGGTCTCGGTGGCCGAGGCAGGAATGGTTGAGTTGCGGTGAATCAGCTTGGTGACGACGCCGCCCATGGTTTCGATGCCAAGCGACAGCGGTGTGACGTCGAGCAGCAACTGGTCCTGGACGTCGCCGGAGAGGATCGCCGCCTGCACGGCGGCTCCGAGCGCGACCACCTCATCGGGGTTCAGTTCAGTGTGCGGCTTGGTCTTGAACAGGGCCTCGACCGCTTTCCGGACGAGCGGAATGCGCGTGGAGCCGCCGACCAGCACGACTTCGTCGATCTGCTCGGGCGTGAGGTTGGCGTCGCGCATCGCCTCGCGGCAGGGCTGTAAGGTGCGCTCGACAATATCCTGAATGAGCTGCTCGAACAGCTCGCGCGTGAGTTCGCGTTGATAGACGCGCCCGCCGTAGCGCACCGAGATCGCCACCTTGGGCAGGGTGGACAACTGATGCTTGGCCTCGATCACCGCGCGCCGGATGGTCTGCACCGCTTCGAGATTGCCCGACAGGTTCTCGCCCCATTCGGTAGCGATGTCCTCGAGCGCGATCGCCATCAGGCGTTCATCGATATCGTCGCCTCCGAGACGGGTGTCGCCGTTCGTGGCGAGCACCTCGAAAATGCCTTCCTGGAGCCGGAGAATCGAGATGTCGAACGTGCCGCCGCCCAGATCGTACACGGCGACAATGCCTTCCTTGCGCTTATCGAGCCCGTAAGCGAGCGAGGCGGCGGTGGGCTCGTTTACCAGGCGCAGCACTTCGAGGCCCGCCAGGCGGCCGGCGTCCTTCGTGGCCTGCCGCTGGGCATCGTTGAAGTAAGCGGGAACGGTGATGACGGCTTGCGTGATCTCCTCGCCGAGGTGAGCCTCGGCATTCCGCTTCAACTCCAGCAGGACCTGCGCGGAAACCTCGGGCGGCGTCACCAGCTTGCCGCCGAGATCGAGCCGGATCACGCTTTCGCTGCCTTCGGCGATCTGGAACGGCAGCAGCTTGAGATCGTCGCGCACATCGTCCACGCCGCGGCCCATCAGCCGCTTGACGGAATAGACCGTCCGCTCCGGCCGCTGAATCTGCAGACCGCGCGCGGCCTCGCCGGCCACGAAAACACCCTCGTCCGTGTAGGAAACGATACTCGGGACCAGCCTGTCGCCCTCGGGCGTAGGAATCACCTTGGGCGTCACCCCGTCGAGATAGGCCACCAGGCTATTGGTGGTGCCGAGGTCGATCCCGACAATGCGTTTGTTCGCGGCTCCGCCAAAATCAATCTGAAAAGTTCCCATGATTCCCTTGAAATTCCGGTTGAACTCAGGCGCCCTGAGCCGTCAACTGCCGGTCCACTTCGGCGACCAGGTTGCGGATGTAGCGGCGCCGGTTCAAAATCTTGCGGATGCGTTCGAGCACCGCGCGCCTGGCTTCGCGCCCCGCCGCCCCGTCATGCTCGGCGAAGTGGGCGTCCAACTCCCGGTCGATTTCCGCCAGCAAGCTGACGAAAGAGGCGCGCGATTCCATCAACTGCGGAACCACGGTCTCATCGCCCGATTTCAGCTCATCCAACGCCATGTTGAACTCGAAGACCTCTTCGAGCAACTCGGGCGGAACATCGCGCGTGCGCTGCTCGCCGATGTCGAAACCGGCTTCGCGCAGCACGTATTCGGCGCGCTCCACGGGATCGCGCAACACCCGGTAGCCATCGTTCAGGATCGCCGTGGCCTCGAGTGAGTAGCGGCGTTCGCGTTCAGCGGCCCGGGTGTAGCGGTCCGGATGCAGCAGCCTCGAAAGAGCGTAGAATTTACGCTGCAATTCCGCCAAATCCAGGGATAAATGGCGGGGCAAGTCGAAGAAAGAAAAGTAATCGGCGACCGGCGGCTGCAGCGTATTGCAGAATTGACAGAAAAGCGAAACCGGCTCGGCGTGCTCGTGAGCGGGGCCGTTGCCGCACCGCCAGCAGTGCGGATGCTCCGCCGGAGCCTGTTCGCCGAGAATGCGCAGTTCGCTCACGCCGAGAACGATGATCCGCAGCCGCAGCTCTTGGTCGCGTGCGGGTTCTCGAACGCAAAGCCCGACTGCATCAACGACTCCTTGTAGTCCAGCGTCATGCCGTCCAGGAATACCATGCTCTTCGGGTCCACGTACACCTGGACTCCGTCGAACTCGAAAACATGGTCCGTGTCGCGCGGCTTCGGCTCGAATTTGAACTGGTAGCTGAGTCCCGAGCAGCCGCCGCCCAGCACGCCCAGACGCAAGCCGCCCCGCACTCCCTGCTTCTCGAACGAGGAGCGGATCTTATCCACCGCCTTCGGAGTTACTTCAATCGCGGGCATTGCCTTCACCAAAATCCTTGTTCCCATGGGGGGCCGTTCGCGACCCCCACCGTTATCTTACGCCCTCCAGGCGCTCAGGCGGTGGCCGCGGGCGCCGGCGCCGGCGCCTTCGCCTTGTAATCCTGGATCGCCGCCTTGATGGCGTCCTCGGCCAGCACCGAGCAGTGGATCTTCACCGGCGGCAGGCTGAGTTCGTTCACCAGTTCGGTGTTCTTGATGGCCATCGCTTCCTCCACCGTCTTACCCTTCAACATCTCCGTGGCCAGAGAGGAAGAGGCGATGGCGGAACCGCAGCCGAACGTCTTGAACTTCGCATCCTCGATGACGCCCGTTTCCGGGTTCACCTTGATCTGCAGCTTCATCACGTCGCCGCACTCGGGCGCGCCCACCAGGCCAGTCCCCACGGCGGGGTCCTTCTTGTCGAGCGAGCCGACGTTGCGCGGATTGTTGTAGTGGTCCAGAACCTTGTCGGAATATGCCATGTCGATTTGCGTCCCCTTTTCCTTTAATTTTTAGTGAGCGGTCCACTCCACCTTCGAGAGGTCGATTCCCTCTTTCACCATCTCGTACAGCGGCGAGAGTTCCCGCAACTTCTTCACAACTTCAATGATCTTGCCCGCCGTGTAATCGATCTCCTCTTCAGTGGTGAACCGGCCGATGCCGAACCGGATCGAGGAGTGGGCGAGGTCGTCGCCGGCGCCCAGCGCCTTCAGAACGTAGCTTGGCTCCAGGGTGGCCGACGTGCAGGCCGAACCCGAAGACACGGCAATGTCGTTAATGCCCATCAGCAGGCTCTCGCCTTCCACGTAAGCGAAGCTGATATTCAGGTTGTGCGGCAGGCGGTGCTCCATCGTGCCGTTGATGTAAACCTCGTCCAATTCGGCCTCGATGGCGGCCTGCAGCTTGTGGCGCAAGGCGAGCGACCGGGCCATCTCCTGCTCCATCTCCGCCTGCGCGATCGCCGCCGCCTCGCCGAAGCCCGCGATGCCGGGCACGTTCAGCGTGCCGGAACGCATGCCGCGCTCGTGCCCGCCGCCATCCATCTGCGCGGTCAGTTGCACACGCGGATTCTTGCGCCGCACATAGAGGGCGCCCACGCCCTTCGGTCCGTACATTTTGTGGCCCGTGAAGCTCATCAGGTCGATGTTGTCCGCGATCACGTTCACCGGGATCTTGCCCACGGCCTGCGTGGCATCCGTGTGCAGCAACGCGCCGCGCTCGCGGCACAGCGCGCCGATCTCGCGTATCGGCTGAATCGTGCCGATTTCGTTGTTCCCGTACATGATCGACACCAGAATCGTCTTGTCCGTGAAGGCGTCCTTCAGCATGTCGAGATCGACCAACCCGTCGGGGCGCACCGGCAGATAGGTCACCTTCACGCCGTGCTTCTCGAGCCGCTTGCACGTATCCAGCACAGCCTTATGCTCGGTGGCCGCCGTGATGATGTGGTTGCCTTTCTGCGCATACATCTCGGCGACGCCCTTGAGCGCCAGATTGTTCGACTCGGTGGCGCCGCTCGTAAAAACAATCTCCTTCGCGGTCGCGCCAACCAGCCCCGCCAACTGCTTGCGCGCCTTCTCCACGGCCTCTTCGGCCTCCCAGCCGAAAGCATGGTTGCGGCTCGCGGCGTTGCCGAAGTGCTCGATGAAAAACGGCTTCATCGCTTCGAACACGCGCGGGTCCATCGGCGTCGTCGCGTGATTGTCCAGGTAAATCGGGAATTTCAACATGGCGTCCAAATACTCTCCCTCTAACTCCGCAGGACCGTCAGCCCGGATGCGAACGCCCGGGGCGGCTCCACCGCCCCGGACGTCCCCGTCTCGTCCATTAAGTCTGAAATAGTAATGCTGTCCAACAGCCGCAGAATACCTTCATGCACCTTGCGCAGCGGCTCGCGCACCGTGCAGTCGTCCGACAGATCGCACTCGCCGTGGTCGTTGAAGCACGATGTGAGAATGATCGGTCCGTCAATCGCCCGAATCACTTCCAGTGTCGTGATCGTCGCCGGGTCGCGCGCCAGCCGGTAACCCCCATTGGTGCCCTGCTCGGAGACCAGAAACCCTTCCCTCACCATCTTTTGCAGCACCTTCGCCAGAATCGGCAGAGGTATCCGGTACGCCTCCGACATCTCCTTCGCGCTCGAGGCCCCACTGTCCCGCCTCATCGCCAGGTGCTTCAGGCTGATCAGCCCGTAGTCCGCTTTTTTCGTCAGTTTCAGCATCTCGGACTATTTCGGTCCTCTATGATAAGGTACCATTCGATCAAGACCAGGTCAAGCCAGAGATCCGAACTCTTGGCCATTATTTATCATAGAGATAAAATCGGACTAATCCACTCCTAGATAGATGCATCCCCGTCGCGGGGCGTCGCGAAAAAAACGGTCCGGTCAGAAGGTGTGCGCCGGGCGGGTCATCTGCAGGACGACCACCGCCCGCGGCCCTACCGGCGCATTCCGTCCCGCGCGCAAAGTCCGATTCTCGCGCCCCGGCTCGAAGGTGTCGAGCAGCACTTTCCAGCTCTTGCCCCAGCGGGTCGGCAGCTTGAAGTTCATTGGCCCATGGTGCGCGTTGAACAGCAGCAGGAAGCTGTCGTCCTCGATCTGCTCGCCGCGCGGCCCGGGCGAATGAATGCGCTGACCATTCAGGAAGACGCCGACGGACTTGGCGAAGGCCTGTTCCCAGTCATGGCGGGTCATCTCCTTGCCGGCGGGCGTCAGCCAGGCGATGTCTTCGTCCCCGTTGCCGTGTACGGCCCGGCCCTCGAACCAGCGGCGGCGGCGGAAGTTCGGATGGCCGCGCAGCAGACCGATCACGCGCCTCGTGAAATCGAGCAGGTCCCGGTCGGCGTTCTCCCAGTCATACCAGGAGACCTCGTTGTCCTGGCAGTAAGCGTTGTTGTTACCCTGCTGGGTACGTCCGAGTTCGTCGCCGCCCAGCAACATGGGAACGCCCTGGCTCAGCAGCAGAGTCACCAGGAAATTGCGCTGCTGGCGGGCGCGCAGGGCGTTGATCTCGGAATCCTCGCTTGGCCCTTCGGCGCCACAGTTCCAGGATCGGTTATGGCTCTCGCCATCGCGGTTGTCTTCGCCGTTGGCGCGGTTGTGTTTCTCGTTGTAGCTGACCAGATCCCGCAGCGGAAAACCGTCATGGGCGGTGACAAAGTTGATGCTCGCCACGGGCCGGCGGCCGTTCGAACGGTAGAGGTCCGAACTGCCGGTGAAGCGGTAGGCGAACTCGGGCAGGGTGCTGTCCGCGCCGCGCCAGTAGTCGCGCATCGTGTCACGGTACTTGCCGTTCCATTCGGTCCAGCCAGGCGGAAAATTCCCCACCTGATAGCCGCCCTCGCCGAGATCCCACGGTTCGGCGATCAGTTTCGCCTGGCTGATCACCGGATCCTGGTGGATGATGTCGAAGAATGCTCCGAGGCGGTCCACTTCGTGCAACTCGCGGGCCAGAGCCGAGGCGAGGTCGAAGCGGAAGCCATCGACGCGCATCTCCGTCACCCAATACCGCAGGCTGTCCATGATGAGCTGCAGCGAGCGCGGGTGCATCATGTTCAACGTATTGCCGCAGCCCGTGTAGTCCATGTAGTAGCGGCGGTCGGCGGTGAGGCGGTAATAGCTCGCGTTGTCGATGCCGCGGAAACAGAGCGTGGGCCCTAAATGGTTGCCCTCGGCAGTGTGGTTATACACCACGTCGAGGATCACCTCGAGGCCCACCCGGTGCAGCGCCTTCACCATCTGCTTGAACTCCTGGACCTGCTCGCCGTTGGCCCCGGCCGAGCTGTAGCGGCACTCGGGAGCGAAGTAGCCGATCGAGTTGTAGCCCCAGTAATTGACGAGTCCGCGCTCCACCAGCTGGCGGTCGTTGATGAAATGGTGGACGGGGAGCAGTTCAATCGACGTCACGCCCAGCGAACGGAAGTGCTCGATGATCGCCGGCGAGGCAAGGCCCGCGTAGGTACCACGCAGGTGCTCGGGCACGTCCGGGTGGCGCATGGTGAGGCCCTTTACGTGGGTCTCGTAGATGATGGCATCGTGCCAGGGGATATTGGGGCGGCGATCGTCCTCCCAATCGAAACGGGGATCGGCCACCACGCACTTCGGCAGCGCCGGCGCCGAGTCGCGATCGTCGGGCAGCAGGTCCCCCTCGGGCGCGCCTACGCGGTAGCCAAAGGCGATGTCGCTCCACTGCACGCGGCCGGATATCGCCTTGGCGTACGGATCGAACAGAAGTTTGTTTGAGTTGAAGCGGTGGCCGGCGGCAGGCTCGTAGGGGCCATGAACGCGGTAGCCGTAAAGCTGGCCGGGACCGATGCCAGGGACGTAGCCGTGCCACACAAGATCGGTCTGTTCGGTGAGCGGGATGCGGGCGGTCTCCCGGCCTCCATCTTCGTCGAACAGGCACAGTTCCACTCCGGTCGCGTTTTCGGAGAAGAGCGCGAAGTTCACTCCCTCCCCATCCCAGGCCGCACCGAGCGGATAGGGGCGGCCTGGCCAGATCGTCGGCATAAGCTCACAGTGTATCCGCAGCCCGCGGCGGGCGACAATGGAGGGCGGAATGCCCTCCCGACTCAACTGGCCCGGCTTTGGCCTCGCCGCCGCGCCGCCGCCCTTCCGCGTTAGCCGCCCGCGCTATGCCGGGCGGCACGAAACCCTGCGCGCGCGCCTCCATGCCCACGGCTTCACCCACCTGCTCGTCTATGGCGACCGCGAGCATTTCGCCAACCTGCTCTGGGCCGCCGGCATCGACCCGCGCTTCGAGGAGGCGCTGTTGATTCTCCCAGCGGACCGCCGCGATCCGCTACTGCTGCTCGGCAACGAGTGCGTCAACTACGCCCCCGCCTCACCCGCGCCGCTGCGCATCGAACGCTACCAGCCCTTTTCCCTGCCCGATATGCCCCGCGGCGATTCGCGCGCCCTCGCCGAAATCTTCCAGGACGAGGGCCTCGACGCCCACGCCCGCATCGCCTTCGCAGGCTGGAAGGATTACCCGCAACCCCACCAGATCGACGCGCCCAGCTACCTCGTGGACGCCGTCCGCTTCGCCTGCGGCTTCGAGAATGTCACCTCGGCGGCAGGCTGGTTCAGCGATGCGCGGGACGGCGTCCGCACCACCGCGGACCCCGAAGAGATCGCCTTCTTCGAATGGACCAACACGCTCGCCAGCGACGGCTTGCGCCGCATCATCGAAGCCATCGAACCCGGCGCGCTCGACCACGACCTGCTCCGCCGCGCCGGATACAACGGCGTTCCGCTCGGCTGTCACATGACCCTCAAATGCGGCGAGAACCGCGTTTCCCTCGCCAGCGCGCGCGGCGAACGCATCACGCGCGGCGGGCGCTTCTCCGCCGGCATCTGCTATTGGGGCGCGAACGTCTGCCGCTGCGGTTGGGTCGCCGCCGGTGCGAAGGGCCTGCCCGCCGAAGCCGAAGGCTACGTCGAACACTTCGTCCAGCCCTACTTCGATGCCATGGCGGCATGGTTCGAACTGCTGAAGCCCGGCGCCCCCGGCGGCGCGCTCCACGCGGCAATCCACGACCGCCTGCCCTCGGACCGCTTCCACGTCTTCCTGAACGCCGGCCACCTCATCGGCTTCGACGAATGGATCTCCTCGCCCGTGTGGGCCGGCTCCGATGTGCCCCTGCGCAGCGGAATGGTGCTGCAGGCCGACGTGATCCCCTCGCATCCAGACCTCTACTCCACGCGCATGGAGGACGGCTACCTGATCGCGGACGAAGCGCTGCAGTCTAATCTCGACCCGGGCCTCCTCCACCGCTGCCGGGCCCGCCGCGCTTGGATGCGCGACGCCCTCGGCATCCGGCTCGATGAAAGCGTGCTGCCGCTCAGCAACCTCTGCGGCTGGGTCGCTCCCTACCTGCTCGAACCCTCGCTCGTGATGACCCGCGGATAAGATAGAACCATGCCCTTCCCCGTCGACCGCCCGCGCCGACTGCGTGCTACCGAAAGCCTGCGGCGCCTGGTGCGCGAAACCCGCCTCGCGCCCGAAAACTTCATCCTGCCGCTGTTCGTCGTGGAAGGCGAGGGCATCCGCAAAGAGATCTCCTCGATGCCGGGCAACCACCAGATGTCGGTGGACCACCTCGTGCGCGAGTGCGAGGAAGTCCGCTCGCTCGGCATCGGCGGCATCATCCTGTTCGGCATCCCGAAGCACAAGGACGAGCAGGCCTCGGAGGCCTACAACCCCGCGGGCATCACCCAGGAGGCCGTACGCGCCATCAAGTCGGCCGTCCCGGACCTGCTCGTTATCACCGACGTCTGCAACTGCGAATACACCAGCCATGGCCATTGCGGCAAGATCGTCAACGGCGAGGTGGACAACGACGCCACGCTCGAATGGCTCGCCGCCGCGGCAGTGACCCACGCGCAGGCGGGCGCCGATATCGTCGCGCCTTCGGACATGATGGACGGGCGCGTGGCGGCCATCCGCGCCGCTCTCGACCAGGCCGGCTTTGCCCACACCCCCATCCTCAGCTACGCCGCCAAGTACGCCAGCGCCTTCTATGGCCCCTTCCGCGAAGCCGCTGAAAGCGCGCCGCAGTTCGGCGACCGCCGCGGCTACCAGATGGACCCCGCCAATGCCCGTGAAGCCCTCCGCGAGATGGACCTCGATCTCGACGAAGGCGCCGACATGCTGATGGTGAAGCCCGCCGGCCCCTATCTGGACATCCTCCGCATGGCCCGCGACCGCTACGACGTCCCGCTGGCCGCCTATCAGGTATCCGGCGAGTTTTCGATGATCATGGCCGCCGCGCGCAACGGCTGGATCGACCTCGACCGCGCCATGATCGAATCGCTGACCTCGATCCGCCGCGCCGGCGCCGATTTCATCCTGACGTATTTCGCCAAACCCGCCGCGAAACTGCTCGGCTAGACGATTTCGCGCCCGGCGCAATCGTCATTCAACAAGACGAGTCTGGTACCCTTACGTGAATATGGCCTGGGTAGAGTTTACAGACGACCGCAATCAGCGCTGGCTGGTGAATCAGATGGGTTTGTACATGCAGATTCGAGAGTATTTGCACGAATCCATGCTCCTTCAGCGGGCAAGAGTGGTGCGCGAAAAGAAGTGGATCGGGCCGGACCTGGTGACGGTCGATATCAACTTCAACGGCCTTCGTGCCGCAAAGGACGCCGAGGCGCCGCAGTTATACGACGACCTCGCGAGGCGGATGCTGCACGATGCAGACCAATGCTTCCATCAACTGGCCGACATGCGGGAGGCCACGAAGAACTCCGCCGATTCTCTCGCCCGGATGCAGCGGGAAGCTTCGGGCGAAACCATGCGCAATATCGATCGCAGCGTCGGGCGGGGAGAAATCGCCCTGCAGGCAGCCACTGTCGTGCGGGACGTTTCGGCCACGACCCTGGTGGTCGGAGCGACCTTCCTGAGTGGGGGAACGGCGCTCGCGGTGCTGGGCGCGGGTTCCGCGCTGAAGGGCACGGGGACGTATCAGGACACGGGAAACGTGGGAGCGGCTCTCATCGATGGAACCTTCACTTTCGCAGTGGGCGTGATCGGCGTTGGCGCGGCGGCGAATCCCGCCGCGGCGAACGCCGCGTCGATGACCACGCGATTCGGCCAGGCGGCCTCGGGCGGCATGCGGCAGGCGGTGGTCCAGAACGCGAGGGAAAAGGGAGTCATCGTGCTGGTCGGCGCGTCCATTAACGCGACCGGCGAAGGCATTAAGGGGCACCTCTCGGGCAAATCGGCCGAACAGTCTCTCAAAGCGGCAGCCGCACGGTTCGGCACGGATGTAGCGGGCGGCCTGTTCGCCGGGCCGATGCTCGATCACATGGCATTGCCGATTCTGGTGCGCGTGGCCTCCGATACGGGGATCAATACGGGAGCGGACAAACTGGTGGACGCCGCCTCCATGCAACGGCAACTGGCCACGGCCCCGCCCCAGCGCGTTGAGCTGTTCGATGCGGCGACCAGCGGACCGGCCGGCGGCGAGTTCATCCGCGCCCGGGTCCTGCGGCGCCTCTAGCCGCGCCGGACCGGATCGGCCGGTTCGGTTACCCGCGGTGAGCCCGACCGGCCTCCCCCTCGACGGGCAGCCTGTGCCCGTGGTGAGGAGCGCCGCGCCTCCGGACAAACAGGTCTGCTTTCATCACCTGTGTGGTAAATTGGGGGTTCCGCCATGCAAAAGACGTCATCCCCCGAAGAGCTGGCCCGGGTTGCGAAGCAAATCCGGCGCCACATCGTTGAAATGACCGGCGCCGCGAAATCCGGGCATCCCGGCGGGTCGCTTTCGGCTGTCGAGATTGTCACGGTTCTCTACTGGGACGTGATGAACCACGACCCGGCGAAACCGAAGAAGGCCGATCGCGACCGCTTCATCCTCAGCAAGGGCCATGCCGCGCCGGTGCTGTATGCGGCGATGGCCGAAGCGGGCTACACGCCTGTCGAGACGCTGAAGACCCTCCGCCGGTTGGGCTCGATCTACCAGGGCCACCCCGACATCCGCTATATCCCTTCGCTCGAGGCCTCCACTGGTTCGCTCGGCCAGGGGCTTTCGCTCGCCCTGGGCATGGGCGCGGCGGCACGCTTGAACGGCGAAACCTGGCGGACCTACGTCATGCTCGGCGACGGCGAAATCCAGGAAGGCCAGATCTGGGAAGCCGCCATGTTCGGCTCCTACCACAAGATCGATAACGTGGTGGCGATCGTCGATTACAACAAGCTCCAGCTCGATGGCTTCGTCAAGGACATCATGGAACTGGAGCCGCTGACGGGGAAGTGGCGCGCCTTCGGCTGGCATGTCATCGAACTGGACGGCCACGACATTCCCGCCGTGCAGGCGGCCTTCGCCGAGGCTGCCGCCACCAAGGGCAAACCCACCGTGCTCATCGCCCACACCGTGAAAGGCAAGGGCGTCAGTTTCATGGAGAATAATCCGAAGTTCCACGGCGTGCCGCCCACCGCCGATGAAGTCGAACTCGCCCTGAAGGAGCTTGCGTAACGCCATGGCCACCGTGACCCCCTATGAACTGAAATACGGCGCCGCGACGCGCGAAGCCTTCGGCCGCGCGCTGGTGGAAGCCGCGAAGAAGAATCCCGATATCGTGGTGTGCGATGCGGACCTGTCGAAGTCCACCATGGTCCACTACTTCGCCCAGGAGTTTCCCGACCGCTTCTTCTCCTGCGGCATCGCGGAAGCCAATATGGTGGCGCTCGGCGCGGGCCTGGCAATGGCCGGCAAGATTCCCTTCGTCGCGAGCTTTTCCGCATTTGTGCTGACCAAAGGCTTCGAGCAGTTGCGCACCACCGTGGCGTATCCGGGCGTGAACGTGAAGGTGATCGGCACCCACTCGGGCATCTCGATCGGCGAGGACGGCCCCTCGCAGATGTCGATCGAGGACTTCGCCCTCGCGGGCGCGCTCCCCGGTTTCTGGGTGCTCAGCCCCGCCGATGAAGTGGCCATGCGCGCGGCGGTGGCATGGGCGGTGGCGCATCAGGGCCCCGTCTTCATCCGCGCCGGCCGCCCGAAGGCGCCGCTGGTGTATGAAGCCGGCACCGCCTTCGAATTCGGCAAAGCCATGCAACTGCGCCCGGGCACGGACGTCACCCTGGTGGGCACGGGCCTGCTGGTGGCCGAATGCCTGAAAGCGGCCGATCTGCTGGCGGGCGAAGGCGTCTCTGCCCGCGTCCTCGATATCCACACCATCAAGCCTCTCGACGACGAGGCGCTGGCGAAAGCGGCCCGCGAAACCGGGGCGCTAGTGGTGGCCGAGGAGCATCTGGTGGACTCGGGTCTTGGCGCCCGCGTCGCGCAGGCGCTGGCCCGGCATGCCCCCGCGCCGGTCGAGTTCATCGGGGTTGAGAACCGCTACGCCGAATCCGGCACCCCCGACGGCCTGCTGGATCATTACGGACTGCGTGCTCCCCAGGTGGCGGAAGCGGCCCGTAAGGCGATAGCGCGCAAGTAGCATCCCCAATCTGAGGATCTTGCACCCGCGCTTGCGGGTAGTTCATGATAGGGTCTGTACCTGTATGGGGAATCCTGCGCAGAGCCGCTCCGGCGGGCCGGCTGGTTCACTCGACTACGCCGTGGCCTCTGTCCGGCAGCGCGTCAGCCGGGTGCTTCACGACGATGTCGGCCCCAGCCTTTGCGCAGCGGGCTTGCACCTGGACCTGTTAGCGTCCAATGGCGGGGCCGGCGAAGACTGGAAGGAATCGGCGGAAGGTCTGCGCGCCGCGCTGGATTCGGCTCTCGCCGCGATCCGCGCTCTCCTGGCCGAAAACGACGTCAAACTCTTTGCGCGCGGCGGGCTGGATGGCGGATTAACCGCGCTGGCGCGCCACGAATTGATCGACTGGGAAGAGCCGCCCACCGATTGCGCCTGGACGATCGCGCAGTGCGAGCTTTGTTTTCGCGTGGCCCGGGATTGGGCGACCGCGTGTTCGATCGAGCGAGCCGCGCAGCGCCTCCGCGTGCGCCGCTCCGATGCCGGGATGAAGCTCACCGTGCCAGGAAAAGACTGTTCCTGCCAACCCTGGCTCGAGGGCTGGCGGCACCTGGCCGCCGCGGCGGGCGTGGAGATCATCTGCGACGATCCCAACCGGGCGTTCGAACTGGTGCTCAAGCCGGTTCCCGCCGGATCGCGGGCAAGCGCATGAGGAGCCGCCATGCATGACATCCTGCTGGTCGACGATCACAAGATCATGCGCGATGGCCTGAAGGCCATCCTCAAGCAGAGCGGCGAATTTCGCGTCACCGGCGAAGCCGGTACAGGCGAGGACGCCGTGCGGTTGGCCGCGGAACTCAAGCCGCACCTGATTCTGATGGATATCAACCTGCCCGGCTTGAACGGCATCGAAGCCACCATCGAGATCCTGCGCCACCAGCCCGACGCCCGCGTCGTGATCCTCTCGATGTACGACGACGAGGCCAGCGTGATTCAGGCCATCCGCTCCGGCGCGCGCGCCTTCTTGCTCAAAAAAGCCAGCGACAGCGATTTGGTGGATGCGCTGCGCACGGTGGTCAAGGGCGGCTCCTATCTGAGTCCGCAAGTCTCCAACCGCCTGCTCACCCGCATTCAGCGCGGCAACCTCGACGCCGCCGCCGGTCCCGCGGCCTCCATTCTCGATACGCTCACGCCGCGCGAACAGCAGGTGATGCGCCTGGTGGCCGAAGGCAAAACGAGCAAGGAAGTCGCCGTGATGCTGAATCTCGGCGTGCAGACGGTGCGCTCCTATCGCAAGACCCTGATGAAGAAACTGGGCGTGAACAATGTCGCCGGCCTCACGCAAATCGCGCTGGCCTGCGGCTTGGCGCGCCCTCCCGAGTCACTGTCCAGCCCGGCGCGCGGCGACGCGTTCACCGCCGGCAACTAGATCATGGCCATGGCCCATTCCATCTACGACGCGCATATCCACTTCTTCTCCCGCAATTTCTTTTCAATGCTGGCCAGGCAGAAGGGCGCCGGCGCCACCGCCGAGAACGTGTGCGCCGAACTGGGCTGGCCCGTGCCCCCCGAAGACCCCGCCGTGCTCGCCGCCGAATGGGCGCAGGAGTTGGACCGCAATGAGGTCGCCGGCGCCGCGCTCATCGCTTCCCTGCCCGGCGATGAAGAGTCCGTCGCAAAGGCCGTGCGCGCGTTTCCTGATCGTTTCGCGGGCTTCTTCTTTCTGAATCCGCTGGCGCCCGACGCGGTGGACCGCACCATCCGCGCTTTCGCCCTCGGCTTGCGCGGCGTGTGTCTGTTCCCGGCAATGCACGGCTTTTCGCTCGCCGGCGAGCAGGCCGGCCGGGTCATCGAAACCGCCGCCGCCCAGCCCGGCGCGGTGGTTTTTGTCCATTGCGGACTCTTATCGGTGGGCGTGCGCAAGAAACTGGGACTGGCTTCGCCGTTCGACCTGCGCTTTTCGAACCCGGTGGACCTGCATCCGGTGGCGCTGCGGCATCCGAACCTGCCCTTCATCATTCCGCACTTCGGCGCGGGCTACTTTCGCGAGGCCCTGATGGTGGCTTCGCTGTGCCCGAACATCTATCTCGACACCTCGAGCAGCAACGATTGGACGCGCTGCCTCACACCGAAGCCCACGCTGGAAGAGGTGTTCGAGCGGGCGCTCGAGGTTGTAGGCCCGGAACGGCTGCTGTTCGGTACGGACTCTTCGTTTTTCCCGCGCGGCTGGGTGCGGCCGGTGTACGAAAGCCAGTCCCGGATTCTTGACTGGCTCGGCGTGGGCGAAGAGGCGAAAAGCGGCGTTTTGGGAGCAAATCTGCGCCGATTGGGACCTTTTTTATCGTCAAAGTGAGAATTTTTCCTGCTTCGGGACACTTCCTTATTTGCGGAAGGAGACCCGGTGAGTACGCTTTTGTCGTCCCTGCTGTCGCTGCGCTGGTTTGCGCTCGGCGATGGCCTTTCTGATGCGGAACCGCGCCCCGCGCTGCGCTACCCGATTTCGCCCATGCCCCGAGTCGCCGTACTCGGCTGGCATTTCGCCCCGGCCCGCAACCTGCGTTGCCTGCCCCAATGGAATGCGAAGCAGTTGGAGGCGTGCCGGCCGGAAGCGCTCGCCGCCTCGCCCGCGGAACTGCTGCTGGTGGCCGCCCTGCGGCGCGACGGCGCGCTGCGGCTGCCCGCGTTGGACTACCCGCTGGTGGCTTTGCTGCGGGAAAACGAAACACCTTTAGCGGAGTCGCAACTCGATGAGCTGTACACGCTTTTCGGGTTGCCGGTCCATCAGCAGATCCGAAACAGCGAAGGCCGGCTGCTGGCCTACGACTGCCTGGCGGGCAGCGGTTTCCACATCGCGCGCGAGGGAATCTCCCTGCCGGGGATGACGCCCGCGCTGGAAATCTGCGCCTGCGGCGACCCCGCTCCGCGGCTGCGGCAAGCTGGAAGAGCGCGCGCGGCGGGTGCTATCCTGTAACCGCACCCGTGCGGACGTGGCGGAACCGGCAGACGCACTGGATTTAGGTTCCAGCGGGGCAACCCATGGGAGTTCGACTCTCCCCGTCCGCACCATTCGCCTTCCGCCACCGGCCGGTCTTTCGCCTCAATGGAACGAGCCCCCCTGGCGGCGCCGGTGACGAGCGTCAGGAACGCAACAGAGCCAGCCGGCGGTACACACGGTCGATTCGGCGGTTATCGGGCCAATGGCTGCAATTCGCGCAGTTGCATTCGCAGCTTTCGCTCATGCGGTTGAGTTCCCCGGCGTCGAGTGAACGGCGGCGGAAATCGCGATACGCGGCCGAGTTCCAGATGGCCGAAAACGGCTGCTCGCGGACATTGCCCAGCGCCACCCGGCAGCGGCAGCACGCAAGCACTGAGCCATCCGCCTGGAAATAGGCGTGAAACCAGCCAATGAAACAGCGGGACTCGCGCCAGACATCGGGTCCCGCCAGCGCGCGGCGCAGGTAGCCGCCGGCGTTGTGCGCGATACCGGCGCGATCGAGTTGCGCTCCGGCGCGGAGCAATGAGGGCCGGAGACTTTCGACATCGGCGGCGCTGAGGCAGTCCGCTTCGGAGGGGCCGCCGAAGTCGCGAAATACCCCGAAGGAAACCTGGTCGCAGCCCGAGTCCACCGCCACGCGGACGCGCTCCTCCAGGTTGCCGAAATTGCCCCGGTGCAACGGCATTTGCAGGTGGACGCGGGGCGTGCGGCTGCCGGCCCGGGCTTTCGCCTCGCGCAGCAGCGCCAGACCTTCCAGGCGGCGCTCCAACATCTCGGGACGCACGCCCGGGTGCCAGGCGAGGTGCTCCTCGTGGTTCGCGGCCCAGAACGTGGGCCGGAGTTCATCAAGGCCGCATTCAACCAGCCCGCGGGCGGTGGACTCGTTGACGAGCGTCCCATTCGTGAAGGAATTGACCTTGAGGCCGGCCCGGCGCAAACAGGCGGCAATCTCGAATAATTGCGGATGCAGCAGGGGTTCGCCGCCGCCCGCAAGGAAGGCTTCGCGGGTCCGCATCCGGGCCAGTTCCGGAGCCAGTTGACGGACCGTCTCGAGCGGCAGTTCCCGGAGCGGATGATCGTCGAGCGACGTGGGCCGCTGCTCCGCGGAGTGATACAGACACCCGCGGCAGACGCTGTTGCAGCGGGTGGTCAGATCGAAGGTGACATAGAAGGGGCCGGTGCGGGCCTGCTCGCCGTCAAGGATCCCGCGAAGGAGGTTGACACGGTTGCGGAGGGTAGCCAGGCGGGCGCGCATGAGTTTAAGCCTAATTGTAGCCGCCAGGGGTTGTGAAAGTACCCTCGGGTTCAAAAAGCGCCCGGCTCTATCGATGGGCGGGCAGGCCTGATGATCAGAATGGCAATGAAACAGGGGAGCCGGGTTCCGGCCTCCGAATCCCGCTATCCAGAAAATGGCTCCAGAGGCGTCAGACGCCAGTGCTCCGGAGAATCGGTACGAAGGATCTAGAGCCCATGAGAAATTGGCGAATTCGTCAAGGGCTGGCCTCAGATCCCTTCGTCCCTATGCGCCACTGTGCGCCGGGAAGACAGCCCTCGCGACTGTTGGCAGACTCGCGTGCGAGCGCTCAAACATCTACAATCAATGATGTTCCGTGCCAGAAAGCCCGAAGATCTACCACATCACGCACGTGGAGAACCTGCCGCAGATGGTCGATGCCGTCCTGTGGTCGGATGCGGAATGCCTCCGTCGCAACGTGAACTGCACTATTGTCGGCATGAGCGAGATTAAGCGGCGGCGACTGGAGGAGCTGGAGGTTGCTTGCCATCCTGGGACGAAAGTCGGCCAGTACGTTCCGTTCTACTTCTGTTTCCGCTCGATCATGCTCTATTTGCTGTTTCGAGGAAACCACGTGGATCTCGCGTACCGCGGCGGTCAGCGTCCAATCCTTCACCTTGAAGCCGACCTTGGAGGAGTTGTCGCTTGGGCTGACTCCGTGCGACGCCGGTGGGCGTTCAGCAATGGAAACGCTGGCACGAAGTACACTCAGTTTTGCAGCGACATCGACCAGCTCGCTCAGTTGGACTGGACAGCAATCGGCGCCACTAATTGGCGGGATCCGATTGTCAGAGAACGCAAACAGGCGGAATTCCTGGTCGAGGAATCGTTCCCATGGGAACTAGTTAACCGCATCGGCGTCATTGACGCCCAAATGGCTGAGACGGTGACACAAGTGGTCAGTGTTGCTCGTCACCGACCGGATGTCGTCGTTGAGCGAAACTGGTACTACTAGGCACATGCGCAATGATTGAGATAACGAACGGCGACATCCTGACAGCGGACGCTGAGGCACTCGTCAATACGGTCAACTGTGTTGGCGTCATGGGCCGCGGCATCGCGCTTCAGTTCCGCAAGGCATTCCCTGAGAACTTCAATGTCTATGAGGCCGCGTGTGCCCGCGGAGGGGTGCGACCTGGAAAGATGCTCGTGTTTGAAACGGGTCTGCTGACCGGCCCGCGATACATCATCAACTTCCCGACCAAGCGGCACTGGAAGGGGAAGAGCCGAATCGAAGACATCGATGCCGGCCTGTTAGCACTCGTCGATGAGATCAGGCGGCATGGCATCAAATCGGTTGCCGTTCCACCATTGGGCTGCGGGCTAGGGGGACTCGACTGGAGTGATGTCCGGCCTAGAATCGAGCGGGCGTTTGCCGAACTTCGCGGCGTGCGCGTTGTATTGTACGAACCCGCCGGAGCGCCGAAGGCCGAAGAGATGGTCAAAGAGCGTCGGGCGCCCAGCATGACACCCGGGCGCGCAGTGCTCGTCGAACTCATGTCTCAATATCTTGCCGCCGTGATGGATCCCTTCATCACGCTGCTGGAGATCCACAAGCTCATGTACTTCATGCAGGAGGCCGGGGAGGACCTCCGACTGAAGTATGAAAAAGCCGCCTACGGCCCTTACGCAAAGAACCTCCGGCACGTTTTGAGCCTCGTCGAAGGACACTTCATCAGGGGCTACGGTGATGCTGAAGACGATCCGGAGAGGCCGATAGAATTGCTTCCTGGTGCGTCAAGATCTGCGACTCAGTTCATCGAGTCTCACCCAGAAACTCAGGCTCGTTATGCCCGCGTCGCCAAACTCATTCACGGCTTTGAGACGCCGTATGGCATGGAACTCCTGGCAACCGTTCATTGGGTGTGCACTCGGGAAGCGGCGAAGTCTGGGAGCGAGGCCGTCGAGCGGACCTACGCCTGGAATGATCGGAAGAGGGGATTTGAGCGGAAGGAACTCGAAGTCGCTTTCGACGTGTTGGCAAGCCAGGGTTGGTTGAATCGCCCGAGCGCCCCACCAAAAACGCCGTGACTGATTCGCATTGCAGAGTAACCAAGGCGCCTCACGCCAACAGGTTGGGCTTTATGCGAACTGTTCTCGCAACCTGGCAACCTTTCTGCATTCCCCGTTTGCTGCAAACTGATGATGGATGCCGAGGGGGCATCGGCCGAGTTTGTCACATCGAAGCTGCTTCGGGGGGCGGAGGGGCGATTCAATCCTGAGGTGGCGAATAAGGACTGCCAAGCCTAACTTGATGCTGATGCGCTGCGAACACCACACCGTCACAAATGACGTTGAACTTGCGAAGGCGCCCGCCTGAACAGGCTCCACAGCAAGAATGGGGCCAGCCGGGGCTGGACTGGCTGATTGGGTCGCGAGAGGCTTCGCTTACGGCTGAAGCCGGCGGGGTAACCCACTGCCGCGCGTGAAAGGCTGATCGTCCGGCGGCCGAGCTTTCCGGACTCCAGGGACCTGCCACAGACGAAACCGCCGCTGAGTCCTCACGCGGAGGCTTAAGATAAAACCCAAGGCCCCATGGAAGAACCACCCACCCTCACGCGCCGCCGGCTCGCCGCTCTCGCTTTCGCCGCTTTTCAGCCCCCCTTGTCCCGCCGCGAACAGATCCTGCGCAACATGGAACTCGTCATGGGCCCGTTCCCGGCCCATCCCAAGTCCGATCTCGATATCAAATCCATCGAAGAGCGCCAGGGCGAAGGCTTCCGCATCTCCCTCATCTCCTATGCCGCCGAACCGGGCGACCGCGTCACGGCTTACCTGCTCACCCCCGCCAAACCCCTGCCCACCCGACCCGCGGCCGTCTGTCTCCACCCCACCAGTCCGCTCGGAAAAGGCGTCCCTGCCGGCCTCGGCGGACTCCCCAACCGCAACTACGCCGTCGAACTCGCCCAGCGCGGCTTCGTCACCATCGCCCCCGACTACCCCGGCTCCGGCGGCTACCACTTCGATGCCTACGCCCGCGGCTACGCCAGCGCCACCATGAAGGGCATCTGGAACCACATCCGCGCCGTCGACCTGCTCGAATCCCTCGCGGACGTCCACCCCCGCCGCATCGGCGCCATCGGACACTCGCTCGGCGGCCACAACTCCTTGTTTCTCGCCGCTTTTGACCAACGCGTCCGCGCCACGGTCACCAGTTGCGGCTTCACCGCTTTCCGCCGCTACAAAGGAGGCGATCTCACGGGGTGGTCCCACCGCGGTTACATGCCGCGCATCGTGGAGGTTTATGGCAAATCCCCCGCCAAAATGCCGTTCGATTTCGATGACATCCTCGAAGCTATCGCTCCCCGGCCCGTCTTCGTCAGCGCCCCCCTGCATGACGACAACTTCGACGCCCCCGGCGTCGTCGAAGCCATCCAGTCCGCCTCCGCCCGCACCAAGACCAACATCACCCTCCGCATGCCCGACGCCGCCCACGACTTCCCCCCCGAAACCCGCGAAGAAGCCTACCAATTCCTCGAACAAATGCTGACAGCGCCCTGAAGTAATCAGGGGAATCAGGTGACTGGACCCCAATTCCCCGAATGCAACGGCGGTCAGGTTGGACCAGGCGAAAGGGCTGTTGCGGCATAATTGAATTGCGGAGATCTCCGGGAAAGGCATAGCCATGGCGCGAGCATTCTCGAACCTGATTCTGCTTGGCTTGCTGGTCCAATCCGTCGCCGCGCAAGATCCGGCAGTCCGCGGCACGCGCAGGGCCGCGGGCTCTCCCTGCATTGAAGGCCGAGGGTCTATGGTGATGATGACGGTGGGCTTTGCGCCCCTCTCGCTGCGGGATCTCGTGGGGCAGGCGCAAGTGATCCTCACCGGCACAGTCGCCAGCATCGAGGCCTACGTTCACGGGAGGGCCGCTCAACCGGTCCACCCGAGGGATTGCGGGACTGTCGGTACCGAGGCCATCGTGCGAGTGGATACCGTCCTCAAGGCAGATAGTCCGTTCACTGAGATCCGGGTGTACCAGACCGGAGGACGAACTCCGGAATGGGCAACGATTCCCCAACAATTCGAACACCTGAAAGAGAATGACCGCGTGGTTCTGTTTCTCACGCCGTGGGATAATCCCGAATTGCCGGACCGGGGCGGCCTGCCGAGGTTCGTCATTACCGGCGTATGGACCGGCGCCTTTCGCGTGGAACCCGGCGGGGGTTTGGGGCATTACGAGAAAACACGCGGTTCAACAGGCAGCAACCCCGTCCTGAAGGCCTACAGCGGCCGGCAGGTAGAAGAATTCCTGGCCGAAGTGCGCGATCTCATCGCGCAGAATCCGCCCCCGGTGATCCCCTAGCGGCGATAGCGCACCCCGACCCCGCGTCTTGCCGGCCTAACCCTCCACCCGCCACACCGCCGTCCCAAACGGCGGAAACTCGCAGCGCCAGCTGCCGGAAACCCGCTCCGGCTTCTGTCCCGCCGCCACGGTCACTTTGCCGCCCAACCCGCGCACGGTGACGGCCACCGGGTTCGGGTCCGCGTTCACGGCCATCCACAGCACGCCGCCCTCGGCGGGCCAGGCGCGCCACTCCACGCCCAGATCGAGCGAATGCCCGGTGTCGTGGTAGTCCAGGCGCACGGCATCCGGCAACGGCGGCCGCACGAGCGTGTCTCCTAAATCGCGAATCAGCCGCGCCACCCCGGCGAGCCTTTCCCACAGCCCCGATTCGCGCGGCGTGCGCAGCAGGCCCCACCACACCAGCCCGTTCACCCCGTGCACGATGCTCTGGCAGGCCATGAACAACAATTCGTCCGCGGTGGGGTAGAGCACCATCTTCGCGTCGCGGTCGCCCTCCTTGCGCAGCATCTCCCAGGCAAATCCCTGCAGCACCATCAGCACCGCGCGTTCCGGGCCGGCCACCTCCCGCATTTTGTCCACATACGCGCCGATCTGGCTGACGTAACGGTTCGTGAGATCGCCGTGCCGCCCCTCGGGCCAGAGGCCATACTGCTGGCGAATGCCAGGCGGGATCACGGGATACACGTCCGTGGCGATCAGGTCGCCGCCCGGGTTGTACTGCCGCAGCGTCGGGATCAGGTTCGTCGGCGAGTGGTTCAGATAGACGAGCCGGGTGGGGTCCAGGCGGCGGAGCAGCGCATAGGTTTCGCGAATCGCCTCGGGCGGAATGCGCGCCGCGCCGGGCTTGTTCCACTGGTAGGAGGGTTCGTCCTCGGTCTCCCAATACCACAGCGCGGGATGATCGCCCAGCCTGCGGACGATCTCCTCGATTCGCCGCGTATCCTCGGCCCGCTTCGCCGCGGAGACGGAGCCCACCGTGCACCACGCGCCCAGCCCGTGCGCGGCCGCCTCATCCAGCGCCTCGCGAGTGGGCGGGCAGTGGACCACGTCGAAGCCGGCCTCCTTCGCCGCGCGCAGCCCGGCCGGTCTGCCGCCTAACTGCGGGACATGATAGAGCGCCAGCAGGAAACGGCGCTTGCCCGCGGCGAGCAGCGCGCCATCTTTGTCAAGAGCGGTCCGGGGTGGACCCTGTAAAGCCCACATCGTACTCATGCCTGCCAGAAAGGAACGGCGTTCGATCGCCATGTGCGCAGTCTATCAATCGTTGCGGTGTATGCTGGCTTCATGAAAACCCGGGCCATCTGTCTTTCGCTTCTTGCCAGCTTGGCTCTGTACGCACAGCGCGCCGATGTTGTGGTTTACGGGGGCACCGCCAGCGGGGCCGCGGCGGCCGTGGCCGCCGCACGCACTGGCGCCTCGGTGGTGCTCGTCGAACCAGGGGGCCATATCGGCGGTATGCTCTCGGGCGGCCTCGGCCGCACCGACATGGACCGCCAGGAGCACTTGATCGGCGGCATCGCCCGCGAGTTTTTCGAACGCGCGGGCCGCCACTATGGCCAGCCCGTGGCCTGGACCTTCGAACCGAGCGTCGCCGAGCGCATCCTGAATGAATTGCTGAAGGAGGCGGGCGTCACCGTGCACTTAGGGCAGCAGATCGCCGAGCATGGCGCAGTGGACAAGCGGGACAGCCGCATCCTGCGGTTTCGCACCACTCAGGGCGCGGTGTTCGAAGCCGATGTCTTCATCGACGCCTCCTATGAAGGCGATCTGATGAGGGCGGCGGGCGTTTCCTACACCGTGGGGCGCGAGGCGCGCGCGAAATACGACGAATCCTATGCGGGCCGCCAGGACTTCCTGCCGGGGAACCACCAGGCGCGCGTGCCCATTTCGCCCAATGGCGAGGATGGCAGGCTTGCGCCGTACGTCGTCGACGAGAGCACGCTCGTCAACCTTGGCGAGGCGGACGGCAAGTTCCAGTCGTATTGCTTCCGGCTCTGCCTGACCTCCGATCCCGCCAACCGGCTTCCGCTGCCGCGGCCCGAAGGCTACGATCCGAAACGCTACGCGCTGGCGGCGAACTATCTCAAGGCGCTCGGCGATTCCGCGCAGATCGGCGATTTTCTCGGCATTTCCCTGATGCCGAATTCGAAGACCGACATCAACGCTTCGCGGATCTCCACCAACGTGGTCGGCGGTTCCTGGGAGTATCCGGAGGCCAGTTATGCGCGGCGGCGCGAGATCTGGAATGAGCATCTGAGGTGGGCGCAGGGGCTCGTGTACTACCTGGCTAACGAACCGAACGTGCCGGAACACATCCGCAAGGAGATGAACCGCTGGGGCCTGGCGCGCGATGAGTTCCCGGGCAACGGGCATTGGCCGCACCAGCTTTACATCCGCGAAGGCCGCCGCATGCTGGGCGAGTATGTGCTGACGCAGCACGACCTGCAAAGCCACCGCCGGAAATACGATTCCATCGGCATGGCGGGCTACAACATCGACATCCGCGAAGTGCAGTGGGTAGCGCGCACGGTATACCGGTTCCCGAACATGGCGAAGGAACTGCTGATGGAGGGCTACGTCAGCGTACCGGTGGATCCTTGGGAAATTCCTTACCGCGCGCTGCTGCCGCGCCAGCACGAGGCTTCGAATCTGCTGGTCAGCTCGTGCATCTCAGCCTCCACGATCGCCTACGCGTCGTTTCGCATGGAGCCGCAATACATGATCGCCGGGCACGCGGCGGGCACGGCGGCGGCGCTCGCGGTGAAGGCGAAACTGCCCGTACACCATCTGCCGATGCCGGAACTACAGCGCAGATTGTCGGAGCAGAAACAGTTGATCGGCGAAGCAGGGCGGTAGCGGTTCATTTCAGCCACTTGTCGAACCAGGCGAAGGCGTCGTTCTGCATCTCGACGTTGAAGATGTGCCGTTCGTCGTAAAATTTGCCCAAAAACGCGCTTCCGGAACCCGTTTTTTCGTAGATTTGGGCGATTTTCTCGACACTTTCCCGCATGCCTTCGAGCGGAAACAGCCCGTCGCGGCTGCATTGCTGCACCAGCAGCGGTTTCGGCGCGCGCAGCGCCACGACATCGGGCAGATCGAGTTTGTCGTGCAGCCGGGGGATGAAGTGAACGAAGGAATGCGTATCCATGTGCTTGCGCATCATGGGTTTAGCGGTGGACATGAAGCCCACAACGCAGCCGGCCGCGATGCGGTCGTCCAGGCCCGAAAGCACAAGCGACCGCCACCCGCCCATCGAAACCCCCACGCAGCCAATCCGCGCCGGGTCGATTTCGGGCCGGGTCAACAAAAAGTCCACGGTGCGGATGTCGTCCCAGCCGATGATGCCGGGCCAGGTGAGGCCGGCGTAGGCGAGGGTTTTGACGATGGTGGATTCCTTGGCGCGGCATTTCTGATTGAGGCGGCGGACGTCGTCGAGCGAGTGTTTCGCGCGTTCCCAGCCGTCGGCGTGGTCGTCGTCCATCAGGATGCGGCGTTCGCCGAAGCCGAAGGCGTCGATGGTGATGACGGCATAGCCGCGGCGCGCGAGTTCGGTAGCGGTGGGCCGGCCTTCGTAGTTGGCGGCGTGATACGGGGTCATCGCCGGATGGTTTTCGCCGAAGTCGATCACTTTCTCCTTGCCGAACAGGAACATGCCGCCGTGGGAGTGAAGATCGACGATGGCAGGCACGCGGCCGGAGCGCTTTTTCGGCAAATGGAGATAAGCGGGCACCCGGAATTCGGGCGCCGTGGAGAAGACGATCTTCTCGCGCGTGTAGGCCTCAAATTCCTGGCGGTGAACGATTTCCGGGCGCGGGTCCACCTTCGGCGGCTCTGAGCCCAGCGCTTCAAATGCGAGTCTGCGGCCGGCGCGGCGGAATTCGTCATACGAACTCCACTTGCCGCTCAGGAACGATTCCGGAAACGCGGTTCGGCGGCCGAGCTTCTCCATTTCGGCGAAGAGCGTGCCGGTGTCCGAATTTGCCGGGGCCAGCGCGCGAGGCTCATCGGGCGGCATGCCAGGGCTTTGGGCGGCGGCCTGCGCGGGCAGCGCGGATACACCGAGCAGGGAGAGGGCTTCGCGGCGTTTCATGGGCGGGTCTCCGAGACGGCCACGCGTTCTCCAGCGGTGGTGTGGAGTTTCAGAAGCAGTTCGATGGCTTTGTCCACCAGCATCTCGCCGGAACCTTCGGCGACGCGGGCGCTGACCACTTCGTATGCGCCCTCGGCATAGGCCTTGCGGTGCGGAATGTAGCCGAGCGCATCGTTGGCGAGGGTGGCGATGATGGTCTGGCGGAAGGGCGAAGCCAGCTTGATGGCCAGGCCCAACTCGGTGAAAATCTCGCCGGGCAGGGCGACCCAGGCGACATCGCTGCCAAGGGCGATGACCTGGACTTCGGCTTCGTAAGGCCTACCGGCGCGCTCGGCGAGGCTGACGATGCGGGAGGCGCGGACGAGGTCGATAAAGGGCGCGGCGTCGGGTTTGCCAAACGTGGCGGCCGTTTTGCGCGCCCATTCGAGATCGGCCGCGGAGAATTCGCGGGCGGGCAGGGCAACCTGGGCCGCGGCGGTCTGAATCTGCCTGCCTGCAACAGGCGCGGCATTCCAGAGCGTCCGCAACACCTCCCCGGCCAGCACCGTACCGATGCGGGCGGCTTCGCCGTGACCCTTCTGCGGCCGCGAGGTGGAGACATCGATGTGGTTCAAGTTCCCCGCGGCGCCAATCGTGAACAGAGTGACGAGTTGTTCGCCATAGACGCTTTGCAGGGACTTCGCGAGGGTGTAGGGGTAGTCGGCGGAGACCTTCGTGCCCCCGACCGTATCGAGGTGGAGCGCGTAGTTGACATAGACGGCGAGCGGTTCGGCTTTTGCGCCCTCGAACCAGACGATGGGAACCGCGGGGTCGATTGGGCCGGAGGGCCTCACGATGCGCGGGTTGCGCTTGCCGGGGTTCCAGCCGATGGAGCCGTCGGTCATCAGGAAGCGGCGGTTGAAAGTGAGCGATGGTTCGTTCCCCGTGCTCGCGCGGACTTCCGCCGTTTGCAAGGCCGTGTGGGCGCTGGCGACGGCTTCGGCGATGCGTTCCGGCACCAGCTTTGCGTAACTTTGAGCCAGGGCGAGGAATTCGCCTTCGAGGTTGTAGCGCGTGTGGCCGGCCATGAGGAGCGCGCCAGTGTGGGTGTGGGTGGCGCTGATCATGACGTGCGCGGCGGGGATGCCGGTGCGGCGCTCGATCTGTTGGCGGGCCGCGGCGACGGTGGCCGCGGGAATGCTGATCACGTCGCACACCACGAGCGCCGCTTTCACGCCGTTGTGATCGAGGACGATGGCTTTCGCGTGCAGGGGATCATGCACACCTTCCGAGCCGCGGTTGTAATAGTAGCCGGGCATTGGCGTGCCGTTGGGAGGGGTGATGTCAGCGGTGGCCGAGCCCACGCGAAGCTGTGCGCCTGCCGCCGCGGCGAAAACAAGAAACAGGATCAGGGGTCGCATGGCGATTCCCCATAGCTTATCGCTACTCCTGACGGAGGGCGACCATGGGATCGGCGCGGGGGCAGGCGCGGGGCAGCCTGGCCCGCCCCAGCGCACTTTTCTACGAAATCGTAAGCGACTGAAAATACGAGCACTTCCGGCGCACGAGGCACCCGCGAACGTCGCGACGGCTGCGCAAACCGGGGTGCCGCTGCGAAGAAGTGCTTTTGAATCAGTTGGATCTAAAAAGTGCTGTGGGACGGGTCAGGCTGTCCCGGATGGCGCGGATTGCGGATGGCCCCGGATGGCCTGGAGACGGCTGACCAGCGTTGGAAAGGTACTGGCTCCGGGGACACCGCGTCAGAAGCCTCATCACTTCAGAGCTTTGTTATGGTTCTGGCGACGAGTATCCCAGGATTGTGTCCAGGGAGGTCGGAATGGTAAATCGGAAAGCCGAACCCCCTTCGGCGGCCGGCTCGACCCAAATGCGTCCACCGTGACGCTCAACGATCTTTTTGCAAAGTGTCAGTCCGAGGCCCGTGCCGGGGATTTCGCTTCCGTGCAGACGCTTGAACATGCCGAATACCTTCTCAGCATGGATCGGGTCAATGCCAATGCCGTTGTCCCGCACCGAGAATAGCCAGCGATCGAAAGTGGGTACGGCAGAGATGTGGATACTGGGCGTTGCTTCCCCCCTATACCGAATCGCATTACCAATCAGTGTGCGGAAAACCTCCTCCAGCATCAACTCATCGGCCACCAGGGTCGGCAAGGTACCAGAAGTCACCGTCGCGCCGCATTCCTGGATCGCAACCTGGACGTGTTGCAGCGTCCGTGACAGCATTTGGTTGCAGTCTACGGATGATAGATTCACTCCGGTGCGCTCCGTCACGCTCCAGTAAGCCAGGAGGGTCTTCAGGAGGGTCTCGATTCTTAGAGCAGCCTCGACGGAATCAGAAATATATGTTTCTGCATCTTTGCCAAGCTTTCCCTGGTACTCCTCTGCCAGTAGCCTTGTGAATTTCACTACCGTGCTCAGCGGCTCCGAAATGTCCTGCGTGAGGGCGTTACCAAGGCTGCGAAGGTCGTCATTGACTGACTCAAGCGCCTCCGCTGTCCGCCGCCGCTCGGTAATATCCATGAATGCACCCACGGCTCCGCGCGACTGGCCCGTTTGATCGAATAGCGGCACGGCATTACCGAGCCAGCATCGACAAACGCCATCATCGAACAAGAGGTCTAACTCGTAGTCCCGCACTCGCTTGCCAGTGCGGGCGGCGAGCCGCATTGGCAATTCCTCGGTCGGGATGTCCCTGCCGTCCTTGACTGCGCGCCAAGGCATTGACTTCTCCGGTTCAAGCGCAGACATCGAGACATTACTTGCGGGCGGCGCACGCAATAGCTCGTATGCCATGCGATTGCCGAATATGCTTCGACACTCCGCATCCTGCGCAATGAAGACGCCCGCCGGGACCGCCTCCAGCACGGCGGCTATCTCCGCATAGCGCTTCTGGTCGCTCAAATCCGTGACCATGACGCAGAGACAGGCTGTTCCATTCAGAAGCACATTCTGAACCGATACGTAGACCGGTATGGAGGCTCCATGGTCCGTTTTCAAGCGGACCTCGGCTTTCCTTCTGCCCGCACTTTTGAGCAGCGCGGAGACTAAGCCCGTATCTTCCGGGACGAAAAAATCTTCCAGGTGCTCGCCAATCACCCGTTCAAGAGGACGACGGAGCATGGCGGCAAAGTGCTCGTTGGAGAATAGGATCAGGCCGTCCAGCGAAAGAGTGAGCGCGCCTTCCCCCATCTCCTCGACCATGATCCGGTACGCATTATCCGCACCCTTGAGCGTATAGATTCGGTCGCCCTCTGGACCCGCAGCGACGATCGCGTCTACTTCGCCATCCCTCAGCGCACGGAGAATTTCCTCGGCCTCATCCAGGCGTGATTGCAGATTTCGATTGTGCTCCAGTAGCTCCTCTCGAGTTTCGGGCCGTGTATCAGGTGCCATGTTCCTTCTCCGGCGCGGTGGCCGGCCGCGGACTCCGGACAATGTCCAACCCGACCAGGACGCGCTCGTTGTCGGACAGATCCCCGATCATCCTGCGGAATGGGAGTGGTAGTTTCTTGACCAGTGTCGGCGTAACGACAATCTGCTCCGGCTTGGCCTGCTCCGGATGTTGATAGATATCGATGACTTCCAGGTCGTATCGGCCAGGCAGGTTAGCCTCACAAATGGCTCGAATATTTTCGATGGCGCGAGCGCACCTAGGGGTGGTTCCGGTTATGAAGAGGCGCAAATAGTAGCGCGCCACGTCGGGTTTTTCGGCGAGAGCATCCTCGAATGCCTTTGTGCTGTCAGCCGTCTTTAAGCGTTTCATACTTCCCTCGCTTATTGTCGCGGCTGCAGGTCGAGGCCGACCAGCACCCGCTCCGTATTTGACAGGTCACCGATGATTTTCCGAACCGGCTCCGGGAGCTTTCGCACAAGAGTCGGAAGCGCGAAAATCTGATCGCCCTTTGCCAGTTGCGGGTTCTGTAGCAAGTCGACGACTTCGATGTGATATTCGCCTGCCAGATGTTCCTCGCAGATCTGTTTCAGGTTCGCGAAAGCCTGGAGTGATTTCGCGGTCTGTCCCGCAACATACAGCTTCAATTCCCATTTTGCGATTGCGGCCTTGTCCACGGCACGCTTCGATGTCGTCGCCATTTTATATCCCGCCTCTACGGGCTTTAGCGCTCCCGCCATTTCCTCCGCGCGGACCTTTATTTGCAGAGCGGCTGTTGGCCATCTCGCCCCGGTCCCGCTCGCATTTCGCCACTTTCAGCTTCTCCTGGGCAATGATCTGCTGCAATTCCTGCTCCTCGGTCTCAAGGTCCAGTTGGAGGGCGGCGATCTGAGAGTCCAGCGCCTTTCGCTTGCGTTCGAGAAGCAACTGCTTCCTTCGAATTTTCTGCCGGCCCAGCAAAGCCGCGGATGCATCTTTCGCTTCCTGCGTCACGCGGGCGGAGCCGGTGAGCAGCCCCGCTTCGCCCAAATAGATCTCCCGCAACTCGATGCCATGACTGGTCAATAGAAACTCGCGAATCTGATTCGAATGGGCAATCCCGCGCGCCTTGAGCACATAGATGCCCCGGTTCCGCTCACCCCCGCTCTCGATATCGCGCAGCAGCAGCCACGCATCCACCAGCGAAGAAATGTCGACCTCCGTCTGCTCTTGCGGATTCGCGCCGCTGGTCAAGGTCGTCAGGACGGCAGTGATCTGCTTCTCTTTCAGAAAATCGATCAGACGCAGCAGAATGCTCTTGGTCTCGGATTCAGTGCCGGCATGCAGTAATCCCGTTACCGGATCCACCACGACGATTTTGGGACCAAACTCCTTGATGATCTTATGGATCTTAACCAGATGCATTTCCAGGCCAAATGTCGTCGGTCGAACCGAATGAAAATGCAGCAGGTCCTTGTCGACCCAGCGCTTCAAATCAATTCCGATTGACCGCATATTGCGCATGATCTGGTTCGCGGACTCTTCAAATGAGAAGAACACACATTTCTCTCCGCGGGCGCACGCTGCATCGACGAAATGCGCTGTCAGGCTCGTTTTCCCCGTGCCTGACGTTCCGGAAACCAGAATGCTGCTGCCCCGAAAGTAGCCGTTGCCCCCGAACATCGAGTCCAAAGCGGGAACGCCCGTCGATACCCGGTCGTTGCTTGCCGCGTACTTAAGATCGATTGAAGTCACTGGCAACACGGAGATGCCGTCGCTCTCAATCAGGAAAGGATACTCGTTCGTGCCGTGCGTGGAGCCGCGGTATTTGACGACGCGCAGACGCCGCGTCAAGACCGTTTCGGTGACCCGGTGATCGAGCAGGATGACGCAGTCCGTAAGATACTCTTCCAGTCCGTGACGGGTGAGGGTGTGCACTCCGCGCTCTCCGGTCACGATGGTGGTGAGATGCCTTTCCTTCAGCCAGCGGAATAAACGCCGCAGTTCGGCTCGCAAGACCATTTGTTTTTTCAGCCCGGCGAATAACGCCTCCACACTATCGAGGAGCACCCTTTTGGCTCCTATCGAATCCACTGCGTGCCCGAGCCGCACGAACAGCGCTTCCAAATCGTATTCGCCGGTTTCCTCGATCAGACTCCGGTCCAGATAGATATGATCGATCGCCAGCTTCTTATTCTTGATTAGAGTGGCCAGATTAAACCCGAGCGATGCCACATTGTCGGCGAGTTCCTCGGCCGTCTCTTCAAAAGAAAGGCAAACGCCGGGTTCGCCGAACTGCGTTGCTCCACGGACCAGGAATTCCATGCCCAGCAACGTCTTCCCGCACCCAGCGCCTCCACAGACAAGAGTTGGGCGTCCTCGCGGAAGACCGCCCAGTGTAATCTCGTCAAGTCCGTGGATGCCGGTTAAGCACTTCACGAGACCGCCTGAAACGGTTTTATTCGTCCCTGGTTTGGACTTTGGAGAACGCATTTCGCCTTCGCATGGAACGATCAGGGCCCGCAGATCTCAGCCCAATACTAGCACGCTGGAGGGCAGTTGCATGGTGGTGGACGATGATCCTGATCCGAGCGGAACTTCTCTGATCGGTGAACTTTGGGCCGCAGCGGCAGAAGTAGACCGAAGTGGCCGGGGGCCGATTGCGGCTTGGCTGAATGCAGATGGGGCAGATGGGTCAGACCTCGGTACCCAAACGCTTTTCGTCAAGATTGGTGAACACCTTTCTTTACGCCGCTGCCATTTCATGGTTTATGACGGTTTCCGGCGGTTCTGCCGGGGGCTGCGCGTTCTGCGCCTTCCATTCTTCCCGGACCCGCTGGACGAACGCTTCGTCGCCCAGAGGGTGGCCGCGTTCGGTGGCGTCGCGGATTCGCCCGATCAGGGCGGCCTCCAGTAACCCCTTGTCCAGGAATAACTTCCAGGTTTCTGGCGTGTGGCGGGCACGCCAAGGGACCAGGTCCGGTATTTGGAGCGGCTGGGGTAAATGGTCTGTTGGGGCGGGGCTGAAGCCCCGCGCGGGCTAAAGCCCGCCCAACTTTTGCGGGGTCTCCGATCAGTTCCGTCAGCAGCTTGCGCGCCCTACGACGGCTCTGGGTCTTTGAAAATGCGATAGCCGCCGGTGTGTGCCCTTCGTACCTTACTCAGGCGGGAGAAAGGTGACGGTGGTCTTGGGCTTGAGGCCTTTCAGGTCGAGGATGGTCTGACCGTCGCGTTGGACCTCGATGGCGGAGATGGTATCGGTGGTTTCGAGCACGAGAGCGGCGGGGTCGTCGCCGGAGGGGCGGAAGTCGGAGAAGTTCTTTCCGCGGAGGCGGAGGCGGAGGCCGCGGCCATTGGCGAAGGTGAAGACCTCGATGCGGTTGGGACCGGAGGTGACGGTCACGCGGGCACGGCGGCCGTTGAGGTCGAGCGAGGTATCGTTGCCGGGGCTCTCGATGCGCAGGGAGGCGATGGCGATTTCGGCATCGGGGAAGCTGCGTTCGGCGCCGGAGTTGGCTTGCCAGTTTGTCCAGGGCGCGCGCGGGGATTTGAGGATGAGAGAACCATCCCCAATAATGATGGGCGGGTCGCCGCCGCGGTCCTGCGCAAAGGTGAGACCGAGGGCGATGAGGCCCAGGGTGAGGGGGAGAGCGAAGCGAAGTTGTCGTTTAAGCATTTGTGAAGTACTCCTTCCAGCGGTCAAGACGGATTCAGGGCTTGCAGCAACTGCAATCGCCGGCGCGCATCGGGGCGCGTGGCGTAGGAATGGGCATCGGTGGGGGGCAGAGTTGCGCGGAGAGATTCCCAGGCCTCGCGGGCGGCGCGGCGGCGGTCGGGGTCGTCCGGGGCGAGGCGGGCGAGGACCAGGGCGGCGCGGAATCCGGATTCGGGCAAGCCGAGGCGAAGGGCCTCTTCGAGCGCGTTCCGCGCGGCCGATTCGGCTTCGCCGGGCAGGCCGAGGTCCAGCCAAGTTTCGGAGGCGGCGACCGGCGGGGCGCCGGGGCAGTGGACGCGGGCAGCGGCGAGGGAGCGCAACAGGCCGGCGGCGAGGCAGGCGTTGGCGGCGATGGCGGGGTCGCCGGAGGGGGCTTGCCGCAGCAGGGGCGCGAGCGATTCGGCCCGCCGTTCGATGAGCGCCAAGTGCTGCAACTGCTGCTCGCGCCGCTGGAGTATGGTTGCAGCGGTGCCGAGGGAGCCTACCGCGTCGAGGGCTTCGGCTTGCAGGCGGCGGGCCTCCTGCGTCCGTCCCAACAAGGCTTCCGCCGAGGCGAGGCCGAGCAGAGCGTAGGCGCGCTGGGTGGGAGTGGCGCCGGAGCCGAGCGAAGCGAGTTCTTCGCGGAAGCGGGCGGAGGCGCCGGCATAGCGCTCGCGCCGCAACGCGAGGGAGGCGAGACCGTGGAGGGCATTGGCGGCGGCCTCGCTCAACCCGGCCTGGCGGGCAAAGGTCAATTGTTCCTCGAAGAGGGCTTCGGCTTTGGGGAAGTCGTTGCGGTCACGGGCGGCGCGGCCGAGGAGGATGAGGCCCTGGATGGTTTCGTTGCGCGACCCGGCGGCGCGGTAGTACGTGAGGGCGGATTCGACATGGGGGACGCCGCGCTCAAGATCGCCGCTCTGGATGTGGAGGCTGCCGAGGCTGAGCAGGGCGCGCGCCTCGGTGCGGCGGTTCTTCCAGCGGCGGGCATAATCGAGGGCTTGAGAGAACTGGTCCTCGGCGGCCGCGGGATTCCGGCCGAGGAAGTGGGCGTTGCCGAGGTCGATCAGTCCGCGAGCGACGAAGCTCTCCAGTTGGGCGCGGCGAGCGAGGTCGATGGCCGAGGAGGCCTCGGCGCGCGCATCGTCGATGCGGCCCTGGCGGGCGGCGACGATGCTTTTCTGCAGCAGTAGAGCGATCTGCTGATGGGGGGCCTGGGCGTGGCGGGCGAGGTCGAGAGTGGCGACGATGAGGCGGCCGGCCTCGTCGTACTTGCCGGCGCGGTTGAGCATGACGGCGCGTTGGTACTGAACCTCGACAACACCTTCGCTACTGCCGAGGCGCTGGTAATGGCCGGCTGCTTCGGCAAAGGCCGACTCGGCGCCGGCGGTATCCTGCCGCCGCGCCTGCAGGACGCCGAGACGGAGAAAGGCCGCTGCGAACCGCGGGCTCAGGCGGGCGGCCTGCTGGTAGTGGGCGATCGCCTCGGAGGGCTGATCGGCCTTTTCACAGGCGCGGCCCAGGTCCACAAGCGCCGCCGGCCGCTCCGCCTCGGCGCTCAACTCGAGGATCCGCTCGTGGCGCTGCAGCGCGGTGCGGTAGTCGCCGGTGAGCGTGGACTGGACCGCCTCGAACAGGAGAGTTTCGCTTTCAGGCGCGCCGCGGGCGGGCAACGCGGAGGCCTGCAGGATCGACTCGCGGGCCTTGTCGGAAGAGTCGAGTTCGGACCAGGCTTCGGCAAGACGAATCCACGCAAGCCGGTAGCGAGGATCGAGCGCGACGGCCCGTTCGAGGGTCTGGCTGGCCTTGATGAAGGTGCCGTCGCGCAGAGCGTTGGCGCCTTCCTCGAACCAGCGGCGCGCCTCGGCCGAAGGTTGATGGGGCCGGTGGGCGGCGATCCGCCAGGCGCCGGCGGCCACGAGGACCAGGGCCGCCAGGACGAGCAGCACAACTCTGATAGAGCGCCTTTGCGGAGCGGGCGCCGGCGGCGCGGGGGCGACCCATTCGGTCGGCGCCTCGCCGGCGGCGGTATGCGCGGACGCTTGCGTGACGGCGCGCAACAGTTCGTCCGCCGAGGCGAAGCGCCGGCCGGGCTCCTTTTCGAGAAGCCGGAGGATGATGGCATTCAGCGTGGGGGACTCGGGCGGCAGGGGCGGCGGCGGGCTCTGCACCACCTGCATCAGGACGTCGATACTGCTGGAGCCTTGAAAGGGCGGGCGTCCGGTGAGGCAGAAGTACAGTACGGAGCCGAGGGAGAAGAGGTCGCTGGCGGGACCAGTGTCCTGGCCGCGCGCCTGTTCGGGAGACATGAATTGCGGGGTACCGCTGACCAGGCCCTGCGCGGTGACTTCCATGGTGGGCGCATTCGGATCGGGATCGGGGTCCGATCTGCGCGCGAGACCGAAGTCGAGCAGTTTGACGCCGGCGGCGGTGAGGAGGATATTGGCGGGCTTGAGGTCGCGATGAACGATGCCGCGGGCGTGGGCCGCGGCGAGGGCAGAGGCGAGTTGAGCGGCAAGCGCGAGGACTTCGGCGGGGGAGCGGGGCCCGTCGAGGGGACGTCCGTCGACATGCTCCATGACGAGGTAGTCGGGGCCGATGTCGTAGAGGGTCGCAATATGGGGATGATTCAGTGCGGCGATTGCGCGGGCTTCGCGTTCGAACCGGCGGGAGAAGTTCTCGTGGGCGAACTTGATGGCCACCTGACGGTCGAGCCTCTGGTCGCGGGCGAGCCAGACTTCGCCCATACCGCCCGCACCGATGGGCGAGAGCAGTTCATAGGGACCGATGAGAAGTCCAGACTGGCGGACCATGATGATTGCCGAGCCGCATCTACTACGGGAGGTAGTCCGTCGCAGGCGGCTCACCCAGTGTTAACAGATGATCTCACAGATGCGCGCCGGAGACATCCGGCGGTGGCGGTGGCTCAAACCGGCGAAAACCGCGCAAGGTTGCGAAGGATGGCGGATTGAGCATCGGGGCCGATGAAGTCAGACCGTGGGCCTTTTCTGCCTCGGAGAAAATTTGGGCGCATTGGGGCACTCTTGCGGGACCGCTGAAACCCAGATCCCCGGAATCGCGAAATCCATGGTGAATACGAGAAGACTCAACGCCGGCTTTACTAAGCCCCGCATAATATAAAGTCATTCAAATCGCAATTCAGCTTGCTTCCA
>JAHDVK010000001.1:152403-421886 GCA_023384675.1 Bryobacteraceae bacterium | reverse complement strand
CGGGCCCCCGTCAATTCCTTTGAGTTTCAGCCTTGCGACCGTACTCCCCAGGCGGCGAACTTAACGCGTTAGCTCCGGCACGCACCCAATGAAGAGCGCACACCAAGTTCGCATCGTTTAGGGCGTGGACTACCAGGGTATCTAATCCTGTTTGCTCCCCACGCTTTCGTGCCTCAGCGTCAGTTATGGTCCAGAAAGCCGTCTTCACCTCCGGTGTTCCTCCTGATATCTACGCATTTCACCGCTACACCAGGAATTCCACTTTCCTCTCCCACACTCTAGTCCGCCAGTTTCCGGCGCACCCTCCCAGTTGAGCCGGGAGATTTCACACCAGACTTGACGAACCGCCTACGCACTCTTTACGCCCAGTAATTCCGAACAACGCTTGCTGCCTACGTATTACCGCGGCTGCTGGCACGTAGTTAGCCGCAGCTGCTTCTCCGGGTACCGTCATTATCGTCCCCGACGAAAGAGCTTTACACCCCGAGGGGCTTCATCGCTCACGCGGCGTCGCTGCATCAGGGTTTCCCCCATTGTGCAAGATTCCCCACTGCTGCCTCCCGTAGGAGTCTGGCCCGTGTTTCAGTGCCAGTGTGGCCGTGTGCCCTCTCAGGCCGGCTACCGATCGACGCCTTGGTGAGCCATTACCTCACCAACTAGCTAATCGGCCGCGGGCTCTTCTGTCAGCGCCTTTCGGCTTTCTCCTTTCGGACTTATGCGGTATTAGCTCCGGTTTCCCAGAGTTATTCCCCACTAACAGGTAGATTACCCACGTGTTACTCACCCGTGCGCCACTGTACTCAGGGACGAATCCCCTTTCTCGTTCGACTTGCATGTGTTAGGCGCGCCGCCAGCGTTGATTCTGAGCCGGGATCAAACTCTCAAATGAAAGTTATCGAGTTTGTTCCGGTTGAAACTCAAGATCTTCACGGAATTGACTTCGCGTTCAACCAGATTGTCAATGATCTGGACAACCAGGCCACCGATCCCGAAGGAAGAATGACCCGCTGCCGGCCTCGAAAGGCGTTTTCGGCGCGCACTGGCCTCACCCGGTCCATCCCGGGCTCAAACCATGCCCTTGCCAAAAAATCGGGAAACTGAAGGTCCGCTCGGGACCAAGTCCGGCAGGGAGCCCACCGGCTCACCGCCCATCTGTCAGAATACCAAGCGAATCAAACTTTCGCAAGCTCAACCCGCTCCCAACCCCAGGCTCGCGCCATGGGGCCGTCATTCAGAATAGCATCGCGGCGCGAGAAGCGCAACATTTTTCGAGCGCGAGTGGCAGAATTATTCGCAGGCAAAGAATTTCTGATTCTGAGTTGACGCGAGGCAGCAGAGAGCGCACTTGCTGGAGAACGGGCCAACATCCAGCTGGCGCGCCACCAGGCTGTCCGGCCCGTGCCAGCAGGAAAAGCGGCCTTGGTTCAAGGGGCGAGGACGAGGAACCAGCCGGTGTCTAGACCTGGAGGATTCAACTTGCCGGTGGCAGAGGCGGTCGGGAGGTTGTCGGACGCGGTGCTGCCAACGATGGCGACGGCGCCGCCCGGGCCAAAAGCGGCTCCGTAGGCGATATCGCGCGCCTTACCGCCGTACTGCGCGGCGAAACGGATGGCATCGGGGCCTTCCGCGGCCGTGTCGATGCCGGCGAAGAAGGACTCAAGCACCCGGACCGATTCCGAAACGAGGACTGGCGAGTTGCGGTTGGCGAAATCGATCGAATTCGAGTAGCCCGCGATGAGAGCGAGACCGGTATCCGGTTTGACGGCGAGGGCGTAAGGGACCTCGGCGTTACTGCCGCCGAAGTAGGTGGCGTACTTGACGAAGGAGGCACCCGCTTCGCGGGGATCGGCGATCATGAGGAAGCTATCGACGGGGCCATTGCGGAATCGCTGGGGCGCGCCCGGGGTGACCGGCAGGTCGTCCGACGTGGAATAGCCCGCCAGCCAAATTTCGCCGGTAGGCGCAAGGAAGCCCGCCGTGACGCCATCGAGGCCAGAGCCGCCAGCGTAAGTGGCATAGAAGAGTTGATCGAGGCCGCTCAGGGCGGGATCGATGATGGCGACGAAGGCGGAACTCCAGCCGGGCCGTTCGCTCTGGTAGGAGGGGCCGGCAAGGGGAAAATCCGAGGACATGGTGACGCCGGCGAGGACGATTCGGCCCTGGGGATCGAAAGCGACGAAATTGGCCGAATCGGTGGAATCGCCGCCGAGGAAGCTGTCCTTGACAAGGGTCTGCTCGCCGGTCGGGGCATAGACATCGAAGAGGGCGAAGAAGATGTCCTGGCCGCCGCGGTTTGAAGGCTGAAGGCCGGTGGCGTTGCCTTTGGGCAGTTCGCCGGAGTTGCTGTAGCCGGCGATCACGATACGGCCCATGCCATCGGTGGCGACGGCCTGGGGGAATTCGCGGCCGGTGCCGCCGTAGAGGGTGGAGTAAGTCATGGCGAACTCGCCCTCGATGTTGGGATCGAAGCGGATGAGGAAGGCTTCGATGTCGTTTTGGGGGTTATCGATACGGTAGGGAGTGCCGGCGGGGGGGAAATCGAGCGAATTGGTGGTGCCGGTGATAGCAAAAGCGCCATCGATACCGAGAGCCATGGCGGTGGCTTCGTCGTTGCCGCTGCCGCCAAAGTAAGTCCAGTAAACGACCTCGCCGCCGCCCTGTTCGCCGGGCATGATTTTGGCGAGGAAGGCGTCGATGCTGCCGCCGAAACGGCGCTGGACAGTGACAGTCTCTTCGGGCAGGTCGAGGTCGGACTGGGTGCCGCCGGCGATCCAGAGCCCTCCATCGTTGGGGTCGATGACGACGGCGCGAGCGATGTCGAGGCGGGTGCCGCCGATGTAGCCGGCGTAAGAGAAGACGGGGTCGATGATCAATGGGCGGCTTGGGTCGTAGGCGCCGAGTTCGAAACCGGCGGCGGCGCCGGGCAGCAACCGATAGGAGGCGCGGACGGGTTCGCGGTGGCCGTTGGCGGCGACCTGGTAAACGACCGGCCGCTGCTGGCGGACTTCGAGGCCGCCGATCAGATAGACGAGATCGCCGGAGTCGTCAAGCCGGGGAGCGGCGGCGGAAGAGATCTGGAAGCGGATTTGAGCGGGGTCCGCGCCTGGCTCCACCACAAAGTCGTATTCGAGGAGCCGGCCCTGGGCGTACCAGACGAGATCGACACCGGGATAGACGTGGGCGGCACGGACACGGGCGAACTGGGGCACGCTCATGCGCCAGGCGGAGCGGTCGCGGCCGACGAAGTAGTTGGATTTGCCGCGCAGGGGGGTGTCGCCGCGAAGTTTGGGAGCGGGAGCCGCGCCAAGCAGACGCCAATCGAGTTGCGCGGCGGGCAGGCCGGGACCGGCCTGAAAGCGGAGAGTGGCGCTCGTGCCCGTGAAATGGAGTTGGCCTTCGGCGCGGCGCGAAATGAAGCCGGCATCGCCCGGAGCGGGTTCAAACCAGGCAGGGAGGGTGTCCAACGAAGGCACTGTGCTGGCGGGGGCGGCAGCGCAAAGCAGAAGCATGGCCGGCGCCGCGAGGGCGGTAAACGTTCTCATGGTTGGCAGAGGGGCCGCCAGGACACGGCCCAAACGTATTATTATACGGATCCGGCGGGGCGTTGGGGTACAGGCGAAGTCTCGCCGAGGATGAAGAACCCGGATTCGACGCCCTGGGCGGTGATCCGGGTCCAGGCGACGGTGGCGTGGCCAGACCGGCCTTCGTAGGCGAATTCGACGATGTCGCCCGAGCAGAGGCTGGAGAGGGAGTGGCAGGCGCGAAAGCCGTGCGCGCTCACATCCACGAGTTCGCCCCGGCAGGCCTGGCCGAGTCCCGTGGAGAGGGAGACCGGCCCATTGGCGTCGTGCCGTTCGTCACGGCGTCTGTTTTTCGTGAGCAAATTCATGGGGGAAACTCCGGCCGGCGCGGTCAGCGCCGTCCAGTTCCTTCAGGCGGCGGGTGAGCGTTCTGCGCGAGATGCCGAGGCGGTCGGCGGCCTGCTGCCGGTGGCCTCCGACCGCGCGCAGGACGCGCAGGATGGCATGGCGTTCGAGTTCGCCAAGGTTTTCGGCGGGCATGGGGGGATCGTCGCTGAGGTCGAGATGAGCGGCGTTGAGGGGGCGGCCGGGTGCGGAGAGCACAGCGGCGCGGAGGATGACGTTTCTGAGTTCCCGGATGTTGCCAGGCCAGGAATGGTCGAGCAGGGCCTGACGGGCCTCGGGGTCCAGGTCAGCCTCGGGGTTTTGGCCATGCAGGAAATAGAAGGCCAGGGGGAGGATGTCGTCGCGACGTTCGCGCAGGGGGGGGACGCGAACGCGAAGTTGGGCGAGGCGGTGGTAGAGGTCGCGGCGGAACCGGCCCTCGCGAATGGCATCGGGGAGATCGGCATTCGTGGCGGCGACGACGCGAACGTCCACATCCACTTTGCGGGTGCCGCCCAGCCGGTAATACGGGGCGCCGTCGAGCACGCGGAGGAGCTTGACCTGCATGCGCAGGTCGAGTTCGCCGACTTCGTCGAGGAAGAGTGTGCCGGTGTGGGCGAGCTCGAAGAGGCCGGGTTTCGCGCCGTGAGCGCCGGAGAAGGCGCCGCGTTCGTAGCCGAAAAGTTCGCTTTCGATCAGGTGCTCGGGAAGCGCGCCGCAACTGAGATCCACCCAGGGCCTGGGGGCGCGGGGCGACAGGGCGTGGACGGCGCGGGCGGCGATTTCCTTGCCTACTCCGCTCTCTCCTTCGATCAGGAGGGCGGCTTCGGATTGGGCGATGCGCTTCAGCAGGTCGAAAAGCTGACGCATGACGCCGCTGGCGATGACGGCGCGCAATCCGAGGTACTCGACCATCTCCATCAACCACCTATCGGCGGGGTAGGCCGCCTGCTGTAGGGGGAAGCGGCCGCCGGGCTAGAGATCGTAAAAACCTGAGGGCAGCGGTTACAGAAATGGCCGGCAAATGCCGATAGATACGCGGTAGTGCAACACGCAACCCAAGCTCCAACGGGGCTGGCGGCGAGGACGATTGTCCGCCTGCTCATCATCTTCGCGATCGCGATGGCGGCGCCGGAACTCACCCGGTTCAGCATCGTGAATCCGACGCAGTACGCAGCGTACCTGGTATTGGCTCTGCTGGCGGCGGCGTTCAAGGTGCGGTGGTCGACGGACACCGGTGCGTTGCCCATCTACATCCTGTTTGTGTTGATCGCGATCGCCGGCATGCCGGTGCCGCAGGTGATGGTGCTCGCGGGGGCGGCGGCGATGCTGGAGTGCCTGCGCTCCTATGCGGGGCCAAGGCGGGTGGAGAGGATGTTGTTCGAGTCGGCGGTGGTGGTGCTGGCGGTGGGCATGGCGGACCTGGCCATCCATCAGACCCATTTGGGGAATGCGCGCCTGATCGAAGCGTTCCGGATGGTGTTGACGGGAGTGGTTTTCTTTGTGGGCTATAGTTTTCCGCGCGCCTTCCTGGAGTCGATCGAAGAGAAGGTATCGCTGGGTCATCTGTGGCGGGAGCGGTATCTCTGGATGATGCCGCACCTGGCGGCGGCGGCGGTGGTGGCGGGGGTGTTCGAGCAGGCGAACCGGGCGCTAGGGAGCTGGCAGATCCCGGTGCTGGGTCTGCTGGTGAGCTACCTGGTGTACCGTTCGTACCGGCTGTACGCGGGCAGGCTGGAGGACAGGCGCAGCCACGCGGAGGAGATGGCGTCGCTGCATTTGCGAACGATCGAAGCGTTGGCGCTGGCCATCGACGCAAAAGACGAGACAACGGCGAACCACCTGTCGCGGGTGCAGTGCTATGCGATGGAGATTGGAAAGGACCTGGGGCTGTCCGAACAGGAGATGGAGGCGCTGCGGGCGGCCTCGCTCCTGCACGACATTGGGAAACTGGCCGTTCCCGAGCACATCATCTCGAAGCCGGGGCGGCTGACGCCGGAGGAATTCGAGAAGATGAAGATCCATCCGGTGGTGGGGGCGGAGATCCTGGAACGGGTGCGGTTCCCCTACCCCGTGGCGCCGATCGTCCGTTCCCACCATGAAAAATGGGACGGCACGGGCTACCCGGACCGTCTGCAGGGAGAACAGATTCCGGTCGGGGCACGCATACTCGCGGTGGTGGATTGTCTCGATGCGCTGGCGAGCAACCGGCAGTACCGCAAAGCCATGCCGCTGGACGAGGCGATCGGCGTCGTAGTGCGGGAGGCGGGCCGTTCATTCGACCCGCAAGTGGTGGAGGTGCTGGCGCGCCGGTATCGTGAGCTGGAGAGTATGGCACGGGCGCGGCCGGCGATGGAACCGGTCCATCTCACGCCGAAGGCAGCGCCGGCGGGAGGACAGATGGTGGCGCCGGCGGCGGGCTTCGTGGAAGAAGGCCCCGCGAACCAAAGCGGCGCCTTTCTCGAGAAGATTGCGGCGGCACGCCAGGAGGCGCAGGCTCTGTTCGAACTGGCGCAGACGCTCGGATCTTCGCTCAGCCTGAACGAGACTCTGTCGGTACTGGCAGTGCGATTGCGAAAACTAGTGCCGCACGACGCCCTGGCGGTGTATGTCCGGCGCGACGACGTACTGGTCTCCGAGTATGTGAGCGGGGATAGCCACAGGCTGTTCGCCTCGCTGGAGATTCCGATGGGCCAGGGGCTGTCCGGCTGGGTGGCGGAAAACCGGCGCCCCATTCTGAACGGGAATCCGTCGGTGGAGCCAGGCTACTTGAACGACGAGACGAAGTTCAGCACGCTGCACTCGGCGCTGGCTGTGCCGCTGGAGGGCGTGCAGGGCGTGGCGGGCGTGCTGGCGCTCTACCGCGAGGCACGGGACAGCTTCACGACCGACCACTTGCGAATCCTCCAGGCGTTGAGCTCGAAGCTAGGTCTGGCGATCGAGAACGCTCTGCGGTTCCGGCAGGCTGAAAGCTCCGCCACGACGGACTTCCTCACCGGGCTGCCCAATGCCCGGTCGCTGTTTCTGGGGCTGGACGCGGAACTCGTCCGCTGCCGCAGCGAGCAAATCCCACTCACGGTGGTGGTTTGCGACTTGGATAGCTTTAAGGCGATCAACGACGAATACGGGCATCTGGAGGGCAACCGGGTGCTGAAGGCCGTAGCGCAATCGCTGAAGCGGCAGTGCCGACACTACGATATCGTGGCGCGCATGGGCGGCGACGAGTTCGTGGCGGTGCTGCCCGGGTTGAGCCGGATCGAAGCGGCGACTCGCATCGAGCGAATGCGCAAAATGGTGACGCAGGAGGCGCAGGCCGAGACCCGGCTCACAATGTCGCTGAGCGTCGGCTGGGCTCAGTTCCCCGAAGACGGGCAGGACGCCGAGGCGCTGCTTTCCTGCGCCGACCGTGTGATGTACAAGGCGAAGCGCGCGCTGCGGACGGAGGAGGCGGCGAAACTGCCGCTGCACCGGCCGGGGTGGGCGAGTACGGTGCAGTAAGAGGCTACGTTCCGGTCTTCTCGAGCAGCCCCTCAACCATCATCGAGTACAGAGCCGGCCGGCCATGCCGTTCACTCTGGAAGACGATTCGCTGAGAGTTCGGCGCGAACACGGGCGAAGTGGCGGCAGGAACGGCGGCGGCATGGTCGCACAAAATGAGTTCGCGGCGGGTAATGCGGAGCATAATCAGGATGCTGGGGTTCACTTTGCTGCGCGAGCTGCCCAGGAAGACGGTGGCGTTGGCGTTCGGCATAAAGGCCACGTACTGGGAGGTCTTGGCGACGAGAGAGTCCGTGCGGCTGTCGAGATGCTGCTCTCGGATGGCGGCGAGCTGGCCGGATTCGGCGGGGTCGAGAAGGTAGAGCAGCGCCTGGCCGTCGGGGCTCCAGAAGGCTTGCAGCACGCGGCCGGGCGGGGTTTCGACGCGGCGTATGTTCTGCCCGTCGATTGTAGCCGTGAAGAGCTCGCCGTCGCGGTTGCGCCAGCAGATCATGGCGCGCCGGGGATTTGGAGTGGGGTCAAGAATGCCGGGCGCCCTGGCGATGGTCTCGACGGCGTTGGAGGGCCGTCGGACCCGGCGCAGTTCGCTCTCGCCGTCGCGGGACTCGACGAAATAGTAAAACAGGCCGTCAGAGGAGCAGACCGGGCCAGCTTCCCGCTGGTAGCCCTCACGGATCTTCGCGATCTGCTGCTCGCGGAGTCCGGAGAGAGGGCTCTGCAGAAGGGCGGGCCCGTCAAAGAAGAGCAAGGCGCGGTCATCGTGGGTCAGCGTCAAGGCGCCCGGCTGAAGCGAGTCCGCACTGGTAAGGACGCGGGAGCGGCCGTCGCGCAACTGAAGCAGGTGGGCCTGCGGGCGGCCCGAACGGGTGGAGAGACAAAGGACCTGCGCGCTATTACCCGTGATGGACCGGGAGGGCGGCGGCGGTAGAAGGCTCTCGTACTCGGGGCTGGTGAGCCGCAGTACTTCCAATTCGGTGGACGGATCCGGGTAGCGCGCCCAATCGCTGGGCAGGGTCTGCCCTTTTGCTGGGGACTGAGCGGGCAGGAGCAGGGGAAAAGCGGCGAGGACCGCGCGGCGCGAGATGCCGCGAAGCTGGCGCGGCCCGGAACTCATATTCTTGATCGTAGCAGAGCCGCCATTCAGCGGCGGGGCGCCGGCGCGCTCGAGTGGCCGTGGGAAGCCGGACTCGTCGCGTAGTGTTCCTTCAGCAGGTCCACGCCCCAATCTCCATCGAAATCGCGCCACACCGTATGGATGTGATTTGCCTGGTTCTGGGTGTTGTCATATTCGATGAGGAAACCGGGCGCCTGCACACGGTAGTAATGCGGGCCGCCGCGTTCGGCCGTGCCAGCCCAGGCGAACCAGAGCTTCCCGCCGGCGGCGCGGAGCCGTTCGCGGCGCTGTTCGGCAAGTTCGGCGGGGAGATTGTCGATGTACTCGGCGATGAGGCCGTCGAGCAACTGGCGCTGGGCGGGGGTCATGGCGGAGGCGGGGAGGCCGGTGGGTTCGCCTTTGAGGGCCGCCTGACGATCAGTGGTAGTAAGGATGTCGCGCGGGGCGGTTTCCGACACGATCGCCGCCTTGCGCTGTTCCGGCGTCAGCGCCATCAGCAGTGTCCGCGCCTTGTCCTCTTCCGCCGCCAGCACGCGCAATCCCGTATGCGGTCCGCTGCGGACCTCGGCCGGATTCGAGCCCAGGAATGTCGGATTGCCTACCGCCCGGCCTTTCACCACGGTGAAATGCAGACTCACGTGGTGGCCTTCAATGCGGTAGCCCCAGGTGCCGGTGTCGCCAGGCTCGCCGAAGATGCTGAAGTGATACTTCTCGGGATCGCGCCGGCCCTTGGTGTCCTTCTCGATGATGCGGAGGACATCCTCGAGGCTCATGATGGTGGTGGTTTTGATATAGCCCTGTTGCGAAAGGCCCGCGCTCAGCAGGGCGGAAGCCAGGTGCTTCTGCATGGGCGTCATATCGCTGAGTGTCAGGCCGCGCCGGGGCCGCCCATGCGCCTTCGGGATGTCGTCGGTGGGGATGTACTGCCAGAAGAAGCGCTCCTCATCCTCGAAGGTGAAGAGGGTTCGCTCACGCTGCTCGGCGGTGAGCGAGGCGAGGAACTGCTTTGCAGTTTGCACCATCCGGGGGTGCGCGTGGTGAGGGTGGGCGAGTACGGGCGCGGCCAGCACAGCCCAGAGTGCGGCAAAAAGCACAGCGAAATACATGAAGTGATTGTAAACCTGGAAAGGGGTGGCGAACAGGGGCTGAATTAAAATCCGAAGTCGCGGCCAGTGGCGCCGGGGGTCATGGCCGACCTGGCGAGGTAGGGGTAGGGGTTCACCGGACTGCCGCCGATCCGCACCTCATAGTGGAGGTGTGGGGAAGTAACGCGGCCTGTGGCGCCGGTAGCGCCGATAGTCTGCCCCATGCGCACTTCCTGGCCGGGAATCATGTCAATGCGGCTCAAGTGCGCGTAGTAGGTGCTCAGCGAGTTGCCGTGGTCCACGACGATCAGCTTTCCGTAGGCGCCCGAATACGCGGCCATGGTGACGATGCCGTCGGCGGTGGCCCGGACCGGCGTGCCAATGGCGGCTGAGAGGTCCACGCCGGCATGAAATGCCTGATGACCGGAGAAGGGGTCCTCGCGGCGCCCGAAGTGGCTGAGCAGACGGCCGGCGAGGGGCCAGATGGCGGGTTTCGTATTCACCATCCAGCGGCGGTTCACGGCCCGGCTGGAGGTGGTGAGCTGAGCCGACTTCAGCATGTTGTACTGGTCGAGGGTTTCGCTGAAGGTAGGAAGCAGGCGCTCGTCGGCATTGACGGAGGGAAGGCCGGTAGGGGGGCTTTTCTGAATGCCGTAGGCGACGGAAACCTCGTGGGCGAAGGTCTGCAGGCTTGCCATCTGCTCGGTGGTCTGATTGGATTCGTTCAGCAGTTTCTGGTAGCGGGCGCGGAGGAACTCCGTTTCCTGGCGTAAATTATTGTAGTTGGCTACCTTCCAGGCCATACGCAGGTAACTGGAAGCCATGCCGAACAGGGTGAAAGCGCCAAGAACCGCCAGCCCCAACACGGCCAGAACCACTTTCTGGTCGACATGGAACCGCCGGATCCGCCCATGGAGGGAATGGGCGAGAACAACGATAAAGTACGGTTGATTCATCGTTGGCTTAACTTCAGGGCCAGCCGGCCGGCTCACCGGTCCAGAGTCAACCGGGGTGGCATCCCGGGGCCAAAACTAGACCTCGAAGTCCAATTATGACCGACCCCACGAAGCTATGAGAGTAACAATGAAACGGGCCGTTGTCAAGGAAAACCGTACAGGCTTTGCTGTACTCCAGCCCAGAGGGAAAGGATTCTAGAATCATTTCTCGGTATATATGTTTTCAAACACTTACGCGCTGGAGAAGCGGAGCGCTGACCTGTACGCGCGCGTGCTCAGGGCAATGGCTTGAGCGTCACGCTCTCGAAGCTCATTGCGCCCGCTCCTGGAGGCTGAGGCGCGCGTAGCCGCACCGTGTGCAACCCGGCCGGAAGCGTGAGTTCGCCCAGCGGGAACGTCTTGAAGACCAGATCGTTGCCCGTGCTCTCGACTTTGCCCGAACGCTTCGCGCCGCCCGCCTCGAGGGTGAAGGCCGTGCCGGCGGAGTCGCGGCGCGCGGCATAGCGGATTTCAGCCCAATACTGGCCCGCTTTGGGGATTTCCACGGTCCAATAGGGGACATCGTCGCCGCGCGTCCACCGGGTCAAGAAGACATGACCGCGGAAGTTTTCCTTCTTGGCGCGTTGCTCGAAGCGGGTTTCTATTTCGCAGGAATCCGCGCCCAGCGTGATCTGGCCGTTCGCGCCGGGGCGGTTATGAAAAGGCGTCACGACGGGCGAGCCGTCCAGGGTGAGTTCCACGACGCTGGCGGTCTCGTCGGGGGGGTGTGCGGGCAGCCTGAGGACGATGCCGTCGCCATCGCGCGTGGTGGTCACCCGGGCCGCCGGGTCCGCCAGGAGCCGCGCGCCATGGACCAGGTTGCTCAGGCCCGGCAGGCGCAACTCTCCGCTCGAGGGCCATTGGAAAAGATGAAGGTACAGCTTGCCGTTCTTGACTGTGGCCCGCCCATAGAACGGCATCCTATCGAAGGGGCTTGCGGTGGTTCCATAGATCGCTTCGCCGTTCACGTTGAGCCAGCGGCCGATGGCGCGCAGCCGCGTGACAAATTCTTCCTGGATCGTGCCGTCGGGCCGCGGCCCGGCGTTGAGCAGCAGATTGCCTCCCTTGCTGACGACCTCCACGAGCATGCGGATCAAGTCGCGTTCGGTCTTGAAGTCGGTTTCGTACTTGTTGTAGCCCCAGCTTTCTCCGTTGATGGTGACGCACGCTTCCCAGAGAATCGGGCGCCCGTCGGGCCCGCGGAGTCCGGTGGGGGGCACGAATTGTTCGGGCGTGCCGAAATCGGCCTTGTTCCCGGGGCGGCGCTGATAGAGCCGGTCGTTGATCAGCGTGTTGGGCTGCAGACCGCGGATGAAGTCATAGATCTCGTCCTCGGCCTTCAACTCGGGCAGGGTGTTTTCCCATTCACCGTCGAACCACATCATGGCCACATCGCCGTAGCCGGTGAGCAACTCGCGGATCTGTTCTTTCATGAAGTCGGCATAGCGGCGGCTGTTGCCGCCTTCCTTGTAGGATTTCGGGTGCTCCCAGGCGCGGCGCGGCCGGTAATCGGGGTGATGCCAGTCCATGATGGAGTGGTAGAAGCCCAGCCGGAGGCCCTGCCGGCGCGCGGCCTCGGCCAATAGCTTGAGCGGGTCGCCGGGATAGGGCGTGATTTCCATGTCGTAATCGCTCACCTTGCTGCGCCAGATGGCAAAGCCGTCGTGATGCTTGGAGGTGATGACCATGTAGCGGGCGCCTGCTTCGCGGGCCAGACCCGCCCATTCGTCGGCGTTGAAACGCACGGGATGGAATGCGCGCGCGTACTTGTCGTATTCGGCCTGGGGAATCTGGAAGCGATGGCGTGCCCACTCATGCCGCCCGAGCACGGCATAGGGGCCCCAGTGGATGAACACTCCGAACTTGCCCTCACGGAACCAGCGCGTGCGCTCATCGGCGTTGAGCGGAGGAGAGGCCGGCTGGGCGGCGGCGCCGACTGCGGCCAAGAGTAGAAGAGCGAAGAACCGGCAGGTTGGCATACGCCGGTATTTTACCGCTCCGTCTGCGCTAGCGGAGCAGTTCGCGGCTCATCCGGCTCAGCGATTCGCGCATGGTCCGCAGCCCCTCGCCCTCTTCGCCTTCCTCGGGCTGCGCGGCGAACAGTTCGGCTCCGTGCGACAGAAAGTCGGGCTGGCGGACGATCTCACGAAACACGGAAACGAGTTCCGGGTCCCGCCAGCCGCGGCGCGCTTCCTCATCAAGGATTTCGAGCGCGTGCGCAGGCTGGTAGGCCATCTTGTAAGAGCGGCTCGAAGTGAGCGCGTCGTAGATGTCCGCCAGTTGGAGAATGCGCGCCAGCAGCGGGATGTCCTCGCCGGCCAGCGCGTCCGGGTAGCCTGTGCCGTCCCACTTCTCGTGATGGTGGCGGATAATCGGCAGAACTTGCGACAGGCTCTTCATGGCCCGGCAGATGGCTTCGCCCGCCAGGGTGTGCCCGCGCATGATGATCCATTCGTCGTCGTTCAACTCACCCTTTTTGAACAGGATCTCGTCGGGAACCGCGATTTTGCCGATGTCGTGGAGGTATCCGCCGCGGTGCAGCGCGACCAGATCCTCTTCCGGCAATCCGATCGCGATGCCAAGCGCGACGCTCATTGCCGCGAGGCGCTGGCAATGGTGGCTGGTCTCCTTGTCACGCTGTTCAATGGTCTGGGCGAGGGCGAAGAGGATCGTTTCGGCCTCCTCCAGGCTATCGATGGCCATCTTGTTGCGCAGCATGGCGCGGACGCGTGTTCTCACGACCAGAGGGTGCAGCGGTTTGGTGAGGAATTCGTCGGCGCCCGATTCCAGGCCCGCGACTTCGTTCTCGACGCCGTTCAGGTTGGTGACGAGGAGGATGGGCACAAGCTGGGTCCGCCGGTTGCTTTTCACCCGCCGGCAAAATTCCAGCCCGCCAATTTCGGGCATCATCACTTCGGTGATGACCAGGTCCACCGGTTCTTTTTCCAGAATGGCCAGCGCTTCCGCCGCGCCCCGCGCTTCGAGCAGGCGGTAAGAGCCTGCCTTGAGTATCCCCTTCAGAAGGGACCGGTTGACATCGACGGGATCGACGAGCAGCACGGTGTGGCGAGTGGTTTCCAGCAGCCGGCCGGGCGCCGAGAGCGGAACCGGAGCCACCAGCGGCGCCTCGATGGGTATCGGCCTGATGGCGCTGATCCTTGGCCTCGTTTCCTGCCGGATTGCCCTCATCATGTCCACTGCCTTTTCTATCGGCCCGCCGCGCCGCCGCCTTTAGCCCTTCAATCTACTGGGTTTATGGGGCATTAGTACTACGGTCCACCCCCCCACAGTGGGGTATTCAATTCGGTGAGAATGTGGCGGACGTAGTCCTGGGTTTCGCGCAGTGGCGGCACGCTGCCGCTGCGGTCCACCTGAGCCGGACCCGCGTTATATGCTCCCAGCGCGAGCGCCAGGTTTCCGCCATACCGCTCCAGCATTTGCCGCAGAAAGCGGCTGCCCGCACGCGCGTTTTCTTGCGGATCGAAGGGGTTGGCGACGCCCAATCCGGCGGCGGTGGCTGGCATCAGTTGCATCAAACCCATGGCGCCCGCGCGGCTCACCGCACAAGGGTAGAAGCCCGACTCGCGCCGCATGACGGCGCGCAGCAGGGCCGGCTCCAGCGCGCTCTCTCGCGCGCTTTGCTCGACAATGGCCTCTATTTGCCCCTCCGGTAGCCGCTCACAATCGGGCACCACCGAGCGCATGAGTGAGGACAGACGCGGTGGTTCGGGCCATGGCAATGCGAAGAAGCCCGGAGCCCGCTCGACCATCTGCTCTTTTTGTTTTTCGACAGATTCTCGCTGGCGCTCCAATGAGCGAGACTGTGCGGACTCCTGCCTCGCTGCCAATGCGGACTGCTGACGCTCCCTCGCGGCGCGTTGCCGCTCTACGCCCGGCGGCATCTGCGCGGCCAGCGGAGCAGCCAGGGTCAGTGTCCACACCATCCACACACCCTCCTTATCGGCCGCGACGCCGCGTTTCTCTATCGCTCGATTTCCGTACTCCCTGTTTGGCCAGGCATATCCGGGCCGGACGCGGCTACCCTTAACTTTGCTCGACGAATACCCTCTCGATTCGACCGACTTGAACCGGCCAACGGTGCTATTCTTTGGAAACGGAAGGAGTTGAGCCCTTCATGCAGCTACGCGTGCTGTCTTTCGTGCTCGCCGGAGGAAAAGGAACCCGCCTCTATCCCCTGACCAAGGAACGTGCCAAGCCGGCCGTGCCTTTCGGCGGCCAGTACCGGATCATCGACTTTGTCCTGTCGAACCTCGTCAACAGCGGCATCTATTCGATCTACGTCCTGATTCAGTTCAAGAGCCAGTCGCTGCTTCAGCACCTGCGCGACGGCTGGGAATTTTCGGGCATCCTGAAAAACCATTACATTATCCCGGTGCCCGCCCAGATGCGTTCGCCCGGTGAAAACTGGTATCGAGGCACGGCCGACGCCATCTATCAGAACGTCAACCTGATCGAGCAATCCGACCCGCACATCGTCGCGGTGTTTGGCGCCGACCACATCTACCGGATGAACATCCGCGAAATGATCGAGTTCCACGAGCAGAAACGTGCCCAAGCCACGGTGGCTGCGATTCCGGTCCCGAAGGAGTTCGCGACCGAGTTCGGCGTGATCGAGGTCGCGCCCGACGGCCGGGTTCTTGCTTTTCACGAGAAGACCGCCGATGCGCCCACCATCCCGGGCAATCCCGACATGGTGTACGCCTCCATGGGCAACTACACCTTCTCCACCAGTCCGCTTCTCAAATACCTCCACGAAGACGCCAAAAAGGAGGATTCTTCCCACGATTTTGGCCGCAATATCCTGCCCCGCTGGGTGGAGCGCGGCGACGTGTACGCCTACGACTTCCAAACCAACCGGATCCCCGGCGACCCCATCGGCGCGCCCGTCTACTGGCGCGATGTCGGCACCATCGAAGCCTACTACGAAGCCACGATGGACCTGCGCATGGTCGCCCCCGTGCTCAACCTCTATAACCGCCGCTGGCCCCTGCGCACGGCCGGCTACGATGACCCCCCGGCGAAATTCACCTTCGACGAGGACGGGCGCCGCGGCCAGGCCATCGACTCGATCGTCTCCTCCGGCTCCATCCTCTCCGGCGGCATGGTGAAGACCTCCGTGCTGGGCCGGGGCGTCCGCGTGCATACCGGCGCCCTGGTCGAGGACTCGATCATCTTCGACAACTGCGACATCGGCAGGCACTGCAAGGTCCGCCGGGCCATCCTCGATAAGAACGTTCACCTGCCCGAAGGGACCGTGATCGGGTATGACGCCGACGCCGACCGCGTGAAGTACCACCTCACCGATTCCGGCATTGTCGTTGTGGAAGGCCGGCGCTCGCGCGTCGACGTCGCCAGCCTGGAGATCTGACTCACCCTCGTGCCGCGACGCTTCCACCAGTGGACTGGAATTGTTCTCGGCATCCCGCTCGTCATCCTGGGCGTTGGCGGCGCCTCGCTCGTTTACCGCGAAAAGATCGAGCGCTCCGCCAAGCCCGTACCGCTGACCGTGGAGCCCCGGGGCCGCGCCGCTCTGCCCATCGACGAAATCGCCGCCCGGATGCTCGAGCAGAATCCGGGCTTCCATCTGACCCACTTTCAGATCCCACCCCGTCCCAACGGACCACTAGAACTCGTGCTGCGCCGCGGCGCGCAGACGCTTTTCGCCGCCGCTGACCCGTTCACCGGCAAGGATCTCGGCCTTTTGCGGGGCGGCATCCCTACTCCCCTGGAACCCGTCCGCCGCTTCCATGGAAACTGGCTTCTGGGATCCGCCGGCCGGCAAATCAACGGCCTCTTGTCCCTTGTCCTCGCGTCGCTGGTTCTCACCGGCTTGTATCTGTTCCTCTTTCGCGACCGCCGCCCATGGCACGCCTGGTTGGGGCTGATCGTGTCGGTTCCCCTCCTGCTGGCTGCGCTTTCGGGAACCCTCCTGATTTGGGGCCGCATGCCCATTCCGGCAACCGCCGCCACCGGTTCCATGCCTGCGCTCCCGCTCTCCGCTTACGAGTCCGCCGCGCGGCGCGCCCTACCCAACTCGTCGCTATCCTGGATCGCCCTCTCCGACCCGGTGAATGTGCGCCTGCGCCTGCCCACAGACTGGCAGCGCCGCGGCTCCAATGAGGTGCATCTCCACCCCGAGACCGCCAAAGTGTTGAATATTCAACGCTTCCAGGACGCCCCATTCCCTCGCAGACTGTATGTCGCCCTGACCGCCATCCATTACGGGGAATGGGGGGGCGCCGCCGGCCGCCTCCTCTGGTCCTTGGCAGGCCTCTCGATCGCTATCCTATGGGTCACTGGATTGGGGTATCTCTTCCTGCGAAAGTTACAGCGAGGATCAGACTAATCTGGTAATCGAATGGTGTAAACCTCTTGGCGCTTCACTCCGTTTGAGATATAATCTCGACTGAGGAGTCGCCAATTGATCCCGTCCCCATTCCTCCTCCAAGGGGACGGATTCATGCAGCGATCTCCATATCTTCCTCCGAGAGGCGGGCCGAGCCACTTCCTAAGGATTATCGGCCCGCCCCTTTTTGCGCGCCTGTGTCTCCCGCTGAGTGGATATACTTGGAGCGAAATGTCCCGGCAACACTTCACTCTTTCGCGCCGTATTCTGCTGGCCTCCGCGGCCGTATCTGTGAAGAAAATGCAAGCGGCGGTCCAGCAGGCGCCACCTGTCTCGGTTGGCGTCATCGGTTCGGGCGGACGCGGCCAGCTATTGACCCGGGTGTTTCAGGAGGAGGGTTCGGCCCGCATCGCCGCCATCTGCGATGTGTATGAACCGAATCTGGAGAAGAGCCTCTCCCTGGCCGGCCAGCGGCAGCCCGCGCCCGCGCGCGCCCATCGCGACTATCGAGCGCTGCTCGAGGACCCGTCCATCGAGGCTGTCATCATCGCCACGCCCGAACACTGGCACGCCCGCCAGGTGCTCGACGCACTCGCCGCCGGCAAGGACGTCTATGTCGAAAAACCCCTCTGCCGCACTCCCGAGGAAGGCGTCGCGCTCGTCCGCGCCGAGGAAAAGTCCGACCGCATCATCCAGGTGGGCATGCAGCGCCGCAGCTACGACCTCTATCAGCAGGGCCGCCGTCTCATCGAAGCAGGCGAGTTGGGCGCCGTCCGTATGGTCCGTTCCTGGTGGCTGAACAACCACCTCGGCGGCGGCGGCGAACCCAAACTGGAAGGCGCGCTGGATTGGGAGCAGTGGCAGGGGCCGATGCCCACCCGGGTTCCCGTGAATCCGCATCTGTTCCGCAACTGGCGGCACTACTCGGCCTACGCCGGCGGCATCATGGCCGACCAGGGGGCGCACGTCTTCGACGGCATCCACATGCTGATGAACGCTTCCTACCCCGCGGCGGTGACCGCGGCCGCGGGCCGTCCGCACAAGGCGCTGGTGGATACGCCCGAATCCGTGGTGGTCACCGCCGAGTATCCGGAAGACTTCATCGCCGTCTTTACGATCAACTACGCCGCCATGCGCTACCAGTCGCGCAACGACCAGATGAACCACCTCGACGGCGACCGCGCCCGCATGGACATCGGCCGCGTCGAGTGCCGCGTTCACCGGGCGGGCAGCGAAGATGACGTGGCCATCCTGAAGACCTCGGAGCGGGGCTTCGGCCACGCCACCACACTTCACGTACTGAATTTCCTCGAGTGCGTCCGAACCCGCAATGAGCCTACCGCGCCCGTGCGCCTCGGATTCCAGGCCGCGCTGGTGACGCAGTTGGCCAACATTTCCCTTAAGGAAGGCCGCCGCGTCCGCTGGAACGCCGCGGAATGGCGGGTGGCTTGACTACGGCGTCCGCGCCCGCCGCTCCGCCGCGCTGATCAGTACGCCCGTCGCGATCACCACCATGCAGCCGATGACGTTGAACCACAAAAACGTGATCTCGGTTCCGAACCGCGTCGCAAAAATCGCCGCTTCACCGCACAGCACTCCATAGAACGCTCCCCGCCCTGTCACCTTCGGGAAGAAGAACGCCAGCGCGAACACGCCCAGCAGCCCGCCATAGAATAGAGACCCCAGCATGTTGACGGCCTCGATCAGCGAGCCGAGATTCGTGGCGTAGCGTGCCGTCACCACGGCGTAGGCGCCCCAGAAGGCCGTCGCCCAGCGCGAGGCCCACAGATAGTGCCGGTCATCGGCCTGTTTCTTGATGTGCCGCCGGTACACGTCGACCACCGACACCGTCGCCAGCGAGTTGATCTCCGCCGAAATCGTGCTCATCGCCGCTGCGAAGATCGCCGCCATGATCAACCCCACCACGCCGGCGGGCATGTACTTCGTCACGAACGACAGAAAGATGTAATTGGTGTCGTTGAACCCTTCCTGCCCCGCCAGCGCCGCCGCCTTCCCCCGCGCCTCGTCCATCGCCTGCTGCGCCGCCTTGAACTGCGCTTCCGTCCCTGGCAGCGCCTCCGCGGCGGCCTTCCGGGCGCTCCAGGCGGCATCGAACTCCCGCTCCACGGCCTCGTAGCCCGCAGCCTGTTCCGCCTTCGCCTGCACGCCCGGGTCGAACAGCACGGGCGGCTTTGTAAACGTGAAGAAGACAAACACCATCGCCCCGATGAAAAGAATGAAAAACTGCATCGGGATCTTCGCCACCGCGTTGAACAGCAGGCTCAGCTTGGCGTGCGCGATCGACTTTCCGGTCAGGTAGCGCTGCACCTGGCTCTGGTCGCATCCGAAATAGGCGAGCGCGAGGAACATGCCGCCGATCACGCCGCTCCACACGTTGTAGCGGTCGTTCAGGTCGAAGGTCCAGACGGCGGGATTGAGGCGGCCCGCCGCGCCCGCCACCTGGAGCGCGCCGCCCAGATCCACGGGCGAAAGCCAGAGCGCCGTGGCCAGCGCCGCGAACAGCCCCAGCGTCATCACGAGCATCTGGACGAAGTCCGTCCAGGTCACCGCCGCGATGCCGCCGGAAACGGTGTAACCGATCACCGTGAGGCCCATCAGCAGCGTGGTCCACTCGCTGGGCCAGCCCATAAGAACGGTCAGCACCAGTGCCGGGGCCGATAGCGCCACGCCCACGGCCAGGCCGCGCTGGATCAGGAACACGACGCTTACCAGCGCGCGGGTTCGCGCATCGAACCGCCGCTCCAGGTATTCGTAGGCGGTGTACACGCCGCTTGAATGAAACTTCGGCGCCACGTAGGCGGCAATGATGATCATCGCCAGCGGCAGGCCGAAATAGAACTGCACGAAGCGCATCCCGTCCACGTAGCTCTGACCCGTGGTGGAGATGAACGTAATGGCGCTCGCCTGCGTCGCCATGATCGACAGCGCCATGGCGTACCAGGGCATCGTCTTGCCGGCCAGCAGGTACTTCTGTGTGGTATCGCTACCGCGCCCGCGCCACAGCCCATAAAGGACAATCCCGGCAAGCGAACCCGCCAGCACGAACCAGTCGAGCGGCGTCACCGGTTGAACACCTTCGTGAAGACCGTGAAGAGCACGATCACCGCCGCCAGATAGATCACTACGGCGGTATACAGCCGCCGCCAGGAGCCAAACACCGGCGGGCGCTCGTGCTCATCCATCATGGCGCTTTGCCTCCGCTCACGAGGTTCGCAAACAGGCGGAAGGCTCCCGGCACGCCTGCGGGCAATTGCCGGAAGAAACTCAACGAGGTGATCACGTACAGTCCCTTGCCTGTGCGTGCCGCGAGCAGGCCGCTTTTTAACGGCTCCTCGCCCGGATCGTTCATCTCGAGCAGCGCATCGTAGCCCGCGTCCCATTCGCCGGGGAAATAGAGGCCGCGCTCCTGAACCCAACCGTCGAAATCGGCTGGCGTGATCGCGTTCGGGGCGCGGAACAGCGCGTGTTCCGGCTTGAGCATCTTCACCGGCGCCTCCTCCACCGTGACGCGGTCGCGGCTGATGCGCACCGGCAGCGGCCCGAGATTCTTCAGCGTCCCCGCCTCGCTGCCAAAAAAGACGCCGTCCTGGATGTTGTACTGCACCACCACCGTGCCGCCGTTACGGGCGAATTCTTTCAGACGCTCATGGGCGGCGCGCAGATCCTCACGGACATTCCAGGCGCGCACACCCGTGACAATGGCGTCGAACCGGGAAAAATCGCCATGCGCCAGCGCCGCCGCGTCGAGCAGCTCCACATCGGCGCCCATCTGGCGCAGCGCCGCGGGCACGTCGTCGCCCGCGCCCATCACATAGGCGATGCGCTTCGCGGCCAGCCGGACATCGGCCCGCACCGCGCGCGCCACCGCCGGCGGTTGAATCGTCTGCGGCGGGATGTGCTCGTATTCGATGCGGACCACATCGTGCGCGCCTTCGATCTCCAACTGCCCCGAACCTTCGCCCGGCGTGACCGTGAAGATAAAGGATCTCCGCTCACCCTTTTCCTTGGCTTCGAAGCGGACCTCGGCCGGCTCCACGCGCCAGCCCGCGGGCGCTTTCAGCCGGAGCGTGGCGCTCGCCGTATCGGTCAGCGCCCGGGCTTCTACCGTCACCGGGCGCGGTCTCGCGTCGGGGAAAAGCAGCGAGGCGGCGGCGATGCGCGCCGCCACCGGGGGCGTCGCGCTGAAAGGCCGGGTCAATTCGCCGCGCACGCGGTCCACATAACGGTTCTCCACCGGGCGGCGCAGCGTGATCCGTTCGCCCTCAACCCGCAGGTGAAATTCCGCCATCAGCGCCGGATCGCCTTCGGCCTCGCCCGTCATGGCGCGGCTGGCGGCGTAGAGGTTGCCCTGCGCCGGATGCGCCAGCCAGTAGGGTTGCGTCCATTCCTGGTTCCTGGGAATGCTCATCCCGCCCGAATGCGTCAGTGCTCTGTTTCGTTCAAGTTCCGTGGGTTCGTTCCACAAGACAGGCGCGCCCGTCATGCCGTTCAAAGCCACTTTTTCGAGGCTCACGCCCGTGGCCAGACGGCTGACCGCCGTCATCGCGAGGCGGATGCTCTGGCCCGGCGCGGCTTCCGGCGTGTTCACGCTGACGTCGAGCCAAAGCCCGGCCGCCAAGGCAATCGCCTCATCGGCTTCCGCGATGCGCGCCTGCGCGTCGGGATGTTTGAGAGCCGCGATGCGCCGCCGCGCTTCCACCAGCGCGGGTATCGCCCGCTCCGGACGCTTTACGTCGAACTCGCGTTCCGCCCGCGCCAGCGCCTCGGCCACCGCTGCGCCGCCGGGCACGCGGTTCCAGGTGAGCTCGATGCCTTCGAGCCAGTCCTGCCCGGCTGGCTCGCCTTCGACCGCGAAAAGGAAGTTCGCCACGCTGCCCCGGCGTTCCGCCGCGCCCATGCCCTGGCTCCGGTGCTGGCTGCGGCTGATGCCCGCAAGTTCGCCGTAGGAATAGCCCAGAAGCGCGTCAAATTCACCCAGATCGACCCGCAAACCCTTGGGCATCCGCTCCAATTCCTGTTCCTGCGCGCGGGAGAAGCTGAAACCGTTCCAGAGCAAGCGTTTAGCCTGCCAGGGCTGGCCGCGTCCGGGAAACCGCGCCGGGTCTGCCGCGGCGGCGAACGCCTCCCGGCCAAGCATCGCCGAGGCCTGGTGATGACCGTGGCCATCGCGCGGCGTGCCGGAGAAGCGGTTGACGATCACATCGGGGCGGAACTCGCGAATAACGTGCACAATATCGCCCAAAACTTCGTCTTTTCCCCACTTTTCGAGCGATTCTTGCGCACTTTTGCTGAAGCCGAAGTCGATCGCGCGGGTGAAAAACTGCTCCGCGCCGTCGATCCGGCGCGCCGCCAGCAGTTCCTGGGTCCGGATCACCCCCAACAGGGTGCCCTGCTCGCTGCCGATCAGGTTTTGCCCGCCCTCGCCGCGGGTGAGCGACAGATAGGCGGTGCGCAGCTTGCGCCCCTGTGCGCAGTAGGCCAAAAACGCCGTGTTTTCATCGTCCGGATGGGCTGCAATCATCAAAACGCGGCCCATCGTGCGCAGTTTTTCGATGCGGTGCTTGAGTTCGGCGGACCCCGGCGCCCGGCGCAGCGCCTGCGCTTCCAGCCCGCAGGGCAAAGCGGCCAAGGCCAGAGCAGCAAGGGAGATCTTCTTCAAAGACATGGTGGAATCGGGCGGATTCCCCATTGTAGCCGCTCGCGCGCGCGATTTAAGCGCGCGCTTTGCGGGCCTGGCGGGGCGGGGCGGGGCCGGCTTCTTCGACCTGGGCCACCCGCATGAGCGCGTGCCGGTCGCCCGGATCCTCCGGGCGCACCTTACGTGTGAGTTCCCGGTTCAATTCGGCCACGAACTGCTCGATCTGGGCCTGCATGGCGGCCATTTTTTCGCGCATGTTGAGGATAATCTCGACGCCGGCGAGGTTCACGCCGAGTTCGCGCGTGAGTTCGAGGATCACCTCAAGCCGCTGCAAGTCGCCGTCGGTGTACAGGCGCGTATTGCCGTCGCTGCGGGAGGGTTTCAGGAGCCCCTCGCGCTCGTACATCCGCAATGTTTGCGGGTGGATTTCGTATTTCTCGGCGACGGCCGAGATCATGTAAGCGGCTTTGGCCCTGGTCTTCGCCACAGGTCTATACCTTTGCCCACAGTTCGGCGCGCGGGTCGCGGGCGTCCACTTGCGCCAGTTGTTTCAGCAGGTCGCGGGTGCGCTCGTCGCGCACATCCGGCGACTGAATCGAGATTTCGACGATCTGATCGCCGCGCGTGCTTTTGCGCGCGCTGAAGACGCCCTTTTCGCGCAGCCGGAATTTCTGCCCGTTTTGCGTGCCTTGCGGGATCTTGAGCAGCGCCTTGCCGTCGATGGTAGGCACTTCGATCTTCGCGCCCAGCCCGGCTTCGCTCACGCTCACCGGGACGCGGATCAGAATGTCGTCGCCTTCGCGCGAGAAAAACAAATGGGGCTCCACGCGCACGGTGATGTAAAGATCGCCTGCCGGGGCGCCCATCGTGCCGGCGTTTCCCTTGCCGGCGACGCGCAGACGCGAACCCTCGGCCGCGCCGGCGGGAATGCGCACTTCCACGCTCTCGTCCGTGGCGAGCCGTCCTTCACCCCGGCAGCGCGGGCAGGCGTTGCGCATCCGGCCCGTCCCGTTACACCGGGAACACGTGAGGCTGAAGCGCATCGCGCCGGCCATCTGGGTGACGTTGCCCGAGCCATTGCATTGGGGACAGGTAGTGGAGCCGCCACCCCCCGAACCAGTGCCGCGGCAGGTCCCGCAGGCATCCAGCCGGTGAATATTCAACCGGACCTGCGCTCCGCGGATGGACTGCCAGAAATCGATCTTGAGCGCGTACTCGAGATCCGTTCCTTTTTCCGGAGCGGGGGCGCCCGAATGGGGGCCGCCTTCACCTTTGCGGCCGAAAAACTGGCTGAACAGGTCGCTGAATCCGCCGCCTCCGCCAAAGCCACCGCGGGCGCCCGCGCCCGCGCCTGCGCCGAAAGCCTCGGAGAAGTCGAAGCCGCCGAAGCCGAAACCCGGCCCCGGGCCCTCCTGTGCGCCGCCGGCGGCGAAGCCCTGGTCGGAATAGAAGCCGAACTGGTCGTACATTTTCCGCTTCTTGGCGTCGTTCAGGACGTCGTAGGCCTCCTGAATCTCCTTGAAGCGGTCTTCGGCGGCCTTGTCGCCTGGGTTGAGGTCCGGGTGGTATTTGCGGGCAAGCCGGCGGTAGGCCTTGCGGATGTCATCCGTCGCGGCGTCCCGCTTGATGCCGAGCGACTGGTAGTAGTCCTTTGTGGCGGCCATGGCTTGCCCGCTGTCCTTCGCGTGCGGTTACTTCTTGCTGTCGTCGACGTCGACGAATTCGGCGTCCACAACGTCATCCTTCTTCGCGGTGTCTTCGGCCTGCGCGGAGCCGGCGCCATCGCCCGTGGGCGGCGCCTGCTGCTGCTGAGTCTGGGCCTGCTGGTACATCACCTCGGCGAGCTTGTGGCTGGCTTGCAGGAGCCGTTCCTGCGCGGACTTCATAGCGTCCACATTGCCCTGCTCCATCGCTTTGCGGGCCTCGGCCACGGCTTCCTCGACGTTTTTCGCGTCGGCCTCGCTGACCTTGTCGCGGTGATCCTTCAGGGTCTTCTCGGCACTATACACGGCGGAATCGAGATGGTTGCGGACCTCGATTTCCTCGCGTCGCTTCTCGTCCTCGGCCTTGTGGGCGTCGGCGTCGCGGGCCATCTTATCGACCTCCTCCTTGCTGAGGCCGGAAGAGGACGTGATCGTGATCTTCTGCTCGTTGTTCGTCGCGCGGTCCTTTGCCGTGACGTGCAGGATGCCGTTGGCGTCGATGTCGAAAGTGACCTCGATTTGCGGCACGCCGCGCGGCGCGGGCGGGATGCCCACAAGCTGGAACACGCCCAGCATGCGGTTGTCGCGCGCCATCGAGCGCTCACCCTGATAGACCTTGATTTCCACCGAGGTCTGCGAGTCCGACGCCGTGGAGAACACTTCGCTCTTGCGCGTCGGAATGGTGGTGTTGCGGTCGATCAGCTTGGTGAAAACGCCGCCGAGCGTCTCGATGCCGAGCGACAGCGGGGTGACGTCGAGCAGCAGCACGTCCTTCACTTCGCCGCCGAGCACGCCGCCCTGCACGGCCGCGCCCACGGCGACGACCTCATCGGGGTTGACGGTCTTGTTCGGCTCCTTGCCGAAGACCTCCTTGACGATGGCCTGCACGCGCGGGATTCGCGTCGAGCCGCCCACCAAAACCACCTCATCGATCTGCGCGGCCGTCAGCCCGGCGTCGGAGAGCGCCTGCTTGCAAGGGCCAACCGAACGCTGCAGGATATCCTCGATCATCTGCTCGAAACGGGCGCGGGTGAGGGACTTTACCATGTGCTTCGCGCCGGTCTGCGGGTCGCCGTAGATGAACGGCAGGTTGACCTCGGTCTCCATGGCGGAGGAGAGCTCGATCTTGGCCTTTTCGGCGGCTTCCTTCAGCCGCTGGAGGGCCATGCGATCCTTGGACAGGTCCACGCCCTCGTCCTTCTTGAACTCCTCGATGAGCCAGTCCACCAGGTGCTGATCGATGTTGTCGCCACCCAGGTGGGTGTCGCCGTTGGTGGACTTCACCTCCACCACGCCGTCGCCCACTTCGAGGATCGAGATGTCGAACGTGCCGCCGCCAAAGTCATAGACCGCGATGCGCTCTTCCTTTTTCTTGTCGAGGCCGTAGGCCAGCGCGGCCGCCGTCGGCTCATTGATGATGCGAAGCACTTCGAGGCCGGCGATCTGGCCCGCGTCCTTGGTGGCCTGGCGCTGGGCGTCGTTGAAGTAGGCGGGCACGGTAATCACCGCCTTGGTGACCTTCTCGCCCAGATAGGCTTCGGCGGCCTCCTTGAGCTTGGTGAGGATCATCGCGGAAACCTCGGGGGGCGCGGATTTCTTACCCTGAGCGTCCACGCGCGCGTCGCCGTTTTCACCCTTCACGATGTGATAGGGCACCAGCTTGATCTCCTGCTGGATTTCGTCGAAACGGCGACCCATGAAGCGCTTAATCGAATAGATCGTGTTTTCCGGGTTGGTGACCGCCTGGCGCTTCGCCACCTGCCCGACCAGCCGGTCGCCCGACTTCGCGAAGCCGACGATCGAAGGCGTGGTGCGTCCACCCTCCTGGTTGGGGATCACAACGGGCTGCCCACCCTCCATGACGGCGACCACCGAATTGGTGGTGCCAAGGTCGATACCAATAATCTTGCTCATGCCGCTAGAATCCTCTTGTCTGAAGTGATTGCTCGATAACTTGTGGCGAATGGCCCGAAAGGTTCAAGGCCCCAAATTGCGCCTGTTCTTAGTATGGAAGTTTAGTGGGATGTTGTCAAGAATACGATTGTGAACCTGCTTCAGGATTCAGGCCGTACTGGCGATCAACAAAAGTAAGGCATTTGAATTCATAGTCTTAACCGTTTTCGTCGATTTGGCTGCCGCTTTACCAAGCCACCTGCCCCCAGGACTGTGGGAGTGAAGCCCAGTGCGGGTTCATGCGGGGCTGGGGAGGGGCGGGTTGGCGCTCCGCTTCGCGGGCCCTGACGGGCAGACCCCATGCCGCACCGCCGCAAATCTGGGCCGGGGCGGGACCAGTCAGCAGTCAGCGCCCTGCCACGCGGCCTCAACCCTGATACAGTAGCCCCTATGAATCGCCGGCACGCCCTTGCAACCCTCGCCGGCGCGCCGCTCCTGCTGACCGCACAGCCGAAGCGGCCGCCAAATATCGTAATCTTTCTCGCGGATGACCTGGGCTGCGCCGACCTTGGTTTCCGCGGGGCAAACGACATACGCACCCCGCACATCGACCGGCTGGCGGCCGAAGGGGTCCACTTCACCCAGGCCTACGCGAATGCGCCCGTCTGCAGCCCGACCCGCTGCGCTCTCCTTACCGGCCAGTACCAGCAGCGCCACGGCATCGACAGCGTGATCTACGTCCACGAGCGCGACCGGGGCCTCTCGCCCGATGCCCTGCTGCTGCCCGAAGTGCTGAAATCCCGCGGGTACGCCACCGGCCTGTTCGGCAAGTGGCACCTCGGCTACCCCAAGGAAACGTTCCCCACCCGCCAGGGTTTCGACGAATTCATCGGCCACCTGGCCGGCAACATCGACTACTTCCATCACGTGGACCGCCGCCTGAACCCCGACCTCTGGAACCGCGAAACGCTCTTCAAGGACCCGCGCTATTTCACCGGTCTCATCGCCGGCGAAGCGGCCGCCTTCGTCGATCGCCACCGCCAGAAGCCTTTCCTGTTGTATGTACCCTTCAATGCGCCGCACGATCCCTTCCAGGGTCCGAACGACCGGCCGGAAAAGCCCTTCGGCGAGAAAAAATCGCGCCAAACCTATGCCGCCATGGTCGAATCGATGGACGCCGCGGTGGGCCGGGTCATGGAACGGGTCCGCGCCCACAACCTCGACCGCGATACGGCCGTCTTCTTCCTGAGCGACAACGGCGGCGTGCCCGGCATCGCCAGCAACGCACCCTTCCGGGGACACAAGGGATCGCTGTGGGAAGGCGGTATCCGTACGCCTTTGGCGGCCCGGATGCCCGGATCGTTCCCGGCGGGCAAGACTCATCCGGCTCCCTGCGCGGGCATGGACCTGTTCCCTACCGCGGTGGAACTCGCCGGAGCGGCGCTACCCGCAGGCCACCGGCTCGATGGCGTCAGCCTGCTTGGCGCCTGCCGCGGCGGCGATGGGCCGCAACGAGAAACTCTCTTCTTCCACTACCAGGCGCCGAAACAGGGCCCGCAGCGCGCGATGCTGCGCGGCGGCTGGAAGTACCGCCGTGAGACCGGCGGTGAGGACCGCCTCTATCAGCTCGCGCAGGATCAGTCCGAAGCACGCGATGTCGCCGCCTCCGATCCCAAACGCCTCGACTCGATGCGGCGCGATTACGAAGCATGGCTCAAGGATGTCATGCCGGCATGAAGGTGTAGTCTGAAATGGTGCATCTCTCCCGCCTGCTGATTGCCCTGCTGATTGCCGCACTGCTCCCCGCGCAGATCGAGAGCGAAAAGGTCTTCGGACCGGAGGTGCAAACCGGGCCTTACAAGCACCCCGCCACCATTACCGGCCTCGATAACGGCGACATTCTGCTGGCCTACTACGGCGGCGAGGGCGAATACGCGAACGATACCGCCGTATTTGTGGCCCGCAAGAAGAAGGGCGAATCGCGGTGGTCCGCTCCGCGCCGCATCGCGCAGGATCCCTTCCGCTCGGTTGGCAATGGCGTCATCTGGCAGGCCCCCGACGGCGTGGTGTGGCTGTTTTATGTCGTCCGCTTCGGCGATACCTGGAGCGAATCGCGCATCGCGGCGAAAGTCTCCCGCGACCGCGGCGAGACGTGGTCCGACAGTTCGCTGCTCACTTTGGAACGCGGTTGGATGGTGCGCGGACGCCCCATCGTGCTGGCCTCGGGCAAGTATCTGCTGCCCATCTATCACGAAACCGGCGAGGACCGCGAGCGAGTGTCGCCCGACACAACTTCGCTATTTATGATTTATGATCCGGCCGTGAAGCAGTGGGCCGTCTCGGGCCGCATCCGCTCCCGCCTCGGCAACCTCCAGCCCTCGCCCGTGGAACTGCAGCCCGGCCGCATCCTCGCTTTTTGCCGCCGCGGCGGCGGCTACGGAGGACAGGACGACGGCTGGCTTGTGCGCGCCGAATCGCATGACGGCGGCATCACCTGGGGTCCGGGCGAGGACAGCGAATTCCCGAACCCCAACTCCGCCGTCGAGCTCCTCAAACTCGCCAGCGGCAGCCTCGTGCTGATCTACAACGACAGCTTTAAGGACCGTACCCCGCTGGCGGCCGCGCTTTCCCGCGATGGCGGCAAGACCTGGCCGGTGAAGAAGGTCCTTGCCAGCGGGCGCAACTCCTTTGCCTACCCCAGCGCCTTCCAGGCGCGCGACGGCCAAATCCACCTTATTTACACGAGCGACGGCCGCAAGCAGATCAACCACGCGGTCTTCACGGAAGACGATCTCGGCGCGCCTCCGCACGCTTCACCATCGCCACGCCCGTGAAGATCACCGCCATCGCGGCGGCTTCGCGCAGCCCGAAGGGCTCGCGGTAGAAGAGCCACCCCAACCCCACAGCCACCACCGGGTTGATGTAGTTGTAGATCGACAGCACGGCGACCGGCAGGTGTTCGAGAGCGTAGATATAGCTGCTGTAGCCGACGATGGATCCGAAGAGGATGAGATAGAGAATCGCCCAGACGCCCTGCGTTTCGTGCCAGTGGATTTCGCCGCCGCGGATGAGGGCAATGGGCAGGAAGGCAAGGCCCGCGGCGAGTTGCTGCACGCCGCCGCTGACGATGGGATGAACGGTGGTGGGCTGGCGGCGCTGCACCAGCGACCCGAAGGACCATGAGAAGCAGCCCAATTGCAGGATCAGGAAGCCTTTCACGATGTTGCTGGAGGCGCCGCCTTCGAGCGCGCCGGGGCCGACGAGCAGAGCCGCGCCACTGAGGCCCACGGCCATGCCGAGCAGAGTGGGACCGTAGAGGCGCACGCGCGGCGGCAGGACGGCGTCGAGCCCGAGCATCCAAAACGGGGAGATGGTGATGATGAGGGCGGCGAGTCCGCTGGGGATCCAAAGCTCGGCGATGGTGAGGCAGCCGTTGCCGATGCCGAGGATGACGACGCCGTTCCAGGCGGTCTGGCGGAGTTCCCGGCCGCGGGGCAGAGGAACGCGGGCAAGGCGCGCGCCGGCGATCATCAGGCTGCCGGAGATCAGAAAGCGGCCGGCAACCAGCGTCATGGGCGGAAAGGCTTCCAGCGCCATGCGGATGCCCAGATAGGTGGTCCCCCAGAAGAAGCAGACCGAGACGAGCGCGGCGTAGGCCCAAAATTGCGGTTGAGTCCCCAATCCGTCAGGGTAGCATCGGCTAGAATGAGGGCTTGATCCTGACTCTGACCATGAATCCGGCGATTGACCGGAATGTGACCGTGGACAAGCTCGTCTTTGACGACCGGGCCTATATTCTGTCTTCGCACGAGTCCGCGGGCGGGCGCGGACTGAACGCCTCCTGCGTGGTGCATTCGTTTGGCATGGAGACCGTGGCCGTGGCCATCTCGGGCGGGCGGGCGGGCAGGCGGCTGGAACAGTTGCTGGGGGCAGGCTGCACCTACACGCCTGAAGTGGTGCGGGTGAGAAACGAGATCCGGAATAATTTCACGATCGCGGACCGCAGCGGGTTGGCTGTGAAGTTGAACGAAAAAGGCCCGGAATTAAGCGCCACCGAACTGCAAAAGGTGGAAAAAGCGGTGAAAACCCATTTGAAGCAGGCGCGGTGGCTGATGCTCTGCGGCTCGCTGCCGCCGGGCGTGCCGGCCGATTTCTATGCGCGGCTGGTGCATCGCGCGAACCGGGATGGCGTGCCGGTGCTGGTGGACGCCGACGGACAGGCGCTCGAGGCGGCGCTGGCGGAGCGCCCCACCGTGGTGACACCGAATCAGCAGGAGGCGGAGCGGCTGCTGGACCGCGCGCTGCTGACGCGGGGTCATTTTCTGGAGGCGGTGCAGCATGTTCGCGCGATGGGCGCGCGGGCGGTGGTTTTGTCTCTCGGATCACGGGGGGCGACGGCGGCGCGGGAGAGCGAGGGGGCGATCGAAGTCATTCCGCCCCGGGTGGAAGCGCTTTGTCCGATCGGCGCCGGCGACGCCCTGGCGGCGGCGTTCGTATGGGCGATGGCTTTGAAAGACGATTTCGCGGATGCGGTGCGCTGGGGGGTGGCGGCGGGATCCGCGTCGGCACGGCTGCCGGGCGTCAGCTTCGCCACTCTGGAGCAGACCAGGTCTGTGTACGAACGGGTGGAAGTGCGGGCGGCGGGGTAGGGTTCGCTCTTTCCACCGCCTATACAATGGGTATACAATAAATGTAAGGATTCGAGATCCCTGAGTTCGACTGGGATTCCGGAAACCTGGAGCACATCGCCAGGCATGACATCACTGCGGACGAAGCCCTTGAGGTAATCGGAAGTGATCCGGCCCTGATCCGCAGCGAAGAGCGCGATGGGGAAGACCGGCACCTGGTGATCGGTGAAACATCGTCAGGCCGTCTCCTGATGGTGGTCTGGACGTGGCGGCAGAATAAGGTGAGAGTAATAACCGCTTTCCCGGCGAAGCGGAGATTTCGTAGGCAATGGGCGAGGAACCAAGGAGGCGCGGATGGCGAGGAAAAGACTTAACGATGCACCGAGTGAAGCTGAAGAGGCTCTTTGGTTTGAAGCGAACCAAGAGCGGTTGCTCAAGATGTTCGAGCAGGCGAGCAAGAAAGGTCAACTGCGAGTGGGAGATCGCAGCGTCGCTATCACGATTTCGAAGCAGACGGGCGAATTGAAACGGCCTGCGTCCCAAAAAGTGATGTTGCGGATCCCGGAGGACGATCTGGCGAGGGCCAGGAAGCAAGCAGCGCAGAAGGGTATCGGCTATCAAACCTACATCAAGATGCTGCTCCGGATCGGGTTGGACAGGGAAGAAGTCACCGGCGCAAAACCTTAGGGAGTCCACGGAAGGTGTGCGTGGGCGAAGGCTTTGAAAGACGATTTCGCGGATGCGGTGCGTTGGGGGGTGGCGGCGGGATCGGCGTCGGCGCGGTTGCCGGGCGTCAGCTTCGCCACTCTGGAGCAGACCAGGTCTGTGTACGAGCGGGTGGAAGTGCGGGCGGCGGGGTAGGGTTCTTCGCAGCCGCCACAAGGCCAGTTCTCCGGTTCTTACCACCCATATTTATGGTACGTTGGTGGCATGAAGACAACCGTGGAGATCCCCGACGATTTGTTCCGCGAGGCGAAGGAATACTCGGCCCGGCATCGTCTTCCACTGCGTGAAGTGATTGCGCGCGGCTTGCGCAACATCCTTCACGAGACGCCCCGGCGCCGAAAATTCAAGCTGAAGACGATCACGACGAAGGGCAGCGGGTTGGTAGAGGATTTGGATTGGCCCTCGATCCGTGCACGGATCTACGAAGGCCGCGGCGAATGATCGCGGTGGACACGAATATTCTGGTTTATTCCGTCCGCGAGGACTCGCGCTGGCATAAACCGGCGCTGCGGTGTATTCGGGCGTTGGCGGAAGGTGGTGAGAACTGGGGGATTCCCTGGCCATGTATACACGAATTCCTTGCCGTCGTCACCAATCCGGGGATCTATGATTCCGCGACACCGCTGGAGCAGGCGTTGCGCCAGGTCGAGTATTGGATGGAGAGTCCCACCCTGCAAATACTGGGCGAGAACCGCGCTTACTGGCTCCACCTTCAGCATGTCCTTCTCTTATCCCAGGTGCGAGGGGGCGCGATTCATGATGCCAGAATCGCGGCAATCTGCAGGGCATCAGGAGTCACGGAGTTGTGGACCGCGGACCGGGATTTTTCGCGCTTCCCGGGTCTGGTAGTGAGAAACCCGCTGGTGGGTTAAGGATTTTGTACTCACGCAGTTCCGCTTGCCGGAGTAAACCAGAAGGCAAGTGGCGAAATCGGGGATGTCTTGACAAACCCGGACTGTTGGGACCAACGCCGAGCAGCATTGACTCTCGTCGCATCCATCGCTCAACGGAAGCGCCGGTTGGGGAACAGGGGATTCAGGCGCCGTAGGCGCCCGCGATTTGCTTCTTCAGGAATGCGGCGTCGCGGGCCATGGCATCCTGCGCATGGTTGCTGTTGTACTCGACGTGGAGCGATATCGGGCCGGTGAAGCGCGCTTTGGCGAATTGCTCGAAACACACCTTCCAATCCACCATCCCCTCGCCGAGCGGTAACCACTTGGGGCGCCAGCGGCCATTCTGGCGTTCCCAGACGGCGTCTTTCGCGGCCACCATCTTGAGGCGCGGCGTGGCGAGTTCCAGGCTGACGCGCCATACGCCCACACCGCCTTCGAGCGTGGCGTGGGCGGGGTCGAAGTAGTAGCCGGCGAAGCCCGGATCGGCCTCCATGAGCATCTCGCGGTATTCCCAGAAACCCGCGCCGACGTAAGCGCCGGAGTGGTTGTGCAAGCCCAGGGTGACGCCCGCCCGGCGCGCCAGGGCGGAGAGGCCGCGAAAGCCGAGCCGGGCTTCGGCGATGGATTGGAGAGCCGATTTTTCCGCCGAATAGCGCCAGTAGCCCGGTTTGAGATACGGGATGCCCAGGCGGCGCATGGTGTCGATGGTGGGCCGCGCGGCGGGGTCGGCGAGCGAAGTAAGGCCGGTGGTGATCATCGGCACGCTCAGGCCCGCATCGCGGATGGCCTGCACGGCCAGGGGCAGGTCCTCGGCCACGCGTTCGGGCAGCACGTGGCCGCCCGGGCGGACGGTGAGGTCCACGCCCTCGAAACCCATCTCCCTGGCGCGCACGCCCGCCTGTTTCCAGTCGAACTGAGCGAGATGTTTCGAGAAGATGCACAGCGTGGGCCGGACCGCGGGCGTCACGGTCTGCGCGGCCAGGGGCGCTGTGCCGAGCGCGGTGAGAAAGTGGCGGCGGTGCATCCTTACCCCAGCTTATAGGGCGGGCGGTATTCGTAGCTCAAAAGGCGGTTGGCGTCGTTGTTGTTGGTGAATCGTTCGGCGGCGGGGTCCCATTCGAGAAGCGCGCGCGTTCGCAGCGCGATATGTCCGATGATTGTGGCGGCGGTGGAGAGGTGGCCCTCCTCCACGTCGCAGTGGCATTTGGCGCGCGTCTTCACGCAGTCGAGGAAGTTGCGGGCATGCCACGACGTGTCGGCGCGCCCGGTGCGTTCGGCCGACTGCACCGGCTCCATGGCGGGCTTCTTCGACGGGCCGTAGCCGCGCTCGAGAATGCGGTCGAGCGGCGTGCGCTGGCCGAACAGGACCTCGGTAGTGCGCTCGGGCACGACCTCCCAACGGCCGCTCTGCAGGTACATGGTGCCTTTGGTGCCGCGGATTTCAAGCTCGGCGTTCTTCGGGTTGGGCGGCGAGCCGTTGGCGTTGTACTGGGTGAAGACGACGAGGCACTTGTCAAACTCCCAAAGCACCTCGCAGGTATCGGGCACTTCGCGGTTGTCGCCGACGGCATAGCGGCCGCCGAGGGCGGTGACGGCCTTCGGTGAGCGTTCGCCGAGCGCCATGCGGATGAAATCCATGTAGTGGACGCCGAAGTTGGTGATCTGGCCGCCGGAATAATCGTAGAACCAGCGGAAATTGTAGAACGTGCGGTTGCGATTGTAGGGCACCTTGGGAGCGGGGCCGAGCCATGCTTCCCATTCGGCTTCGCTCGGGGGAGGTGTGTTGGGCGCGTTCCCGATGCCGTTCGGCCATTCGTTCTGGACATGGTAGCCCTTGGCGACGGTGACTTTGCCGAGGCCCCCGGTGCGGACGAACTCAGCCGCTTCGCGCAACGATTTCACGCTGCGGCGGTGGATGCCGACCTGGGTGACGCGCTTGGTCTCCGTGGCTACCTCGATCATCCGCCGCCCTTCTTTCACGGTGAGCGAAAGCGGCTTCTCGACATAGACATCCTTCCCGGCCCGGCAGGCTTCAATGAATTGGATGGCGTGCCAGTGGTCGGGCGTCGAAATGGCGACGGCATCGACATTCTTGTCGTCGAGCACGCGGCGGTAGTCCGGGTACTTGATGGGCGTGGCGCGGGACTTCTTCACGGCGAAATCCATGTAGTCCTCGCGCAGGTCGCAAACCGCGGTGGTGACCTGATCGCCGTGTTCGAGGAAGGCGTCGTGCACCTGGTCTCCGCGGTTGCCGAGGCCGATATAGCCCATGCGCAGGCGATCGTTGGCGCCGAGAATCCTCGTGTAGCTCAACGCGGTGGCCGTGGCGGCGCCGAAGGTGCGGCGGGTGATTTCACTCATGGCGGGGGTACCTCCTGAAGTATGATTCCGGATTCGATTGAATCACGTTTCGCGGCGCGGTGCACGGGGTTCATTCGCCTGAAACGGTGTCCGCGCTACCTTAGAGGGATGAAAGGTTTGCTGCCCGCTGTTGCAATCGCCGCTGGTATCGCCATGCTTGCCGAAGCCGCACCGAAAACCATCACCGTTCAGGGCCACCGCGGCGCGCGGACCGTACGCCCCGAAAATACGCTGCCCGCTTTCGAATACGCGATCGAAGTGGGAGCCGATGTGCTTGAACTCGACCTGGGCGTCACCAGCGACAACGTGCTGGTGGTCCATCACGACCAGACGATCAACCTGACCATTTGTTCGGGGCCCGAGGGCGAAACGGCGATCCGCCGCCTGACCCTCGAGCAGGTGAAGCGGTTCGACTGCGGATCGAAGCGCGCCGAAGGCTTCCCGCGCCAGGAACTCGCGCCGGGCGCGCGGATTCCCACGCTCGATGAAGTACTCGCGCTGGCGCCCAAAGGCCGCTTCTGGTTCAACATCGAGATGAAGTCGAACCCCAAGCGGCCCGAACTCGCGCCCGAACCCGAGGAATTCGCCCGCCTGGTGGCCGAGGCCGTGCGCAGGCACAAGCTGGAAGACCGGGTGGTGGTTCAGAGTTTCGACTGGCGGACCCTGAAGGCCTTGAAGACCATCGCGCCGGAGTTGAAGCTCGCCGCGCTGTACGGCGGGCTGCCGAAGGACTTTGTCAAAATCGCCGCGGAGGCGGGCGGCGTGCCTATCGTGTCGCCCCACCATTTGCTGGTGACCAGGGGAAGGGTGCGAAAGGCCCAGAAAGCCGGTCTCCAGGTTGTGCCTTGGACCCCGAACAACGCCGCCCAATGGGATCGCCTCATCAAAGCCGGGGTGGATTCGATCATCACCGACGATCCCGCCGCGCTCATCGAGCACCTGAGGGCGAAGAAACTACGTTAGTTCTGGGTGAGGTAACCTGTAGCTTGTGTCTGCCGCCATTAGAGGGTTCCACTTCGATTTCTAGCGAGGTTCGTTCATGAGATTCAGGAAAGCTTTTGTTCTCCCCCTGCTGCTGGCGCTGGCGGCGTCCGCCCCGGCTCAGAACAGCAAGCCCAACCGCCAGCCCGACGTGCCCTACGTGCCCACCACGGAGCCGGCCGTGGAAGAGATGCTGAAGCTGGCGCGGGTCACCAAGAACGATGTGGTGTACGACCTCGGCTGCGGCGACGGCCGCATCGTAATCGCCGCCGCGAAGACCTACGGGGCGCGCGGCGTCGGTATCGACATCAACCCCGAGCGTATCGCCGAAGCCAACGAGAACGCGAAGAAGGCGGGTGTCACGCATCTGGTAAAGTTCATCGAGCAGGATCTGTTCGAGGCGGAGTTCCGGGAGGCGTCGGTGGTCACCTTGTTTTTGCTGACCGAGGTAAACCTGAAGCTGAAGCCGAAGCTGCTGGAACAACTCAAGCCCGGTACCCGCGTGGTTTCGAACACCTTCGAGATGGGCGACTGGAAGCCCGACCAGGAAGCCCGGTTGAACGGCGAGGACAGCGAATACAGCTATTTGAGCAGCAAGTTTTTCTTGTGGACGATCCCGGCAAAGGCTTCGAAGTAGGTCACGAGAAGTCGCCTGGTCCAAAGTTCGGCGGTCCGCTCACTACCCGGGGGGTTCGGGCCGTGGCGGCAGGACCCCGGCAGCCACCGCGCGCAGAAGTTCGGGCAGACCGGCCCCGGTGACCGCTGAGACGCGGAACATGGGCATATTCAACGCCTTAGCGGCTTTTTCGAGCTTTTCGACGCGCTCGGGGTCCTGCGCCGAATCCATCTTCGTGGCCACGCAAAACATGCGTTTTTTGCTCAATTCTTCGCTGAAACTGGCCAGTTCTTTCAGAATAATGTGGAAGTCCTGGTCCGGCTCCCGGCCGCTCATCTCGCTCACATCGACCAGGTGAAGCAGCAGCCGCGTCCGTTCCACGTGCTTCAGGAACTGAATGCCCAAGCCGTGCCCTTCGTGCGCGCCTTCAATCAAGCCGGGGATGTCGGCCACCACGAACGTGCGGAAATCCTCTGTTTTCACCACTCCGAGATTGGGTTCGAGCGTGGTGAAGGGGTAATCGGCGATCTTGGGACGGGCCGCCGAAATGCGCGAGATCAGAGTGGACTTGCCGGCGTTCGGGAAGCCCACCAGGCCCACGTCAGCAAGGAGTTTTAGAACGAGCTTGATGCGCCGCTCCTGACCCGGGCGGCCGGGTTCGTGGTGCGTGGGGGCCTGATTGGTGGGCGTGGCGAAATGCTGATTCCCGCGGCCGCCGCGCCCGCCTTTGGCGATAGTGAAGCGATCCTCGGGGATGGTGAAGTCGTGGATCACTTCGCCGGTCTCGGCGTCGAGCGCGAGCGTGCCGATGGGCACGGGCACTTCGATTGAGGCGCCGTTGCGGCCGGTTTTATTGCTTCCTTCGCCGTGGCGGCCGCGTTCGCCCGAGTGTTCGGGATTGAAGCGGAAGTGGAGCAGGGTGTTGTAGTGTTCGCTGGCGTAAAAGACGACGTCGCCGCCGCGCCCGCCGTCGCCGCCGCTGGGTCCGCCACGCGGAACGAACTTCTCGCGCCGGAACGCGAGGCAGCCGTTGCCACCGTCGCCGGCCTTGACGCGAACGATCACTTCATCGACAAACATATGTGTGCAAAAACACGAAGGGCCGCGGAAACCCACAAGTTCCGCGGCCTTTCTGAAAAACCTATTCCGTCACTTCGAAGACGCTGACGAACTTCCCCATCCGGCCGCGGTCGCGCCATTCCACCCGCCCGCTGATCTTGGCGAACAGCGTGTCGTCTTTGCCGATGCCGACATTCTCGCCGGGCTTATAACGGGTGCCGCGCTGGCGCACAATAATCGAGCCTCCGGGGACCACCTGGCCGCTGAAAAGCTTGATGCCGAGGCGCTTGGATTGCGAATCGCGCCCGTTCTTGGAACTGCCGAGTCCTTTTTTATGTGCCATGGCGAATTCTCCTAGGCGACGATTTCGTCGATGACCACCTTGGTCAGGTGCTGCCGGTGGCCGATCGTCCGCTTATACTGCTTCTTGCGCTTGAACTTGAAGACAAGGATCTTCTTGGCGCGGTCCTGGTTCTGGATGGAGGCTTTCACGCGGGCGCCGGAGAGCGCTTCGCCGGTCTTGAGGTCGCCGTCGTCGCCGCCGATGGCGAGCACCTTGTCAAACTCCACGGCGGTACCCGGTTCGCCTTCGAGCTTCTCCACCAGAAGGGAGTCGCCGGGCGCGACGCGATACTGCTTGCCGCCTGTTTCGATCACTGCGTACATATGCTTATCCTCTTGCTGATCCGGGTATCGGCCGGAAATGGCCGCATGGGGGCCGCAACTAATAAGAGTACCGCATTGAGGCCGAAGGCGCAACGCACCCGGGAGGGTGCCGGTCCGTCTAAACTAAAGGGAGCCATGCAGCTTCTTCAGGCGGGTGCTCACCAGCTCATTCTTCTCGAACTCGATTCGAGCCTGCTTGCGCAGGGCGCACAGGAGGCGGGCTTGCTGTGCGAGATCACCGACGGCGAACGCTTCGTCACGCTTCGGGTCGAAGCGCCCGACAACGATCAACCACTGCTGCTGTTCGATGCGGCCGACGCCGGACTCGCGAACTGGTTCAGCCGCTGCCAGTTTTATGTCGACGGGCGCTCGGGCGCGGTCCTGCAGACGCCATTTCTGATCGCCAATTCTTTCGACCGCCGCGGGCGCGTGGAGCCGCAGGCGCTGCGCATCCAGGTGCGCAAGGAATTACCCGCCCATTTCCGGCTGCCGGGCCGCCAGCCGGTAAATGAGAAAATGCTGTACGCGGTTCTGTTCAACTTCCTTACGGCGCTGCAGAAGGTCGGGGTGGGCATTTGCGGCGGCCCGCTGGTGAAGCCGCTGGCAACCAAAGCGGATACGCCTCCCTCGCCGCCGTTTACTCGCGGTTGAGGTCAAGTTAGGATAGATTCAAGCGCTAACCCAATCAGGAGACCGGAAATGGATATTCGCCAGACTGGCCCACTCTCTCACACCATCAGCCGCCGCGGCTTCGCCGGCGCGCTTGCCGCCACCAGCGTCTTTCAAGCCAAGGCCGCCGCGCCTTCGAAGGCCGCCGAAACCGTCACGCTCGGCAATACCGGCGTGAAGGTCACCCGGCTGGCCCAGGGTACGGGTTTTAACGGCAGCGCGCGTTCCTCCGCGCATACGCGGCTGGGCGAGAAGGCGTTTCACTCCCTCATCCGCCACGATATCGACCACGGCATCACCTTCATGGACGCCGCCGATCTCTATGGCTCCCACCCCTACTTGCGCAACGCGCTGCGCGGCGTGCCGCGCGAAAAGTACACGGTGTTGACCAAACTCTGGCCGCGGACCGAGTACTGGAACAACTACTCCGGCGGCGCGAGGGCCGAAGTGGACCGCTTCCGCAAGGAGTTCAACACGGATTTCCTGGAAGTCGTACTGATCCACTGCCTGATGAACGACCGCTGGACCAGCGAAATGAAGCGGACCATGGACGAGATGGCGGAGATGAAAGAGAAAGGCGCGGTGAAGGCCATCGGCGTTTCCTGCCACCACTTCGGCGCGCTGCAAATGGCCGCCGCCAGCCCCTGGACCGACGTCCTGCTGGTGAGGATCAACAACGTGGGCAAAGCCGCCGCCATGGACGCTTCCGTCGAAGAAGTGGTGCCCGTGATCAAGCAGGCGAAGGCCGCGGGCAAGGGCATCATCGGGATGAAGATTTTCGGCGCCGGCAAGCTCACCGCGCCCGAACAGCGCGACGCGTCGCTCAAGTTCGTCTTCCAGAACAACCTGGTGGACGCGGTGACCATCGGCATGCTGAACGAAGCCGAGGTGGACGACACCATCGCCCGCATCGACAAGGCCGTGACGGCCTAAAGCAGCGCGACCCCCTCCTTTTTGGCGGCTTTGCGGAGGACTTTGTCGAGGGTAGCGAGCGGCAGTCCGCGGCGCAGGCTGAGTTCGAGATAGGCAGCGTCGTAGACGGAGAGGTTGTGGTCGCGCGCGAGCCGCAATAGCGCGGTCGAAGACTCCTCGGAATCCACCTCGATCAGCATCTCACTCAGATCCTGCTGAAAGGCGGCCGTTTCCGCGGAAGTGATGCGTTTCCTGCGCTCGCTCACAATAAGCGTATTCAGAACCTCGTACTTCCAGAGCGGCGGGACCACCGCGACGTCTTCCTCGATGCGGACGAAGGCGCGTGCGGCCCTGGAATCATCTTCATCCTCAAACGCCCAGCTCGCCGCCGTCGAGGCATCCAGGACGAAAGGCATTATCTCTTCCGCCCCTCGTCGCGGGCGGAAATAATCTCCTCAACAGTGATGGGGCCTCGTCCGATCCGGGCGGCGCGAATGCGAGCGGCGGCAGCCTGGGCGCGCTGGAAGCGCTCGCGCTCGGCGGGTTCGAGCCGGGCGATCACACGTCCGTGCCGCGTGATCGCCACGGTCTCGCCCCGTTCCACTTCATCAAGCAGGCGGGAGAAATGTGTTTTGGCTTCCGAGGCCGGAATCGTGCGCATACATTTTGACCGGTCGATTTGACTAGTCTAAGTATGCACCCGGCGGCCGGGAGCGGCAAGCCCTCAATCCGCCGCTTCGATTTTGTCCACGCGCAGGATGCCGGTCTTTTCGTAGAGCATGCCGGTGATCTTCACCTTCTTCGCGGCGAACTTTTCGGGCGCGGCCTGGTCGCTGAGCACGTGCATCTTCTTATCCGGAGTGAGCAGGGCGTACTTCCACTGCTTGCCGGCCTTGACGCATTCGCGGACGCACTTCTCGTCGGGGCTGATGCCCATGTGGGCGTGGTCGGCGCCGCACATCGTATCGGTAATGACGCCGGTATAGACCTTCGCCGGACCTTGCGCCGTCAGCAGCGCCACGGCCAGCATGGCCAGCGTCGCAATCATCGTCAGCTTCTTCATCGTTGGTTCTCCTTGGGTTGATTTGCCAATAGTTCCAGGCCCCGGGGACGGTTCAGGCGCCGCCAGAGCGCGTCGTACTGATCTTGGTCCAGAGCCTGTTTGAGTTGAAATTCGTAGTTCCCATCGGGTTCGCGGGCCGTCAGGGTGAGTTGGTGGGGGCCGGAGGAGGAAATCAGTTCGATCTCCTGGTCGCGCCAGACGCGCGATTCGCCTCGCCCCTGCGCGACGAACAGCACGCGCGCCGGCTCGACGATCAACTCGCCCTGCGCGCCGCGGCCCTTGCGGACCCGCTTCACGCCCACGCGCCACAGCGGCCCACGCGGCGGCAACGCGACGCGCGCCACCAGCCGCTGGTCCATGCGCGCGGCAAGAAACGCATACAGGCGCTCCACGTCCGGCGTGCCGGTGAACCGGAATTCGAAGCGCTCGTCTGAATACAGGCGCACCAGGCCGCGGTCGCGGTAGCCGGTGAGGATGATGCGGTCGCGGACGAGTTCGAGTTGTTGGATCTCCGCCCAGCGCCAGGCCTGGCGCTGCCCGGGCGCGTCGAACCGCGCGCCATCGTCCTCCAGCCGCAGCGTGCCCTCGACGCGCCACCGCCAGCGGCCGTGCTCCGCGCCGAGTTCGATCGTCTCCGCCGCCAGCGGCGCGCAGACAAGCAACGCCGCTAAGCCGATGCGTTTCGCTTCACTTCCGAATGCCATTTCCAAACCTCATAAATTGCCGGATAGACCACCAGTTCGAGCAGGAACGACGTGAACACGCCTCCCACAATAGGCGCGGCGATGCGCTTCATCACATCCGCGCCCGTGCCCTGCGCCCACAAGATGGGCGTGAGGGCGATAAACGTTGTCGCGACGGTCATGAACTTGGGCCGGATGCGCCGCACCGCCCCTTCGACAATCGCTTCCCGCAGATCGCTCAGGTTGCGCAATCTGCCCTCTTTTTGCGCCTTTTTGTAGGCCAAATCGAGGTAAAGAAGCATAAAAACGCCCGTTTCCGCGTCGATCCCCAGAAGCGCCAGAATGCCCACCCACACGGCGATGCTGAGGTTGTAATCGAGCAGATAGAGCAGCCACACCGCGCCGATGGCCGAGAACGGCACAGCCAGCAGCACGATGGCGGTCTTCACGCCCGAGCGCGTATTGAGATAGAGCAGCAGCAGAATCAGCGCGAGCGTCACCGGCACTACCACCTTCAGGCGCTCCGCGGCGCGGTCCATCGCCTCATACTGGCCGCTCCAGGAGAGCGCATAGCCCGCGGGCACCGCCACGTTTTCGCGCACCGCGCGCTGCGCGCGCTCGAGGTAGCCGCCGATGTCCGAGGTGTCGATGTCGACATAGACATAGCCCGTGAGCAGGCCATCCTCGTTGCGGTACATCGCGGGGCCGGCCTCGGCGCGGATCTCGGCCAACTGCCGCAGCGGGATCTGCGCCATGCCGCCCATCACCGGCACCAGCACGTTTTCCAGCGCGGCGCGCGTGGAACGGAAGTCGCGCGCGTAGCGCACGTTCACCGGATAGCGTTCGCGGCCCTCGACCGTGGTAGTGAGGTTCTCGCCACCGATGGCGTTGGTCACGGCCATTTGCGCTTCATCGATGGTGAGGCCGTAGCGCGCGAGTTCCTCGCGCTTCCAGATGAAATCGAGGAAGTAGCCGCCGCCGGAACGCTCGGCGAAGACGCTGCGCGTACCCGGCAGGCCGGTCAACGCGCGCTCGACGTTTGCTGCCAGGCGATCGATCTCGCGGTAGTCAGCGCCGCTCACCTTCACGCCCACCGGCGTGCGGATGCCCGTGGTGAGCATGTCGATCCGGGCCTTGATGGGCATGGTCCACGCATTCGAGACGCCGGGGATCTGCACGCGCGCATTCAGCTCGTTGACAAGCTCTTCCTGCGAGATGCGGTCCATGGTGATGCGGCGAAGCACCGGCTTGAGCCAATCCGGCGCCCAGTCCGAATACCAGGTCTCCTTTGCGCGCCATTCGCTTTGGGGCTTCAGCAGGATCACGGTTTCGAACATCGAGAGCGGCGCGGGATCGGTGGAGGTTTCCGCGCGGCCGGCCTTGCCGAAGACAAGCGCGACTTCGGGGAACTGCGCAATCAGCCGGTCCTGCACTTGCAGCAGGCGCTCGGCTTCGCCGATCGAAAGCCCAGGCAAAGTGGTGGGCATGTAGAGCAGCGAGCCTTCGTCCAAAGGCGGCATGAACTCGCTGCCGAGCTTGCGGTAGACGGGGATCGTCGCCAGCACCATCAGCACCGCGCCGATGATGACGGCGTAGCGGTAGCGCAGCGCGCCCCGGCAAACCGGTTCGTAGAGGCGCATCAGCACGCGCGAGATCGGATGCTCGGCCTCGTTGCGGATGCGGCCGAAGATAGGCCGGGTGCTCGTGAACATCAGCCGCAGCGCGGGGTCGAGCGTAATGGCGAGGAACGCCGCCACGATCATCGCCAGGTTCTTCGTATACGCGAGTGGTTTGAACAGGCGGCCCTCTTGCGCTTCGAGCGCAAGAATCGGCAGGAACGAAACGGCGATCACGAGCAGAGAGAAGAAGCTGGCCGGGCCCACCTCCTGCACGGCCGCGACGATGACTTTCGCCGCCGGGCCGGGCCGTCCGGAAGCTTCCCACTCCTCCAGTTTCTTGTGGGTCTGTTCCACCACCACGATGGCGGCGTCCACCAGGCCGCCGATGGCGATGGCGATGCCGCCGAGCGACATGATGTTGGCCTCCACGTTGAAGGCCTTCATGCCGATGAAGGAGATCAGAATCGCGGCGGGCAGCGTGATCACGGGCACGGCGGCGCTGGGCAGGTGCCACAGGAAGATCATGATGACGATCGCGACGACGAGCAGTTCCGCGGCGACGGTGCGTTTCAGGTTGTCGATGGCGCGCAGGATCAGATCCGAGCGGTCGTAGGTGGTGACGATCTCGACACCCTCGGGCAGCGTCGGGCGAATCGCATCGAGCCGGTCTTTCACGCGCTCGATCACCTTGAGCGCATTCTCGCCCTGGCGCATCACGACGATGCCGCCCACCACGTCGCCTTCGCCGTTCAGGTCGGCGACGCCGCGGCGCAGGTCCGGCCCCAGCGTGACGCGGCCGATGTCGCGCACGCGAATCGGAACGCCGTTTTCCGAAGCAGCGACGGCGATCTGTTCGATGTCGTGGAGTGAACGCGCATAGCCGCGCCCGCGGATCATGTACTCGGCGCCGGCGAATTCGATCAACCGTCCGCCGACATCGGCGTTGCCCTGGCGGACGGCCTCCACCACGCGATCGATCGGCAGGTTGTAGGCGCGGAGGCGGTTGGGATCCACTTGCACCTGGTACTGGCGGACGAAGCCGCCGACCGCGGCAACTTCAGCGACGCCCGGCACGCTCTGCAATTGGTAGCGGATCGACCAATCCTGCAATGAGCGCAACTGCGCGAGGTCGTTGCGGCCGGTGCGGTCCACCAGCGCGTATTGGAAGACCCAGCCCAATCCGGTGGCGTCGGGGCCGAGTTCCACGCTCACCCCTTTGGGCAGGCGGCCTTGCACGCCGCTCAGGTATTCGAGCGTGCGCGTGCGCGCCCAGTAGATGTCCGTGCCGTCCTCGAAGATGACGTAGATGTAGGCGACGCCGAAATCCGACAGGCCGCGCACGGTACGCACCTTAGGCGCGCCGAGCAGCGCGGTGATGATGGGATACGTCACCTGGTCCTCGATCAGATCCGGGCTCTGCTCCCACTTGGCGTAGATGATCACCTGCGTGTCGCTCAAGTCCGGGATGGCGTCGAGCGCGACGTTGTGCATGCTCCACCAGCCGAGCGCGCACAACGCGGCCGTCAACAGGAGCACCAGCCCCTTGTGATCGGCCGAGAACTGGATGACGCGGCTAATCATGGTGGGCCTGCGGTCCAGCGGCCGCCGGGTTCTTGAGCTTGCTTTCGCTATCGAGCAGGAACGCGCCGGAGACCACGATGCGGTCGCCTTCCTTCAGGCCGCTCAGGATTTCGACGCGGCCCTCGAAGCGTTCGCCGGTTTCCACGCGCCGCGGCTCGAAGATGCCTTCGCCGCGATCGGCATAGACGGTCTGTGTGAGGCCACCGTCGAGCACGGCTTCCTCAGGCACCACAAGCCGCTGCGCGGAGGCGAACTCGAAATCGACGTTCATGAATTGATCGGGCTTCAGAAAGTAATCGCGATTCTCCACCTCCAGGCGCACTGGCAGAGTGCGCGACTGCGGATCGATGCGCGGGAAGATGTAGGTGACTCGCGCCCGGAAGCCGCGGCCCGGCGCATACGCCGGTTCGACGCGCGCGTACTGGCCCAACCGGATGCGCGCCGCATCGACTTCGAAGACATCGGCGATCACCCAGACGCGGCTTAGGTCGGCGAGCGTGTAGAGTTCGGTCTCGGGCGTGACCCGCGCGCCGGGATACGCGTTGCGCGCGGTGATGAAGGCGGTGACGGGGGCGTAGAGCGTGGTGGTGCGCTGCACCTGGCCGGACTCTTCGAGCCGCCGCAGCGCTTCCTCATCCATTCCCCAGTGGTGGCGCAGGCGCTCGCGCGCGGCTTCGGCCATCGACTCGTTGGCCGAGCGCACGGCGGCAACGCTCGACTCCTGCAGCGTGGCGCGGGCCTTGCGCGCCAGCAGGTACTCCTGCTGCGAGGCCGTGAGTTCCGGGCTGTAGAGCGTCAGCAGCGGTTCGCCTTGCTTCACCAGCCGGCCGGTGAAATCGGCGTGGACTTTGTCGATCCAGCCCATGGTGCGGGAGGAGACGCGCGTCAGGCGCGTTTCGTCCACGGCGACACGTCCGGGCACGCGCAGCGAATCGCGCACCGTCATCCGTTCCACCAGCTGCGTGCGCACGCCGATCCATTGCTGCTTCTCGGCGCTGATGGCGACGTGGCCGGGGCCGGGTGTGTCGTACACGGGTTCGAGATCGTTGCCGGTTTCGGGGTTCAGGCCGGGCTGTTCGCTGCGGTAGTTGTGGTCATCGGGGTCGCGATAGTGGAGGATCTTGCCCTTGGGAACATCGGCCGCGGGCGCGGAATCGGGCACGAGTTCCATGCCGCAGATGCCGCACTTGCCGGGCTTGTCCGACTTGTAGCCGGGATGCATGGGGCAGTGGTAGCCGGATTGAAGATCGTGGGCGTGATCGTGATCGTGCGCATGGCCGGGCCACCAGCGGTCGTGGGTCATGCCCGCAAGAAAGGCGCCGATCAGCGCGACGGCAACGAGGATCTTTTTCGTCATGGCGGCGTTACTCCTCCACCAGCTCGAGGCCCGTGGCCTCTTCAAGCCGGATCAGCGCAAGATGATAGGTGAGCCGTTCGCGGTGGTACTCGAGTTCGTAATCGAGCACGGCCATCAGGCTGGCGAGCAGCGCGGAGAAGTCCACCTGACCGGTTTCATAGGCTGGCAGCGAGGCTTCGAGCGTCAGCGCCGCCTGCGGGATGAGCGTGGATTGGTAGAGGCGCAGCAGGCGCCAGGCGGTAGCGCTCAGCAGGGCGTCGTCCTTGATGCGGAACAGCAGATCATTGCCAGCGGCCTGGTATTCGCGGCGGGCGCGGTCGCGCTCGTGCGCCTGTTCGGCGACGGCGGCGCGCTGGCGGCCGCGCGTGGAGAAAGGCAGGTTGATATCGACGCGCGCTTCGTACATGTTGCCCCAGCGGCCATCCATGCGGCCCATGTTCGAGTAACCGCCCGCGATGGTGTAGTCGATTGCGCCTTCCTTGCGGGCGAGATTGAGCGCGAGTTCGGTTCGCTCGACAGAGTGCTTGCGCTGCAAGAGCACGGGGGCAAATGCGCGGGCCTGCTCGTAGAGCTTGTCCAGCGACACCACCATCTCGTGGACAGGCGCCGCGGCGGGCTTCGCGATGGGCGTATCGAGCGGCCGCGCGGCGAGAGCATTCAAAGCCGCGGCACGGCTTTGCGCGGCGAGGCGCGCGCGCTCAGCGCGGGTCTCCAGTAAAGTGAGCTGCGTCTGCGCCCTCAGCAGGTCGGCCTGTGAGCCTTCGCCCGTCGCGTAGCGCGCCTCGCTCACCTTCAACATGCGTTCGAGCAGCGCGCCGGAGCGCTCCACGACGCTCAATTCTTCGTGGGCGTAAGCATACTCGTGGTAGGCCATCTTGACGCGCGCCACCACGCCCAGTTGCGCCGCGAAATATTGCTGTTCGGCCTCGGAAGCCTCTTTCAATGCAATCGCCCCGCGCAGGCGCCGCTTGCCCGGCGCGGGCAGCATCTGCGAGGCCATGAAGCCGAGCCGCGCAAGCGGTTCGCGGCCCAGACCCTGGCCGGGCAGCGGGCCGCCCATGCTCACATAACCGGCGGAAAACATGGGATCGGGCAGGCTGGAGGCCTGCGCGGGCCGCTGCCGGGCCGCTTCGAGCTTCTTTTGGGCTGCCAGGATTTCGGGATTGTGCCGCAGCGCCTGGTCGATCAGATCGGTGAGATCCGATGCGTGCGCGAGCGGCAGGAACACCAAAACAAGCGCAAAAACACGCATAAAACGCTCCTCAAACACACTTTTTGACGGTTTTTCAGCCGCTTTTCGTGCGCGGAGCTAGATCAGAAGTTGCGTGTTCGCGAGATAGAGCGGAGGACTGACGGGCGGGGGCGCCTCATCGGAGAAAAAGCTCGAAACCGGCGCCGGCGGCGCACTGGCGACAACGGCGGGCGCGAAGGCGGCGACGGCCAGCTCAACGCCTGGCGTGATGCCCTCGGGCGCGACATACTGCGCGGGCATCCAGCCGCATTCGGCCTTTTCGCTGTCGTGCTTCTGCTTAGGACAGCAGTCGTGACCCGCTTCCGTTTCCGAGGCGGGCTGGATGGTGCAATGGGCGCACGGCGCGGCGGTGAGCGTGACGCTCAACAGCAGCAACAGCATGGCTCGGCTCCAGCGGGTCATTCCTTCTTATCATAACACCGTGGTAAAGTACCTTCATTCCGTCTGGAGGGACCTGGGATGGCAATTCAACTCACGCGAAGGGCGCTATTCGCCGCCGCGCCCGCGATTCTCGGCGCGCAGGATAAGGCCGGCGCGAAGCTTCCGGTGACCGGCGAAGGCGCGTTTCAGTTTGAAGTGATTCACGACTGGGGCGAACTGCCGCGTACGATTCGCTACGGCAATGTGCACGGCGTCTGCGTCGATTCGCAGGGCTACATCTATATCCACCATACGGTGCATGCCACCAGCGAGAGCGACGATTCGATGCTGGTATTCGACCCGGCGGGCAAGCTCGTGAAGAGTTGGGGCAGCGAGTTCAAAGGCGGCGCGCACGGACTGCACATCAACAAGGAGGGCTCGGACGAGTTCCTCTATCTCTGCGACACGCGCCGCAACATCGTGGTGAAGACCACGCTGAAGGGCGAGGAAGTGTGGACGCTCGGTTACCCGAAGGAGTCGCCCAACTATCCGGTGGATGCCGAAGGTAAGCCGTCCGTCAAGTACAGCCCCACCAACCTGACCGTGGCGTCAAACGGCGACGTGTACGTGGCCGACGGGTATGGATCGAGCTTCGTGAATCAGTACAACGCCAAGGGCGCGTTCATTCGCACGTTCGGCGGCAAGGGCAAGGAAGCCGGTCAACTCGACAGCCCGCACGGCATCTGGCTCGACACGCGGCGCGGCGAGCCTCTGATTCTGGTGGCCGACCGCTCGAATCGCCGCCTGCAATATTTCACACTCGACGGCCGCCACCATCATTTCGCGGGTCATGGCACGGTGAAGCTGCCCTGCCACTTCGACACACAGGGCGAACTGCTGCTGGTGCCGGACCTCGAAGCGCGCGTGACTTTGTTGAATGGGCAGGACCGCCTGATCGCGCATCTGGGCGACGACGATTCGGGCACCTGGGGCAAGCTGCGCCGCGAACCGCGCGAGAAGTTCATCCCCGGCAAGTTCATTTGCCCGCACTCGGCGTGCTTCGACAAGGACGGCAACATCTTCGTCGTGGAGTGGGTGGAAGTGGGACGAGTTACGAAGCTGAGGCGGCTCAGCTAGGCTGGGGGGATGAGCGAACCGCTGATCCGACTGGCCGGACCCGCCGATGCTGAGTTTCTGGTGCGCGGCAACGCCGCGATGGCCCTTGAGACCGAACACTTGTCCCTGGATCTCGACCGCTTGCGCGACGGTGTCCATGCGCTGTTCGAGGATGCTTCGCGAGGGGTGTATTGCATCGCGGAGGTGGACGGGCGCCGCGCCGGGCAGATGATGATCACCTATGAGTGGTCGGACTGGCGCAACGGCGTGTTCTGGTGGATTCAGAGCGTGTGGGTAGAGCCGGCATTCCGTGGGCGCGGCGTGTTCAAGGCGCTCTATGGGCACGTGGACGCGCTGGCGCGGCAAACGCCCGGCGTGTGCGGGCTGCGGCTGTACGTCGAGAAGGAAAACGCGCGCGCGCAGGCGACGTATGAGCGAGTGGGGATGCGGCGCACGGCGTATCAGATGTTCGAAGTGGACTTCGTGCTGGGATCAGGGCGGGACTGAAGCGCCAACGCGGGGGCAAGGCCCACCGTACATTTGCGCTTGGAGAATGGCTGGAAAAATGGTGTCAACGACCATTTATCGATTTTCTGGCTCGGTAAAGTGTTGATGTGATTGGTGCGTCGGCCGAGTCGTTGGCTGCCGCGCCTAGTTTCTTGTGGCCGATTGATGTGAACGTGTCTGACTGATTTTGTTTTGGAGCGAAGCGAATCCCAGAATCGGACACTTGCTGGCGGGATGTGGTCGGGGGCAAGTCCTTTTCTTTCAATGATGGGGTTGCGGGCGGAACTACGGCTGGCTTGCGGAGTGCCTTTATTTTCAATAGTTTGACAGATGAAAAACTGTTTATTGGTCGTTGACACGGATTACGGATTACCCGGATTACCGGACGAAGTGGGCTTTTTTCTGGGATCAGGGCGGGGCTGAAGCCCGCCCTACTGGCTTTCTTCGGATTTTTCGCTGACGGTGTGGAGGCCGCATTCGAGCTTCTGCCCGCCCCAGCGGCCGGCGCGGGCGTGTTCGCCGGGGGCGGCTTTGGCGGTGCAGGGGGCGCAGCCGATGCTGGTGTAGCCCTGCTCGTAGAGCGGCAGTAGCGCAATGTCGTTCGCGGTGAGGTAGGCCAGAACGTCGCGCCAGAGCCAGTCATAGAGTGGGCTGACTTTGTGGAGCGTGAGGCCGTTGGGAAAGCGGTGGGTCTCTTCGGGCTGGAGGTTGGCGCGCGTGGGCGATTGTTCCCGGCGCAGGCCGGTGAACCAGGTTTCGTAGCCCGAGAGGCCTTCGAGCAACGGCTCCACCTTGCGCAGATTACAGCAGCGGTTGGGGTCGGTCTGGTAAAGGATGCCGAAGGCGGATTCCTGTTCGGCGACCGTCCGGGCGGCCTGCATATTGATCAGGTTCAGGTTCCATTCGCGGGCGAGTTGGTCGCGGTAGGCGTAGGTTTCGGGGAAGTGGTAGCCGGTTTCGAGGAACAGGACTGGGATGTGCGGGTCCTTCTGAAGCAGCAGATGGAGCACCGCCACGTCTTCGGCCTGAAAGCTGCACGTGAAGCAGGCGCGCCCGGGAGCGCGGGCGATGATCTCAGTGGCGGATTGAAGCAAGTCGGGCATGGCGGTCTCCTAAATGCCTTCGCCGGGCTCAACGTCATCCTGGATGAGGAAGACGCCGGAGCGGCGCAGGCGTTCATGCAGTTCGAGCAAGGCTTCGTCGTCGTCGGCGCTGAGGTCGGCCGACTGAACCAGGGGTTGGGCTGCTGGCAGAGTAGTGATAACGATCTGCCCCGCCTCCGCCAAGGCTTCGGCGGGCAGGCCCTCGATTTCGATGAGCAAGGCGCGGTGGCCCTGTTCGAGGAGTTGGCGTTCGAGCAAGGGGGCGAGGGCGGCGCGCGCGGAGAGGTCCACCACGACGCCTTTGTGGCCGAAAAGCGCCTGGCGTTCGACGGGCGTCAGGCGGGCGGCCCGAAACGCCACGCCCGCGGCGCCGCGGCGTTCGCGGCGGACGGCGGATTCGATCAGCCCGGCGCCGAGCGTCAGGTTATGGATCGGATCGATGAGGATAAAGCCGCCGGTGGCGCGGTTATCGCGATAGGAATCAAAGGCGAGGGGTTCGGCGGTTTCGATGAGGACACGGCCGATCTCGTTCAACTCGAGGCTCTGCGCGGGGCGGGGTTCGAGCGTGTTCACGTCCCAGCGGTAAAGGATCTTTTCGACGCGCGCCGGCACGGTACGCGGGCCGTGCTGCAGCAGGTAGGTGCGGCCGGCGGCAAGAGCGGCTTCGTTCATCCAGACAAGGATGGCTTCGGCGCGGCGGGCGAGCGTGGGAGCGGCTTCCGGCGCGGCGAGCGTGTCGCCGCGGGCGATGTCGAGTTCGTCCTCTAGTTCCAGCGTGACGGACATGGGCGCAAAGGCCTCGGGCAGTTCGCCGTCGAACGTGACGATGCGTTTGACGCGCGAATGACGGCCGGAGGGCAAGGTGACAATCTCATCGCCGGTGCGGATGCGCCCGCTGGCGATCTGTCCGGCGTAGCCGCGGAAATCGAGGTGCGGACGGATGACGAGCTGCACAGGGAAGCGGAACGGCCGCGTGACCGCGGATGCGGGCGGCTCGATGGTTTCCAGCAACTCGAGGAGGCTGGGGCCGGTGTACCAGGGTGTGCGCGGGGAGGCTTCGACGACATTGTCGCCATCAAGCGCGCTCACCGGGATGAAGTCCGCCTCGGCCCCTTCGAGCAGAGCGAGCAGCGGCGCGGCCTGTGCGCGGATGTCCTCATAGACGCTGGCGGAGAAGTCCACCAGGTCCATTTTGTTCACGGCGAAGATGAGGCGGCGGACGCCGAGCAGCCAGGCGATATAAGCGTGGCGGCGCGACTGGGGCAGCACGCCCTTGCGGGCATCGAGCAGGATGATGGCGGCGTCGGCGGTGGATGCGCCGGTGGCCATGTTGCGGGTGTACTGCTCGTGGCCGGGGGTGTCGGCGACGATGAACTTGCGGCGCGGCGTGGCGAAATAGCGGTAGGCGACATCGATGGTGATGCCCTGCTCGCGTTCGGCGCGCAGGCCGTCGGTCAACAATGAGAAATCGAGGCCGCGCGAGGCGCGGTTCACGGTGGAGCGGCCGAGTTCCTCGAGCTGGTCCTCCCAGACGGTGCGCGTGTCGTGGAGGAGGCGGCCGATCAGAGTGGATTTGCCGTCATCGACGCTGCCGGCGGTGGAGATGCGCAACAGGGGCTTTTCGCCGGTGCGGGCCGTGAAATGTTCGAGCGCGAGCATGGCTTTAGAAATACCCCTCACGCTTTTTCAGCTCCATGGAGCCTTCCTGGTCGTGGTCGATGATGCGATTTTCGCGCTCGGAACGCCGGAAACCGATCAATTCGTCGATGATTTTGCCGATGGTGTCGGCTTCACTGCGGATGGCGCCCGAGCAAGGTGTGCAGCCGAGCGAGCGCATGCGGCACATCACGGTTTCGGGTTGTTCTCCGGGGAGGAGTTTGACGTTTGCTTCGAGCGGGATCACCGAGCCGTTGCGCAGCACCACCGGTCGCGGCTTGGCGTAGTAGAGCGGAACGATGGGGATGTTCTCGATCTCGATGTAGCGCCAGACATCCATCTCGGTCCAGTTCGAGAGCGGGAAGACGCGGATGGATTCGCCGGGGTCCACTTTGCCGTTGTAGATGTTCCAGAGTTCGGGGCGCTGATTGCGGGGGTCCCAACGGCCTTCGCGGTCGCGGAAGCTGAAGACGCGCTCCTTGGCGCGGGACTTTTCCTCGTCGCGGCGCGCGCCGCCGAGCGCGGCGTCGTAACCGCCCTGACGGAGGCCGTCGACCAGGGCGCGGGTGCGCAGCAGGCCGCAGCACTTCGACGTACCAAGGTCATAGGGATTCGCGCCATTGGCGATGGCGTCCTGGTTGGTGTACACGCGGAGTTCGGCGCCGATTTCGCGGGTGAAACGGTCGCGGAATTCGATCATCTCCGGGTATTCGTAGGTGGTGTCGATGTGGAGGAGCGGGAAGGGGATGCGGCCCGGGTAGAAGGCTTTACGGGCGAGGTGGACGAGGACGGAACTGTCCTTGCCGATCGAATAGAGGAGGACCGGCTTGCGGAACTGCGCGGCGGTTTCGCGCAGGATGTGCAGGCTTTCCGCTTCGAGGGCGCGGAGATGAGAGAGAACGGGAAGCACTTGAAGCAGGATAGCGCATTTACATAATCTCTATCAACATTGTCTTGATTGAGAAAGAGCGAACCGGGTTCGAGCGGATGAGGATTTTGCCGACAGAAAATACATAGCGAACGAGGGCGCAAGAGACGCCGATGCTTGGGGGATGGGCGGAAGGACCGTTCGGGCGGGAAGGTCCTTCCTTGCGGCGCAGGTATGTTGGGCTCTAGGGCCGGCGGGCTAGCTTGCTTCTTTTACCGCGGCAATCAGGTCGTTGACGGCTTTTTGGCCGTCGGAGAAGAACATGAGCGTGTTGTCGGCGGCGAACAGGGGGTTGGGGATGCCTGCGAAGCCGGGACTGAGGCTGCGTTTAATGACAACGACGGTGCGCGATTTGTCCACATCGAGGATGGGCATGCCTGCGATGGGCGATTGGGGGTCGGTGCGCGCAACGGGGTTGACCACATCGTTCGCGCCGATGACAATCGAGACGTCGGTCTGGGAGAACATGGGGTTCACCACGTCCATCTCGAGTAAGGCTTCGTAGGGAACGTCAGCTTCGGCGAGCAGAACGTTCATGTGGCCGGGCATGCGGCCCGCGACGGGGTGCACGGCGAAGATGACCTCGGCGCCCTTGTCCTCGAGCAATTTGGCGAGAGCGCGGACGGCATGCTGGGCTTGAGAAACCGCCATGCCATAGCCGGGTACGAAGACCACGCGCCGGGCGCTGTCGAGCAGGATGGCGATCTCCTCGGGGGAGGCGCTTTTCACCTTTCCGCCGTAGACGTCATCAGCTTTCGCGCCGGCGACAGGCGCCGCGCCGAGTCCGCCAAACAGGACGTTGGCCAGGGAGCGGTTCATCGCCTTGCACATGATCTGCGTGAGGATGATGCCGGAAGCGCCCACGAGCGATCCGGCGATGATCAGCATATTGTTCTGCAGGACGAAGCCGGTCGCGGAGGCCGCGAGGCCCGAATAGGAGTTCAGCAGCGAGATGACGACGGGCATGTCCGCGCCGCCGATGCCAATCGTGGCCAGCACGCCAAGCACGGCGGCCACGCCGACCAGAGCCCAGTAGATTTCCATTGATTCGGGCCGCAGCACGAGGCCCACGGCCAACCCGACCGCGCTGAGCGCCACGAGGGCACTTAGCAGGTGCTGGCCAGGGAAAACCACGGCGTTGCCGGTGATGAGATCCTGCAGCTTGCCGAAGGCGATCAGGCTGCCAAAGAAGGTGACTCCGCCGATCAGGGCGGAGAGGGCGGTGGCGACGGTCATCTGCGTTTCAAAGCCTGCGCCGGCGACCTGGGCTTCGACGAGCGCGGCCCCCGCCACGAGGACGGAAGCGCCGCCTCCAAAGCCGTTCAGCAGGGCGACCATCTGCGGCATGGCGGTCATCTGGATGCGGATCGCGAGAATGGCGCCAATGGCAGCGCCGAGCACCAGGCCGCCAATGATCATTTCGTAGCTGATGATGCGGCGGTCGAGCAGCGTGACGACGACGGCGATCAACATGCCGGCGGCGCCCATGAGATTGCCGCGCACGGCGGTGCGCGGGTGGGACATGCCTTTGAGTCCGAGGATGAAGAGCGCTGAGGCCACCAGGTAGGCGAGATTAATCAGGACAGGCGGCATGGTCTATTTCCTCTTGAACATTGCGAGCATCCGGTTGGTGACCAGGAAGCCGCCCACGACGTTGATTGTGGCAAAGACCACGGCGGCGAAACCGAGGGCCGTAGTGAGCGTGGTGTGCTGCGTGCCGCTGGAGAGCACGGCCCCGACCAGCGTGATGCCGGAGATGGCGTTGGAGCCGGACATCAGGGGGGTGTGCAGTGTGGGCGGCACCTTGGTGATGACCTCGAAGCCGACGAAGATCGCCAGCACGAAGATGGTGAGCGTGGTGACAAGAAGTTCCATTACGCGCCTCCCAAAAGTTCCTTCACCCTGGGCTGCACAACCTGGCCGCCCCGGGTGAGCAGCGTTTCGCGGAGGATTTCGTCCTCGCTTTCGAAATCGATTTTGCCGCCCTTCGCGATGTGGAGCAGGAAGGTGGCTATATTCTTGGCATACATCTGGCTGGCATGGTAAGGCGCGGTGGAGGGCAGGTTGAGCAGGCCTACCAGGGTGACGCCGTGTTTTTCGACGACTTCGCCTGGGGCGGTGATGTCGCAGTTGCCGCCGCGCTCGATGGCGAGATCGACGATCACCGATCCTGGGGCCATGCCCTTCACCATCTCCTCCGTGATAAGGATGGGCGCCTTCCGGCCGGGGACAGCGGCCGTGGTGATGACCACGTCGCTTTCGGCGACCACGCGGGCCATCATCTCGCGCTGACGCCGGTAGAAGGACTCATCCTGGGCCTGCGCATAGCCGCCCTTATCCTCCGCGCCTTCGGTTTCGAGCGGCAGTTCGACGAATTTTGCGCCGACGCTCTCAACCTGTTCGCGGACCGCGGGGCGGACGTCGTAGGCGCTGACCACGCCGCCCAGGCGGCGCGCCGTGGCAATGGCCTGCAAGCCCGCCACTCCGACGCCCACGACGAACACTTTTGCGGGAGCGATGGTGCCCGCGGCGGTCATCAGCATGGGGAACAGGCGCGGCAGGTGCTCGGCGGCGAGGATTACGGCCTTGTAGCCCGCGATGGTGGCCATGGAGGAGAGCGCATCCATGCTCTGGGCGCGCGTGATGCGGGGCATGAGTTCCATGGAGAAAGCGGCGGCCCCGGTGGCGGCGAGCGCCTGGATGGTTTGCGGTTCGGAGAGCGGGTCATAGAAACCCACCGCCACCTGGCCTTCGCGCCAGCCTTCGGCGGCGCCGCGGACCTGAGCCACGATGTCCACAGCGGCCAGATCCCCGCGCGAGGCGGCGATGCGGGCACCTTTCGCCTCGTACTGCCCATCGGGGAAGCCGGCGGCCTGGCCCGCCCCGGTTTCGATCAGGACTTCGAAGCCCTTGCCTGTGAGCGAGGGCAGAACGCCCGGAACCAGCGCCACGCGGCGCTCGCCCGGGAAGGTCTCTTTCGGTACGCCAATCAGCATCGGCAGCGTCTCCCGTCCTTCCGATGCCAAGCATATCGCACTTACGGGTCTGGTTCGCAAGTTTCTCTCGGGTCAGGGGGTTTGATCCCGCTGGTATTCGAGCAAGGCGAAGATGGGGAGGTGGTCGGAGGACACGGGTTCATCGAGCACGCGCTGTTCCAGCACGCGCCAGCGGCTGGCGGGGCGGAAGAGGATGAAGTCGATCTGGCGTTTGGGCTGCTTCACGGGAACGGTCGGTCCTTCGACGGCCGAGACCCAGCCTTGCGACCTGAGTCCTTCCAGGACGGGCGAATCCGGGGTGTCATTCAGGTCGCCCAGAAAAATCGCGGGGGTGGAGCCGGACGGCGGCGTGATCGATTCCAGCGCCTGCACGGCGCCCATCCGGTCGGGGCGCGTGATGTCGAGGTGGGTGGCGAGGATGCGGCCGGTGAAGGGATGCGCGAAGCGGGCGTCGAGGATGGCGCGCGGTTCGCGGCCGGGCGTCACGGGCAGCGCGTGGTTGCGGAACTCCGCCGCGGGCCAGCGGGAAAGCAGGGCATTGCCATACTGGCCGCCCTGATAGGGCATCGTGGCTCCATAGAGGACGTGCATTCCGGTAAGGCGCGCCAGCTCGAGGGCCTGATCCACACCGCCGCTGCGTTGGGTGCGCACGTCCACTTCCTGGAGGGCCACAATGTCGGGTTCCACGGAGCGGATGACGCGGGCGATGCGTTCGAGATCGATGCGGCCGTCCATGCCTTCGCCGTGGTGAATGTTGTAGGAGAGCACCCGCAGCGCTGTCTGGGCGTGGAGCGAAGAGGCGATCAGCAGCAAGATAACGGCGAGGCGGGTCATACCGATAGAATAAGCAGCATGGACGTGACACAGGTTGGACGGCGCGGCTTCATGGGCGCGGCAGTTGCGGGTGCGCCCGCGATATTGAAGGGTCTGCAGGCTGGTAAGGCCATCAAGGTGGGCCTGGTGGGTTGCGGCGGACGGGGCACCGGCGCCGCCGCGCAGGCGCTGAAGGCCGACGACTATGCCGAACTCGTCGCCATGGCCGACATCGACATGGAACGCGTCGATGCCAGCATGGCGCGCCTTCAAAAGGCCGCCGGAGCGAAGGTCAAGGTGGAATCGGACAAGAAATACGTCGGCCTGGACGGGTTCCGCAAAGTGATCGACGCGGGCGTCGATGTGGTGCTGCTCGCCACGCCGCCGGGTTTCCGCCCCGAACACCTGCGCTACGCGGTGGAGCAGAGCAAGCATGTGTTCTGCGAAAAGCCCGTGGCCACCGATGCGCCCGGCGTGCGCAGCGTGCTGGAGACCTCCGAACTCGCCGCCAAGAAAAACCTCAGCCTGGTGGCCGGTTTCTGCTGGCGCTACTCGAACTACATCAAGGAGACCTTCGACCAGATCAAGAACGGCGCGATCGGCGACATCGTCGCCTACTACGCCACGTACTACACCGGCCCTGTGAAGCCGATGCCGCCCGCCTCCACGCGGCCCGCGGGCATCAGCGACGTCGAGTGGCAGATCCGCAACTGGTACAACTTCTGCTGGATCTGCGGCGACAGCCTGGTGGAGCAGGCCGTGCATAGTGTGGACAAAGTGGCCTGGGCCTTCAACGACGAGCCGCCCGTGAGTTGCGTCGCCACCGGCGGCCGCCAGATCCCGGCCGAAGGCGGCGACATCTACGACCATTTCTCGGTGAATTACCTCTATTCCGGCGACCGGCGCGCGTTCGTGTCCAACCGCCAGACGGTGGGCTGCTACAACGAAAACGCCGACTACATCATGGGCACCAAGGGCATCTGCACCATCGGCCGTGGACCCACGCCGCGCATCGCCGGCGCCACGAACTGGACCTTCTCCGGCCAGCGGAACGACATGTATCAGGCCGAGCACGATGCGCTGTTCGCGGCCATCCGCCGCGGCCAGCCCATCAACGACGGCAAGTGGATGACCACCTCGACGATGCTCGCCATGATGGGCCGCATGGCCGCCTACACGGGGCAGCAGATCACCTGGGAACAGGCGCTGAACTCGCAGGAAAAGCTGGTGCCGGACAATCTGGAATGGAACGGAAGCCTGCCCGCGCGGCCGGTACCGCTGCCGGGCATCACCAAATTCGTGTGACGATGCGGCTCGTTGCGGTTCTCGCGCTTCTGCCAATGGCCGGCGGGGCTGAAGTGGATTTCTCCACGCGCGTCAGGCCGGTGCTGGAGAAGTACTGTCTTTCCTGCCACAATCCGGAACGTGCCTACGGGCAGGTGCGCGTGGATACCGCCGAAGCGCTCTTCAGCGGCAAGTCCCTTGTGAAGGGCGCGCCGGAGAAGAGCACGCTCTACACCACCATGAAGGCCGGCACCATGCCGCCGGCAGCGCCCAAAGCCACGGCGGAGGAGATCGAAGCCATCCGGCAGTGGATCGGCGAGGGCGCCGTGTGGCCCGCCGGTGTGCGCATCGGCTCGCCCCCGCCGGAATTGGCCGACGACCGCAAACTCGTCACCGCGCTGCGCCGCCGCATCGTGATGAACACCAAAGAGCGCCGCGAAGCCGACATGAAGCCCTACGAGGCGAAGATCCCCGGCACGGATGTCGCGTTCCGCATGACGCCGGTCCGCGGCGGAGAGTTCACCATGGGCGCGGAACAAGGCAGTCCGAATGAAAAGCCCGCGCACCGCGCGAAAGTCGATCCCTTCTGGATGGGCGTCCATGAAGTGACGTGGGACGAATACCGGCTGTTTATGTTTTCGGCGCGCGACGGCGCTGCGCCCGAAGTGGATGCCGTCAGCACGCCCACCCGGCCCTACGTCGAAATGAGTTTCGGCATGGGCATCAAAGGCTACCCCGCGATCTCGATGACCCAGCACGCCGCCAATAAGTATGCACAGTGGCTCAGCGCGAAGACGGGCCATTTCTTCCGGCTGCCCACCGAGGCCGAGTGGGAGTACGCCTGCAAGGCCCGCGGCGCGGAGCAGGCGCCGCTTGACGATTACGCCTGGCACGACGGCAATGCGAACGGCAAGTATCAACAAGTGGGCAAGAAGAAGCCGAACGCTTTCGGTCTCTACGACATGCTCGGCAACGTGATGGAGTGGACGCTCGATCAGTACGACCCCCACACCTATGCGGCCCGCGGTTCGGAGTTGATTGTCAATCCCTGGGTGAAGTCCGCCGAGCCCTATCCGCACGCCGTTCGTGGGGGCGGTTGGGCGGATGCGCCCGAAGGATGTACCTGCACAGCCAGGCTTGGCTCCGATCCCTCCTGGAAGGTGCAGGACCCGCAGTTGCCCAAGTCCATCTGGTATCACACCGACGCGCAGTGGCTCGGCTTCCGGCTGGTGCGCCCGCTGCGGATTCCGTCGTCGGATGAGATGGACGCGGCTTGGAACAATGGCGTCGAGGAAGACCCCTAGTCCACCGTCAACTTCATCGTGGGATCAATCCGCTCGAGGATGCGGCGAATGCGGGCCACATTCACGTGGATCTGGTAGAGCATATACAGCACGCCCAAAGGGATGAAAAGGAACATGAGCAGGGGCAATAGGCCCATGAAAGAATTCATTTGGTTCATAGCGTGGACTTTACACCTCTTTGGAGCATATCAGGCACCTGAGCACCGCCTGGAGCGCGCGGAGCCCGCCATGGGCACGGTGGCGCGTATCGTCGTGGAAGCCGACGATGAGCGTGCAGCCACGGCTGCCCTGAACGCCGCCTTTGCTCGCATTCGCGAGATCGAACAGCGCCTGTCCGACTACATCGACACGAGCGAGGCGCGACAACTCGAACGCGCGCCGATTCGTGCCGCTGTGCCAGTTTCGCCTGACTTGTACCGCGTTCTCGAACACGGGTTGAACCTCGCCCGCGCGACCGGCGGCGCCTTCGACCCCACGCTCGGCCGCGCCACGCGCGCGTGGCGCGAGGGCAAGACACCGGCGAAAGGCCGCTACCGCAGCGTTCGGCTCGCGGATGGCGCGGTGGTTCTGCTCGCCGAAGGCATCGCCTTCGACTTCGGCGGCATCGCCAAGGGTTACGCCGCTGACGAGGCCTTGAAAGTGCTGCGCACGCGCGGTTTTCCGCGGGCGATGGTGGCCTTGAGCGGCGATATCGCCCTCGGGGATGCGCCCGCGGACCGCAAAGGCTGGCGCGTGGGGCTGGGGTCGAAGGATCTTGTCGAGGAACTGGCAAATCGCGGCGCTTCCACGTCCGGCGATGCGCACCAGGCCCGGCGGGGCGAGTCGCACATCCTCGACGGCCGTGCCGGCGCGGCGCGGCGGGCCCGCCCTGGTTCCGTCACGGTGATCGCCCCGACGGCGATGGAGGCCGACGCGCTCGCGACGGCGATCCACGCGATGGGGAAGGAAGAGGCGGAGAAGGGCCTATTGCCAAAGGCCGGTTTTCGCGTGTTTTTCCGCTCGGAATGACGTTTTTTTGCGCTTTTTGTGCAACAAAACGGGGGGTGCGCGCACTTAAGTTATTTAGGAGCCCGACGTGTCATTCCGCAACCAGTCCGGAGACCGCATCGACCATCTGCTCGGAGCCGCCTGCCCCAAATGCGGCTCGAAAGTGGCCCACCGGAGCCACCGCAAGTCGGTCCTCGACTTCTTCCTTTCGTGGGCGGGCATCTGGCCGTATCGCTGCCAGAGGTGCCGGTCGGCGTATCGCGCCATCCGCGCGCTCCGCAAACTGGGCGAAGAACGGCCGTGGCACATTCCGGCGGGCGCCTGGCGCGTACCCGAGCGCGAATAGCCTCAGGGACGCACCGAGCGCATGGTAACGCCCGCTTCGGCGAACAGCTCGCGCACGAGGTCGAAGTGCGGATTGTACTGCGCGGATGAATAGCGCGCGACGCGCTCCTCGTTCAACACCACCTCGACGATGCCCGCCTGCACAATGGCGCGCGCGCAATCCATGCAGGGGGTGATATCGGCATAGAGCGTGCAGTGTTCCATGGCGGTACCGGCGCGAGCGGCGTTATAGATGGCGTTGCGCTCGGCGTGTTCGATCCAGAGATACTTCGTGGGGCGTTCGAGCCGTTCGGGTTTGGTGTCGTCCACGCGGCGCGGGAGCGAATTGTAGCCGGTGGAGCGAATCTCCTTCGCCGGACCCACGATCACGCAACCGATCTGCGTAGCCGGGTCCTTCGAACGCGAAGCCACCACGCGGCAGATATCGAGGAAGTACTTGTCCCAATCAGGTACGGCCATGGAGGGAGGATAGCGCAGCTATCGGCCCAAAGGCGCGGTACCCTCGTCCAGGATAGCGAGGTATCGGCCATACGCAAACATCCGCCCGCGTTTGCGCTGAGTCACCTCGCTCAGAATTCCCAACCGCTGCAACTGCGCGATGGCGTTCGACGCCGTCGGAAAAGAGATGTTCAACGCCTCTGCCGCCCGGCTGATCGTCAGGATCGGGCGCGCGGCGGCATGTTGATGCATCCGCAGCAGCGTCGCCGCCGCCAGGCCTGACTGCTCGATGCGCCTCCGGTCTTCTTCCAGCAGTGCCAGAATCCTCTGTGCCGAACTGATCGCCTGCCCGCACGTTTCGGTGACCCCGTCCAGAAAGAACTCCATCCAGCTTTCCCATGCGCCTTCGGTCCGGACCTTTGTGAGCAGGTCATAGTAGATCTGGCGGTGTGTCTTCAAGTAGAGGCTCAGGTAGAGGATCGGCTGCCGCAGCACCTGCGCTTCCCACAATAAGAGAGTGATCAGAAGGCGGCCCAGACGGCCGTTACCGTCGAGAAACGGGTGAATGGTCTCGAACTGGACATGCGCGAGTCCGGCGCGGATCAGGGCCGGGAGTCCGTCGTCGCGCCGGTGGAGGAACAGTTCGAGTTCGCCCATGCACGGCAAAACGTAAGAGGGCGGCGGCGGTACGAAGAGGGCGTTACCTGGACGAGTACCGCCAATCCAGTTCTGCGAGCGGCGGAACTCGCCGGGCTCCTTCTCGCTGCCACGGCCTTGGCACAGCAGCACGCCATGGATTTCACGAAGAAGCCGCAAGGAAAGTGGAAATCCCTCCTCCATCCGCTGCAGCCCATGATAGAGTGCGGCAATGTAGTTTGAGACCTCCGTGAGATCGTCCAGCGGCACCCCCGGAGTCCCGCCCTGCTCATGAAGGAGCAAATCGGAGAGGGAGGATTGGGTGCCTTCGATCTGCGAAGACAGCACCGCTTCCTTCTTTACGTAAGCATAGAGAAACCTCGTGACCTCGGGGAGCACAGAAGTGAGCCCGTCCAGCCTCCCAAGCGCTTGGTTCGCGCGCTCCAGATGGAGCTGCAGCCCATCGAGACGCAACGGTGGATTGGGCGGCAGGGGCGGCGGGATGTACGCTCTCACCGACTCACCCCCATGGGTAGCCGTTTCGAATCGCCCAACCCGTTGATTTGGCGTCGCTTCCATATTGCTAACGGCGGCTTTAATAACACCGCCCGTTATTAAAGAATATGCCACTTTTCTTTAATAAGCGAGGGCCGGTCAGAGGCAAAGAGCCATTTGCCCGGCAGACCGCGCGTTCCTGACTGGCGGCGGACTCCCCCGCCAGAGGAGCTTCCTGATGCAAATGGAACCGATCTACGAATACACGGTCCGTCTCGCCGGCATGACCGATTTTGGCGTGCCGATGGATGAGGTGATGGCCGGGCAACGGCCTGTGCCGCCCGCGGGCCTCCGCGCCGACCTGGCTTTCGCGGGACAGGCGGAAGGCCGGCTGGCCGGCGCCATCGAAGGCATGGATTACTTCTACCTTCGTCCCGACGGCCGCATGGAGCTGGACATTCGGGCGGTGCTCACGACACCCGATGGAGCGCGGATCGCACTCCAGGCCGGTGGCGTGGGTCTGCCCCGGCCCGGCGAACCGAAGATCTCGTTGCGCGAGAACGTCAAGCTGTTCACCGGCGACGAGCGGTACGCGTGGGTCAACCCCCTCGAGATCTGGGCCGAAGGCGAAGCGAACATGGCCACGCGCGAAGTCACGCTGCGCGGCTTTATCGCAAAGTAAGGAGCGAAACGGATGGACACGCTGACGATGTTGACCCCTTTTGCGGACGCCCCGGATCCATTCCTGCCCAGTCTTCACGCGGCGAGCAACTCGCACTGACAAGCGAAGGGGCGCCGAAGCGCCCCTTGCCGATTACTTGCGGCCGCCGCCTTTGCGCTGGCCCTGGCCCTGGCCCTGGCCGCCGCCAGTGCCAGGCGGATGGATGGGGCCGGAGCCATCCTGCGGGCCGCCGCGCTTGCCCTTCATCTGACCCTGGCCCTGCTTCTGCTGGTTCTGCGTTTGCGTGCGTGCGTGCGCTGGAAGATCCAGGGCGTACACGCCAATGCAGGTCGCGCCAAAAATCGTGGCGAGGAAAAGAATCTGTTTCATCTTTGACGGTCTCCTTGTCGCCGTCTGCCCTTCCTGACGAGACTCCCGCCCGCCGGGATGACAGGCCACGCAGGGAATCAGCCGGGGCGATCGCGGCGAGCCGCCTTCGCGAGGGAATGGCCGCGTGGGCGAGTGTGGACATACCGTGGTTGTCGCTGGTGGATCAGCGGAAATCCGGTGAGTTGCTTGAAGATGTGCGCCGATTGAGACGCTTCCGGGACCCGCCACCGGCTCGGGGCGCCGCGGTTCGATACAATGGGCGTTCGCCATGAAACTGCAGTCCCCCACCCTGTTCCAGGGGCCGAACCGCGCCCCGGCCCGCTCTTACATGAAAGGCATTGGCTTTACTGACGAGGATTTGCGCAAGCCGATCATTGGCATCGCGAACACGTGGATCGGCACCATGCCCTGCAACTGGCTGTTGCGCGACCTGGCCGTGGACGTTGCCCGCGGCATCCGCGAGGCCGGCGGTACGCCGATGGAGTTCAACACGATCGCCATTTCGGATGGCATCACAATGGGCACCGAGGGCATGAAGACCTCGCTGATCTCGCGCGAAGCGGTCGCCGATACGATCGAGCTTGTCACGCGAGGCCACTATTTCGACGGGTTGGTGTGCCTGGTGGCGTGCGATAAGACGATTCCCGGCGCGGCGATGGCGCTGCTGCGGCTGAACATTCCGGGCGTGATTCTGTACGGCGGATCGATCCTGCCGGGCAGGTACAAGGGCAAGGACGTCACGATCCAGGATGTTTTCGAGGCCGTTGGGGCGTGCGCGGCGGGGAAGATCACCGAGCAGGAACTGGTCGACATTGAAAATGTGGCCAGCCCCGGGCCGGGCGCTTGCGGCGGGCAGTTTACCGCCAACACGATGGCGACCGTCATGGAGTTGATCGGGTTGAGTCCGATGAACACCGCGATGGTGCCGCAGGTGGACGAGCGGAAGCACGATGTTGCGGCCTATTGCGGAAAAGTGATCCTGGAGGCGGTGAAGAACGAGCTCAAACCACGCGATATTTGCACGAAAAACGCGTTTTTGAACGCGATCGCGAGCGTACAGGCCACCGGCGGTTCCACGAATGCGGTGCTGCACCTGCTGGCGATGGCGCGCGAGGCGGGCGTGGATCTGAAGATGGAGGAGTTCAACACGCTGAGCGACCGCACACCACTGATCGTGAGTCTGAAACCGGCAGGGCAATATGTGGCGGCGGATGTCGATAAGGCGGGCGGAATCGGCGTGATCGCGAAGCGCCTGGTGGAGGGGAATTTCGTGGACGGCGAGGCCATCACCTGCACGGGACTGACGCTGCGGCAGGAGGCGGAGCGGGCGCAGGAGACGCCGGGGCAGGAGGTGGTGCGGCCGTTGTCGAATCCGATCAAGACAACGGGCGGGCTGGTGATCCTGCGCGGCTCGCTGGCGCCCGATGGCGGCGTGATCAAGGTGACGGGCATCGAGCGGAAACGGCATTCGGGTCCGGCGCGGGTATTCAACTGCGAAGAGGACGCGATGGCAGCGGTAACGCACGGGCAGATCAAGCCGAACGACGTGCTGGTGATCCGGTATGAGGGTCCGAAGGGCGGCCCGGGCATGCGCGAAATGTTGGGCGTGACGAGTGCGATCATGGGCGCGGGGTTAGGCGATTCGGTGGCGCTGCTGACCGACGGGCGCTTCAGCGGAGCGACGCGCGGCTTCATGGTGGGCCACGTGGCGCCGGAAGCCTACGATGGCGGTCCGGTCGGACTCGTTGAGGAAGGCGACACGGTGACGATTGACATCGAGAAGCGGACAATTGATCTCGAGGTGGACGCGGCCACGCTCGATGCGCGGCGCATGCAATGGAAGAAGCCCGAGCCGAAGTACCGCGAAGGCGTGATGGCGAAATACATTGCGCTAGTGGGGAGCGCTTCGGAAGGGGCGCTAACGAGCAAGATCTATTGATTCCTGGGGGGCTCACATTCCAGCGAGTCCCATCGCCGGCATTCGGGGCTGGCGGCAGAGTCCGGCCGCCCAGAAAAAAGCGGGGACCGGAGCCAGCGTGGCCCGGTCCCCGTTCACTTCGTCCGTGCAGATCGTTCAGCCGACGTGGGGCTCGACCATGCGGACGAGTTCGCCCTTGCCAACGGCGCCCACGCGCTGCTCCACCACCTTGCCGCCCTTGAAGAGCAGCAGCGTGGGGATGCCGCGGATGTTGAAGCGCTGCGCGGTGGCGGCGTTTTCGTCCACGTTCACCTTGCCCACCTTGACCTTGCCGGCGAATTCTTCGGCGAAGGCTTCCACGGCGGGGGCGATCATCTTGCAGGGTCCGCACCATTCGGCCCAGAAGTCCACCAGGACGGGTGTTTCAGCGTTCACCACGTCCTGATCGAAGCTTGAATCCGTAAACTCGAGGGTGTTCTTACCAGCCATTCAAAAAAGTTCCTTTCACTCTCCAAATTTGAAGATGCGCGGTGGCGGACGAAGGATTCAGCCCGCCTTTCCGGTGAGCATCCGGTAAAGTTCGGTGTACTGGCGCGCGGAGGCGTCCCAGGAAAAGTCTTTGGCCATGCCCCGGCGCATGCGCTCGACCCAGGGGTCGCGGTTGCGGTAGGCGCCGAGGGCGGCGCGCAGGGCGTCGTACAGCCCGCCGACGGAATAGTCCCAGAATTTGAAGCCGGTATCCTCCTGGATGGTATCCTCCAGGCCGCCGGTGGCGCGCACGACGGGCACGGTGCCGTAACGCAGGGAATAGATCTGATTCAGGCCGCAGGGTTCGTAGAGCGACGGCATCAGGAACATGTCGGAGCCGGCTTCGATCTTGTGGGCGAGTTTGTTGTTGTAACCGATCCAGACGCCGACCTTGCCGGGCAGCCAGCGCTGCCAATCGTTGAAGATCTGTTCGTACTTCCATTCGCCGGAGCCGAGAATCACAAGCTGGACATCCTCCTCGGCGAACAGTTGCGCGATGCCGGCCACGAGATCGAACCCTTTCTGTACGGCAAAGCGGGAAACGATGCCGATCAGCGGCCGGTCGGGGTTATCGGTGGGGAGGCCAAATTCCCGGAGCAGGTCGAGTTTGCAGGCGCGCTTGCCCTCCAGGTCATCGGCGGAGTAGTTGGCCACGATGTGCGGGTCCACCTCGGGCGACCACTCGTTGTAGTCCACGCCGTTGAGAATGCCCGACAGGTGGGCAGAGCGCGAGCGCAGGATTCCATCGAAGCTGAAGCCGCCCTCGGGGGTTTGGATTTCGCGCGCGTAGGTGGGCGAAACGGTGGTGACCCAATCGGCGTTCACGATCCCCGCTTTGAGAAATGAGACATCGCCGAAAAATTCGAGGTTGTCCGGGCGCAACCAGCCTTCATTCAAGCCGAGATCGGAAAACACCTGCTTGCCGAAGCGGCCCTGATAGCCGAGGTTGTGGATGGTACAAACGGTCTTCACGCCGTCGAACTTCGGGTTGTCCCACTGCTGATCCTTCAGATAGACGGGCACAAGGCCGGCCTGCCAGTCGTGGAAATGGATGACATCGGCGGGGAAGAGCGTTTCCACGACGCCAAGGGCGGCCAGCGCGAGCACGGCGAAGCGGCGGTGGTTGTCCCAAAAATCGAAGGACCTCTGGGCATAGATCCCTTCGCGGTCGAACAGATGGGGATGTTCAACGAAGTAGAAGCGCACGCCGTTGTGGAGCATGGTACGGATGTCGACGCTCCAGGCATGGGGGCCGGCGAACAGGCGCAGGCCGTCGAAGGCGCTTTCGGTTTCCAGGTAGGGAATCTGCCGGTAGCGCGGCATCACGACGGCCACTTCGTTGCCGGCATGCTGCAGCGCGGCGGGCAGCGCGCCGATGACATCGGCCAGGCCGCCGGTCTTGGCGAAGGGGGTGGCTTCGGAGGCCACCATCAGAACTCGGCTCATGTTCTTCTGATTGTAGTGGCTCAGCGCGAGGTGAGCAGGTCGAGGGTGGTAATGCGGGCGGTTTGCAGGTAGCGGGCAGTGGCGGCGTGGGGCAGTAGCGGGGCGGCGGTGCGCAGCATTTCGATCGCGTCCGCATCGAGGGCGGCGCGGTAAAGGTCCGCGCGTTCACGGTAGAGGTACGTTACATAGACCGCCGGTCCGGCCTGCGCCATGAGGCAGTCCCAAAACGAACGCCGGCGGAGGAAACGGCGGCGGGCGGCGAACTCGCGCGGCAGTTCGACGCGTGCGGCCGGCCCGGTGAGCGTGGCCTGCGTGCACGCGGCGGCGGAGAAGGGGCGGTCCGGTTCGGCGTGCGGCAGGCGGGCGACGGCGGCGGCGAGCTCAGCGGCGTCGGGCGTCCAGCCTTCCCAGCGGAAGCGTGACGCTCCGGAGACCAGCGAGCCGCGCTTCAGAATGTCGCCGATGCGATCCGGGTCCGGGCCCAGCGCGGCGGCGGCGTGTTCCAGCAGTTCGGTGAGTGGCAATTCACGGACCACGACGGGGGTCATCGCAATGTATCCAGCCGCTTCGGAACTCAGCTTCACGCGGACGGTGGCGGGCAAGGCCATGGTTTCAGTCTATACACTCGAAACAGCGATGGATTCACTCGAACGCGTACGCGCGCAACTGGCGCGCTACGATCACATGCTGTTGCGGTTTGACGCGCGCCAGGACGCCCGGGGCGGCGTGGAACTGTTGATTACGCTCAAGCAGCCCGTGGAGGGCGCCCACGACTATGTTGCGGGCGTCCATGAACGCGACATCGCCCACCCGCAGTTCCCCTGGACTTTCCAGAAGTACCTCTACGATTGCCTGCACGACTATCTGTGCGAGCTGTTCACCCGGAACCCGCAGATGAAAGGCGAAAGCGAATGACACCGGCGGCCCGAAAGATCGCCGCCGAGATCGAGCGGCATGGACCGATTCCGTTTTCGCGTTTCATGGAGATCGCCCTCTATGACCCGGAGTGCGGCTACTATCTCGCGGGGTGCGATCCGTTCGGGAAGGAAGGCGATTTTTACACAGCGTCACAGCTTCAGCCCGTGTTCGGGCGCATCGCCGCGGCGTTCGTCCGCTCGCTCCGCGATGAAATGGGCGCGGGGGCTGAGTTCACGCTGGTGGAATGGGGCGCGGGCCGGAGCGAGATGGCGGAGGCGTTCGCGGAATTCAACTACACGGCCGTGGACGTGGGCCGGGGCGCGCCGCCCGCGGAGTTCAGCGGCGTGGTATTCGCCAACGAACTCTTCGACGCGCTGCCGGTGGATGTGGTTCGCGCGCGGGACGGCCGCTGGCGGGAGATGAGAGTGGGACGGAAAGATGAGGGGTTCGGATGGGTGGAAGGCGATCCCATCGCCGGTCTGGATGAACCGGCGGAGGACGGCCGCTGGCGCGAGCGGCCGGTGCGGATGGAAGAGACTCTGCTGGCGATGACCGCCGGGTTGCGGCGCGGTTTCGTGGTGGTGATCGACTACGGATACACAGCGCGCGAGTTAGCACGATTTCCACAGGGCACCTTGATGGCGTACCGGCGTCATCAGGCGTTGGACGAGATTTTCGCGCAGCCCGGCGAGCAGGATTTGACGGCGCATGTCGATTGGGACACGTTGTTGTCGGCGGCAGGCGCGCTGGGACTCGATCTTGTACGTTTTGAGAGCTTCGCGCAGTGGCTGCTGCGGTCCGGGGAGCAGGATCAGTTCGCCGGGGCGCTTCAATCGGAGAGTGAAGTGGAAGCCACACGGCTACGGCGGCAGTTGACGACGCTGCTGGTTTCGATGGGCGAAACGTTCCGCGTCGCGGTTTGGCGGAAGGCGGCCGGAAAACAGAAATGAAACGGCCGGCTCCGGAGATTCCGGAGCCGGCCGGCTGGTTCCCGTTGGAACGGTGCTACCGTCCTGGGCTACTTCTTCTTCGCGGCCTTCTTGGCGGGCTTCGTGGCCGCTTTCTTGGCCGCTTTCTTGGTTGCGAACTTCATAGAATTGTTCTCCCGAACATCAATTCACGGCCGCGTGCGACCGTGGTGTGATCTCTTTATAAACTTGGTACGCGGAGCGAGTCAAGAGAAAAGTGAAGGGGAGTGGCCGCCCGAAAGACTGAAAACGAAAATTTATGATGTTGTTTCAAACATTCCTGCCGTTATATTGAGAAGAGGGCGGCGCTCCGGCCCCATCGAACGGCTATGCCGAGGACCATTCCAACCTGGAGACAGACGGCCGCGTGCGCAGTCGTCATGCTGCTCGCCGCGGCGCTGAGCGGGTGCGCGAAGAAGCGTCCGGTAGCGCGCGGACCGGCCCCGCCGCCTGTGCGCGTGGGGCAAACGGAAGCTGGCATCGCCAGTTGGTATGGCCACCCGTATCACGGCCGGCGCGCGGCCAACGGCGAGATCTACGACATGGAGAAGATGACCGCGGCGCATCGGACGCTCCCATTCAACACGATGGTGCGCGTCAGGAATCTGAATAACAACAAGGAGGTGGATGTACGCGTCACGGACCGCGGTCCGTTCATCGAAGGCCGCATCATCGATCTGTCGCACGCGGCCGCGCGGGAGTTGGAGATGATCGGTCCGGGCATCGTGCCGGTGCGCGTGACGGTGCTCGCGGCGGGCGACGGCCGCCGGGGAGAGGGCGTGTTCACCGTGCAGGCGGGTGTGTTCAAAGAGCAGCGCAGAGCGGAGCGGTTGAAACAGGCGCTCAGTAAGCGATACGATCCTGTGTTGGTGGTCGCGCGCGCCGGATCGCGCACTGAATGGCAGGTGCTGGTCGGCCGCGAGCCTACCGAGGAATCGGCCGCCCTGCTGGCCCGCCAGGTTCGCAGCGTCAGTGGAAAGGCGCTGGTGCTGCGCTGGGATGAGGTTCATCCCTAACGATTCGCCTCACTTCCGGGGGTCACGCGAAGAAAATTTGGGGGGACGAGCAAGTTTCCGTAGAGAAATCCTCTCCCGAAAGCACTATATCTATGGAGGCTTCGGTCCACGACCGGAGCACGATTGGGGTATTGCGAAATGATGGCAGCGGAAGCGCCACGAAAGACGTATGAGCTAGTCGGCCAGTCCGCCCGGCTGAAGCAGGTGATGCGGCTGGCCCAGAAGTTGGGGCGCGGCCACTGGCCGGTGTTGTTGCTTGGTGAGACCGGCACGGGCAAGGAACTGGTCGCCCGCACGATCCACCGCAGCGGAGCGGGCAACAACTTCGTGGTGGTGGACTGCTCTGCAATGGTGGGGCCCCTGATGGAGAGCGAGTTGTTCGGCCACGTGAAGGGGGCGTTTACCGGCGCGCAGGGCAACAAGACGGGCTTGATCGAGCAGGCGGACGGGGGGACTGCGTTTTTCGATGAAATCGGCGAACTGCCGCTGGACATGCAGGCGAAGCTGCTGCGCGTGCTTCAGGAGAAGGAGTTCCGCCCGGTGGGCAGTCTGCAGGTGCGCAAGTCCTCATTCCGGGTGATCGCAGCCACGAACCGCGACCTGGCGAAGGAGGTGGAGAAGGGGACTTTTCGCCAGGACTTGTACTATCGCCTGAACGTGGTGACGATGCGGCTTGCGCCATTGCGGGAGCGCAAGGACGACCTGCCCGCCCTGATCAATCATTTCTTGCACCTGTACGGCAACGGCCATACGCTGTCCAGCGATCTGCTGGACCTGCTGTTGAACTACGAATGGCCCGGCAACATCCGCGAACTGGAAAACTGCATCATGCACATGGTGGCGGTGAACACGGGGCCGGTGTTGCACACGGCGGACGCGCCCTCGAATCTGCTGAACGCCGCCGAGGCGCGCAAGCTGGAAGCGCTCCGCGTGGCGACACAGGAGGCCGCCAATGGGTTGCCGCCGCCGCCCGCACCCTCTCAGCCCATTGTCGCCCCGGTGCTGCCGCTGGCTGAGATGGAGCGGCGCGCTATCATTCACGCGCTGGACTACACGAAGGGTGACCGGGTGATGGCCGCTCACCTGCTGGGGATCGGGCGCACAACCCTGTACCGGAAGTTGAAGGAGTACGGAATCTCGGCGTGATCATCGCGCTGGACGCCACTTATAGCGTCGGACGAAACCTTTCTGGGGTGGGTGTGTACAGCCGCGAGATCCTGTGCGGGCTGATGGAAGCGCATCCCGAAGCCGGCTACCGGCACTGCTACCGCGCGCACCGGCTGATTCCAGGCTGGCGTGCTTCGGGTTTGCGGACGAGGCCGCTCGGCGAGGGCCGGCCCTGGTTCCGCTACGATCTTTTCCATGCCTTGAACCAGCGGTTGCCGGAACGGCCTTTGCGCCGCGCGGTTTGCACTTTTCACGATCTGTTTGTGCTCACTTCGGAGTTCTCCACTCCAGAGTTCCGCGCGCGTTTCGCGGCGCAGGCGCGTGCAGCGGCGGCCCGCGCCAGCTTGATCATCACCGTGAGCGAGTTCACGGCTGCGCAGGTGGAGGCGCTTCTGGGCGTGGAGCGGTCCCGGCTGCGCGTCATTCCGCATGGGGTACGCTTCGCTCCCGCCGCGGACGCGCAGCGGGAGAAAATCATTCTGCACGTCGGCGCCATTCAGGAGCGGAAGAATCTGATCCGGCTCATCAGCGCGTTTGAAAAGGGCGTTCCGGCAGGCTGGGGGCTCGTGCTTGCAGGTTCGGACGGCTACGGCGCGGAAGCGGTGCATGAGCGGATCGCGCGCAGCCCTCGTCTTTCCGACATCACCGTGACGGGCTGGATTCCGGACAGCGAACTCGCGCGCTGGTATGGCCGCGCCCGAGTACTGGCCTTCGTTTCATTAGCTGAAGGTTTTGGTATTCCCGCCCTGGAGGCGATGGCGCGCGGCGCGGCCGTGGTGGCTTCGCGCGGTACCACGCTGGAGGAAGTTTGCGGCGATGCCGCTCTTCTGGCCGATCCTTACGACGAAGAATCCATCGCGGACGCGCTCAAACGTATGGTTGAAAACGAAAGCTTACAGGAACAATACCGGTCGCGGGGTCTGGCTCGCGCGCAACTCTATCCCTGGCGGCGCGCGGTGGAGCAAACGTGGCGGGTGTATCAGGAGTTACTGTGAGCGGGCGCGCTTAGTGGCGCTCATCGTCCACGGAAATCTTCAAGGCCCGCAGGAACTTCTGATCCTGCGAGGTCCATTTCAAGCGCGCGGCCTCTCCGCGGCCTGACGGCTCTTCTTCATACTCCGTTTCGAAGCGGGTTTCGAGCACTGCTTCGTCATCGTCGTCATTGCCGGCGTCTTCGCGTTTATTGAAGCCGATGGTGGCCTCGAGGACGAGAAAGACGTCGTAGCCGGCGCGCTTGATCTCCCCAATCGCGGCTGCGATCCGATCGGAATCGGACAACGACTCGTTGATCGCGTTGCCCAACTCCTGCATGAGGTTCTTGAGTCGCTCTTCCAATGGGTTCCCCTCGTGTCCGGCACTTTTAGGATAGCATTCACCGTGGCCGGGCACCCCCGTTCGCCGGGGCTTGCCTGCTATGCTGGCCCCACGATGGGTTTCTTCGCAGGGGTCTGGAGCGCGCCGCGCTGGCGGGCTCTCTGGGCCGCGCAACTCGGCTTCCTGTTGGATGCGATGGATGTGCTGCTGTATGTCTTCGCAATTCAAACCTTGAAGGCCGAGTTTGGCTGGAGCAATGCGCAGGCGGGCCTGGTGTCGTCGGCCACGCTGATCGCCTCGGCCTTTGGCGGTATAGCCGCCGGATGGGTGAGCGACCGGATCGGCCGCCGGCGCACATTGATCTACACGATCCTGCTTTATTCCTTCGCCTCGGCAGGCAGCGCGACGGCAGGCGGGCTGGGCGCACTGCTGGCGTGGCGCGCGCTCGTAGGACTCGGGCTGGGAGGCGAATGGAGCGCCGGCGCTACGCTGGTGGCCGAATGGTGGCCGGCAGAGCACCGCGGCAAGGCGGTGAGTTTCATGCAGTCCGGCTGGGCGCTCGGCTATATTGCGGCGGCGGGGCTGAGCGCTCTCATCCTGCCTGTGTTCGGCTGGCGGGCGCTGTTCTTATGCGGAGTTCTGCCGGCCCTGTTGACGCTGTGGATCCGGCGGCATGTCGCGGAGCCTGCGATCTGGAGCGCGTCGCGCGGCCAGCCGCGCGGCGGATTTCGCGACCTGTTCCGCCACCCGCTGCGCAAGCGCACACTCGACGCGACCATGCTCGCCACTACCGTGCTGTTCGGCTACTGGGGCCTGTTCACATGGCTGCCCGGCTTTCTCTCGGCGCCCGCCGCGCAAGGCGGGGCGGGCCTGGATGTGGTGCGGACATCGGGCTTCATGATTGCCATGCAAGTGGGCGCGTTCTTCGGCTACCTGGCCTTTGGCTGGCTGGCGGACCGGCTTGGCCGCCGGCCTGCTTTCGCCGCATACGTGGCCGCCGCCGCGCTGGTGACGCCGCTTTATGGCCTGGCCCCCCGCTGGGGCGGGGAGGCGGCGCTGATGCTTCTCGGCCCGGCAGTGGGTTTCTTCGGCACCGGCTTCTTCTCATTGTTCGGAGCGATGCTGGCAGAGATCTATCCGACACAGATCCGCGGCCTCGGACAGGGCTTCGTTTATAACTTTGGACGCGGGCTGAGCGCGTTGGCGCCTTACGCCGTTGGCGCGCTGGGGGACCGCGAGGGACTTGGCGCCGCGCTGGCCCTGAACTCCGCCTTCTTCCTGGCTGCGGCCGCCCTCGTCTTCCGGCTCCCGGAAACGCGCGGCCGCGGCCTCGAGGAAGTGGACGCCGGGATGCCCGCCCCGTGACCTGACGCTTGCGTCCGGCAAGCCGTTCGCGATACACATGGGGCCGAACATTCCGATTGCGAGGCACGCCCCATGCGCATCTTCATCCTTGGACCCGTCCTGCTGGCCGCTGCGCTTCTCTCCGCGCAGACGCCCGGCCAATGGGCAAACCCTTTGAAAACCGCGATCCGCGACGGGAAGCCGGTGATCGGCATGACCGTAACGGTTCCCAGCGCGGACGTGGCCGCCGCGGCCGCCGCCGCCGGCTTCGATTTCCTGTGGATCGAGATGGAGCATTCCGCCATCACACTGGAATCGGCCCGCAACATCATCCTCGCCACGCGCGGGACGCCCACCGTGCCGCTGGTGCGCGTGCCCGTGAATGAGTTGTGGACCGCGAAACGCGCGCTTGATATCGGCGCGCTGGGTATCATCTTCCCGTTCACCTCGACGCCCGAACTGGCCCGTCAGGCCGTGGACGCCTGCAAGTACCCGCCCATCGGCAAGCGCGGCGCGTCCGCGGGCCTAGCCACATTGCGCTGGCCCGTGCCCGGCGGCTACGCGGATTTCGCCGATCAGAACGTGATGGTGATCATCATCATCGAGCAGAAGGAAGCGGTGGAGCGGATCGATGAGATCCTCGACGTGCCGGGTATCGACGTGGTCTTCGTCGGCCCGAACGACCTCTCTTACTCCTTCGGCGACCGCGGCAAGCAAACGCCCCGCGTGGAGGCCGCCATCGCGAAAGTGCTCGCGGCGGCGAAAAAGCGCAACATCCCCGCCGGGCGCACCGCAGGCGCCGGCAACCTGCCTGAGCTGATCAAGCAAGGCTTTGTTTTCTTCCAGGGGCCGAGTGAACTCTCGCTGCTGCGCGGCGGCGCCGACCCGCTCGTGAAGGCTGCCGGGAAGACGCCGCCCGACCCGGCCACGCGCCCGCTCTACTAGAAAGGACCCGAACTATGATTCGCCTATTTCCTCTGATTCTTCTGGCCGTCGCGCTGCTGCCCGCGCAGGCGACTAAAAAGGTGGTGATTCTTCCGAACGCTATCCACGGTGCGGCCATTACCGATTCGGAACTGGCCGAGTTCCGCAAGGCCGCCCCTTCGCTGAACATCGTCACGCCGCCCGCGGACCGGGCGGAACAGGAGGCGCGCGACGCGCACGCCATCATCGGCGCGGCTTCGCAATCGATGGTCGCGGCGGCGAAGAACCTCGAATGGCTGCAGGTGCCCTCGGCTGGCGTGGAGCAGTACCTGACACCTGCGTTCAAGGCGCGCTCGTTCACCTTCACAAACGGCAAGATCGTGCAAGGCCCCGAGATCGCCGACCACGCGCTGGCGCTCCTGCTCGCCCACACGCGCGGCCTCACCCGCTACATGCGGCAGCGCGACTGGAGCGGAAGGACGGGCGTCCCGCTGCTCGAACTGCGCGGCAAGAACGCCGTGGTGATCGGCGCAGGGGGCATCGGCACCCAAATCGCCATTCGCGCGCACGCCTTCGGGATGAACGTCACCGGCGTCGACGTCGAAGACAAGCCGCTGCTGCCGTTCTTCGATCGGATTGTGCGTGTAGAGCGGCTGGATGAGGTGCTCCCGCAAGCGGATGTGGTGTTCATGGCCGCGCCGCACACGCCGGCGAGCGAGAAGATGATGGGCGCGAAACAGTTCGATTTGATGCGAAAAACGGCGTATTTTATCGCGATTTCACGCGGGAAAACGTTCGATAACGCGGCCCTGCTCCGCGCCCTGAGCGAAGGGCGGCTCGCCGGAGCCGGCCTCGACGTCACCGAGGTGGAGCCGCTCGCCGCCGACAGCCCTCTCTGGAAGATGGACAACGTGGTGATCACACCTCACATTGCAGGCCGCAGCGACGGCGAACGCGCGCGCTACATCGACCTGTACCGCGAGAACCTTCAGCGCTTCGCGCAGGGTCTCCCCCTGCGGCACCAGGTGGACAAGCAGAAGGGCTACTGACTCAAGACCCACGCAATGGAGAAGGGCCGGCCCCCGGAAAGGGACCGGCCCTGTTGTGTTTTGGCTCGCGCGTCAGAACTGGAAGCGCAGCCCGAAGCGGAATACCCGCTCGTCGATGCCTTCGCGGCCAGTGTTGCGGACGCCGGTGATCTCGAACACACCCGAGTTGAACGTGCCATCCGGGTTCAGACGCAGGTTCGAGATGTTGTTGCTCGGGTTCGAAAAGTGCGGCGTGTTCGTGAAATTGAACGCCTCCGCGCGGAACGTCATCCGGACCCGCTCCGTCACCTGGAAGTTCCGGAACAGGCCGAAATCGAGGTTGATGAGGCCTGGGCCCAGCAACGTGTTGAAGCCGGCGCTGCCGAATTCGGGCGTGGTGACCGGCGCCCACTGGTTCCAATCATAGAACGCCTGGCCGCGGCCCGCTCCACCGAGTTTGCGGGGCTTGCCCACACCCACAAAATGCCCGCGCTGGCCATTTTCAGGAGCGTTCAGCGAAGCGCCCGAGGAGCCGACCGTGAACGGGTTGCCCGAGTACATATTCAGCATGCCGTTCATCTGCCAGCCGCCCAGAATTGCCGCCGCCGCACCGGAGGTGGCCCAGTTCTTGCCCCGGCCGAAGGGAAGTTCCCAAATGCCGGTGGAACTGAAGTTGTGCGGCTGATGCTGCCCGCACTGGCTCCGGTTCAGGAAGAAGGCCTCGGGGATCTTGATCGACGCCCGATCGCCCGAATTGCCGAAGCCGGCGATGCCGATGCACTTCGAGAAGGTGTACATGAAGTTCATCTGGAAGCCATTCGCAAAGCGGCGCTCGAGCGAGGTCTGCAGCGAATCGTATGCGCTGTTGCCGATCCGGTTCACGACAGCGGTCGAAACGTTCCGCTGCGTGGAGGGGAAGTACACGCGGCTCGCCGCGCCCCCGCCCGGGAAACCGAAATTGCGCTCTTCATAGCCAAGCGGGCCCGTTTGCCTGGTGGCCACGTAGCCGGCCTGCGCCACCCAGCCGCCCCGGAACTGGTGCTGCAACGTCACATTCCAGCTCTGGACATATCCGCGGCGGAACTCGTCGTCCAGAGTGTTCGTCACCACGTTGCGCGGAATCGGGATGATCCCATTGCCGGCGCTCGGCTCGGTGAGAACCGGAATGCCGTCCTCGAACCGGCTCACGGGCTGCCAGGTGTTCAGCGCATTCTCGGTCTGCGCGGTCAGCAGCGGATGGTTGGTGCGCATCGCGCGGGCGATGTTCCACGGATCGGTGTTCAAGCCATAGCCCATGCGCAGCACAGTGTTGTCGGTCATGCGGTACGCCAGACCGACGGTGGGAGCGAACAGGCGCTTGCTCTGCTTGACACGGCAATCGCGGGGCGCCACACCCACACCGCACACCATCACCTGGTTATCCAGTTCGGCGCCGGCGCCCGGGAAGAAATAACGCTCCAGACCACGGTCCGAGCGCGTTGGCATGGGGAAGTAGTTCCAGCGAGTGCCGATGTTCAGCGTCAACCGGCGGTTCACCTGCCACTGATCGCGGAAGTACAGGCTCTGCATCGAGGTCCGGGTGTTGTACTCATCCGGCCACTGGTAGAGCTTCGCCACCTGCGTCGGCAAGCCTAGCAGGAACGTGGAATAGGCGTTCCACTGGTTCGGCGCCGGACCACCGTTCAAGCCCGTCGGGCCGCCGGCGAAGTTGAACCGGCCCGCCGCCGGACCCGCGCCGCCATAGAACTCGGGCTGAATGTGATTCAAATGCTGCCAGCCGAGTTCCATCCCGAACCGGAGGTTGTGCGCGCCCTTGGTCAGGTTCCCGTTCACAATCCACTGCCACTGCGGATCGCTACGGAAATAAGGCATGTAGTTCTGCGCCATGCCGAAAGCGGTGTGATTGCTGATGCCGAATCCGGGCCAGCCGCCTTCGAACCGGCGGGTACCGTTGGTCCCCGGCAGGCCGAGGAAGTCGCGGCCGAGGTTCTCATCCAGCCTCGGCTGTTCGACGTTCGTGTCCATCAGCGTGTAGCCGAAATTCGAGTCGATGATGAAGTTTGGCGAGAATGTGTAGGTCATTGCGGCAGTCAGGCTGTGGGTTTGGCCAAAGCCTTGGCCGGGGTTGCCGCCGCGGATCACCGACCCGCCCAGTTCACCGTGCGAGGTTGGCATATTAGCGGTGTAGTCGAGGAAGCTGTAGCGAACATAGCTGGTCAGCTTATCCGTGATGTTGAAGTTGGTCTTTGCGTCCACCGTATGGCGGTCAAAGCCATAGATGCCCTGCGCGAAGAGGTTCCCCTGTGACGTGGGTTCGGTGGGCAGCGGAATCAGGTCGTTCAGCAGCAGCGACGGCCGGCTCATCCGGTTCTGCGGAATGGTCTGATTCGGGAACGGCGTGCGGCCCCGGCCATTGAAATCGCCTGTCATGGGGTCATAAACCGGCAGGTTCGACTCGGTCATAATGCCTTGCCGGCTCAGCACCGTCGGCACCGTGTACAGACCGCCCGCGAACTGCCGGTCGGTGGTGCCTTCGTAGCTCCCAAAGTAGAAGATCCGGTCCCTTTTGATCGGACCGCCCACCGTGCCGCCAAACTGGTTGAACGTGGCGCGCGGATTCCGTTCGCCCTGGGGCAGGAAGAACGGCTTCGCCTTCGTCTGATTGTTGTTGTGATAGTGGAATGCCGAGCCGTGTACCTCGTTCGTGCCGCTCTTGATCTGCACGTTGATCGCCGCTCCGCCGGCGAGACCCTGTTCGGCGTCAAAGGAGCCGGTGACAACATTGACGGCTTCGATGGATTCGAGGGCGGGCACGTATGCGGTCACGTGCGGCAGCCACACGTTGAACTGCGTCGCGCCGTCCAACCGCACATTGTTCGACGCCGCCACCGTGCCGTTCACCTCAAACTGCAAGGCGCGCGACGGATTCGACGGAATCGAGTGTGCATTGCGCGGCTGAGAGAAGCCCGGCAAAGTGACAAACAACTGCTGATAGTTCCGCCCCGGAGGCACCGGCACGTTTTCCAGCGTCGTCCGCGTCACCTCCGAGCGGACCTCCGCCCGGTCCGTCTGCAGGACCATGGCAGCCGCAGACACCTCGATCTGTTCGGTCACCTGGCCGAGTTGCATAACCACGTCGGCGCGGGTGACCGTGTTGGTGGCCACATTCAGGTTGCTCTGCACATACGTGCGGAAACCTTCGAGGGCAACGCGCACTTCATATGTGCCGCCGGGGACGGTCGGGACGGTGTAGCCGCCCGCCGGGCCGGTCGATACGGTGCGTGTCCAGTTCGTTTGCCGGTTGGTGATTACCACGGTCGCGCCCGGAATCGCCGCGCCGCTTGGGTCAGACACGTTGCCGACCACGGTTCCATAAAGAATTTGCGCCTCCGCGGGGGAGGCGCAGACTAACCCCAAGACCATCAGGAGAACCGCGAAAAGCGGCAATCCGAATTGGTGAGCATTCGTGTTCCTCATCTTGGAAGATCCTTTTCGACACTTTCAAACTGCAGGGCTTCCAGGCGGGGGTCCTCAAGACGATAGTCCTGCAGGATCAATCGGGCCCTAAAGCCATGCGTGATTTGGATTTTACAAGAGCAGAGATACGAATGCAATCGTGAGATAGGCGCGAAAGGGTACCTCGTATGACTTGTGATCCGGCGGACGCACGAAGAGCCCGCCCTGCAAAGGGCCGGCTCCTCGCGTCAGATTGATCCGGCGGCCGCTTAAAACTGGAAGCGGAGGCCGAAACGGAAGACCCGCTCGTCGATGCCTTCCCGGCCGGTGTTGCGGACCCCCGTGATCTCAAACGTGCCCGACCGGAACGTGCCATCCGGGTTCAGGCGCAGGTTCGAGATGTTGTTGCTCGGGTTCCCGAAGTGGGGCGTGTTCGTCGCGTTGAAGGCCTCGGCGCGGAACGTCATCCGGACTCTTTCGGTGATCTGGAAGTTCCGGAAAAGGCCCATGTCGAGGTTGATCAGGCCCGGACCCAACAGGGTGCTGAATCCGGCGGTTCCAAAGCGCGCGTCAGTGACCGGCGCCCACTGGTTCCAATCGTAGAACGCCTGGCCGCGGCCGGCTCCCCCGATCTTGCGGGGCTTGCCTACTCCAATGAAGTCGGCTCGCTGTGAGTTGTGTGGAGCGTTCAAAGACGCCCCCGAAGCCCCCACGGTGAACGGGTTGCCCGAATACATGTTCAGCATGCCATTGACCTGCCATCCGCCGAGCAGCGCCGCGCCCACACCGGAGGTGGCCCAGTTCTTACCCCGGCCGAAGGGCAGCTCCCAGATGCCGGTGGAACTGAAGTTGTGGGGCTGGTGGATGCCGCACTGGCTGCGATTCAGGTGCATCGCTTCGGGCCAATTTATGGAGATCCCGCTGCCGGAGTTGCCGAATCCGGCAATGCCGATGCACTTCGAGAACGTGTACATGAAGTTCATCTGGAACCCATTGGCGAAGCGTCGCTCGAGGGTGGCCTGCATCGAGTCGTACGCTGAATTGGCGACCCGGTTCACCACCCGGCTGCCTACGTTGCGGCCCGTGGAGGGGAAGTAAACGCGTCCGGCCGCGCCCAGACCCGGGCGGCCGTAGTTGCGCTCCTCGAAGCCGAGCCCGCCAATCTGGCGCGTGGCCACATAGCCGGCCTGGGCCACCCAGCCGCCGGCAAACTGGCGCTGCAATGTGATATTCCAGCTTTGAATGTACCCGCGCCTGAATTCCTCGTCCAGGGTGTTCGCCACAACGTTGTTCGGCATGGGGATGATGCCATTGCCGAGGTCGGGCTGGGTCAAGACCGGGATCCCTTCTTCGAACAGACTGACGGGCATGAAGCTCTCCAGCGTGTTCTCGGTCTGCGCGGTCAACAGCGGGTGGTTGGTCCGCATCGCGCGGGCGATGTTCCAGGGATCGGTGTTCAAACCATAGCCCATGCGGAGGACGGTAGTGTCCGTCACCCGGTAGGCGATGCCCACCGAAGGAGCAAACAGCCGCCTGCTCTGGCGCACACCGCAGTCGCCCGGCTGGCCACCGAACCCGCACACCATGACGCTGTTATCCAGGCCTCCGCCCGCGCCCGGGAAGAAGTAGCGTTCGAGGCCTCGGTCGGAGCGGGTTGGCATCGGGAAGTAGTTCCAGCGTGTGCCCAGGTTGAGCGTCAGCCGCCGGTTCACCTGCCACTGGTCGCGGAAGTACAGGCTGTGCATCGAGGTCCGGGTGTCGTACTGATCCGGCCACTGATAGAGTTTCGCCACTTGAGTAGGCAGACCCATAAGGAATCCGGCGTAGGCATTCCACTGATTCGGAGCGGGCCCGCCACGAAGCGTAGTTGGGCCGCCAGCGAAATTGAAGCGTCCCGGGGCGCCGCCGGCGCCGCCATAAAATTCAGGCTGGATGTGGTTCAAGTGCTGCCAGCCGAGTTCCATACCGAAACGGAGGTTGTGCGCGCCCTTGGTCAGGTTGCCGTTGACGATCCACTGCCACTGCGGATCGCTACGGAAGTAGGGCATGTAGTTCTGTGCCAGGCCGAAGGCAGTGTGGTTGGAGATGCCGAAGCCAGGCCAACCGCCTTCAAACCGGCGGGCGCCGTTTGTGCCCGGCAGGCCGAGGAAGTCACGGCCGAGGTTTTCGTCCAGTCTCGGCTGCTCGACGTTCGTGTCCATCAAGGTGTAGCCGAAGTTCGAGTCGATGATGAAGTTCGGGGAGAAGGTGTAGGTCATGGCGGCGGTCAGGCTGTGCGTGTTGCCAAAGCCCTGGCCGGGGTTGCCGCCGCGAATCACCGAGCCGCCGAGATCGCCGTGCGAAAGCGGCATGTTAGCCGTGTAATCCAGGAAGCTGTAGCGGACATACGACGTCAGCTTGTCGGTGATGTTGAAGTTGGTCTTCGCATCCACCGTGTGGCGGTCGAAGGCATAGATGCCCTGCGCGAACATGTTGCCTTGGAACGCGTCGGGAACCGTCGGCATCGGCAACAGGTCGTTGAGCAGAAGGGAAGGCCGGCTCATCCGGTTCCGCGGTACCGTCTGGTTCGCGAACGGCGTCCGATTGCTGCCCCGGCTGTCTCCCGTGAGCCAGTCGTAAATCGGCAGGTTCGACTCGGTCATGATGCCTTGCCGGCTCAGCACCGTCGGCACCGTGTACAGACCGCCCGCGAACTGCCGGTCGGTGGTGCCTTCGTAGCTCCCAAAGTAGAAGATCCGGTCCCTTTTGATCGGACCGCCCACCGTGCCGCCAAACTGGTTGAACGTGGCGCGCGGATTCCGTTCGCCCTGGGGCAGGAAGAACGGCTTCGCCTTCGTCTGATTGTTGTTGTGATAGTGGAATGCCGAGCCGTGTACCTCGTTCGTGCCGCTCTTGATCTGGACATTGATCGCCGCTCCGCCGGCGAGACCCTGTTCGGCGTCAAAGGAGCCGGTGACGACATTGACGGCTTCGATGGATTCGAGGGCGGGCACGTATGCGGTCACGTGCGGTAGCCACACGTTGAACTGCGTCGCCCCGTCCAAACGCACATTGTTCGACGCCGCCACCGTTCCGTTCACCTCAAACTGCAGGGCGCGCGACGGATTCGACGGAATCGAGTGCGCATTGCGCGGCTGAGAGAAGCCCGGCAAAGTGACAAACAACTGCTGATAGTTCCGCCCCGGAGGCACCGGCACGTTTTCCAGCGTCGTCCGCGTCACCTCCGAGCGGACCTCCGCCCGGTCCGTCTGCAGGACCATGGCAGCCGCAGACACCTCGATCTGTTCGGTCACCTGGCCGAGTTGCATAACCACGTCGGCGCGGGTGACCGTGTTGGTGGCCACATTCAGGTTGCTCTGCACATACGTGCGGAAACCTTCGAGGGCAACGCGCACTTCATATGTGCCGCCGGGGACGGTCGGGACGGTGTAGCCGCCCGCCGGGCCGGTCGATACGGTGCGTGTCCAGTTCGTTTGCCGGTTGGTGATTACCACGGTCGCGCCCGGAATCGCCGCGCCGCTTGGGTCAGAGACGTTGCCGACCACGGTTCCATAAAGAATTTGCGCCGCAGCAGGAGCGGCGCTTAACAACCCCAATACCAGTAGAGCTGCCAGAAACAGTGGCAGCCCTCTTCGGTGAGCATTCGTTCTCTTCATCCTGGAAGGTCCTTACTATCTTCTTGCGGATTTGCGAGACTCTCGAAGCGATCCGGAGGGCCAGTCCCTGGCCTGTGTCAGAGTTACCGCGAAAGCAATCGCATGGAGTGATTCTACAGCGGAAAAGTGAAAAGTGCAATCTTTAGATAGTCTCGATAGGAAGGGTGAAAGGATAGGCGGCCTGAATTTTTGCTTCTGCCTGCACAACAGAGAAAGGGCCGCCCTGCCAGGGGCGGCCCCTAAGTGATTCACATTTAGCGCTTTAGCTAGAACTGCAGGCGCAAGCCCAGCCGGAACACGCGTTCGTCGATGCCCTCGCGCCCGGTGTTGCGCACACCGGTCACCTCGAAGACGCCGGTTCGGAACGTGCCGTCCGGGTTCAGGCTCAGGTTCGAGATCGTGCTGCTCGGGTTCGAGAAGTGCGGCGTATTGGTCAGGTTGAACGCTTCGCCACGGAACGTCAACCGCATCCGCTCGGTGATTTGGAAGTGGCGGAACAGGCCGAAGTCCACATTGATCAGGCCGGGGCCGAGCAGGGTGTTGAAGCCGGCCGTGCCAAAGCGGGCGGTGGTGACCGGGGCCCACTGGGTCCAATCATAGAACGCCATGCCGCGGCCCACATTGCCGAGTTTGCGCGGCTTGCCCACGCCGACAAAGTCGGCGCGCTGGCCGCTCTCAGGCGCATTGAGCGAAGCGCCCGACGTGCCAACCGTAAACGGGTTGCCCGAGTACATGTTCATCAGGCCGTTGAGCTGCCAGCCGCCCAGAATCGCGGCAGCCGCGCCGGAAGTTGCCCAGTTCTTACCCTTGCCAAAGGGAAGCTCCCAGATACCCGTCGAGCTAAAGTTGTGCGGTTGGTGGATCCCGCACTGGCTCCGGTTCAGGAAGAAGGCATCCGGGATCTTGATCGAGGGCCGGTCGCCCGAGTTGCCGAAGCCGGCGATCGAGATACACTTCGAGAACGTGTACATGAAGTTCATCTGGAAGCCGTTGGCATAGCGTCGCTCCAGGGAGGTCTGGAGCGAATCGTATGTACTGTTGCCGATCCGGTTCACCACCGCCGTGGAAACGTTGCGTCCGGTGGACGGGAAGTAGATGCGGCTCGCCGCGCCGCCGCCCGGCAGACCGTAGTTGCGCTCTTCGTAGCCCAGCATCCCGGTCTGGCGCGTGGCCACGTAACCGGCCTGCGCCACCCAGCCGCCAAAGATCTGGCGCTGCAAGGTCAGGTTCCAGCTCTGCACATAGCCGCGCTTAAACTCCGAGTCCATCGTGTTGAACACAACCGTGTTGGGCATCGGGATAATGCCGTTCCCCACGCTCGGCTCGGTCAGAATCGGGACGATCCCCTCTTCGAACCGGCTGGTGGGCTGCCAGGTGTTCACTGCGTTCACAGTCTGCGCGGTGAGCAGAGGGTGGTTGGTGCGCATCGCGCGGGCAATGTTCCAGGGATCGGTGTTCAGACCGTAGCCCATGCGGAGGACTGTGCGATCGTCCACACGCCAGGCGAGTCCAACGGTCGGCGCGAACAGCCGCTTGCTCTGCGCCACGCCGCAGTCGCGGGGCTGGGAACCCACACCGCACACCATCACCTGGTTGTCGAACTCGCTGCCGGCGCCGGGGAAGAAGTAGCGTTCCATGCCGCGGTCGGCGCGGGTTGGCATCGGGAAGTAGTTCCAGCGCGTGCCGATGTTCAGCGTCAAGCGGCGGTTCACCTGCCACTGGTCGCGGAAGTACAGGCTCTGCATCGAGGTGCGCGTGTTGTACTCCTCCGGCCACTGGTAGATCTTGCCCAACTGCGTCGGCAGGCCAAACAGGAAGCCCGAGAAGCTGTGGAACTGGTTCGGCGCCGGACCGCCGTTCAAAGCGGTGGTGCCGCCCGCGAAGTTAAAGCGGCCCGAAGCGCCGCCGGAGCCGCCATAAAATTCCGGCTGCGAGTGGTTCAGTTGCTGCCAGCCCAACTCCATGCCGAACCGGAGATTGTGCTTGCCCTTGGTCAGGTTGCCGTTGACGATCCACTGGTATTGCGGGTCGCTGCGGAAGTAGGGCATGTACGTCTCGGTGTTTCCGAACACGGTGTAGTTCGTGACGGCAAAGCCCGGCCAGCCGCCATCGATACGCCGGCCGCTGTTGGTGTTTGGCAAGCCTAGGAAATCGGTGCCCAGGTTCTCGTCAAGGCGTGGCTGTTCGACGTTCGTGTTCATCAGCGTGTAGCCGAAGTTCGAGTCGATGATGAAGTTCGGCGAGAAGGTATAAGTCACGGCGCCGGTCAGGCCGTGCGTCTTGCCGTAGCCGAAGCCGGGATTGCCGCCGCGGATGACCGGGCCGCCGAGATCCCCGAACGCCGTCGGCATGTTCGCCGTATAGTCCAGGAAGCTGTAGCGGACATACGACGTCATCTTTTCGGTCAGGTTGAAGTTGGTTTTGGCATCGAGTGTGTGCCGGTCGAAGGCGTAGGCCCCCTGCGCGAAGAAGTTGCCTTGCAGCGCACCGGGCACAGTCGGGTTCGGCAGCAGGTCCACCAGCTTCCGCGCCACCGCGCTCTGGCGCGCCAAAGGAACCAGGTTGCCCGGCAGCGGCGTCCGTCCGCGGCCGTTGACGTCGCCCGTCAGCGGGTCGTGAATCACGCGGTCCGATGCCGCCATATTCCCCGCCTTGATTTCGGGCGTCGGCAACGTGTACAAGCCGCCCGCGAACTGCCGGTCCAGCGTGCCTTCGTAGCTCACGAAGTAAAAAGCCTTGTCCCGCTTGATCGGGCCGCCGACCGTGCCGCCGAACTGGTTGAAGATCTGCTTCGGATTCCGCTCGCCCTGCGGCAGGAAGAACGGCTTCGCTTTCATCTTGTTGTTGTTGTGGTACTCGAAGGCAGAGCCGCGAATTTCGTTTGTGCCGCTCTTGATCTGCACGTTGATCGCCGCGCCGCCGGCCAGGCCCTGCTCCGCGTCGAACGAGCCCGACACCACGTTCACCGCTTCAATCGATTCCAGCGCCGGCACATACGCCGTCACGTGCGGCAGCCACACGTTGAACTGCGTCGCGCCGTCCAGACGGATGTTGTTCGACGCCGCCACTGTCCCATTCACCTCAAACTGCAGCGCGCGCGACGGATTCGACGGAATCGAGTGCGCATTGCGCGGCTGCGAAAAGCCGGGCAGGGTGACAAAAAGCTGCTGATAGTTGCGCCCCGGAGGCACCGGAACGTTTTCAAGGGTGGTGCGGGTCATTTCCGAGCGAACTTCCGCCCGGTCGGTCTGCAGGACCAGCGCCTGAGCCGAAACCTCGATCTGTTCACTCACCTGGCCAATCTGCATCGTGACGTTCGTACGAGTCACCGCGTTCGTGGCCACATCCAGACCCGATTGCACGTATGTGCGAAAGCCTTCCAGGCTCACACGGACTTCATATGTGCCGCCCGGAACGGTAGGCACAGTAAAGGTCCCGTCGGGACCCGTCTGCACCGTGCGGGTCCAATTCGTTTGCCGGTTGGTCAGGACCACTGTGGCGCCGGGAACCGCCGCGCCGCTGGGGTCAGTCACGTTGCCGACAACTGTTCCGTACAGAATTTGCGCCGGAGCCTCCTGGATGCCGGCGCTGAAAAACAGGACAAGCAACAAGGCAATGGCGAAGCACTGCCGGTGCTTGTGAGCAAACTGAGATTCGATCATGGAAACCTCAAAAAAGCTAGAATCTGCAGCGCGAACCCAACCCGCGCAAGGAAATCTCTGTCCTTCCACGGCTCGGGCATCCCTGGTCAATCTGAAGCTGCAGTGGCAACAGGATATCCGCGAAAGCACGAGACGGTCAATGTGAATTCAGTCCGCATGGCAATATCTTTAGATGTGCGATTTACTTTCTTTCGTACGCGCTTATCGCTGGATAGTCTCGATAGGTTTTTCCCGGAAAATCCACCCCTCTCCGCCCTGAGGCATTTGGGGTATCCTTGGGCAATGTCCATCCTGATTGGGAAGACCGCGCTCGTTACCGGCGCCTCCCGCGGCATCGGCCGCGCCATCGCTCTCAAGCTGGCCGGGCTCGGAGCGCAGGTGGCGGTGAACTACGCCCAGTCCCGCGAGGCGGCCGAGGCCGTGGCGCGCGAATGCAACGGCTTCGCGGTGCAGGCCGACCTGGGCGATCTGGCGGCGATCGAGGCGATGTTCAACCGGTTGAATCGCGAGTTCGAGAAGCTCGACATCCTGATCAACAACGCTGCCATCGGGATCGCGCGGCCCATCGCGGAGACATCTCTCGATGATTTCGACCGCGTGTTCGCAGTGAATACGCGTGGCGCATTCTTCTGCCTGCAGGAAGCGGCCAGGGCGCTGCCCGACGGCGGACGGATCGTGAATATCTCCACGGGGGCCACGGTGACTTCGCCGCCCGGCTTCGGAATTTATTGCGGCTCGAAGGCCGCTCTCGAGCAGTTTACGCGCATCCTCGCCCGCGAAGTCGCATCCCGCAACATCACCGTCAACACCGTGTCGCCTGGTTTCACCGACACCGATATGTACCGCGCCCTGCCCCATCTGGCTGAGCTCGCCCCGCGCCTCACGCCCCTGGGCCGCGCCGGCAAGCCCGAAGAGATCGCCGACGTCGTCGCCTGGCTCTGCACCCCGGAAGCGGGCTGGATCACGGGACAGAACATCCAGGCTTGCGGCGGGTTGAATATGGTTTGACCGAGAACTACAACCCGCCCACGAACACCGCCAGCGCCTGGCGCTCCTCGGGCTTGTAATGCGAGATGTTCACCGTACTGCTTTGCTCGATCTTCTGCTTGATTTTCGACGTTTCTCGGCCATTGCCATAGCCTTTCAGCGAAGGCGTGCCCGGATAGCGCGTATCCTGCCCATCTTCGCCATGACAGCGCGTGCAGACGTCCCGCCAGAGCGCCCTGCCTTGCCGGTACAGGCGGACCTCATCATCCACCTCAGCCCCGCGCGCGAATACCCGGCGCACAATCCCCGCGCCATCCACCAGCACTTTCCGCTGATCGTGCTCCACGACTTCCAGGGCCGCAAACGCCTTCGAAGGATCCCCGCCCCGGCCCGGCAGCGGATCTCCCAAACGCACCGGTGGCGCCTGAGCCATCAGCCCAAGCGCCGCCGCAAGTATCAAAGCTGGTTTCACTTCGTCTTCGCGTACTCGGCGAACATCTGCGCGATGCCCGCCTCTTCGGTGGTCCCGGAGTGGACGACCACGCGGTACCGCCAGCGCGCCGACTTGCCGGTGTCGAGCGACAGCCCCGCATCGCGCGTCTTGTCGCGGTAGTAGTCGTGCTCGCCGAAGGGGTTAGCCGCGAACAGGCCGTAATCGCGCGAGTGCCAGTGCGTCGGGTGCCGGTAGTTGCCCGGGTGGTCGAGAATCGCCACGCCCACATTCTCGCCTTCCAGCGAACCGTAATAGTCGTTCCACGGGCTTGGCTTGCCCCACACCTCGCGCATGCCCTTGCCGCCTTCGGCATTCACCAGCGTGCCGCCTTTGCGCTCCATCAGTTCATCGCGCAGCCGTATGGCGAACGTACCCTCTTTGGTGTCGCGGAACTTGATGGGGCTGAGCGCCTTGAATGTCACGTCGAAGTCCACGACGCGATGCTTGGCGCCGGCATGGAACGTCATCTTCCGGTGTTCTTCAATCAGCGGCGTGCCGTCCGGCGCCTTCCAGATGTGCCTGCTGACGATTTCACCCTGCTTCTTGCCGCCCTGCGCCTTCTCCAGTTTTACCAGTTCAATCGTCCCCTGGTGCTTCCGCTTCGCGGCCATCTGTTTCTCATTCGCCCAGAAGTCCCACTCGTTGATCTCGCCGTGCGTGAACCAGAGGCCGCGGTGGTGCGGATGGTCCTTCGTCTCCCCATCCACGCTCTCCATCGGATACAGGCGCGTAATGCGCTTGCCGCTCGCCGTCAGCAGCGGATGCAGGAACGGCTTCGGAACATCCTCGCCGCTGTAGTAGAACGTCGTGAAAGGCTTGCCGTCAATGCTGACCGCGATCCGCCCCTCTTCTTTCGTCATGTTGACCTGCGCGGCCAGGGGCGCGGCGGCCAGAATTAGGACCAGGAAAGCGTTTTTCATTTGTCTCAGTAAATCACACCGCGGCCATGGCGGCCAAGCGGGGCTCCTTCTGTCGCTACGACGACCGGTTCAGGCCGAAAGTTTCTTCTCGACAATCTCTTTCGCCACCGCCGGGTCGGCCTGCCCCTTGGTGGCCTTCATCACCTGGCCGATGAAGAACTGCGCGAGCGTGGTCTTCCCCGCCCTGTACTGCTCCACCTGCTTCGGGTTATTCGCGATCGCCTCATCAATGATCCGCTCCAGTTCGCCGGTATCGGAGATCGACTTCAGCCCTTCGCGCTCTACAATCACCGCCGCGCGGTCGCCCGTGGCCGCCATCTTCGCCAGCACTTCCTTCGCCAGCTTGCCGGTCAGCTCACCCTTCGCCACCAGCGCCACCAGTTCGCCGAGCGCCCCGGCCGGCACCGGCGATTCCGCCACCGTCCTGCCTTCCGCTTTCAGCAGGCCCGCCAGGTCGCCCATCACCCAATTCGCCGCGAGTTTCGCATCGCCGGCGGCGGCAGCGGCGGATTCGAAGTACTCGGCCATCGCCTTGTCCGCCGTCAACACTTCAGCATCGTAGGACTTTAACCCCAGCTCCTCGGCATAACGCCTGCGCTTCGCCGATGGCAACTCGCCCATCCTCGCCCGGATCGATTCCAGCCACTCCGCGGGCACCACCAGCGGAGCCAGATCCGGCTCGGGGAAGTAGCGGTAGTCGTGCGCCTCCTCCTTGCTCCGCATCCCCACCGTCTCGCCGAGTTCGACGTTCCAAAGCCGCGTCTCCTGCTTCACCGCGCCGCCCGATTCGATCAAGCCCACCTGCCGCGCGATCTCATACTCGATCGCCTGCTTCAGGAACCGGAACGAATTCAGGTTCTTCACCTCGGCCTTCGTGCCGAACTTCTCCGCCCCGCGCAAGCGCACGCTCACGTTCGCGTCGCAGCGCAGGTGGCCCTTTTCCATGTCGCAGCTCGACACGCCCGTGTACTCCAGCGCCTGCTTCAGCTCGGTGACGAACGCATACGCCTCGTCGGCCGACCGCATATCCGGTTCGGAGACAATCTCAATCAGCGGCGATCCGCAGCGGTTCAGGTCCACGTACGAGTAAAGGCCGCTGTCGCGAAACCCTTCGTGTGAGCTCTTGCCCGCATCATCCTCCATGTGCACGCGCGTCACGCCAATCCGCTTCGTTCCGCCCTCGACTTCGATCTCCACCCAGCCATGCTCGGCCAGCGGCTGATCGTATTGCGAGATCTGATAGCCCTTGGGCAGATCCGGATAGAAGTAGTTCTTGCGTGCGAAGACCGACCGTGGGTTCACGCGGCAATTCAGCGCCAGCGAAGCCTCGATCGCCCGCTCCACCGCCTCTTTGTTCAATACCGGCAGCGCCCCCGGCATTCCCAGACACACCGGACAGACATTCGTGTTCGGCGCCGATCCGAATTCGTTCGGACACGCGCAAAAGATCTTCGTCCGCGTGCCGAGCTGGACATGCACCTCCAGCCCGATCACAGGCTCGAACTTCGCAAGTTGTCCGGAATTCGCCAACGGCGGAGCCGCGCTGGTTGCCATAACCCCTTATTGTAGCCGCCTACCGGAATCCCACCCGCCACACCGTCACCACCAGCGCGTGCGCCACCATTGCCGCCCGGATGCCGCCGCCCGCGCGGAATGCCAGCCCGTACACCACGCCCATCGCGCCCGCCAGTCCCGCGAACTCCCAGTTCGGAAACGCCCGGAACCCCAGATGCGCCGCGCCGAACAGAGCCGACGCCACCGCCAGCGCCACGCCGGGCCGCCCGGTCATCTGTTCCAGCCATTGCTGCAACAAACCCCGGAAGAAGAACTCCTCGCTCAGCGCCACCACCCACAGCACCCCCAGAAACGTGCCCGCGGCTAACCCTGCCGTCATTTCCCAGCCTCGCCACGGCGCCGCCTGGATGAACCCGATCCACCATGCCACCGGCAGCGCCGCCAGCGCGCCCGCCGCCCCATACAACAGGCCCGTCCGCCACTCCGCGGCCTTCGGCCAGAATCCGAAGTGAATCCCGCGTTCGGGCCGCTGCTGCAGCACCGCCAGCACGCCCAGCCGGATCCACAACAATTGACCTAAAAACTCCAGCCGCAACCCCGGCAGCGGCCGGTCATACACCAGCGCAAACCCCTTGAACAGCAGCGGCGCCGCCATCACCAGCAAAAAGAGCAGATCCGTCACCTGCCGCCGCCCGAACCACCGGAACCAGCCGCAGACCACCGCCGCCCCTACCCAAATCGCCACCATCGACTCCACCCGGAACACGCCCGCCGGCGCGCTGTAGATTAAATATGGAGCCGGCGCCAGCGCTACCAGCGCGCCGACCCCCCACCTCGCACGCACCTCCTCAAAAGCCAGCGTGATGTACCACGACAACTCCACCAGCACCGCTAGCGCCGCCCACGCCGCCAGCCTCGCCGGGATACCCTGTTGTTGAGAATAGACCGCCGCCCCAATGAAGCCCGCCGTCCACAAGATGCAGAGTGTGATCAGATACCGGCGGCTCATGGTTTATGCCGCCTTCATCCTAACATCCGCCCCCCTGTTCGCCGCCGATCCCCCGCCCGATCTTGCCCGCCGCATCGCCGAACGCGAACTCGCCGCGCAGCAGGCCCGCGCCCAATACACCTACCGCCAGCAGGTCGTGATCGAGGAAGGCGGTCCGCGCGGCGGTCAGTACCGCGAAACCCGCGACATCATCTTCTCCCCAACCGGCGATCGCACCGAACAGCTCGTCCGCGCCCCCTCCAACACGCTCAAGCGTCTGATCCTCACCCCCGAGGACTTCGCCGACATCCGCGACATCCAACCCCTGCTGATCACCCCCGAACTCCTGCCCCGCTACATCGTCCGCTTCAAGGGCGACGAGGATGTGGACGGCCGCGACTGCTGGGTCCTCGAACTCACCCCCCGCCAGCTCTTTCACGGCTTTCGCATGTTCGACGGCCTCATCTGGGCCGAAAAGGGGTCCCTCTCCATCGTCCGCACCTACGGCCGCGCCGTCCCGGAACTCCGCACCCGCACGAACGAAAACCTCTTTCCCCGCTTCACCACCCTGCGCGAACCCATCGACGGCGAACACTGGTTCCCTGCCCTCACCGTCGCCGACGACCTGCTGGACTTCCGCACCGGCCCCGTCCGGATGAAGCTCAACATCCGCTATACCCAATACAAACGCTTCGGGGCGGAATCCACCATCACCTTCGAGGATCCGCCCCGGTAAATCCCGCCCCTACGCCACCGCCACCACGCGCACCTCGCCGCCGCCAACCTCCGCCGCCGGCACGAAAAACTCCAGCGGATCCAGCGTCAACTGCGGACGGAACGGCACCGAAGCCAGCCGTTTCGACCCCGCCATGATGTCGTACGTCTTCACCGGCTCCGCTCCCGCGAACGCCGTCTGCCACGTCACCCGCACGCGATCGCCGTCCTTCACCGCCTTCACATCGGTAGGCTGCTTCAATCCGTGCCGGTCCTGGAAGTAGTTCGTGTCCAGCCCGTGCCTTGCCCGCACGCGCTTCTCAATCGCCAGCATCTCGGCCTCGCCCACCGTGCCATCCAGCGCCGCCGTCATGTTGGTCACCAACTGATCCTTCTCGGCGTTCGCGCGGTCAACCTTGCCGATGCCCACAATCGCGCAGCTCACCCCCGCCACGCCGAGCGGATAACGCACCAGATCGGCGGGCGCAACCATGCCCGGCTTGCCCACTTCCAGATACGTGTCCGCCGCGTTGCGCGAGAACCGCGCCTCCTTGCCGTAAAACGTCCCGTCGGAGAAGATCTTCATCGCGATGATGCCCATCCCCTTCGCGCGCGCAACCGGGATCGCGTTGTACTGATGCGCGCCGTACGCGCGGTCGTTGGCATTCAGTGCGATCAGCATCGTGTCCAGATGATCACCCGTGTCGCGGTGAATCGCATTCATCAGCACCGCCGAACTCAGGTGCCCCGTGATGCCCAGATGCCGCACCCACTTCTTCCGCTCCGGATTCAGGCCCGTATAGTTCGTCCCGTCCCGGTAATCGATCAACGCCGTCAGCGCGCCGATGCGCTCCGGCATCTTGCCGCCGCGCTCGTTGTAGCCCAGGTACACCTGTTCCACCTGCTCCATCTGCGACAGGTTGTGGATCTGAATCGAATCCAGATAAGCCCCTTCGGGAATGAAGCCCGCTCCGTCGCCGAACATCTGCGTCAGCGACCGGCGCAACTCCTCCACCGCCGTCGGCCCTTCCACGCCCGGAGCGTGTGCAAAGCGCCGCCCGGTCTTCGTGGCGATGAACAGCCGCTCACGCAGCGCCGCATCGTAGCCCGGCTCATGCGGGCGCAGCTTCAGACGCTTGAAGGCCTCGCCCATGTTCACCTGGCTGGGACCATAGCCGTTCGCGGTGTCGAGATAGTTCACGCCCTGCTCGACCACGCGCACGACGATGTCCACCGGGTCGATCCCTTCCGGCGTCCGCTGCACCGAAGCCTGACCGCCGAAAGCATACGGCACCACCCACCGGCCCGTGCGGCCCAGCACGCGCTGCGGCAAGTGACCATGCGCCTTAGCGGGAGTTGGCGATTGATAGGCGAGGCCGGCTGCCGGCAGCGCGCCCAGAACGGAGAGAATCTTGCGTCGATTGATCATGATCGGTTCCTCGTTCTTCCAGCTTACCGGAAAACGGAGAATTCGATCCTGAAAGCGGATCAGGGCCGCAGCCGCCCGGCCAGTTCGTCGAATCCGCCTTCGTGCGCCAGCACCGCCGCGGTCTTGCCGCTCAGGGTCTGCTTGCGGCGGTCCGCGCCGCGCGTTACCAGCAGGTCCGCCACCGCCGCGCGCCCCCAACTCGCCGCGTAATGCAGCGGCGTCGAGCCGTTCTCGGTCTCCGTGGCGTCGATATCCGCGCCCTTATCGAGCAGCAGTTCGCACATCGCCCGCTGCCCGGCCAGCGCCGCGTCGTGCAGCGGCGTCGCGCCCGCGGCATTGCGTTCGTTCACATCCGCGCCATGCTGCAGCAGCAGATCCGCCACCCGCGCGTGCCCCTTCAACGCGGCGTCGTGCAGCAGGCCTTTCGGACTTCCGCCTTTGGCCAGCAGTAACCCCACGAGGTCGGCCTGACCGCGCATCACCGCCTGCTTCAATTGCTCCGGCGCTTCCATCTTCGCGCCCCGCTCCATCAGCAGCTCGACCACGCGCGTGTGCCGGTAGCGCAGCGCCTCATCGAGCGGCGTCGAGCCCGCCGCGTCCTTCGCCTGCAAGTCCGCGCCCGCGTCCAGCAAAACCGCCGCCACCGCCGCATGGCCCTTCACCGCCGCTTCGTGCAGCGGCGTCGCGCCCGTATTCTTGTTGCGGACCATCACTTCCGCGCCGCGCTCAATCAGCAGTTTCGCGGCCTCGGCCTGCCCCTTCCAGGCCGCTTCGTCCAGCGGCGTGCCGCCCGCGTTGTCCTTGACGTTGACATCCATGCCCGCCGCCAGCAGCAGTTCGATGATCGCTCCGTGCCCGCGGTTCGCCGCCAGATGCAGCGCCGAGGAGCCGTTCGTGTACCGGGCGTTCACCTCCGCGCCACCCTTCAACAACGCCCGCACCGCGTCTTGCCGGTCCATCAACACGGCATAGTGCAACGGCGTGGAGCCCGCCTCTTTGTGCCGCGCATTCGGATTCGCGCCGCGCGCCAGCAGCAACTCGACAATCTCCGCCGCCCCATTCCAGGCCGCGTCATGCAGCGGCGTACCGCCCAGCCGGTCGTATTCGTTCACGTCCGCGCCGCGTTCCACCAGCGTGCGCACACTCATCACATCCCCGGCGCGCGCCGCCGAGTGCAGATCCGTCAGTGCCAGCGCCAGCAGCAGACAGCAAGTCATGGCTTACTTCTATTCTCGCCAAAACGGCGAGTTCCGCCGCGCAGGCTAATTCGCGCACTGCCCCTTCACATTCGCGTAAACATCCACAGCCCCGAGCGTCAGCGAGGAGGAAGCGCACCCGCCCCCTGCCGCCGCCTACGCCGAACGCTCATCCATCGGCACATACGCCCGCTCGCCCTCCCCCAAATACACTTGCCGCGGACGCGCGATCTTCTGATCCGGATCCAGAATCTGCTCTTCCCACTGCGACAGCCAGCCCGGCGTGCGCGGAATCGCGAACAGCACCGGGAACATCGCAGTAGGGAAATTCATCGCCTGATAGATCAGCCCCGAATAGAAATCCACGTTCGGGTAGAGCTTGCGCTTCACGAAGTAATCGTCTTCCAGGGCGATTCGCTCCAGTTCCAGCGCCAGATCCAGCAGCGGATTCCGCCCGGTCACCTCGAACACTTCAAAGGCGATTTGTTTGATGATCTTCGCCCGCGGATCGTAGTTCTTGTACACGCGGTGGCCGAAACCCATCAGCCGCTTGCCTTCGCCCGCCTTCACCTGGCGGATGAACTCCGGCACGCTGTCCTTGGAGCCGATCTCCACAAGCATCCGCAGCACGGCTTCGTTCGCTCCGCCGTGCAGCGGCCCGTAAAGCGCCGCCGCCGCCCCGGCGAGCGCCGTGAACGGATCGCAGTGCGAACTGCCGATCGCCCGCATCGACGTGGTCGAACAGTTCTGTTCGTGGTCCGCGTGCAGGATGAAGAGCACATCCAGAGCGCGCTCCAGCACCGGGTTCGGCTTGTACTTCATCTCTGTCTTCTTGAACATCATGTTCAGGAAGTTGCCGGAATAGCTGAGGTCGTTGTCCGGGTACGCGAACGGCATGCCGATCGAGTGCCGGTAGCAGAACGCCGCGATCGTCGGCATCTTCGCCACCATCCGGTGGAACTGAATCAGCCGGTTGCGTTCGTCGAAAATATCCTTGCCTTCCTTGAAGAATGTGGAAAGCGCCGCCACCGTGGACAGAAACATCCCCATTGGGTGCGCGTCGTGCCGGAAGCCGTCGATGAACTTCTTGGCCTGTTCGTGGATGAACGTATGGCTCATCACCATCCGCGTGAACTCGTCATGCTGCCGCTTCGTGGGCAGTTCACCGAAGTAAAGCAGGTAGGCGACTTCCAGGAAGTCCGCCTTTTCGGCCAGTTGTTCGATCGGGTAGCCGCGGTAGCGCAGAATGCCTTTGTCGCCGTCGATAAACGTGATCGTGCTCTTGCACGCCGCCGTGTTCGTATAGCCCGGATCGTAAGTCATCAGGCCAAAATCTTCTGCATCCGTCTTGATCTTCCTCAGATCGATCGCGCGGATGGTCCCGTGCTCGATCGGGACTTCATACTGTTTTCCAGTTCGGTTGTCGGTGATGGTAAGAGTTTCGCTGGGCATGGAACGACCGTTTCAGTGTGATGAAAAACTGACAGATTCCAGCCTATCAGATGAGGACAAACGCCTCCGTGATGGAAATCCGCCCGGGTCGCCCGCCGGTCGTATAATCACAGGCATGCTCCCGTCTCGCGTGCGCGTGGCCGTATTCTTACTCCTGCTGATCTCCGTCATCCCGCTCAGCGCTCAGAAACATCCGCTCACCCATGACGATTACGATGCCTGGCGCACTGTCGCCTCGCCCACTCTTTCCCGTGACGGACACTGGCTCGCCTATAGCTTCATGCCCCAGGACGGCGACGGCGAACTTGTGATCCGCGACCTCCGTACCAGCCGCGAAGCCCGTTACGCCGTGGGCGCTCTGCCCCCGCCGCCGCTGCCCGAACCCGGCAGCGACCGCCCGCCCGAGCCGCGCGCCATCCGCGTGCAGTTCACCTCCGACAACCAGTGGCTCATAGCCTCCACTTATCCCGCCAAAGCGGAAACCGAAGCCGCCCGCCGCGCCAAGAAGAAACCCGCCGAAATGCCCAAGACCGGCGCGCTCATCGTCAACCTCGCCACCGGCGAAGCGGCGCGCGTTGACAACGTGAAATCCTTCCAGGTCCCCGAAAAAGGCGGACCTTGGGCCGCTTTCCACAAGCATCCCACCTCCGGCGAAACCACCGCGGACGACAGTAATTCCGCCGGCAGCGACTTGATCCTCCGCCACCTGCCCGCCGCCCGCGAACGCGCCTTCACCGATACCGCCGCCTTCGGCTTCACCCGCGATGCGCTGCTCTGGTTCACCGTCTCGGCCAAAAACCAGGACTTGAATGGATTGTTCTACCTCCAGGCGGACCTCGATGCCGAACCCTCGCCCATTCTGAAGGGCAAGGGCAAATACCAGAAGGTCGCCTGGGACCGTCCCCAACGGCAGCTCGCTTTCGTCTCCACGCGCGATGACGCCGAGTCGAAGACCCCCGCCTGGAAGCTCTACCACTGGCGCCGCGGCGCCTCGGCCGCTGCCGTGCTGCCCGCCGCCGCCGACGGACTCGTGGTTTCGGACAAAGGCTCGCTCGCCTTTGCGCGCTCAGCAGAGCGCCTCTTCGTCCCTCTCGCCCAGCCGCCGAAGCCCGCACCTGAAAAGAAAGAGGACGCGCCCGCCACGGACAAGGTCAACCTCGACATCTGGCACTACCGCGACGACGTCGTCCAGCCTATGCAGCGCATCCGCGCCAATCAGGAACGCAACCGCACCTACCGCGGCGTCTTCCACCTCGACACCAACACGTTCACGCCCGTGGCCTCCCCGGAAATGCCCGGCATGTCCGCCGACGATTCCGGCCTCCGCGCCTTCGGACTCGATGACCGGGCTTACCGCCGCTCGATTGACTACGACACCACTTACACCGACATCTACACCGTCGAGACCCGCACCGGCGCGCGCCGCAAGGCCATCGAGAAGATGCGCGGCTCAAGTCTCTCCTCCCCGCTTACATTCTCGCCCGACGGCGAGTGGGGTCTTTACTTCCAGGATGGCCACTGGCGCGTGCTCAACACCGCCTCGCTCGCCATCAAAGACCTTACCGCGTCCCTCGATGTCTCCTTCGCGAACGAGGACGACGACACGCCCGCCCCGCCCGGCAGCTACGGCGCCGCCGGCTGGGCCCGCGACTCTTCTTCCGCCCTGCTCTACGACCGGTTCGACGTCTGGCGCGTGTTCCCGGACGGCCGCCCCGCCGTCAACCTCACCGCCGGCGAAGGCAGGAAAGCCGAGGTTCAGTACCGCGTCGCCCGCATCGAAGCCCCCGACGAGGATGACGAGGACGAAGACCGCCGCTACCTCGACCCCGCCAAACCCCTCTTCTTCCGCGCCGAAAGCCAGGCGACCCGGGAATCCGGCTTCGCCGAAGGTGGCTGGTCCTCCACCCCGCCCCGCCGCCTGCTCTGGGGCGCCAGGAATTACTCCTTCGCCGGCCGCGCCCGTGAAGCCGATGTCCTCGTTGTTCGCGCCGAACGCTTCGACGAGTTTCCCGACCTCCACGTCACCGGCATCGGGTTCAAAAAGCTCGCCAAAGTCACCGATGGCGGCTCCCAGGTGAAGCCGTTCCTCTGGGGCAAGTCCGAATTGATGAGCTTTACCAACACCGACGGAGCGCCGCTACAGGCCACCGTCATCAAGCCGGAGAGCTTCGACCCGAAACAGAAGTACCCGCTCATGGTTTATATCTACGAGCGGATGTCGCAAAACGTCCACCGCTTCATCAATCCCACGCCCGCCACCTCCATCAACTCCGCCTTTTACGTCTCGAACGGCTACGTCATTCTACAGCCCGATATCGTGTACACCACCGGCCAGCCCGGCCAGAGCGCGCTGAAATGCGTGCTGCCCGCCGTCCAGGCCCTGGTGGATCAGGGATTCATCGATGAGAACCGCATCGGCATCCAGGGCCACTCCTGGGGCGGCTACCAGATCGCCTGGATGATCACCCAAACCAGCCGCTTCAAGGCTGCCGAAGCCGGCGCGCCCGTCGGCAACATGACCTCCGCCTACTCCGGCATCCGCTGGGGCTCCGGCATGCCGCGCCAGTTCCAATACGAGAAGACCCAGTCGCGCATCGGCCAGCCGTTGATCGAAGCCCCCCACAAGTACCTCGAGAATTCGCCGATTTTCCACGCCAACCGCGTCCAGACCCCGCTGTTGATGATCCACAACGACCTGGACGACGCTGTACCCTGGTATCAGGGCATCGAGATGTTCCTCGCCCTGCGCCGCCTCGATAAAGAGGTGTACCTGCTCAACTACAACGGCGAATTCCACGGCCTCCGCCGCCGCCACAACCAGAAGGACTGGACCATCCGCATGCAGCAGTTCTTCGACCACCACCTCAAAGGCTCCCCGAAGCCCGAATGGATGGAACGTGGAGTCCCCTATATCGAACGCGACGAGGAGAAGGAACGATTCCTCAAGTCCCTGCAAACAGACACGCCGATTCCGCGCTAGAACGCGAAATCGAGTACCACAACCGCCTTTACTCCACCTACGGGCCGGAACACTTCGCGCGGCCCGCCGTGGTGGCGTTCCGGCGGCATCTTGTCGCGCGCATAGTTGCAGCCTGTGCGCTGACGCCGGAATCTCGCGTGCTTTCAATCGGTTGCGGGTTGGGGGACACTGAGCTTCTGCTGGCGCCTCGGGTTGCTCATCTGACGGGGATCGACATCTCGGAGGCCGGAATCGCCGAGGCCCGGGCCTCGGCGGCGCGGCAAGGCGTGAAGAACGCGTTTTTTGACGTCAAAACGGCCGAAAAACTGTCCCCGGAGGCCGTTTTTGACGCGATTTTGGCGGTGTTTTTCCTGCACCATCTGCCCGACCCGGAACTGGAAGCCATGCCCGCGCTCCTCGCGCGCCTGCTCAAGCCCGGCGGCCGCGTTTACGCTCTCGACCCCTCCGTCAACCGCCTGTCCGGCAAGGTGGGCCGGCTGTTGTTTCCGAGGCTGATGGCGAAATACCAGACCGACGACGAGCGTGAGCTCGACCTGCCGCGGGTGGTCCAGCTATTTGAAAAAGAAGGGTTTCTTGTGAACGGAGGCTACTACGATTTCGGCTCGACACCGCTCGCCGGCCTGATGCCCGGCTTCGCCGCCGGCTACCGTCTCGCGCGCTTCGCCGACGACCTTCTGCTCCGCTGTCCCCCGCTCGCGAAATGGGGCAGCAACTTCGAAATCACCGCCACCCGCACGTGAAGCGCCCCTACGGCTCGTTCCCGTTCCAGATGTCGTGGGTGGTGAGCCATTCGCCGTTGGGCTGGCGGCGCAGAATATTGATGTATTTCGCCGTCGAAGACTGCGCCTCGCCGCCGTGCCTCGGGCGGACCGTCACTTTCGCGAAGCCGCGGCCGAAGGCGAGATCGCCAGAGACTTCGACTTCGTCGTAGCCGCTTTCAAGATCCGCCTCGAATTCGTCGAACAGCTTCTGATAATAGGCCCGTACGGCTTCGCGGCCGCGAGCGGCGGGCACGCCGGGAGCCATCAACAGGCCGTCATTAGTGAACCGCGCCGCGATGGCCGCCGCGTCTCCCCGCCGGAAGGCTTCCGCGCGGGCGTCGCTGACGGCTTGGATGGCGGCCACATCGTCGCGAGGCGCGGCACAGCCGAGCAGGCAGAGCGCGGCGGCGGCGGTCAGCCACCTCACTTCACGTATTTGTCGAACCAAGTGATCATCTCCCACAACGCGTGTTCGATCGATTCCTTCGCCGCGTAGCCGTGCGACTCGTGGGGCAGCATGGTGAGCCGCACCGTGCCGCCGTTGCCGCGAATGGCCTGGTAGAGGCGCTCGCTTTGCACGGGGAAGGTGCCCGAGTTGTTGTCGGCTTCGCCGTGGATGAGCAGAATGGGGGCCTTGATCTGGTCGGCGTAGGTGAAGGGCGACATCTTCATGTAGGTGTCGCGCGCTTCCCAGAAAGTGCGGCGTTCGCTTTGGAAGCCGAAGGGCGTGAGGGTGCGGTTGTAGGCGCCGCTGCGGGCGACACCCGCGCGAAAGAGGTTGGAATGGGCCAGCAGGTTGGCGGTCATGAAGCCGCCGTAGCTGTGCCCGCTGACGCCGACGCGCTTGGAATCGATCACGCCCATCTCGGCGGCCTTGTCGATCGCCGCCTTCGCGCCGGCGACGAGCTGTTCGACATAGGTATTGTTGACGGTTTCGGGATCGCCGACGATGGGGATGGTGGCGTTATTGAGCACGGCGTAACCCTGGAGGACGAGGAACAGGTGGGAACTGCCGCGCATCTGCACGAAGCGCTGCGTGCTGCCGCCGATCTGTCCGGCGGTGTCGGGGTCGTTGTATTCGAGCGGATAGGCCCACAGGATCGCCGGGAGGCGTTCGCCCTGCTTGTAGCCGGGCGGCAGGAAGAGGGTGAAGGACAACTGGACGCCGTCAGCGCGCTGGTAGGTGACGAGTTGCTGCTTGATGTCGCGGAGCTGCGGCGTGGGGTCCGTGAAGGCGGTGAGCGGCTTGCGTTCGTTCGAACCGCGCTCGCGGATCATCAGGTTGGGCGGCGTTTTGGGGTCCTCGTAAGAGGTGAGAAAGCGGGAGCCGTCGTCCGCCAGCAGGCCCACGAACGTTTCGTAGCCGGTGTCGCCGGCGCGGAAAAGCTCTTCGGTTTCGAGGGTGCGGACGTTCATGCGGGCGAGGAAGGGCCGGTCGCCTTTGGGCGTGGCGCCGGCGCCGTCGAGGAAGATGAAGTCGCCGGCCTGATGGATGACGGAGCCGCCGGTGGGCAGGCGTTTCATCACAGGCGAGCCGGGGTCTTTGTAACGGTCCTGCATGTTGCGCTGCCAGACGACGCGGGGCTCGGCGCCGAGGTCGTCGAGGAACAGCCGCCGCGTGGTGATGATGCGGGTGTCGCGGTCATAGTCGCCGACGAGGGCGAGGCCGCCTTCGCCGTGAATGAGGCGCATGCCGCGCTGTGCGGTCTTGATCACCTCGACGGGCGCGGCGGTGAAGGGCGCTTTGAGCATCATCAGCCGGTCGCGATGCGGGACTTTCTTGCGGGGGTCGCCTTCGTCGAGGGCTTCCCACCAGAGCAGAGTGGCTCCATCGGTGGGCCGCCAGGCCACGCTGCGCGGACCGGTGGAGACGCCGCCGATGGGCACACGATCCTGCAAAGGCTTCTCGCTGACCTTGTGAATGGCCTTGCCCGCGCGGTCCCAGACTTCGGTGACCTGAGGGAATAACGAGTAGGGATGCAGGTAGCTGAAGGGCTTCTGGATGCGCGTGACGAGCAGGTGGCGGCCATCGGGGGCGGGGCTGGCTTGCGAAATGATGGCCGGTTTGCCGACGGGCGTCACTCTGCCTGAGGCCGCATCCACCGCCGCCAATTGCGCGGTGGCGTAGTATTCGAACATCGCTTCGTCGTGCGGCGTCTGGAGCATGTCCTGGAAGGTGCGCACCGGGCCGGCGCGGCCAGAGCTTTCCTGCACGTTGGGGCCGGCGGGGGCGCCGGGCGCGCCGGGCGCGGGGCCGCGCCCGGCGGGCAGGGTCCACACGAGCAGTTCCCTGCTGCCGCTCCACCAGGACATGGTGGCGCCGACGGTGTCGTTGACGCGCAGGCCCTGGACCTTGCGCAGGGCGGGCGCGCTCACGCTGCCGAGGTAGAGATCAACCGAGCTCGCGGTGTAATTCAGCACGGCGAAGCGCTGCCCGTCGGGGCTCCAGGTGAGCGAGCCGAGCTTTGCGCCCGGCGGGACGTTGATGCGCATTTCGGCGCCTGTCGCGATGCTCTTGGCGGTGAGCCCGGTGTAGCGCATGCCCGTGTGGGGACCGTTCGTTGCGGGGTTGATGCGCAAGCCTGCCAGCCGCAGCATGGGCGCGGCCAGTTCGTCGATGCCCGGATAGAGGCGCCGGTCGAGCAGCATGACGTGCGTCTTGGCAGGGCTGATGGAAGTGGCCGGCGAGGCGGGCGCGTGCAGGACGTCGAGCACCTCCTTGGGCGGTTTCTGGTAGGTAAGTTCAGCTTGCAGGGTGGCGAGGTTGGAAGCGAGAAAGAGCACGATGGCGAGTCTCATGGCGGGGTAAAGGCCAGTGTAGCAACCCGTGGGGATTCACTTTCGGCGGGAGCGCTGTTGTAAGCGCCGGGCGCTGGCCGTGGGACCAGCCCGGAATCGGGCTAGAATCAGGATGAGAGATCGAACGTGCCGTTCACCATACCAGATGAACTGATCCGGCCGGCTGGACTGACAGAACAGGAAGTCCGGATCGAACTGGCTGCCCTGCTCTTCCACCAGGAGCGCCTGACGCTGGCACAGGCATCCCGACTGGCCGGCCTTTCGTTGCTCGGCTTTCAACGTGCGCTTCGCGACCGCCGGATTCCCATCCATTATGGCGAGGAAGAGTTGCGCCAGGATCTTGAACGTGTTTCGGGATTGGATTCCCGTTGATTGTCGTTTCCGACACCTCGCCCCTGCTGAACCTTGGCGCCATTGATAAGCTCGACCTGCTGCCGGCGCTTTATGAAACCATCCGCATCCCTGCCAGCGTAGCGGCTGAATTGGAGCGCAACGGTTTCCAGACCGCACCGCATCCTTGGCTCCAGATCACTTCAGCGTGCGATCTCTCTACGGTTCGCGAGTTGCTCACCGAACTGGACCCTGGCGAAGCCGAAGCCATCGTCGTGGCCATCGAACAAGGTGCGGACTTGTTGCTCATGGACGAGCGAAAGGGCCGGCGAATCGCCACCGCCCGTGGACTTCAGGTGACCGGCTTGCTTGGGGTTCTCGCCGAGGCCAAGCGGCGCGGACTGATTGCGCGTTGTGCGGACGCCATTGACGAGTTAAGAACCCGCGCCGGATTCTGGATCGGCAAAGAGATCCAGGCAAAGTTCTTGTCCGCCGTGGGCGAATAGACCTCGCAGCGCTTGCCCGCGCGCCGGAATCTTGAAACACTGACAAGCGCTATGTCCACGACTCGCCGCAAAGTCCTGCGTGCCGCCGCGCTTGCGCCCGGCTTGCTGCGCAGCCAGAACCGCGCCCATGACGTGATCCGGATCGGGATCATCGGCTTGGGCGGCATCAGCCGCGCGCATCTGCGCGAACTGGCTACACTCACGGACCGGGCGCGCGTCACCGCCGTGTGCGACATCTACGCGCCGCGGCTCGACGCCGGCATCACGGCCACCGGCGCGAAGGGCTATCGCGATTACCGCGACCTGATCGCCGATCCGAACGTGGATGCGGTGCTCGTGCTGACGCCCGACCACTGGCACGCGCAGATGGCCATCGACGCAATGCGGGCCGGTAAGGACGTGGACGTGGAGAAGCCGATGGCGCTGACCATCGAGGAGGCGCAAGCGATGGTCCGCACCGCGCGCGAAACCGGACGCGTGCTGGCCGTGGATTCCGAACACACCGCGCACGGCATCTGGCCCCCCGCCGCGCAGGCGGTGAAGGCGGGCGTGCTCGGCAAGTTGCTGTGGTCGCAGACTTCGCGCTCGCGCAACGACCGCGAACCGCCTTGGGCCTATCCCATCGACAAAGGCGCGTCGCCGGACAATCTCGATTGGAACGCGTTCCTGGGACCCGCGCCGAAGCGGCCTTTCGACGCTGAGCGTTTCTTCCGCTGGCGGCGCTATTGGGAATACTCGGGCGGGCTGATCACGGACCTGTTTATCCACCACATCACGCCGCTGCTGATCGTGGCCGGGCCGGAGTTTCCGCGCAGGGCCGCGACCTCCGGCGGCGCGTGGCATTTTCCGCTGGACGGGCGGCTCGAAACACCAGACACGATGGTGACCGTGTTCGACTTTCCCTCGAAGCACACGCTGCTGTGCGCCGGTTCGCTGGCGAACTCGGTGGAGTTGCCGATTGTCATGCGCGGCCACGAAGCCAACATTTTCTTCTTCGGGCCCGACCACCGCCGCCCGGACTGGTTCATTCTCGAGCCCGAAGGCCCCTACGTTTCGACGTTTGGCGACAAGATCAAGAAAGCCGGTCTCGAAGGGCGCTGGCTGCAGGAGGAAGGCGCGAGCGCGGCGAAGTTCGCGGAGTTGAGTCCGGCGCGCCAGGATGCCTGGATGGCCGGAGTGCTGGGCGAGGCGCAGGTCCGCGCCGATTTCGACGCGGCGGTCAGTAAGCAGCCCGCGCTCGAAACGGACCGGGCGGCGCGCACGGCGTGGTTTGGCCGGATCTATGATGGACGCCAGCGGTCGAGCCGGGCGCGGCCGCGATTTCGTGTGGATGCGCAGCCTGCTCCAAGTTTCCTTGAACGGTTTCTGGAAGCTGTGCGGACGCGCGGCAAGCCGGTGTTTGATGGGGAACTCGGCTACATCACGCAGGTGGCGATCGTGATGGCGGTGCGTTCGTGGCGCGAGGACCGCGTGATGCTGTTCGATGCGGCGAGCGAGAGGCTGGTTTGAACGAGCCGGGGCTGCCAGACCCGGTCAACCGGCAATGATGCCGGGCAGCGCGTTACGAAGATCACGTTCAAGCGCCTGAAAAGCGGGAAGATCGAAAAGCGGCGTGTAGTCATCAATGAGTTGAGCCACCCGGTGGACGCGATCTTCAATACGGAATCGTCTCGCCCTTCGTCCCTGCAATTGGCTGGCTTCCCTCAACGCCGCCTGCAGAACGGTCTTCGGGTTGCGCAATGACTCAAGGGTTTGCAGAGGAGGAAGCTCCAGAGCGACGCGCCCATTCGGATTATCAGCCGCCTGCCGGATGGCGCGCTCATTGATCAGCAACCAGGCCTCCGTCATCCGGATCGGGACAACGCACACCGCGGGTGGGTTCGGGATCTCAACGAGTGCTTCTCTGATTTGCCGATAGCGGAGATCGGGCGTTTGTCCTTCGGCGTCGCGGTGGACAAACAGAAGATCGGCGGGATATAAATCCAGCGCTTTGCGGATGCGCTCCGCCAGACCGGCCGGGCGACGAGGAAGGATTCGCAGGTCGGCCCATTGCGGTTCCAATCCGATGCCCGCCGCGTGCCGGGCCAGCAGCCATCGCAGCACCGGGATCAGAGCCTGGTGGCTCGATCCATCGCTGACAAGGGTGAAGCGCAGGGGGTTCATTCGCCAAGGTGAGGAAGGTAGGGCTGGAGACTTTCGCTCTGCGCAACGGTCCGCCGCTGGCGGGCCTCTGCCTGGCGGGACCGGGCAGCCAGCAACGCGGGCTGCAGGTAACTCAGCGCATGGGCCGGGGGCACCGCCGGAACACCCGCCGATTGCGCACGCCAGGTACCGGGCATGCACCAGAAGCCGAGATGGGTGTATCGGCTGCCAGAGGCCTGATCCACGCTCTCAATCTCGCGGGCAAAGAGGATGTCCTCTTCCTGGACGGTGGCGACGACCGCCGGTGAGTGTGTGTTGATGATGACCTGCCGCAACGGCTGGTCCTCGGGTTCGTCCGTTTCCGCGTCGGTAGAAATGTCGCTCAGCAGATCGATCATCGGTTGTACTCGCTTGGGGTGAATCCCGTTCTCAGGCTCTTCCAGGCAGATCACACCCCCATGCTCCCGGTCCGCCTCGATCACGGAGAGGGCAAGGAAGCGGAGCGTCCCATCGGAAAGAGAACTGCCCTGGAACTCCGAACCGTCCGCCTGCTGGACCATCAGCGTGAGGAGTTCCCGCTTCTCATCGTCGTCCACGCGGACCTGCCGCACGTCCTCGATTAGCAGCGCAAGACGATTGGCGATTCCGGCGTAGATGGCTTCCTGCCCATCCCCACTCCGGCCAGCCACTCCAGCGAGAGCGAAGAGCGTGGCGGGCAGGTGTGAGCCGTCCGGCGAAATGTGAACAGGCGCTCGATACGTATCCGGGCGGCGCAGCGAGGTGGGCTCCAGTTGCAGCAGACGCCACGAACGCATTTCGTTGCGGACGAGGGCGGCAGTCGGAGCCTCCCCGGTAAGAGAGGAGAGCATGGTTCGAGGCAGCGTCTCCGCCAGATAGCCCATCGGCTTGCCGCTCTTGCCTCCATCCTGATGGACCCTAATCTTTTCTTGCTCGGTGGAAATGAAAGGCGCGCTGCGGCCAAAAGTCTGTTTGTTGACAATCACATGGTCTCGCCAAGCCCGCTTGTGGGGGAACAGCAAATTCCCTTTGGCATTGCTCTTGCCCAGTGGCTCCAGCGATTCGCTGACGATCCGCAGCGGAGGCCGCCCGCCATTGAACTTCGCTTCTTGCCGCTCAAGCTCGAGTTCGTAACGAACAAAAGTGGTGGTCGCTTTGATCGCCTGTCCCAGGTCGTCTTTCCCATGTTGGGCGATAAGCATCTCCGCAGTTAGCGAGATCCGACTCTCCACTCTCCCGCCGGTCCGGTGAAAGAGGTGATCTACATTCCCCGCCCGGCCCTTTGGATCCCGCACACCCTGCGCCGCTTCCAGAAGCGGCTTGTCCGCCAGGTCGCTCAGGAAGGTAATGGCGTCGAAGAGATTCGACTTGCCCACGCCGTTCGGCCCCGCAAGGCAAGTGAAAGGGCCAAAGCGGATGTCTACATCCACAAGGTTCTTGAACCCCTCCACTTGCAGGCGAGTTAGCATGGCACTCTCTCCCTGTGAAGTTTACACCGGAGAGCTACCCCCGAACCGACTTCAGCAGCTCCACGTCGCGCTTCAGCGCCTCCCAGCGCTGCGCTTCGCCGTGGACGCCCGATTCGATGCAGACCGGGCCCGTGTAGCCGGTCTCCCGCAGCGTGGCGAAAAACTTCGCGATGTTCACTGAACCCTCGCCGAGCGGGCGCTCGGTGCCGAGCGAGCCGGGCTTCGCCGGGTCGGGCCAGTCGCCGTCCTTGCCGTGCACGCTGATCACGTGCGGGCGCAGCAGCTTGAAGGCTTCGATCGGTTCGCCCGAGCCGTAGAGGATCATGTTCGCGGGGTCGAAGTTGATCTTCACGTTCGAGCGGTCCACGTCCTTGAAGAACTCAAGCAACTGCCCGGCGGGCTCCTGGCCGGTCTCCAGGCAATAGCTCATACCGTGCGTGGCGGCGTAGTCGGCGATGCGCCGCACCATGTCGCGCACGTCGATGTAGTCCGGGTGGCTCTTGTCGTGCGGAATGTAGCCGACGTGGCAGCCGAAGCTCTTTACGCCCAGCGCCGCCGCAAGATCGATGACTTCGCGCGTGCGCACTTCGCGCTCAGCGCGCGTGGCCTTCGGAATGAAGCCCACGGTCCGCTCGACGGTCGGGATGTCGGCGTAGTTCTCGCCCTCATAGGCGGCGAAGACGGTGAACAAGTGAAAATCCGCTTCCGCGAGCGCGGCTTTCCACTCGGCCGCGGTTTCAGGGGTCAGCTTCACGGTCCCGTCGATGGCGAGCTGGCCGCTGGTAACGCCGGTGCTCAATACGTTCACCAGCGTGGCGCGGGCGTCGGGTTCCGCCCAGAAAAACAGTCCGATCTCGAGATCACTTATAGCCGGCATGGCACGGGTTCTCCTTTCTTCTCTCGGGCGGCGGCGGCGATACGCGCCAGCTCCACCGCGGCGGCCGAGGACTCGGGCGTGCAGCGCGCGGGCGCCTGGCCGGTCCGGCAGCATTCCACAAAGTATTCGATTTCGGCCTCGTAGCCGTCCTTTTCGCTCAGGACACGCTCTTCGGCCGAGCCGTCGTTGCCGTACCACTTCGGCGGGCGGCCCTCCGAGGAATAATCCATCACGCCGTGCTCCCCCACCACCGTGTATTCCATCGAAAACGGATACGCCTTCGGGTGGTGCCAGCCGCCGGTGACCGTCACCGAGCCGAGGCCGGGGTAAAGGAACTGCGCCGTGATGACGTCGATGCCGCGTTCGAGGTTCTCTTCGCCCCACGCCATCACCGCGTCCGGCTTGCCGAAACACACCAGCATCATGTCGATGTCGTGGATCAGCAGGTCGAAGACGCCCCCGCCCGACAGGGTCTTGTTCGTCAGCCAAGCCGACCAGCCCGGCGCGGCGCAGCGCCGCCGAAACGTGGCATGATGCACGCGGCCCAGCTTGCCCGATTCCACGGCGTCGATCAACGCCATGTAGGCCGGGAAAAAGCGCAGCACCTGCGCCGACATCAGCACCTTGCCGGAGGCCTTGGCGGCCTCGATCATCTCCCGCGTTTGCACGCCGTCGAGCGCCATCGGCTTTTCCACCAGCACGTGCTTGCCGTGTTTCAGGGCTTCGATGGCGACGGGGGCGTGCAGGTGTGTGGGCAGGCACAGATCTACAGCGTCGATCCCCTCGGCGCGCACGCAGTCCATCGATTCGTTGAACTTGCGCGCGGAGCCGAAGTCGAACTTCTCGCCGCCCGTGCCGAGGTTGCCTTGAATGCCGGAAAGATCGCCTGAAAGAGCCTTGGGATCGTCGGAGGCGACCGCCGCGATCTCCACTCCGGGTATGTTTTTGTAAGCCTTCAGATGGGTGAGGCCCATGAATCCGAGTCCAACAACACCGATACGCATAGCTGTGGACATGGTACCAAAGCAGATATGGACCTCCTTCGCGTTGCCAGTCTGCAAATGGAATCCGTGCCCGGCGATAAAGCCGCCAACCTGGCCAGGATCGATCAATTCGCGGGCGAAGCCGCCCGGGCGGGCGCTCGCTTGCTGCTTGCGCCCGAGTGTTCGGTGACCGGCTATTGGTGGCTGCGGAACTTGCCGCACGACGAATTCGCCGCGCTCGCCGAACCCGTACCCGAGGGGCCCACCACGCAGGCGCTGCTGGCGATGGCGAAGCGCCACGGCATCTCGATTGGCGCGGGCTTCATCGAAGTGGCCGCCGATGGGCGGCTCTTCAAGCCGTATGTCGTCGCGATGCCCGACGGCCGTTGGGCCGCGCACCGCAAGCTCCACGCCTTCGTCCACCCGAGCCTGACCTGCGGCGACAGCTACACGGTGTTCGACCTGCCTGAAGGCGTCAAGGCGGGCATCCTGATCTGCTACGACTGCAACCTGGTGGAGAACGTGCGAATCACGGCGCTGATGGGGGCACAGGTATTGCTGGCGCCGCATCAAACCGGCGGTTGCCGCGGCTCGAACCCGCACCAGATGGGGGTGATCGAGGCCGCCCTCTGGCATAATCGGCACAACGATCCCGAGGCCATCGAACGCGAGATTCTGGGCGAGAAGGGCCGGGGCTGGCTGATGCGCTGGCTGCCGTCGCGCGCGCACGACAACGGCATTTTTCTCGTGTTTTCGAACGGAATCGGCGTGGACGACGACGAGATCCGCACGGGCAATGCGATGATCCTGGACCCCTACGGGCGCATCCTGGCTGAATCGCGGCGCGCCGCCGAGGAGATCGTCGTGGCGGATCTCGATCTCTCGCTGCTCCAACAGGCTACCGGGCGCCGCTGGCGCCGGTCGCGCCGCCCGGAACTCTATGGGCGGTTGATCGAACGCACCGGCGACGAACGCCCCACGCGTGAACTCAAGTTCGAAGAGTGATATATTTCAGGCATATGCCGACTGGGCCCGCTGCAAGAGTCGCCGATCCCGTTGCTCACCCGCTGCCTCCGGTCCTCACCGGAAGCCCCGGAAGCTTGAACGTTCTGATTGGCATGAAGCCCGCTTGGCGCGGCATTCCGCTGGCTGCCGTAGGCGCTTTGCAGGCGGCCAAGACCGCTTCGGACGCCACGGTGAAAGCTGCGGAAGTTGCCAGCGCCGCCGCGATGGGTACGCCCGGCGCGCCGGCCGCGAAAGCTGCCGAGGAAGCCGCGAAGGCGGCCGCGCTGGCGGCTATGTCCAGCGCCATCAGCGCCGCGGCGGGCATGTCGGACATCCACGCCTGCACCACTCCGCTTCCGGTGCCGCCGCACGGCCCCGGCGTGGTGATCACGGGCAGCGCCACGGTGATGATCAACAATATGCCTGCCTGCCGCCTGGGCGACACGATTCTGGAAGCGCTGGGCCCGCCAAATTCGATCACGATGGGCGAGGCGACCGTCATCATCGGCGGCTGAAAGAACTTCAAAAATTAAGCGAAAAAGCCGCCCAGAGGCGGCTTTTTTGTGCTTTTTTGCGTGGTTTTCAGGCTTCCAACTGTGGGCGGCCGGGTTCGGGCCAGTCGATGTGGAAGAACTTGCCGCGGGGCTGGTCGGTGCGTTCGTAGGTGTGGGCGCCGAAGAAGTCGCGCTGCCCCTGGAGCAGGTTGGCGGGCAGGCGCTCGCTGCGGTAGCCGTCGTAGTAGGCCAGGGCGCTGAAGAACGCCGGGGCGGCGATGCCGTTCTTGGCGGCTTCGGCGACGACGAGGCGCCAGTTAGCCTGCGCGCGGTCGATTTCGCCCTTGAAATAGGGATCGAGCAGCAGGTTGGCGAGCGTGGCGTTGCGGTCGAAGGCTTCCTTGATCTTCTGCAGGAAGCGTGCGCGGATGATGCAGCCGCCGCGCCAGATCATCGAGATTTCGCCGAAGTTCAGCGTCCAGTTGTATTCTTTCTGCGCTTCGCGCATCAGCTGGAAACCTTGCGCGTAAGAGCAGATCTTCGAGCAATAGAGCGCGTCGTGAATAGCCTGAATGAAAGCCTGCTTGTCGCCGCTGAACGCGGGGGCGGGTCCGGTGAGGAGGTTGGAGGCCGCCACGCGCTCATCCTTGATGGCCGACAGGCAGCGCGCGAAGACAGCTTCGGCGACTGTGGGCGCGGGGATGCCCATATCGAGGGCCGAAACGCTGGTCCATTTGCCGGTGCCTTTCTGGCCGGCGGTATCGAGGATCATGTCGACAATCGGATTGCCGGTCATGGGGTCCTTCTGCTGCAGGATATCGGCGGTGATTTCGATGAGGAAGCTGTCGAGCAGGCCCTTGTTCCATTCCTCGAAGACCTTGCCGCACTCGGGCGAACTCATGCCGAGAAGGTTCTTCATGAGCCAGAAGGCTTCGCAGATCATCTGCATGTCGCCGTACTCGATGCCGTTGTGGACCATCTTCACGTAGTGGCCCGCGCCGTCGGGACCGATGTAGGCCGCGCAGGGCACGCCGCCGACAACGGGCTTGCCGGGTTCGGCATTGAGGATGGGCTTGCCGGTTTCGGCGTCCACTTTCGCGGCGATCGCGTTCCAGATGGCTTCGATTTCCTTGTATGCCGCGGCATCTCCGCCAGGCATCAGCGACGGGCCGAAGCGCGCGCCTTCCTCGCCGCCGGACACGCCCGAGCCGATGAAGCGCAGGCCCTTGGCCTTGAGATCGCGTTCGCGGCGGATGGTGTCGTTCCAATTGGCGTTGCCGCCGTCGATGATGATGTCGTCCTTTTCGAGCAAGGGGACGATCTGGTCGATGACGGCGTCGGTCGGCTTGCCCGCTTTCACGAGAATGATGAAGCGGCGCGGGCGCTTGAGCGACTGGACAAACTCCTCAAGCGTGGCGCAGCCCACCAGCCCGCCGGGCGTGGAGGGGTTCTCCGCCACGAATTTCTCCATCGTGGCGGTGGTGCGGTTGAACACCGAGATCTGGAAGCCGTGGTCGGCGATATTCAGTGCAAGATTCTGGCCCATCACGGCCAGGCCAATGAGGCCGATGTCAGATTGTGCTTGGGGCATAGGAGTCTTAAATCCGTTTCTATTCTATCCGGAGAAGGACAGGTTTGGCCAGATGCGGGCATCCGGCGGAGGAACCCGATAGAATCCCAGCATGGTGCGCAGATCATTTCTCATGACTTCAACGGCAATGCTGGCGGCGCAGGAGCGCGTCCGCGTGGGTGTGATCGGCGCGGGCGGCCGGGGGCGTTTTATGACCGGCGAGTTCAAGGAGATCGGCGCCCAGATGGACGCCGTGTGCGACGTGTACGAGCCAAACCTCAAAGCCGGGCTGGCCGCGGCCAATACCGGCGCGCGCGCCTATACGGACTACCGCCGCCTGTTGGAGGACAAAGAGATCGACGCGGTTCTGGTCGCCACGCCCGATCACTGGCACGCGCAGATGGTGATCGACGCCGTGGAAGCGGGCAAGGATGTGTATGTCGAGAAACCGATGTGCCACACCATCGAGGAGGGTTTCCGGATGGTGGAGGCGGTGCGGCGCACGAAGCGCATAGTGACGGTGGGCACGCAGCGGCGCAGTTCGCCGCTGTTCCAGGAGGCGGCGAAGTTCGTCACGCCCGAGCGGTTGGGGGATATCCGGCTGGTGACCTCGTGGTGGCTGAACCATCAGGCTTCGCTGTCGGCGCGGAAGATCGAAGGAAAGCTCGACTGGAAGCAATGGCTGGGCCCGGCTCCGGCGCGGCCCGTCGAGGATCTGGTGTTCTTCAATTGGTATTACTTCTGGGATTATTCGGGCGGATTGCTGGTGGGCCAGGCGGCGCACATGTTCGACGTGATCCAGTGGTTCATGCGCGCGGACGCGCCCGTGGCGGTGACCTGCGCGGGCGGGCAGGTGAACCTGGAAGGGGCGCAAGTGCCCGACACGGCGACGGCGACCCTGGAATACGCGAACAATTTCATCCTGACGTTCACGCTGGGCTACAAGGCGATGCGCTATCACTTCCACAGCGATCAACTGGCGCAATATCACGGCTCGAAGGCCCGTTTTGACGTGGGCCGCGAGCACTACGAGTTGTATGAGCAGAATCCGAAAGAGATGGAATTGAAGCCGTCGGTGGCGGTGAACCAGCCCGGGAGTTTCGGGCCGGCCACGCGCGACCACATCCGCAACTTCCTGGAATGCGTCCGGACGCGCCGGGACCCGACGGCGCCGGTGGAAGAAGGGCTTAAGACGGCGATCGCCCTGGCGATGACGATGGAGTCGATCCGGAAGGGACGGCGCATCCGGTGGAATGCGGCGGCCCGGAGGATGGAGGGGTAAGGTGAGGGGAGTTCGTTCTTGATTTGAGATGCCTTGGGATTTGCGCGGGTTCGACGGTGGCCGCAGTGTGGATGAGCAGCCGGCTGGGGGGGACTGAAGCGCGGGCTGAAGCCCGCCCTACGATGGCGGGCGGGGCTACCTTGCTGGTTTGCGGCGCGCCGAATCAGACCCCAATCTCCGCCTCGCGCTACCATAGGACCATGCGCACTCCTCTCATGGCCGGCAATTGGAAGATGTTCAAGACGCCGGCGGAAACCACGGAATTCTTTGAAAAGTTCGTTCCTCTTGTTGCGAAGGCCGATCATGCCGAGATCGCCATCTGCCCGCCGTTTATTAACATCCCCGCGGCGGTGGCCGGGGCCAAGGGTTCGAAGGTCACGATTGGCGGCCAGAACTGCTACTGGGTGAACAAGGAGGGTGCGTTCACCGGCGAAGTCAACGCCCCCATGCTGAAGGCTGCCGGCTGCACCTGGGTGATCATCGGCCACAGCGAGCGCCGGCAGTTCTTCGGCGAGACGGACGCCACCGTGTTCCAGCGGACCACGGCCGCGCTCGAGGCGGGAATAAAGCCGATCGTTTGCGTGGGCGAACTACTGGCCGAGCGCGAATCCGGCCAGACCAACGAGGTTCTGAAGACGCAGTTTATGGGTGGCATCGCTCCTCTCACGCCGGAGCAGTTCGCTCAAGTCGTGATCGCGTATGAACCCGTGTGGGCGATTGGCACGGGCAAGGTGGCGACGCCGGAAATCGCCCAGGATGCACACCGCGTCATCCGGTCGCTGGCCGGGGAGAAGTTCGGCGCGGAGGCCGCAGCGGCGGTCCTCATCTTGTATGGCGGCTCGGTGAAGCCCGACAATGTGGCGGGCCTGATGGCGCAGCCGGATATCGACGGGGCGCTGGTAGGCGGGGCTTCACTTAAGCCCGAAGACTTTGCTGGCGTGGTGAATTTCCAGTAGGCGCGAACGCCAATCATTTGTGTTGCCAGCGGTCCTTGGCTTCGAGGACGCCACGGACGGAGCCGCTTTCAAGCCAGGCGCGGGCGGCGGTGTCTCCGCGCAGGTGCGCGTCCCAGAAGGCGGTGGTGAGGGCCTGAATCGCCCGGTGATGGTTCGGGTTGCGCGGCAGTTTGTCGCCGGGCAGGCGGCGGTCCGTGAAGGCGGAATGCTCCGCGCCATCGAGCACGAGTTCATACTTGCCGCCCGGCGGGAGGTGCGGATAGACATTCAACCGGTCCTCGATGGTGGCGCCTCCGATGGCGGCGGTGTCGCTTGTGCCCGTCATCAGCATCCAGGGGATTTGGACGGAGCCGAAGGCGGCGGCGGGTTCGCCCTGACGGGGCGTACTGGGGCTGAACATCACGGCGGCACGGATGCGTCGATCGGTGAAGCGGGGCCCCTGGCGTCCGTAACTCTGGCCGCTGACTCCTTGTGTGGTCAGCGCCCCGAAGGAGTGGCCGCTCATGCCGATGCGGGAGAGGTCCAGCCTGTGCGCAAGCGGATGGCGGGACTCCTTGTTCCAGGCCGAAAGCTGATTCAGCACGGCGGGGATGTCTGCGAGCCGCAAGAGCAAATTCTGCGCCGAAGCCGCCTGTTCCATGCCGGCGCGCCGCCGCCTCAGAGGTTTGTCCTTCCACACGCTGTTGTCGCTGCCAGTGTGCTGGACGAAAACCACGGCATAGCCGCGTCCGGACCAATGGCCGCTCAAGTGATCGTTGCCCTGGTTGGAGCCGCCCAGCCCGTGGCTGAACAGGACGACCGGCGCGGCAGCCGGAGCGGCGGGGAGGAAGACGCGGACGGGGATATCCCGGCTGCGCGCGGAGTCGCGCACCGTGAAGTCGAGTGGTCGTGAAAGCACACCCGGTGGCAGCCGCAGCGGGTCATAGGCGGGCGGCGGCTGACCGGCGGCGAGGGCGAGTGTGGTGAAGGCGGCTGAGATTTGGGCAAGTGGGCACATTGTGGCGCTCCGTCTATCCAGACGCGTGCTGCAAGAATTGGGATGACCCGAATGTTCCGGGAAAGTTCCGCAGGGGGCTTAACCCACGCCCCATGGTCCGGCGGTCAAGTGACGGGGCGCATTCGCGGGCGAAGCAGTACGCTGGTAATTGAAAGGCGGCCTTTCGATGCGCAGGCGGAGAGTGTTCCTGCAGCAGATGGGCGCGGCCGGCGTGCATGTAGCGGCCGGGTGGGCTTGCGGTTCCGGGCCGGCAGGTAAAACGCAGAGCGTGAAGCTGTTTCTGTGCGGCGATGTGATGACGGGCCGCGGCATCGACCAGATTCTCGGGCAGCCTTCGGAGCCGGGGATCTATGAGGACTACGTAAAGTCCGCGCGCGATTACGTGCGCTTCGCCGAGCAACGCAACGGTCCGATCCCCAGGCGCGCGGAGCCTTCCTACATCTGGGGGGAAGCGTTGGCCGAGCTCGATCGCGCGCAGCCGGATCTGCGCATCATCAACCTCGAGACCTCGATCACCACCAGTGCGGCGGCCGAAGCGAAGGGAATCAACTATCGCATGCATCCCGCCAACGTGACTTGCCTGACCGCGGCGGGCATCGATTGCTGCGTGCTGGCGAACAATCACGTTTTGGATTGGGGCCGCGCGGGGTTAACCGACACGCTGCGCGTGTTGCGTGATGCGAAGATCCAGACGGCGGGCGCGGGCGCCGGACTGGATGAGGCGCGGCTGCCGGCGGCGATGGATGTGCGCGGGGGGCGGGTGTTGGTCTATGCGGTAGGGGGACCCGATTGCGGAATCCCGCCCGCGTGGGCGGCCGGGGAGGACACCCCGGGGGTAAACTACATCGACGGCTACACAACAGCCAGCGCGACGTCAATCACAGAGCGGATCCTGCAGGAGAAGCGCCCCGGCGATCTTGCCATCATGTCGATCCACTGGGGTGCGAATTGGGGGTATCGCATTCCGGGGGCGCATCAGGAGTTTGCGCGGCTGCTGATCGATGGGGGCGGCGCGGACCTGGTGCATGGCCACTCGTCGCATCACGCGAAGGGCATGGAGCTTTACCGGGAGAAGCTCATTCTCTATGGGTGCGGCGATTTCCTCAGCGATTACGAAGGAATCGAAGGCTACGAGCAGTTTCGCGGCGATCTCGGGGTGATGTATTTTCCGGAGTTGGCGGCGCCCTCCGGCAAGCTGGCGGGGCTTCGGATGGAGGTGATGCAAGTCCGGCAATTCCGGCTCCGGCGTGCGGCACCGCGGGACCGCGAATGGCTGCGCGAAATGTTCAACCGCGAGGGGCGGCTGTTGGGCACGCGCTTCACGCTTGAGCCTGACGGGGGGCTGAGGTTGGGTTGATGCGGATGCGCCCGTCCTGGTCCTGGCATGATAGATTCGCGATAGCACCCCGATCATGAGAAGAACGGATTTTCTGAAACGCATACTGCCTCTTTGTCTGCTTGCGGCCGCCGCCGGCGCGCAGGCGCCGCCGGCCATCGCGCCCGCACCGCTGCTGCCCGACCGCGAGGCGCGTGAACTGTACACGCGCACGGTTCAGTTGATGGAAGCGGGCGGTTTCACCGTTCCCGAACTCGCGCGCGCGGGCGCGCCGCTGATCGAGAACATGAAACAGACGCTCGAAAGCCTGGAATTCCTGGGCTGGCGCAATCCCACGCTGCACTTCAAGATGTTGACCAACGTGCGCGCCTTTCTGTTGATCTCCGACGCGGTGCCGAAGCCCATGCCCTTCCCCGAGGCGTCGCGGCGGCAGTTGGCTGAACTGCGCGACAATCAGCTACTGCTGGAGGTGTATTTTCAGGCGCTGGTGGAGCAGTTGCAGAGGCAGTTGCGCGATCCGGACCGCGACAACCTGCGCCGGTACGCCGAAGCGAACCAAACCCTGCCCGCGCCGGCGAAGGACAAGCCGCGCGTGGTGTTCTATGGCGACTCGATCACCGATGGCTGGCGGCTGAACGAATATTATCCGGACCGGGACTTTGTGAACCGGGGCATTTCGGGCCAGATCACGGGCCAGATGCTGGGCCGTTTCCAGAGCGACGTGGTGGCCCTGAAGCCCGCCGCGGTGCTGATCCTGGCCGGGACGAACGACATCGCGCGCGGAGTTTCCCCGGCATCCATCCAGGCGAATTTCATGATGATGGGCGATCTGGCCGACCATCACGGAATCAAGATGGCGATTGCAACGATTCTGCCGGTGTCCGATTATCACAAGGACAAGAACCCAGCAAATGAGCGCACCCGCATGCGCCCTCCGCAGGCGATCAATGAGATGAACGCCTGGCTGAAGCGGTTTTGCGAAGAGCGCGGCTACGCGCTGGTGAACTACTTCGACGCGATGAAGAACGCCGAAGGGCTTCTGACGATCGATTTGGCCGACGACGGGCTGCATCCGAACGCAAAGGGTTATCGAGTGATGGCGCCGCTGGCGCTGGCCGGAATCGAAGAAGCGCTCAAACCGCGACAACCGGAACGGCGCCGGCGGCGTCTATTCTAGTAGGTATGAAGCGCCTTGCCCGAGTGGGGCTGGTCCTGTTGGTGCTGCTGGGTTTGGCGGCAGCTCAGGGTCCCAAGATGACCGTTGGACAGTTGCGCACGTTCCTGCGTTCATCGATTCAGCTCAAACACCCCGACAAGCAGGTGGCCGACTACGTCCGCAAGATCACTCTCACTGAGCGGCTGCTCGAGCGCGACATCGAGGAACTGGTGGGCGAAGGGCTGGGCATGCGCACGGCCGAAGCGCTGCGCGCGCACGTGGCCACCACGGGCGAACTGGGAAAACCGGCCTCGGACGCTGCCGTGAAGGCGGCGGAGCCTACGCTGCCCATTCCATCCAAGGAAGAACAGCGGCGCATCATCAGCGAGGCGCGCGAAATCGCGCTCAACTATACCCAGCGCCTGCCCGACTTCATCTGCCTGCAGGTGACCCGCAGATACTTCGACCCGGCCGGGCTGGATTTCTTTCGTCTCGCCGACACCGTGGCTGCGCGCCTTAGCTACTTCGAACAGAAGGAAGACTACAAACTCGTCTCGGTGAACAACCAGTGGACCGACGCCAGCTTCGACCGGCTGGGCGGCGCCACCAGTTCGGGCGAGTTCGGCACCATGCTGAAGCAGATCTTCGAGAAGGACACCCAGGCCGATTTCTGGTGGGAACGCTGGGCCAGGCTGCGCGGGCGCGTGGTGCATGTGTTCGGCTATCGCGTGGCGCAGTCGCGGTCGAAGTGGATGATCAGCTGGCAGCGGGAACTGAATTTCGTGCCCGGCTACAAGGGACTGATCTACGTGGATCGCGATGTTCCGGTGGTGATGCGCGTGACCCTGGAGGCGGACACGCTGCCGCCGTCGTTCCCGATTCAGGAAGCGCGGACGATGCTGGATTACGACCACATCGACATCTCAGGCCAGGAGTTTCTGTTGCCGCTACGCTCGGAGATGCGCATGCGCGAAGGCCGCCTGCTGGTGAAGAACCTCACCGAGTTCCGCAGCTACCGCAAGTTCGGCGCGGACGCCACAATCACCTTCGACATCCCCGACGAACTGCCGGAAGAGGCGACGACCGAGGAGAAGATCAAGCCGTAAGCCTACGGCGCGGGCTCTCGCTCGCCGAAGATCACCGCCGTTACGCCGTCAGGCCCCAGCAAGCGTACGCGTGAGCCCGCGGGCGCTTCCACGGGTTTCAGAAAGACGAGCGGCCTCGACCATTGCGGGCGGAAATCGCGAATCCAGGCGAGCGGCTCGATGCTTCCGTCGGGGCGCTCGAGAATGGCTTGCAGCGAAACACCGGCGGCGAGTTCGCCGAATTGCAGACCGGTCAGCCGCTGCGCCTCCCCGATGTGCAACTCCCCGGCAAGCTTCAGCGGCGCTCCGCTGGGTGGCGTGCCAGACGGCCAAAGCCGGGGTAGTTCGTCGCTTTCCAGGCGTGGATCGCCCTCGGGCGCGCCGCCGTTGGCCCAGTCGGTGATGAGTTGAATTTCTTCCTGGGTCAGGGCTGGATCGTCGCGGAACTCACCGAAGCCTTTGACGTGGCTGACGGGCGGCATGCGGCGCGAGGTGACCTCCTCGCGGATCGCCACCGCCCAGGGGCGCGCCTCCTTCCACGAACTGAGTAGGAAGGGGGCGGGTCCGCCGGCCTGATGGCAGCTCAGGCAACGCCGGATGAAGATGCGCTGGATTTCGCGCGTCCAGGTGAGCTTCGTGGTAATGGTATCGTGGGCGGCCAGCGGGGTGGCCAGCAGCAGCAGCACCGTGGACAGCTTCGTCATCGCTGCGCGGCCGGCCGGCCGGAGGACCAGCTTCGTTCATTGTGCCGCACGCCGGCCAGCGGATCGAAGGAGCCCTGGCGGATCTGGCCCACCACCTGCTCGCCGCTGGATGTGTAGTGCATTCGGAGCAGCGGATCCGAGCCATCCCGAATCCGCCCGGGGCCGCACGGCGTGTCGAGTGTGAGGATCTCATTGCCGGGGCCGGCGAGCCGGGAAGACATCCGTTTGGTGACGACAGATAGGCGAATCGCCTTAGCCCAGGGGCGGAGTTTTCTGTAGTCATGGAGGAACACCATGGGGCCGGTTTCGGGCTCGCTATGGCAGACTTGGCAGTATTCCGGCGGGATGGGTAGGATACTTCTGTAAAAAATGAGGGTCGCACCGGGCGCGGAGATAGCGGGGATAGCTATGAGTGCGACCGCGTCGATTCGTGATTTCACGGGAGCATTCACCTCGGGGCTGTGGACAGCGGCCGATGCACGGTAAGCCACGGTCGGCCGGCCCATGTTGCCCGTAAACTCTACTGCCACCTCTAGTTTAAGCGCAGAACTGAGGTTCGTTCCATCCCCCAAATGGATGGAACCCCCAGTTGACGCAAGAGAGAAGAGTGATATGCTGTAGTTTCGCTAGGATGCCGCCAGAAGCATCCGGGATTCAAAGAGGATGGACGGATTCGAGTGCCAGGTAAAGGACATCGGTTCAACCAACGCCCAGCGTTGGGGCTTGAAGAGCATCGGCGGCGCGCGGGCGTAACGCTAGAGCAGATCTCGGACTCGTCTAAGATCAGTAAGCGCTTCCTCGTGGCCATCGAGCAGGGAGACTACGGCGTATTGCCGGGCGGGCTCTTCACAACCAGCTACATACGCCAGTATGCAGAGGCGACCGGTGCGGATGCCGGGGAAATCCTGGAACACTTCCGCCTATCCACCGAGCCGCCTCCCGAGCCGAAGCCTGTGAAGCGGGTAGAGGCCTCCCGGCCTGACGCGTCGCCCATTCTGCCGAAGTGGGCACTGCGTCTATTTTCGCTGGGCTGAGCCGGCGGGCCGCAGTTCATCATCCGGCACTTCACTCAAGAAAGCTTTACGCACATGTGAGCCCAGCGTGCGGGCGTTCGCCCTTCACGTTCGGCTTCGCTTGCATGACCGCGCGGCAGTGTTGCGGTCGGGTTTCCGCTTCGCAGGCAGGACGGTAAACTGGAGGCAGTGAGGCGGTTTCACATCCAGAATTTCGGTTGCCGGGCGACTCAGGCCGACGGCGCGGCCCTTGAAGGGCTGCTGCAGGCGCGCGGGCTCAAGCCGGGAACGGCCGCTGAAGCCGAATTGGTCGTTCTGAATACGTGCACGGTGACGGCGGCGGCCGATGAGGATCTCAAGAAGTCCGTCAACCGGCTGCGGCGGGAAAATCCGGCCGCGCGCATTCTGGTCACCGGCTGCTACGCCCAGCGGGCCCCCGGCGAGATCGCGGCGCTCGACGGCGTCACCTGGGTGGTCGGCAACTCGCACAAAACGCAGATCGCCGATATTGTTTTGGGCGCGGAATACCATTCGCAGATTCACGTCGGCGAAATCGGCGCGCAGGACGAATTTCTGGCGGCGCCCGTCACCGAAGCGCTGGGCGGGCGCACCCGGCCCAATCTCAAGATCCAGGAGGGATGCTCGAACGTCTGTTCGTTCTGCGTGATTCCCTCGGTGCGCGGGAAGAGCCGGTCGATGGCGCTGGGCGAAGTGATCTCCCAGGTCAGAGGGCTGGCGGCGAACTATCGCGAAGTGGTGCTGACAGGCATCAATCTCGGCCGCTGGGGGCGCGAACGCGGCTTCGACAGCGGCCGCGGTCCACTGCGGCTGGCGGGGCTGCTGCGCATTCTGCTGGACGAGACCGGCGTCGAACTGCTGCGCCTGAGTTCCGTGGAGCCGATGGACCTGTCGGACGAAATGCTCGCCCTGATGGCCGCCGAACCACGCATCGCCAAACACGTCCATGCCCCGCTGCAGTCGGGTTCGGACGCCGTGCTGAAGCGGATGAAGCGCAAGTACCGCACGCGCCACTACGAGGACCGCCTGCTGCGCGCCCGCGCCCTGATGCCCGATGCCGCCTTCGGCGCGGATGTCATGACAGGCTTCCCCGGCGAGACGGAAGCGGAGTTCGCCGAAACCCTGGCCTTCGTCGAAAGGCTGCCCTTCACGTATCTCCACGTCTTTACCTACAGCGAGCGGCCGGGCACCGCGGCGGCGGGCCACGCGCAAATCCCCTGGCAACTCCGCAAGGAGCGGACCCGGCGTCTGCGCGAATTGGGCGCGGCAAAGAATCTCAGGTTCCGCAACCGGATGCTGGGACGGCCGCTGCGCGCGGTGACGCTGGATAACGGGACCGCGCTGACAGAGAACTACCTGCAAGTGGAACTGGCTCAGCCCCGCCCGGCGAACGAATGGGTAACCGTGACGGCGGGAGCGCTCACCGCGCAAGGTTTACGCGAAGCGTCGCCGTTTGTGATTTGCGCATGAACGGCCTACTCGAGGGCGGAGCGTAAGATGATTGTTGTGGACCTGATCCTTCATCCTGGGCCGGTCAATCTCCGGTGAGTACAGCCACTTCCCATTTCCGCTGGCGGCGGAGTTACTTCGCCCTGCTTCTGTTGTTGCTGTTCGGCATGGGCAAGCTGTGGCATATGTGGCATTCGCAGCTGCCGGACGAGGCGGAGGAGAGCGCTTCCACCGCCCCGGTGATCACCTGGAACGACCTGCGCGAACTGAACGTGGAAACCGGCGCGGCCTCGCCCCGGCTGCAATCCGCGCACGGGCGCCGCGTGCGCGTGTCCGGCTTCATGGTCCCGCTGGACGACGACGCCTTTGAAGTGACGCAGTTCCTGCTGGTGCCTTGGCCCGGCGCGTGCATTCACACGCCACCGCCGCCGCCCAACCAACTGATCTGGGTGAAGACCCGCGCCGGCGCGCGCGTCCCCGCCGCGCTGTTTCAGATGTTCCGGGTCGAGGGCATCCTCATGATCTCGGTCGCCGAAAGCCCCTACGGCAAGGCGGGCTACGAGTTCGTCGCCGAGCGCGTCACGCGCCAGCGCAGCGGCGGCTAGCGGATCGACTCCTCGGGCAACTCCATCTTGAGCTGAGGATTCACGGGCATCGCATCGGGCCAGGCGCCGAGCGATTCCTGCAGGCGGCGCAGTTCGGCCTTGAGCTGCGTGACTTGTTCCTGCGCACCGGGCTCGTTGATCAGATTGCTCTTCTCGAGCGGGTCGTTGCGCAGGTCGTACAACTCGGCAAGGTATTTGTCCGGAGATTCATCGCCGTTCGGGTAGTGGGTGAACTTCCAATCATCCGTGCGCACACCACGAACGTTCGGCGTGTATGGGAATTCCGCCTCGTAGTTGTAGGAGTAGTAAAACGACTTGCGCCATTCCGGATCAGGCTCTCCGGCGAGCAGACGGCGACAGGAGCGCGCAGGGATGTCCGGCAACGGTTCCGCGCCACAGACATCAAGCACGGTGGGCGCAACGTCCTGGTTCAGAACCATTTCGTTGACGACAACCGGTTTCGGAATCGCGGCGGGATAACGCATCAGCAGCGGAATGCGAATGCTCTCCTCCCACATGGTGCGCTTGTCGATGGAGGCGTGCTCGCCCAGCAGAAAACCATTGTCACCGGCAAAGACGATGAAGGTATTGTCGAGTTCGCCGGACTGCCGCAGTGCGTCGTAAATGGCGCCCACCGAGTCGTCCACCGAAAGGATCGTGGCGTGATAGCAGCGGATGAACTCTTCGAAACTCTTGTGGCCATACAGGTTGCCATCGATGCCATGCCAGGTGCGAACGCGCTCCTTCACGAAGCTGGGTACGTTCGGTCCGAAATGGTAGGCGGTTTCGGGCTTCTTGACCTCCAGATCGTCATACACGTGCTCGTACTTCGGCTCGGGAATCCAGATGCCGTGCGGGGCCTTGTGTCCCAGGCACATCGCGAAGGGCTTGTTGCCGGGGCGCGCCTTGAGCCAGTCGAGCGTCATCTCAGTGACGGTGTGGGTGTAGTAGCCCTTCACCGTCTGGCGCTGGCCGTTGATGTTGAACTCGGTGTCCCAATACTTGCCCTGGCCTTTGTGCGAGATCCAGTGATCGAAGCCGGGGCGGGCGGAATCGTCCTCTTCGCCCATGTGCCATTTCCCGACGTAGGCCGTGTCGTAACCTGCGCGCTTGAGATTCACGGGCCAGCTTGGCAGAGCGCGGGGGTAGTCGGTGAAGTTGTTCTGCACACCATGCTGATGAGCGTATTTGCCGCTGAGAAAGCTGGCGCGGCTGGGCGAGCAGATCGATGTGGTGACGAAGGCGTTGGCGAAGCGCGCGCCCTCATTGGCGATGCGGTCGAGATGCGGGGTTTTCAGAAACGGATGGCCCGCGACGCTGAGGCAATCCCAGCGCTGGTCGTCGGTCAGGATATAGAGGACATTCGGGGGCTTGCCCGTTTTCGACTGGAACTGTGAGCAGGCGGCGATGGGCAGGCCTGCCGCGGTAGTCAGAAAATGACGCCGGTTCATCATGGGGACCTTGCCACACCCTGACACAACGAGGCGCGCGGGATCAACCGTGGATCAGCGGATAGAGGGCTTCAAAGGCGGCGCGCGGGCCGCTACGCTGGTCCATCACACGGACGCGCCGGCCGCGTGGCGCCCAGACTTTCGGGTTCGTGGAGCCAAACAAAGCGAGCGTGGGCAAGCCGAGGGCTGCCGCGATATGCGTAGGACCCGAATCGTTGCCGAGATAGGCCCTGCCCTGCGCGAGGAATTCGATCAGCGTGTCGAGATCCGTAAAACGCCGTGCGCCGGGCAGCCCTTCCTCGGGCCCGCAGATGTATTGGACCTCTTGGCCCTTGGAGCGAAGCCGCGCCGCCACCTGCATGAACTGAGCCACCGGCCAGTTCTTCTTTTTCGACCCGGAAAAGGGGTGGATGATGATGGGGCCGCCGCCCAAACGCCCCACCGGTAGCGCCGGCGCCGCGCCCGGCGGCGCGCCGGCGTGACGCAGGAAGAAGTCCACGGCGTGCTCCTCGCCCCACATTTCGGGCAGCGCGGGGAAAAAGCGGAAGGGAAGCGCGGCGACGGCCTCCCGGAACTCCTCGCGATTCGAGCCGTACCAGCTCCAGATCTCGTCGAACTCGCGCAAGGCCGCAGGCGGCTCCGCGCCAGGGAGTCCCGTCATTTCGAGACCGGTGGAAGCGATAGAACGCGCCGGCGCAATGTGGCGCACCAATGGCAGGTTCTGCTCGGGGAGCCAGATCTCGGCGGGCTTCAGCGTTTCAGCGGCGGGCAGCCAAACCACCGTGTCGCCGATGGCGCCGGGACGGATCAACAGGCGGCGCACTATTGCAGCATGACCGGCGCCTTGATCTCGATCGTCCGTGGCGGAAAACACATCCGGTCGTTGCAGGCCTGATAGCGGAGCTTACCGCCGAGCACCGCCGGGCCGGGCATCGCGGTGGGCTTGCGCGTGAACTGGGTGACGATCTCAAATTCGCCGCTGAACACCGAAAGAGGCTTCTCGGAGAAGCTGTACTTTTCGAGCGTGGGCTTGGGGAACGTGATCGCGCCGGCTTCGAGCGGGCCAGGGTTCCAGGTAAGCCGCAGCGGGATCAGGTCCGGATCGTTCGGCTGATGCGAATTCGTGTGGCAGCCCGGAGGCAGCTTGAGACGGAGCCGGTATTCGGGATTCTCCGTGCGCTTCACCGTGATGCGCGCGGGTTCGGCCGTCAGCGCGCAGCCGGGCTGCGCGGCGGCCGGCACGGCGAGCAGCGCAAGCGCCGCGGCGCTACTGAAGAAGAGTCTTGATGTCATCTTCAAACGCGCTCTTGGCCTGAAGACCGATGTGCACCGAGGCGATGCGGCCTTCGCGGTCGATCATGAAGGTGGAAGGCAGTGATTCGACGCCGCCATATTTCATCGACACCTCTTCAGTCCCCACCACGACCCGGTAGTTCACCTTCTTGTCCTCGATATAGGGCTTCACCACCTCCCAGCCCTCGTCGTCCAGCGACACGCCCACCACCGCGAAACCCTGATCCTTGTACTGCTTCTCGAACTCGATAAACCAGGGGATCTCGAACTTGCAAGGTCCGCACCAGGTGGCCCAGAAGTTCAACAGCACCACCTTGCCCTTGAGATCGGAGAGCTTTACGTCGCGTCCACCGGCATCCTTCAAGACGAAATCGGGCGCGGGATTGCGCTGCGCGGCGGGCTTCAGCCCGGCTTCGGCGGCATCGACGCGAGCGGCATCGCCACCAGGCTGGGAACAGGCGGCCGTGACCACCAATACGGCGGCCAGCAAGCCGCGAAGGAGATGAGTTTTCATGCGGGGTGTGCTCTTTAGACTGATTCTATCAACCAATTAGATGCGCCAGCCTTCCGGATGGTGACGCCGGAGGTCCATCCACCACCGCCGGCGCGCGGAACGCTCCTTGCGCGGGAGAGTAAACTCCTCATGACGCTCAAGGCCGGCCCACAGCCACGCGGCCGTGTCGCAAAAGCTCTCACAGGCATATTCGCGCCAGCGGCGGGTCCGGTTACGGCGGTCGCCGGGCCGCAAAGCGTCTTTTCGCCATTCGGCGGACCAGCCGAGTTCGCCAGGGGCGCCGGCGGCGATCTCCGCTTCGAGCAGCGCCTCCCAGGCGCGGCGGCTCGAGTTGCCCAGCCGCACCCACACGAAGTGGAAGACTTCGTGGACAAAGATACGGGCCCGTTCGGCAGGCTGGCGGCGCAGCGCCGAATCCAGCACCAATCGCCGCTGGCGCGGGTAGCTGGCGGCATGAACGGGCTGGCCCGGACCGGGGCCGGCTTCCAGCCTCGATTTGTGCGCGCGCAAGCCCCTCCCCCATTCCACGCGAACAGGTTCGCCGCGCAGGCGCGGCAGCGCGGCCGCCAGGCGATTCAGGGCTTCACCGGCCCCTGCAAAAAGCTCTCGTCTTTCACTTCCACCGTGGCCGAGGCCCGCACGCTGTCCACCCATTTGTCGAGAAACTCCTTCTGCAACTCGATGTAAATGCTGTCGCGCACTTCGTCGAAAGGCTGTTCCACAAGCTTCTCGAGGCGGAACAGGTAATAGCCGTTGGGCTGGCGGACCGGCTCGCTCACCTGGCCGGGCTTGAGCCCGAACACGGCCTGGGTGATGTTGGTCGGGAGGCTTGTGTCGGTGGGCTTGATTTCGGGAAAGTCTCCGTCCTTGCTCTTGGAGTCGGAATCGTCGGAGTACTCGCGCACCAGCGCGACGAAATCGGCCCCGCCATCGATCCGCGCCTTCAACTTGCCCGCCAACTCCTTCGCGGCCGCTTCATCGCGCGCGGCGCCGGCGCCGAGCACCGCAGTGGTGACGAAGGAAAGATACAGAACCTTGATTTTGGCCGACGTGTAGCGCTGCCTGTTCTTTTCATAGTACGCGCGCTGGTCTTCCGGCATGATCTTCGCTTCCCGGTTCTTCACATCAAGGACGTACTGCGCCAACTGCATCATCTCGGCATACTTCAGCCGCGAGGCGTAGGGTTCGATTTCGTGGACCTTGGCTTTGCGTGCTTCCTCGGCAAATCGCTGCGTGAGTGCGAACATCTCGAGAAAGGCCTTGCGGTTGGAGTTGAACTGCGCCGGAATGGCGCCCCCCACATAGCGGATCATCTGTTCGAATTCGGCGCGGGTGTAATCCCGGCCATTGACGGTCACCGCGACGGGGTCGGCCGCGATGGCTCCGGCGGCGGCCAAGGTCAATAGAATCATCAGTTTCATTGGTTTACTCTCGAATGGTACCATGCGGTAGATGCCGGAACTGCTGCTGGATGTTTCCCTTTGGTCGGCCGATTTGGCCAACCTGGAGAGCGAGATCCGGCGGCTGGAACCGGTGGCGGACTCCTTCCATTTTGACGCCGCCGACGGCCATTTCGTCCCCACTCTTCTGTTCTTTCCCGACCTGATCGCGCGGCTGCGGCCGTTGACCGTCGTACCCTTCCATCTGCACCTGATGGCGACCCGGCCCCTGGACCTGCTCGACGCGTTTCTGGACGCGGGCGTCAACCGCGTCACGCTGCCGGTGGAGACGGGCAAGCGCCTCAGGCACGTCCTCGACCGGCTCGAGGCGCGAGGCGTCGCGGCGGGGCTGTCGATAGACATCGAGACGCCCTGGATGATGGTGAAAGACGAACTGCCGCGCATCGATACGGTCCTCGTGATGGGTACGGTGATGGGCGAGAAAGGCCTCGGCCTCGACCCGCGCGCCCTCGATAAGATCCGTGCCTTGAAAGGCTTGGGCGCGCCCGTGCGGATCTTCGCCGACGGCGGAATTCGCGAGCACACCGTTCCCCTGCTGCGCGAAGCCGGGGCGGACGGCATCGTGCCCGGGTCGCTGATCTGTGCGGCGGAGGACCTGTCCGCCCGCGCCGCCTGGCTCAAGAGCCTCTCCTGAGGCCGTCATTCATTCACACCCAGCTGTCGGGAACCGATATGTTCGTCGAGGCCCTCCATGATCCGGCTGACACGGCTCAATAACATCCCGTTCTATCTGAATCCGGATCTGATCGAACACGTCGAGACCACTCCGGACACGCTGATTTCTCTGACCAGCGGGCAGAAATTCATGGTGCTCGAAACGGCCGAGGAGGTGCTCGAACGCATTGTTGCCCTGAGGCAGCGGATCTATGAGGGCGTCCTGCTGGCGGTTCGTCATCCCGCGGCGGGACCGCAATGAGGTTTGCGTAATGGCGAAACCGCGCGGAGGCGAGCGCCTCGACCTGGGCAGCGCCGCCGGGCTGTTTCTCGCGGCGGCCGGGATCCTCGGCGGCTTCTGGCTCGAGAACGGCCGTCCGCACCAGATGGTCGGCATCTCCGCCGCGTTGATCGTCTTCGGCGGCACGTTCGGCGCCACCATGGTGGCCAATTCGCCGGAACTGCTCCGCGGCGCTCTCGCCCGGCTGCGCGACGTCTTCTTCCAACCGGCGGCGGGCCACGCCGCGACGATCGAGTCCATCGTCGGCTACGCCACCCTCGCACGCAAGAACGGCATCGTTTCGCTCGAGGCCGAAGCCAGCGCCATCGCCGATCCGTTCCTCCGCAAATCGCTGATGCTGGCCGTGGACGGGGCCGACCTCCAGGAACTGCGAACCATGATGGAACTCGAGATCGACATCGCCGAGCAACAGACCGAGCGCGAGGCGAAAGTCTATGAATCCGCCGGCGGATTCGCGCCCACCATCGGCATCATCGGCGCCGTTCTGGGCCTGATCCTGGTGATGGAGGACATCAAGGACATCAACAAAGTGGGTCACGGCATTGCCGCTGCCTTTGTCGCCACTATTTACGGCGTGGGCATCGCGAATCTGTTCTTCCTTCCCGCCGCCCACAAGATCAAGATCCGCGCGCAAAGCGAACGCGAACGCCGCGAGCTGATGCTCGAAGGGGTCACCGGCATCGTCGAGGGCATGAATCCCAAGCTGATCCGGCTCAAACTCGAAGCTTTTCTCGACGAGCAGGACCGCCCGGCCCAGAAACCGCGGGGCAAGTGACATGGGCCTCCGCCGCCGCCGCAAGGACGATCACCCGAACCACGAACGCTGGCTCGTGAGCTACGCCGACTTCATCACGCTCCTCTTCGCTTTCTTCGTCATGATGTACGCCAACTCGAAAACCGATCAGGAACGCGCGCAACTCATCTCGGAAGCCTTCAAACAGGCCATGAGCGAAGGCCGCCTCACTCAGACCATCGCAAAACTCGTCCGGCGCGAGGAAACGCCCCCGCCCGGTCCCGAGGACAAACCGATGCTGCTCGGTCTCGAAACGCCCAAGGCGCCCAACCAGCAGGTCATCGAACTGTTGCCGTCCCTCCAGGAGCTCAACGAGAAGCTGAAGAAAGAAATCGAAACCGGCCGGCTCGAAGTCAGGCTCGAACGCCGCGGGCTCATCATCAGCCTGCGCGAAGCCACCTTCTTTCCCTCGGGCAACGACACGGTGGAACCCTCCACCATCCCCACGCTCGCCCTGATCGCCGCCGAACTCAAACGCACGCCCAACCCCATCCGCCTCGAAGGCCACACCGATTCCATACCCATCCACAACGCCCGTTTCCGCAGCAATTGGGACCTGTCGGCGGCACGCGGCATCGCCATGCTCGACATGTTCACCAACCGGTTCGGCATCCCCGCCGAACGGCTCGCCATCGCGGGCTTTGCCGACACCGCGCCTGTGGCGCCGAACGAAACTCCAGAAGGCCGCGCCCGCAACCGCCGCGTCGATATAGTCGTCCTCAACGAAGAAGCTTCGCTTTCCCAGCCTGTGCAATCCGCGCCGGCGGCTGTCACCGGAACGTAGCATCGGGCTGATAGCTTAGAGAGAATGTTTCGCGTTCTCTGGCTGTCGCTCCCCGCCGCGCTCCTGTGCGCGCAGGCGCCGCCGCCCGAGGACCCGAAACCCGAACCGGTGTACACGGCAATCACCGTCACCGCCACGCTTGGCCGCGAGGAAGCCGCAGCCGAATCCCCCGCCCTCGCCTTGATCCGCGAGGAAGACGGCCTCCGCGCCCGTCCGCTGCTCACCATCGGCAACGCGCTCGAAGGCGAACCGGGCGTGCTGGTGCAGCAGACCTCCACCTCGCAGGTATCGCCCTTCCTCCGCGGCCTCACCGGGTATCAGGTGCTCAACCTCATCGACGGCATCCGCTTCAATAACTCCACCTTCCGCTCGGGACCGAACCAGTACCTCGCCTTCATCGAACCCACACAGGCCCGGCAGGTGGAGGCCGTCCTGGGTCCCGCCGGCTCGCTCTACGGCAGCGACGCCATGGGCGGCTCCATTCAGGTGCTGACGATCGACCCGCGCTTCGCCGATGGAACCGCACGCGAATGGCATGGCGAGTTCGGCCTCTTCGCCGGCTCCGCCGACCGCTCCGGCGGTGCGAACGCCCTCATCAGTCTCGGCGGCGCCCGCGCGGCCTGGCTCGCCGGCGGTACGGCGCGGCGCCACAACGACCTCCGCCCCGGCGGCGGCTTCGACTCACGCCACACCTTCCGCCGCCTCTTCAACCTCGATAACGATCTCATCCGTTCGCTCACCGGCTCCCGCATGCGCGACACCGCGTTCTCCCAGACCGGCGCGCACACCAAACTCGCGCTCCGCCCGTCGGAAAAGCACAGCTTCACTGCGTGGTATCAGTACAGCGAGCAAACCAGCACCGACGGCTATAAAGATCTTTGGGGCGGGCTCGGGCGCATGCAGTCGAAATTCGAACCCCAACGGCTTCACTTCGCCTACGCCCGCTATGAGCGCCTCCAGCTCGCCGGTCTCGACCGCCTGGCAGGCAACGTCTCGCTCAACTCGATGCGCGACGGCACGGTCCGTCAGGGCATGCGTGTCTCCGACACCATCGTGACCGACGAAAACCGCGTCAACACCTACGGCTACTCCGTGCAGGGCGCGAAGCAGTTCCTCCGTGGGCTGCTGCTCACTTTCGGCGGCGACCTCTACGACGAGCACATCGCCGCCAGCCGCTGGAACAACGCTGCGCCCGCACGCGCCCTCTACCCCGATGGCTCCCGCTACACCACCGGCGGTCTCTATGCGCAGGGCTCGCAGGAATTATTCAACAACCGCTTGCGCGCGCTGGCCGGCGTCCGCCTCACCCGCATCGGCTTCCGCACGCGCGAAGACACGCGCTTCGGCGTGCCCGCCTCCCAGCAGAGCTTTCGCGACGTCACGATGAACGGCAGCCTCACCTTCCGCCTGACCCGCGCCTTCGAGATCCACGCCCTCGGCGGCCGCGGCTTCCGCGCCCCCAACCTGAACGACCTCGGCGCGCTGGGCTTAAACGACCTGGGCTACGAAATCCCCGCCGCCGAAGCCCCCGGCGCCGTCATCGGCAACAACGCCGCGGAGAGCGCCGTGCCCATCGGCCGGCTCGTCGATGGGTTGCGCGCCGAGAGCCTCTGGAATGGCGAACTGGGCCTGGCGTTTCGCTCCCGGCGCATCTACGCGCGCACCCACGGCTTTCATGCCGATCTCATCGACCCCATCGTCCGCCGCACGCTCCTCTTTCCCTTGAACGCGCTGCCCACCGCGCTCGCGGGCCTGCCAGTCACTCCCAACACCCCCACCGCCGCGCAGCAGGCCGCGGGCGTCACCACCGTGGCCACATCGTTTGACCCACGCGGCGTGAAGGCCTTTGTCAACGATGGACAGGCGCGGTACTACGGTCTCGAATCCTATGTCCGCTACGAACCCGTGCGCGCCTGGCGCTTCGAAACCGGCTACGCCTTCATCGCAGGCCGCGACTTGCACCCAAACCGCCCCATGCGCCGCCTTCCGCCGCAATCCGGCTTCGCCGCCGTCCGGTGGCTGGGTCACGGTCGCCTGCCCTGGCTCGAACTGCGCGCCGACGCCGCGGGCCGCCAGAACCGCCTCAGCGGCGGCGACCGCGACGACGAACGCATCGGCGCGGGACGCAGTCTGAATGACATCGCCGCCTTATTCAACGGCTCACGCGTAGCTCCGTATCTCACCCAGGACCGGCGCTTCGCCCCCACCGGCGAAACGCTTGCCGAAATCCAGGCCCGCGTGCTGCCCGGCATCACGACAGCAGGACAACGCATCCCCCTCTATCTGGCAACCTCCGCCTGGCTCAGCCTGAGTTTTCGCGGCGGTGTGCCGCTCTCAGAACAATGGAGCCTGCAGTTCGCCCTCGATAACCTCGCCGACCGCAACTACCGCGTCCACGGCTCCGGCATCGACGCCCCGGGCTTCAACGCCTGGGCGTCGCTGCGCTGGCAGTTCTGATCGGCGGCCTACTTCGTCGCAAACCCGCGATGGCGCATCAGCGCCCCGGTGTCCACGTCGCGCCCGCGGAACTTGCGGTACGCCTCGGCCGGGTCCATGGTGTCGCCCCGGCTGAGAATCAGGTCGAAGAAGCGCTTCGCCACCTCGGTGTCGTAGGGGCCTTTGCCCTCTTCGAACGCCTCCCACGCGTCGGCGGTGAGCGCGTCGGCCCACAGGTAGCTGTAGTAGCCCGCCGCGTAGCCTTCACTCGAGAAGATATGCGCGAACTGCGGCATGCGGTGGCGCATGGGCAGTTCCTTGGGCATGTTGAGAGCGGCCAGTGTCTCCCGCTCATACTTCGCGGCGTCGATCTCGACCGGCTCGCCCATCGTGTGCAGCTTCATGTCGATCAGCGCGCTGGCGAGGAACTCCGTGCTCAGGAAGCCCTGATTGAACTTCTCGGAACGCTCGATCTTGTCCAGCAACTCCTTCGGCATCGCCTTGCCCGTTTCGTGGTGGCGCGCGAACTCGTTCAGCAGTTGCGTGGTGCCGAGCCAGCGCTCGTAAATCTGCGACGGCAACTCCACGTAGTCGCGCGCGACCGAGGTGCCGGCCTGCGCCGGATAGGTGACATTCGAACTCAATCCGTGCAGCGCGTGGCCAAACTCGTGGAACAGCGTGCGTGCGTCGTCCCAGCTGATCAATACCGGCTGGCCCGGCGCGCCCTTCACGAAGTTCGAATTGTTCGACACGATGGGCGAGATCTCGCCCGCGAGCCGTTGCTGCGGCCGGTAGGCGCTCATCCAAGCGCCTGAGCGCTTGCCGGTGCGCGCGTAGGGGTCGAAATAGAACAGCCCCACGTGCTTGCCCCCCTGGCTCGCGCGCCATACGCGCACATCGGGATGGTACACCGGCACATCGGTCACCGCCGCGAATTCGTAACCGAACAGCCTCGTCGCGGCCCAGAACATGCCCTCGCGCAGCTTCTCCAGTTGCAGATACTGCTTCACCTCATTCGAATCGAGATCGTATTTCGCCTTACGCACCTTCTCGGCATAGAAACGGTAATCCCAAGGCTCAATCGTGATCCGGGCGCCCTCTTTGACGGCGATGGCCTGCATGTCGGCCACCTCTTCCTTGACTCGCGCGATGGCGGCGGGCCACATCTGCATCAACAGGTTCATTGCCGCCTCGGGCGTCTTGGCCACCTGCTTTTCCAGCGCGCGGTGTGCGAAGGAATCGTAGCCCTGCAGCTTCGTCCGCTCGGCTCGCAGCTTCAGAATCTCGCTGATGATCGCCTTGTTGTCGTACTCGTCGTTGTTGTCGCCGCGGCTATAAAACGTCCGCCAGACTTTCTCGCGAAGACCGCGTTCCGTGCTGTACGTCAGGAAGGGATCCATCGACGAGCGCGTGTTCAGCACCGCATACTCGCCCTTGCGGCCGCGTTCAGAAGCCGCCTGCGCCGCCGAAGCGACGAACTCCTGCGGCAGCCCGCCCAACTGATCCTTGCTCAGGTAGTGAACGTAGTGCTCCTCGTCGCGCAGCACGTTATTGCTGAATTTCGTGTACAAAGTCGCAAGGCGCTGGTTGATCTCTGCGATTTTCTTCTTCTGTTCCTCCCTCAATTTCGCGCCGGCGCGCACGAAATCGGTGTAGTAATCCCACACCAGCCGCTGCTGTTCCGGAGTCAGCTTTTTCATCTCCGGCGATTGATACACGGCCTCGATCCGCTTGAACAGCGCCGCATTCTGGTGCACTTGGTCGCGGTGCGCGGCCAGCTTCGGCGCCATCTCGGTTTCCACCGCGCGGAATTCGCCGCTGGACATCGTCCCGGCCCAGGTACTGTAAATCGCCCGCACGCGGTCGAGCGTGGCGTCCATCCGCTCCATCGCCACGATCGTGTTCTCGAAGCTGGGCGGCTCCTTGCTTGCTGTGATCGCCTCCATCGCGCTCCGGCTTTCGGCCATGCCCTGTTCGAGGGCCGGCTTGAAATCGGCGATCCGGACCTGATCGAACGGCGGAACGCCGCCGTAGGGGCCGCTCCAGGGTTTCAATAGGATGTTTTCTTTCATGGCGGTTTGGGTCTGCGCAGGCAGCGCGCCGGGCCACAGGCAAAGGGCCGCAAGCATCGCCGGAACCGTGAATTTATGGGCGCAACGAAGCGAATGCCTCATTTCCTGACCTCCTGTCGGGTATGTAGTGCGTCATTTGTCAGCCTAGCACCTCCCAACGGTGGTGGAGCCTGTCTCCGGCCACGCGGCGGTTAGAATGGAAGGTAGTGGATACCCGCCGTATGTGCCCGCATTGCCGGGCCTTTATCACCACCAAGGACAAAGTCTGTCCCTACTGCGAAACGCCCGTCGGCCCGCGCGCGGTGGACCGCCGCGACCCCGCGCCGCTGCTGGGCGGCCTGATTCCGGCCGCGCGCTTCGTCACCACCTTGATTCTGACCGTCAATCTCGGCATGTACATGGTGACCGTGCTCGCGAGCATGAAAGCGGGCAATACCGGCGCGCTCCTCGGGCTGGACGTAAAGACGCTCATCAGTTTCGGCGCAAGCTGGCCGATCGCTATGTTCCAGGGCGGTGAATGGTGGCGGCTGATTACGGCCGGCGCCCTGCACGGCGGGCTCATGCACATCATGTTCAACACCTGGGCGCTGATGGACGTGGGCGCGAACTCCGAGATGCTCTACGGTCAGAAGCGCATGGCCTCCATCTACATCCTCTCCACGATCGGCGGCTTCACGGCTTCGGCCTACTTCACGCAGAACGTTTCCGTGGGCGCGTCGGCGGGGCTGTTCGGATTGATCGGCGCCATGATCGCGCTCGGCGTGATCCACAAGACCCCGGAAGCCGCGATGATCAAGCAGGTCTATATCCGCTGGGCCATCTACGGCCTGCTCTTCGGCCTGCTGCCGCTGCGAATCGACAACGCCGCCCACATCGGCGGCCTGGTAACGGGCTTCGTCAGCGCCTGGATCGCTGGCACCCCGAAGCTCCTCGACACCCACCCCGCCGAACGCGCCTGGTCCGCAATCCTGGTCGTACTGTTGCTGGTGGTAGCCTTCTGCTTCGTGAAAATGTTCGGCTGGTTCCGCATGGTCTCCTCAATGGCCGGAGGCTTCTGATCCCCTCCCCGCGTAACCCACCCGCCAGCATCCGCCGTCAGGCAAAGACCAGCGTCGTGTCTCCCCCCTGTCCGAACGGCCGCCTGGTGTACAAGCCCCGACCGTAAGGGAGGGGGACTCCTGTTTTATGCCCGTGCTCGGAGCCTAACCCAGACCGCTCTCGACCCCGAGCGCTACCGCGCTCGACGCCGCTGGTGCACCGCGGCCAGCACCGCCAATCCCGCCGCCATCATCGCGTAAGTCGACGGCTCCGGAATGGGCGTCGGCGGAGGTGGCGGAATATCCGGCGGCGCAAGCGGATCCGGCGGATCCACACCCGGCGGGTCCGAAGGCGGCGGCGGTCCCGGCGGGAATGGTCCCTCCGGCGAAGGCGGCTCGAAGATCGAGGGCGGCGGCGCAGGCGGCTCCACCGGTGGCGTCGTTGGAGGTGTGGATGGCGGCACGCCCGGAGGGCCGAGCGGAGGTGGCGCGCTCGGCGTGCCCGGTGGCAGGCCAGGAGGAGTCGGCGGCGGCGTCGCCGGAGGAGTGCCCGGCGGCGTCGTTTGTGGCGGCCCCGGAGGACTTCCCGGCGGACTCGATGGCGGTGTCCCCGGAGGCCCGCCCGGCGGCGTGCCCGGAGGTGTCGTCGGCGGTGTGCCAGGAGGTCCGCCCGGCGGCGTGCCCGGCGGCGCCGGGGGTGGCGGCGGCTGCACCGGCGGCGTCACCGGCGGCGGCGCGCCCGGTCCTCCAGGCGGCGGCGCCGCGCCCGGCGGAGAAATCGGCGCGCCACCCGGCCCCAAAGGATTGCCGAGGAACGCCAGATACGCTCCCGGTCCACCGGGCGTCGCGCCCGGCACAGGGACCACCGCCGGAACTGGCGCCGCTTCGATGGGCGGCGCTTCCGCCACTTCCACCGGCGGCGGCGGCGTGCTCATCGCCCGAAGCGGCGCCGGCAGCACCGGCGAATCGAAAACCGCCTCCGGGGGCTCCAGCAGGCTCACCCCGGCCATCGGTGCGTCCGAGACCCGGTTCCCGCAGCGCGCCCGCACCACATTCACCCCATCCGTGAGTACCTTTTCGCCCTGCGCCAGCCGGAGCTTGTTCTTCGTCCAGTAAACGTTGCCCTTCACGCGGTAGGAAACATACGCAAAACGGTCATTTTCGAGGGTTTTAACCCGAACCTTCCGCAAGTTGAACCCCCGGTAGTGCTCGCGGACTACGGGATCGTTTTCCACCGCGGCCTCAAGCTCACCGGCGCTCGTCACCCCGCCAGGGATCACACTATAGGGGTACACCAGACGCGGCCCGCCCTGCTCTTGCTCGCCCTCACCTCCCGCGGGCACAGCCAGCGTCCCCGCCAACGGACTCCCCGCCCCCAGAGGCGTTTCCCTGACACTCAACACCGCGCCCCACGCGCTGAGCAGGCAGACCAGTCCAATTACCGCCGTCTTCCTATGCGACGGCCGGGCGGGCGGCGCCACGGTTTGGCTGGTAGTTGTTCTCATTGTTCGTGCCGCAAAGCCCTTAGCTCACCCGCGCCGGACCATCCTCCGAAAAATCCAAGGCCCGGCGCGGCATCGCACCTCATCCCCAGAGTATCTGTATCCGTAAGTTATTGAAATACTTGGTCGTAATGGGACCGCTGCGCTGGTACTGAGACCCCACGAATGGCGGGACAACTCGCGCGCGCGGAGGCGGCCGCAAATGGAATCAATGATTTGAGAAGAAACCGGAGGTACTAGCCCCCGGCCGTTTCCAGCCGGCGCCACACGTCGCGGTAGTAGTGAAAATCAAGCCCGCAGCGCCCCAAAAGCGCGCGATCTCGCGCGATTTCGTACGCCGGGCCCTCCGCGGCGATCCGCCCCTGATCGAGGATCGCGAGTGTGGAACAGCATGCCAGCGCCGGCAGAATCGACTGCGAAATCAGGATCACCGTGGCGGAAAGCCCGTGAATCAAGCCGATCAGCTGTTCGATCAGCGCTGGATCGAGATTCGCGAACGGTTCGTCGAGCGCAACTACCCTCGGGCGCATGGCGAGAACCGTCGCCAGGGCGGCGCGCTTCTTTTCGCCGGAGGAAAGCTGCTGCGGGTGCTTGTCGAGCAGCCCTTCCAGCCTCAGCGCGGTGGCGGTTTCCTGAATGGTTTGTTGGACTTGGGATTCAGACCAGCCCAGGTTGCGGGGGCCGAAGGCGATGTCCTCGGCCACGGAAAGATGAAACAGTTGATCGTCCGGGTTCTGAAACACCAGGCCGACATCGCGGCGGATCGTGGCCAGCGTCCGTTCTTCGACCAGCGTTTCTCCGATGCGAATTTTGCCGCTTTTTTGACGAAGAATGCCGTTCAAATGCAGTAAAAGCGTCGATTTTCCCGCACCGGAAGCGCCTAGTAGACCCACTCGCGCTCCGGCCGGGACCCTCCAGTCGAGTCCGCGCAGAGCCTCCGGCTGGCCCGGATAGGCGAACGTCAGATTCTCGATCTCCACCGGCAGTCCGCAGGCTTCAGACCCCATGCCGCAGGACCTCCGAAGCGCGAACGAGCAGCACCAGAGTCACGGAACTCCATAGAAACAAAACGTCGCCGCCTGTGAACGCGCGGCCGGCCGCGCGCGGCCAGCGGCCGGTGAACGCGCGGGCCTCCATCGCGGCCTGAACGCGGTCGGCGCGCTGCCAGGCGCGCAGGAAGAGGTTGGCGAGCTGACGGGCAATGAGAGCGAGCGGGCGGCGGCGCGGCTCGCCGGGCGTGCGGCTGCGGCGCGCGACTTCCATCCGATCCCATTCATCGCGCAGGAGCGGCACATATCGATACATGAGGCCGGCCAGCAGGCGCAGCACCGCCGGAGCTCGCAGCTTTTCAAGACCGCCGATCAGATCCGGGAAGCGCGTGGACGCGGCAAGCAGCGTCAGCAGACAGACGGCCAAAAGGCCCTTGGCGAGCAGCAGGCGCGGGTCCGGTCCGGCGGCGGCGCTTTCGCCGAGCTTCCTGGAAATCCAGGGCAGCGCGGCGGCGAGCAACAGGATGGGCGCCGTCAGCAGCGCGCGCCGGGCGAAGAGCGACAGCGGAAGGCGCGCGCTCAGAATCAGCAGCAAGGTGATGGCGGCGTAGGCGGCCATGCGCCCAACAGAGAAGCTCATTTCGCTGAGGATGATGAGCGTGATCAGGGCAAAAGCGGCGATTTTGGCCTCCGGCGCGCGCCGGTGCAGCCAGCCGTGGCCTTCCGCCAGCTTTTCCACACGTAGACCGATCACACGGACACGCCGCCCCGCCTGCGCCCGGACCACCACAACGCGATGCCGGTGACGCCGAACAGGACGGAAAGCCCCGTCAGCAGCGTGCCTCCCCGCGAATGGCTATGGGCGTGGAAATGGACGGCCCCATCTTCGGCGACTTCGACGCGCGCCTCCTCACGGTGCCCTTCCTCGTCGTCGGCGATGACGCGCCAGACGCCCGGGCGGTCGGGCGCGAAAACGAAGACACCGCGCTGGTCGGTCTGGCCGGTCTGGAAGGGCGCCATGGCATCCGCGGGCGAAAACACGGTGACCGGAGCGGCTTTCGCCGGATCCTCCGGGCCATAGCCGAAACGGACAGCGACGGCGTTGGGCTGCTTCTCGACCTGGAGTTCCATGTCATGGGCGCACAACATACCGCTCAGCAGCGCCAGGAATGTGAGAGTACGAAACATCATGCGGGGACCACCTCCGGCCGAACGCGGCGAACGATATCGACGATCATCACGGTCAGCGCCGCTTCCAGTAACGCCAGCAGGCTATACACGCCCGCGACCCAGTAAAACCCTTTGCCATAGCCGGCGGCGGCGAATTCGGCGGCCATCAGCATGGCGGCTGTCATTGTGGCGCTGAAAGAGCACAGAAACACCCGGGGCCGCATGGCGCCAGGCGTCCACCGCCACAAGGCAGCAGCCACCAGCGCGCCGGCGCCCATGTTCAACGCGTTGACCCCCAGACTCAGAAGTCCCCCATGCTGGAACAGCAGCGACTGCATGAGAAGGGTCGCAAAAACCACGGGGAACGCGCGCGCGCCGAGTAGAATCCCCGCCAGGCCCAGCAAACTGAAGTGGACGGACGTACCGGCCAGAGGGATGTGGATGAGGGAAGCGGCGAAGAGCGTCGAGGCCATCAGCCCCATGCGCGCCACCTCGCCGTTGTGCACGCCGCGGCCCCACCATACCGTCCCGGCAAGCGACACCGCACCCGCGGCCGCGCTGAAACCAACGGGGAGGATGCCATCCGCTATATGCATGCCAGTAGCACTCTTCTATAAAAACGTATCACGAATTGCGGATGGGCGTGCCTTGCGGCGTGAGCGTATCTACCCGGTGGGACCAAGCGCGCGAACGTAAAGTGTGTGAAAAAATCGGGTCCGGGACGGAATACTTACGCAGGGCGCGCCTTGCGGTTGCAACTGTAAGATATTGCAAATAAATTACTTACAAATGATGACCTGCCGGTTGACGCCGGCAGCCGGCAGGCAAGCGCTCCCATCGGGGATTTCTTCACACACCCGTCGGGGACATAAGCACATTCGCGCCGAGTCCGGCTGGCTTCAGGTTTGACGGGGCGGTTCAGGCAGGGTGACGAGGCCTTTTTGGATGGCGTAGACGACCAGATCGGCGGTGCGGTGGATGCCGAGAGCCTGCATCAGGTTCGCGCGGTGGACACTGATTGTATTCACGCTCAAGCCGAGGATCGAAGCGATTTCGCGGTTCGACTTGCCTTGGACGATAAACTGCAGAACCTGACGTTCGCGCTGGGTGAGTTTGTCGAAGTCGTTGCCGGGATCGTGGGCGGGCAGCGTCAAGCCCGGCGCGAGAACACGCCGGCCGGCCGCCACTTCTTTGATGGCATAGGGCAGGTCCACTTCGAGCGCATTCTTGAGGAGATACCCGCGCACGCCCGCCGCGAAGGCATTACGGACGTAGGTGTCCTCGCTGTACATGCTGAGGATGAGAATGCCGGTGGCGGGCAGTTTCTTGAGGATCTCACTGGCGGCCTGGATGCCGTCGAGTTCAGGCATGGCGAGATCCATGACGATCACCTGAGGCTGGAGTTCGAGAGCGGCTTCCACGGCGGCCAGTCCGCTGGCCGCCTCGCCGACGACCTCGATGCCCGGGTCGTCTTCCAGCATGCGGCGGAAACCCTTTCGCACCAGACTGTGATCGTCGGCCAGCAGCACTCGGATCGGTTCGCTCATTGTGTGACTCCCACGTTCAACGGCACGCTCGCGGTGATGCGCGTGCCACCCTCGGAGGGCGTAGAAAACTCGATGCAGCCATTCAACAGGACGGCGCGTTCGCGCATGGCAATCAGGCCGATGCCTGTGGATGAGGGCGGAACGGACATACCCACGCCATGGTCTTCCACAACCAACTCCATCCGGTGCGGCTCGTACCGCACGCGAACCCACGCCTCGCGCGTGCCCGCGTGCCGCACCACATTATTCAGGGCTTCCTGCAGGATGCGGTACATGTGGATGGCGATTTGATCACCGATCCAAGGCCCTATGCCGATTTTCTCATAATGAATGGTCAAACCGGTCTGTTTAGCGTATTTTCCGGTGTACCATTCAATGCTACGTTCCAGTCCGTAGTCGTCGAGTACCGGCGGATGCAGCATCTGGGACATGCCTCGCACCTTTTCGAGGGTCTGGTGGGCGATCTCGCGGACTTCGCGCAGATCCTCCCGTGCCGGACTATCCTCCGGCAGGCGCTTCGATGCCCTTTGCAGCATCACGCCCATGGCTGTCAGCACCTGGCCGAACTCATCGTGCAGCTCGCGCGCCAGTGTCCGGAACAGTTCCTCCTGCACGGAGATGACCTGCCCGGCGAGCGCGCGCCGCTGTTCGCTCAACGTCTCCAACTGCTGAAAAACGCGCCGGTTGGAGCGGATTACGTAGAGTGTCGTGGCGGCGATCGCGAGCAGCACCGCACCCAGCAGGAGGTAGAGATTCCGTTCCACCCGGGTGTAGATCGCCCCGATCCGCGCCTGGGCTGCGCGTTCGGCATCCTGGTTTTGCACCAGCAGTTGCTCGGCGAGCGTGGTCATGGCCGCGCGCTCGGCCTCAAGGCGGGTGCGGATCAAAGTCCGGACTTCGTTAACACGGTCCTCGGCCGCCAGCGGCCAGAGAGCGGCGGTTTCGTTCCAGAACCGGGCACAGGCGTCGTGAAGCAGTTGTTGCTCGCGGGCCAGGCGGCTGGGCGGCGCAAGCTCGGCCTCCCGCGCAAGGGCGTCCTCGAGGCTGATTCTCAACCGTTCAAAACGCGGCCGGTAGGCCGAGAGCGGATAAGGATCGCCAGCGCGCTCCATGTCGCGGAAGGCGAGCCCAATCTGGCTCAGGTTGCTTTGAATACTGACCAGGAGCAGCGTACTGCGGCGGTTGCGATCGAGGGTTTCGGTCTGCAAGCGGCGCAGTCCTTCAATCTGGTACTGCGTATACCCCGAGAAAATCACGACGGCGGCGAGGGTGACACCAAGCCCGGCGAGTTGACGGGCCGCCGGTGCGCGCGAGGGCATACTCGCTATCCTATGCGAAGTGACTGGTATGAATCCGTTATTCTCGCTTGCGCCGCCGCTGCCGTTTGACCAGGTCAGGCCGGAACACATTGGCCCGGCTATCGAAACGCTGATCAGCCAGGCGCGGGATCGTATCGAAGTGCTCGCCGCCGAAGCGGGCGAGAGGACGTATGCGAATACGCTCGCGGCGCTCGATGCAGCCACCGAACCGCTCGACAGAGCCGTAAGCGTGGTGCGCCATCTGGAGAGCGTGGTGAGTTCGCCCGAACTGCGCGAAGCCTGGAATGCCGCCCAACCGGCCGTCGCGGCTTTCTATTCGAGTATTCCCCTCCACGAGGGGCTGTGGCAGGCCCTGCGCACCTTCGCGTCGACGGAAGAAGCCGGGGCGCTCACCGGCGTCCGCCGCCGTTTTCTGACGAAGACCATCGAGAGCTTCGAACGCCACGGAGCCGCACTGCCTCCCGGCGAGAAGAAGCGGCTCGAGGCGATGGACGTGGAACTTGCGACGCTGACCACGAAATTCGCCCAGAATGTTCTGGACGCCACCGCCGCCTGGGATCTGACGATCACGGACGGGGCTCAGTTGGCCGGGCTGCCCGAATCCGCCCGCGAGGCGGCCCGGCAGGCCGCCGAAGAGAAAGGCGCGGAAGGCTGGCGCTTCACCCTGCAGGCGCCCAGCTATCTCGCGGTGATGACCTACCTCGATGACGCGGGCATCCGCGAACAGTGCTGGCGGGCCTACATGGCCCGGGCCGCGAATGAGAACGCGGGACTCCTGCCCCGCATTCTGGAACTGCGCCGCGCCAAGGCCAACCTGCTCGGGTTCTCCAACTTCGCCGACTTCGTCCTTGCCGACCGCATGGCCAGGAACGGAGCCACCGCGCGGGCGTTTGTCGATGACCTCGCCGCGAAGACCATCCTCCACTTCGAGAGGGAGAATGAATCGCTTGCCGGCTTCCGCCGCAAGCAGGGCGGCGAAGGCGCAATGCAGCCGTGGGACATCGCCTACTGGGCCGAGAAACAGCGGCAGGCCGAGTTCGACTTCAACGAAGAGGACCTGCGCCCGTACCTGCCGCTGGATCGCGTCGTGGCGGGATTATTCGAACTCGTCGAGCGCCTGTTTGAGGTGAAGGTGGTGGAGGCGCCCGGTGTGCCGGTGTGGCATCCTGGCGTCCAGCACTACGAGATGCGCGACGCAGACGGCATTCTGCTGGGCACGTTTTTCACCGACTGGCATCCGCGCGACACCAAGCGCGGCGGCGCTTGGATGGATGCCTTCCTGACGGGCACACCCGGTCTCGAGCCTCATGTGGGCCTGATGTGCGGCAACCTGACTCCGCCCGCCGGCGGGAAGCCCTCCCTGCTGACGCACCGTGAAGCCGAGACCATCTTCCACGAGTTTGGCCATCTGCTGCACCATCTGTTGTCGCGCGTGGAGGTGAAGTCGCTGGCCGGAACCCACGTTGCGTGGGATTTCGTCGAACTGCCCAGCCAGATCATGGAGAACTGGTGCTGGGAGCGCGAATCGCTCGACTTATTCGCCCGCCATTGGCAGACCGGCGCACCCATCCCCGAGGACTTATTCCAGAAGATGCGGCGTGCCCGCACATTCCGCGGAGCCAACGCGCAAATGAGGCAGTTGGGGTTCGGGAGTGTGGACCTGGCACTCCACATCGACTATGGCTCCGGGCGCGACGGCGGCATCGTCGCTTTTACCCGCGAAATCCTCCAGCGCTTCACACCGGCGCCGCTGCCAGCCGATTACGCCATGATCTGCGGCTTCACTCATCTGTTCGCCGATGCCACGGGCTATGCCGCCGGGTATTACAGCTACAAGTGGGCGGAGGTGCTCGATGCGGACGCGTTTACCCGTTTCCAGCGCGAAGGGCTCTTCGATAAGGACACGGGCCGCGCCTTCCGGGACGAGATTCTGGCGAAGGGCAATAGCGAGGAGCCGGCTGAACTCTTCCGCCGCTTCATGGGCCGCGGCCCCGACCCGGAGGCGCTGCTGCGGCGCCTGGGGATCGCGGCATGAGCGGCTCATTCGAAGTGCGTGTGATTGAACCAGAATCCCGCAGTGTGGAGACGGGCACGTTCGACGTGGAGCCGGAACTCGATCACGCCGCGCAGGTTGTCGGGCTGATGCGGCAGTTCATGGGAGGCCGCCCGGCGCAGTTTCGTCAGCCATTGCCCTTCATGAACCAGGGCGAATGGGAGCTGGATTGGAACGCAGCGGCCGGGGGTGCGGCTTTCGCGTCGTTTCACGAAGGCGGGCAGCCGCTTTCGCTGGGTGTGCTGCTTTCGGGGCGCGTGCATGAGGCCGATGCGGGCATGCTGAGTGGGTTCGAGCAGGCTGTGCTGGGACCGATTCTGGGGCCGATCGAACCGGAAGCACGGGACCAGCTGATGGGAGGAGAGGGTCCCCGGCTGATCATCCTTCTGTTGCCTGGACGGCCAGAGCTGAGACCGGCAGTCCACCTGCTGAACGCTGCGCTCGCGGCGGCTTTCTTTCGGGCGGTGGGTGTAGCCGAGGCCAGTTAAGCGGTGCGTGCCTGAGCGGCGTGCTCCTTCGCCTTCAGGAGTTTGGCGTTCTGGCGGACTTCGTCGCTCGACAGCGAGCGGGTGCTGAAGATTGAGCATTGTGAGGCCAGGTTCTTGAGGTCGCTGCCTTCTTCCACAACCATCTCGTGCTCCACCCAGTTTGAGAGAGGAATGTTGCGGAAGTAGAGCCGCTCCTGCAACACAAGCGCTTTGCGGTTCAGGAACATCGACTTGTTTTCCCGCATGTAATGGCGCTCTTCCACCCGAAAGTCGCCCAGAAACTCGTCTAACGCCTTACGCCGTGTAGATTCCTCGGCAGCCACCACTTTCTCGTCGATGAGCCTGTCCTGGCTCTTGATTGTCGCGCGCGCTTCGGCGAGTGATTCGCGTTCATGCGCCACTGCCACTTCCAGTTTCGCCTGCATGATGTAGAAGGCCAGCAGGGCAGAGCCAGCCGCGACGAACAGCGGCAGCAGAATCCAGAGCATTGCAGTCATTCCCGTCTCCTGAACGCAATGATCGGCTGCGGTAGTCCAAACCTTTAGGGTGAGGTAAAAACCTTACGCGAGAGATCAGTCCTGTGACCCATCGATCTTGACACCGGAGAAGATGCCGGGCAGGATTCTGCGCGCGACGGATGCATCGGCAGGCCGCAGCAGGGCTGCGAGCGCCCCCAAGAACATCTTGATTTGAAAAGAGATCGCGGCAAAACTGCCGTTGCGCTTGGCGATGTAAGCGGCGGCACCGGTGATCCGGTCGCTGGCGCGCAGGGCACGCTCCGCCGGATGCGGACTTTCAGGCGCGGGCACTGGCAGGCGGGCTGCCGCGCCAGAGAGGATGAGAATATCGCGGCCCGCGTTCTTCATCTGGCGAAAGAGGTCAAGTTCAGCAAAAGAATCCCCGAAACGGCGTTCATCGAAGAAATTCATACCAGCGAGGAAGGATTTACGCAGAAGCAGGACGTCGTCGCGCACGGCTTCGGCGCGTTCCACGCCGGAGATCTTCGCGAGGGGTGTGGCGGTCAGGCAAATGGCCGCCAACTCGGGCGCGCTGGGCAGGGGATACGCCTGCTCCACGGGTTGTCCATTTTGATCCAACAGCTTAGGCGCGACCGCAGCCGCGCGAGGGTCGGCTTCGAGGGCCTGGGCCATGTGGATCACCACCTCAGCCGAGAGTTCCACACCGGCTTCGAGGAATAGAATGAGATCCCGAGTCGCGGTCCGCGCGCCGATGTTACGTGCGCGGCTGCGGCCGAAATCGCGTGGCATCTTGACCAGCCGTACCTCTGGAAACTCGCTATCCACGTCAGCCGAGCCGTCTCTGCTCCCCGCGTCGACGACAACGACTTCGGGAGGGTGGGGGGTGCCGGGCCGCAGCAGAGCAGCGAGCGTCCGGCGGAGCGCCTCGATGCGATTGCGGGATACGATGATGACGGAAACGGGAATCGACTCGGCGGGAAGGTCTTCGTGGGGAGGCACCGCTATGGATCATAGCGCAGATGGGAGGGCTTGAACCGTCCGGCCTGCCCGCGAGTTTGTGGAATCGGCTTCGGCGCGATCACATTGGAGCCCTGTGGCGTGCGATCCTCACAGAATCGGTAAGTCCATGCGTTCGGAGCCGTCAGAATGAGCCGATGGAAGGCGCCACTGCCGCGGGAACACGGCGCGTGGGGACTGCTGCTGCAACCGTTCGCGGCCGGGGCGGTGTTGGCCGGGCAGTGGACGTGGCCGATTGCGCCGGCCCTTGGGCTTGTGTTGCTGGGCTTTCTGTTGCGGGAGCCGCTGGCGGTGGCGGCGCGTCACCGTTGGGTCTGGCGGCGCGGCGGCGAGCAGTTCCGGGTGGCGATCCTATGGTTGGCCGCCTTGGGGGCGGCGCTGACGGTCTGCTTTGCGCTGCTCGTGCGATCCACGCCGCTGGCGCCACTGCTGGCGCTGGTGGGGGTGGGGGCGACGCTCACCGCCACGAGCGTTGTGGTGACGATGCGGAACCGGCAACGCTCGATCAGCTTTCAACTTGTAAGTGCCGCCGGGTTGGGCACCACGGCGTTGCTCGCGGCGCTTGTGTCCACGAAGGAGATTCCAGGCTGGGCATGGTGGGCTTGGGGTATATTGACGGCGCACGCGATGGCATCCATCCTCGTCGTGCATGCGCGGCTGCAGGCACGGGCCGCCCTGCGAGGGGGAGGCGCCTCGGGAACGGGCGGCTTCGCCTACGCGGGTCAGGCGCTGCAATTGGCGGCGGCTCTGGCGGTTTCCTTGGTCGAAGTCCGGCTGGCCCTTCCGCTGGTGCTGTCCGTTGTGGCGAACGTGGCAGAGTTGCGGCGGTTGCGGACGCCCCGGCACTTGCAGGAGCCGTTGACGCGGGTGGGATTCCGGACACTTGCGGTGTCTCTGGTCCACCTTGCGGCGGCGATCGTCTGCCTGTGGCCGCTGGCGCGGGGTTAGAGCGAATTGGCGAAAGCGACGTAGCGCGCGCGCAACTGGGAGGTTACTCGGGGATTGCTTTCGTTGTTGAATTCGCCGGCCATTTTCTCGCGGGCGGCGGTGTCCAGGGCTTGAGCAGCCATCTTGAAGAGGATATTGTCCTCCTTCCAGATATGATTGCGCAGCAGGCCGGTGTACTCCGTCGCGTAATTTCGCAGACGGGCCTGTGCCTCCTCGTCGCCAGACCGTGCAGAGGGCAGATGTTCGCGGATGCCGGCCAGACACTTGCGTCCGATTGTGTGCTCGTAGAGCATCATGCCGATGGGACCTCCTTCGACGGGGACGCCTCGCTCGGCGAGAGCCGGGAAAAGCGCTTCCTCCTCTTTGTAGTGGTGGCTGCCATCGGCGAAGTTGACAAGGAAGTCGAGCGCCTGCTCGACGAAATCGCCTGGAAACTCGCCGGGCGCACTCGTGGCGAGACGGTTATCGAGGGCGGCCAGCACCTTTTCAATGAGGCGGTGATCGTCCATTAATTCAGTGATGGGATCGCTAGCGGTCATGGACGTCTCCTTGGGGATGGAGTTGGATGAGCGGATCCTCGATGGGGGGCGCGATTCCGCACGTGATTTCGGCGTCGACGTCGCCGGAGTCGAGGCCCGGAAGGGCGAAGGCAGGAAGTTCCTGGGCGGGGCCGGCGCGTTCGAGCAGAGCTTGGGCGGCGAGGATCAGATAAGGCGGTCCGGCGGCTTCGAGCCGGAGCGCGATGGGTTCAGCCAGATTGCGAAGGTGCTCGTCGAGCATATAGCGGATGCCGTCCTCGCATATCCGGGCCTGTTCGTCGTTCCCGCAGGTGGTTTCGAAGGCAAGTTTGAATTTGAGGAAAGCGACAAAGCCGGTTTCGACGGCGACATGGTCGGGCGATTCGGCGTGGGGGAACTGGTAGCCGAAAGCCTCGTAGATGGAGGTGAGTTCGGCGAGGAGGTAGCCGAGTTGAACGCCGGTCTGATAGCTGGCCTCGCGGGGAGGCACCGGGCCGCCGGGGCCGAACAGGGAGTGGTGCATGCCGGGCGAGGCCTGGGTGAGGGCGGCGGCAGCGGCCTCGGCCAGGGCAGGGGCGGTGATGCCGGTGGCGAGAGCCTCGATCTGCGAGCGCCATTCGCCGGCGGGATATTCGAACAGCAGACCGAGCAGGCGCCATTCGGCGGCATCGAGAAGCAGCTCGCGCGGGGCTTCGTTCATGGGGCGGTCCTCACAACGAAGGGGATCCAGCCGGTCCGCATTTTGCGGGCGCCGGATTCCTGCTCGGAGCCCTGCCAGACGGCGAAGGCGATCTGGGTGCGTTCGCTACCGCCGAGCCCTTCGGGGAGTTTGCGGCTGATTTGAACCGCCCATCCCTGCCTGGTGTGCTGGCCGCTGCCCGCGGAATCGAGGGAAGGCCCCGGGCTGAGGGTGCCGGGTCCATTCGCGATCAGATCCTCGACGGGTTTTTCGCGCGGGCCGGCTCGGAGATTGCCAAGTGCGCGCGCCGGGGCGTAGCGCCGGGCCATCTCTTTCTGGGCATCGGAGCCTTTTTCGAGTGATTGGGCGTCGAAGGGGTAGTGGTCGACCACGGCGTTGGGGTAAAGGTCCTTGATGGAATCGCCGCGGCCATTGACAGCGGCCTGCCAGTCGGCACGCCAGTAGGTGACCTGGACGAGACCGTCATCGTCGCCCATTTGGGGGGCGGGCGGTTCAGCACTCAGCTTCGCGGGGATCTGAACGGCGCAGGCGTCCACCATCTTGCCGGGGCCGGGGGCGTCGCTGAGATCATCGTCGGCCCAGGATAGGCGGAAGACCACCTGGGCGCCGTCGGAGAGGGCGCGGACGCGCACTTCCTGGGTGGTGGCTTTCATCTGCCGGGGCTCGACCAAATCCTGGAGGAGGAGTCGGGCAACGTGCTCGGGGGCGCGGTCCCAAGCCGAATCGCCCGGGCTGGCGGGGAGATTGTCCGTCTTCAGGGCGACGACCTCGGGAACCAGTTCAGGGCCGCGGCGGCAGCCGCCGAGAACGAGCAAAACGATCAGCAATGCGATGGTGGTTTTCATGGTCAAACCTCACGGGCAGTTGATGCGGACGAGTTGATTGCGCGGATCCTGGGCGGGCCGGATGTGCACGGGTTCATTCATCGGGATCCGGACGGCGGCGGCGCCGGAGTCTTCGATGCCGGTGATGACGTCGCCCTGGCGAGTGAAGCGGGTGACCATGCGTTCGGTGGACCCGAAGAGGCAGAGCAGGCCGGCGAGGTCGCGGTCATTGAAGGCATTACGGTAGGTTTTGACGGCTTCGGTCGCGCGGGGCCCGAAGAGCTGGCGGTTGAAGTTATCCGGAACGTGGATGGGAGGGATGTAATAGATGTTGGGTTCGAGGCCGTACTGGGGGAAGAGGGGCAGAGCCACTTTTTTGATGTGGACGAGGTAATCGATGGGATTGTCGGCACGAGCCTGTTCGGGCCGCGAAATGTAGCCGGCGAGGCGGATTTTGCCGATGCAGTTGACGAAGCACTGGGGCTGGATGCCCTGCTCGATCTTCGGGTAGCAGGCGATGCACTTTTCGGAGGTGCCGGTCATGGGATTGAAGAAGACCTTCTTGTAAGGGCACCCTTTGACGCACTCCTGATAGCCGCGGCAGCGGTTCTGATCGACGAGGACGATGCCATCCTCCTGGCGCTTGTAGATGGAACCCCGCGGGCAGGAGGAAAGGCAGGCCGGGTAGGAGCAGTGGTTGCAGATGCGGGCGAGATAGAAGAACCAGCTCATGTGGGGGAGTTTCATGAGGGCGCCGGTATCGACCTGGTTGGCGCAGTCGTCCTCGCCCACGTTGGGATAGGCGTAGTCCTGCTGCTCGGGGCGCCAGCCGAGGACGCGCTCGCCAGCGGGGGCGGACTCGAAGACGGTCTGGCCGGTGTACTTTTCGCCTTCCCACTGCTGGCTGTTGAGCATTTCGAGGAGCTTCAGGTCATAGGCGAGCGGGTAGCTGCCGTACGGCTTGGTCTCGACGTTGTTCCAGAGCATGTACTCCTGGCCCTTGCCGGAGGTCCAGGTGGTCTTGCAGGCAAGCGTGCAGGTCTGGCACGCAATGCACTTATTTGTGTCAAAAACCGCCGCAAATTGCCGTTTTGGGCGGGATTCCGGGTACCAATAGGACATTTCGCGGCCGAGTTGCCAGTTGTAGACGCGTGCCATTATGCCTTCTCCTTGCCGTTGTTGAAGTAGCCGCCCGCGAGGTAGCGTTTCATCGCATCGGATTCATAGCGGGGCCGGATGCCGAGCGCCGCGGGCCGCCAGAGGCCTTTGCCCTCGAGGCCGCCGGGTTCGGCCCTGGTGATCTTGACGAACGCCTCTCGGGGAGCACCCGTAGGACAGTGGATGTCGGGTTCAAAGCCCTTCCGGATGCCTTGGCCGAACATGGTTTTGTGAACCAGCGAGTCGGTCATCCAGGTGGGCTTGAGCCAGCCGCGCGTGGCGGACTGATGGGACCCGGACCGGAACATGGCCTGATAGCCGCTGCGCGGATTGCGCGCGAGGCCGTCGGCGCGCTGCTTCTGGCCCTCAACCGAACCAGGCGTGGCGGTATACATGTTGAACCACATGCGCGTGACGCCACGCGGGGTGCCCGGATAATAGCGGGCGCGACAGAGCAGGCGGGCGAACTCCATGTTCTTCTTGTCCTTCTGCCAGCCGCGGAAGGGGCGGTCTTCGGGGTCGGGGTCGATCCAGATGTAGTCGCCGTCCTCGACGCCCATTTCCTTGGCGTCCGACGGATTGATGTCGACGTAGCCCTCGGTGACGAACGGATTGCGTTTGTCCTGGCGGTAGAGATCGCCGAAGGGGCCGAACAGCACAGCGATCATGTCGGTGTCGATCGGCGTGGTGTGCGAGCCGTGGCGGTATTTCGGCGTGTGGAAGATGAATTTGAAGCCCTGTTTCGCGAGGGGGTGAGAGGTCTTCTTCGTCTCTTCCCAGGTAAGGACGACGTTGCGGCCGCAGCGGGTTTCGCAGCTCAGGTCGTCGCGCTTCACGCCGTACTCTTCGGGACCCGCGCAGCGGATGGCTTCGTGTTTGGGGGCGACGATGACGTTGGGCTCATAGAACGTCGAGTCGACGGGTTCGCGGTGGACGGGGAGGTTCTCGCCGGCTTCGATGAATTCGTCCTCGTCGCGATAAAACTCGAGGCGGCCGGACTTGGTGTACCAGGGCCTGGAATCGGTGACCTGGTCGTAGCCGACGGCCTTGGGCGTGGTGCGGCTGTTGAGCAGTGCGGGAATGCCCTGTTTGGCCTTAGCCTCCAGATCGGCGAAGCGGTAGCCCTTGGTGTTGGAGGAGTGGTCGAGGATGCGCTGGAGGTAAACGTCTGTATTGAATTCGCGGACAAATTTCCAGTAGTCATTGAAGCGCTGGTCGCCGGTGAGCGCGGCGAACTTGGAAGCGGCGAGGGTGAAGACTTCGATGTCGCCCATGGTGTTGAAGATGCGCTTCATGGGCGTGCGCGGGAACACGACGAGGAACGGGTTGGTGACCGAAGCGGTCATGTCCGGGTGCTTGAGTTCGGCCCAGGAATCGACGCCAAAGACGATATCGGCCCACTCGCACGAGGCGGTCCACCACCATTCGTTGACGGCGATCATCTCGATGCGCGGCAATACATTGATCACCGTGTTGAAGTGCCACTTCACGTTGCCGAGGATGGAGTTCGCGTTGGCGAACCACATGGATTTGGTGGGCGTGGGAATGTGGGTGGAGCCGGTGAGCAGGCGGTTGCCGACCTTGAGCGGATGGTCCTCGTGGTTGTAATAGTGGGCCGACTCGGGCTTCCAGTATTGGCGCGGGCGCGCGGGTTTGGCGGGGTCGAGTTCGATATCGAAGGGGTTCTCGTTGATGTATTGGGGTGAGCCGTTGAAGAGCGCTACCCGGTAGTTTCCCGCGTAGGAGCCGACATTGCCGCCGATGCGGCCGATGTTGCCGGTGAGCGCGGCGAGCAGGAGGGTGTCGCGGTCCTTGTTATCGCTGTTGAAGAACTGGTTGGGGCCCATGCCGATGGCGAACAGCGTGGTGCCGGGGTTGCGGGCGATCTCGCGCGCCAGCCCTTCCACCGCCGCCGCGGGCGCCCACGTGATCTCCTCGGTGGTCTTCGGCGTGAAGTGCGCGGCATATTCGCGGATGAGGTCGAAGACGGGCCGGCAGCGCACGGTTTTGCCATCGGCGAGTTTGACCTCGACGGAGCCTTCCATCAGGGGGGTGGTGACGTTGGAATTCTGGCCGACCATGTCGCGCGTGAGAAGCTTGGGGGCGTTCGCGGCACGGTCCCACCAGACGTAATCGCCCCATTCCTCGCGCATCGCCTGCGTGGTGATGTTGATGGTGTGGGTGATGGGCGGCGGTTCGGGTTCGCCCTTGGCGAGCACGCGAGTCTGCTTCAGATCTGCGATTTGGCCGCCGAAGACGTCCTGGGCACGCAGGTATTTCAGCGTGTCGGTGCGGACGAGCACCGGCATGTCGGTCCACTGGCGCACGTAGGCTTCGTCGTAGAGTTTTTCCTTGAGGATGACGTTGGCGAGTCCGAGCGCCAGGGCGGGCGTCGTGCCCGGCCGCACGACGATGACATCATCGCCCTTGGAGGCCGTGGCCGAGTACTCGCAGGCGATGACGACGATCTTGACGCCCTTCAGCCGCGCTTCGGTGAGCCAGTGGGCATCGGGCATCTTGGTGGTGATCCAGTTCATACCCCAGACGACAACGGTCTTGGCGTATTCGACGGAGTTGAGGTCGAACTCAACGGTCTGCTGGCCGGTGACCATGGGATGGCCCGGGGGCAGGTCGGTGTGCCAGGAGTAGTTGTCGAAGCCCTTGGCGCCGAGCGCCTGATCGGGACCGACCTTACGGACGTGCGCATCGAGCAGCGCCATCGAGTTGGCGAGGCGGTACATTCCGAAGATACGCGTGATGCCGAGCAGGGGCATGCCCCCGCGGAACTTCATGGTGCGGACGCCCGCGCCCTCGGCGGCTTCGATACAGACGTCGTCATACTTTTGGGCCTTGAGGCGGCGCTTGCCCTCGTCGCCCGAATAGGTCTCGGCAATGTTCTTGAGCACGGCGGCGGCGATGGTGGCGCCTTCGTCGTGGGAGATGCGGAGCCACTCGTCGCGGCCGCGGTTGAAGTATTTCTTCGGCGGGAGGCCGTCTTTTTCGCGCGGGAACCCGTCCTCGTACCATTTCTTATAGCCCGCGCGGATCATGCAGCCACTGACCCGGCGGTCGCCATAGAAGCGGCGGGTCAGCGCGAGGCCCTTCTGGCAGACGCGAGGATCCCAGCGGTGGGTGGTCGAGTTGCCAAGCAGGTCGGTGGCTTCGCCGTAACGCATGGAAGGCCCGATGCGGGTCACCACGCCATTGCGCACATAGGCATTGAGGATGCAGTTATGGGTGTCGTTCGGTGCGCAGGTGAAGGTGTAGACGGAATCGTACTTCCAGAGGTCGCGATACACCTTTTCCCATCCGCGATCCGGGTAAGCAGCGAGGGGGTTCTGCACCGCCTCGAGTCCCCACGCATCGCGGGTGGAGGCGACGAGTCCGCCGAAACCGGCTGCCGTCACCATGCCAAAGAAATCACGTCGATCGAGTTTGTGGCTCATGATTTGCCTCCAGCCAAAGACCTGAGATACGCCACGATGGATTGAATCTCCTCGCGGGTGAAAGCAGGGCGGACGGGCGTAGCCGTGAGAAAGCCCTGCATGGTGGTACCGCGCCGCCCGTTCGCGATGGTTTCCACGAGAAACCGGTCGGTGGCCAGTTCGTGAAGAACGGGATTATTGAGGGCGGGCGCGTCGGCGCCCTTGCCCGCTTCGCCGTGGCATCCGGCACAAGCGGCGGCAAAGAAGCGCGCGCCTTGCCCGGGGTCTGCCGTGATCCAGCGCGCAGGCTGGGCGTCCGGCACGTAGGCGGTTCGGCCGAGAGTGCGCAGATGGGCGACGGCTTCGCGGATCTCCGGCAGGCGCAAACCCCCATCCTTGAGCCATCCGGGCATCCGCCTTCCCGGGCGCCCGCGCGCGATGCTCTGTTCGAGGAATTCGTCGCTGACCAGCGACAGGAAATCGGGGTTTGCGATGGACGGAAACGCTGTCAGTCCGGGCGCGCGGCGGCCCTGGCCGTCAGCGCCGTGGCAGCCGGCGCAGAAGGCGCCGTAGATGGTGGCTCCGTCCGATGCGAATTCCCGCTCGCCGAACTTGACCGCCCGGACGCGGTCCTTCGGCAAGTAGGCATCGCGGAGTTCCTTGCGGCGCAGCGAGAGCGTGTACAGCGTGAGTTGATCGAGTTCCCTGGAACTCAATGCAACCGGCGGCATCAGGGACCCCGCAACGATGGCAGCGGGCGAGCGGAAGTGTTCGACCATCCAGTTACGCATACGGCGTTCGCCGGGTACCTGTGAGAAGTCAGACTGTCCAGGGTCGCGGAAACCGGCGAGGGTGAGGTCGGGGCCGTCGTCGCCGCCCGTGCCACTCACCTGGTGGCAGCCGAGGCAGCCGGACGAGTGGAAGACACTCTTGGCTTCGACCAGTTGAGGAGCGGCCACGCGCGTCCGCAGGTACACTTGCAGCAGCGCTTGGTCGCCTTCGCCGACGGGGCGGAATGCGCGTTTCCAAGCGCCGTTCGGTTCGGTATTGGCCTTTTCCACGTGCTTCTGGTGCCAATCCGGGTCATAGGAGACGAGGCCGGCGCGCGAAAGGTCGGGACCTTCCATGCCGCCGCCGTCGGGACGGATTGTGCCGCCGCGTCCATCCACGCGGTGGCAGGCGAAGCAGTCCAGTCGTTCGAAGGCGAGCACGGCCTGGCGGTATTGAGCGCGTTCGGGGACGGCCAAGGTCGCGTGGCAAGTGCCGCAACCGGCCTGGCTCATCGATTTGTCCAACATGGGTTCGGGCCAGAAGTGGACGTCGCCGTGCGCGTCGGCTTTTTCGGTGGCCTGGCCCTGGCCGCCGTGGCAGATGGTGCAGCCGTATTCGGCGGGATCATGGACGGCGGGCGGATGCGGTTTCAGCGTTTCGCCGCCGCGCACGCTCTGCTCGCCCGGCCCCATGGAGACATGGCAGGAGACGCAGCGGTCGGCCAGGCCTAATTGAGGATTCACCACCTGGCGCAACTGAACCGCGATGGGGCCCTCGTCGCCCACGCCGGCGGCCTGAATGCGCCGCCAGTCCTTGAGAAAGTTCTCGTCCACAGCAGCCGCCATCAACAGGAGCAACGTGCCCAGGCTCGCGCTCAGCAGGAGGTACTTGTTCTTCTTCATGGCGTCAGTGTTGCGGCCAGTCCGAGGGAGACCAGAAAAACTCCCAGTTGGGCCCGCGGAAGTAGGTGCCGATGATGGTTAGCACCAGGAACCCCGCGAGGAAGCAGGTAAACAGGCCCAGCGCCCCGGCGCGTACGCTCTGGAAGCGCCGGATGCACCAGATGGAATACAGCGCATAAATTGTGGTTAGTATCGTAGCCGGATTCACCAATGTGACGATCAATTGCGGAATATTCGGAATCCATTCCCGCAGCCAGCCGAACCGGATGACAAAGGCTTCGAGAAGTATGGAGGAAGCAAGGCCGAATACGGCGGAAAACCGCACCAGCGGCCAGCCGCCGGGACCGCCAAACCACTTGCCCGTCCCCTCGGTTTCGCGGTCGAGATAGGGGATCAGGGCGAGCCCCAGCAAAACGATCGCCGGCACGCCAATGCCGCCCATGAAGGCGCTGAACGACACCATTTCCTGTAATCCCAAAAAATACCAGGGCGCTTTCGCGGGGTTTTCCGGTACGTTCGGGTTGGCAAGCTCTTTCAACGGCGCGTCGGAGACCATCGACAGCGCCAGGCAAATCAGCAACGTGAGCATCAGCACCCCGAGCTCGGCATAAAACAGGTGGGGCATCGATGGGACGGTGTTCTCAGGACCGCGCCCCACGTTTGCGGTCCTGCCTTTGACCACCGCCGCGAGCTGATAGGTCTTAACGGGCGCTTCCGTGAAGACCGGGTAGGTCTCCTGTTCGCGAGTTCCCTTCAACAGCTCGTCCGCGTCCGCGGGCCGCACCATGCCGCCGTCCTTGCGGATGCGCCAGAAATGGACCCCCATGAGGGCGGCGATGGCCAGCGGCAGGATCATCACATGCAGGAGGTAGAAGCGGATCAGCGCCTCGGCGCCCACCTGATCCGAGCCGAGCAGCAGCAATCGCTGAAACCCGCCAGGGTCGAAGACTTCGGTAATACCCACCGCGTCTGTCACTTCCCGCGGCGACTGCGCGATGTTGGCCCCAATCGTGATCGCCCAGTAAGCGAGTTGATCCCAGGGCAGCAGGTAGCCGGTGAACGAAAGGCCCAGCGTCACCACCAATAGCCCGATACCGATCAGCCAGTTGTACTCGCGCGGGCGCCGGTACGCCGCCGTATAGAAGGCGCGCGCCATGTGCAGGATCACGGCGATCACCATGATGTTCGCGGACCAGCGGTGGAGATTGCGGATCAGGCGGCCCGTGGGCACCACGAAGTGGATGTCCTTCATCGACTCGTACGCCACATCCGGATAGGGTTTGTAGTAGAACATCAGCATCACGCCGGTGACTAGCGCGATGAGAAACGCCGAGACGCTCATGATGCCCAGGCCCATCGTGGTGGACCATTTCAGGCTCCACAGGTGAGTCCGCACGGAGTGCAGGTGTAGAAACACATTGCCGAAGACGAAGGTGGAGCGGGTGCGGTCCGTGGTGGGCGGGCCCGTCCGAAATGCGGTGTCGAGCAGGCGGCGCGGCGCGGCCTTGAGATTTTCTAGAAATTCGCGCAGGGCGTCCCTGGGCGTGGTTGCGGGGTTCATGCCTGCACCTTGGTCCCGGCGGGCACAGTCGCGCCCTCATCGATCGTCACCAGTCCGCCGCTCACGCTCACCTTGAGCCAGGGCAGCGGCTGCGGCGCGGGCCCGCGGGTCACTTCGCCATCCGCTTTGAAGCGCGAGCCGTGGCAGGGGCACTCGAACCCGTCGGGATTCGGCTTCACGACACAGCCCAGGTGGGTGCAGATCGTGGAGACGGCATGAACGCCTTCGGCGTCCCTGAAGACGGCCACGGCGCGTCCGGGAGGAATGAACGCTTCGCCCAAGGCGAGGGTCTCGGGCAGAGCTATGCGGAACTTCTTGGAAGGCGACGCGAGGACGGCCGCCTTGGGGAGCTTGAGCATGCCAATTGTGCCAAATAGCAAGGCGGCGCCCATGGTCCACAGGGAACTGAGTCCGAGCCAATCGCGGCGCGGCACCGCCTCGGGATCGAGGCGGGAACGGGGAGGCGTGGATTTGGTGGTCATTGGCAACTCCATTCAGAGGTGTAGGCGACGCGCTCCATCGTGATCGCGTCCACCGGGCAGCGCATGGCGCACGCCGCGCAACGGATGCAGCGGTCTTCGTCCTTCAAAATAGCGGAATGCTGATCGAGGTCCGCGTCCTCGCCAAGCGTGGCTTCGATGGCCGAGGTCAGTGCGCCGCTCGCGGCCATTTCACTCAGCGGAACGAGCTTCAGGCACAGCGTGGGACAGACGTCCGCGCACCCGCCGCACAACACGCAGCGCGCGCCGTCGAACACCGGCGTGACGCCACAGTCCAGGCAGCGCGAAGCCTCCCGCATGGCCTGCTCCTGGGTGTAGCCGGTCTCGACCAGCGCCTCGGGATGGCTCAGGCGGTCCTCGGGATGGGCCAGCGGCACGGGGACGCGCCGGAGCGACTCATAGCCGCGCTCGCGCCGGTACCGGTGCTCGATCAAATGCGAAGTCACCGCGTGGCTTTCCAGGCGCGCGCCCATCAGATACTCATAAACCGACCGCGCCGCGGCCTTGCCCGAGGCCACCGCGTCGATCAAAAGCCGGGTGCCGTGCGCCAGATCGCCGGCCGCAAAGACGCCTTGCGCCGTGGTGGCGAGCGTCTTCGGGTCCACCTTGGGCCAGCCCGGACGAAATTGCTCGACGTCCGCGCCGCCGTCGTCTAGGAAATCGAGACGGGGCGCCTGGCCGACAGCCAGCATCACCGAATCGCACTCGAGCGTGATCTGGTCCGCATCGTCGTAGAGGGGCGCGAAGCGGCGGTTCTCGTCATACACCCGCAGGCAACGCCGGAATCGGATGCCCGTGACGCGCCCGTCGCCGTCTCGCAGAATCTCCACCGGCCCCCAACCGTTCAGGCGCTCTACACCCTCTTCGTCGCCTTCGAGAATTTCCATCGTGTCAGCGGGCATCTCTTCGAGTCCTTCGAGCGACACCAGCCGCACCCGGGAAGTCTCCGCCATGCGCGCCGCCGTCCGGGCGGTGTCGAAAGCGATCTGACGCAGCACACTGCGGGCCACGTCGTAGGCCACATTGCCGCCGCCAACGACCACCACATCGCCCCCAGCCTGCACCCTTTCTCCGAGGGAGACCGCTCGCAGGATATCGACTCCGCCAAACACCCCGGGACCGGCCTCGCCCGGCAACCCGAGGCCCCGTGAGGATTTCGCGCCCACGGCGATGATGACCGCTTCGAAATCCCGCCGCAGACCGGCAAAAGTGAGATCGCGCCCCACTGTGACGCCGCAGCGGATGTCGACGCCGAGCGCGCGAATCACCCCGACCTCCCGCTCAATTACCGCCCGGGGAAGCCGGTAGGCAGGCACGCCCAACCAGAGCATGCCCGCCGGCACCGGTTCCGACTCGAACACCACCGGCTTGAATCCCAAAAGCGCCAGATCATGCGCCGCCGACAGACCCGCAGGACCCGCACCGATAATCGCAACTCTTTGTCCGTTTGCATGGCGCACGCGTCCATCCAGCGTGGCATTCAGCAGCGCAGCCATCTCCTCCGCGTTTGCCGCTAACGGGGGTCCGAAGTTCTCCACCCGCTCCAGCACGCTGCCCGTCCCGGAGGCCTCCGGGCCGTGCAGTTCACACACGAACCGCTTCAGCGCCCGGATAGCAATCGGCCTATCGGCCGCCACGAACGCTCCATCGTCATCCACCCGCGGCACCTTGCCGCGGCGGCAGGCCGTTTCGCAGGGCGCGCCGCAGACCCGGCCGCAGATGGAGGCAAATGGGTTCGGCCCACGGGCGATCAGGTAGGCATCCTCAAACCGCCCCTCTGCAATCGCCCGCACATACCCCCGCGCATCGGTATGGACCGGGCACGCCACCTGACACGAGATCAACTCGCGATGGTAGGCCTCGCCGGGGACTTCGACGCGCAAAGGGTTCATCGGCCGGCCTCCAAACGAGCCAACGTCCCAACGGGACCGGACATCAGACACAGCACGCCACCCGCAAACTCACCCGTAGCCGCCGGCTGTCGCAACAAATGCGCTAGCGTCCACCGGCCCAGCACGCCCGTAATCGCTCCGTGCAGTTCAAGCGCGGCGCGGTGAAAATTGCAGTGACTACTCTCGGGCCGCGCGGAACGGCAGTAATCCCCGACAATGGTCCCGTGGCAGGCCTCGACCACCGCCAGCAGCGTGATTTCCTCCGGGCACCGCACCAGCCTGACTCCGCCTTTCACCCCCCGTTCAGCCTCCAGAATCCGGTGCTTCACCAGGTGCCGGACGACCTTGGCGAGGTACGTTGGCGATTCGCCCAGAATCTCCGCCAATCGGCGTGGCGACCAGCACTCAGCGGTATCCTGTGTTGCCAGAAACAGCAGAGATCGAATTGCCGCGATGGATGTCTTTCCCAGCATAGATAAACTCGGAGATTACGGATATGTTATATCCGCTTTCATCATGTGTCAACAAAAATCTGCGCTGAGTGAACATGTCACCGCTTCTGCGCTTATCCGGCGGAAGCCAGATCCGCTTGGCGCTGCAAGCATCAGGGCTTGGCTGTCGATGGTGGTACTGAAGCTCTTGAGTACCCCGGTAGCGTCTTCGTGTCCGCAGCATGAAACCATGCACCATCAAGGGTTTATGCGCTTAGCTGAACAGAGCGGTGGTGTTTGCTACTCACCACCTGCTTCGCGTGGGTAGAGGGCATTCACGTTATTCCGGTCAATCACCAGGTGGTCCGTATAGCCCGCGGGCGGGACGGCGTCTCCGGCGGAGAGTGCCGTGGCGATGCGCAGCAGTTTCTCACCATACCGTTCAGGGAAGTAGGCGACCGAGGCGATGAACGGGCTGGCGGGCTTGCGGATTTCGACCCGGCTCTCCTGCATGGCGTTGTGGCCGACAATCGCCACGCCTGCCTCCCGGCCTTCGCTCACGACGGCATCCAACGCGCCCAGCGCACTGATGTCGTTGAAGCCGGAAACCAAAAGGCGGCTGCGCCGCGGCAGGCGCCGCAGCAGATCCAGCATGGCGGCGCGGCTGGCTTCGCGATCCGCGTTTCCATGAAGGTGCACGATCTTGGATTCCTCGACTGAGCCCGCCTCGTCGCGCAGTCCGACCAACACCCCAGCCAGACGGGCATTCACGTTCGTGCTGGTATGCGCACCTTCGATCAGGACCACCGCATCGAACCGCCCCCGCCAGTGTTCCAGAGCGTGTTCACCCAGGCGGAGTCCGGCGAGTTTGCCGGCCAGGTAGTTATTCGCGCCGAAGTAAATCCCACCCTGGATGGGGCGCTCGATCGTGATGAAGGGCAACCCGGCCGCGCTCAAGCGGTCGGCCATCATATGGCCGAGAGCTTCCACGGGCTGAAAGAACATGGCGACGTCCACGCGGGCTTCGATCATCGTGTCGGCGCTGCGCATGAGCTCCTTGATGTCGTCGGGGCGGTTGTCGAGCGAGATCAGATCGGCCTCGTGCGCAGCCGCCGCCCGTTGCAGGGAGCTGGCGAGATCTACGCGGAAGGTGTTGCCCGAGTGCGGCCCCGCGTAGCCAAGAAGCAGACGGCGGCGGCGGCTGACCGCCCGGTAGCGCTTGTCCGGCCCCCGCCGGACGTAGCCCCGCTGCTCCAGGACCGAGGCCAGGCGGTACACGGCCAGACGTTGGATTCCGCTTTCGGCGGCGATCTCCTGCAGGGTGAGCGGATGCGGTGCGCGCTCAATGGTCTCGAGGACAGTCAACCCCTTTTCGAACGTTCCCGCGCCGGCCGTTTTGCCGATTTCTCTTGACTTCTTCATGAGAGTGAAATATCTAAGGGTACAACAAATGAACATGGGAGTTCAATATGTGAACGTACTACTGTTCGGGCTGTTCCTTCCAGCCTTCGGACAGCAGACGGCCCGCGATTGGGCGTCCCTTGTGGGCCAGCGCTTCCAGGCCGTCCGCGACGTGGTGTACCACAGCACGCCGCAGGGCGATTTGCGGGTGGATCTCTATGTGCCATACGACCGGCGGCCCGGCCCGGGCCTGCTTTACATTCACGGCGGGGGCTGGCAGACGGGTTCAAAAGAGCAGTACGTGCTGTGGTACCTGCCGTATCTGCAATTGGGCATGCGGGTGGTGGCGGTGGAGTACCGCCTCAGCGGCCGCGCGCCGGCGCCGGCGGCGGTGGAGGACGCGCGCTGCGCGTTCCTGTGGCTCGCGCGGAACGGCGGCAAGTATGGGGTGGATACGGAAAGGCTCGTGATTACGGGCGGCTCGGCGGGCGGGCATCTGGCCTTGATGACGGCGATGCTGGACGGTTCGTACGATGCGGCCTGCGGTCATGCGGGGCCGCCGCCGAAGGCGCGGGCGGTGATCAACTACTACGGGGCCACCGATCTGGAACCGCTGCTGCGGGAAGGGAAGCCGCACCGGGTGAAGTGGTTGAGCGGTTCGGGCGATCCGTCCGGAATGGCGCGGCGGCTTTCTCCGCTGAACTGGGTGCGGGCAGGCGTGCCGCCGGTGCTGACGCTGCACGGCGATGCGGACGAGGCGATCCCGCACGATCAGGCGGCGCGGTTGCACGAGGCGCTGGCGAAGGCCGGTGTCGCAAATGAGTTGGTGACGATTCCCGGCGGCGCTCATGGCCGCCATACCTGGTCCGATGCGGAGACGCTCCGCGTGCAGCGTCGCATCGAAGCGTTTTTGAAGCAAAACGGGGTAATTCCTGACTGAAGTGAGGTGTAAGCGATGCAAAGTCCAATGTTTCGACTCTTGGCCATCGGGATTCTGATGGTTCTGCTCTCAACCGCGCTTGTGGCGCAGACGATCACCGGAACCATGACCGGGACGGTGCTCGACCCCTCCGGCGCAGCGGTCGCCGGTGCCGATGTGACCGCCATTCAAGCTGCGACCGGCGCACAGCGCACGGTGCAGACGAACGAACTGGGCGATTTTATTATTGGCAGCTTGCAGCCGGGCGTCTACACGATGACGGTGACCTCGCCCGGCTTCAAGACACTGCAGCGGACGAATGTGGTGCTGGCCTCGGCGGAGACGCTGGCGGTGGGACGGCTGAGCCTGGAGATCGGCGCGGTGACCGATCAGGTGACCGTCGTAGCCGAGGGCGTTGCCGTGCAGGTGGCGAGTTCCGAGCGCGCGGGCGTGATCACCACGGGGCAGTTGGAGAACCTGCTGGTGAAGAGCCGGAATCCGATGTCACTGCTGAGTCTGATGCCCGGCGTGGTGGACCGGGGCGGGATCGGCAACACGGAACGGGTAGACCGGAACTTCGACATCAGCGTGCAGGGCAACCGCCGCAACGCCAACACAGTAACCGTGGACGGCATGCCGACGAACCCGATGGGCAACAACTTCAACGGCGTGGTGATGCTGGGGCAGGACTCGGTGGCGGAGGTGAAGGTGCTGCTGTCCAACTACCCGGCAGAGTATGGCCGTTCATCCGGGGCGACCGTCAACTTCGTCACGAAGTCCGGAACGAAGGAGTTCCACGGGCTGGCGTCGTATTTCAAGCGCCATGAACAGTTCAACGCCAACGATTTCTTCAACAACCGGTTCGGGCGGCCGAAGCCGCGCTACCGCTACAACACCTGGAATTACAACATCGGCGGACCGGTGGCGCTGGGGAATTTCAATAAGAACAAGGACAAGCTGTTCTTCTTCTGGTCGCAGGAGTTCTGGCCGCTGCGGGTGCCGCAGCCGATTGCACAGATCACCGTGCCGACCGTGCTGGAGAGGCAGGGCAACTTCACGCAGTCGATCGATCTAAACAACCGGTTGATACCGATACGCGATCCGAACACGCGCCAGATCTTCCCCGGCAACGTAGTTCCGGCGAGCCTGCTGAATTCGAGCGGCCTCTCGCTCCTGAAGGTGTTTCCCGAACCAAACTTTCTCGACCGGGGAATCTCCGGCGGGCGCTACAACTATGTGTTCCAGGTCGAGAACGAGACGCCGATCCGCATGGAGAATGCGCGCATCGACTACAACCTGAAACCGAACCATTCACTGGCATTGACCATCGCTTCGTTCGTCGACCAGCAGACCGGCGCGGTGGGGATTCTGACCTCCGGCGCCACGAACTGGCCGCAAAAGGAGAAGACCTACCGTCTGCACGGGCAAGGCTACATCCTGAGGTACACCGGCGTGCTGTCGCCAACGCTGATCAACGAGACGAGCTTCGGCTGGACGCGGCGGCCGGAAGGCAACAGCGCTCCGGAGGAGGACATCCGGCGGAATCAGCGCGCCACGGTGGGCTTCACGGCGGGACAACTGAACCCCGCCACGAATCCGCTGGGACTGATTCCGAACGCCACGTTCGGCGGCATTCAGAACCCCGCGAACCTCTTCATGGAAGGCCGCTTCCCGTTCTACCAGCAGCTTCACGCCTTCAACCTGACCAACAACGTGACGAAGACGATGGGCTCGCACACGTTCAAGACGGGGATCATGATCGAGCGCAACTTCCAGGGCGCACTGGGCAACGGCAACTATGCGGGCAACTTTGTCTTCACGCCCAATGTCAACAATCCGATGGACACAGGCTATGCCTACTCCAACTCGGCGATGGGCGTGTTTACGTCCTACACCGAGGCGTCCGCCCGGATCATCAACAGCTTCCGGCAACACGCGGTGGAGTGGTTCGCGCAGGATCTGTGGCGGGCGACGCGGCGGCTGACATTGGAATACGGCATGCGCTTCCATGTGCTGCAGCCGATTTACATGCGCTCGAACGAACTGTCGAGTTTTGATATCAGCCGCTACGATCCGGCTCGCGCAGTGCAGTTGGTCCAGCCCGTGCGGGTGAATAACCAGCGCGTGGGCCGGCATCCGGTGACCGGCCAGATCCTGCCCGTGACGTTGATCGGCGCGATTGGGGCCGGCACGGGCGATCCGGCCAACGGGATGGCCGTAGCGGGGCAAGGCGGCACGCCGCGCGGGCTGATTCCCGGCTACGGCGTGCAGTTCGGCCCGCGCGTTGGATTCGCGCTCGACGTCTTCGGCAATGGCCGGACGGCAATTCGTGGCGGCATCGGGATGTTCTACAACCGCCCGAATATGTCGGAAAACTACCTTCGTTTCACGGGGCAGCAGCCACTGGTTGAGAACCCGACCGTGTTCTTCGGCACATTGAGCGGCCTGACTTCGTCGGTAGGCTCGATCTTCCCGCAGAACGCCAACGGTATGGACGGGAGCGACCGCGTGCCGCGGGTAATGAACTATAGCTTCTCCGTCCAGCACAATGTGGGCTGGAACACGGTGGTAGACGTCGGCTACGTGGGATCGCTCGCGCGCAACCAGATGTGGCTGAGAAACGTAAACCCCATCCCGCTGGGCGCGAACTTCGACCCGGCGAACGCCGATCCGTCGAACCCGGCGACGCCGCTGGCCGCGCCGTTCCTGCGGCCGATTCCGGGTTATAACGACCTTCTGATCTCGGAAGCCGCCTCCTCGTCGAATTACCACTCGATGCAGGTGACCGCCCGGCGGCGCTTCGCGCAAAGCGTGCAGTTCGGCCTGGCCTGGACCTGGTCGAAGGCGATGAACTACACCAATTTCGACAACAATGCAGTGAGCGTACTGGCCTCGCCGAGGTATTGGAACTACGGTTTATCGCTCTTCGACCGCACGCACAATGTGCGGATCGACTGGACGTGGGATCTGCCCAAGGTGCGCAGCGGGAATACGTTCATCGACTATGCCTTGAACCGCTGGCAACTTTCCGGCATCAATAGTTTCATCAGCGGCGAGCCGCTCAGCATCAGCTACACCACGGTTACGCCCATCGACATAACAGGCACAGCCAGCCAGGGCGCTCGCGTGGACGTGACGGGCAATCCGGTGCTGCCGAAGAGCGAGCGGACCTTCAGCCGCAACTTCCGCACCGAAGTGTTCGCGCTGCCTGCGCGCAACACCTTCGGCACTTCCGCTACCACCCAGATCCGTGGACCGGGGATCAACAACTGGGATATGGTGCTGATCAAGGATCTGCCGATCCGCGAGCAGATCCGCATGCAATTCAGGATGGAAGCCTACAATGCCTTCAACCAGACCCAATTCGCCACAGTCGATACCGCGGCCCGCTTTGACGCGGCGGGGAATCAAGTGAACGCGCGGTTCGGTGAATTCCTGGCGTCGCGCCCGCCACGCATCATGCAGTTCGCCCTGCGGTTCATCTTCTAGCGAAATGCCTCCGCACCGCGCCTGGATCCTGTGTACGCTGCTGTTCTTCGCCACGGCGCTGAGCTTTCTGGACCGCCAGGTGCTCAGCGTGCTGGCGCCGGAACTGACGCGCGAATTCGGCATGTCGAATGCGGTGTATTCGCGTGTCGTCTTCGCGTTCGTACTCAGCTACACGGTTATGTTCGCGCTGGGCGGCAGGTTGATGGATGCGCTGGGCACGCGGCTGGGCCTGGCTCTGTCGGTCGGAGTGTGGTCGCGGGGCCCCGCGGCGGTCGCCGCGGCGCGCGGCCCGCGGGGGGGGGGGGGAAGAGCCGGAGTGGTCGGGGGGGGCGGGGGGGGCGGGGTGGGGGGGGCCCGGGGGGGGGGCTGGGCGTGGGGGGGGGTGGGGGTGGCGGGGCCCGGGGCGGCCCCCGCGCGGCCCCGCGGCCCGTGGGTATTGGGGATCTCACGCTTCTTTCTCGGCGTGGGCGAAGGTCCATGCTTCCCGGCGGCCACGAAGGGCGCGGTGGAGTGGATGCCTGCTCAGCAGCGGGCCCTGGCGGTGGGCTTTGCGAATGGGGGGTCGGCATTCGGCGCGGTGCTGGCGCCGCCGCTCACGGTCTGGTGGACGGGGATATTCGGCTGGCGCGGGGCGTTTATCGCCACGGCTGCGCTGGGACTGCTTTGGCTGATCGGGTGGCAACTGGCGTTCCGCGGGCTACCGCGGACGGCGGTTGCGGCTCCGGCCCAGCGCGGCGTGGGCTTCAAATCGTTGCTGGCGCGGGCGGAAGTGCGGCGGTTCATGCTGGCGCGGTTTTTCTTCGATCCTGTCTTCTACTTCTACATGTTCTGGATCCCGCAATATCTGTCGCGCGAGCGCGGCCTTTCGCTGGCGGAGATCGGGAACCTGACGTGGATTCCGTTCTTCGCGCTCGGCGTCACGAATATCGCGGCGGGGCGCGTGTCGGACATTCTCGTGAAGCGCGGCTACGCGCCCCGGCGCGCGCGCATGTCGTTGATGCTGCTGGCGGCGCTGTTGACGCCCGCGTCCTGGCTGGCTTCGACGGCCGGCACCGCGGGGGCGGCCATCGCGCTGATGTCGGTGCTGATGTTCGCCCACGGCATCTGGATCGCCAACTACATCACGCTGATCGGCGACACGGTGGATTCGACCGAAGTGGGCACGGCCGTTGGCTTAACCGGCACCTGTGGCGGCATCGCCGGCATGCTCTCGAACCTGGTGGTGGGCCCGGTGGTGGATCAGGCCGGGTTCGCGCCCGTGTTTCTTGTGTCGGCTCTGCTCTATCCGGCGGCGTGGATCATACTGGCTGCAGGGCGGCGTGCGCCAATGCCCGCCGCTGTGAAAGGAACCGCATGAACGTACCACGGAGGAAACCTCGCAGCGCCCGCATTGGCGTCTTTGGCGTGGGCTATCACGTCTATTGGAACCAGTTCCCCGGGCTGCTTGATGAGTTGATGGCGAAGCTGGATGTGCTGGTGGAGCGCGTCCGGGCCACCGGCGCCACCGTCGAAAACTACGGCATGGTGGACAAGGCTCAGGATGCCTACGCGCTCGTCCCCCGGCTCAAGGCCGCCGATCTCGACCTCATCTTCTGCGACATGCTGACCTACGCCACGTCGGCCAGTTTTGGCGCGATCATCCGCAACCTCGATGTGCCCATCGTGCTGGTGGCGCTGCAGCCGCTGGCCGCCATGGATTACCCCAAGGCGACCACGCATATGCAACTGGCCAACGACGACTTCTGCTCGGTGCCCGAGTTCCTGGGAGTGGCCATCCGCATGGGCAAGCGTCCGCCGGAGGTGGTTCTCGGCACCCTCGAGAACGATCCCGCGGCCGAAGCCGAGATCACTGAATGGTGCGAGATCGCCATGGCGCTGCACGACGTCAAGCGCGCCCGAATCGGCCATTTCGGCCATCCCATCGAGCATATGCTCGACATGCAGACGGACCAGACCGCGTTGACCGCGGCCTTCGGGTGCCACGTTGTCCAGACGGAGGCCGACGATCTGCTCCGCTTCAGCCGCAACATTGGCGATCGGGAGATCGAGAGGAAGTGCGCCGAGATCCTCAATCTGTTCGATACACCGGACCCCGGCGTGGATCCCGTCACCACCAAGCTGACGGCGGAACACCTGCGCAGCGCAGCCTTCGCCGCGGTGGCGCTCGACGGCTTCGTCGAGCATCATGAGCTCGACGGGCTGGCTTACTATTACGAAGGCGAAGCCGAGAGTCAGCTGCGGGCGCTGGTCACCAATCTGATTGTCGGCAACTCGCTGTTGACCGCCGCCGGCTTTCCGATGTGCGGCGAATCCGACCTGAAGACCTGCATCGCGATGCTGCTGATGGACCGTTTGGGCGTCGGCGGCAGCTTCGCTGAATTTCACCCGGTGGATTTCCGCGAAGGCTTCGCGCTGGTGGGCCACGACGGCCCGCATCACATCAACATCGCCGACGGCAAGCCCGTGTTGCGTTCGCTCCTGAAGTATCACGGCAAGCCCGGCAGCGGGGCCAGCGTCGAGTTCCGGATCAAGACCGGACCCATCACCATGCTCAGTATCGGCGTGAAGGCCGATGGCCGGTTCAAGTTCGTTCTGGCCGAAGGCGAGAGTGTCCGCGGCCCCATCCCCGCCACGGGCAATACGAACACCCGCGGCTTTTTTGGCTCCGACATCCGCGCATTCCTGAAGCGCTGGGTGTACGAAGGCCCCACTCATCATTTCGCTCTGGGTATCGGACACCGGGCGGCGTCGCTGCGCCGGATCGCCGATGCGCTGGGCATTGAAAGCGTCGTCGTGACATAGGAGACCTGACCATGCGGAAAGCATTGCTCGCCGGGAGCGCGGCCGCGTTCGCCGCGCTTTTGCTGGGGTCCTGCGGACCGGGGAGCGCCGATCTCGAAAGCGGCTGGCGAAACCCGCCACCAGAGGCCCGCCCGCACGCCTACTGGCTTTGGCTGAACGGCTACGTGGATCGCGAAGCCGCGCGCGCGGAACTCGAAGCGATGAAAGAAGCGGGCTTCAGCGGCGTGCTGCTGTTTGACATGGGCGCACGCGGGCCGAAGGAGGCCCAACCGCCCGCCGGCCCCGCCTTTCTCGGCCCCGAATGGCTGGCGCAGTTGAAGGAGACCCTCGCCGACGCCAAGCGCCTGGGCCTGCAGGTGGACATGTCCGTGATCAGCAGTTGGGACATGGGCGGACACTGGATCGAACCGCCGCACGCGAGCATGGGCCTGTTTCCCACCGAAATCACCATCGAAGGCGGACGCGAGCTGGAGATCGAGCTTCCCTTCCCGCCCATCAATCCGGCCGCGCCGCTGGGCGCCGATGGCAAGCCCGCCGTGTGGCGCGATGCCGCCGTGCTGGCCGTGCCGGCTTCCAAGCGCGGCGCGGGCCACGAGTTCGTCTTCCGGCTGGATACGACAGGCGCGGGGGATTTGAAGGAAGCCGTACTCGACCAGGGCGAGCCCGGCGATACGCCCGTCACCGCCACCATGTCGCCCGTCCGCGAATTCAGTCTGGCGCTGTCGGCGACGGGTGTCGAAGATGCGGACTTTCGCGAAGTGGTGCGCGGCACGCTGCCGCGCGGCGCGGGTCCGCGCCGTTTCGCGCTGCCCGCGGGCACGCGCGCGCAGTACGCGCGGCTGCGGCTGATCAGCGCGCACGATGCCACGCGACCCCGCTGGACGCTCGGCGAATTCGCCCTGCTCGATGAGAAGGGCATCAACGTCGCAGGCTCCCACGCGGCGGAGCGCACACGTGACGGCGCGGACGTGGTGCGCGCCTCCGCGCCCTATGGCTACGGTGCGCTGTGGAACCTGAACAACATCCACGATGGCGAAACGGTTGGCCCGCGCGGCGTGTATTCCACGGCCGGCGCGCCGCCGTTCCAGTTGTCTTCGAAGGAGGAAGCGGTGGACCTCACCGCGCTCGTCGACCGCCAGAGCCGCCTGAAATGGAAAGCGCCGCCAGGCCAATGGACCATCCTCCGCTATGTCGTGATGAACACCGGCGAACGCCTGAAGGTACCCAGCCCCAATTCCGACGGCTGGGCCACTGACCACTTCAACCCCGAAGCGACGCAGGTCCACATGGATTACGTCACCGCGCGGCTGAAGGAAGCGCTGGGCGATCTGCGCACGAGCGGGTTGAAGAACCTCTATCTGGCCAGCTACGAAGTGGTGGGCCAGGTCTGGTCGCCCGGCTTTGTCGAGGACTTCAAGCGCCTGCGCGGCTACGACATGACGCCTTATCTGCCCGCGATCTTCGGCGCGAGGATCGGCGATCACGAAACCACCGCGCGATTCCTGCACGACTACCGCAAGACGCTGAGCGACGTGCTGATCGGCGCCTACTACCGCGCGGCGCGCGAAGCGGCCAACCGCGCCGGTCTCGGCATCAAGTCCGAAGCCGGCGGCCCCGGGCCGCCCATCCACAACGTGCCGGTGGACTCGCTGCTCGCCAACGGAGCCATCGATGAAATCCAGGGCGAGTTCTGGCCCTTCCGCCCCGATGCGCACAGCCTCTGGGTGGTCAAGGAGACCGCCTCCGCGGGCCACCTCTACGGCAAGCCCGTGGTCCACATGGAGGCATTCACGTCCTTCCACCACTGGTACGAAGGTCCGCAGGATCTGAAGGACAGCGCCGACCGCGTCTTCTGCGAAGGCGGCAATCACATGGTGTGGCATACCTGGACGCACGCGCCGCGCGACGCGGGCAAGCCCGGCTGGGTGTACGGCGCGGGCACGCACGTCAACACCAATGTCACCTGGTGGCCCAAAATCAAGCCTTTTGTCGACTACCTCTCTCGCTCCTCGTATCTGCTGCAACGCGGGCAATTCGTGGGCGACGTGCTTTACTACTACGGCGACGGCGGCTACAAGTTCGTGGGGCCGCGCAAACCGCAGCCCGGCCTTGGCCGCGCGTATGACTACGACTTCACCAACTCCGACATCATCCTGAACCGGCTGGCGGTCCGCGACGGCCGATTCGTGCTGCCCGATGGCACGAGCTACACTGTGCTCGTTCTGCCCGAGGACCTCGAGGCGCACCCGGATGTGCTCGCGAAGATCGAACAACTCGTCGCGGCGGGCGGCACGGTGATCGGGCCGAAGCCTGCGCGCGCGAATGGCCTCGAAGGATTCCCGGCCAGCGATCAGCGCGTCCGCGACCTCGCGGAAAAGCTCTGGGGCGATCTGGACGGGCAGTCGAAGACGAGCCGCGCTCACGGCAAGGGCCGCGTCGTCTGGGGACAGACCCCGCGCGCGGTGCTTAAGGACATGGGCATCGGCCCCGATTTCAACGCGCCCGAGGGCATCGACTTCATCCACCGGCGCGACGGCCGCAACGACATCTACTTCGTCCGCAACACCGCCACGGCGCCCGCCTCACCCATGGTGACGTTCCGCGTGACGGACCGCCAACCCGAGCTTTGGGATCCGGTGAGCGGCGAGATCAAGCCCGCGCCCGTGTGGCGCCGCGCCGCCGATGGGCGCATCGAATTGCCGCTCGAATTTGCCGGGCACGGCTCGATGTTTGTCGTCTTCCGTAGCGCGGCGAAGGATCCGCCCAGGCCCGTAACGCAACCCGCACTGCCCGCGCCTATCGCCATCGAAGGCCCCTGGACGGTGGACTTCGACAATGGGCCCCAGGGCGTTGCTTTCCCGCAACTCATCTCCTGGACCGCCCATCCCAACGCCGCGCTCCATCAATTCGCGGGCGCCGCCCGGTACCGGACGAAGTTCACCGTGCCCGCCGGATGGCGCGCCAACGGCCAGGGCGCGCGCATCGATCTCGGACGCCTGTGGACCATCGCCGACGCAACGTTGAACGGGCAGCCGCTCGGCATCACTTGGACTGCGCCGTTCACTCTCGACGTCTCCGGCGCGCTGCGCGAAGGCGAAAACGAGCTTGTCGTCGAGATCGTCAACACGTGGCATAACCGGCTGGTTGCCGATGCCAAACTGCCGCCTGGCGAACGAACCACGCGCACCAACGTTGCGGTTTCCGCAGGCAAGCCGTGGGTGGAACTCGACCTGCGGGATTCGGGCCTGTTCGGTCCCGTGCGCCTGATCGCGGCGCCAAACCCGAAGCCATGATTCGCCGCCGCGATCTGATCCTGGCGGGCGCGCCGGCGCTGCTGCGCGCCTCCACGCGCCGCCCGAACATCGTCTGGCTGATGACCGACGAGCAGCGCCCGGATTCGCTCGCCTGCTACGGCAGCCCCTGGGCGCACTCGCCCGCCATCGACGCGCTCGCCGCCGAAGGCGCGTTGTTTGAAAGCGCCTACGTCCCTTCGCCCGTCTGCGTGCCGTGCCGATCGGCGCTGCTCACCGCGCAGGCCGCCTCCACGATTGGCGTGCTGCACAACCAGGCGCGTCTGCGCCCCGACGCCACTTTCCTCTCCTGGCGCTTCGAGGAGGCGGGCTACCAGACCGCCACCTTTGGCAAGAAGCATTACTTCGGCGGCAGCGGGCGGCCCGCCTTCCAGACCGAAGACGGCAAAGCCACCGAGGGCATCGTCGATCCGGAACATTACCGCGCGCCCTTTAGCGAGGAAGGGCATGACGTCGTGAAATACAATGCGCGTCCGACCCAAAAGCTGCGCCGTAACTGGATACTCGCCGGGCGCTTCCCTACAGACGAAGACCAATCCGCCGAGGTCCGCAACCTCAAGCTCGCCACAAGCTGGCTTGAGGGCCGCGATCAATCGAAGCCGTTCCTGCTGCGGCTGTCCATCAACGCGCCGCACACGCCGGTCGTCGCCCCCGCCCGCTGCCTTCCGCTGATCGATCCCGATCGCATCCGCATTCCAGAACCCACCGCGCGGCAACTCGAAGGCCAGCCCGAACGCGACCGGCGCATCCTGCGCTCGTTCGAAGGCAGCGATGTCTTGACGCCTGCCCAACTCCGCCAGGCGCGCCACTACTATTACGCTCGTAGCGCCTTCGCCGACGCGGTCTTCGCCCGTCTGCTGGACTTCCTTCGGCCGCGCGGTCTGCTCGACAACACCATCGTTGTGATGATGAGCGACCACGGCGCTCATCTCGGCGACCAGGGTCTGCTACAAAAGCAGACCTTCTATGAGCAGGTCGCCACGGTGCCCTACGTTTTCTGGTCCAGGAACCACGTTGCCGCCGGGCGCCGCTTCCGCACGCCCGTTAATGTCAACAGCCTGCTGCCTACCTTGCTCGACATGGCCGGCCTGCCCGCCGGCGGCGCGCAGGAAGCCAGCCTCGCGCCTTCGCTCCGCAGCGGCAAGGAACCGCCGCGCAAACCGGTGATCAGCGAAATCGCCTTCGGCTACCAGGGCTGGCGCGATCACGACCGCCAGGTGATGATCCGCGACGGCGAATTCAAAATGTCGCTCTTCGCGGATTCCAGCGAACCGGACGGCGCGCTCTATGATCTGCGCCGCGACCCCGAGGAGCGCAACAACCTCTTCGGCAATTCCGCGCACCGGAGCACCGTGCAGCGGCTCACCCGCCGCATCGCGGAATGGGACGCTAATCGCACCCGGTCCGCTGACCGGAAGCCGGTGTTGTCCAAATGACGGCAGCCAGGCGGCCGCGCTACCGGCTGGCAGATTCCAGGGCGATTGCCCGGGGGAACAGAATGTTGTTCTCCAGATGGATGTGAATGTGGAGATCCCGCTCCAACTCACGGAGCCCCTCCAATAAAGAACGGTAGGTGACGCAAGCGTAGCTGGGGACCTCATAGTCCTTAGTGCACTCACGCATGCCCCTCAGCGCGGCGCCGGCGCTGTCGTGTTCATGTTCCATCATCGCGATGGGATTTGCCATACTCCCGAAGGGAGCGGGAGGCGCGGGCTTGCCGCCGCTGACAGCCGATTCCGCTCTGTCGATGAAGGGGAACAGGATCTCCTCTTCTTTGTGCATGTGCAGATCAAGTTCTGAGCGGAGGCCGCCGAAAAGTTGAGGCAGGGGTGCGAGCGTCGCCCTGTCCTGTTCGCCATACACCCGCATGACTTTCTCGAGCCGCTGGGCCAGGCGCGGCAACTCCAGCTTCAGGTACTCGTGGTGCGTGCCGGTGATATGCTTCATGAGGGTCCGCAACGGCGCCTGGGCCCAATCGGTTTCGTCAGCCGGCCGCCCGGCGAGCGCCGCATCCAATTCCGCGTAGACCGCCGCCGGATCCAGGCCCAGTTCCTCGCAGGCGTCACTCACAGGCCGCTTTCCGCCGCAGCAATAATCGATGCCAAGCCTTTCGAAGACGCGGACCGCACCTAGAGAGCGGGCAGCTATTTCAGAAATGGTTTGACTGGACACGGTGGTCATGTTTTCGCTCATTACTGTGATGTTACCCGGCATCCATCGAGGGCGATGTGACTCCAGTCACCACCGGCGCCGCCCGGCCCGCAATAGTTTCAGCCCGGCGGAATGACCTCCGCTCTTGAATCACTCGGCGGCAGGTGGATCGACACAGCGCAGGCGGCCGGTTTCTATTGGAATCGCGGCCTTGGCAAGAACCGTGAAAACAAATGCCCCCAGCGCCCAGATGCCCGCCGATACGGTGAGTTCCACCCAGGTGGGCACATATTCCTCAATCCGCCCCCAAGGCTCCGGAATGAAGCCCGGGATGATCGTTCCAAGGCCTTTTTCAATCAAAATCCCCACGAAAAGCAGCCCGCATGCCGAGTACAGCCATTTCGGCGTGCGCCGAAGGCGGTGAACGCTGACGATCGCGGTGGCGATCAGGCTCATCGTAATCGAAGTCCAGATCCAGGGCGTCAATGCGTTCTTCCCGTTCAATCCGAAATAGAGATACATGGCGCTTTGGCCGTGGTGCGTTTCGCGGTAGAACTCAACGAAAAGCTCCGAACCGAGCATCACGAGGCAGACCTGAGCAGCGACGGTGACCACGAGCGAGAGCTTATCGATCGTCGCCCAGCGGATGTCGATATCGGTGTATTTGCGCAGCACAGCCAGCACCAGGATCATCAACGCCGGACCCGCGGTGAAGGCCGTGGCGAGGAAGCGCGGCCCCATCAGCGCGGTGTTCCAGAACGGCCGCGCGGGCAGGCCGGCATAGAGAAACGCCGTCACCAGATGCACACTCACCGCCCACAGAATCGACAAGAAAATGGCCGGCAGATAGTACTTCTTCAGCGGTTTCCGCCCTCGATAGTGCGAGTACAGGATGTAGAACGGGATCACCAGGTTCAGCGCCAGGTAGCCGTTCAGCACCAGGATGTCCCACGCCAGCATGGAACTCGGCCAGTTGAAGACGCCGATCCCGGGGATCAGGTGCCACAGCCGCGCCGGGCCGCCCACATCCACCACCACGAACGAAATCGCCATGATCAGCGCGCTCACCGCCATGGCCTCGCCCACCAGCACGGCTTTCGCGAAATCGGTGTCCTTCAGCACATAAGTGGGCATCACCAGGATCACCGCCGCGGCGGCCATGCCCACCAGAAACGTGAAATTCGAGATGTACAGGCCCCAGCTCACGTGGTCGTGCATACCGGTGACCACCAGACCTTCGCGAAGCTGCACCGAGTAGGCGAACGCGCCCAGGCACATCACCAGCGTGAGCGAGGCCATCCACACGTGATAGCGCACGCCGCCCGAGGTGACTTCACGCAGGCCATCCAGGAAGAACTGTTTGAGCGGCGACTGGCGGAGCCGGGTCAACTGGTCGTTAAGAGTTTGGGTGAGGGTGGCCATCGCGTCAGTCCATGAAGTACCAGAATTTCGGTTCGGTCCCCAGATCCTCCTTCAGCCGGAAGACCTTCTTGTTCTTGAGCACCCAGCGGATTTCGCTGTCCGGATCGAGCAGGTTGCCGAAGATGCGCGCTCCGGTTTCGCACGCCTCGACGCAGGCCGGATTCTTTCCGTCGCGCGAACGTTGAATGCAGAACGTGCATTTCTCCACCACGCCCTTCATGCGCAGGCGGTTCCCCAGATAATGCTGGTTGGGGTTCAGTTCATTCTCGGGCACCACGGGGTCGGCCCAGTTGAAGCGGCGCGCGTCGTACGGGCAGGCCGCGATGCAGTAGCGGCAGCCAATGCACCAGTTGTAATCCACCACCACAATGCCGTCCGGCTCCATCCAGGTGGCCTGCACGGGACAGACCTCGGTGCAGGGCGGATTCTGGCAGTGGAAGCACTGCGTGCCGATGTAGAAGTGGCCCGCGGCGGGCACGTCGCGAAAGAAGCCGTCGTCGGCCTTGCCGAAATCCATCTCGCCATTGCGCATCTCGTGGATGCGGATGTAGCGCATGTCGCTCTCGCGGTCCTGGTTGTTTTCGGCGATGCAGGCCTTCACGCAATCCATGTAGCCGCGGCATTTCGAGACGTTGAAGGCGTAGCCGTAGAGCACGTCTTTCCGCGGCCCCTGCCCGCTGACATTGATCCTGCGGCCCGTGTTCAGCTCATAGCTGCGCTCGAGGCGGCGGACGGTGTCGTCCTTTTCCTCGTCTTCCATCAGGCGGTAGTTGCCCTGGAAGAAGGTCTCCCAATCGAGCTTGGCTTTTTCGCGCGATTCGGAGGCGGCCAGAGGATTACAGCCCGCCTGCAGCAGCCCCAGACCGGCGGTGAGCGCGGCGGCGGCGGTCTGCACGGCAGTGCGCCGGTCCACCTGGCGCTCAAGCAACTGGGCGAGGCCGCTGGGGCGTTTCTGCTCGAGAATCGGGAACAGTTCCTGTCCGTTCGTGCTCATCGTCCGGCACTCCTTCCCGCCATCACTGGCAATCGCTGTTCGAGTTTTGGTTTGTGCGGGTTATGACAAGCCACGCAACTGGAAACCACGCGCGGCGGCGCCCATCCGCCCAGCCGTTTACCGTGCGCGCCGCCCGCCCAGTCTTTTGCCTCCTGCTGGTGGCACTGCGCGCAAACCTGGTAGGCGTGGTCCATGTGGACCTTGGCCTTCTTCAACGTGGCGAGCGAATCGAGATCGGCCTCCAGATGGCAGGTGGCGCAATCCATCACCTCCGGCGTGGCATGCTCGAGTTTCACTTCCCAGTGCGCCGCTTTCTTGCCCTGCTGCTCCCGCTGCAGTTGCGCCAGCGGCTTCGTATGGCACTTCATGCAGGGAAACTTCTCCATTGCGGTGGTTCGCTGGGCCACGTGGAATTCCGGAACGTCCTGATAGCCCTCGACTTTGGCCCGCCGGACCAGTTCCAGCGCTAGAGCGGAGGAAACGCCCCCGCCGCCCTCCGCCGCCGGGTTTTTCTCCGCCTCGCGCAGCACCGATTGATGACCATGGCCCACGCAGCCCGCCAGCGCGGCCAGCAGAGCTAACGTCAGCCAGGCCTTCATTTGCTGCCTCCCGGTCCTGCGCGCCGGAATTCGGCCACCGCGGGCGCGGCCATCGCGTGGCATTGGCGGCAGTTGGCGCGTTCCGGATGCGTGGTCCGCAACTCGGGAACCGCCGCCGGGCCCGCATGGCAGGCCACGCAGTTGGTGCGCATCTCGAGTTCGTGCGGGATCACCGGCGGGGCATCGGGCAGGGCCGCTTTCCGCATCTCCGGCGGTCGCGCCCCTTGAAAAACGTTGGCACGAAAGGCGTTTCGTGACTTGTCCTCGCCGGATACGTGACATTGAAGACAGTTGGTCAGCTCCGGATGCGGCGTAACGGGCGTGTAGGCCTGAAATTCCTCCACCCAGCCGCCGTCCAGGTGGCACTGGTTGCACGAATTTCCGCCGAAGGTCTTTGGATCGAGCAACTTATGCGGGATCGCCGGGGGCGCGCCGGAGTACGCGCGCTGGCCGTAATAGGCCTTCAGGCCGCGCTTCGTGTTCTTGCGTTCGGGAGCGGTTTCATACGCCAAAGGACGGTCAAAACGGCGAAAAACACCCGCTTCGAAGGGCAATTCGGGGCGATTTTGCTCCAAAACGGTGGTCACCACGGCTTCGCTCTGCCCCGAGCGGATGCTGAAACCGATGACGAACACCGTCACCAGCATCAATGCGGAAACGATGCCAATACGAACGAATTTCAGCCGCTCTTCTGTCCGCATCAGGCCCGCTCCACGCGCACGGCGCACTTTTTGTAGTCGGGCTGTTTCGAGATGGGGCAGAAGGCGTCGAGCGTCAATTCGTTGATCAGCAGCCCTTCGTCAAAGAACGGGACAAACACCATGCCCTGGGGCGGGCGTCCCCGGCCGTCGATCTGCGCCGGCAGCACCAGCGAACCGCGCCGCGAGGTGAGCTTGACGCGGTCGCCGTCGCGGATGCCGAGCTTTTTCGCATCCTGCGGGTGGATTTCGGCGTAGGCGTTCGGAACCGCGCGATGAAGCACCGGAATCCGGCGCGTCATCGATCCGGTGTGCCAGTGTTCCACCACCCGGCCCGTGTTGAGCCAGAACGGGTACTCGCTGTCGGGCATCTCCGGCGGCGCTTCATAGGGCCGGAACCAGATCCAGGCCCGGCCGTCCGGCTTCCCATAGAAATCGAAGGACTTGTCCTTCGTAGCGGCCGGGTCGTACCGGCTGTTGTACCGCCACTTGGTCTCCACGCCATCGGGACAGGGCCACTGCACCCCCGGGCGCTCGCGCAGCATTTCGTAGGTCGCCATCTCGTGCTTTGGACCCGTGTGAAATCGCCGGTATTCGTTCCAGATCTCGCGCACATGGTCCTTTTCGCTCCACGGGAACTGCTTGGTGTAGCCAAGGCGGCGCGCCACCTCGATCAACTGCCAGGTGTCGCTCATGGCTTCGCCGGGCGGGTTCACCATCTTGTCCCAGTGCTGCGTGCGGCGTTCCGAGTTCCCGAACATACCCTCGCGCTCGATCCACATGGCCGAGGGAAGAATCACGTCCGCGATGTCGGTAGTGGGCGTCGGATAGACGTCGCTGACCACCACAAAGCGCCCCTCTTTCTTCGCGCCGTCGCGGTAGCGCCGCAGCTTGGGCATGGTCACCATGGGATTGGTGACCTGAATCCACATGAAGCGGAGGTCGCCGCGGTCCAGCGCGCGGAACATCTCCACCGTGTGATAGGTGGGCTTCGCCGGGATGTTTTCCACCGGCACGCCCCAGATCTCCGCGGCCTTCTGCCGGGCCTTTTCGTTGGTGACCTCGCCATAGGGCAGGCGGTTCGTGAGCGTCCCCACTTCGCGGACGGTGCCGCAGGCGCTAGGTTGGCCCGTCAGCGAAAACGGCCCGTTGCCCGGCTGCGAAATCTTGCCGGTCAGCAGATGGATGTTGTAAACGTTGTTCTGGATCCAAGTGCCGCGCGTGTGCTGGTTCATCCCCATGCACCAAAAGCTCACCACCTTTTTCCGCGGATCCCCGAACAGCGAGGCCAGATAGCGGATCTCGTGCGCCGGGACGCCGGTGGTCTTTTCCACTTTCTCCGGCGAATAGTCGTCGAGCAGCTTCTGGAACTGCTTGAAATCGATGGTCTTGGGTTCGTCCGTGAAGGCGAACTTGTCCTCGAGGCCATAGCCGATGTCCGTTTTCCCTGCGCGGAACGTGGCGTGGCGCTCGATGAAGGCGTAATTGACCTGGTCGCGGTGGATCAGCTCATGACAGATAGCGTTGGCGATGGCCAGATCCGATTGCGGGCGGAACAGGATGCACTTGTCCGCCGCCATCGACGTGCGCGTCCAGCGTGTGGCCAGGTCGATGATCTTCACATGGGGCTTGGCCATGCGCTGGTCGAGCATGCGCGAGAACAGCACCGGGTGCATCTCGGCCATGTTGTTGCCCCAGAGGACGAACACGTCGGCGTGGTCGATGTCCTCGTAGCAACCCATGGGCTCGTCCATGCCGAAGCTGGTCATGAAGCCGGTAACCGCGCTCGCCATGCAGAGCCGCGCGTTGGCTTCCACGTTATTCGTTCCGATACAGCCCTTGAAGAGCTTCGAAGCGACGTAGCCGTCCGGGATGGTCCACTGGCCGCTGCCGTAAATGGCTACGGAATCCTTGCCGTGCTGCGCGATGGTCTCCTTCATCTTCGCGGCGACCAGATCGAGCGCTTCCTTCATGGGCACGGGCGTCATCGTGCCGTTCTTGCGGACGTAGGCCTGCTTCAGGCGGTCCGATCCGTAAAGCGCCATCACCGAGTGGTAGCCCTTCACACAGCACAGCCCCTTGTTCACCGCACATGCCGGATCGCCCTTCACCGACACGGCGCGGTCCCCGGCGAGACCGATCAGCACGCCGCAGCCGGTTCCGCAGAACCGGCAAGGGGCCTTTTTCCAGGTCAGGCCATCGGCGGCCGCCTGGCCGGTGTTGGCAAAGAGCACGCCGGGAAAGATCTGCTCGGCGGCCGCGGCCGCGGCGCCTAAGGCGAGGGATTTCAACATCATCCGGCGATTCACGGGCGCACCTCCGCGGCGGATTCGATCTGGATCAGGTCCGGTTCGGCGCCGGATACCAGCGCCAGACAGTGGATACCCGCCACCTGGCTCAGCTTCGCTTCGAGTGCCGCCTCTTCCGCGTCGTCCGGCGTATCAGTAACCAGAATCAGCACATCGTGGGTGGTCGAGGGATAGACCTCACAGCCGGGGATCGTGGCAAGTTCGGCGGCAGCTTCACTCAGCTTTCCGGGTTCGGGATAAGTCAAATAGCTCTTGATCGGCATATCCACTCCTATACGAGATGGTGCAGATTAACATATCGCAATCAGATCCCAACGTCGACAGTGGGACCGGTGCTCTAATCCGTAGGCTATCGGTCAGTTGCGGCTGCCGCAGTGACACCGGTCACTTAACTCAGGCAGTCAGGATTCGCGGTGCTGGATCGCTGCGTCCCGCAAACTGATATGGGAATTGGCGATTCCGGCCCCTCCGATCCATCGTCTGAGCAGCAGGAAGATGGTTGAGAATCGCGGCTGCACTAAGCTGGCGTCAATTCGCACCGGGCAGCGCGGAACATCGCCTTGAGAATTTCGAAGCCAAGCCCGTGCGTGCCCTTGTCGAACTGTGCTTCCGGCGAGTGGGTGCTCCCGTTCGTCACATGGGCCACGACGCCACAGCGCACGCCGCGCGCGGCGCCGAATGCGAACAGAGCTGCAGCTTGCATCTCCACGGCTAGGAACCCGTCTCGCGCGTGCCGCTCCAGTTGCTCGGAGGTCTCTCGGTATGGTGCGTCGGTGGTCCAGACCGGGCCCGAAACAACTGGCAAACCCAGTCCGCCAAGCTCAACCTGCAAGTTCGCGGCGAGTCGCGCATCGCCGCCAACGGTCTCCGTGGCAGGCAGATAGTGGTATGAAGTGCCTTCATCCCTGAGGGCGCTGGTGGCCACGACGAGGCTCGGAATCGGCAAGCCGGGCGAAACCTGTCCAGCTGAGGTTAAACCAAGAATGACACGCGCGCCGGAGGCCGCAAGCTGTTCGGCCACGAGGACCGCGTAGGGGCCGCCGATCGTGCGAGCGATCAGCCCGAAGCAGCCGCCGTCCACTTCCACTGTCTCCATCGAAGTATGGAAGCACGCCCACGGTCGCCACTTCCTGGCATGCCCGTTCGCGACGAGCCAGTCGGTGAGGTCGCCGTCGAATTCCAGAACGCACACCTCGGGGACCGGCTCCCGCGGCAGATTGCGCTCGGCTCTCACCGCCTCGATCAGACTTTCAGGCGTGAACACGCTCGGCTTGTCCAAGGAGTGCTGCAGTAGAGGAGGGCGCTTCAACTCGTTCGGCATTCTGGCCAGTCGGTATCCTCCAATCATCTCAACATACCGAACGGCGAAGGAGATCCACGCGCAGCAGTTACACCGATCCCGGCTGACCGGCGCAGTCGAGCTGATTCATGTTCCGGCAATTCGCCGGCAGGCCGCCGCCCCTGGCTGAACCGCGAGTCCCGCCCCCGCCGGAAACGCCCACCGCATACGCCGGACGAACGCACTGCCAGCAACCCCACCCCGCCCCGCCGTGCTTCACTGAAAGGACATGGCTCTGCTGCTGAACGCCGCCTCGCTCTCAAAACAATTCGGGGCGTTTCCGCTTTTTACCGGTGTCTCGCTCAACATTGAAGACGGCGAACGTCACGGACTCATCGGCCCCAACGGCGCCGGCAAATCCACGCTGCTCTCCATTCTCGCGGGCCGCGAAACGCCCGATTCGGGCGAGGTCGCCCCCCGCAAGGGACTGCGCCTCGCCTTCGTCGAACAGGACCCCGAATTCGACTCCAGCCTCACCGTCCGCGCCATCCTCGAATCCGCCGCCCGCGAACCAGCCCAGGTCCCCGTCCTGCTCGGCCAGGCCGGCTTCACCGATCCCGCCACCCCCGTGGGCACACTTTCCGGCGGCTCGCGCAAACGTCTCGCCATCGCCCGCGCCCTCGCCGCGCAGCCGGAACTGCTCCTGCTCGACGAGCCCACCAACCACCTGGATATCGAAGGCATCCAGTGGCTCGAACGCCTCCTCACCAGCGCCCCATTCGCCTGCTTCATCGTCAGCCACGACCGCTATTTCCTCGAAAACGTCGCCACCCACATGATGGAGTTGAACCGGCGCTATCCCGAGGGCGCGTTCCGCGTCGCGGGCAACTACAGCGCCTTTCTCGAGAAACGCGAGGCCTGGTTCGAAGCCCGCGAAAAGGAGCGGGAAGGCCTTGCCGCGCGCGTCCGCCGCGAAGTGGAATGGCTCCGCCGCGGCGCCAAGGCCCGCACTCGCAAATCCAAAGCCCGCCTGGATGAGGCCGCGCGCATGATCGCTTCGCTCGAGGACATGGAGCAGCGCGCCCGCACCACCACCGCCGCCATCGACTTCACCGCCAGCGACCGCAAAACCCGCCGTCTGCTTGAACTCGAAAGCGCCGCCGCCGCCATCGCCGGACGCACGCTCTTCCGCCATCTCAACCTCGTGCTCTCCCCCGGCCGCCGCCTCGGCCTTGCCGGCGCCAACGGCTGCGGCAAAACCACCCTTTTACGCCTCATGAAAGGCGATTTAAACCCTTCCGAAGGCACAATCAAGCGCGCCGATCAGCTCAAAGTCGTCTATTTCGACCAGATGCGCGAGCAGTTCTCGCCCGAAATCACGTTGCGCCGCGCCCTCGCCCCCGAAGGCGACTCGGTGATCTATCTGGGCCGTCCGGTGCATGTCAACAGTTGGGCGAAGCGCTTTCTTTTCAAAGAGGAACAGCTTCCGCAGCCCGTCGGGAGCCTGTCGGGAGGCGAACGCGCCCGCATTCACATCGCCCGATTGATGCTCCAGGAGGCCGATATCCTGCTGCTCGACGAGCCGACCAACGATCTCGACCTGCCGACCCTCGAAGTACTCGAGGAGGGCCTGCTGGAGTTCCCCGGCGCGATGGTGCTGGTCACCCACGACCGATACCTCATGGACCGCGTCGCCAACGGCATCCTGGGCCTTGATGGCGAGGGCGGCGCGGAACTGTTCGCGGACCTGTCGCAATGGGACGCGTTTTTGCGCGAAAAACGAGCCCAAAAACGCCTTCCGGAGCGCGAAATGCGCAATTCTTCGCCCAGCGCCCCGCCGCCGGCGAAGCGGAAACTCAGCTATCTCGAACAACGCGAGTTCGACTCGATCGAGCAGCGCATCCTCGAAGCCGACGCGCGCCTGGAAGCCGCCCAACAGGCCTTGCACGCCCCAGATACTGTCTCCGACCCCGCCCGCATCGAACTCTGCTGCCAGGAAGTGCAGCAGGCCCAACAAGCCGTCGACACGCTGTACGCGCGCTGGGCCGAGCTTGAAGACCGCCAGGCCGGCGTGTGAGCGCCGCGGGCCTGGAGGCAAGGTGGCATACATTGAAGGGAGGGGAGGTGAATTGCGATGGCCCGCATCCCTCAACAAGAGCGCGAGCGTGTCCACGCGCTCGTTGATCAATTAGCGCCGCGGCAACTGGAGGCCATCCGCAACCTCCTCGAAGCGATGACGCCTGGCCGGGAGGAAGACGAGGAAATCAGCGCGGCGGAAGAGGCTGCGGTCGCCCGCTCCAAGGAGTGGTTTCGCGAAAATGAAGGCGTTCCGTTTGACGAGGTCGTAGCGGATTTGGGCCTGAGTATGGAGCAGATTCGCGCCGCCGCCAAGTATCCGGCCACTTGAGGCGGATCGTCTTTTCGACGGAAGCCAAGTCCGGCATTCGCGCCATCCCGCAGAGAGCTTTATTCGCAACTGAATCTCTGTGCTTTGTCCTCTTTTGTGGGATTTCGTCGCGTAGATGTACAGGAAGAAAGTTTGTGGCGGTGAAACAGTATCAGCCGACTTCAGATGAACTGGATTTAGGTATCAATCATGTGTGCTACGAATACGCCAATCTGATGTCTTCATCGTTTTGGTCGCTGCACGGCCAAGCCCCCTGGCGCACGAATGTGGATGATGCCTTTCTGCTTGGCTTTCGTAAATTGAGGGATTTCCTGCTTCGGGATGCCCGATCTCAAATTGGTGATCGGGAACTCCCAGACATACTCGCTCTTGACTATCTCCCACCGGGGGCTACTCGGTCCTGGGATCTCCCAATCTGGGAGGCGCAGTGGAAGGGGCCCATGGACAAACAACTCGCCCATCTGACATTCAGGCGCGATTGGGGGTGGAATCACACCGAGTGGATACCAAAGTTGGAGCCGGAGATGCGGGAAGCGTGGTCCCGATTCCTTGGGGCCGCAGCCCCAGAAACCAAGGTGAAATTTCACGCGGAGCTTGAGCTCTGCCGGCGCAAGCCCGGCTTCGCAAGGATTGTTCTGTAGGCCTCTGCTCGATAACAGTTAAGTGATTGTGGACGCTGGCCGGTTCGCGGCGCGCATCAGAACTGCCCCTTGAACGCCTCAAACTCCTCCCGCAATCTCCGCAAATCCTCTTCGAGCGCCGCCACCCGCTCGGCCAGGGGCGAAGCGGCCACGGGCGCGGCGGCGGGTTCGGGCATTGCGGGTTCGCCCGCGAACAGGTGCGCCCAGCGCGGCTCCTTCGTTCCCGGCGCGCGCGGCAGCAGTTGGACAAATGGCGCGGGCTCGCGCGCCGCCAGCTTGTTCAGCGCGTGTTGAGCCGCGTCATTGTCGTCAAAGGCGTGCATCCGGCTGCTGCGTTCCCGCAATTCGGCCGTTGTCTGCGGTCCGCGCAGCAGCAGCACGGCGAGAATCGCAAGCTCGCCGTTCGAGAGGTTATAGAGTTCGCTCATCCGGTGACGGTACTTCTCTACACGGCTGCCCGCCTCAGTGACAAACGCGGCGAGGCGAAGCTCACGGAGCGTTTCGAGAGCCGCGCGCACATCCGCATCTTCGTAGGCCGTCACCGGGTCGCGGTTCGTCTTCTGATTGCAGGCGTTGGTGAGGGCGTTGAGCGAAAGCGGGTAGTAGTCCGGGGTAGCCAGGTCCTTTTCAATCAGCGCGCCGAGGACGCGCGTTTCCACGGGAGGCAATATGAAGTCCACAAACGCAGCATGGCACCGGGCGTCACGGGCCTGCAAGCCTTGCCGCCAGGCTTGGCAAGTCTGCTTGCCATACAGAGCCTGGGTCAGTCCGCGGATCTTCGCGTGCCGTTCCTTCGCGCTTTAGGCGCTTTCGGGAGGTTGATTGAACCCCGGCAAGTGGGCGCTCCACACATGCACGGGACTTTTTCGACGTCGTGGTCGAAGCGGTAATCGATCGTCAGTTCCTCGCCGGGCTGGATGTCGCGCAAGGACATGTAGAGGATGTGCTGTTTGTAGATCCAAGCCCGGCAGTTCGGCTCGCAACAGTGGTTGATGTACTCGGCGCCGCTGCCGCCGACGGCGCCGTCGATCGTCCAATAGATATCGAGCGTGAAGAGGTAATTGAGCTTACGCTCCGCGCGGCGGGCGGTTTCGCGACGACTGATTTTCTCGCCGGTGTACTCGATCACCTTCCGCCCTTTTGGAATGAACTCGGCCGCAAAGACGCCAAAGCGATGAATTCCGGAAGGTTTTACGAGCAGCAGGAAGCAAGCGTGGCGCGAGTCGATCGACGGGGGTCTCTCCAGGGAGGGGTCACTGGGAACGGGAGGTTTCGCGGCGGGCATCGAATGCCGATTGTAGCTTGAGAACGGGCCGGAAATCATCTTCCGGCCCGTTTTTCAGACGATTTCGCGCGAAAGACGCACTTACATGCCGGTTTTTTGCTTCAGGACGTCGACCAGTTCCTTCACGGCGGCGGCGCTGTGGTCGAGAGCGGCTTTCTCTTCGGCGGTCAGCTTGAGTTCGTAGATCTTCTCGATGCCGCTGGCGCCGATCTTCACGGGGACGCCGACGAAGAGGCCGTCGTAGCCGTATTCGCCTTCGAGCAGCGCGGCGCAGGGCAGCACCTTTTTCTTGTCCTTGAGGATCGATTCGACCATCTCGACGGTGCCCGCCGACGGGGCGTAGTAGGCGGAGCCGGTCTTGAGGAATTTCACGATTTCGGCGCCGCCGTTGCGGGTCCGTTCGACGATGGCATCGATCCGGTCCTGGGGCAGGAGTTCGGTGATGGGGATGCCGCCGATGGTGGTGAGGCGGACGATGGGGACCATGGTGTCGCCATGGCCGCCGAGGACGAGGGCGGTGATGCTCTCGACGGAAACGCCGAGTTCCATCGCGATGAAGGTGCGGTAACGGGCGGTATCGAGGACGCCGGCCATGCCGATGACGCGGTTCTTCGAGAACTTCGACACCTGTTGCGCGACCCAGCACATGGCGTCGAGCGGATTGGTGACGAGGACGAGGATGGCGTCAGGAGAGTACTTGACGGCCTGTTCGGTGGCGTTTTTGACGATTTCGTAGTTGGCCAGCAGCAGGTCGTCGCGGCTCATGCCGGGCTTGCGGGGGAAACCGGCGGTGATGACGATGATGTCGGAATTGGCGGTGGTTTCGTAGTCGTTCGCTCCGGTGATCATGACATCGTAGCCTTCGACGGGTCCGGACTGGAGCAGATCGAGCCCCTTGCCCTGGGGGACGCCTTCCATGATGTCGACGAGAACGACGTCGGCAAGTTCCTTGTTGGCGATACGGAGCGCGCAATTCGCGCCGACGTTGCCCGCTCCGACCACGGTGACTTTTTTACGCATGATATGTGTCCTTTTCTCCGGCCGCGCCGCGCAGTGGACCATCCAAGGGGCGGGCGGCTCCATGGCAATTCTATCAACCCGGATCAACGGGCGGCCGGGCGTACAATGGGAAGTTCATGGCACCGCCCGAATCCGCCCGTCTATTTCTAGAGCGCCAATTGACCCGCCTGCGGCAATCGCCGAGCCGGCGCCGCGTCGTGTTTCCGGAAGGGGCCGATGCCCGCGTACAGGAAGCGGCCGCGCGGCTGACCGCCGAAGGCCTGGTGGAACCGGTTTTGATTGGCGTTGCGGGCGGCGTGAATCCGGCCTCGCATCCGAGGGCGCGGGAGTATGCGCGGCTATATCATGAGCGGCGGCGGAGCCGTGGAGTGACCGCGGCCGAGGCGGAGCAGGCCATCTTGAATCCGCTGGTGTTCGCGGGCCTGATGGTGGCTTCGGGCGACGCGGACGGTTTCGTCGGCGGCGCGGCTTCGACCACCGCCGAGACGTTTCGCGCGGCGGTGCATACGGTGGGCGTTGCGGAGGGCGTGAAGACGGTGTCGGGCGTGATGATCGTGTGCGTGCACGATCCGGTGTACGGCGCCGATGGCGTGATCGCGATGGCCGACCCGGCGCTGATCGTCGATCCGACAGCGAGCCAGCTGGCCGATATGGCGATCGCCACGGCGGAGACGACGCGGCGGGTGATCGGCGTGGAGCCCACGGTGGCGCTGCTTTCGTTCTCGACCAAAGGCAGCGCGTCGCATCCGTGGGTCGAAAAGGTGCGCGAGGCGCGGCGGATCGTGGAGGCGCGCGCCCCCCAACTGCACATCGACGGCGAACTGCAAGCCGATGCGGCGCTGGTGGAGGCGGTGGGCAAGAGCAAAGCGCCTGGCTCGACGGTGGCGGGCCGCGCCAACACGCTGATCTTTCCCGATATCGCGAGCGCGAACATCGGCGTCAAGCTGGTGGAGCGGCTGGGCGGTTCGGTGAACACGGGGCCGTTCTTCCAGGGGCTGGCCAAGCCGGCGAACGATCTGCCGCGCGGGTGTCTTTCCGACGAGATCTACCGGGTGGCCATTGTGACGGCCTTGCAGGCGGGAGGTCTGTAGCCGCCGCCGTGTTGCCCTTCCCGCTGGTCTATCACGACGGCTACGATCTGAATTTCGGCCAGCACGTTTTCCCTACGCAGAAGTACCGGCTGATCCGGCGGCGGCTGTTGGATTCTCTGGTGGCGGGTCCGGAGGATTTTCTGACGCCGGAGCCGGCGAGCGGCGAGCAGCTTCGCCTGGTGCATACCGAGGAGTGGGTGCGGAAGCTGGAAACGGGGACGCTGACCTATCACGATCTGCTGAAGCTGGAGATTCCCTATAGCCGGAAGATGGTGGAGGCGTTTTTTCTGGCGGCGGGCGGGACGCTGCTGGCGGCGCGGAAGGCGCTCGAGGCAGGCGTGGGGTTCAACATCGGCGGCGGGTTTCACCACGCGTTTCCCGGCCACGGGGAGGGGTTCTGCGCCGTGCATGACGTGGGTGTGGCGGTGCGGGTGCTGCAGCGGGAAGGTTTGATCGGCAAGGCGCTGATCGTGGACCTGGATGTGCATCACGGCAACGGGACCGCGGCGGTATTCGCGGGCGACGCGAGCGTGTTCACGCTGTCGATCCATCAGCAGAATAACTATCCATCCGAGAAACCGCCGTCGACCATGGATGTGCATCTGCCCGACGGTCTCACCGACCGGGAGTATCTGGAGCACCTGCGCGGCACGCTGGAGCCGGCGATCGCGGGTTACCGCCCCGATCTGCTCTTCTATGTCGCGGGCGCCGACCCTTTCTACGACGATCAACTGGGCGGCCTGGGGCTGACCAAGGAAGGGATGTTGGAGCGCGACCGGATGGTATTCACGCTGGCGCTGCGGAGGCGGATTCCGGTGTGCGTGACCCTGGCCGGCGGCTATGCGCGGCAGGTGGAGGACACGGTGGAGTTGCACACCAACACGGTGCTGGCGGCGCTGGAGACGCTGGGCGAAGCGGACTGGCGGGGATGAAAGGGCCATTGGCACAGGGGAAGAAGCGCAGGCGAAATGCTCCTTCCCCAGCCAGGGTTTCCCGGCACGAGCGTGAGCACCGGGACCAGGAGATCATCAAGCGCTGCATCAGGCGTCTGAACCGCGAGGCTCTGGACGCGCTGCGCTACCAGCGGTTCCGTTTCTAGCTCGCCTTGCCCGCTTCGGTGGCCGCCGGCACCTCGACGAGTTTGCCGTTCGTGACGTCGTAGATGTAGCCGTAAATGGGGATGTTGGCGGGGACAAGCGGATGGCGGCGGATGCGGGCGACATCATCGACGACGCTCTGCGCCTGATCGGCGATGGTGAGCCAGTCGATGTAATTGCCCTCCGCCGAGCCGGGACCTTTGCCCACATCATGGAAACCTTTGTCGCCGAGGGCGGCGGTTTCCAGGCTGCTGGTGAGCAGGCCGCGCATGACATCGTCGGTGAAGAACTCCATGCCGCAGTTGGTGTGATGGATGACGAACCATTCCCTGGTGCCGAGGAGCTTGTAGGAGATGACGAGGGAGCGGATGGCGTCGTCGCTCGCGCGGCCGCCGGCGTTGCGGATGACGTGGGCGTCGCCTTCGGCGAGGCCGGCGAATTTGGCGGGGTCGAGGCGGGCGTCCATGCAGGTGAGCACGGCGAAGCGGCGGCCCGGGGGCATGGGCAGCTTGCCCTTGTCGCCGAAGGACTTGGAATAGGCGGTGTTGGCGGCCAACACTTCTTGAAGAACCTGACTCATGGGGAAACCTCCAGTTTTAGTCAGGTTAACAGGAATGGGGGACCGGGTGTGAGCTCGCGCCCGGATGGTGTTCAGCCTGGCGCTGCGGAGACGGATGCTCTTGTGGGTGATACCGGCTGGCGGTTGAGCGGGCGGGTGGAAGGCACGGTAGAATTGCGCAGAAAGAGTGCTGGCGGCGTTGGAAACGCTGAGCGAGGTGGGCTGGCACGGCTAGGTTCCGTCCACACGCGCGAAGGCGCGTGTGGACGCCTGCTTCAGCTGCCCGGGGCAAGTCTGGGACTTGTGCAGCGCCGGCCAGACGTTGATGTTCATCTCGCGCAGGTAAGTGTTCAAAGGCACGAGCATCCAGGATGTCGGCCCGTAGCTGCCGGTGCCCTCCTGAATCGGACTGACCCGGCCGTCCTGGGTGCCTCCCCGAGCCTGCTGGTGTGCCCTGATTGCGATTGTTAAAGGATCCCCTGGCGCGCCGCTGTAAGCACTGCCCGGCTTGACAGCCTGGCAAGCCTTTCGCATCGCGGGGCTGAGCGGAGCCGTCTTGCTCTGCCCCATGCAATAATAACCAAACTGCACGAGTTCCACATCCTCCGGCTTGTTCGGGCAGCCTGTGCCCACGTGAGCATCAATATTCCAGTAATAGGCCTTATTTGGGCCTAGCAGAATCCCTTTAGCCAATTTGTTGCTCCTCCGAGGTTTTGGCAACCCCCGGCGCCCGTGGGACAGTCGCCGGGGGCAAGTCAGCATCCAGGCAGGATAGCAAGAATCTACTAGTCCTTGCCACGTACTCGATCAGGGGAAGCTGTAGGTGGCCGTGAGTTTGTAGAAGGAGTCGTTGCCGTCGGTGGCGGGGCGGTCCATCACATTCGCGCCGAAGGTGAAGCGGACGTTGAACTTCGAGGACAGGTTGGCCTGAACATAGGGACCGAGCCATTTGTAGACGCCGGCGTTGGGGATGCCGGAGGAGCCGGAGCCTGAGGCGCGGAAGTCGAGGGCTTCGTAGTGCAGGCCGGCCGAAATGACCGGGGCGAGCTTCACGCCGCCGTTCAGCCACCAGTGGACGAAGTTGTTTTGGACAGGCGCGGCGGCGAGGCCCGTTCCGGCGGCGTCCGGGACGCGCCCTTTGCGGAGGGCGGTATAGAAGCCAGCGTAGAGCTGCCCTTCCACTCGTTCCGTGTCCACATTGGCGGTGATATTGGGAACAAAACCTTCAAAGGCCATGGGGAAATTGCCGTTCGAAAGTAATTTTCCATTGAGGAATCCGAGTTGCGGGTTGATGCTGAGTTTGCCATCGTAGGCATTGAAATTCACGCCGGTGCCGAACTCGGTCCAGAGTCCGCCTCCGCCCCCGGTTCCGAAAGAGGGGGTGGTCCAGAAGATGCCATACGTGGTCCAATCCACTTTGTCATTCACCTTGTATGATCCGGTGACGATGGGATAAAAACCAAAGAAGGTGTCCTGATTCATCGAAATGGTGTAGGAGGCGCGGTCCCCGTCGGGGTTTTGTTGCGCGCGAGCGGTGGTTGGGGCAGCCACAAGCAGGCCGGAAAGCACAGCGATGGCGGAGATACGGTACATGTGTTGTAGAGCCTCTCAAGATTGAATTTTCGCGGGAGCGAGTGAACAAATAGAGGCAGCACAGACGGGGGGCTGGTTCGAGCGGGCGAATGAGAGGAAGTTCAAAGGAATTCCCAACTGCGCAAGAAGAGCGCAGTATCCGCCCAGCATCGAGGCAGAAAGAATTCGAAATCCCAGGGAATTCATCCACCAGCGAGCGTAGAGTTTCAATGAGCTCAAGGAGTCGGGCGCGATGAGACTCCTCAGATTATCGGCTCCGCAGTGTGCGGACGACAACTATCTTTCACCCATGGTAGGGTGAATCGACTATCGTGTCCAATTGAAAATACGGATGGCGGCGATAAAAATTATTCAATCTCCGTGACGAGGCGGGAGATTAGGCGGGCGCAGAGCGCAGGGGGTAGGCGGGATGCTCGGTGCGGGCGGTCTTCAGGTACGCTTCGATGCGCTTGACGATGTCAGGGTGGCGGCCCGCGACGTTGGCATTCTCGCCAGGATCGATGCGGAGGTTGTAGAGTTCGAGGGGTGCGCCGGGCGCGATGCGGACCGCTTTCCATTCGCCGTGCCGGACGGCCTGCTTCGAGCCGCGTTCGTGGAACTCCCAGTAGAAGAACTCGTGCGGATCCTGAGACTTGCCGGTGAGCGTCGGCAGAATGGAACGGCCGTCGAGGCCTTTGGGCGCGGGCAGGCCGGCGAATTCGGCGAAGGTCGGCATGAGGTCCCAGAAGGCCCAGGGATGGTCACTGACCGCGGCGGCGGGGACGCGGCCGGGCATCCAGGCGATGGCCGGCACACGGATGCCGCCTTCGTAGAGGTCGCGCTTGATGCCACGGTAGATGCCGTTGGAGTCGAAGAAATCGGGGTCGTGGCCGCCCTCGCGGTGGGGGCCGTTGTCGGAGGTGAACAGGACGAAGGTGTCTCGACCGGTGCGGCGGACGGCTTCGAGGATGGCGCCGACGTCCTTGTCCATACGCGAGATCATAGCGGCGAAGTTGCGTTCGTTCTGCGGCCAGGGCTGGCGGGAGTACGGGGCGTCGTCGGGGACTTCCATGCCGGCGTTGCCTTTTTCGTTGTTGGCGTGCGGCGTGGTGAAGTTGACTTCGAGATAGTATGGGCCGCGGGCCTCGCGGATGAATTTGACGGCGTGGGCGGTGAACAGGTCGGGGGCGTACACATCCGGGGTGTGGCCCCAGTTGCGAGGAAACTGGACGTGCCCCCGGTTGTGGAGCAGGACTTGGGGGTAATAGGTGTGGGCGTGGCCTTGGGAGAAGTAGCCGTAGTACTCATCGACGCCCTTTTCCAAAGGGAAGCCGGTGGTGCCCAGCGGGCCCATGGACCATTTGCCCACGACCCCATTGCGGTAACCGGCCGTGCGCAGCATTTCCTGGATGGTGAGGTCTTCGGGGCGCAGCCAGGTGGTGGAATTACCGCGCATCTGGGCGTGGCCCGTGTGGAGCCCGGTGAGCCAGCAGCAACGGGAAGGGGCGCAGACGGTGGAGCCGGCGTAGGCGCTGGTGAACCGCATGCCTTCCTTAGCCATCTGATCGATTTCGGGCGTGCGGATGCGCTGCTGGCCGTAGCAGCCCAGATCGCCGTAGCCCAGGTCGTCGGCCATGATCACGATCAGGTTCGGCAGGCGCTGCTGCGCCCGCGCGGGGAGGGCCGCGGCGCCGAGTGCGCCCATGAAGCTACGGCGGTTCATGCGAAGACCAATGTATCGCACCGCGCGGAGCGGCATTCAATTCTCCGTCCGCGGCCCGGACTTTGGCATCCTTTCAGTAGGAACAAGAACGCCCGTGATCGACATCGTCAATCTCGCAAAAAAGTACAACGGCAAGCGCCAGGTGACGGCGCTGGAGGACGTGAGCCTGCATATCGCCAAGGGCGAGATGGTGTCGCTGATGGGGCCGTCGGGTTCGGGCAAGTCCACGTTGTTGAATCTGATCGGAGCATTGGACAAGCCCACGTCGGGCGAGATTGCGATCGATGGGGTGCGGCTTTCCGGACTTTCCGACGATGAGCTGACGCGGGTGCGCCGCGACAAGATCGGGTTCATCTTCCAGTTCTTCAATCTGCTGCCTTCGCTTTCGTGCGAGGAGAATGTCGCGCTGCCGCTGCATCTGCGCGGGTGGGACCGGCGCAAGGCGCGCGAGCGGGCCACCGAGCTGCTGGATCTGGTGGGGTTGACGCGCCGCACGCTTCACCTGCCGGACGAGCTTTCGGGCGGCGAGCGGCAGCGCGTGGCGATCGCGCGGGCGCTGTCCATTTATCCTCCGGTGCTGCTGGCCGACGAGCCCACGGGCAACCTGGATACGCACACTGGCGCGGAGATCCTGGGCCTGATCCGGGATCTCAACTCCCGGCTGGGCGCGACGGTGCTGATGGTGACGCATGACCGCGAAGTGGCCGCCACGTGCCCGCGCACGATCACCTTGCGCGACGGTCATATCGTGGAGGATTTGGTGCGTCAGCCCGCTCTTTAAGCCATGATGCTGCTGCGCCTCATCACCTGGCCGTACGTCCGCAAGCACCTGGTGCGCTGCACGCTGACCACGGCGGGTATTGTGCTGGGCGTGGCCGTGTTCGTCGGCATGCACACGGCCAATCAGAGCGTGCTGTACGCATTCAACCAGACCGTGGACAAGATCGCCGGGGCCACGCAGTTGCAGGTATCCGCGGGCGAGACAGGGTTCCCGGAGAGCGTGCTGGAACGCGTGCAGGAAGCGCCCGAGGTGGAAGTGGCGGTACCGGTGATCGAGGCGGCGGTGCAGTCGGGCATCGAGGGTCAGGGCAACCTGCTCGTGTTGGGCGTGGATATGACGGGCGACCGTTCGCTGCGCGATTACGATCTCGACGACGCGGACGAGGCGATCATCGATGACCCGCTGGTGTTCATCGCGCAGCCCGATTCGATCATCGTGACCACGGCGTTTTCGGAACGCACGGGGCTGCAATTGAACGACCGGCTCACGATGCAGACCATGGCGGGCCCGAAGGAATTCACCATCCGGGGCGTGATGAAGGGCGACGGGCTGGCTTCGGCGTTTGGCGGCAATCTCGCCATCATGGACATTTATTCCGCGCAGATGGTGTTGGGCCGCGGGATGCGCTTCGACCGGATCGATATCGCGCTGCGCGAGGGCGTGCGGGTGGAGGACGCGCGGCGCGCGCTGCAGGCGCGGCTGGGGCCGGGCCTGGACGTGGAGCCGCCGAGCGCGCGGGGAAAACAGTTTGAGGCGATGGCGCAGATTTATTCGATGACAGCGAACATCACCAGCATTTTCGCGCTGTTTATCGGGCTGTTCCTGATCTACAACACGTTCAACATCGCGGTGACGCAGCGGCGGTCCGAGATCGGGATCCTGCGCGCGCTCGGCGCCACGCGAGGGCAGATTCGCCGGCTGTTCCTGATCGAGAGCGGGATCGCGGGGCTGGCGGGATCGGTGGCGGGCGTGGCTTTGGGGGTGGTGATTGCGCGCGGGCTGGCCAGCTACCTCAGTGGCTTTTTGGGTGAGATTTATGGCGTGGCGCAGCGGGCCGAGGAGATCTCGGCCGACCCCCGGCTGCTGCTTTCGGCGCTGGTCATCGGAGTGGTGACCAGCCTGATTGCGGGCTGGATTCCGGCGCGCGCGGCGGCGGGCATCGATCCGGTGAAGGCGCTGCAGAAGGGCCGCGTGCAGGTGATCAGCGAGGGCGAGAACCGGCTCCGCATGTGGGTGGCGTTTGGCGCGCTCGGCGGCGCGCTGGCGTGCGTTTTCTTCGGACATCAGCCGGTCTTCTTCTACACGGGCTATCTGCTGAGCGTGGTGGCGGTGCTGCTGTTGACGCCCGCGCTGGGTTCGTGGCTGACGCGGCTGTTGCGTCCGCTGCTGAAGTGGGTCCGGCCGGTGGAGGGGGCGCTGGCGGCCGACAGTTTGTTGCAGGCGCCGCGGCGGACTTCGGGGACAGTGGCGGCGCTGGCTTTGTCGGTGGCGCTGGTGATCGGGCTCGCGGGGATCGCGCGTTCGAGTTACGACCACATCCGCCGCTGGATGGATGCGGCGCTGAACCCGGATCTGTTTGTCACGTCGTCGGAAAGCCTCACCACGCGCAGTTTCCGCTTTCCGGTTGGGATGGCGGAGGAATTGGCGGCTGTGCCGGGCGTGGAAGAAGTGCAGCCCGTGCGCACGGCGCGGATTGTCTATCAGGGCGTGCCCGTGATGCTGGTGGCTGCCGATGTCGGCAAGATCGCCGCGCGCGTGCAGATGCGGGTGATCGAAGGCGACCCTGACAGGATGTACCAGCAGGCGATGCGCGGCGAGGGCGTGGTGGTGAGCGACAACTTCGCAATGCTGCGGCGGATCGCGACGGGCGACGTGCTGGAACTGCCCACGCCACGCGGTTTATTGAAGCTGCCGGTACTGGGCGTAGTGCTGGATTTTTCCGACCAGCAAGGCACGATCATGATGGACCGGCGGCTGTTCGTCGAGCATTGGGGCGATGACACGGTGGACGTCTTCCGCATCTATGCCACTGCCGGAACGCCCATCCCCGCGCTGCGGCAGGCGGTGCTCGGCCGCTTCGGCGGGCAGACGCGCCTGTTCGTTTTCACGAATCAGGAACTGCGCGAATACATCCTTGGCATCACGGACCAGTGGTTTGGTTTGACGTACGTGCAGATTCTGGTTGCCGTATTGGTGGCGATTCTGGGGATCGTGAACACGCTGACGGTGTCGATCGCCGATCGCCGGCGCGAACTGGGCGTGCTGCAGGCGGTGGGGGGGCTGCGCAATCAGATCCGGCATACGATCTGGATGGAGGCGGCGACGATTGGCGTGCTGGGGTTGTGCATTGGCTTCGCGCTGGGCGCGGTGCATTTGGCGTACATCCTGGAGATCACGCGGCGGGACCTGGCGGGGCTGCGGCTGGAGTATCAGTTTCCCGTGGAGATCGCACTGCTGATGCTGCCCGTGCTGTTGGGGGCGGCGTTGATCTCGGCGCTCGGGCCGGCCGAGGGGGCGGTGCGCGGCTCACTTGTGGAGGCGCTGGAATATGAGTAGAATTTGGCTGTTTTTGCTGCTTCTGAGCCCCGTTTTCGCACAAAACGCGCGCGAAATCGTGGCGGAATCGCAGACGCGCTCGCGGGCCGGTTCGCAGCGCTACGAAGGCACGCTGGAGGTGATCGATGCGAAGCGCAAGATCACAACCAAGCGCTGGATCTATGAACGGCTTGGATCGGCGGGCGCGTCGAAAGCGGTGCTGCGCTTCGTGGAACCGCCGGAGGTGAGGGGCGTGGCGCTGTTGATTCACAACCATCCCGATCGCGCATCCGACCAGTGGATGTGGACGCCCGCCGTGCAGCGCGACCGCCGCATCGCTTTCCAGGACCGGCGCACGCGCTTTTTCGGGACCGATTTCACGTTCGAGGATCTGGAGGAGCGCGACGTGGACCGCTCCACGTACAAGATGCTCGGCGAGGAGACGATCGATGGCGCGCCCTGCTGGCGGATCGAGGCGACTCCGAGGGCGGAGGCGCGTTCGCAGTACTCGCGGCTGCTGCTGTGGGTCCGCAAAACGGACTACGTATTCGCGCAAGTGGAGAGCTACCGCGGGCCGAAGCTGATCCGGCGGTTGAAGTACTCGCAGATCGAGCGGGTACAGGGCATCTGGACCGCGCGCACGCTGGAGATGCATGACGTGGAGCGCGATTCGCGCACGATCCTGAAGCTCGAAAAGCTGGAGTATAACCTGGATCTGCCCGCGGGGCAGTTCACGTTGCAAGCCCTGCGGCGGTTGTCCTGAGTGCGGTACCTCGTCTTTCTTCTTGCCATGCCGCTGGCCGCGCAGGTCTTCGAGCAACGCGGCTATCTGGAAGTGCGGAGTTTCTTCTTCCCGCAGACTGTGGAGGGCGACAGCGCTCGTTATGTGGGAGAGAGCCTGCTGCGCTGGGAGTCCGCCTGGCAGTTGCGTTCGAATCTGAAAGTGAACGCGTGGCTGGACGGGCGCTTTGACACGCACCGCCAGTTCGAGCGGGAAGCGCGGATCGACTTCGCCGACCGCCGCTTGCAGCGCCCCGCGGCTTCAGTACGCCGCCTGAGCCTGTTGTGGAACCAGGGTGGCTGGACCGTGGAAGCGGGGCGGCAGTTGATCCGCTGGGGCAAAGCGGATCTACTGAACCCCACCGACCGCTTCGCGCCCCGCGATTTTCTGAATGTGATCAGTCCCGAGTTTCTGGGCATCACGGCGGTGCGGGCGACGTATGAGCGTGGCGCGAACACGTTCGATCTGGTGTACGCACCCGGCTTCACGCCGTCGCGTTCGCCGCTATTGAACCAGCGCTGGGTGGTGCTGCCGGAGGAGGTGCGCGCACTGCCGGTGAACGACCAAGGCTTCCGGTTTCCACAGCGCGCGCAGGCGGGCGCGAGGTGGAACCACATCGGAGCGGGCTATGAGTTCTCTTTAAGCTTTTATGACGGCTTCAACCACCTGCCGCTGATCGACGCCTCGGCCCGTTTCCTGCCGCAATTGAGCGTGGATGTGCGGCGTTTCTTTCCGCAAATGCGCATGTATGGGGCGGATGCGGCCGTGCCGCTGCGCTGGTTCACGGTCAAGGGCGAGGCCGCGTACTTCACATCCACAACTCCGCAGGCGGATGAGTATGTGCAATACGTGCTGCAGGCGGAGCGGATCGCCGGCGAGTGGGTCTTTGTAGGCGGCTATGCGGGCGAACAGATCACCACGCGCCGCAATCCGCTCGATTTCGCACCCGATCGGGGCATCACGAAGACGTTTCTGGGCCGTGCCAGCTATAACCTGGGGCCGCTGAGTTCGGTGGCTTTCGAAGGCGCGCTGCGTCAGAACGGCCGCGGGTTTTTCGGCAAGTGGGACTATTCGCGGATGGTGGGCCGGAACTGGCGCTGGACGGCCGGCTACGTTTTGATTCGTGGCCGCCAAGACGATTTTCTGGGCCAGTTCCGGCGCAATTCGCACGCGCTGTTCACGGTGCGTTACAGCTTCTGAAAGCGCGTAGGCAAGCGTCAATCAAGCATGAGGGAAGCGCGCAGCAGCGTTTCCTGGATGTCCAGTTCCTGGTCGAGCGTGACGCTCATCGGTTTCCCATCGAGTAGCGCCGCGGCGAGTTCGTCGATGTCGCCGACGTAGCGTTCGTAGGAGGGCAGTGCGACTTTCTGCCAGCCCTGCTTATAGGGGCCGGCCGCCGCGGTGAGGTCTATTTCGAGCGTTGGCGGTTCGATGGGCCGGACCACGGCGTTGCCTTTCGAGCCGAAGATCTCGAGTGCGCGATGGCGGCCCGCATTCGGCTGGAGCACGCTGGAGACCAGCACGGCGAAGGCCTTGGGGTATTCGAAGACGGCCGCGGTGTTGTCCTTCAAAGTGTCGTTAAAAGCGCCGTCATGACGCAGAAATGACGTAATTTTGGCCGGTTTTCCCAGTATTCTGACGATGATGTCGGTGAGATGGGCGCCCTGCTCGTACATCTGTCCGGCGCTGAAGAGATTCCACTCGGGGCGCCGGTGCGCGCCCACGATGGTGTTCATGCGGGCGTGGATGTGGTACACCTCGCCGAGCCAGCCGCTACGAGCCGCTTCTATGGCCTTCGCGACGGCGGGATTGAAGCGCCACATGTAGCCGGTCTGCAGCCGCAGATTCCCGGCGCGAGCCGTTTCCACGATCTCGCGGAATTCCGCCAGGGTTTCTGAAGGGGGCTTTTCGATGTGGACATGCTTGCCCGAGCGCACGGCTTCGAGCGCCAGAGGCCCGTGGGTCTTCACTTCGGATTGGATAAAGACAGCCGTGATGGAAGGGTCGTCGAGGATGGCCTGCTTTTCGAGCCAGGGGAATGCGGGAAGTTTCGCATAGGTTTTTCTTACGCCCGCATCCGGCTCCCAGGCGCCTGCGAGAGTATAGCGGGGGTGGGCCTGGACGAGGCGCGCTTTGTCGAAGGCATGCGAATGCGCAAGGCCGAGAAACGCGGCTTTGACTCTTGCGGGCGGCTGCGCGGCGAGGGGCAGACTGAGCAGGGAGGCGGAAAAGGTTCGGCGGTCCATGGTTATCCGGATTATAATGCGTAGCACGATGATGATCAGCAGACGCTCCGCTCTTGCGCTGCCGCTGGCGGCTTATGCCCAGCAGGCGCCCTCCGTGAAACGCTATGTCCGCTTCCTGCGCGATGGCCGCGCCGCCTACGGGTTGATGGACGGCGGGCGCATTCGCGAGCTGCGCGGCTCGCCGCTGGCGGGCGACGTGTTCAGCGGAGCGACGCACCCTTCGTCGGCCGTGAAGCTGCTGTACCCGATCGAGCCGCCCAAGGTGATCGCCGTCGGCCTAAACTACAAGAGCCACTTGGGCAGCAACCCCCTGCCCAAGCAGCCGGAGATTTTCTTCAAACCCACTACCTGCCTGCAGAATCCCGGCGATCCCATCCTGATCCCGCGCGACGCGAAGAACGTTCACTACGAGGCCGAACTGGTGATCGTGATCGGCAAGAAGTTGCGCAACGCGTCGCTGGCGGAGGCGCAGGCGGGTATCTTCGGCTACACCTGCGGCAACGACGTGAGCGAGCGCGACTGGCAGAAGGGCGATTTGCAGTGGTGGCGCGCCAAAGGCACGGATACCTTCGGCCCCATGGGGCCGATGATCGCGACGGGGCTGGACATTTCGAAATCCGGGATCGAGTTGCGCCTGAACGGCGAGACCCGCCAGAAGCAGGTGTTGTCGGACCTGATCTTCGATTGCCCGACCTGCGTGCAGCACATCAGCCGTTACATGACGCTGGAACCCGGCGACGTGATCTTCACGGGGACCCCGGGCACGACAGCGGCGATGAAGCCGGGCGACACCGTGGAGGTGGAGATCGGCGGCATCGGGATGCTGCGCAACCCGGTGAAAGCGGCCTGAAGCTTCAGCCCAGCAACGCGCGCTGGGCGACCACGAAGGCGTCGAGCGTGGGACCCTTCTGGACGTTGCGGCGTTGGAGCGCGGCCATTTCGTCCACGCGGGCGGTGGCTTCGCGGAGCCAGTCGAAGCTGACGCGTCCTGCGAGCGCTTCCAGCGCCGGGCGCACAGCGCGGTTGCGGACCTGCGTGCCGCCATGCCGCAACACGAGCACATCCTCCAGCAGCGAATAGAGGATGCGGAACGACAGGTCGAGCTTTTCGGACTTGCTCGCGATGAAGCTCTCGGATTGTTTCACCCAGGCGGCGAATTGGGCCGTACCCGCGGCGGCTTCCAGCATGGCGAGCATCGTATCGCGGCGCTTCTTTTCAACCGCGAGATCGAGAGTGAGGGCCAGCCCGGGCGAGCCGGCGGCGAGGGTCAGACGCTCGTCCACATCCTGCAAGCCGCGCTCCGCCGCGAAGGAGCGCATTTCGGCGTCGCTGAGCGGCGAGAGGTGGAACTGGATCGAGCGCGAGCGGATGGTGGGCGGCAGGTCGTAGGCGTTCTCTGCGGTGAGCAGCAGGATCAGGTGCGGCGGCGGTTCCTCGAGCGTTTTGAGGATGGAGTCGGCGGCCTGCTGGCTGCCGCGGTCGATCTGGTCCACGAGGAAGACGCGCCAGCGCCCGCTGAGCGGCAGCAGTTGCGCGCGTTCGCGCAGCAGGCGCATCTGCTGGATGGAGATTTGGCGCAGAGGGCCTTCCGGGCAGAACGTGACGAAGTCCGGATGGGAGGAGAACAGCAGCGGATCGGCGGAGCGCTTCTCGCTGGGCCATTTTTCGCGCTCGGCGATGAGGTTGCGGTTCGCTTCGAGCGAAAGGTCGTCCGCCTCGATGCGTTCAGGATGATTCAGCAGGCGCTGGGCGAAGCGGCGCGCGAGGGTGGCCTTGCCGATGCCGTTCACGCCCGAGAGCAGGAGCGTCTGGGAGATGCGCTCCGTAGTAATCATGGTGGCGAGGGCGCTCTGGACGGATGCGTTGCCGAAGAAATTGTCAAACATTCTGCCCCCGCCAAGTTTGAAACTCGGTCCAGACTCTCTGAAAGACCTCGTCTTCCGAACCCGCGCCGTCGATGCGGCGCACCCGCTGAGGTTCGCGCGCCGCGAGCGCGCGGTAGCCCTCGATCACACGCAGGTAGAACTCGCGCTGCTGGCTGTCCATGCGGGTTGCCGTGTTCGCTTCGGCCTCGTTCCTGGCGCCGGCCCGGGCGAGCGCGGTGTCCACGCCGACATCCACCCAGATGGTGAGGCCGGGTTTGCGTCCGCGGCAGGCGATTTCGTCCAGGTCTTGAACGACATCCTCGCCGAGGCCGCGCCCCCAGCCCTGGTAAGTGAGAGTGGAATCGGTCCAGCGGTCGGAAAGCACGATAGCGCCACGCGCGATGGCGGGTTCCAGGATCTCGTCCACATTCTGGGCACGGGCAGCGAAGTAGAGAAGCAATTCGGCGCGCGCGCCGAGCGCGGTGTTGGCGGGATCGAGCAGGATGGCGCGGATCTGCGCGCCGACGGCGGTACCGCCCGGTTCCACGGTTTCCACTACGTGTTCACCGCGCGCCCGCAGCGCGCCGGCCAGCCGCCGCATCTGGGTCGATTTGCCGCTGCCGTCGACGCCTTCGAATGTGACAAAGAGGCCGCGCTCAGTCATAGGCGTAGTGCAGCGCCTTCTTGAGGTCTTCCCACGCCTCACGTTTGGCGTTCTGGTTGTAGGGGCGAAGCAGGTAGGAGGGGTGGTAGGTGGGCATCACCTGGATGTCGCGCCAGTTGTGCCAGCGGCCGCGGATCTTCGTGATGCCTTCCTTGACGCCCAGCAGCGCCTTGGCGGCGGTCGCGCCCAGGCAGATGATCGCCTTCGGCTGGATCACCGTGAGCTGCCGGAAGAGGAATTGCCCGCAGATTTCCATTTCGTCGGGCAGGGGGGTGCGGTTTTCAGGCGGGCGGCACTTGACGACGTTGCAGATGTACACATCGCCGCGGCGGATGGCCATGCCCTCCTTGGCGGCGGTGCCATCGATCATCTGCGTGAGCAATTGACCGGCCCGGCCGACGAACGGCAATCCCTGCGCGTCCTCGTCGGCGCCGGGCCCTTCCCCTACAAACACAAGCCTCGCCTGTTCATTGCCGGAGCCAAACACGATCCGGTTCCGGGCCTCACACAGGCGACATCGTTTGCAGTCACCTATATCCTGACGGATCACTTCGAGGCTGTCATTGTCGGGACCCATGGGAATAAGCGAAGGAGTCATCTGATTTGGCGAGGGGATTGGCCTGACGCCGGGCTGGGGTTCCGCTTGAGCGGCCGCTCGGGGTAATGCCTGAGCGGGCTGAGCACGGGGCTCGACGCGCAGTTCGCGGATACCCAGGTCCCGGTAGAATTCCAGTTGCCGCCGGAGCGTTTCGCGATCCATCACGCAGCGCTCACGCCTTTCCCGCGTGCAGCGCGAGCCGCAGCTTGAGGGCGTGATCGAGGATCTGTCCGGCGATTTCGCGCTTGGAGGCCAGCGGCAGAGCGAGTGTTTCGCCGCCGCGGGTGACCAGCACGACTTCGTTGTCGTCGCTCTCGAAGCCGACACCGTCGGGGTGGGACACGAGGTTGCCCACCACCATGTCACAGTTCTTGCTCTTGAGTTTCCGTCTGGCTTCGGCCACCATGTTTTCGGTTTCTGCGGCGAAGCCGATGAGGAGTTGATCCTTCTTACGGCGGCCGAGTTCAGCGAGGATATCGGGCGTGGGGTCGAGTTCAAGCGAGAGCCGCATGGCGGTCTTCTTCACTTTTTGCGCGGGGACGTCGGCGATGTGATAGTCGGCGACGGCGGCCGTCTTCACGATGATGGCGGCGGAGTCCATGTGCTCCATCACGGCGTCGTACATCTCGATCGCGGTCTGCACCTGGACGAGTTTGACGCCCTCGGGCGGCGTGAGATTGACGGGGCCGCTGACGAGAATGACGTTAGCTCCGCGGGCGGCGGCCGCCTCGGCTATCGCGTAGCCCATCTTGCCGCTGGAGCGGTTCGAGATGAAGCGGACGGGATCAAGGGGTTCGCGTGTTGGTCCGGCGGTGACCAGCACGGTTTCGCCCTCGAGATCGCGGCGGGTTTCGAGCGCGCTCAGAACGAACGCGGCAATCCTTTCAGGATCGGCCAACCGGCCCACGCCTACCGTGCCACAGGCCAGTTCACCGGCTTCGGGTTCCACCACCAGCGCCCCGCGCCGCCGCAGTGTGGCGAGGTTTTCCTGCGTGGCCGGATGGTCCCACATCGCCGTGTTCATCGCCGGACACAGAACGACCCTGCCTTGGAAAGCGAGATGGAGAGTAGTGAGAAAATCCCCGGCGAGGCCGTGGGCGAACTGCGCGAGCAGGTGGGCCGTGGCGGGCGCGACAACGAGCAAGCGATTGCGCTGCGCCACGGCGATGTGCTCCACGCTGGAGGCAAGCACCTCATCGGCGGTGCGCGCGCCGAACATGGACGTGATCACTTTGCGGCCGGTGAGGGCGGCGAAGGTGAGAGGCTGGACAAACTCCTGCGCGGCGGCGGTCATCACGGTCTCCACCGTGCAGCCGCGTTCCATCAAGGCGCGCGCCAGTTCCGCGGCTTTGTACGCCGCGATCCCTCCGCCCACGCCCAACACGATGGGGACCGGTTCCATGGGCCGCTCGCCTCCGGTTCTAGAGTGCGTCTGAGGCCGGGGACGAGAGTCCGGCTTCCTCGTTCGTGACTTCCCAGTAACTCACCAGGCCGCGCCGGACCTCTTCCATGGCCGCCACGGTGGGCTTTTTCATCGCGCCCGGGAGGAAACTGCGCTGGCCGCCCTGCAACTGCCGGGCGCGCTTCGCCGCCACGATGATGAAGCGGTACACGCTCTGTTCCGGATCGTCCGGGATGGCGTGAATCGGGGATCTCAAAATGCGTTCGCTCATAGGGTCACTGCTCCGTTTGGCCGTTCGCGGGCTGGGCCGCGAAGCTGGCCAGAATCTTCTCCACTCGCGCTGTCACGCGTGGACTCCTGCGGCGCAGGCGTTCGGCCTGGATGATCGCGTGCAGCAGGTCCGACGCCGTGGCTACGTCCTCATTCACCAGCACGTAATCGTACTGGGCAAAATCCTCGATCTCCTTCGCCGCGCCAGCCAGACGGCGAGCGATGGTCTCCTCGGAGTCCTCGCTTCGCGCGCGCAGCCTTTTCGCCAGTTCTTCCCTGGAGGGGGCGAGAATAAAGATACTGATGGCGTCAGGGATCTTCCTTCGTAATTGTCGCGCACCCTGGACGTCAATGTCGAGGATGACGTCACGCCCCTCGGCTTGGCCCCGTTCCACCACCTCGCGGTGTGTTCCGTAGTAGTTGCCGAACACCTGGGCGAATTCGAGGAATTCGTCCCGGGCGATCATGGCCTCGAACTGCTCGCGGGAGACGAAGCGGTACTGGGCGCCATCGCGTTCCTGCCCGCGCGGGTCGCGGGTGGTGTAGGAGACCGAGAACAGCAGGTTCGGTTCCCGCCGCAGCAGGTTGTTGACGAGGGTGGATTTGCCCGACCCGGAGGGCGCGCTGATGATGAAAACGCAGCTCATTCGATGTTCAGCGCCTGTTCGCGGATGCGTTCGATATCGGTCTTGTTCTCCAGGCCCAGAGCCGTGATGCGCAGTCCGAGTTCGCCGGCGCCGGAGGTCTTGCTCAGGATCGTGTTTGTTTCGCGGTTCATTTCCTGAAGCAGGAAGTCGAGTTTCTTGCCGATTTCGCCGCCATTGCCCAGCATACTGAGCAGTTCGCGGGCGTGCACGCGCAGGCGGCCGGTCTCTTCGGCGATATCGCTGCGGTCGGCCAGGATCGCCGCCTCCTGCGCGAGGCGCTGCGGGTCGAGGCCCGTGTTGGCGAGGAGATCGCCCAGCCGCTCCTCGAGACGGCGGCGCAGCCAGGGCGTGACATCCTCGCGGCAACTCTCGATCTCGATCGCGCGTTGTTCGATGCGTTCCGCGCATTCGCGCATCAGTCCGAGCAGACCGGCGCCTTCGCGTTCACGGAATTCGTTGAAGGCGGTGAGCGCCTCGGCGAGGGTCTGGGTCACGAGTTGCGCCGTATCCTCCGAGGTGTCAGTATCGCGCGGCGGCGCCATCATGGATGGAATCTGCAGCGCCGCGTGAAAGTCCGGCTGAGCGGGAGTGCCGTATTCCTCGGCGGCGGTCTTCACGGCCGCGAGGTAGGCCTCGAACAGCGGGCGGTTCAGCCCGGCTCCCGATGCGGCATGCGCGGCCGCGAAGCTGATGCGGACGTTGACATGCCCGCGCGAGGCCGCCTCGCGCACCATGCGCCGCACCACCGGCTCCAGCATCTCCAGTTCCTGCCCCATGTGCAGGTGCGTGTCCAGTGAACGGTGGTTCACGCTTTTGATGGTGATGGTGACCTCGCCCGCCGTACCGGCCCGGCGCGCTCTGGCGAAACCCGTCATACTGCGAATTCTCATTGGTTAGGAGTCCAGATCCACATATTGTAGTTGGTGCAATCGCTGATAGATTCCGCCTTGGTTGACGAGTTCCATGTGCGTGCCTTCTTCGCTGACGCGGCCCTGATCGATCACCACGATGCGGTCGGCGCGGCGGATGGTGGACAGCCGGTGCGCGATCACCATCACCGTGCGGCCTTCCATCAGGTTCGCCAGCGCGCGCTGCACGAGCACTTCGCTTTCGGTGTCGAGCTGCGACGTGGCCTCGTCCAGGATCAGAATCGGCGCGTTCGACAGCAGAGCGCGCGCGATCGCAATCCGCTGCCGCTGGCCGCCGCTCAGTTTCGTGCCGCGCTCGCCAATCACCGTTTCGTATCCGTCGGGCAGCGCCAGAATGAACTCCTCGGCCAGTGCATGGCGCGCCGCTGCTTCGATGTCCGGCTGGCTGGCTTCAGGCCGCCCGTAGCGGATGTTGTTCGCGACGGTGTCGTTGAACAGAAAGGTGTCCTGCGCCACGATCGCGATCAACCGCCGCAGGCTGGCCAGCGTGACGTCCCGCACATCTTGGCCGTCGACACGCACCGCGCCTTCCTCCACGTCATAGAACCGTGGTAACAGGGCCGCCAGCGTGGACTTGCCCGCGCCGCTCGGGCCCACAAGCGCCACGACCTCGCCGCGCTCGATCCGCAAACGCAGGTCGCGAATGGCGAAGCCCTGCGGCGCGTTCGGATAACGGAAGGAGATTTTGTCGAATTCGAGCGACTCGCGGAAGCCGGGCAGTGACACAGCGTCCGGGCGCTCCATCACACGCGGCTCGCGGTCCAGGTAGCCGAATACGCGCTCCGATGCGCCGATCGCCTGCTGGAAGATGTTGTGAATCCCGGTGAGCCGCTTCACCGGTTCGTAGAGCAGCAGCAACGCCATGACGAACGTGGTGAACTCGCCGCTGGTCATTTCGCCGGCTTTGATTTGCGTGCGCGCGTAGGTCAGCAGTCCGACGATCGTGAGCGCACCCAGGAATTCGATAATCGGCGAAGGCAAGGCCTGCAAGGCAATGTAGCGCAGGTTCGCGCGCTTGAAGCGCCGCGCCGCCTGCCAGAAGCGCTGGCTCTCGAGTTTTTCGGCCAGGAACGCTTTCACGACGATGTGGCCCGAAAACGCCTCCTGCAGGATCTGGTTCATCTCGGCGACGTGATCCTGCGCGGTGCGCGTGGTGCGGCGGATGCGCTTGCCCAGGCGCGCGGTGGGCAGCAGCACGAAGGGCAGCACCGTGGTGGACGCCAGCGCCAGTTTCCAATCGGCCTGGAACAGGATATAGACGCAGGCCAGCGCCGCGAAGCTTTGCCGGAACCAATCGGCCAGCATCTGCGAAACGGCGAGTTGGATCTTCTCAATGTCGCTCATCGTCGAGGACATCAGCGTCCCGGTGGAGTGCTGCTGAAAGAACTCGTGCTCCTCGTGGATCAACTTGTCGAAAGTGCGCTGGCGCAGGTCGGTGACCGCCGACAGGCCCACGAAATTGATCAACAGATTGCCGAAGTAGTCCGAAACACCCTTCGTCAGGAAGACGAGCAGGATCGACACGGCCACCAGCGTCCAGATGTTGTTAATCGGCAGCGGCACGAGTTGGTCGAGGTGAAGCTCAATGCCGGTCCATTCAGGGATCGGCAGCCGCACGCGCTCGTCGGGGGATTCGGGCCGCAACACGCGGTCGAAGATGGTGCCCACCAACAGCGGGAGCATGCCATGCATTGCGCCCGCGATCCCCATCAACACAACCGAAAAAACCAGCGCGGGCGTGTAGCGCTTTGTATAACTGAACAGCCGCAGGAGCGGTTTCACGCTTCCGCCTCCAGGTCTTGTGCAGCGTTGATCACACGCTCTTCCGGAACCGCGGCCAGGCCCTCAGGCGCCACGATCACCCGCGCGCGGGTTTGCCAAGGGGCCCACACGATGGGGTCTGATGAGCCGAACAGCACCACCGAAGGCACACCGAACGCGGCGGCCATGTGCGCCGGGCCACTGTCATTGCCGATGAACAGCGCCGCCCTTTGCAGCACGCGTTTGACCTCGCGCAGCGGCGCGCCCGCCAGGACTGTAAAGCCGCGTAACGGTCCCGCCTCATCGCCCGGCCCCGCCAGGACAACCACTTCGCGCCCGGCGGCAACGGCGCGCGCGGCGTTGACGAACCGCTCGGCGGGCCAGGTCTTGTCCGGCGCGGAGGCGAAAGGGTGCAGAACAAGACATGGTTCCTTTGTTTCGGGAGGCGGGGCGAAAAGGCGAGCGCGCGGGATCTGTGCCGGCGGCACGCCCAGAAAGAACATGGCCGAGGCCACATGTTCGGCGGTATGCACCTTGCGCTCCTCTCCCATGATCTCCTGGGCGCGCGGGATTCTGACGTTATGCGCCCAGCCGGTTTTATAGTGGCCGAAGCCGGCGCGCCACCGCGCCAGAGAGGCCATGGTCAAAACGGCGCTGGTCGGCCCGCCGTGCAGATTCAAGGTCAAGTGCGGCCGGAAGGCCAATGCCGCGCGCTTCGATGGGTGGAGTACGGCGCTCAGGTCGGGGTTGTCGTCGAACACACCGGCAAAGCGCGATTCCACCATGACTCCGATCTCCAGATCCGGCCGGTGCCGTTTGAGCAAATGGATCGCTGGGGTGGTCAAAACACAATCCCCGAGCGAGCGCAAGCGCACCAGCAACACGCGCGCTCCCCGCGGCAGCCTCTCCAGCAACGAGGGCATTGCGGTTACTTGACGATGGTCGCTTCGTCCACCAGCAGCACCGGGATGCCGTCGCGGATCGGATAGACGCGCCCGCATTCGGGGCAGCGCAACCCGGTTCCGTCCTCGGTCAGCGCCAGCGGCGTCTTGTCCACCGGACAAACCAGAATGTCGAGAAGATCCTGACTGATCGACATGAGCAACCCGATTGTACCAGAGGCTCCGGGCTACGCCGCCATCTCGGCGCGCGCCTTCGCCACCACATCCAGGAACTGCCGGGCGCGTTCGGTGAACACTTCGTACGTGCCCGCCTTGATGGTCTTCGCGTCCACCAGTTCGCCGCCCACTGCCACCGCGCAGGCGCCCGCCTTGAGGAAATCAGCCGCCGTGGTGAGCGAAACGCCGCCCGTAGGAATCATTTCGATCTGCGGGAACGGTCCCTTGAGCGCCTTGATGTATTTCGCGCCGCCCACGTTGTCGCAGGGAAACACCTTGACGATGTCCGCGCCCGCCTGCCACGCCGTCAGCACTTCGGTCGGCGTGAGCGCGCCCGGACAGATCGGTTTCGAGTAGCGCTGGGCCATCTCGATTGTCTTCAGATTCAGCGCGGGGGTCACGAAAAACTGCGCCCCGGCCAGCATGCAGATGCGGCAGGTTTCCGGATCCAGCACCGTGCCCGCGCCGAGCACCATCTTGTCGCCGAACTTATCCGCCAGTTGTTCGAGCACTTTCACCGCGCCGGGCACGGTCATCGTGACCTCCGCCGCGCGGATGCCGCCCTCGTAAATCGCCTCGATCGACTTCAACGCGCTGTCGGCCGTCGGGGTCCGCACCACCGGCACGATCCCGATCTCCTTCATTGCGGACAGGATGCTCTCTTTCTTCATTTCTTGATCGTAGCACCGACAATTGAATTGGAAGGAGCCAGCTATGAACCGCCGATTTTGCCTCCTGGGCTTTGCCGCCGCCCCCGCCGTTGCCCAACAGCAAAAAGCCCAACCCAAACCCGACGATCCGCTCGCCACGCGCATTGAAATCCTCAGGCAAACTTTGCGCGCTGAACTGCTCGAACAACTCCGGGGCGAAATCCGCCGCGAACTGCGCCAGGACATCCGCGCCGATCTCAAACAAGAGCTACGCCAGGAGCTCAAGCAAGAACTCCGCATGGAGCTCAAACAGGAGTTAAAACAGGAGATCAAGTCCGAACTGCGCTTCGAATTGCGGCAGCCGTGAGGACGAGCGGCCGCGCACGATTGCACTAGGTCTGGTCTGGTCTGGTCTGGTCCGATCATGCTAATCTGAGATCATGATTGTGCGGAATATATCCCAGGCCAAAGCCGAGCTTTCCGCTCTGGTGCAGGAAGTCGAGAAGGGCAACGAAGTCATCCTCGCTCGCGCAGGTAAGCCTGTGGCGAAGTTGACCATGTACGCCGGTTCCACCAAACCCCGCAGACCCGGGGCCTTAGCGGGAAAGATCCACATTGCTCCGGATTTCGACGAGTTGCCCGCCGATATCGCCGCTGCAATGGGCGCACTGGAACCCGGCGAATGAACGTCCTGCTGGATACCCACGTCCTTCTCTGGTGGCTGAACAATGACTCTGCCTTGCCCCGCTCCGCGGCAGCAAGAATCGAAGCGGCGGAAAACACGATTTTCGTGAGCGCCGTCACCTACTGGGAAATCTGGCTCAAGCAAAGCATCGGCAAGCTAAAGATCCCGGCAAACTTCTCGCGAATTGCCGCCAATCAGGGCTTCGAGGATCTGCCGCTCACCGCAGCTCATGCGCGGGCGGTCGCGGACCTGCCCTGGCTCCACCGCGACCCATTCGACCGCATCCTGATCGCGCAGGCCCGCGTCGAGAAGTTGCGTTTACTCACCGCGGATGCATCTCTTGCTGCCTATGGCCCTATGGTGATCACCGCTGGATGACACTGGACGTCATGGCCGCAGCAGCAGTTTCCCCATAGTCCGCCGTCCCTCCAGATCGGCGTGCGCCCGCCCCGCTTCTCCCAACGCGTACACTTCGTGGATCCGCACCTTCAACACGCCGTCGCGCAGCCAATTGAACACGTCGCTCGCGCGCCACTCCAATTCTTCGCGCTTGGCCGTGTAGTGCGCGAGCGTGGGCCGGGTCAGAAAGATCGATCCTTTTTGACTCAGCATCAGCGGCGCCACCGGATCCACAGGTCCGCTGGCGTTGCCGAACGTCACCATCATGCCGCGCGGCTTGAGCGAATTCAGGCTGGCCTCCCAGGTCGCTTTGCCGACGGAGTCATAGACCACATCCACGCCCCGGCCCTCGGTCAATCGCTTCACTTCCGGCGCGATCTCCTCGGACGTCAGAATCACTTCGTCGCAACCCACGCCGCGCGCGAGATCCGCTTTCTCGGGCGTGGAGACGACCCCGATGACGCGCGCCCCCCGCAGTTTCGCGGCCGCCACGATCCACTGGCCCGTGCCGCCCGCCGCCGCGTGCACCAGCGCCGTCTCGCCCGCGCGTAGCGGGTAGGTGGAATGCGTCAGGTAGTGCGCCGTCATGCCCTGGAGCATCGACGCCGCCGCCAGGTCCAGGTCGAGTGCGTCGGGCGTTTTCACCAGCAAATGCGCGGGAACGCACTGCCGCTCGGCATAACTTCCGCGCGCCATCGCCCACGCAACCCGGTCGCCCGGCTTCACCGTGGTGACATCCGAACCCACCGCTTCGACGACGCCCGCGCCCTCCATGCCCAGGATGACGGGCGGCTCCGCGGGATACAGCCCGGTCCGGAAATACACATCAATGAAATTGACGCCCGCGGCATGAACCTGTACACGGGCCTCGCCGGCTTTCGGCTCGGGCACGGGGACATCCTCATGCCGGAGCTTCTCCACTCCGCCGAATTCAGTCACAAATACTGCTTTCATCCCAATTGCCGGACCTTTCTCCGCAAATGAACCCACGCGGCATATGTCAGTAAGTACGATAACGTAAACGGAAACGCTGCCAAACCCGCCAGGGTCCGCGCCCCGGCCATTCCGGCCAATCCCATCCGGAACAAAGCGAAATGGCGGATGGTCCGCCAATTCGTCCGGTCGAACCAAAAATAGTCGCCGTTTTCGTTCAGGATAAACACCTTCGCAGGCAACTGGGCGGCCAGAGCCCATTTCCATTTAGTCATAATTGGCTCGCCAGAACAAATAATCCCGCAAATATCGTAATTAGCGGCCTTCAATTGCGAATATAATTCCTTGCGGCGGGGACGTCCCGGGTATTCCCAGACGCGGAACACGCGGCCGCGCGCTTCGTCATAGGTCCCCGGCAGCCCGGGAAAGCAGGTCACCAGGTCAACCGTTTCGCACTTTGGGTGGTTGGAATAAACTCCTGGAATCAGATCTTCCAGGAGATACCGCGAGCCGCTCTCCACCAGCAGCACCCGGCGGAACGGAGGAATGTAAGGGGTGAGGAAGTAACGCACAATCGATTGCCGACCCCCATTTTACCCTTCCTGCCACAACTCAAACCCGTGCCGGTGCCGTGTCATGTCCACACGCGCGCCGCGAAATGAGACGCCCTCCATCTCCAGCCTCAGCCGCTGCTCGAACGCCGCCTCCGCGCGCAGCTTGATTTGTCCGCCCGCGCCGACCACGCGCTGCCACGGCAGAGCGTCGCCGGCTTTGCCCAGAATTCGCGCCACCAGCCGGTGGTGTAGCGGGTAGCCTGCAGCGGCAGCCACTTCGCCGTAGGTAGATACCCGCCCGCGCGGAATGGACCGCACCGCCCGCCGGATCGCCTCGGCGCGAGCCTCGTCCGTGCGCAGTCCGTCGCGCAGGACACGACGCTTCAGCCTGGTGTTTCCAGGTTCCAAATTAGTCTGCCGCGCGGCTCGCCTTCAGCGACAGCTGCCCCTTCCGGCAAGCATCCAAGGCCTGAGTCAACACACGCAAAGTTTCACCTGGCGCATGGAAGCCTGCCGAGTTCTCGGCTTCCACAAAGTCGATGAAGAACTGCGCCCTGCGCTGCATGGCCCAAGCTTCCTTCAGTTGGCTCTCGCTGGCCCCCGCCTGCTTCGCCCGCTTGATGTCGTCAATCAGTTCCATCAACGCATCCATCGCCAGACTACGTGATTCGATGAATCTTCCCTGAATCTCCTCGACGCGGGCCTTGATCTCCTCTTCCGGGAACCGGTGGCAGCCCTGGCAGGCGCGGTTGATGTTCAGCAGCGGGCTCCGCACGTGGTGATCGGAAATCTTCATGCCGCCTTCGCGTTTGTAGGGCATGTGGCAATCGGCGCACGACACGCCCGACCGCGCATGCACGCCCTGGCTGTACATTTCGAATTCGGGGTGCTGAGCCTTGAGCACCGGAGCCCCCGTCTCGGCATGCGTAAAGTCTTTAAAGCCGACTTCGTCGTAGTAGGCCAGCATGTTTTCGACCTTGAGCCCTTTGTGCCAAGGGAATGTGAGCCGCTTCTCGTCGCCCTTGAAGTAGTACTCCACGTGGCACTGTGCACACACAAAGGAGCGCATTTCCTGCGCCGAAGCCATTGTGTTGGGGTCGTAATTCTGGTCGCCTTTCAGATTGCGGATTCCCTCGATGAAGGCGGGGCGCGTGATGCGCAGCTGCATCGATTGGGAGTCGTGACAATCGATACAGGAAACCGGATGTTTTACATTCTGGCTCGCGTCGGCGTAGGGAATTGAGTTCATTTTGGTGAAACCCGCGAAAATATCACCTTCGCCCAGCTTCTTCATGTATGTGTATGTCGAGGAATGGCAGTTCAGGCAAGCGCCCGGCTGTTTGAATTGCTTCACGCGTTCCGTTTCGCGCTGGTCGATCAGCATGTAGGCATGGCCACGCTCCTCGCGGAAATCCACGGAGAAGGGATAACCGAGCCACATTTTCCTCAGACGCGGATCCTCGTCGATCTTTGATTGAGAGACGACATCGCGGGGATCGCGATCGCTGGGGGGTTGGCGGATCGCTTCGGAACCGCCGTAACGAGTCCGCTCCATATCTACTGTCCGCTTATAACTGTCGTACTGCAGGGGGAAATTCTTTCCCCACACGGCGGGATCATCCGTGTCGTCGTTCAGTTCCACCACCCGGAAGAACGCGTTCCGTCCTTCCTGCTTACGTTCCACAATGTTAATCAGCAGCGCAGCGATACCAATAGTCAAAACCGCCGTGATGCCGACCGTTAGAGCGATCCGTCTCATAAGTTCAATTTCTCCTAGTGGGCGTGCCCCACGTTTCGATGGCAGGTGACGCAATCCACCTTATCCTGGTGATGGCGGACGCTGGCGATTCCATCGGTGATATTCTCATGGCATTTCAGGCATGCTCCTTCGGCGATGCGCGCGTTGCGTCCGGTGATCTGGATGCGATCCGGGAATCCGCCGGTCGTAAAGGCCAGTGAGTGGTTGAATCCGTTCAGAGCCTTCGTGAAATACTTCGGGATCAGGCCGTGGGGCGTGTGGCAGTCGTTGCAAACAGCGACCGCACGATGCGACGATTTGATCCAGCCCTCATGCTGCTCATTCATCACGTGACAGTTCGCACACGCCGCCGGGTCGTCGGTCATGTAGGAATGGCCCCGCGCATAGCCGAAGGTAAACAGGCCAACTCCGATCAACAGGCCGAGCGGAATGCCAACAAACCACGGCACAAACCTGCCTTTGTCCTTCATTACTGGCACTATACGATAACCGGGGCTGGTGGTCATGTGACTGATGTCACTGCGAATCAATCATTCAGCTCTTATGGTCTGGAATAGGACTCATCTATGCGCTTTCAACTTCCGGCTGTCCTGCTTTTAACCGTGGCCATCGCGCCGGCCCAGGATCCCGGCCCCCTGATGATCACCGGCTCTTACCGCGCCCGGGCGGAGGCCTGGAGCTGGTTCGCGGGCGAAGGAAACAACCAGTACCTCTTCCTCGGCAACATCGCCAAACTGAGCTTCGCCCGCGACCACAAGTCCTGGGACTGGCAAGCTGAACTCGCCGCTCCCTTTCTGCTCGGCCTGCCTTCCAATGCCATCGCGCCCGCGCCGCAACTCCAACTCGGCCTCGGCGGCATCTACTCGGGCGCGAATGACCGCCGGAACAACGCCGGTATGGTCTTTCCCAAGCAGCTCTGGGTCCGCTGGAAGTCTCTCGGCGGCGACGAGCGCCAGTCCCTCAAGCTCGGCCGCCTGGAGTTCAACGATGCCACCGAGGTCACCCCGCCCAATCCCACACTAGCCACCATTAAGAGGCTCCGCATCGGCCACCGCCTGATCGGCATTTTCCCCTGGACCCACACTGGCCGCAGCTTTGATGGCACGGATTACCGATTTAATTCGGGCCGCAATCACGTCGCCCTTGTCGGGGCCATGCCCACACGGGGCGCCTTCCAGGTGGACGGCTGGGGCCGCATGAACATCGCTTTTGGGCATGGTTCCTATACACGGCAGACCGGCTCGGGAGACAACGCCGGTGAGCTTCGCCTGTTGGGCATTTACTATCACGACTGGCGTGGCGTCTTGAAGACCGATTCCCGTCCTTTGGCCGCCCGCCGGGCCGACCCCACGGACCTGCGCATCTTCACTTTTGGTGGGCACTACATCCACACCGCGCCCACGGCTGCCGGAAAGTGGGATGTGATGCTTTGGGGTGTCGGGCAGACCGGGGAGTGGGGCGCGCTCGCCCACCGCGCCTGGTCTTCCGACTTCGAGTTCGGCTTCCAGCCCAATGGCATGCCCGCCCTGAAGCCCTGGCTTCGCCTTGGCTACACGCGATCGAGCGGCGATGACAATCCCAACGACAACACGCACCGCACCTTTTTCCAGATGCTGCCTACGCCGCGTCCCTTCGCGATGACGCCGTTCTTCAACATGATGAACTCAGAGGATGCTTACGCAACACTGATGATCCGGCCCCACCAGCGATGGAACATCCGCGGCGAAACCCACATTCTTCGCCTGGCCTCGCGCAACGACCTTTGGTATCAGGGTGGCGGCGCCTTCCAGCCTTGGACCTTCGGGTATGTCGGCCGCCCCTCGGGCGGGGCCCGCCGCCTGGCCAATCTATATGATGTCTCGATCGACTACACCGTGAATGCACACTGGGGCTTGCACGGATACGTTGGCCTTACAGACGGCCGCGCCATTATCCGCAATATCTACCCCGACGGCACGAACACCACCTTCGGCTACATCGAATCCACCTGGAAGTGGTGAACGGGCGGGATCAGACACTACCGAAAAACCACCAGTCCCTGCAAGCTGATCTTTGCGCCCCTGGATTCTCTGTAGGGCTCGCCCCGCACCGTCAGGCGCACCGTGTGCTTGCCAGGCTTCAGATTGAATGCGTGGTAGAGCGATTCGCGGTTCTTCATGCTGTCCTCGTCGGGATAAACATCCACCGTCGCCACAATCTTGCCGTCCAGCGCGATGTCGGCCAGCCCGCCGTCGGGCAGGAACTGCCCCACCAAGATGAATCCTGTGCCCTCGAATTCGACCTCCGCCGATGCGCCCTTCTCGCTGGAAAGCAGCGCTTCGTTCCGTCCCACTTCCCATGTCCCAGTGCGGCGGAAGCGGGCGTCGGTGGCCGCGATGCGCTCCACCGGCGAACCGTAGTCGTCCCACACCTCGAGCTTCGTCGCACGCGGCGCCTGGGTCCGGATGTGGACCACCTCGGCTTCTCGCCGTCCGCCCGTCTTCTCCGCCAGCGCAATCGCGCGCTTCAGCGTGCTTTCGGTGATCGTTTTGAAGGTGAAATTCGTGTAGCTGAACGTCTTGTCCGCCACCGCCGGAATGCCCGCCTTCCAATCTTCCGGGATTGCGCTATAGCCGTGCGCCACGCCCAGGATCCCCGCCGCGTTCGAGGGGTTACAGTCGGAATCCTGGCCCGCCTGCGTCGAGATGATCACCGTCCTGCCGAAGTCGCCGTTGCCGTACAGCAGGCCCAGCGCGATGTAGGCGCCGTTGATCTTGGCGTCGATATTGAAATCAAGCAGAGCGCCCTCGGGGCAGGGATCGCTCCGGTTCCATTTGTCTTCGATCAACTGCCAGTTCCTTTTCCAGTCTTCAGGATGCTGCCGGTGCCAGAGCAGCACATCGGCGATCACCTGCGCATACGGACTCTTGCGCGGCAGGCAGGCCAGGCCGTCTTCCACGATCTTGCGCGGGTTCTTTTCGAAAAACGCAGAACTATACATGCACGACACGAAGATCCCGCCGTAGATGCCGTCGCCGTAGTTCATCACCCGTCCCGCGCGCCAGGCGATATCGGTCGCCGCCAGCGGCAGGCCCGGCGCCATCAGCCCGATGAAATCGGCTTCGATCTGGAAGTCGATGTCGTTGGCGTGGATGTTGTATTTGGGCGTGCCGCTGAGCGTTGCGGGCACGCCGCGCTTCAGCGCACGCCGCGCCGCCAGATTGGCGTGCCACAGGCGATATTTCGCCTCGCGGAACATCGCGCCGAAGTCCTCGGTGGTGGCGTCCAGGCCCTTGTCGTCCAGCACCTGCGCGAAGGTCATGTCCACGTAGAGGTCGTCCTGATCGATCGAATTGGCCACCATCCCGGGCTTCCACCGCGGCAGTTCCTCGTCCGGAATGATCCGCCCCTTGTAGCGAAACTCCGTCGGCGCACCGTAGGAAACGCCAATCATCTGTCCGGCCCATCCGCCGGCGATCTTGTCGCGCAAGGTTTCGACCGGGATCGGTTTTACGGTCTGCGCCGCCAGCGGCAGCACGAAGAGGCACATCACAACCAGTGTTTTCATGCGGGCTCCGATGCCGACGATATCATTGGCCGCGGACCGGCGCAAACGAGAAAAGCCCCGATCCGGTGATTGCCGGATCGGGGCCTGATTCTGCAATTCGTGGCTTGAACTACCAGCGGGACTGGCGTCCGCCGCCGCCGCCGCGGTTGCCGTAGCCGCCGCCGCCGCCGCGGTTGCCGCCGCCGGAGGAACGCTCCTCGCGGGGGCGCGCTTCGTTCACGTTCATCGTGCGGCCATCGAGATCCGCGCCGTTCAGCGCTTCGATCGCGTTGTTGCCTTCACTATCGTTGCCCATCTCGACGAAGCCGAAGCCACGTGAACGTCCGGTATCCCGGTCCGTCACGATGCTGACCCGGTCCACGGCGCCGTGCTGCTCGAACAGAGAACGCAGGGAGGTTTCGGTGACCCCAAAGCCGAGGTTGCCGACAAAAATGTTTTTCATGTTGAACTCTTTTCTGATCTGAAAGCGGGACACTAAGCGGAAAGAGTTAACAAGCGGGAAACGCAAGCGGATCTAACCGAAACCTATTGAACCGTCAAACCACCTTTAGTGTAGCACGCCGCCTTGCGGCCCCGGTCGCCGATCAATGCGCGCTTGCCCTCTCCGCGCCCAAGCCCGTGTGCGCGCGCACCTGCAGTTCCGCGTAGCGCAATTCCGACGAACGGTCCTTGCTGAGCAGCGCCGCCGCCACCGCCGCTATGAATCCCACGGGAATACTCACCAGCCCCGGGTTTTCGAGCGGGAACAGAGCTTTTGCGCCCATGAAACTCGGGCTCACGGCGATCAGCGCCACCGAACTTACCAGCCCCGCCGCGATGCCCGCCACCGCCCCCGCGGTATTGAATCGCCGCCAAAAAAGCGAAAGAACAATCGCCGGCAGATTGGCCGATGCCGCCACCGCGAACGCCAGTCCCACCAGGAACGCCACGTTCGCCTCCGGACCCAGCAGAATCGCCGCCCCCACCGCACCCGCGCCCAGCACGACCGCCGTCAGCCGCGCCACCGCCACTTCCATCACCGGCGACGTCGGCTTCCCCGCGCGAATCACGTTCGCATAGAAATCGTGCGCCACCGATGTCGACGCGCTGATCGTCAGTCCCGCCACCACGGCCAAAATTGTCGCGAACGTCACCGCCGCGATAAAAGCCAGGAACAAGTCTCCGCCAACGGCCAACGCCAGCAGCGGCGCGCTCATATTGATGCCGCCGTTTGCGGCAATCTGGTCGCGGCCCACCAGCATCGCCGCGCCCAGCCCCAGGAAAGTCGTCAGCACATAGAACGCGCCGATAATCGCCATCGCCCACACCACGCTCACGCGCGCGGTTCGCGCATCCGGCACTGTGTAGAACCTCACCAGGATATGCGGCAGGCCCGCCGTGCCGAGGATCAACGCCAGGCTCAGCGAAATCAAATTCAGCGCCCCGTATGGCGGCTTGTAGTAGTGACCCGGCTGCAATAGGTCGCGCGTGACCGTTTCGCCGCCCGCGCTGTGCGTCACCGCGGTGGCCGCGCCGAAGAACTGATCGAAGCTGAAGCCATACTGCGCCATCACCAGCCCCGACAGCAGCACCACCCCCAGCATCAGCAGCACCGCCTTGATGATCTGCACCCATGTCGTCGCCAGCATCCCGCCAAACACCACATACACAATCATCAGCATCCCCACCGAGGCCACCGACGACCGGAAGTCGATGCCCGTTTCGGCCATCAACAGGCTCACCATCGCGCCCGCGCCCACCATCTGCGCGATCATGTATAAGCCGCCAATCGTCAACGTGCTCAGCGCCGCCATCGCCCGCACGGGCCGTGCGCTCAACCGGAACGCCAGAACGTCGGCGATCGTGTACTTGCCCGAATTGCGCAACGGCTCGGCCACCACCAGCAGCACTGTCAGGTAAGCCACCAGAAAACCCACCGAATACATGAACCCGTCATAGCCGTGGAAGGCAATCAGCCCGGTGATGCCCAGAAAACTCGCCGCCGACATGTAGTCGCCCGAAACCGCCAGTCCGTTCTGCCACGCGGTGATATTGCGTCCGGCGGCGAAAAAGGAATCCGCGGCCGACGAGCGCCGCGAGGCCCACACCGTCACCCCCAGCGTCACCGCCACGAAGGCCAGCGTCATCAAAATCGCAGTCATTCCGCGTTGTTCTCCCTGGCTTCTTCCGCCGCCACCACGGCCCCGGCCGCCCGGTCGAACCGGCCCGCCGCCCGCAGATACAACCCGGCCAGTATCCAGGCCATCGGAAACTGCGAGAGCGCAAACACATAGGCGGCGCTGAATTCGCCGAGAATCTTGCGCGCCATCAATTCCGGCCAATAACCGGTCAGAACCGGCAGCGCGAAATAGTAAACCAGGAAGAATACCGTGGCCGGCACGATGAACCGGCGCTTGGCGCGCAGCAGTTCCTGAAACGCGCCGCTCGCGGCCATGCGCTCCCAGTCGGGCGCGCGCTCTTGACGGGTATGCATGCTCATGAGGAGGGGTTCAGCAAGGATAGCCAACCCCGGGTTCGCCTGACAAGCAGTGTTCCTGTCCCGGTTGACAGCCCCTCTCCGTCCCGATAGCCTCCCTGTATCATGAACCGCCGTCCTCTCTCCCGCCGCGCGCTGCTCCAGAGTTCAACGGCCGCGCTCACCTTGCCTGCTGTCTTTGCCCAATCCCGCGACCAGCGTCCCAATGTCTTCTTCGCCATCTCCGACGACCAGTCATGGGTGCATACCGCCGCCGCGGGCGATCCCGTGGTGCGAACCCCGGTGACGGACCGCGTCGCCCGCGAGGGCGTCACCTTCAACAATTCCTACTGCTCCTCGCCCTCCTGCACTCCTTCGCGCGCCGCGATCCTCACCGGTCAGCAGTTCTGGCGCCTCAAGGAATCGGCCAATCTGTGGAGCACGCTCCGCAAGGACGAATTCCCCGTCTATCCCGATTTGCTGGAATCCGCCGGCTATGAAGTCGGCCTCCTGCGCAAGGGCTGGGGACCCGGCAACTTCGAAGCGGGCGGCTTCACGCGCAACCCCGCCGGGCCGGGTTACAAGTCCTTCGGCGAATTCATGCAGCGTCTGCCCGGCGGCAAGCCCTTCTGTTTCTGGTTCGGCACCTCCGACCCCCACCGGCCCTATGATCCGGGCTCGGGCGCCGCGCGCGGCATAAACCTGCGCGACATCCGCGTGCCCGCCTTCCTGCCCGATTCCCCCGAGGTGCGCTCCGACATCGCCGACTATCTTTTCGAAATCGAGCGTTGGGACCGCGAACTGGGCGAAGCGCTCGACTTGATGCAAAAGGCCGGCCGCCTCGACAACACCATCGTCGTCATCACCTCCGACAACGGCATGCCCTTTCCGCGCGCCAAGGGCAACCTGTATGACTATGGCGTTCGCATGCCGTGCTATGTCCAATGGCGCGCCCGGGTGAAAGGCGGCCGCAAGATCGAGGATTTCGTCAGCCACACCGATTTCGCTCCCACCTTCCTCGAAGCCTGCGGACTCAAGCCCCCGGGCGCCGCCACAGGCCGAAGTCTGCTGCCGCTGCTCACCGGCACGGCTTCCGGCCGTGTTGACCGTCAGCGCGGCCGCGTCCTCGTGGGCCGCGAACGCCACACGAACGCCTCAGCGGGCTCGGTTGGCTACCCCATGCGCGCCCTCCGCACCCACGATCATCTGCTGATTCGCAACTACGAGCCGGACCGCTGGCCCGCCAGCGACCCCGAACGCTACGCCGATATCGACGGCGGCCCCACCAAGACCTATCTCCTCGATCACCGCACCGAATCCGCTGTCAAGCCGCTCTTCGATCTGGCCTGCGCGAAGCGTCCCGCTGTGGAACTTTACGCGCTGAAGGACGATCCGCTCCAAATGCGCAACCTCGCCGGCCAAGCCCCCCACCGCGCGGCCGAACAGCGCCTCCTCGCGCAATTACGGCGCGAACTCGGCCAACTCGGCGACCCCCGTGAGACCGGCGGTCCTGTGGAGTTCGACGACTACCCCTACCACGGCCGCCGCCTTTGAACCCGAGCCTTGGAAGGCGAGGCTTGAGTCCCGGTCACTTCGGGTGCGCCCCAAAACGCTCACGAAAATAACCCAGCGCGTTCATCGCGACACTGCCGCCCATGAGCGCCGACACCGTCAGGGGCCGCAGCACCCGCGCACGGAACGGATGGGCCAGCATCCCCGTAAGAAACGACAGCGGCTCAATCTTCACGCCGCCCCGGCCGCGTTCCGCCCTCGCCTGGTGGAAATGCCAGGCGCCGCGACCGTAGGTATAGTGCTGGCGGAGGAATCGCGCGAGCGTCAAGGCGTGGGCGTGATAGACAACCGCGTCCTCGACGTACAGGGAAGGCCGGCCGGCGGCCGTCCAGCGTTCGCAGAAATCGCGGTCCTCTCCTCCGGCCAGGCGGAATCGAGCATGGAAGCCGCCGGATTCCTGGAACAGCCGCGCACTGAGCGCAAAGTTGCAGCTCGCGAAGAAGCGCATGCCGTGTTGCCGGCCGTGGTAGTAGGCGTAGAGGTAGGAGAGCAGTTCCTGGCTGGCTTCGGAATACACGTTCTGCGGGAGGACATTCACGGTGCGGCCGCCGGCGAGCGCCTCGGGTTGCCGGCGGAGGGTCTCGCCCAGGCGTTCGAGCCAATCCGGCGCGGGCGCGCAGTCGTCGTCGGTCAAGGCAAGGAAGCGGCCGCGAGCCTCGGCGGCGCCGGTGTTCCGCGCAAGGCCCGGTCCGCCGCCCTCGCGGCGGAGGAGCCGGACGTTGATCTGTCCTTGTCGCCGCGCGACGATCTCTCCATAAGACGCCCGGCTGCCATCGTCCACCACCACCACTTCGAAGCGCTCGCGCGGGGTCTCCAGGCCCGTGAGCGCCTCCAGGCAGCGTTCGAGCTGTGCTGGCCGGTCCCTTGACGGGATCACGACGGTGAACTCGGGCCCGCCGCGTTCAGACATGGCCGCCCAACGCGCCGGATGCGCCGCGCTCTACCCGTTCCGCGGCGCCGGTGCGCGCCGAAGCCGTGGAAGCGAGCGCCACTTCGAGGGCTGCCAGGCCATCCTCGAGCGTGCAGCCCACCGGGGCGCCCGTCCGAACGGCCTCGATAAAACCCCGCCAGCAGCCCGCGAAACTGGCCTGAAAACCGCCGCCAGCTCGTGCGTCCGACAACAACCCCGGCAGCAGGCGCAGCGCGCGCGCGCCGCGTTTCAGGCGGTCCGCGGTCGCGCCGGGGTATGTGCGCCAGGAGTAGAACTGGAGCCCGTCGAAGCGGTAGAGCGAAATCAGCAGTCGGCCTTTGTCGCCGAAGACCTCCACTTCGCTATTCGGACCGCTGAGAAAGCTGAAGACGCCAGTGGCGAGCACTCCGCCCTCCAACTCCGCCGAGATTGTGCCGGTTTCGTCTTCATACACCGCCGAGGGGCGGCTGCGGACGTGCACCTCGTTGACCGGCAGGTCCAACAGGTAGCGCCAGAGATCGTAATGATGGACGCCTTCGTTCAGCAGCACGCCGCCGCCGAGCGCGAGCTTCCGGTGCCAGTCCGGAGCCGTCTCGCCGGTCCGGTCGTGGGTATACACGCTGTGGATGGCCTTCACGCGGCCCACGATGCCTTGCCGGAGCAGTTCCCGCGCCTGGCGGATAAGCCGGTGCCAGCGCAGATTGAAGCAGACCTGCGCCACGGGGCCGGATTCGCCGCGCGCCTTGATGAGGCGGAGGGCCTCGTCGCGCGTGAGCGCCACCGGCTTTTCCAGGAACAAATGCTTGCCCGCCTCGAGGGCCGCCACGCCCGTCTCGGCGTGCGCTGCGGTGTCGGTGAGCACGGCCACGGCGTCGAGCGGGCATTCTTCCAGCATGCGCCGGTAATCCGTGAAGACGGCCCGCGCGCCGAACAGGGCCCCGATGCGCCGCGCGCGCTCCTCAACGAGATCGCAGACCGCATCGGTGCGGATCCCCGGCGTCCGGCGCAGCGCCGGGTGGTGCCGTTCCCAGGACACCCTGCCGCAGCCGATCACGCCTAGCCGGATCGCATCGGACATGATCCTCAGGTCCTGCGCTTTCTTCCGCTATGCATGGGAATCAGCTCACCACGAGACGCGTATAGGCCGGGTCCGGAACCAGCGCCTTCGACTCGAGGCTGCAATCGGAAGTCGGGCGGTCCGCATACGGGCAGTTCAGACAGAAACTCAGCTTTTCGTGTTCGTCCCGGACGAGTTTTCTCACCCGCGCAGCCTGTTCGCTGAACCAGATCTCCCGGAAGCCGGTGCGGCCGTCCAGTTTGCCGAACAATTGCTTGCCGCTGTGATCCTGCTCGCACGACACCACGCCGCCGTCGGCCTGCACAGACGGAAACCAGAAGGGCATCGTGCAAATGAAGCCCGGCCTCTTCAGGCGTTTCCCTTCCTTGTATTGGTAGGGTTGCAGCAGTTCATTCACGGGCACGAATCCGCTTTGGACGGTCTCCGCGTTCGTGCTGTCGAACAGGGAGATGGAGCGCAACGTCAGCAACTCGAACTCATGCCGCCGCGCGAAATCTTCGATCTGGTCCACTTCATGCTCGTTGTGGCGCATCACGATATAGCGCAATTGCAGCACGGGAAAGCGCGCCTTCCGCCTTCGCTTCAACTCCGCCAGCTTGTGCATTCCCTCGAGGATCGGTTCGAGCTTTGCGCCGACGCGATACTTCGAGTTCGTTTCATCGGTCAGCCCGTCGATGGCCACGATGAGCGTGGTGGGCGGGTGCTCGATCAGCGCATCGCGAACGGCCTCGTGCCTGAGCGGCATGCCGTTGGTGGAAAGAAGCGTGGCCACGTTGTGCCGCTGCGCGATTTTCAGCATGTCGCCGAGCTTCGGATGCATCAGCGGCTCGCCCCAGCCCCACAGCGACGCGGTGAGCAAATAGGGGGCGGTTTCCTCCCATGCCTGCTCGAACAACTCCACCGGCATGGGCATCGAGGCTCGTTCGAGGTCCTTGGTCCCGGTCGGGCACACCGGGCAGCGCAGATTACAGTAGCTGGTGAACTCAAACTGAATGTGCAGCGGCATGTTGAGCGGCCGCAGTTGCCGGTGCAGAAGGTGGGTTCCGGCGAGCAGCAGGTTCCACCGCTTGGCCGCGCCCATGCTCGTCATCGTCACCGGCATGCGGTCGTAGACAAACTCGTAGCGGCCCCGGGCCAGCACATCGAACAACAGTTTGGGACTGCGCAGCAGCCCTCGCTTTCGTTCGTGGTCCCTCACCACCGCGAGTTTAACATAGGAATTGTCTCCCAGCCCTATGTTTACGGGTGATTTCAGCTTTTCTGCAAGGTGTCACTCCATTGAGTTTTCAGTCCGCACAATTCCTCCGATCTGCGGCCATTTCCGCGATGGTCATGGTCACTTGGGACACGAGAGTGTATCGGTCAGTCCTCGCTTATCGCTCAGTCTCGAGCGAGTGAGGCGCCAGATTCGCCCGGGCAGCCTCAAGGCTGAAAGAATTCACAGACGGATTCGAGCCAGGCGGCCGAGCCGTCGCGCCACCAGGAATCGAGCTGTGCTACTTCCTTCAACTGCTGGCCGCGTCGGCGCGGGACGGCGGCATAGGCGCACGGGGCTTCGGCCAGTGCGCTCATGTCGCCCCAGAGCTTCTCGAACTGGGTGACGGGGAAGATGTCCTCCTGGCCGCGGCCCCAGCGCTTCTTTACGTCCTTCAACGTGATGTAGGTGGGCATCCGGGCGGCCAGGGCGCGCACGCCCGCGGCGACTTTGGCTTCATCGCCGAGATCGGCGCGGGTGAGGCCGAACAAGGCGAGTGTGCGGTCGATGCCGATCCACATGGTGCCGGTGTTGTACCAGCTCAGGTCGAACTCGATCTCTTCGGAAGGCAGGGCGAGACCCTCGATGAGGCGGATGCGGCCGTCGATGCGCGCGAGGCCGCCACCGCGGTCATCGAGCCAGCGGCCGATCACTTCCACGGTGAGCGCGGCTTCGCTCTCGAGATGAAGGCCGAACAGAGCCGGATCGATTTCGGCGCCGAGGGTGTCGATGTTATGCAGGAGAAGGTGGCGCACCCCGGGGCGTTCCGCGAGCAGATCGCGAAGCACGCCGTTGCGGAGCAGGTTGGGGAATTCGTACCAATGGCCGACGGGATGGAGGCACTGCAGTGGGAGATTGTCGGTGTAATCGCTGCCCTCGCCCGCGCCGAGGGCCCACTGAATTAGGCTGGCACGGGCGCTCTCGATCACCTTTTGCTTCTGCACGTCCAACTGCTGCTGGGGCATCTCCTCCCAGGCGAAGCGGAGGTCGCGCGCCATCGGGATCAAGCGCAGCCCGACGCTGCGGCCGGGCGACAGGTGCAGCGGGCCTTCGTAGCCATAGTTGGCTTCGCGTTCGAGATGCGCAGCCATGGGCGCGTGGGTCAGGTAGCTGGTGGTGAAGATGTGGGGCGGGGCTGACCCGAAGAGGCGGGCGGCACGGCGGCTTTTGGCGAGGTGGACTTCGACGAAGGTGCGGTGGCGGCCGGCGAGGCGCGCGAAGGGGTTGAGGGCCTTGACGACGCCGGCGCCGTGAGTCCAGCGGCTGCCCGCGCCGCCGGCGAGGGACACAATGGCGAGCGCGCCGTCGGCCAGGGCCTGTTCGCCAAGGCGGCGAAGACGATCGGGGAGCGGCTGGCGGGCGTCGTGGATTTCATCGGGGCCGACGTCCTCGATGCGGCTGGAAACAGGCAGGCGGTTCTGAGAGAGCCCGATGCGGCCGGCGCGAAGTTCGGCGCGGATCTTCTCGTGGTGGGCGGCGTCGAAGCCGAGGTCGTCGAGCAGGGCGCGGAGCCTGCGCGGCGCGCTGCCGGGGTCGTCCTGGGATTGGGGCAGGAGGTGGTCGATCAGATCGGCGGTCATGCCGCGAAGGGCGGGCTCGTGGCGGCAGGCGTCGCCGAAGCGTTCGAGTTCGGCGCGCTGGGAGCGGGTGAGGGAGCGCTGCTCCTGGCGGAGGAGCGCGGGCACGCGCAGGGTGTAATAGGACGGCGGCATGAGCGCGCGCGCGCCTTCGCGGAGTTCCGCGGTGGAGCCGTGTTCGTTGATGCGGAAGTCGTAAACCACGGGTTCCATGGCGAAGGGCACGCCACCTTCGAGACGGCGGCGCGTGGCGCTCATGATTTCGGCGAGGCGCTGTTTGGCGCGCGGCTGCACCTTCGGGTCAAACAGGAAGCCCATGCCGCCGCCAGCCATGCCGCCGAGCATCCAGAAGCCCCAGAAGGCGGAGCCGAATTCGGCGCGGACCTGCTCGATGAGCGCAGCGGTGTAGTGGTTGCCCGCCCAGGGAATGATGGTCTGGATGGGGCCGTCGTAGTTGCGCTGGGTGAGCGAGCCGAGCGCGCGGACATCGCCCTGCCGGAGCTGGGCGACGATTTGATCGAGCAGCGAGATGGCCTCCTGGCGGCCAAGCCACTCCTGAGCGGAGCGCAGCAGGTACCGTTCGGTGACCATTTCGAGGATGGGGCCGACATCCTGGGCCATGCCGCCATGCACGAGCACGAGACTGTTCTGCAGGAGTTCACGCGTCTCGGGCTTCACTACGTCCGGACCGAACAGCCGGTGGCGCGGCAGAAGGCGGCCGCGGCTGACGCCGAACTCGACGTCGCCTTCGGCGGCGGGCTCGCCTTCGATCAGTTTGATGCCGGGCCAGACGCCGCCCGAATCCTGCCAGCCGCCGCCGCTGCCGCCGAGCCATTCCCCGAGGATGGCGCGGGCGGCCACCAGGCGGCGGGCGGCTTCCTCCAGAGGGCCGGTGAGGGCCGGAATCTGGCTGGTGGCGCGCATACAGGCGCTGATCAGACAGGCCAGCAGGTTGGTGCTGACCGCCAGCCGCGATCCCTTGGGGATGTCGTTCACCTTGCTGACAATCTCGATGCCCAGGCCCGGCGACCCTGTGAGCCGCGCGAGCAGATCGGCAAGCGACTGTCCGGAACCCTCAAGGCCGGGCGGGATGAGGCCCGAAGCGATCACGGCCGATTTCAGCAATCCCAGGTAGTCGCGGGCGAAGTCGAAGACCTCGGCGAGCGAGGTGATTTCCGCTTCGGCGCGAAGGTCTACGCTGGCCAGACGCAGGACCGGCTGGTCGATCACACGCAGCCACGCTTCGACGGGCGGCGCGGGTTCAGCCTGACCGTGGAGGGAAAGGTCGATGGAGATGTTCAGGACACGCGCGCCCTCGGGGTAATCCATGCCGAGGAAGAAGATGTCGCTCCAGCCGCTGTGGGAGAGGTCCATGCGGACGGGCGTGGTTTCGCGCAGCACCGGGAAGAGCGCCGTATCGCCGCGGCTCAGCAGTTCGGGCCGCAGGCGCAGCGCGTAGTCCCCCGGATGGCCGGTGCGGAACATCCACTGATTGCCGCGCACGGCGCGTACGCTGCGGCGGACCTGGTCGGCAAGCGTCTGGAAAGCGAGGCCGCGGTAGGCGGCGGCGAGGGCGGAACTTACCGGCGCGCTGGGGCCTTCGCGGCGCTGCACGGCGAGGAATGCGCGGATGGCCTCCTCGTAGCGGCGGCCGAGCAGGTGCTGGTAGCCAGTGAAAGGCAGCAGGGCATTGCCCGCAGCCTCGGGCCGGTCCGGCAGGTGAAAGCGGTGGATGGCGGCGAGGAAGAACAGGGCGCGAACGCGCTCGTAGAGGTTGGGGCTGGCGTGGCGCAGTTCCTCCAAGGCGGCGCATTCGTCCAGCAGGGCGGCCGTGCTCGCGGAACGGCAGTAGGAATCGAGCGCGCGGTCGCGCGCGGCGGGATCCGCCGCCGTAATGATTCGCGCGAGTTCAGACACGGTCGACGTGCTCCTGCACAGCGAGGAGGCGGACGAGCATGGTAAGCACCTCGTCGCGATCGCGGCCGCTGAGGGCAAGCGCGAGCTGGGCGGTGAGCAGACCGTAGCGCGCGCCGACATCATAACGGCGGGCGTTCATCTCGAGAGCCAGGCAGCGCTCCTTGGCTGCGACTTGGGCGAGCGCCTGCGAAAGCGTGACGCGGGTCGTGCTCGTGGCCACCGTCTCATCGAGGATGTCCATGATGGCGGGAGTCAGGACGTGAATGCCGAAGAAGCAGAGGTAATAGCCAGCGCGCATGCCGGGCACCACCAGGCGCTGTTCGGCCTCGGTGGGGGTGGGTTTTTCGACGACGGTTTCGATCCGGTAGCGGTCGCCGGCGGCGCCGGCGCGCTGCGCGCCCACCACGCCGTAGACGGTAAGCAGGCTTTCGTGGGTCGCCTGGACGGCGGAGACGGCGCAGCGCTCGGCTTCGGCCACTTCCACGACGCGGCTGGCGCAAGCGCCCGCGGCCGCGCCGACGTAGAGATGGTCGCTGACCAGGTGCAGGAAGGGGTCCCCGGCAGTAAACTCCCGCGCGCACCAGACGGCGTGGCCGTAGCCGCGCGGCGCCGGTTGGGGGATGAAACGGACGCGGGCGGCGTGTTCGGGGATCACCTGTTCGTAGGCGGCTTCGTCGCCCGGCCAGACCACGACGCCGATCTCCTCGATCTGGGCCTTCACCGCCTCCTCGATCAGGATCGCGAGCACGCTGCGCTCCTGTCCGTCGCGGTCGATCAGGTTCTGCAAGGGGAGCCGGCGCTGGGACTTCGCGGCGGCGGTAATCACCGCTTTTCGGATCTTCATGACGGATCTCCTCCGGTCAAATTGCAGTGTAGCCGAAGGCGGAATGCGGCTTCAGGCCGGCGTCAGGGCTGCAGAATGGTGCGCTCGACGGTGGTGTTGTCGTTCTCGTCGCTCACGCGCACGGCGATGACGGTTTCCGCGCCGGCGTTCGCTTCAAATGTGGCTTCATAGTCGTGTTCGAGCGAATCGGTGATGCGCGTGGTGGGCTGCGCGTATTGCCATTCGCCGCCGTTCACCGAATACTCGGCGGACATCAGCGGGCTGAGGTTGTCGGTGGCTTTGAAACGCAACACGACTCGCTTGTTTTCCGTGCGCGCGGTGAGACCGGAGATGCGCGGCGCGGTGTTGTCGATCAAGAACTCCTCGGATTCGGCCGTGGCGGAGAGCGCCGCTCCGGGGTAATTGTCCACCTGGTCGCTGGCGGTGACGCGCAGGCGGTAGCGGCCATCGGGAAAACGGGCGCCATCGAAGGTGAGGCGGTTCTCGCGCAAGTCGTCGCGCAGTAGCTTCCATTCGCGCTCGCCGCCGCCGCGCAATTCCACTTTGTAGCGCAGGGTGTCGCCGTTGGCGTCGGAGGCCTTCCAGCGGGCGCTCACCGCACCTTTCTCGTAGGTCAATGTGACCGGCCCGGCGGGTTCGACATTCGGCTTCGGCGGCGCGGCTCGGCGCGGCTGGCCGATGGGACCGAGCGAAAGCGTACTGGCGCCGGAGGCGGCCGAAGATGGTGCGGGAAAGCGGTAATTGGCCGGGGCGACCTCGATGCGCTCAATCACGGGCGCAACGTTTTTGGCCTGATACGCGGCCTCGACAAGCCGCAATTCGGGCGAACCGCCACTGGCGGCAGCCCGCAACGTGGCGCGCCAGCCGAGAAAACGCGCGGGCGGAGCCTGGATCCGTCCGCCCTTGGCGGCATCGATCTCCGACCAGGGGCTCCAATTCTTCTGTGCGCGGTCGAGGTTGCCGCTGCGGGATTCAACGCGAATCACGCCGCCGCGCGGATCGCCTTCCCAGCGCAGGCGGCCCCAGTAGGTGAACGAACCGGCGTCAAGCAGTTCGCTTTCGATCGTGCCTTCCTTTTCCAGTTCCGGGCCGAGTTGAAAGAGCTTCGCGGGATTCGCGGTAGCGGCATACAGGGCGCCGCGGGGGCCTCCGACCAGCGCAGTAACTTGCATCGGCTCCGCGGTGACCAGACGGGTGTCTTCCGTGGCGCTGTCGATCCGATAGATCTGGCCTTCGTTGCCGGTACCCGCCACGGGTCTTTGCGCGGAGTCCAGCGCCAACGTGTAGACCAGCGCGCGCGGATGCGACCAGATTTGCACCGGTTCCCCATCGGGCCCGATCTTCCAGATCTCGCTGCCGCCCGGCATGCCCGCGGCCATGCGGCTCACGGTGGGGGGCGCGGAGAGCGAGACCGGCTGTCCGGCAATCGGGACCGGTTGCGGCTGCGGTGAGGGCTGGCCCTGGGGCTGTTGCTGTCCGGGTTGTGCAGGCTGCGGGACAGGCGCCGCCGGCGTGGGAATCGGGGGTGCAGCCGGGCCGCGCGCGCCTGCGGCGGCGGCATAGATCGTCCCGTCGGGTGCGGCCGTGACGGCGGTGACCTCACGCTTGCCCGTCTGGTGCAATACGAACCCCTCGCCTTTCGGCGTGACGCGCAGCACCACGCCGCCGGGTTCGGTCCCGGCCACCAGATTGCCATCGGGCAGCAGGGCGAGTGAGCGGACATGCGCCTCCTCGGCTTCGAAGAGCACCGACACCTGTCCCTGGGGATTGATTCGCAGGATCTGGCCCGGATCGCCCACGGCCGCGTAGAGATCGCCCGTCCGGTCAAAGACCATGGCCCACAAATAGTGCGCTTTGGGTTCGGCAAACAGCGTTGCCGTGCCGCCGGCGGCAATGCGGTAGATCTTTGCGCCGGGCATCACCGCGGCGAAGAGCTCATCCTTCGCATTCAGTGCCAGCGCGTGGACGGATCCGCCATCCAGCGTGGCGAGCACTTTCGCCTGACCACCGGGGGCGAGAATCAGCACTTGCCCCTCAGCGCCGCCGGCATAGAGCGTGCCCTTCGAATCGGCGGCGGCGGACCAGAGCTGCGGCAGCGCGGGGTCGTGAAGCTCACGGAACACGGGCGCGAGCGTCAACCGCCCGGCGCTCGAGAGCGCGATCCCCTCGAGCGTGCCCTTCTCGAATTCCGAGGCTTCGCTTTGCGTCCAGAGTTTCGTTTCCACGGCCCAAAGCGCGCACGCCGCCGCCAGGGCGAACGCCGCGCCGCGGCCTGCGCGGCGAATCGATTGGCTCATACCGGTTTGTGTCTTTCGCAAAGTAAACTCACTTGACGCGGAAGCGGATCACGGTGCTGCCGGTGACGATCTCGTCCGCGGCCAGAACGATCTGCGGACGGGCGGTCTCCATGATCGACGTGATGGGCCTGCCGCTGCGGCCGGTCTGCATCACGTTCAGCACCGAAGGCGGGACGCCGGGTAGCTCCTGATCGTCGGCATAAACCGTCGGGCGCGATTCCACCACGGAGACGTACACCTGGTCATTGCCGCGTTCCTGATTCATCACCGAGATCACCTGGCGCAGGTCGAGGAAACGGTTTGTCATCACAGCCATCATCTGCGGGCGGTTCAGCGTGGCGCCGTCGCTCACCAGCAGCCGGTGCTCGCCGCGCGGCATGCCCGCGGGGATCTGGATGCGGAAGTCGCGCACCACGCGGCCAACGCGCCAGGGGCGCAGGTAGATCTTGCCCGTAAGTTCGCCGCCCGGGAGCACCTCGTTCGTGTCGAGCCACGCGCTTTCGATGGCGGCGGTGCGGCGCTCGGGGACCATTTCGATCACGGCCCTGACGCGCTTTACTTGCGGCGGCAGCGCGGGGTTCTGGAACAGGCGGTTGAAGCGGTCGGCCCACCAGGCGGCCATCTGCATCGGCGGCGGCATGGGGCCCGCGCCGGACGCGATGCGATTGCGCACTTTGAGCGGTTCCATGCCTTCGATTTCGACTTCGCCATTGAGCGTGAACGTGGCCTCGTCGGCCGCCGATTCGTTGATGTCCTGGAGGGTGTTGAACACCGAAAGCAGCATCAGGAAAGGCGTCCAGCGCGGGTGCTGGAAGGCATTGAAGTTAAACTGCTTCGATTGGCCGGGCGTCCGCACTTCGACCGTGACGGGAATCGTCTCCGCGGTTTCGCCGAGCAGGCCCATGATGCCGGAATGGCGGTCCTGGCGCAGCGCGCCCACTACCTCGGTGGCGTTGGCGAACTTGTTCGGCTGGAATTGCGAGCTGAGCACCATCAGCACTTCGCCCTTGCTCATCGGCATATTCACGGGACCGAGGTTGAAGAAGCTGTGGCCGAAGCCGAGCACCCGCTTGCCGTCGTTATAGGTCACGGTGCCGAGGCCGGTAATGTTCAAGTCGCCCGAGAGCAGCACGCCCGCGATGGCGTCTCCGGGCCGCAGCGAATTCTGCCAGCCGGGAGCGGGTGTGGACGACCGCAGGCTGCCGGCCGCGCCGCCCTGCACCGCGCGAATGCCCATCTGGTCGAAAATGGGCCGGAACTCGCGCAAAGTGCTCTCATGAAAGCCGGAAAATGCGAGCGGCGTTTCGATGGGGATCAACGCGCCCGCCTGCTCGAGCAAGCCCGGCGGCGGCCTCAGTTCCGCGCGTTCGCCCAAGGACTGAGGCGTCTTCTGGGCCGAGGGCTGCGAGGCGTCGAGTTCATTGATCTCGATCATGTGCTCGATCGGCGTGATGCCGCAAATCGCATCGGGAGAAAACACACTGATGCGCAGTGCGATCGCGCCAATCAGCTTGCCGTCGACGTACACGGGGCTGCCGCTCATGCCGCCCGCGACGTTTGTGCGGGCCGCTTTGCCGCCCAGTTTCGCCAGAATGACATCCTGGCGCGGCCCCCAGGCGTTCTTCCAGAGGCCGATGATATCCACGGGGATAGGTTCGGGGTCAGTCCCCTCGAAAACAGTCCAGGCCACTCCCTGCATACCCGCGCGCACTTCCGATGAGCGCAGGATCTCGACCGGGCCCGCGGCGGGCCGTTCCATCGCGACCCCGCCGGTCTGGGCGGGCAGACACGCACTGGCCGCGCACAGAACACACGCGGCAGCTACACTTCGATTCATCTTGGATGGCGCCTCGATTTCAAGCTCCCCTGTTCTCCATTATGGAACGGACACGAGCGCGCCTGCCGGACATTCGCCTCTTGCGCGTCCCCCCTGCCCCCAGCCACTATGTAGGTGGGCCGCCCGGGTGGCGAAATGGCAGACGCAGCGGACTTAAAATCCGCTGGTGAGTAATCACCGTGTGGGTTCGAGTCCCACCCCGGGCACCACGTGGACCGGCGCGCCCGCCGCGCAGTCATCAAATGAACTGGATCGACTCAATCCACCACAACCGCGCACTCATTCAAGGCGCGGGCCAGACCGATCTCGCCGTGATCGTCTCCGGCAGCCCGCTTGACAGCGCGTTCTGGGCGCGGGAGGCCGAAGCGGTCAAGACGGACACGTTGCGCGAGGACGGCGGCATCGCGATCATTTCGCTTACCGAGACGCAGCCGCTCGGCAATTTTCTCGGAACGCTCAACGCATGGAACCAATTGCCGGCAGGGCAGCGCCCCTCTCGCGGCGTTTCGCTGATGAGTATGGTCTTCGGCCAGGGCAAGCGGTTCAGTCCGTTTACGCAAGCGCTCGGCAATCGCAAGGCCGCGTTTCCCTCTCCGCTGCGAGGCGCCCGCTCCGGAAGGTACTTGCGCACCGGCGATCTGGCGGCGCTCTATTCGAATTCGTGGCTGGAGCAACTCCGCTCCGGCGGATTTCACGGAAGCCTTGTGAAATGGGGCGACGAAGCCATCATCCCCGGTATGGTGTGGAGCACCGGCCGGAACGATTTCAGCGGCGTGGACCTGATCCGGTTCGTCTGGAAGACGGAACCCAACGAAACGCTGGCCCGCGAGAAAGAGTGGTTCGTTATCGACAACGAAACCGGGCTCATCGAGCGGCTGATCCCGCGGCAGAGTCTGGAGACCTTGCGGGAAGAACTGCGCGGCTACGAGGGTCGCCGCTACGCGACGGCCGTCAACCTCGGCAGTGTCGCAGCCAGCTACCATTTCCTGAACCTCGCGACGGAGAGCTTTTCCGGCGTGCTCGATGGGAGCCGGCTGGCGGACTGGGACCCGATGACGATGTTCCTGCTGCTGGGTGGCAATGACGCTGAAGCCGCGGCGCAAGCCGCTTTGCACACCGCCGAGAAGCGCTGCCCCGGCCTGAGAGAAACCGTGAGCGGGCTCTGCAGCCGATTTCAGCGCGAGGTGGGACGGCCGCTCCGCGCAGGCTTTATCGACTTCGGCGACGCTCTGTGGGTCGATCTCGGCCTGCACAGCACGCTCCGGAAGACGCTCGATACTCTTACGCAGGACACCCCGGCGGGCGCAGCCCTGCGCGCCTTCTTCGGCAGTCCCGGCGAGCGCGACTCGAACGGCAATATCCTGTTGGACAGCACCATTCCGGCCGGCGCCGATATCCGCAATTCGGTGATCATCGATTCCACGATCCTGGACACTGAATCGGTGGTCCATTCCGGCGTGATCGTTGGTTCGAGGCACGATCAGATCAGGATGCCCGAAGGCGGAGCCAGCCTGTTCTCAGCCATCCGGCACCTGGAATTCGCAGGGCCAAGGGGAATCGTTTTTCGCACGGTATCGGACCGGCTTTCCATCCCGGAGGGCGGGCGTCACGCCGTCCTATACCTGGACAGCGGCGCGATCCCGTTGGTGTCGCGGGAAGACATGAGTTTCGATGGCCCCAACTATGCGGAGCCCGTGCTGGGCAATGCGATTTCCTTCGAAGAGGCCGGCCGGCGGGCCGCGGCCATGCACGGCAGCCGGCTGGAAGAGAATTGGATAAGCGCCTGGAGCACGATCGGGATCTGAGGGAATGCCCAGCGCGCCGCTAATCTTCCACGACCGCTTTTTTCGTTTTTTCGAGGAACCGCTGAATGTAATGCGTGTCAATTTCCGCATTAATAAATGCGGGGTCTGACAAAATGCGCTGGTGCAACGGAATCGAGGTATGAATTCCCTCAACTACGAAGAGGTCGAGTGCCCTTTGCATGCGGGCGATGGCCTCGGTGCGGTCCTGACCGTAGGAGATCAGCTTGGCGATCAGTGAATCGTAGTAGGGCGGGATGACGCCCTCTTGATAAGCGGCGGTATCCACGCGGATGCCGATGCCACCCGGCAGGTTGAGCGCCTGAATCCGGCCGGGCGAGGGGGCGAAGGTTTCAGGATGTTCGGCGTTGATGCGGCACTCTATCGAATGCCCGCGGAAGGTTACCGGCCCGCCAAGGATGTCGGGCATCTTCTCGCCCGCCGCGACCCGAATCTGCGCCTTCACAAGGTCCACACCCGTGATGCACTCCGTCACGGGATGCTCCACCTGAATGCGGGCGTTCACCTCGATGAAGTGCAGACTGCCATCGGTGTCCATGAGAAACTCCACCGTGCCGGCGTTGCGGTACCCGATGGCGGCAAAAGCCTTCTTCAAGACGGCCATCGTGCGCTCGCGCACCTCAGCGGAAAGCACCGGTGATGGCGCTTCCTCTATTAGTTTTTGATGCCGCCGCTGAACCGAACACTCGCGTTCGCCGAAGATCTCGACGTTGCCATGGTGGTCGGCAACCATCTGAAACTCAATGTGCCGGGGACGCTCGATGAACTTCTCGCAGTACAGATCGGGGCAGGAAAAAGCGCCTTCGGCCTCCTGCTGCGCCTGATTGAAGGCGTTCGGCAGTTCTTCTGCTGCGCGAACTACGCGCATGCCGCGGCCTCCGCCGCCCGCGCTGGCCTTCAGGATGACGGGATAGCCGATCTGGCCGGCCACGTCGAGCGCCTCATCCACGCCGCTCAGAATCCCTTCCGAGCCGGGCAGAATCGGCACGCCGTGGGCCTTCATTGCCGAACGGGCTTGCTGCTTCAAGCCCATCATGCGCGTCACCTCGGGCGTGGGGCCGATAAAAACGATCTGGGAAGCCCGGCACACCTCGGCAAAGTCGGCGTTCTCGCTGAGGAAGCCGTAGCCGGGATGGATCGCCTCGACGTTGGTGATTTCCGCGGCGGAGATCACCGCGGGAATATGCAGGTAGCTCAGCGCGCTCTTCGCCGGTCCGATACAGACGGCCTCGTCTGCGAACCTTACATGCAGGCTGTAACGGTCCGCCTCGGAGTAAACCGCCACCGTGCGGATACCCAGATCCTTACAGGCGCAAATCACGCGTAGTGCGATTTCTCCGCGGTTGGCAATCAGAATTTTCTTGAACATGCGGGAGCCTGCCGCCTAGTTGGGTTTCACCAGGTAGAGCGTCTCGCCGAACTCCACCGGTTGGCCATTCTCGACGAGCCGCTGCACGATCGTGCCGGAGACTTCAGCTTCGATTTCGTTCATCAGCTTCATCGACTCGATGATACAGAGCACCTTCCCGGGCCGGATCGCATCGCCGATCTTGACAAAAGGCTCCGCGCCAGGAGCGGAAGATTCATAGTATGTACCGACAATCGGCGACTTGACCGGAGTTAGCGATGGATCGGTAAGATCGGGTGCGCCGGGTGGCGGCGCGGCAGGTTGCGCCGCCGGCATGGAGACCGCGGGAGGAGGCGTTGGCGCTGCCATCTCAGAATGCGCTCCAACGACAATCTCCTGAGACACACCACCGGTGCGCTTGATCCAAACTCGGTTTTCTCCGCGTTGCACTTCCAGTTCGGCGACCCCCGTGGTGACGACGGTCTGGATCAGTTCACGGATCTCTTCAATAGTCATGATGGGATTTCCAGAAATTCCTTACTTGTAGGGGTGAGGACCTCCGCGCCGGCACTGTTCACCAGCACAGTGTCTTCGATGCGCACCCCGCCAAAACCGTTTTCATAGACGCCGGGCTCGATGGTGATCACCATCCCGGGTTCCAGCGTGCCGGCGGCCAGCCTGCCGAGACGTGGGCTCTCGTGGACTTCCAGCCCCAGTCCGTGGCCGATTGAATGGGTAAATAGCTTATCAAGCCCGTGCCTTCGCAGAGTTGAGCGTGCCGCCGCGTCCACCTGGCTCACTTTAACGCCCGGCTTGACCGCCGCCAGCGCCGCCAGTTGCGCCTCGATCACCGCGTCGTACATCCGCCGCGCGCGCGGCGAGGGCCTGCCCGTGTACCCCACGCGGGTCATATCGCTGTGATAGCCGTCGAGGCTCGCACCCATGTCCACCAATAGTATCTGATTGGCGGCGATCGTCCGCGGCGAAGGACGGGCGTGGGGCAGTGCCGAGCGCTCTCCCGAGGCCACGATGGTTTCAAATGCCGGGGCGGAAGCGCCGAGCAGCCGCATCTGGTGGTCGATCTCGGCAGCCAGGGCCAGTTCCGTCACTCCGGCCTTGGCTTTGCGCAGCGCCTTCGTGAAGGCCTTGGCGGCCAGGTCCACGGCGCGGCGGATGGCCGCTATCTCCTCGGGGCTCTTCACCATCCGCAGGTTCTCGATGAGTCCCGAGCCGTCCTTGAGCCGGACGCCGCGGTCGAGGGCCTGCGCCACGGCCAGCCACGCCGCGTGGCTCAGGTGCTGCGCCTCCAGCCCCACACTGCGCCAGCCTCTGCGCCGCATCTCGCGCGCGGCCTCAGTCCAGAGCGGCCCCTGCGCCACGATCCGAACGGGCACATCGCATTCGGCGCGCGCCTGCAGAGTGTAGCGCGGGTCCGTGTAGAGAAGCGCTCGCTTCCCGCTCATCAACAGGACAGCATTGCTGCCGGTGAAACCGGTGAGGTAGCGCACGTTGGGCAGGTGGGCGGCGGCGAGAGCATCGAGGCGCGCTCCGGTGAGAGCTTCGGCCATGCGGCGCCGCCGTTCCACCCGAGGGTGGTTGACGGTGGTCAAACCTTTAATTCTATCATTGGGGGCCGCTTACCAATCCACCACACTGCCGTCATCATCGTCGTAGCTCTCGCGGTTGCGCCAGTCGTGGCCGATCTTGTCCGCCATCGCGTTTTCGTCCAATTCGATGCCGAGCCCCGGCCCCTTGGGCAGATCCAGATAGCCCTCGCGCACGCGGAATGGCTCCTTGAGATACCCCTCGCCCAGCGAAACCTGCTCCTGAATCAGAAAATTCGGGATCGACGCCGCCAGTTGCACGCCCGCCGCCAGCGAAATCGGTCCCAGCGGATTGTGCGGCGCGATCGCGGCATAGTAGGCTTCCGCCATGCCCGCAATCAGCCGGCATTCGGTCAACCCGCCCGCGTGGCACAGGTCAGGCTGCAGAATCGTGGCTGCCTGCTTCTCAAGCACCTCGCGGAAACCCCATTTCGTGAACACGCGCTCGCCGGTGGCAATGGGCAGATGGGTCGACCGCGCGATTTCAGCCATCACATCGTGATTCTGCGCCTGGCAAGGCTCCTCGATGAACATGGGATGGTACGGCTCCAGGGCTTTGATCAGCATCTTCGCGTGCGCGGGGCTGATCGCGCCATGAAAATCCACGCCGATATCGACGTCATCTCCGACCAACGCACGCATCTCCCCGAATCTTTCCGCCGCATAGCGCACTTCCGCTGGCGTCTCAATGTGCCGCGGAAACCCGCGCCGCCGCGCGGGCCCCGTCTTGAACGCCGTGAAGCCCTCCGCCAGCGCTTCCTTGATGCGCTTCGGATCGCGGGCATGCGCATAGACCCGAACGCGATTGCGCGTGGGGCCGCCGAACAGCTCATACACAGGCACGCCCAGCGCTTTGCCTTTGATGTCCCACAGCGCCATGTCGATGCCGCTCAAGGCGGACGTCAAAATCGGACCGCCGCGATAGAACGCATGCCGGTAGATCGCCTGCCAGTGGTGGGCCACGGCGCGCGGATCCTTGCCCACCAGGTAGGGCTCGATCTCCTTCACCGCGGTGGCGCAGGTCAGCGCGCGGCCTTCGAGCAACGGCTCGCCCAGTCCCGTGATGCCCGCGTTCGTATGCACCTTCAGGAACAGCCAACGCGGCTTCACGAGAAACGTTTCGAGCCGGGTAATCTTCAGCGGTTCTTTCGCTGATACAGGCGCCTCTTTCAATTGCTGCGCGGCCAGCGGCGCAGCCAGCGCGGCGAGCGCCGCCCGGCGCGACCAGCGGGGCGTGACGGTGGATGCAGGCATCGGAGAACCTCCCGGACTCCGGCCTCTGGGCCGGGTGATTCCTTTATACCTATGCGCATCCGGGGCCGCGGCGCAACCGCGTGTTACCCCCCGGCCGCTCGCAACCGCTCCGCCAGCGTCTGCCGGACACCCTCGTCTTTCAGGCTCTCGAGATTGATCAGGACGTTGGCCCGCGAGCCCGCCATTGCCGCGTCGGCCAGCGCCCGCGCCGTCTCCACGTCCGAGGCGAACTTGGCCGCCGCGGCCTCCATCAGTTCCTTCAGCCGCCGGTCCAAAGCCGCCGCGCGCTCGAATACCTCCAGCGGCACTTCGGATGCCGTCTGAAACGCGGCCTGAATTGCCCCGCCGCGCTCGGGGTCGTCCTTCGGCCTGCGGAACGCCGTCACGACGGCCTGATATGCCGCCGCGTCCCGGTCCACCGCTTCGGTGAAGTACGCCCGGTCCTCATCGAACGGCCCGAACTCGAGCTTCGCGAGCCGCGCCACCATCACGCCCAACGCCGCGGCCATCGCCGCCGCCGCCGCCGACGCGCTTCCGCCGCCCGGCGTTGCGGAAGGCGCTGCCAGCGCGTCCAGGAAAGCCGGCAGCCCGGCGCGCCCCGCGATGGCTTCCGCCAGCCGGTTTTCTAAAACCATCGACGGCTTGAAGTTCTCCATGCGCAGAAAATGATCTGCCGCCATCTCCAGCGCCGCCTTGGGAACCAGGCCGACAATCTCGCTGCCCACGACCGAAACGCCGTCCCGCGCCGCTTCATTGACCACTGTCTCGAACACCCGGTGCATGGGCGTCTTCTCGAAGTTCGTCAGGTTCATCGAAACTTGAGCGAGCTTCCGCGATTCCAGCATCACGCCCATCGCCTTGACATACCGGAAGCCGCCCGAAGAATGGCGCACCGCCTTGGCGATCCGCTGCGCCACCGCAAGATCCGCTGTGCCCAGGTTGATGTTGTAAGCGATCAGGAAGGGCCGCGCGCCGGTGACGAGCGCTCCTGCGGTGGGATGCAGTTCGGGCTCCCCGGCGTCGGGCGCGCGGTTCGGGTCCGTCCGGATGGCTTCGCGCAGCCCCTCGAACTGCCCTCGCCGGATGTTCTCGAGATTGGCGCGTTCCGGCCTCCGCGCGGCGCTTTCGTACAAATATACCGGGATTTTGAGCCGCTTCCACACCTCCGCGGCAGCCCTTTCCGCCAGGCGCACGCACTCCTCCAGCGTCACTCCCTCCAGCGGCACGAATGGCAGCACATCGCAGGCGCCGATACGCGGATGCCCCCCCTGATGCTTCGTCAGGTCGATCAGTTCCGCGGCCTTAGCTACCCCGGCGACCGCCGCCTCCACCACCGATTCCGGAGGCGCCACGAACGTCAGCACCGACCGGTGATGATCGGCATCCATCTCCCGGTCCAGCAGCGCTACACCGGGCAGCGCGCAGATGGCCGCCGCGATGGCGTCGATCACCGCCGCATCGCGGCCTTCCGAAAAATTGGGAACACATTCGACTAAGGACATGTGGAGGACTCCTTCATATACACAATCTCTCCGCGCCGCATGGTCATCGACACCGGGTTCATGCCGAAATAATAGGGCAGTTCGCGATAGTCCGAGGCCTCAAGCGCCACCAGATCCGCCCACTTGCCATGTTCCAGCGAACCCGTCTCGGCGGCAAGGCCCAGCGCGTGGGCGCCGTTGATGGTGGCTGCGGCGAGGGCCTCGGCGGGCGTCATCCGCATCTGCGTGCAGGCGAGGGAAAGCACGAAGGGCATGGAAATCGACGGGCTGGACCCGGGATTGAAATCGGTCGCCAGCGCCACGGCCGCCCCCGCGTCGATCAGCGCGCGCGCTGGCGCATACCTCGAGAGGCCAAGATGAAATACCGAACCGGGCAACAGCGTGGCGATCAACGAACTGCGGGCCACGATGTCGATATCCGCTTGCTCGATGGCTTCCAGATGGTCCACGCTGAGCGCACCGAGTTCCGCGGCCAGAGCCACCGCGCCGAGGTTGGAGAACTGTGACGCATGCAGCCGCAAACCGAGCCCTCGCTCCTTCGCCGCCGCCAGGAAACGCCGCGTCTGATCCACCGTAAACGCGTTCCGGTCGCAATATGCGTCGGCAAAGCGCGCAAGGCGCCGCTGCGTGATCCGCGGCAATGGACGCCCAATCAGAAAATCGATGAACTCATCGGGCCGCCCTGCGAACTCCGGCGGCACAGCATGGGGACCAAGAAACGTTGGAACCACGCTCACCGGCTCCCCATGCAAAGTCTTCAAGATCCTCAGAACCTTCAACTCCGCCGCTTCATCCAGCCCATAGCCGGACTTGGCCTCCACCGTGGTGATCCCAAAGCTTGCCGCCTGGCGTAACGCGCGCGCCGCCTGATACCGCAGGCGCGAAGCAGGAGCGGCGCGGATGGCGCGCATGGACGTTAAAATGCCCCCGCCGGCCGCTGCGATCTCCTCGTAGCTGGCGCCGCGGATTCGCATTTCGTACTCATCCAGCCGGGGCGGCCCATGCACAAGGTGCGTGTGCGAATCCACGAAGCCCGGAATCACTACCTGCCCCGGGCACGCGAGTTCCTCCGCTCCGCGCGCCTCGGCCAGATTCTCGATGCGCGCCGAAGGTCCGATTTGCGCGATACGGCCTTGTTCGATCAGGACGGCCCCGTCGGTGATAATCCCAGGCTCCCCCAACTGCCGCCCTCGCCGTGGCACGGCCGGGCCACGGACGGTTACCAGTTGGCGGATGCCGCGCAGTAATAGTTTGCGCTTCATCTCAGCCCGGCTCTCCAGGCAGGCGAAGCCCTGCCCGGCGGGCGAACTCGCGGGCGTCTTCATAACCGGCGCCTGCATGGCGCAGCACGCCGATGCCGGGGTCGCAAGTCATCACCCGCTCCGCCGCCGAGGCGGCGCGCGGCGTCCCATCCACGACCGTTACTTGCCCGGCATGAATCGAATAGCCCATGCCCACCCCGCCTCCCTGGTGAATCGAAACCCATGAAGCGCCCGCCGCGGTGTTGAGAAGCGCATTCAGTAGGGGCCAGTCCGCCACCGCATCGCTGCCGTCGCGCATCGCCTCGGTTTCGCGGTAGGGGCTCGCAACCGACCCGCAGTCCAGATGGTCCCGGCCGATGACGACGGGCGCTCGCAGCCGCCCGTCCCTCACCCGCTCGTTGAGCGCCAGCGCGAACCGGGCGCGTTCGCCATAGCCGAGCCAGCAGACCCGGGCGGGCAGCCCTTGAAAATGCACATGTTCGCGGGCCAGACGGATCCACCTTGCCAGGCTCTCGTTCTCAGCGAACATCTCAAGCGCCAGATCGTCCGTCACCGCGATATCGGCCGGATCCCCCGAGAGCGCCACCCAGCGGAACGGCCCGCGGCCTTCGCAGAACAGTGGGCGGATGTACTCAGGCACAAAGCCGGGAATGTCGAACGCACCCGTCACGCCGCGATCCGCGGCCATGCGCCGGATATTGTTGCCGTAGTCGAACGCCACCGCTCCGCGTTGCTGCATCGCCAGAATCGCCTCCACGTGCCGGGCGATGGAATCGAGCGACCGTTCCAGATAGTGCTTCGCGTCTGTCCGCCTCAATTCAGCCGCTTGCTCGATTGTCAGACCGGCCGGGATGTACCCGTTCAGCGGGTCGTGCGCCGAAGTCTGGTCCGTCACCAGGTCTGGCGTCACGCCGCGCCGGACCAGTTCCGGCAGCACCTCGGCGCAGTTGCCCTCCAGCCCGGCCGACAGCCCCTCGCGGCGCCGGCAGGCTTCGGCGATCCATCCCAATGCTTCGTCCAGCGACTTCGTTGCGCGGTCGCAATAGCGCGTTTCGAGCCGCCTCCGGATGCGCGCCGGGTCCACCTCCACACAAAGAGCCGCCGCCCCGTTCATCGTGGCCGCCAGCGGCTGCGCGCCGCCCATTCCACCCAATCCGCCAGTCAGAAGAAAACGGCCCGCCAGCGAACCGCCGAAGTGCCGCCGCGCGGCGGCCGCGAATGTCTCGTAGGTTCCCTGCAGGATGCCTTGGGTGCCGATATAGATCCAACTGCCCGCGGTCATCTGGCCATACATCATCAGTCCCGCACGTTCCAGTTCCTGAAAATGCTCCCAGTTGGCCCACCGCCCTACCAGGTTCGAGTTCGCAATCAGCACGCGCGGCGCCAGTTCATGAGTGCGAAAGACGCCCGCCGCCCGGCCCGATTGCACCAGCAGCGTCTCATCGTCAGTCAGCCGCTCCAATTCCTTCACCAGCACGTGAAAGCTCGGCCAGTCCCGGGCGGCGCGGCCCGAGCCCCCGTAAACCACTAGTTCCTCCGGCCGCTCGGCCACCTCCGGATCCAGGTTGTTCATCAGCATCCGCAGGGCTGCTTCCTGCTGCCACCCCCTGCAGCGAAGCGTCATCCCGCGAGGCGCGCGCATCGAACCGTTCATCGCCTACATCTTACGCCCGCGCGTCCTTGCGGTCACGCGCAGTATTCGCTCCGCCCGCCGGGCGCTTCGTGGTGCCCGCGGTCCTTTTCCATCCCTGGAGACCGAAATACTGCGGCCGCCATGGTACCCTGAGGGCATCCGCGCGCCATGATCGAGATTCTGCCATCCATCCTGGCCGCCGACTTTGCGCGCCTCGGGGGCCACATCACCGAGGCGGAACGCGGCGGTCTTTCCATGCTCCACCTCGACGTGATGGACGGGCACTTCGCGCCGAACTTTTCCATCGGCATCCCGGTGGTGGAATGCGTACGCAAAGCCACCAGGCTCGCCTTGGATGTCCACCTTATGATCGAAGACGCCGACCGCTATGCGCCCCTGTTCATCGAAGCGGGCGCGGATTGCGTCTCCGTCCACCAGGAAGCCTGCCCGCACCTGGACCGCACCCTGCGCATGATTCAGAGCGAGGGCGCGCGCGCCGGCGCGGTTCTGAACCCTGCCACCCCGCTTTCCACGCTCGCCCACGTTCTACCCTTCGTGGATTTCGTCCTGCTGATGAGCGTGAACCCCGGATTCGGCGGTCAGAAACTGATTCCTTACGTCCTCGACAAGGTGCGTGCGCTGCGCGAGTGGCGCGAGCGCGAGGGCCTGCGGTTCGCCATCGAGATGGACGGCGGCGTAACATTGGATAATGTAGGAGTAGTGGCGGAGGCGGGCGTCGATTGGATCGTGGCCGGCTCCAGCGTGTTTGGCGCGCCGGATGCCGGCGCGGCCGTCGCCAGCCTGCGTGAGGCGGCCCAGCAAGCCGTCGCCGGGCGCGCCTGAAGCCCTTGGCGGAGTTCGCGGGGCTGGCATGAGTCCGAACGGCAAAGGATAAGCGATTGACGATGCAACGGCAAACAAAACGATTTCCCCTCCGCGCCGCGTTGAGCGTGCTGGTGCTGATTGCGCTGGTCGCCGGCGCCGGGTGCCGCGGCCGCAAGTACGAAAACCCCATCACGGCCGACACCGAACAGCCCGACAAGGTCCTGTTCGACAAGGCCGTTCGGGACATCGAGAAGGGCCGCTACGAAATCGCGCGGCTCACGCTCAACACCCTGATGAACACCTACGACACCTCGGAGTTCCTCGCCAAGTCCAAACTCGCCATCGCCGATTCATGGATGCGTGAGGGCGGTTCGCACGGCTGGGCCCAGGCCGAGGCCGAGTACAAGGACTTCATCCTCTTCTACCCCACGCTCGAAGAATCCGCCGAAGCGCAGATGAAGATCTGCGAGATCCACTTCCGCCAGATGGAAAAGCCGGACCGCGATGCCAGCCATATGCTTCGCGCGGAGGACGAATGCCGCCAATTGCTCACCCAGTTCCCCAATTCGCGCTTCTCGCCCATCGCCGCGCAAAAGCTCCGCGAAATCCAGGAAGCGATCAGCGAAAGTGAATACCGGGTCGGCGCTTTTTATCACCAGAAGGGTTCCTTTGTGCCCGCCGCAAACCGCCTGCAGGCCATCGCCGACCACTACCCCCTCTTCAGCAAAGCCGATGAAACCCTCTGGAAACTCGGCGACAGCTACGGCCGCCTCGGCCCGGCCTTCCGTGCGCGGTCCATCGAGGCCTACCAGCGCATCGTTCGCGATTACCCGCTGAGTGGCCTGGTTGATGACGCCAGGAAGAAACTGAACAGCCTCGAAGCTGATATACCCGAAGCCGATCCCGTCGCCTACGCCCGTCAGAAATACGAGCTCGAGAACGCCACGCCAAAGGGTATGATGGGCCGGACCTTTGGCTTCGTGAAGCGCGGGCCGGACGTCAGCATGGCCGCGAAATCCGGCGAACCCACCATGACCCGCCTGCGACCCACCACGCCTGTGAGCGTTCCCGCCGTGGGTGCCGAGGGCGGCGTCACCGACGTCACCGCCACCACCGTCAGCGGCGCGAGCGACCAGTTGGACTCGCTCCCCGATGCCCGCATTGCCGCCCCGAAACCAGATGGCGAACCGGGCCAGACGCCCGCCGCCGAAGGCGCCCCCGCGAGTGAACAGCCGAAGCCGCCCGCCTCAAATACCAAAGGCCGCGGTAGCGCCCGGAAGCAGTAAATCCGCCACATGAGCACCCGCGTCTTGCTCGCCGACGATAGCCCGCACGCGCAGCGCATGGGCGAGCGCATCCTCCGCGAGGAGGGCTATGAGGTCATTACCGTTGTCCATGGCGACGACGCCGTGAATTGTCTCGAGGACTTGCAGCCCGATCTGGTGCTGGTGGATGTATTTTTGCCCGGCCGCTCCGGCTACGACCTGTGCCGCCACATTCGCAGCCATGCCGGCCTCAAGCATGCCGGCGTGATTCTGATTGCCGGACTGCTTGAACCGGTGGACGAAAACGAGGCTCGCGCCGCCGGCGCCGACGCTGTCGTCAAGAAACCCTTCGAGGCCTCAGCCGTCCTCGAAACCATCCGGCCGCTCATCGACAAGGCCCGCTTTGCCCGGGGCCTGTTTTCGGAAGCGGAGGAGGCTGCCGTGCCCACCGTGCCGCTTCCTCCGCCGAAACCTCTGCACTCCCCGGAAATCGACCCCGAACGCGTTCGCGCAGCCGTCACGCTCGCGCTCGATCGCTCCATGCCGTCGCTGATTCAGGAAATCACCGAGAAGGTGCTCATCGCCCTCGGCCATTGACCCATCACCCTTTGCCATGCCCGACAACACATTCGATATCGTCAGCCTCGTAGAGATCCCCGAAGTGCTCAACGCCGTCCAACAGGCGCTCAAGGAGATCCAGAACCGCTACGACCTGAAGGGGTCCAAAAGCGAGATCGAGTTGAACGAAAAGGAGCATAAGCTCACGCTCGCATCCGCCGACGAGTTCAAGCTCAAGGCCGTCACCGAGATCCTGGAATCGAAACTGGTGAAACGTAAAGTGCCCCTCAAGGCGCTTACCTACGGAACCATCACGCCCGCCGCCGGCTCATCCGTGCGCCAGGAAGTCACGCTGCAGAACGGCATTCCCACGGAAAAGGCGCGTGAAATCGTCAAGGCGATCAAGGAGACCAAGAAAAAGGTTCAGGCCTCCATCCAGGGCGACTTCGTCCGCGTCTCCGGCAAGGATCGCGATACGCTGCAGGATGTCATCGCCTTCCTCAGGTCCAGCGACTTCGGGATCGACATGCAATTCACCAATTACCGCACCAACTGATGTCGCGGCGCATCGAATCGCTGATGATCCCCGGCCCCGCCGGGCGCCTCGAAGCCCTGCTCGAGGAGCCTGAAAAGGGTGCGCCTGCCCAGGCCGCGCTCGTCTGCCACCCCCACCCGCTTCACGGCGGCACTATGCACAATAAGGTCGTCCACCGCATGGCCCGTGGCTTGCGGCGCGCTGGCGCCGTCGTTCTGCGCTTCAACTTCCGTGGCGTGAATCGCAGCGAAGGGGAGCACGACAAAGGGCGCGGCGAAACCGAAGACGCACGTGCCGCGCTTGCCGTGCTGCGCGAGCGGTACCCCGATCTACCCTTCTCTCTCGCGGGCTTCAGCTTTGGTTCGCGCGTTTGCATCCGGCTCGCCTTCCAGCTTGCCGGTCCCGCGCCCCGCCGGCTTCTCATCGCCGGCTATCCCACCGTGTACAAGCAGCACGACTTGCTGACCCGGCTCAGCGTGCCGCGCCTCTTCATCCACAGCACCGAGGACGAGTTCGGTCCGCAGGCGGAGCTGCAAGCACTTTATGACCGCCTGTGGGAGCCCAAACAACTCCACTGGATCGACGCAAAAGACCACTTTTTTGCGGGTTCTTTGGACGTTTTTGAGCTAAAAATCGCCGATTTGGCGCGCTAACGGCGCACCAATGGGCGACGGTTGAAACGGTGCAGCGCCCGGCTGCCGATCAGTTGCGCCACCTTGCTCAGCAGTTCCGGGAGATTCTCCGGCTCGATCAGCAGCTTCGGCCCCGCGGGCGTCTCCGATCCCTGGTCCTGCCGCCATGAATGCACTAATGCTGTCGCGGGGCGGTATTCCTTCATCCGGGCATGCTCCAGCACTTTCAGGCCAGCTTCGGGCGATTCCATGGCCAGCCCCGTCAGCACGAGCGCATATTCCTGCTGGTCTAAGAGCCCGACCGCTTCGGCTGCGGAAGCCGCGGAGTCCACCCGATAACCCCCTGCTTCAAGAACAGTTTGCAGCGTTAGCCGTGAAGTCGGGTTATCGTCGGCCAGCAGGACGCGCGCCATCCGGGGGAATGCCCGGGGCGCGGAACGGCGCGTCTTGCTCTTTGTGGCGATGCTCAAGGAAATCACCTGCATGTCCTAGTGTCTCGATGCCAGGACGCCTACAGTGTATCCCAAACCCGGCGGATTTGATCCCTGGATTTTAAGGTCACCGATCTGGGTCTTTCCGGCCAAACGTAATGGCAAGAGACAACTTCATAACCGGAAGTCCTGGCACTCTCTTAGACACGCGCCGGAGCGGCGAGGTTCCTTGACCGGTCAACTTTCTACCGGATCCTGGATTGGCCAAATACTCTTCCGAAGATGGCGTCGACGCTTCTCAATTGTCGTTCCACCGAGAACGCCTCGTCTATCTGCTCTGGAGTGAGTCGCTTACAGACTTCCGGATGCGATGTAATCGCCGCCCGGAAATCGCTTTCATCGTGCCAGGCGCGCATCGCTTCGGTCTGTACGATGCGGTAGGCATCTTCGCGCAGCATACCGGCGGCGGCCAGATCGAGCAGGACCTGCCCTGAGAATACTAGACCCTTGGTCGACTCGAGGTTCCGCTTCATTCGCTGCGTGTAAACTCTCATCCCTGCCACAAGCCAGTGAGTCTTGACTAAAAGATAGTCTGTCAGGATGCATGAGTCGGGCATGATGACCCGCTCCACAGACGAATGCGAGATATCCCTTTCATGCCAAAGGGCAATGTTCTCAAAGGCCGCCTGCGCGTTCGAGCGCACGACACGGGCAAGACCGCAGATCTGCTCACTCACAACCGGGTTCCGTTTATGCGGCATAGCGGAACTGCCCTTCTGCTGACCCTCTGCAAACGGCTCCTCGGCCTCGCGCACTTCTGTTCTCTGCAGATGACGTATTTCGAGCGCGATCTTTTCGCACAGCGCAGCGATGAGCGCGAGGGCGCAGACGAATGCCGCGTGACGGTCCCGCGCCACGACCTGGCTGGCAATCGGCGCGGCTCGAAGACCGAGTTTTTCGCAGATGCGCTCCTCGTCCTCCGCTTGGAGGTGAGCCAAGGTGCCGACAGCACCCGACAGTTTTCCGTATCGAAGGTCTTCCGCCGCAGCGTCCAGGCGGCGCAGTGCACGCTGGCCTTCGTCCCACCACAGCGCGATCCTCAGACCGAAGGTGACCGGTTCGGCGTGGACGCCATGGGTCCGTCCAATAGCCACTGTGTGCTTGAACTCGTTCGCCCGCCGCTCTAAGACCTCCAGTAGCGAGAGTAGGCCTTCACGCAGAAGATCCGCTGATTCTTTCAGTTGCAGGGCTTGCGCCGTATCTACTACATCATTAGATGTTAATCCAAAATGGAGCCATCGAGAAGCCTCACCTGCTCCCTTCGCTTTCATCACCTCGGCCACCGCCGTCGTAAACGCGATTACATCGTGCCGGACTTCCTTTTCGATTTCCAAAATACGATTAACGTCGAAGTCGGCGTGATTGCGGAGTGCCGAGGCGGCCTCAGTGGGCACTTCGCCCCTCTCGCTCAGGGCCTCAGCCGCGGCCAGTTCAACGTTCAACCACTGCCGGTACTTGTTCTCGTCGGTCCATATCTGTCCCATTTCGGGGCGTGTATATCTGGCTATCATAGTAGTTCCTACAAATGAAAAAGTACACTAGGCTTCCGTGGCTCGGCCACTACCAGTTGGGGGGCGAGGCCGCGACGCTGAAGGGCTTCGCGGGCGTCATGCTCTGCAAGATAGGGGACGTTGTGGTTCTCACTCAGATGCCCGAGTATCAATGTTTCTACTTCGGCCGGCAACTCGGAGGAGATGTATTCGCAGGCTGCGGCGTTTGAGAGATGTCCCTGGCGGGAGAGAATTCGTTGCTTTACGGCCCAAGGCACCGGTCCCACCTGGAGCATCGATGGGTCGTGGTTGGATTCAAGCAGGATGAGCCGGCTGCCGCGCAGGTGCCATTTGACTGAATCGGGAATGTAACCGAGATCTGTAGCGATCGCCAGTTTCGCTGCGCCGGCGGTGATCGTATAGCCCACCGGGTCAGTGGCGTCATGTGGGATGGTGAACGATTGGATGTGCAGCCCGGAAAACTCCACCAGTGCCCCTGCTTGAAAACAACGCAGGTCCGGAGCGTAGCCGTTCCAGTCGAGCATCGGGGCCGTGCGCTGAGTCAGATAGACCGGCACGTGCCGGCCGCGAGCGGCAAAGCCCTTCACCAATGCGGGCAGGCCGGCGATGTGGTCGGAGTGCTCATGTGTGATGAAGATGGCGTCGATACGCTCCGGGTCTTCGCCGGCGGCAGCAAGACGCTCGAGCGTCTGCTTCCGGCTGATGCCCGCGTCGATCAGGATGCGGGCCTCCGGGGTGGCGATGTAGATACAGTTTCCCGCGCTGGAACTCGCGAGCACGCAGACTTTGACGATGACCGGCCTCCTGAACTCTCCATGGTAACGCCGCGGGAGCGTGACGGAGGCCGGCCACTCGACTTAGCCCTTCACGTCGGCCATCGACGCTCCGAAATTCACGTGGAAAGCTTGTCCGGCCAGCACGAGCGCCGGCACCGATGCAACGCCCGCGTTTTCCGCCTCGGGAATGCGCTCGCGGGCCTCGCCGAGATGGACGACTTCCACTTCATACCGCGCCGGATCGAGCGCCCGCGCCACCTGCTGTTCCGCCGCCACGCACACCGGGCAGCCGGCGTGATAGAACACAGCCTTTTCTTTTGCCATGAGAATCGTCTCCTAAGGATATTTAGTATCGCTACGATACTACATGATAGTTTACGTGCGATACTATTGAATGTCAATGACGGACCGGGCGTATGAACTTCTGGAACGGGTTGCGTCGCTCCTGCGCGCCGAGCAGCGCCGGGAATCGGGCGCCACGGGCCTGGAACCCGTGCATCTTCAGGCGCTCACTTATCTGGCCCTCGCCAACCGGTACAGCGACACCCCGCAATCAGTGGGGGAGTACCTGGGATTGACCAAAGGCAACATGTCGCAGCGGCTGCTCTGGCTGGAGCGGCACGGCTACCTGAAGCGGTCCCGCGACGAGAGCGACGGCCGCGTAGTTCATTTGCGCCTGACAGACCGCGCACGCGATGCGCTAGCCAGCTTGAGCCCTCCCCGTCTCTGGCGCGAGGCTGCAGGCGACACGGTGCGGCTTGGCGAGGAACTGGACGGACTGCTGGGGCGGTTGCTTGCCCGCGGGGGCTACCGGGCTTTCGGGCAATGCCGCACCTGCAGACACCACGAGCGCGTCAACGGGAGCCCATACTGTGCGCTCATCCAGGTGAGCCTGGATCCGGAGCAGGTTGACAGGCTGTGCCGTGAGCACGAAGAGCCGCTTCCGGCCGCGTAGAGCCCTTGGCTCCGTCCCAAGCCATGCCAGGCACGCGAAGCTTGCCGCGATGCTGCGTGTTCCTGCTTCGGATATGTCCGGATCGGACCTGGGATTCGGAAGCCGCCTGAACTCGAAACCTACTCCGGAACCGGCAGGCCCATCTGCTTGTAGATGGTCTCAATCACTTTGATCTTGTTGCTGGCGTCCTTGTGGCCCGGTTCGTACTTGAGCACCGCGCGGTACTGCTTCAACGCGGGCCGGTACTTCTGCCGCGGCGGAAGCTGCTCGTTGTACATGAAGTAGTCGCCGTATTTAAGGTGCGCGTTCACCAGGGCGGCGCTCACCTCGGCATCCTTGGGAGCGGCTTTGTGCAGCGGATCGAGCACCGCGATGGCTTCCTCGAACTTGCCCGCCTTCACCTTGGCGTTTGCGTCGGCGACCTTGGGATTGGCGGCCCACACGAGCAGGCTCGCGCCCAGAATCAGAATGATAGTTTTACCCAGCATACCCACTATTCTAGCGCGCTACACTGTAAAACAGCCTTGAGCAAACATGTAGTTGTGGCCATCGACGGCCCCGCCGGCGCGGGGAAGAGCACGCTTGCCCGCCGCCTGGCCGCCCGCCTCGGCTACCTCTACATCGATACCGGAGCGATGTATCGCGCGGTGGCTCTGTGGGCGCTGCGGGAGGGCATCGGCTTTGAAGACGGTGTGCGGCTCGAACAACTCGCCCTTCACGCCGAGATCGAACTCGGGGAGAACCGGATCACGCTCAATGGCGAGGATGTCTCCGTGGCGATCCGCGCGCCCGAAATCGCCGACGCCGCGTCGCGCGTCTCGGCTCTGCCCGCCGTGCGCCGCGCGATGGTCCGGCAGCAGCAGCGGATCGGCGAGGCGGCCTCGGTGGTGATGGAAGGCCGCGACATCGGCACGGTCGTCTTCCCGCAGGCCGAGGTGAAGATCTATCTCGACGCGGAGCCGCGCGTGCGGGCCGAACGCCGTTTGCGCGACCTGGAAGCCCGCGGCGAGTTCCCCGCGCTCGACGCCGTCGAGCGCGACATCCGCCTGCGCGACGAGCGCGACCGGACGCGCGCCGATTCGCCGCTCATGCAGGCCCCGGACGCGATCTACTTCGATTCCACGGGCCTTTCGGCCCAAGACGTCGAAGAGGAGCTGCTGCGCATCGTCCGGGAGCGTACCAGTAACGGAAAGGAAGTTCAGCGTTGAATCAGCTAGTGGTGATGAAATTCGGTGGCACCTCAATGGGGTCGGCCGAGCGGATCCGGGGCGCCGCCCTGTTGTGCGAGGAGCAGTACAACCGGCGTCCGACATGTGTGGTGGTCTCGGCCATGTCGAAAGTAACCGACCTGCTGCTCGACACGCTGCGCCACGCCGAGGGCGGCGACGCGGCGGGCGTGGAAGCGAACCTCCAGGCGCTCGAAACCCGGCATCGCGATACCTGCCACGAACTGCTCGAAGGCCCGCTGGGCGAGGAAACGCAACTGCTGCTGAGCGGCATCCTGAACGAGTTCGCGCGCATCGCCCGCGGGGTGCTGATGCTGGGCGAGCGTCCGCCGCGGTCGGTGGACGAGGCCATCGCCGTGGGTGAGCGGCTGTCCTCGACGCTGATCGCCGCCTATCTGCGGTCGCGCAACGTGGACGCTTTCGCGGTGAACGCGCGCGACGTGATCGTCACCGACGCCGTATTCGGCAATGCCGCGCCCTTGCTGGATCCCACGCGGGAAAAAGCGGAAAACCTGCTCAAACCCGAATTGGAAGCGGGCCGCATGCCCATCGTCACCGGCTTCAACGGCGCCACGCTCGACGGCCGCCCCACCACACTGGGCCGCGGAGGGTCGGACTTCTCGGCGTCAATTCTCGCCTCGGTCCTGGACGCGGAGGAGCTTTGGATCTGGACCGACGTTGACGGCATCATGTCCGCCGACCCGCGGATCGTTCCCGAGGCCGTGGTGCTCGAAGAGATCACCTACCGCGAAGCCGCCGAACTCGCCTACAACGGCGCGAAGGTGCTGCACCCGCGCACGCTGGCGCCGCTCATGGAGAAGGAAGTCCCGGTGTGGAGCAAGAACAGCTTCCGCCCCGAGGTTGCGGGTACGCGCATCGTGCCCAACGCCGGCGCCCCGCCGGGCGCGCGGGCCGTCACGTCGATGAACAACGTCGCGCTGGTTTCGCTCGAACCCGCCAGCGCCCTGCTCTCGGGCACCAGAGTGATGGCGCGCGCCATCGAGGCGCTCGCCGCCACCAACGCCGAAGTGCTGGCGCTTTCCAGTTCCAGCTACCGCCAGAATTTCTGCTTCCTGATCCGGCAGTCCGAGTTGCCGGCCGTGATCGAACGGCTGGAGCAGGCCTTTTCGCTCGAACTCGCGCATGGCTATCTCCATCCCATCGACATCGATCTCGACGTCGGCCTCCTGGCCATCGTCGGGGAAGGCATGAAAGGTCAGGCGGGCCTCGCCGGACGCATATTCACGGCGATTTCCAGGGAAATGGTGAATATCATCGCCATCGCCCAGGGCTCCAGCGAGCTGACCATCGCCATCGCCGTCCGCAAGGACGGCATCGAAAAGGCCGTCCGCGCCGTCCATCGGGAATGCGGCCTCGGGCCGGTCCCGGCGGTATAATAATAAATTGCGCACCCGCGCCCACCGATCGCAGTAGGAGTCTGAATCTTCCATGTTTGACTTGTTTCGCAGCCGTCAGAAGACCGTGCGCTACCTGCTCGGCGCCCTGCTGAGCCTCGTGGCGATCTCGATGGTCGTCACTCTGGTTCCCAACTACGGCGATCCCTCGGGCGGAGCCGACCGGCAGATTATCGCCGAGATCGGCGACGAAGTTCTTACCGTGAACGAAGTTCAGATGGTGATGGCGCGTGAACTTCGGGAGAACCGCATTCCCCCCGGGCTTGAATCCGTGTACGTGCCCATGTTCGTGCAGCAGATGATCGCCGAGCGCGCCGTCGCCTATCAGGCCACGGAACTGGGCTTCCGGCTGAGCGACGCGGAGCTGGCCGAGACCATCGCGGGCCTGATCCCGCAGCTCTACGAGGGCGGCAAATTCGTCGGCACGGAAACCTACCGGGCTTTCCTCGCCCAGCAGAATATGTCGATCCCCGAGTTCGAGCGGAACGTCCGCAAGCAGGCCGCCTCCTCGCGCCTGGAGATGCTCGCGCTCGAAGGCGTCGTCGTCACGCCCCAGGATGTCGAGGCCGAGTTTATCCGCCAGAATGACAAGGCCAGGATCTCCTATGTGCTGGTCAATGCTGACCGCTTCCGCTCGCAGGTCAAGATCAGCGCCGCTGAACTGCAACAGCGCTATGAGGAGAACAAAGCCTCCTTCCAGGTTCCCGAGAAGCGCGCCCTCGTGGTTTATCCCATCAGTGAGATGGCCATTTCCTCCACGCTGACCGTGTCCGACGAGCAGCTCCGCAAGGCCTACAACGAGCAGCTCGACCGCTTCCGCACGTCGGAGCGCGTCCGCGTCCGCCACATCCTCATCGATACTCGCGACAAATCCGAAGCCGACAAGGCCGCAGCCAAGAAGAAGGCCGAGGATCTGCTGAAGCAGATTCGCGGCGGCGCCGACTTCGCCAAACTCGCCCAGGAGCACTCGCAGGACTTCGGCTCCGCCTCAAAAGGCGGCGACATCGACTGGGTGGTGCGCGGCCAGACCGTGCCTGAGTTCGAAGCAGCCGCCTTCAGCTTGAAGCCCGGCCAGGTCAGCGACCCCGTCAATACGATGTTCGGCTATCACATTATTCGCGTCGAAGCCCGCGAGGAAGCGCGCCTGCGGCCCTTCGAGGAAGTCCGGGAGGATCTGCGCACCGATGTCCTCCGCGCCCAGGTTTTCGATCGCATGCAGTCCGTCGCCGACCAGATCCGCGCCGCGCTCACCCGTTCAGCCGCGGAGGCGGAGACTCTTGCGCGCGCAAATGGTGTTCATCCGGTCACGGTCGCTCCGATCCGCCCCTCCGATCCGGTGCCCGGCGTCGGCGCCGACCCGAATTTTGCCGAAGCGATCGCGAACCTGCCCCAGGGCGGGGTGACCCCCGTCGTGCCCGCCGGCCAGGATCGCCTGGTCGTCGCCCAGATCACCGAGATCATTCCTCCGCGTCCGGCGACGCTTGAGGAGGTTCGGGGCCAGCTTGAGTCGCAGATCGTCAACGAGCGCGCCCAGACAATCTTTGAAGACCGCATCAAGGAGGCCGAGGAGCGCGTTCGCCTCGCGAACGGTGACCTCGCCGCCGTTGCCCGCGCCATGAACTTCGAGCTAAAGACCACTGCGCCGGTCTCTCGCGGCGAGGAGATCGAAGGCATCGGCACCGCCTTGCAGATTGACGAAGTCTTCCAGAAGGAACCTGGCCAGGTTGCGGGGCCGATCCGCCTGTCGGTCGGTGTGGTGTTCGCGAAGCTCCTTGAAAAGGTCCCCGCCGATCTCACCCAGCTCGCTGCCCGCCGCGCTGAACTCACCGAAGCCCTCAAGCAGCGCCGCGCGCGCGAACGCCGGGATCTTTTTAGCGAGGGCGTCCTGAACGATCTGATCCGCCGCAAGAAGGTGAAGATCTACGACGAGAATATTCAGCGGCTGACCGATCGCTACCGCTCCAGTTAAGAATCACCCTTAACGCGGGGGCCGCCCGCCGCCGCCACCAAATCCGAATCCTCCGCCCGGCGATGGCGACGGAGATGGTCCCGGAGGACGGCCGCCCGGCCCCATCATCCCCGGACCCGCGCCGCCAGGTTGGCCGGGCCTCATACCGCCCCCGCCCGGACCCATCATGCCGCCAGGCTGTCCGGGTTGTCCAGGTTGTCCCGGTTGTCCAGGTTGTCCAGGTTGCCCGGGCTGCCCCTGCGTCCCGCCGCGCGCCTTCTGCAAGTCCGCCAGGAATTCCCACTCCTTATAGTTGGTCCGGTCGTTATAGACGCGGATCCCTTCCATGTCCAACACACTCGCCACGCCCGCCACGCCCCCGGCCACCTGGCCTTGCTGCTGACCCTGTCCCGGCGCGGCCTGTCCGCCGATGCCGGTCTGCATCCGCGTGCCCTGCTGCGGCGAGGGCCGCGAGAGCTGGTTCTGAATCATCCGCAACGCTTCATTTCCGGGCGGCTGGGCGAGCGGACCACCTTGTCCGGGCTGACCGGGCAGGCCGGGCTGGCCAGGCTGGCCAGGCATTCCCGGCGCCGGCGTGGCCCCCGCTCGTCCTGGAACCGGACCCTGGGGATTCGGCGTGCCTCCGCCCGGCGCCGGAGGAGTGAAAGGAGTGGCCGGGGGCGCGCCCGCTTGCGCGCCCCCGCCTGAACCCATCCCGAATCCCCCGCTGCTAAATCCAAATCCGCCGCTGGAACCGCCCGCTGGTTGTCCGCTCTGGCCTGCTGCGCCGGGCTGGCCCATCATCCCTGGCTGGACGGGGATCATCTGTCCGGGAACGCCCTGCTGGCCCTGCGCTTGCTGGCCTCCTGGCCGCAGCATCCCCCCCGGCGCGAACGGCGAACCGGCCTGCGGGCTCCCCGGGGCCTGGCCGTCGGGGCCGGTCATCCCGGGCATGCCGGGCATGCCGGGCAGTCCCGGAGTCCCCGCGTCCGGCGGCGCCGGGCCCGACCGGCTTGTCTCTTCCGGCGATCCTTGGGGCATCCCCGCCGGGGCCATCTGCTCGCCGCCCGCGGTCCCCGGCAGAATGCGATCGCTCGCCGTGCGCTGCAGGAACGGCGTCGGCCCGCCCTGCTCCTCGCTGGCGCTCACCGCCGTCGCCCCGATGCCCTGCACGTCGGCTTCGAGCAGGTGGCGCTCTTTCTGCTCCTCTTCCTTCTTGTGGATGAGCGAATCGACATATTGCCCCGAGTTGTCGATGTGAATCAGCCGCCATTCGTCCTTGCCCGTCATCGGATCCTTGTACCGCCGCCTGAGCAGCCGCACGTTGTCGGGCTTTTCCAGTTCGTCAATCGTCTGCGGGAATTTGTTGTATTTCTTGACGTACAACTCGAGCGCGCGCTTGTACTGCTCGCCCCGGTCCACCAGCATCGCTTCCTTGTTCCGCTGGTGCTGGAATGCGATGCGCGGCATCTCCAGGTACAGCATGATCGCGATCCCCGCCGCCATCGCGAACACCAGCAGCAGCATGAAGCCGCGCTCGCCCGCGCGCCGCATGCTCACCGCTCTGTAGCCGTTCCCCATCATGATGTCTTCGGCATCTGTTCAATCGGCAGAGTCTGCTGGTTCTTGTAGTCCAGATCCTCCACCACCACCGACACTGGCGTGATTCGCACGATCTTATACCGCCGCTTCAGCACGTCGCCCTCGGCCGGCGTGAAGATCTCGTCGCCTTCCATCACGAAGACGCGCTTCACTCCAACCGTCCCCGCCGGCAGAGAGCTCCCATAGAACTTCAGATTAATCGCGGGCGGCTTCGGTTTCGGCGGAGGCGGCGGAGGCGGCGGCGCTTCCAGCGGGCCGATGAACCGCTTTGCCACTTCGATCTTCGGTTCCGGCAGCTTTGGCTTCGAAGCATCGGGTTTCGGCGGCGGCGCGGCGGCGAACTCAAACAGGCTCCGTTCCACGCGCGACATCGTCACCGCCGTCACTTTCTCGAGCAGGTCCAGCCGCAGCGTCGGGTCCATCTTCGCGGGATCGGCGTCCATCTTCAGCGTCGGCCGGAACTCGCCCGCGCGGCCCCGCTGCGCCGCCTTCCTCGGAGCCGGCGCCGCCCCGCTCCCGCCCCTCCGCGCGGCTGCGAGAGGCTCGTCCACCTGCGGCAGCAGCGGCGACGTCTTCGCCGGACGCGCCGCCTCGCCGCCCGGCGCCGGCGCGTTCCAGATGTTGTCGTAAACCACGTAGGCGCCCACCGCCACCAGCGACAGCAGAATCGCCATCTTTTTCGGTTCCGCGCCCAGTTCCAGCTTCATTCCGGACTCTCCTCCCCCTCCTCTTCCCGGAAGAACGCGTTCATCCTCAGATTCACGACCAGCGCGCCCGCCTGCGGCTGCGGTTGTGCCGCCAGCTGGTCGATGATCAACAGCCGCTTCGAGCGGTCCACCGCGTTCACGAACTGGATCAGGTCGGCGTACGTACCCTCGTAGTTGGCATTGATCGTCAGCATGCCGAGGTCTTCGCTGCCTTCCACCGGCTCGTAGTTGTAGCTGCGGTCGCGCGCGCGGATGCCCGCCTTCGAAGCCGCGTCTTCGAGTTCCAGAAGCAGCGTCGAATACGCCGACTGCCGGGCGAGGAAATACGTCTCGAGGAACTCGCCGCCGCTCGCGCTCGCCTTGCCCGCCAGTTCCACTGCGCGCTCGGTCTTCTCAAGCGCCGCCTGCCGCGCCGTCAGCGTCTTCTGTGCCGACAGCACGCTGCTCTCCAGTTCCACCAGCGATCCGCCCGGCGTCTGGAACACAAACCACGCCGCCGCCAGGTTCGCCAGCAGCAGTACGCCCAACACGGCGCGCACCGCGGCTTTCGGGTCGCGCGCCACCCGCCGCCAGTCCCATCTCCAGTTCTTAAAGCTGTTGCGCATAGTCCACACTCAATCGGTAGCGGTAGAGCGGATCGTTCTGCGTCGGCGGCGCCGAACTCAACACCTCCGTCCCGCTGAACAGCTTTGATCCCTCGAGCTTCCGCAATAGCTCGATGACGGGCGAGGGCGCCTGCGCGCCCACCACCATCTCCAGTTGCACCGGTCCGGCCACGGTCACCGCCGGCCGGATCGTCACCAGCCTCACATCATGCGGGAACACCGCCTCCAGGTCCGAAAACAGCCGCGTCCACGACACGCCCTTGCGCTTCAGCAGCACGTTCAGAAAGGCGCTGCGCTCGATCACCGCGGCGTTGGCCGGCTTGCGCAGTTCCCCTTCCAGAGCGGCGATTTTTCGGTTCACCTCCGCGATTTCGCGGTTCAGCCCGGCCATCGTCGCGCGCGCCTCCGCCGCGGCTTCGCGCTCGCGCAGAATCGTCATCACCTGCATCGCCAGCAGCGCTACCAGCAGCACCGCCGCCACGGCCGAGCCCGCCAGCAGGGGCCGGTCCCGCCGGAAGGGCTCGCTCGCCAGATTCAAAGGTATGCGCGCCGTCTTCACCGTTCCTCCAGGGATTCCAGGTACCCGAGCAGGCCCGCGTTGTGCGCGGTCACCGCGCCCAGACGCGACCGCACCGGATACACCGGCAACTTCAATTCGCGACGCCACTCTTCGAGCCCGCCTTCTTCCGCGCGCGGGAAGCCGCACAGCAGCAGCGCGCCGGGCCGCGCGCCCAATTCGTCTTCGGCGAAGGCCAGCGTCGGAATCAGGATGTCGAACACCTCGCGCTCATTCAGAACCGGTAACTCCACGCAGCGGAACATCCGCGGCGATGCTCCGTCCAACAGCGACACCGCCAGCACGCGGCCGCTCAGCTTCGCCTGAATCACCGGAGCGTCCGCGGGCAGGTTCTGCTCCGGCGCCAGCGGCAGCGCCTGCAGCGCGGACACGGTCACGAACCCGCAGTGGTAGCCCGCCGCGCGGAATGGAGCCTCGTAATGCGCCGCCACCTCGTTCTTCACCACCGCCACCGTCACATCGGTCTTCTTTGCACCGGCGCGCGGCTGCGCGTGGCACGCCACCACCGCCGAATCGATATCGAACGGCACCGCGCGTTTCACCCGGAAGCGCGCCAGCGCCAGTTGCTCCTCGTAGTCGCTCGGAAACGTGTCGAAATCCAGCACGGCGAGGCGCGCCGCGAAGTCGGGCAGAATCAGCGCCGCCCGCCGCAGCCCCCGCTGTCCGTTGCGCGCGGCCAGCCCCGCCACCGCTTCGGCGAACTGCCCCGGCGACAACACGTTGTCCTTCAGCGGCGTCACCTCGAGCGTTCCCTCGGGCAATGCCCGCCAGTGGATCGCCGCCGGCTCCGCCGTCCGCACCCACGCGATGCCCGCCTCGGAGATCTCGAAGACATACTCCGGCGGCGGATCCGTCACCAACGCCTTCAATTTGCTCAGAATCGACACTCGCTACCCTTCAATGAACGTCACTTTGTTGATCTCGCGCAGCGTGGTCACGCCCGCGCGCGCCTTCTCCACGGCCGATTCGCGCAGGAACGTCATGCCTTCCTCGCGCAGCACCCGCTTGATTTCCGTGGACGGGCGCTTCTCCAGGATCATCTCGCGCGTCCGCTCGCTCAAATCCAGCAGTTCATGAATCGCCGAGCGGCCGCGGAAGCCCGTGCCGCCGCATTCGAAACAGCCCCGCCCTTCCCAGAACGGCCGTCCGCGCCACTCCTCCGGGTTCAGGCCGCTTTCGGTCAGAAACTCGTCGTCGTAGCGCGTTTCCACCTTGCAGAACGGGCAGATCACGCGCACCAGTCGTTGCGCCAGCACGCAGTTCAGCGCCGATACGAAGTTGTACGGCTCCACCCCCATGTTCAGGAACCGCCCCAGCACGTCGAGCACGTTGTTCGCGTGCACGGTGGTGAACACCAGGTGCCCGGTCAGCGCGGCGTTGATGGCGATCTGCGCCGTCTCCTGGTCGCGGATTTCGCCCACCATCACTTTGTCCGGATCGTGGCGCAGAATCGAACGCAGCCCGCGCGCGAACGACAAGCCCTTCTTGTCGTTTACCGGGATCTGCGTGACGCCCTTCAACTGGTATTCCACCGGGTCCTCGATCGTGATGATCTTGTCCTCGTCGTTCTGGATCTCGCTCAGCGCCGCGTACAAGGTCGTCGTCTTGCCCGACCCCGTCGGCCCGGTCACCAGCACCATCCCGTAGGGCTCCTTGATGTAGCGCCGGAACCGCACCAGGTCCATGTCCGAGAACCCCACCACCTCGAGCGACAGCTTCTTGAACTGCTCGCTCATCGACTCCTTGTCCAGCACGCGCAGCACCGCGTCCTCGCCGTGAATCGTCGGCATGATCGACACGCGGAAGTCGATCAGACGGCCCTTGTAGCGCACCCGGAAACGCCCGTCCTGCGGGATGCGCCGCTCGGCGATGTCGAGTTCGCTCATCACCTTGATGCGGCTGATGATCGTCGAATGCCAGTCCTTGGCGATCGGCGGCATCGCGTAATGCAGCACGCCGTCGATCCGGTACTTGATCACCACCTCGGCGTCGCGCGTCTCGATGTGGATGTCCGACGCCCGCCGCTCGAGCGCGTTGAAGATCGTCGTGTCCACCAGCTTGATCACCGGCGCGATGTCGGCGTCCTCGCTGGTCAGCTTGTCGATCGACAGCGTCTCGTCGGGGTTTTCCTCTTCGCCCACCACGTCGAGCGTGAAGCCTTCGGTCACCTCCTCGAGCACGCGCTGGGATTGCTCGGTCTTCTTCAGCAGATCGGCGATCTGCGTGAGCGTCGCCACCTTCACCTTCAGCTTTTTCTGGAGCAGGATCGACAGCTCGTCGATCAGGTTCAGGTGGCGCGGATCCGCCAGCGCGATCGCCAGCGTCCCGTTCTGCGCCTCCAGCGGCACGAAGTTGTAGCGGAACATCAGATCGACGGGGATGGACTTGAACAGCTCATGGTCGATCTTGGTCGCCTTCAGGTCCACGAACTCGCAGCGGTAGCGCTCGGCCAGCGCCTGCGCCTGCGCCGCTTCCTGCTCCGGATTTGCGCTTCTCAATGGGGGCGTCGCCATGGCTCAAACCTTCCTCAATTGAACGTGTCCGCCAGGGAGAAAATCGGCAGGTACAGCGCCAGCAGCACGAACGCCACAAACCCGCCCATGAAGATCATAATCGCGGGTTCGATCAGCGACAGCGCCGCCTGCATCCTCGTGTTCACATCGTCCTCGTAAAACTCCGCCACGCTCGACAGCATCGCCGGCAGCGCGCCCGTCGATTCGCCCACCTCCATCATGTCCACCGCCAGCGGCGGCGCCACGCCCGTCGAGGCGAATGCCGAGGACAGCGACTGCCCTTCCCGCACCATCTGCCGCGACTTTTCCAGCGCCTGCCGCAGCAGCGGACTGCCAATCGATTGCGCCGCCGTCTCCAGCCCCTGCACCAGCGGAATGCCGCCCGTCAGCAGCGTGGACAACAGCCGCGAAATCTGCGCCACCTGGTACTTCATCCAGATCTCGCTCACCACCGGGAGTTTCATCTTCACGCGGTCCGCAAGGAGCTGTCCCCGCTCGGTACGCAGATACATCCGCCCACCCACGATCCCGCCGATGAACAGCGCCACTGCCACCACGATCGACTCCTGCGCGCTGGTCCCGAACGCGATCAGCCAGCGCGTCAGCACCGGCAGTTCGGCATTCGTGGTTTCGTAGAGCGTAGCGAACCGCGGCACCACGAAAGTGACCAAAAAAACCACCAGAAGTGCCACCAAAACGATCAAAATCGACGGATAAAGCAGCGAAAGAAGGATCTTTTTGCGCACTGCCAGCGCCAGCCGCTGATAGTTCACGTACCGGTCGAGCACCTCGCCCAGCGCGCCGCTCTTCTCGCCCGCCATCACCGAAGTGACGTAAATCGCGGGAAACACCCCCTGCCGCCGGAACGCCTCCGACAGCAGCGTGCCCTGCTTCACCTCGTCGCGCACCTCCGTGATCACCGGGCTGAGTTTCCTGTCCGTCAGCCGCTCGGCCAGCAGATCCAGCGCCTTCAGAATCGGCAGCCCGGCGCGGAACAGGGTATTGAACTGCTGGTTGAAGATCAGGAACTTCTCCATGTCCAGCTTTTTGCGCCGCTTGCCGCCGCGCAGCGCCCCCAGCCCCTCGCGCGGGCGGATCGAATACACGAGGAACCCCTGCTGCGTGAGCTTTTCTCGCAGTTCGTGCTCGCTTGCGGCTTCCATCACCTGCTGACGGACTTCGCCGCGCGCGTTCGCGTATTTCAGGGCATACTCGGGCATTCGTCGCCTTAAATAACTAGACGCGCAGCGGCCCCCGCGCGTGGAAGACTTTGTTTCAGGGCTCCTCGACCTCCATCACCGCCACGCCCGGCGGGGCGGCGAACCGGAATAGCGCCTCCTCCACCGGTACGTTGATCCGCTCGCCCGAGAAACGGAATTCGGTCACCGCACCGTCCACCCCCGCCACCGTCAGCCGCTCGATCGCGCCCTGCGGCGACACCGCGAATTCGACGTGCGTGAACGGGGCCCGGTCGCTCTTGGGGAACGCGCGGATCACCGGCGGGCGGTCCTCCGGACGCCACTCAAAACGCCCAAAATCCCTTTGAAAATCCAGCCTTCCCAACAGGAACGCCAGCGGCGCGCGGAAGTCGTCCGTCTCCTTGAGCCGCGCCTTTTCGGCCGTGCCCGATACCGGCGAATAGAAGTACACCCAGCTCCCGTCGGAGACGAACAGCTTCCCCTCGGGCTGCGCATAAGTCCAGCGCATACGCCCGGGCTTGCGGAGCGCCAGCTGCCCCCTCTCCACGATACGGCGGCCCTGCGCGAACTGCCGCTGTTCGAACTCGATGACGATCGTCCGCGCGCTGTTGTAGCGCTGCTCCACGCGTTTCAGGATCGGCGCCAGTTCCTGGGCCGCCGCCGGCGCGGCCAGGACAATGAGCGCCACGGCGATGGTCCACCTCCTCATAGGTATTTGACGAGCATCTTCCCCGTATTTTCGCCCTTGAAGAGGCCGATGAAGGCGTGGGGCGTGTTTTCAATGCCTTCCAGGATGTCCTCGCGGTACCTGAGCCGCCCTTCGCGAATCCAGGCGGCCATTTGGGCGATGCCTTCCGGGTAGCGATCCAGGTACTGAAAGACGAGAAAACCCTGCATTTTCGCCTGTTTCACGATCAGTTGGAACAACAATCTGGGGCCCTGGGGCGCTTCCTTGGCATTGTATTGCGCGATCTGCCCGCACAGCACGATTCGCGCGAAATTGTTGATCAGCAGCAGGGCCGCATCGCTCACCGGACCGCCGGTGTTGTCGAAATACACATCGATGCCGCCGGGGCACTGCTCGCGAAGCGTAGCCAGCGGATCCCGCGTGGTTTTGTAATTGAAGGCGGCGTCGAAGCCGAGATCGTCCATCAAATGTTGGACTTTGGCGTCCGACCCGGCCGATCCCACAACGCGGCAGCCCTGGATTTTCGCGATCTGGCCGGCGAGCGAGCCCACCGCGCCGGCCGCGCCCGAAACGAAAACGGTCTCGCCGGGCTTAGGCGCGCCGATGTCCAGCAGTCCGAAATAGGCCGTCATTCCGGGCATGCCCAGCACGCCGAGCGCGGTGGAGATAGGCGCGGCGGCGGGATCCACGCGCATCAGTTGCTGTGTGCCGGTCACGCCATACTCGCGCCAGCCCCAATAGCCCGCGACGAACTCGCCGGGGTGGAAATCAGGATGGTTCGAGGCGATGATTTCCCCCACGCTGCCCGCCGGCACGACATCGCCCGGAGCCACGGAGCCGAGATACGAAGGCCCCTCGCGCATCAGTCCGCGCAGGTACGGGTCCACCGAAGTGTAATGCGTCCGCACCAGCAGTTCCCCTTCCCCGGGAACGGGCGCGGGCGCTTCTACGATCTCGAAATCGGAGATGCGCGGCAGCCCCACGGGACGCGACCGGAGAATCACCTGGCGCTGGGTTCGGGTCATCTCTTCAGCATAACGGCGGGAGCGCGGTTTTGCTCTTTCGGGCCATATTCAAGAGAATGGAGGGTGATGTCTCAATCGTCTCTTCCCGTACCGCGCGATGTTGCTCGTGTTGAAACGAAGTACCGTCGCATTGTGACGCAGTTTCCCGTGCCGGAGTCGCTGCCGGTACTGGAGAAACTGGACCGCTACGAACTCCGCGCGATGGGCGGCCAGCCGCCGGTGATCTGGGACCGAGCCGAAGGCTTTCAGGTGTACGATCCCTACGGCAACATGTGGCTGGACTGGTCCTCCGGCGTGCTGATCACCAATGCGGGCCACGGGCGCAAGGAAATCGCCGGCGCCATCGCCGCGCAGGCCGAACACGGACTGCTGACCAACTACTGTTTCCCTTCCGAGATCCGGGCGCGGCTGTGCGAACGATTTGTGGAACTGATGCCCGAGCCGCTGAAAAAGATCTTCCTGCTGACCACCGGCAGCGAGACGGTGGAGTTCGCCATCAAGGCCGCGCGCATGCACGGCCGCGAGGTGGGCGGGCCGTCGAAGCACGTCGTCGTGTCCTATGAAAAGGCGTTCCACGGCCGTACGCTGGGTTCGCAGCAGGCAGGCGGCATTCCGGCGTTGAAGGACTGGATCGGCAACCTCGACCCGGGCTTCGTCCAGGTTCCTTTCCCGGACGGCTTCTGGACCAGGGACACGTCGTTCGAACTCTTCGAGAAGACGCTGGCCGAGCAGGGCGTGGCCCCATCGCAAGTCTGCGCGGTGATGCTGGAAACCTATCAGGGCGGCACGGCCGCGTTTGCCCCGGTGGACTATGTCCAGCAGCTGCGGGCCTGGTGCGACAAGAACAACGTCCTGCTCGTGTTCGACGAAGTGCAGGCTGCCTTCGGACGCTGCGGAAAGATGTGGGGCTTCGAGCACTATGGTGTAGTCCCGGACCTGACCACTTGGGGCAAGGGCATCTCCTCGTCGCTGCCGATTTCCGCCATCGTCGGGCGGCCGGACGTGATGGACCTGCCTGTGCCGGGCTCGGCGTCCTCCACGCATACGGGCAACCCGATCTGCTGCGCGGCGGCGCTGGCAAATCTCGACGTGATCCTGAACGAGGATCTGGCGGGCAACGCCGCGCGCATGGGCGCGATCCTGCATGAGCAACTCGAAGCGCTCCGGGCGAAATTCCCCGATCATATCGGCGCCGTGCGCGGCAAGGGCCTGGTTGCCGGCGTCATCTGTGTCGAGCCGGGCGCGCCGGAGAAGCCCAATGGCGCGTTCGCGCACGAAGTGGTTTGGAATTGTGTCGAGAAAGGCCTGCTGATGTTCGCGCCGGTCGGCTACATGGGTTCGACAGTGAAGATCTGCCCTCCGCTGACAATTACGGAGGAGGCGCTTCGCGAAGGCTGCACGGTGCTGACGGAGACTTTCGCCGAAGTGGCGGCAAAACGCGCGGCGGCGGTGTAGTGATCCCGCCGGTTGACACCGGCGGCTGGCGCGAGATGATTGACAACCGACTTTGTTTCAACGCGATATGAGCCTCCACCTGCCGGTGGAGGTGGTCGCCGGTTTCTTTTGGCCCGTGGGAGGAAAGGAGAGTGATGAAGGTTCTTTTGCTTGGCGGCGGGATGATCGCGCAGGATCAGCTATTGCCGTCGTTGTATCAGTTGCAGCGGCTCGGCCGCGTGGATTCCATCGAGGTGTGTTCGCTGTCGATGGACATTCTGGACGCGCTGGCGTCGCACCCGAAAATCGTGCGGGCGTTCCCCGATGTCCCGCGGTTCTCGCCCACGGTGACGCCCTATCCGGAACTGATCGCGGCGCTGCCGCCGCGCCAGATGGTGATGGTGGGGCTGCCGGATCAACTGCACTACGACGCGGTGATGTGCGCGCTGCGGCACGATCAGAACGTGATGTGCGTGAAGCCGCTCGTGCTCACGGTGAAGCAGGCCCGGGAGATTGAAGAGGAGGCCCGCGGGCGCGGGCTTCTGGTCGCCACCGAGTACCACAAACGCTTCGACGACCGGTCGCACCTCGCGCGGCAGCGCTACCGCGCGGGCCTGCTGGGCGAGTTCAAGCTGGGCACGGCGTCGCTGTTCGAGAAGTGGTACTACCGGCACTCGAACTTCCAGAACTGGTTCACCACCGACGCCACGGATGCCTTCACCTATATCGGTTGCCATTACGTGGACCTGGTCCACTTCATCACGGGCCTGAAGCCGGCGAGCGTCTCTCTCTATGGCCTGAAGGACAAGTTCCCGAACGGCAACGTGGGTTACCTGTGGACCGACGCCCGCGTGATTTGGGAGAACGGCGCGGCGCTGAACGTCCAGAACGCGCTCGGCTTCCCCGACGCCGCTCCCGGCTCGAACACGCAAGGCCTGACCATGTACGGAGCGTCGAACGAAGCGGGCTCCTGGCTGGAACATAACGACCGCTATCGCGGGATTTCGTACGCGATCGTGGAGCCGGTGTCCGGCGGCGGGCAGACGCAATACTCCGAGCCCAGCCCGGACTATTTCACCTATGTCGATCACGGCGGTCCTGGGCTGGTGCCCGTGGGCTACGGCTACCGCAGCGTGGCCTACATTCTCGAGCGGGCGCTGGAACTGGAGTCGGGCGACCGGAACCTGGCGGACCGCCGTGCGCTGCTGAAGCACTGGGACGACGCGGGCATCATGGCGACGCCGGCGAATTCGAGCTTCAACGAAGCCGTGATCGAGGCCGCGCGGGCTTCGATCGCCGGGAGCGGGCAGACGGTGGATGTTGTCCTAGAGTAAGACAGCGATGCGGCAGGATGCGGTCCACCTTCTCGCGATCGCGCGTGTTTTGTCACTCCGGGATTTCACCCCGGACCCGCGCCGCCTGCAATTGAAGAAGCTGCGCGCCATGGTGGCGCACACCTGGCGCCACCATGAAGCTTACGCCCGGTGGTGGCGCCAGCATGGATGCGACCCGGTGCCCATCCGCGGCTGGGACGACTTCAGCCGCCTTCCCGTGATCGGCAAGATGCATTTCCGCGAGTTGGCGGCCGGGGAGCATCTGGCCGCCAACTACCGGACTCGGGATCTTCTCCAGCACTTGACGAGCGGCTCCACGGGAATTCCGTTCAGGGTCGAGCGCACGGTGTTCGAGGACCGGCGCCTTGGAGCTTACCGGCTGCGTGAACGCTTTCTGGCGGGACTTCGTCCGGGGGATCTGCGGGTCTCCTTGAAGTCTGGAATGATGTCGTATGAAGGCGGCCGGAAGAGCTACGAGCACCCGCCGTGGATGAAGTGGGGCCTCTTCCGGCGCGTCGGCCTGAACCATATCGCGCTGGGACCGGAGGGCGTGCTTCGCAAGCTCCGCGAACTCCGGCCCAACGCGCTGGGCGGCCACGCCGACGCCATGTTCCGGCTCTGTCTGGAGTCTCCCCCCGGCGCGTTAGGGGATCTCCGGCTGAAGTTCGTTTCCGCCGGTGTGCAGACGGTGACGCCCGACATGTACCAGCGCTTTTGCGATGCGTTCGGCTGTCCCGTGTACGTCACCTATGGCGTATCCGAGTTCAACCTGGTGTCCACTCAGTGCGCGCATACGGGCTTGCACCACTTGAACGAAGAGGGGTTGATTGTCGAAGTGCTGAAGGACGGACGCCCGGCGCGGGACGGCGAACACGGAGAGGTGGTGGCGACCAACCTGGATGTGTATTCGATGCCCTTCATCCGGTATGCCATCGACGACTGGGCGACGATGGGTCCCGACCGCTGCCCGTGCGGCCGCCCGGTCCGGACGCTGCGCGAGATCCAAGGGCGGGTGGCCGAGCTTTTCCATTTTTCGGGCGGGCGAAAGATCCACCCTCTCCAGCTCATCAATCCGCTGCTTGCGTTCGTGGGCTGGATGCGGGAATACCGGGTGGTGCAGACCGCGCGCGACCGGGTGGAGATCTGGTTTGACACCCTGCGGGGAGCCCCTGAAGACGCAGTGGCTCAGGTAGAGGATGCGGTGGGAGCGAAAGCTCCGGCGGGCGTGCGGGTTCAGGCGCTTCGGAGAGCGATTCCGCCCCTGCCGGAACGGGGCAAGAACAAGATGTTTCAGTCGCTTGGACCGGAGGAGCCTGTGCGGGCTTAGCGGAACTTCTCGACCGGCACGTTTACGATCCGGTAGTGGCGCCAGTCGCGATGGTCGAAGTGCCACCATTCGTGTTCGTACACAGTGAAACCCTCGGCCTCCATGGCGGCGCGGAGAAGATCGCGGAGGCGGCGGGCTTCGGGGGCGCCGCCGGTGTAGTTGGGCCATGCGCGTTCGGTCATTTCGTCGTAGAGCGAGGGCATCTCGACGGTGAGACCGGTATCAAGATCATAGAGGGTGACATCAACGGCGCAGCCGCGGTTGTGGCGCGAACCTTTGGCAGGGTCGGCGACGTAGTCCCGCTTATCCTTCGGAGTGGCTTCCCAAAAGACCCAGGTGACGAACCAGGGGCGGTAAGCGTCGTGGACGACGAGGCCAAAGCCATGCTCGCGCAGGCGGCGGTGGGCGCGGACGGCGGCTTCGGCGGCGGGACGCTGGAGCAGCGCGCGGGCCTCGGTATAGACGGGCGTGGAGAGGAAATTGTGCGCGGTGGCGTACTTGATGTCGAGGCGGATAGTGGGGTCGAGGGCGGCGAGGTCCACCAGGTCACTGGGGCGGAAATTGCCAGTTTCGGCGGGGGGCATGGCCTGAAGGGCGAGGGCGCGGAGTTCGGCGACCGGGCGGAGGGGGGTGATGCGATAGATGCCATCGCCCTGCGCGAGGGCCGGGGCGGCTGCCAGAAAATACAGCGCGAGGGAGAGCACAAGAGGTATGGTAGCGCGGGCGGGCCGGAACTTTCGTGCCGGCCCGCCTGGGAATGGGCGATTAGTTGTTCGAGCCCACCGACACCTTGATGGAGCGCGGTTTTGCGATCTCCTTCTTGGGCAGGGTGACGCGCAGGACGCCATTGTCGTAGGCAGCGGCTACTTTCTCCGCGTCCACGGACTCAGGCAGAGAGAAAGCGCGCTGGAACTTGCCGTAGGCGCGCTCCATGCGGTGGTAACCGCCTTCCTTCTTTTCGGACACGAATTCGCGGTTGCCGCTGATAGTAAGCGTGCCGTCCTCGAGCTTGATGTCAATAGCGTCCATTTTGACGCCAGGAACGTCGGCAGTGAGGACGAGTTCGTTCTCGTTTTCAACGATATCCACAGGAGGCGTCCACGGGCGGATGCCGGCGGGTTCGTTGAACATACGGTTCATGACATCTTCGAAGACCCGAATGGAGGTGGGGAAGTCCTCGAAACCGGGAAGGGAGCGACGAATCATCAGAGACATTGTTTAGTTTCCTCCTAGCAAGAGATCTTACACGCTTAAGCTTAGCAAAGTAGCGACAATCTGTCAAGAGATATTAGCCACTTACGCTAAGATTATTTATTTGGGCGACATAACAAGAGCGGGGCGGGGGGCGACCGATGGGGTGGGGGGGGGACGCCCCCCGCGCTGGGGCCCCGGGTAGAGTGTGCGGGT
>JAHDVK010000001.1:0-152393 GCA_023384675.1 Bryobacteraceae bacterium | reverse complement strand
GTTAAGACATATTCGCCTTTACGTCTATAATATTTATTAGGGGCTACAAACAACTGGGGGGGGGGCAGGTACGTTGGGTTTCCGGTCGCTCCCGCCCCGCTCTCTGGGCACAGGTTAAGCTGTTCCGGATGAAGGAGCTAGGATTTCTCCTGGCCGCCTTCCTCGGCCTCGCGACCCTCTTTGATAGCCTTGAGCCGTTCTTCTCGGCGCTTAGCGCGCTCTTCGGCGCGCTTAATCAAGGTGGCGCCGGTGAGCTGGAGGATGGCGAGCTCCGCGCCATCGCCTTTACGGCAGCCAACGCGGATGATCTGGGCGTAGCCCCCGTTGCGTTGTGCGAAGCGGGGGGCGACCTTGTCGAAGAGTTTCTTCACCGAGGCAGGCGTAAGGAGGAACGATGCGGCACGGCGGCGGGCATGGAGGTTATCCTGTTTGCCGAGGGTGATCATGCGCTCCAGGATGGGCTTGGCGGCCTTGGCCTTGGGCACGGTGGTGACGATACGCTCGCCCTCGTTTTCGATCACGCTGGTGACGAGGCCACGCAGGAGGGCGCGGCGGGCGCTGGTATCGCGCTTGAGTTTGAAGCCGGCTCGTTTATGTCTCATGGTAAATCTCCGTATGGGCTACTCGGCGAGTTCCTGGCCCTCGTCGTCGAAGTCCCGTGTGTCGGGGGCCGGAACGCCGGTGGGGCCGACGAGGCGGCCGCTGGCATCGACTCGCATGCCGAAGCCGAGGCCCAGGCCGACCAGGATCTCCTTGATTTCGTTGAGCGACTTGCGGCCAAAGTTCTTGGTGCGAAGCATTTCGGCCTCGGTGCGCTGGACGAGGTCGCCGATGGTTTGGATATTGGCGTTCTTCAGGCAGTTATAGGAGCGGACGCTGAGTTCGAGCTCCTCGACGCTGCGGTTCATGACTTCGTTGGCGGGTCCACCGGCGCGTTCGATCGCCTCTTCGGCGAGCTCGGGGAGCTCTTCGAAGTTGATAAAGATGGACATGTGGTCCTTGAGCAGCTTCGAGGCGAGCCCGATGGAGTCCTGGGGACTGACCGCGCCATTCGTCCAGACTTCAAGGATGAGTTTGTCGTAATCCGTCATCTGGCCGAGGCGGGCTGCTTCGACGGTATACTTGACCTTCCGGACCGGCGAGTGGACCGAATCGATGGGGATGTAGCCCATGGGGAGGTCTTCATCGAAGTTGCGGTCGCGGGAAACGTAGCCCCGGCCCAGCTTGAGCCGCATCTCGATGCTGAGCTTGCCCCCCTTGGAAATGCTGGCGATGTGGAGATTGCGGTCGAGCACCTCGACGTCGGGGGGGCAATCGATCATGGCGGAGGTGACTTCGCCGGGACGGTCCACACTGAGGGTGACGGTGCGGACCCCCTCGTCCATCATCTTGAAGGGAACCTGTTTCAGGTTGAGGATGATGTCGGTGGCGTCTTCGACGACATCGTGGATGGGGCTGAACTCGTGGTCCACGCCCTCGATACGGATGGCGGTGATAGCGGCGCCTTCGATCGAACTCAGCAGGATGCGGCGCAGCGCGTTCCCGATGGTCGTACCGAAGCCGCGCTCGAAGGGCTGGGCGGTGAACATGCCGTAGCGCTCGGTGAGCGTCTCGGTATTAGCGACCAACCGTTTGGGCTTCTGGAATCCTTTGAACATCGCTCGCTTATTCCCCTTTACTTCGAATACAATTCGACGATCAGTTGCTCTTCGAGCTTGATTTGGACGAGTTCGTCGCGCTTGGGTTCGGCCAGGACCCGCACCTTCAGGTTCTCGCGGTCTACATCGAGCCAGTTAGGCGAGGGCATGTGGGCGGTGGCGTCGCGGGCGCCAAGAATGCCGGTATGGGTCCGGCTCTTCTCGCGGATCTCGACGACGTCATTCGGCCGGACCATGTAGGAAGGGATATCCACCTTGCGCCCGTTGACCTGGACATGGCCGTGGCGGACGACCTGGCGGGCCATGGAGCGGCTGGTGCCAAAGCCGGCGCGGTGGACGACGTTATCCAGGCGGCGCTCGAGCATCGAGAGCAGCTTTTCACCGGTGACGCCCTTGAAGCGGACGGCCTTCTCAAAATTGTTGCGGAACTGGGTTTCGCCAAGACCGTAATAGCGCTTGGCCTTCTGTTTTTCACGCAACTGCAGGCCGTAGCCCATGATCTTGGGCCGGCGGCTTTTGCCGTGCTGGCCGGGCGGGAAATTGCGTTTTTCGATGGCGCACTTCGGGGAGAAGCAGCGCTCGCCTTTCAGAAAAAGCTTCATGCCCTCACGCCGGCAGAGCCGGCAAACGGGGCCAGTGTAACGTGCCAAAGGACCTCCTAAGAACCTTTCGGGTTGAGGTGCAGTTTACGGCGGTGAAACGCCTTCGTCCTGCTTACCGCATTCAATGAGCAAGCGCGCTCGGGGCGCGCAAAAACCGGACGGGACACGGATCTCAAACGCGCCGCTTTTTGGGCGGACGGCATCCGTTGTGGGGGATAGGCGTCGTATCCTTGATTGTCTTGACTTCGATTCCAACGGTGGAGAGAGCGCGGATAGCGGACTCGCGGCCGGAACCGGGGCCGGCCACGCGCACGTCCACCTGGCGCAAACCGGCGATTTCCTTGGCCTTGTTGGCGGCGGTGAGCGAAGCCTGCTGGGCGGCGAAGGGGGTGCCCTTGCGTGAGCCGCGGAAGCCGAGCGAACCGGAACTGGACCAGGAAATGGTATTGCCGAGCTGGTCGGTGAAAGTCACGATCGTATTGTTGAACGTGGCCTGCACATGGCAGATCCCGACGGGAATACTCTTTTTTTCTTTTTTCTTGAAGGACTTTTTCTTAGCGCCCTTGGCTTTGGTTTTCGCCATCGTCGAAATAAACTCCCGTAAATTACTTGCCGGCCTTCTTCTTGTTGGCGACAGTGCCGCGGCGCGGGCCCTTGCGGGTGCGGGCGTTGGTGTGGCTGCGCTGGCCGCGGACCGGCAGGCCGCGGCGGTGGCGGAGGCCGCGATAGGAGCCCATTTCCATGAGCCGTTTGATGCTCATGGAGAGTTCCTTGCGGAGGTCGCCTTCCACCATGCCTTCCTCTTCAAGAATCTGGCGGATCTTGCTGACCTCTTCTTCGGTCAGGTCGGCGATCTTCTTGGTGAACTCGATGCCGGCGCGGTAGAGGATGGAGCGCGCCCGGGTGCGGCCGATGCCGTAGATATAGGTCAGCCCGATGTCGCTGTGTTTCCGGGCGGGCAAATCGACGCCTGCAATACGTGCCATAATTCTTTCTTTCTCCCTGGGCCTTTAGCCTTGCCGCTGCTTGTGCTTGGGATTAACGCAGATCACACGCACCACCCCGTGGCGGTGGATGACCTTGCATTTATCGCACATTTTCTTTACCGACGCTCGGACTTTCATGGCCGTCCCTTTCTCAAACTCCTGCTCGAACTCGATGCCGGCGAAGCCGGCTCAGGCGCCCGTCTGCTGCGAGCGGCCCCGAACCACTTCGACGATCCGGGCGCGGGCCGGATCGAGGGCGGTCCGTTCCACCAGCACCTCATCCCGCACGCGCAGCCGGACAAAACTCCGCTGCCTGCCAGGGGCGAGATGGGCGACCACCCGCTCCCGGTTGCCCAACTCGACCCGGTAGGCCGCATTGGGCAGAATCTCGATCACCACGGCGGGTTCAGCCGCCATGGCTGTGGCTCCTCATGGCCGGGTCAGGACCAGAGGTCCGTTGGAGGTGATCGCGACGCAATGTTCGAAGTGGGCGGCATAGCTCGCGTCCTTCGTCACTGCGGTCCAGCGATCCTCCAGCACTTTGGTCTCGGGGCGGCCAGCGGCGACCATCGGCTCGATGGCCAGCACCATGCCTTCCTTCAACCGGGGATTCTCGTTCCGCCGGTCCACATAATTGGGCACTTGCGGCTCCTCATGCAGGGAGGCGCCGATGCCGTGGCCGACGAACTCCCTGACGATCGAAAACCCGTTCGAGGTAACGTGGCGTTCCACGGCGCCGCAGATATCGAAGAGCCGGTTGCCGGGCCGGGCCTGTTGAATGGCCAACTCCAGCGACTCCTCGGTTACGCGCAAAAGCCTCTTCACCTCTTCACTTACCTCACCAACCGGAACGGTAATGGCCGAATCCCCGAAATAGCCATCCAACTGGACGCCGGTATCGACCGAGATAATGTCGCCGCTCCTTAAAACTCGTTTCGCCGAAGGCATGCCGTGCACCACTTCGCAATTCACCGAAGTGCAGAGCACGCTCGGAAACTTGGTCCCGGCCGCCGGCACATAATACCCTTTGAACGCCGGTTTCGCTCCGGCGTCGCGGATCATCTTGTCCGCAACCACTTCCAGGTCGAACGTGGTGACGCCTTCCCGGATCATGCCACGCACCGTGTCCAGGATCTGGTGGACCAGCATCCCGGCACGCCGCATCTTTTCCAATTCTGCCGGACTCTTCCGGATAATCATCCCACCGCCAGCAATCCGCGAATCCGGTCCAGAATCGCGCGAGGCGACTCATTACTGCCGTTCACTTCGTGAAACGGATGTCCGGAGGCGGAGAAATATTCTAACAAGGGCCATGTCTGACGGTCGTACGCTTCAAGCCTCGCGCGGATCACTTCCTCGCGGTCATCTTCACGAACCACCAATTCCGCACCGTCATGGTCACAACGGCCGGGCACGGCGGGGGGGTGCGAGGCAAGGCTATATAGCGCACCGCACAGCGAACACTGCCTTCGGCCCGCAATGCGGGCAATAATAATAGTGTAATCCACTTTGAGGTGGACCACCACCTGGTCAAAGCCGCGCCCTGCCAACTCACGCTCCAGCACCTCGGCTTGCGGAAGGGTCCGGGGGTATCCATCCAAAATAAAACCACCTGCGCAATCGGGCTCGGCCAGCCGGTCGCGAACCAGCCGGTTCACGGTCTCGTCCGGCACGAGTTTCCCAGCCTGCATCAAGCCAGCCACTTCGAGGCCGAGTTGATCTCCGGAACTGATCCTGGCACGGAGCATATCCCCGGTCGAGATGTGGGGCACGCCCAGCGCCTGCTTGAGCAGTTTTGCCTGGGTCCCCTTACCGGAGCCCGGGGGGCCAAACAGGATCAGTGCCTTCGGTGCGGCTTCGCCCGCTGCTTCCATAAGACCGGTCAACCAATCGCCCGGGCAAACCCCGGGACCGCTTTCCTGGCGGGCGACATCCCTCAACTAAGAGGAAGTCCTCTCCAACACAAACATCGCCGGACGCTGCATCGGGCAGGCCGGGCTGATTAAGCCGACGCGCTACGCCGGCCGCGAATCCGGCCTGTGCGCGGCGTAAAACCTTCATAGTGGCGCATGATCAGCTGCGCCTCCACCTGATTCGCAAAGTCCATTGCCACACCCACGACGATCAGCAGCGACGTACCGCCGAAGACGAACGTCACTCCGAGCCCGTCCAGCAGCCAGCGGGGGAAGCTGGCATCGATCCAATTGCCGAGAGCGGCGGGCGGGAGGTGGTGCAGTTTGATGCCGCCGATCATGATTTCGGGGATCAAAGAGAGCGCGGCAAGATACGAGCCGCCGACGACGGTGATCTTCGTCAGGATCCGGCTTATGTAATCAGCTGTGTTCTTTCCTGGCCGGATACCCGGAATGAAGCCGCCATACTTGCGCATGTTGTCGGCGGCCTCGTTCGGATTGAAGATGATCGAGACGTAAAAGAACGAGAAGAAGATGATCAGCGCGACGTAGAGCACAATGTAGAGGGGCTCACCGGAGCGGATCGACATAAACAGGCCGGAGATCCACTTATTGTTGGCCACGGCCGGGATCTGCATGAAGGTCATCGGGAAGGCGAGCAGCGAACTGGCGAAGATCACGGGGATCACGCCGCCCGCGTTGACCTTGAGAGGCATGTGGGTGGACTGGCCGCCCAGCATCCGCCGCCCGACTACGCGCTTGGCGTACTGCACCGGAATGCGGCGCTCCCCTCGTTCGACCAGGACGATGAAAGCGACTACGAGGACCATGAACACCAGGATGACGATCATGTGGAACGGAGCCCAGATGCGGGTGACAAAGGTGTTGGTCCAGATATTGTAGGCCGCGGAGGGGAGGCCTGCGACGATGCCGGCGAAGATGATCAGCGACATGCCGTTGCCGATGCCGCGCTCAGTGATCTGTTCGCCAAGCCACATGATGAACGCGGTGCCCGTTGTCAGGGTGAGGATCGTCAACAGGATAAAGCCGATGCCCGGGTCCAGCACGAAGTCGCCACCGCGCTGCAGCGCCGTGGCAATGAACAGGGATTGCGTGGTGGCGAGGCCGATGGTCAGATACCGGGTCCACTGTGTGATCTTACGGCGCCCGAGTTCGCCTTCCTTCTGCAGTTTTTCGAGGGTCGGCACAACCACGGTCAGCAGCTGCAGCACGATCGACGCGGTGATGTAGGGCATGATGCCCAGAGCAAAAACGGTGAGGCGGCTGAACTGCCCGCCGCTGAACAGGTCGAGAAAACCGAAGAAGCTGCCCGCGCTACGCGAGACGAACTCCTCGAACTTGATGGCGTCCACGCCTGGAATCGGAACCTGTGCGCCGAGGCGGTATACCGCCAGGAGCGCAAGCGTGAACATCACGCGGTTGCGCAGGTCGGGAATCCGGAAAACGTTCGCGAGTGCTTCGAAAAACTTGCCCATGTGCCGCTGATGCCTGCCGTTTCCGCCTTATTCGGACTTCTCGGCCGGGGCCGCGGCGGCGAGAACCGTGGTCTTGCCGCCCGCCGCTTTGATTTTTTCTTCGGCCGACTTGGAGAACAGATGGGCCGAAACAGTGATCTTCCTCGTCAAGTCGCCGTTGCCGAGCACCTTGAGCCCGTGGCCGAGTTTCTTGATCACGCCGAGTTCCAGGAGGGTTTCCGGGGAAAACGTATCGGCTTCTAACTTATCGAGGACGCTGACGTTGATAATGGCGAAGTGCTTCTTGAAGCGGGCATTCGAAAAGCCACGCTTGGGCAGGCGCCGGTGCATAGGCATCTGGCCGCCCTCGAAGCCGCGCATGTGGCCGTAGCCGCTGATGGACTTCTGGCCTTTCATTCCGCGTCCGGCGGTCTTTCCGCGTCCGGTGCCCATGCCGCGGCCTACACGCCGCTGCTTCTTGACTTGGCCCGCGGGCTGTTTCAGCTTGCTGAGATCCATGGCAATTCCTTCCGTTTCCTGGCGCGCCTACTCAACCACCTGGAGCAGATGAGGCACTTTTCTGACCATGCCGCGGAAACCCGGCGTATCGGGCTTCTCCACAACCTGATTCATCTTGCGCAGGCCCAGCCCGCGTACGATCAGCTTGTGCTTTTGGGGCGCGCCGATCGGGCTGGCCACGAGTTTGATTTTGATCGTAGTTCCGGCCATTTTACAGGTTCTCCACCGCGAGTCCGCGCAGTTCGGCCACGGCTTCCTTGGCGCGCAACTGATCGAGCGCGTTAATGGTCGCCTTAACGACGTTGTGCGGGTTCCGCGAACCGAGGGATTTCGTAAGCACGTTGGCGATGCCCGCTGCCTGAATAACGGCGCGCACGGGTCCGCCGGCGATGACGCCGGTGCCCTGCGGAGCGGGCTTCAGCAACACCTGTCCGGCCCCGTAGCGCCCAACCACCTGGTGGGGCACCGTGCTGTTGAGCAGGTTCACCTGGCGCAGATTCTTTTTTGCCGCCTCGATGCCCTTCTTGATCGCAGAGGGGACTTCCTTTGCCTTGCCCATGCCGTAGCCGACCACTTTCATGTCGGGGTCGCCGATGACGACCAAGGCGGAAAAGCTCAGATTCTTGCCGCCCTTCACCACTTTAGTGACGCGGTTGATGGAGACGACCTGTTCCTTCAGGTTGAGGTTCTTAGGGTCGATTCTCTTCTGGGTGTCGATGGCCATGCGTTAGAACTCCAGTCCGGCTTCCCGGGCCGCTTCGGCCAGGGCCTTGATGCGGCCGTGATACAGGAAGCCGCCGCGGTCGAAGACCACCTGTTTGATACCATTCGCCTGGGCGCGTTCGGCCACAAGCTTGCCGATCGCCTTGGCTCCGGCCGCATTGCCCCCGCGTACGGGGGCATTCTTTTCGGCGCTCGAAGCCGAGGCGATGGTGCGTCCGGCGCGGTCGTCGATCACTTGCACGTAGATGTGCTTCAGGCTGCGGAAAACCGCCAGGCGGGGCCGTTCGGCGGTGCCTTTCACCCGGGAGCGGATGCGGGCGTGAATTCGCCGGCGCCGCGCGTCTTTATCCACCATTCGTTTCATTGCTCGATATCCTCCCGCGCCTCTTACTTACCGCCGGCCCCGGTCTTGCCGACCTTCTTGCGCAACACTTCGCCGGTGTAGCGAATGCCCTTCTGCTTGTAGGGTTCCGGCGGCCGCAGGCTGCGGATGTTCGCGGCCACCTGGCCCAACTGCTGCTTGTCGATGGAAGTCAGCACGAGGTGGGTTTGCTTGTCGATCTTGCAGGCCACACCGGGAGGCAGGACAAACTCGATCGGATGCGAATAACCGAGACTGAAACTGATCACCTGATCCGTCTTCATTTCGGCGCGGTAACCGATGCCCACAATATCCATTTCGCGGGTGAATCCTTCGGAGACGCCCGTGACGGCGTTGGCCATGAGCGCGCGCGTGAGGCCGTGGACCGCTGCGTATTGGTCGCTGTCGCGCTTCACTTCGAGCGTGCCATTGTTCTGCTCGAGGCGGACACCCTCCAGAGCAGGCACCGTCAGCTTGCCCTTGGGCCCTTCTACCAGAATCTCAGCGCCGTCCGTAACTTTCACGCCTTTCGGCAGCGGGATCGGCTTTTTTCCTACTCTCGACATTGCTCCAAACTCCAGTCTGCTTTCCAGGAAACCTGTCGATTTCCAGACCTAGAACCTAACAAATCGCGGCGCCCGACCTTACCAGATCTGGCACAGCAGTTCGCCGCCGACGCCTTCGTGGCGCGCGGATTTGCCGGTCATCACACCCTTCGGCGTGGTCAGAATATTCACCCCAAGACCGCCCAGCACCTTGGGGATCTCTTTGTGGCCCACATAAACGCGGCAACCGGGCCGGGAGACGCGCTCCAGGTTAGAGATCACCGGCTGGTTGGCTGTGGTGTACTTCAGATACACACGGATCGCCTTATGGTTGGCGTCGTCCACAATCTTGTAATTGAGGATGTAGCCTTCATCCTTGAGAATCCGCGCGATTTCAGTCTTCAGGTTCGACGCCGGGACGTCCACCTTCGGGTGGCGCGCCTTCAGGGCGTTCCGCATCCGCGTCAACATGTCGGCAATGGGATCGGAAATCATCGTCTAAACTCTTCCTGCCTCTTCAAAATTCCTTACCCGAGCAGCGCTATCACCAGCTCGATTTGGTCACGCCGGGGATGTCGCCCGATAGGGCGAGATTCCGGAAACAAATGCGGCAGATCTTGAACTTGCGCATGTATCCATGGGCCCGGCCGCAACGCAGGCACCGGTTGCGGTGGCGGACCTCCAGCTTGGGAACATGCTTGCCTTCAGCGCGAGCCTTGCGGATCAGTTCAGCCGACTTGCGCGCCTTGGCTTCCTTTGCGGTGGTGGACATTGTGCCTTGGTATCCTTTCGCTCAATCACTCTCGCCCTAGTTCTGCCGGAAGGGCATGCCCAGGTGCTTCAGCAGCGCCAGCGCCTCGGCGTCGGTGTTTGCCGTGGTCGTGATGCAGACGTTCAATCCCCTCGTCTTGTCGACCTTGTTGTAGTCGATCTCGGGGAAAATCAATTGGTCGCGGACTCCCAGCGTGTAATTGCCTCGCCCGTCGAAACTCTTGCTGGAAACGCCACGGAAATCGCGCACGCGCGGTAGCGCCACGTTCATCAGGCGGTCGAGGAACTCGTACATCCGCTCGCCGCGCAGAGTCACCATGCAGCCGATCGACATGCCTTCGCGCAACTTGAACTGCGCGATGGACTTCTTGGCCTTGGTGACCACCGGCTTCTGGCCGGTGATCGCGGTCAACTCGTTCACCGCAACATCCATGACTTTCGGATTTTGCGTGGCCTCTCCCATGCCGATGTTGACGGTGATCTTGTCCAGTTTCGGCACAGCCATGGCGTTCGTATAGTTGAACTCCTTGGTCAGCGCCGGAACCACCGTTTTCAAATACTGCTCTCTGAGCCTGGCTTTCATTTTCTACTCCTCGGCCGTTACCTGGTTACTTCTTGTCCAGGGTCTCGCCGGTCTTGCGGGCGATCCGGACACGGCGGGCCTTGCCGCCGGTGGTTTCGGTGCGCACGCCAATACGCGAGGTCTTGCCGTCGCTCGTCACGATCATCACGTTCGAGGCATGGATCGTGGCCTCGCGTTCGGCGATGCCTCCCTTGATCCCCTTGGCCGGATTCGGCTTGACGTGCTTTTTCATCAGCATCACGCCCTCAACCCGGATCCTTCCGGTGGAGCGGTCCACGTCAAGCACGCGCCCGGTCTTGCCTTTGTCACGGCCGGAAATCACTTTCACGACATCGTTCTTGCGGAAACGGATCTTGAATGTTTCCTTGGGTTCGTTGTGGCGGTTGGCCAGACGTCCTGCCATGTTAGATCACCTCCGGCGCGAGCGAAACGATTTTCATGAAGCGCTTGTCGCGCAGTTCACGGGCAACGGGGCCGAACACGCGCGTGCCCACGGGCTCACCGAGGTCGTTCACCAGCACGGCGGCGTTGGAGTCGAAGCGGATGTAGGTGCCGTCCTTCCGGCGCGTCTCCTTGCGCATCCGGACGATGACGCATTTCACGACCTTGCCCTTCTTGATATTCGAGTCCGGGGCGGCTTCCTTCACGCTGGCGGTGACGATGTCCCCCAGGCCCGCGCGCAGCCCCTTGTCGCCGCCGCGCGGCAGGATGCATTGCAGCTTCCGCGCGCCGCTATTGTCGGCGACCTCGAGGATGGTTCTCATTCCGATCATGGCGCTATCCTCTTTGCCTTAATCCAAAATCCAATGCCTAGCTCTCGATCTCCGCCTCGCCGGCGGCCTGCGGAATGCTGGTGTCGACTCCCTTGCGCAGGATGGAGCCGAGCGTCCAGCGCTTCAGACGGCTCATGGGGCGGGCCTCGACGATCTTCACCACGTCTCCGACCTTGGCCTGCATCTCCTCGTCGTGCGCGTAGAATTTCTTGCGCTGCGTGACGATGCGCTTGTAGAGCGGGTGGGGGACTCGGCGCGTGACCTCGACAACGATGGTCTTCGCCATCTTCGCCGAGACGACCTCGCCGATCTTCTCATTCCGCCGGTGGACAATCGCTTCGGACATGGCTACTTCGACTCCTTCTTCGCGGCGGCGAGTTCGCGTTCCCGCTTCACGGTCAACAGGCGGGCCTTATCCTTGCGCACTTCGCGATACTTCTTCAGGCCATCGGTCTGGCCCATGCCCATCTGGAAGCGCAGGCGGAAGAGCTGCTCGTCCATTTCGCTGAGCTGCACGTCCAGCTCCTTTTCGTTCATTCCTCGAACTTTGTCCGCTTTCATACCCGTTCTTCCTTACCTAATCCGGACTCCGCCTCAGCGGGACCCCACCGTTTCTGCGCGGGTCACCAGCTTGGTGCGCACCGGAAGTTTCTGCGCTGCCAGACGCATGGCTTCAGTAGCCATCTCCAGCGAGACGCCTTCCATTTCGAACATGATCTTGCCGGGACGGATCACTACCACCCACTCTTCCGGCGCACCCTTACCCTTACCCATACGGGTTTCCGCAGGCTTCTTCGTGATGGGCTTGTCCGGAAAGACCCGGATCCACACCTTGCCGCCGCGCTTGATGGAGCGGGTCATCGCGATACGGGCTGCTTCGATCTGCCGGCCAGTGATCCAGCCGCAGCCGAGCGCCTTCAACCCGAACTCGCCGAAGCTCAGCGTGGAGCCGCGCCAGGCCTTGCCGGCCCGGCGTCCACGCATCTGCTTTCTGTGTTTTACCTTCTTTGGCATCAACATGGGTGAATATCTCCCTGTTCCTGCAAAATCCTGTTATTCGGCGGCCGGCGGTTCGCTGCCAGCCGGGGCCGGGGGCTCGGGCGCCTCCAAGGGCAGAGCCTGCTGCGCGCCAACCGTGATGGTGGGCGGCAGTTGCACGGCGGGTTGCGGCGGCTCAACGGCCGGAGCGGGGCCCTGCTGCTGCGGCGGGCGGCGGTCGCGGCGCGGGTTCCGGCGCGGCTCATCGCTGCGGCCGCGGCGTACGAACATGTCCGAAGAAGCTTCGCCCTTATAAACCCAGCACTTGATGCCGATCGCGCCGTACGTGGTGCGCGCCTCGGCGAAACCATAGTCGATATCCGCACGCAGCGTGTGCAGCGGCAACTGGCCCTGCAGATACCATTCGCTGCGGGCGATTTCGGCGCCATTCAAACGGCCCGACACGCGGACCTTGATGCCTTTGCAGCCGAAGCGCAACGCGCTCTCCACGGCTTTGCGCATGGCCCGCCGGAAGGCGACTCGCTTCTCAAGCTGCAGCGCGATGGACTCGGCGACAAGCTGCGCGTCCATCTCGGGCTTGTGCACTTCCTGGATGTCGATGAACACCTCGCGTTTGGTCTGCGTGGCGATCTCTTGCTTGAGCTTTTCGATCTCAGCGCCCTTGCGGCCGATGATCAGCCCGGGGCGGGAGGTGTGAATTGTGATCCGGAGCTTCGAGCCGCCCGGGCGCTCCACTTCAATCGCGCTCACGCCGGCCGACTTCAACCGCTTCTTGAGGGTTTCCTTCAGATCGAGATCCTCATGCAGAAGCTGAGCGTAATCTTGCGTGGCGAACCAGCGCGACCGCCAATTCTTGGTGATGCCCAGCCGGAACCCGTAGGGATGTACTTTCTGACCCATGCTGTGTTATTCCTCGGTGCCTTTTTCGGCGGTTTCGGCCTTGGCCGCGCCCTTTTCCCCGACCTTGACCACGATGTGCGAGCTGCGCCTCTGGTAGCGGTAAGCCCGGCCCATCGGAGCAGGGCGGACGCGCTTCACCCGCGGGCCTTCGTTCACATAGGCTTCGGTGACGATCAGGCTATCCACGTCCACGTCGCTGTTCTTGTTCTCGGCGTTGGCAATGGCGCTGCGCAGCACCTTTTCCACGGCCGGGGCGATGCGCTTGTTGGTGGTCTTCAAAATGGTGATGGCTTCGCCGGCTTTCGCGCCGCGGATGAGGTCCACGACAAGACGCGCCTTCTGGGCCGAGACCCGAACGTATCTGGCTTCCGCTTTGGCTTGCATGTTCGTCCTCTTGCTTCCTTTCCGGCTACCGGCCCGATTTGTCCTTCCCCACGTGGCCCTTGAAGGTCCGCGTCGGAGCAAATTCACCCAGCTTGTGCCCCACCATGTTCTCGGTGACATACACCGGAATGAACTTCTTGCCGTTGTGCACCGCGATGGTGTGGCCGATGAAGTCCGGAATGATAGTAGAGCGGCGGCTCCATGTACGGACCACCTTCTTCTCGTTCTTCGCGTTCAGCACCGAAAGCTTCTCGACCAGATGGTCGTCGGCGAACGGCCCTTTTTTGAGTGATCGGCTCATCGAAAGTCCTACCTCGCTCCCTACTTCTTGCCGTACTTCTTGCCGTGGCGGCTGGTGACGATCTCGCTGTCGGTGCGCTTGTTATTGCGCGTCCGGAAACCGCGAGTGGGCTGGCCCCAGGGGGTGACCGGGTGACGGCCGCCCGAGGTGCGGCCCTCGCCGCCGCCATGCGGGTGATCCACCGGGTTCATGGACACGCCGCGGTTGTGCGGGCGGCGGCCTAGCCAGCGGGTGCGTCCCGCCTTGCCCAGCGTCACATTCTCATGATCCGTATTGCCGACCTGGCCGATCGTCGCGTAGCAGCTCACCGGGATCCGCCGAATCTCGCCCGAAGGCAGCTTCAGCAGACCGATACCGCCGTCGCGGGAAACCAGCTGCGCGCTCACCCCGGCGGCGCGGCACATCTGCGCGCCTTTGCCCGGACGAAGCTCGATACAGTGAATAACCGTACCGGCGGGGATCTTCTCGATGGGCAGGGAATTGCCCACGATGATGTCCGCATCGGGCCCGGACACCACGGTGGCGCCCACCTCGAGACCCACAGGGCACAGAATATAGCGCTTCTCGCCATCCACATAGTGCAGCAGCGCGATGCGCGCCGTACGGTTCGGATCGTATTCGATCGCCGCCACCTTGGCCGGCACGCCGATCTTGTTCCGCTTGAAATCGATGACGCGGTAAGACTGCTTGTGGCCGCCGCCGCGGAAACGGATCGTGACCTTGCCCTTGTTGTTGCGGCCGCCGGACTTCTTGATCCCAACAGTCAGGGACTTCTCGGGCGTCTCTTTCGTAATGTCGTCGCGCTTCAGAACGGTCATCGTTCTGCGCGGCGGAGTCGTGGGCCGGAATGATTTCACTGGCATAGGGTTTCGCCTTCCTCTTTACTTCCGCTTCGCAGCCTAAGCCATCTCCGCGTACTCGGGCGTCTTCTGGCCCGCCTTCAGGCGGACGAACGCCTTCTTCCAGTCCGGACGGTAGCCGGCATAGCGGCCCCGGCGGCGCAATTTGCCCTCGAACGTCGCCGTCCGTACTTCCTGAACCTTCACCTTGAAGAGCTTTTCCACCGCATTGCGAACTTCGGTCTTGGTGGCGTCGCGGTGCACTTCAAAGCACAGCGTCTTCTCCTCATCCTTTTTCTGCACGCCCTTCTCGGTCACGATCGGGCGGAGGATCACGTCGTAGATGTTCATTACGCCAACGCCTCCGACAGCTTGCGCGCGGCTGCCTCGCTCATGAGCACCACCTTGTGAGCCAGCAGGTCGTACGTGGTGACGTCCTTCGTCACGACGAGTTTCACGCCGGGAATATTGCGCGAACCGAGCGCCACGTTACGCTCCGGTTCGCCCGTCTCAACCAGCAGAACCGTGCGGTCGGCTTCCAGCGACTTCAGCGCGGCAGCCACCGTCTTGGTCCTGTGATCCGCGAACTGGAAACCCGAGAGGACCTTCAATTCGCCGTCGCGCAGCTTCGCCGTCAACGCCGAGCGGAGCGCGCCCAGGACCATCTTCTTGTTCAGCCGGTAGCTGTAATCGCGCGGCTGGGGCCCATGAGTGGTGCCGCCGTGCCGCCACAGCGGGCTGCGGACCGAACCCACGCGGGCGCGCCCGGTTCCCTTCTGCCGCCACAACTTCTTGCCCGAACCGGCGACTTCCCAGCGGTTCTTGGTCTTGGCGTTGCCGCCGCGCTGGCCGGCGAGGAAGTGGCGTACGCTTTCGTAAATCAGGCTGTCGTTCACTTCCGCGCCGAAAACGGCGTCGGAGAGATCAACTTCCCCAACCTTCTTGTTTTGGATATCGATGACATCAACCTTTGGCATCGCTCACCTACCTCTTCGCACGGCGCACGATCACGTAGCCGCCATTCGGCCCGGGCACTGCGCCCTTGACCATCAACACGTTGTCTTCGACGTCCACGTCGATCACTTCCAGGTTTCTCACGGTGACTTGCGAGTGGCCCATCTGGCCGGCCATCCGGGTGCCGGGAAAGACGCGCGAGGGGTAGCTCGAAGCCCCGATCGAACCCGGAGCACGCTTGTGCATCGAACCGTGCGTCGCCTCGCCGCCCCGGAAATTGTGGCGCTTGACGACCCCCGCGAATCCGCGGCCCTTGCTGGTGCCCGTCACGTCCACCATGTCAGCGGGCTTGAACTGGTCCACCAGCACCTGGTCGCCGGCCTTCGGATCGCCGTTGCCCGGGCGCAGCTTAAATTCGCGCACGTGGCGGACACCCTCGGCGCCGGCTTTCTTGAAGTGCCCGGCCATCGGCTTATTCGGCTTGCGGGCGAATTCCACCAAGCCCAACTGCACTGCGTCGTAGCCGTCGGTAGTGGGCGTCTTCCGCTGCACCACAACGCATGGGCCGGCTTTGAGCAGGGTCACCGGGACTACCTGTCCGTCGGGCCGGAACACCTGCGTCATTCCAATCTTTTTGCCAATGATTCCTGGGCTCATACTCGCTCGGTTCCCATCCCGGCAGCGTCACCGCCACCGGCCTTTCTCACTGCCCGGCCACGCAGCCGGGCGGCCTGTTCCTACTTGGCTCCCTTGTGGTACGCCTTAATCTCCACATCCACGCCCGCCGGCAGATCCAGACGCGACAGCGCATCCACCGTGTCCTGCGTGGGCTCGAGAATATCGAGCAGCCGCTTGTGCGTCCGAATCTCGAACTGTTCCCGCGATTTCTTGTCGACGTGCGGCGACCGGTTCACCGTATAGGAGTTGCGCACCGTCGGCAGCGGAATGGGACCCGCCACCTGCGCACCCGCCCGGCGGGCGGTTTCCACGATCTCGGACGTGGACTGGTCCAGCAGCCGGTGATCGTAAGCCTTCAGCCGAATGCGAATCCGTTTTGTGATGCTCTGCGCCATTGAATCCTCTTGGGCGCCGGAGCGGTGACCCGCTCCGGCGAACCACTTGACCTGCTACTCGACCACCTCGGACACCGTTCCGGCGCCCACCGTGCGGCCGCCTTCGCGAATCGCGAACCGCAACCCTTTGTCCATCGCCACCGGCGTGATCAGCTCCACCGTGATCGTTACGTTGTCGCCCGGCATCACCATCTCCACGCCTTCCGGCAACTGCACCACCCCCGTCACGTCCGTCGTCCGGAAGTAAAACTGCGGCCGGTATCCCTTGAAAAATGGCGTGTGCCGGCCGCCTTCTTCCTTCGACAGCACATACACCTCGCCCTTGAACTTCGTGTGCGGCTTGATCGAGCCCGGCTTCGCCAGCACCTGCCCGCGCTCCACTTCGTTCTTGTCGATGCCGCGCAGCAGCAAGCCCACGTTGTCGCCAGCCTGCCCCTGATCTAGCAGCTTCTTGAACATCTCCACGCCCGTGCACACCGTCTTGCGCGTCTCCCGGAAACCGACAATCTCGATTTCCTCGCCCACCTTCACCACGCCCTTCTCGATGCGCCCCGTCACCACCGTGCCGCGGCCCTGAATCGAGAAAATGTCTTCCACCGGCATCAAAAACGGCTTGTCGATGTCCCGCTCCGGCAGCGGTATGTAGCTGTCCACCTGCTCCATCAGCTCGTCGACCGTCTTCTCCCAGTCGCCTTCCCCGTTCAACGCCCCCAGCGCGCTCACCCGCACCACCGGCAGATCGTCGCCCGGAAACTGGTAGCTCGACAAAAGCTCCCGCACTTCCAACTCCACCAGCTCCAGCAACTCCGGATCGTCCACCATGTCGACCTTGTTCAGCGCCACCACGATGAAGGGCACACCCACCTGGCGCGCCAGCAGAATGTGCTCGCGCGTCTGCGGCATCGGCCCGTCGGTCGCCGCCACCACCAGAATCGCGCCGTCCATCTGCGCCGCGCCCGTGATCATGTTCTTGATGTAGTCGGCGTGGCCGGGGCAGTCCACGTGCGCGTAGTGCCGGTTCGGCGTCTCGTACTCGACGTGCGCCACCGCGATTGTGATACCGCGCGCCTTTTCTTCCGGCGCGTTGTCGATCGAATCGAAACTCCGGAACGACACCTTCGGATTGTGCTTCGCCAGCACCTTCGTGATCGCCGCCGTCAAGGTCGTCTTGCCGTGGTCGATATGCCCGATCGTGCCAATGTTGACGTGCGGTTTACTGCGATCAAATTTCTCTTTCGCCATGAATATCTCCTACACGAACGCGATTCTGAACTGATTCCTTACCGTCCACTCCACCGGCGCTAATTGGCCACCTTGCCCTGCATCCGGCTGATCACTTCCTCGGAAATCGAGGCCGGCGCTTCTTCATAGCGCCCGAAATGCATCGTGAAGCTTCCGCGGCCCTGCGTGCGCGACCGCAACTCGGTCGCATACCCAAACATTTCCGACAGCGGCACCATCGCATTGATGATCTGCGTGCCGCCCTTCATCTCGACCCCCTCCAGCCGCCCGCGGCGGCTGATGAGATCGCCATTGACCGAACCCATGTATTCGTCGGGTACGACCACTTCCACCTTCATCACCGGCTCCAGCAGCACCGGCTTCGCCTTCTTCGCGGCAGTCTTCAGGGCCATCGAACCGGCGATCTTGAACGCCATTTCCGAGGAGTCCACTTCGTGATAGCTGCCGTCGTAGAGAATCACCTTGACGTCGGACATCGGGAATCCGGCCAGCACGCCGCCCTCGAGCGCCTCGACGATGCCTTTTTCCGCAGGCCCGATAAACTCCCTCGGCACCGCGCCCCCGACCACCGCGTTCTCAAACTCGTAGCCGCCGCCCGGCAGCGGTTCGATCTTAATTTTGACGTGGCCAAATTGGCCCCGGCCGCCGGTCTGGCGGACGAAGCGGCCTTCGGCGTCAGCCTTGGTCCGGATGGTCTCGCGGTACGCCACCTGAGGCTTGCCGACGTTGGCGCCGACGTTGAACTCGCGCTGCAGGCGGTCCACCACAATTTCCAGGTGCAGCTCGCCCATGCCGGCGATGATCGTCTGGCCGGTGTCGGCATCGGTATTGACCCGCAGAGTGGGGTCTTCCTGAACCAGCTTGGCAATTGCCATGCCGAGCTTTTCCTGGTCGGCCTTGGTCTTTGGCTCGATGGCGAGCTGAATCACCGGCTCGGGGAACGTAATCGACTCAAGCAGAATGGGATCGCCTTCGGCGCAGATGGTGTCGCCCGTCGAAACGGTCTTCAGACCGACGCAAGCACAAATGTCGCCCGCGAGCACTTCACCGATCTCCTCGCGCTTGTTGGCATGCATCTTCACCAGCCGGCCGATGCGCTCCTTGCGGCCCTTCGCCACATTCAGCACTGATTCGCCCGCGTTCAGCTTGCCCGAATACACGCGCACGAATGCGAGCTGTCCCACGAACGGATCGGTGATGATTTTGAAGACCAGCGCCGAAAAAGGCGCGTTGTCATCGGACTTCCGCTCCATCGCCACTTCCGGATCGTCGATGGCCGTACCCTGTACCGGGGGCACATCCACAGGCGAAGGCAGAAGCTCCACTACCGCATCCAGCATGTTCTGCACGCCCTTGTTCTTAAACGACGAGCCGAGCAGAACCGGGAAAAGCTTCAGCTCGAGCGTGCCCTTCCGGAGACCCAGAATAATCTCCTGCTCAGTGAGTTCCTCACCGCCGAGATACTTATCCATCAGCTGGTCGTCGCATTCAGCGGCGGCTTCCACCAGCTTTTCGCGGTACTCCCGAGCCTGCTCGATAAGATCGGCGGGAACGTCGGCATCCTCGTAAGCCGCGCCCAGGGTTTCTTCCTTCCAGATCCGAGCCTTCATCTTGATCAGGTCAACGACACCCTTGAACTGATCTTCGGCGCCAATGGGGAGTTGAATCGGCACCGGGCGGGCCTGAAGCTTCTCGACAATCGTATCGACCGCGTGTAGGAAGTCCGCCCCAATACGGTCCATCTTGTTTATGAAGCAAATCCGCGGGACCGAGTACTTGTCCGCCTGCCGCCACACCGTCTCGGACTGCGGCTGCACTCCGGCCACGGCGTCGAAAACGGCTACCGCGCCGTCAAGAACCCTCAGGCTGCGCTCGACCTCGGCCGTGAAGTCGACGTGCCCGGGCGTGTCGATGATGTTGATCTGATAATCGTTCCAGGAACACGTCGTGGCTGCCGACGTGATCGTGATGCCGCGCTCCTGCTCCTGCACCATGTAATCCATGGTGGCGGTCCCCTCGTGCACTTCGCCCAGCTTGTAGCTTCGGCCGGTGTAATAGAGGATGCGCTCGGTGGTGGTGGTCTTACCGGCATCGATGTGGGCCATGATGCCGATGTTTCTCATCTTCTCGAGTGCAATGGTGCGTGGCATAAAGTGTTCCGGAGGATGGGGTCTATCCTGGGTTAGGCCCTACCAGCGGTAATGCGCGAAAGCCTTGTTCGCTTCCGCCATGCGGTGGACGTCGTCCTTCTTCTTGATCGCGGCGCCGCGCAGATTCGCGGCATCCATCAATTCACCGGCCAGCTTTTCCGACATGCTCTTGTCGGCGCGCGCGCGCGCGCCGTTCAGAATCCAGCGAATCGCCAGGGCGGTGCGCCGGTTCTGCGGCACTTCGATGGGCACCTGGTAGTTGGCGCCGCCGACGCGGCGCGTCTTCACTTCCAAGGCGGGCTTGCAGTTCTCAATCGCCTTCTTGAAGAGCTTCAGCGGGTCTTCGCCGCTGCGCTCCTGGATCATGTCCATCGAGGTGTAAAAGATCTTTTGCGAGACGGTCTTCTTGCCGTCCCACATCATCGAATTGATAAACTTCTCAGCCAGCGTCGAGTTGAACACCGCATCGGGCTGGATCTCTTTCGCTTCAGGGCGTCGTCTGCGAGGCATACGAATCTCTCTTCCTGACTACTTTTTCTTGGTGGCCGCGGCCTGACCCGCCTTGGGCCGCTTCGCACCGTACTTCGACCGGCTCTGCATACGGCCGCTCACGCCGGCGGTATCCAGCGTGCCGCGCACGATGTGGTAACGCACGCCGGGCAAATCCTTCACGCGGCCCCCGCGGATGAGCACAATCGAATGCTCCTGCAGGTTGTGGCCCACACCGGGAATATAGGTCGTCACTTCGATGCCGTTCGTCAGACGAACACGCGCCACCTTCCGCAGCGCCGAATTCGGCTTCTTCGGCGTCGTTGTGTACACACGCGTGCACACGCCGCGCCGCTGCGGGCACGACTGCAGAGCCGGCGAGTTGGTTTTCCAAATCGTCGGCTTCCGGCCCTTACGAACAAGTTGGTTAAAAGTAGGCACGCACGAACCTCGTTCAGCTTCTTCTGCCGGGCAACAGCACCCAGCCACGCATAACCGCGCCCCACGGCATTCAAACCAGCCATAGGGCGCCAAAATTCAAGAAAACCTGCCAAACCTGATGGCGATCAGGCGGCCGAAACCGGCCAGTGATTCGGACTTGCGTCCATAATTGAAGCGCGCCCGCCGGATCTCCCGCGAGCGGCCATCCATCGAGGGTCCTTCGGACTCGCCCATGCCCCCCACGGCGCTTACGTCCGCTGGGACCTCGGGGCGGGCCCCCAGCCGGCTTCCCACCACCTCCGCCGTCTAAACCAGCGGGGCGAGCCTCCCTTAAAACTTCAGGTCAGCGGCAGGAAGGGTAGCCAGGAGCAGAAGAGCACACTCCTCAAACCCTCTAATGGTACTCAACCAGATTGGGACCTGTCAACACCCTGCGAATTTCATCGTGGACCAGGGTCTGTCGCCAGCCAATCTGCCTCCACCCCGCGGCGGTCCCGCAATTTCGGATCTCGAGGTATTTGACCGCTCTGCAGCGGTATGGTAGCGTATCTATTTTGGGCTCAGGGGGTCTTCCCCCGCTCCCTGCAAAGCCCGCCGCGCCGGCCGGTACCGGCTGAAGCAGCACCCAAATGGAACAGATATTTATCAGTTTGCGGGAGATCCTTGTTCTGGCCCTTCCCGCCTTTTTCCTCGTCCTGATCCTCCATATTTATCTGAAGCGGGTGCTGTTCCTGCCTATGGAAACAGTGCTGGAGGAACGCCGCCGCCGCACGGAAGGCGCGCTGGCTGGTTCCGAAGACGCGATCCGCGCCGCCGAGGAAAAGTTGAGGCAGTATGAAGCGAAGCTCGCGGAAGCCCGCGCCGCCATCTACCAGGACAACGAGGCTGCGCGGAAACAGCTCGCCGAGCAACAGGACTCGGCCATCGCCGAAGCCCGCGCCGCCACCGGCGCGCAGGTTGCCGAAGCCCGCGCGGCGATTGCCGAAGACGCGGCGGCCGCGCGTACTTCGCTCTCCGCCGAAGCCGATCAGCTCGCCGCCCGCATTGCGAATACGATTCTCGCCGGGAGGACACAATGAACCTGCTGAGGCCGTTGCTTGGTTTGCTGCTTGCCGCCCTGCCTGTTCTTGCCGCAGGCGATCACGGTGATCACGGCGACCCCTTCCTTATCAAGAAGATCTTCAACTTCGCAATCCTCGCGGCGGGCATCGGCTACCTCTTCATTAAGGTGATCAATCCGCTCCTGCGCGGACAACAGCGGGAAATCACGGAGAATCTGGACCTGGCGCGCCGTCAGGCCGAGCAGGCCGAGTCGCGCGCCCGCGAGATCGAGGCCCGCATGGACGGTCTCGAAGGGGAAATCGCCGCCCTGCGCGAAAAAGCCGCCGCCGAGCTCAAAGCCGAGAGTGAGCGCCTCGACCGCGAGGCCGCCGCGCAACTGGCGAAGATCGAGCAGAATAGCCGGCAGGAAATCGAATCCGCCGTGAAATTCGCGCGCCAGGACCTGAAAGCCTATTCGGCGGCCCTGGCCGTGGATCTGGCGCGCCAGCGCATCCAGGCCGCTCTCGATGACCCCGCGCAGGGCCGCCTCGTCCACCGCTTCACCGAATCCCTCAGCGCCCCGCGCGCCGGTCTGAATTAGGAGCGCGCCATGTCCATCGCCGTCGCCAACCAATACGCCAAGGCCCTCATGGAAGTGGTGGCCCGTCCGGGCGCCCGGCTCTCACCCGAAGCCGCCTTCACTCAACTGGAAACCTTCGCCGAGACGCTTGCCGCGGCTCCGGAGTTGAAGGGCGTGATGCTCTCGCCCGCCGTGCCGCGCGAAGCGAAGCGCCGCGCGATGGGCCGCGTCAGCGATCTGCTGGGGCTCGACGCGCTGATCCGCAATTTTCTGGACGTGATCACGGCCCGCCGCCGCGTGTCGCTGTTTCCTCTGATCACCACCGCATTTCGCGCGCAGATCGACGAGCGCAACGGCGTGGTCCGCGCGCAGGTCGCCGCGGCCCGTCCGCTCGACGCCGCGCAACAGGCCGAAGTCGCCGCCTCGCTGGCGCGCGTCACCGGCAAACAGGTTCTTTGTGATTACACGGTGGATCCGTCGCTGGTGGGCGGCCTCTCCGTGAAGATCGGTTCCACTGTCTACGACGGCAGCGTGCAGGGCCAGTTAGAGGGCCTCCGCCGCCGTCTTTCCAGCGCCGCGCATTGATGGCGCCTATTTTGGAAGGGTAAAGGCAAGAGTTCACCATGGCTCAAATCCGGGCTGATGAGATCGCGCGGGTCCTGCGCGAAGAGATCGAAAATTACGAGCAGACGCTGCAGGTCGCCGAAACCGGCTACGTCGTCACCGTCGGCGACGGTATCGCCCGCCTGCATGGCCTCGACAAGGTGATGGCCGGCGAGTTGATCGAGTTCCCCCACGACGTCTCGGGCATCGCGCTCAACCTGGATGAGGATGAGGTCGGCGCCGTGATGCTCGGCGAATACACCGAGATCAAAGAGGGCGACGAAGTCCGCCGTACCGGCCGCATTATGTCGGTGCCCGTGGGCGAAGCGATGATCGGCCGCGTGGTGGACGCCCTCGGCCGCCCCATCGACGGCAAGGGGCCCATCGACACCACTCAGTTCAGCCCGATCGAGCGCATCGCGCCCGGCGTGATCGACCGCAAGCCCGTGAAGGAACCGCTGCAGACCGGCATCAAGGCCATCGACGCCATGATCCCCATCGGCCGCGGCCAGCGCGAGTTGATCATCGGCGACCGCCAGACGGGCAAGACCGCCATCGCGCTCGACACGATCATCAACCAGAAGGGGCAGGGCGTCGTCTGCGTGTACGTCGCCATTGGACAGAAGCGCTCCACCGTGGCGCAGGTTGTCAAGACGCTAGAGACCTACGGCGCGATGGAATACACCATCGTGATCGCCGCCACGGCGTCGGACCCCGCCCCCATGCAGTACATCGCGCCGTATTCAGGCTGCGCGATGGGCGAGTACTTCCGCGACAAGGGCGAACACGCGCTCTGCATCTACGACGACCTCTCCAAGCACGCCGCCAGCTATCGCGAAATTTCGCTGCTGCTGCGGCGTCCCCCGGGCCGCGAGGCGTTCCCCGGCGACGTCTTTTACCTGCACTCCCGCCTGCTCGAACGCGCCGCCAAGATGAGCGATGAGAAAGGCGCGGGGTCGCTCACCGCGCTGCCGTTCATCGAAACCCAGGCCGGAGACGTCTCGGCCTACATTCCCACCAACGTGATTTCGATCACCGACGGCCAGATCTACCTCCAGGCCGACATGTTCAATTCGAACATCCGCCCGGCGGTCGATGTGGGCCTTTCGGTGTCGCGCGTGGGCGGCAACGCGCAGATCAAGGCCATGAAGCAAGTGGCCGGTTCGCTGCGCCTGGATCTGGCGCAGTATCGCGCGCTAGCCGCGTTCGCGCAGTTCGGCTCCGATCTCGACAAGGCCTCGCAGGCGCAGTTGAATCGCGGCCGCCGCCTCACCGAGATCCTCAAGCAGCCGCAGTACAAGCCGCTGCCGGTCGAAAAGCAAGTGCTGATTCTTTATGCCGGCACGAACGCGTTTCTCGACGACATCCCGGTGGAGTACTGCCTGCAGTTCGAAGCCGAACTGTACCGCCACGTTGAGAACGGCCACCCCGAAATTCTCTCCACCATCAGGGAAAAGAAGGCCATCGACGACACCCTGAAGGCTGAAATCGAGTCGATGCTCAAGGAATTCAAGCAGCGCTTCATGACCGAGCACAAGCTCTCGAAGTAAGCGGGGCCGCCACCTATGCCGAGCCTCATCGACATCCGCCGGCGCATCAAGTCGGTCAAGAACACGCAGCAGATCACCAAAGCCATGAAGATGGTGGCCGCGGCGAGGCTGCGCAAGGCGCAGGACCGCGTGCTCAACGCGCGCCCGTACGCCCGTTTATTTGGAGAAATGCTGGCCAGCGTTTCCGCCGCCGCCGGAGCCTCCGAGGAGGCCGCGGCCAACCCGCTCTTCGCCGTTCGCGATGAGAAGAAGGTGCAGCTGGTCCTTCTGACCGCCGACCGCGGCTTCGCGGGCGGTTTTAACACCAACCTGATTAAAGCTGCTCAGGCCTTTCTCAACGAGCGCCCCGGCCAGGTCCAGACGGAGCTCTATGGCAAGAAGGGCCGGGACTACTTCCGCCGCCGCCATATCGAAGTCTCCGGAGAACTGACCGGCGTCAGCGAGAACCCCACCTGGGACATCGCCCATGAGCTGGGGCAGGCGCTGATCCAGCGCTACACCGCGGGTGAAGTGGACGCCGTCTACCTCATCTTCAACGAATTCAAGAGCGTGCTGTCGCAGCAAGTGATCCTGCAGAAGCTGCTGCCCATCGCCGTGATCCCCACCGGCGACAGCGCCCCGCCGCCGGCGCGCGATTACATTTACGAACAGCCCCCCGCCGACCTGCTCAACGTGCTGCTGCCGCGGTCGGTGGAGATTCAGGTCCATCAGGCGTTTCTGGAGTCCGCGGCCGCCGAACATGCCGCCCGTATGACGGCGATGGATGCCGCCACCTCCAATGCCAGCGAAGTTATCGAAAAGCTGACGCTCTACATGAACCGCGTCCGCCAGGCCAGCATCACCAAGGAGATCATCGAGGTCGTCAGCGGCGCCGCCGCCCTCGAATAAGGAAATATCATGTCCAACGCCACCGTTACCGAAGTGATTGGGAAGGTGATTCAGGTCGCCGGACCCGCCGTCGACATCCAGTTCGCGCCCGAGCAGATCCCGATCATCCACACCGCGATCCGCATCAGCAGCGAAGGGTTCGATGTCCCTGAGCCGATCAACATTACCGTCGAAGTCGCCCAGCATACCGGCGAAGGCCGCGTCCGCTGCATCGCCTTGCAGCCCACCGACGGGCTGGTCCGCGGGATGAAAGCCGTCTCCACCGGCGCCCCCGTCACGATTCCCGTCGGCAAGCAGACGCTCGGCCGAATCCTCAACGTGCTCGGCGAACCCGTCGACAATCAGGGCCCGGTCAACACCGAGATGCGCCTGCCGATCCATCGCACCGCGCCAGCCTTCGATGAGCAGTCCACCACGCTCCAAATGTTCGAGACAGGCATCAAGGTCATCGACCTCCTCGAGCCCTACCTGCGCGGCGGCAAAATCGGCCTGTTCGGCGGCGCGGGCGTTGGCAAGACCGTCGTCATCATGGAGCTGATCAACAACATTGCCATGAAGCACGGCGGCGTGTCGGTGTTTGCCGGCGTCGGCGAGCGCACCCGCGAAGGCAACGACCTCTGGCTCGAAATGCAGGAGTCCGGCGTGCTCGATCCCACCGATTACACCAAGTCCAAGGTGGCGCTGATTTACGGCCAGATGACCGAGCCGCCCGGAGCGCGCCTCCGCGTCGGCCTCACCGGCCTCACCGTCGCTGAGTATTTCCGCGACCAGGAAGGCCAGGACGTGCTGCTCTTCATCGACAATATCTTCCGCTTCACCCAGGCGGGCTCGGAAGTGTCGGCGCTGCTCGGCCGCATGCCTTCCGCCGTGGGCTACCAGCCCAACCTGGCCACTGAAATGGGTGAACTGCAGGAGCGCATTACCTCGACGCGCACCGGTTCGATCACCTCGGTGCAGGCCATCTACGTGCCCGCGGACGACTACACCGACCCCGCCCCGGCCACCACCTTCGCCCACCTCGACGCCACCACGAACCTGTCGCGCGACATCGCCTCGCTCGGCATCTACCCGGCGGTCGATCCGCTGGCCTCCACCTCGCGCATTCTCGATCCGCTCGTCGTCGGCGAGGAGCACTACAACACCGCCCAGCGCGTGAAGTCGATCCTCCAGCGTTACAAGGACTTGCAGGACATCATCGCCATTCTGGGCATCGACGAACTCTCCGAGGATGACAAGCAGAGCGTGCAGCGCGCCCGCAAGATCCAGCGCTTCCTGTCGCAGCCCTTCCACGTCGCCGAACAGTTCACCGGCTTCAAGGGCAAGTACGTCAAGCTCGAAGACACCATCCGCGCCTTCAAGGAAATCTGCGACGGCAAGCACGACGACATCCCCGAGCAGGCCTTCTATATGCAAGGCACCATTGAGGATGTGCTCGAACGCGCCGAGCAGATCCGGAAAGCGAACTAGTCATGGCGGGAGCCCTTACTCTCGAAATCGCCACTCCCGAGCGCCTGCTCCTCCGCGAGCAGGTGAGCGAGGTGGTGCTGCCGGGCGCCAGTGGTGCGCTCGGCATCCTGCCCGAGCACGCGCCGCTGCTGACGGAACTTGGCCCCGGCGAACTCGCCTATGTGCCCGAAGGCGGCCAGCGCAAGTTTATCGCGATCCGGGGCGGCTGGGCGGAGGTGCTGCCGGACCACGTCCGCGTCATCGCCACCGGAGCCGAATTTGGCGACGAAATCGACGTAAAACGGGCCGAAGAAGCGCTAAAACGCGCGGAAATGAACCTTTCCAGCGCAAAGGAAGATCTGGACACGGTGAAGGCCCTCAACAAGATGCGTCGCGCCCAGGCACGTCTGGAGACCGCCAAACACTCCGGCCACCACCGCCCGTAGCGCGTCCGCCGGCCCTGTTTACTGGGCGATTTGCAGGAGTTCTGAGGTCTGGAGCCGGGGTTTGAGGCTCAACTCCGGCATCGGCTTGCCGGCGAACAGCTTCCGGCAAGGTTTGGCCAGCATTCGAGCCATCTTCGTGGCCCGTTCTCGGCGCGCACTGTCGGTGGAAATGCCCGTCGAGGCGTACATCTGCCGGTACAGCTTCGAGATGAACACGAAAGCCAGCCGCGCCCGCAGGTGCGGCGTGCACTTCGAACGTCTCCACACCGCTTTCAGGCTGTAGAAATCGTCCCAAACTTTCTGGGTCCGGGCCCGCATTTCCGCGGATTCCATCGTGGGGTGTGGTAAGAACATTTTGGGCCGCCGCTCGGGCGGGATCAGCCAGTACCGCGACAGGGGCACGCCGTCCACCACTTCCTTCGCGCGCGGATCGTTCTTCTCCCAACGGTCGAAGTCCACCGTGCCCGGAAACGGCGTCAGCATCACAAACTGGGCGAAGGTCAGATCCGCCTTCTGCGCGAGATCCTGCGTCGCGTCGAAGGTGTCCGCCCGGTCGCTCGGCAACCCGAAAATGAACGAGCCCAGCACATGCACGCCGTGCTCGCGGAACTTGCGCAACTGCTTCACGAGGTTGTCGCCGGACATGTTGAAGTCCTTGAACACCTCTTTCAGCCCCTCGGCGGTCACGGCCTCCACGCCCACCAGCGCGCCGCGGATGTGCGCTTCGCGCATGGCGTCGAGGAAATCGGGGTCCTCGGCGGCCTCCATGGTGATCTGGGTGAAGAAGGTCATGTCGCGGGGCAGATCCTTCAGCCGCTCCATGAACTCGAAACGTTCACGGCGCATTGCTTTGAGCTGCTCCACGCGCTCGGCGTTGCCCTGGCGCTCGGCGAGGGCGATATCGGTGAGCGACACCGGATAGAAATTGTCATCCGCCAGTGCGATGAAGCGAAAACCGCGGCGGCGGAGTTCGACGATCTCGTCAATCACCGCATCGGTGCCGCGCTGCCGCGGTTTCTGGCCATCGGTCCGCCAAACCGAGCAGAACGAGCAATGCTTCGGGCAGCCGCGCACCGTCTGCACCGAAGCCCACATGTAGCCTTCAGCCGGAAGCAGATCCCAACGGGCAGGCTTGAACTCGTCGCCGGGCACTCGCCCGCCATCGTAAACCCGCTGCAAGTTCCCCGCGGCATGATCGCGCAACGCCTGGCCCCAGGCGATGTCGCCATCGCCCTTCACCGCCGCATGCGCGCCGCCGAGATCAAAGCACTCATCCGGATAGAGCGTCGGGTGAATGCCGCCGAAGATCACGACGCCGCCCCGGGCGCGAATCTCGCGGCCGAGTTTGTATCCGCGCAGGGCATTGCCCGTGTGAATGCCGATGCCCACCACGTCGCCCGGCTTTACCGCATCGAGATCCATGTGCTCGAGAGTCTCGTCCCAGATCCGGGGATCGCCAAACTCGGAGGGAGTCGCCGCCGCCAATACATACAGCCAGCGCGGCGTAATCACGGCGGTCCCAAATGCCGCATCACTCGGGTTGGTAAGGTGAACCTGAAATTTGCCCATGCGCTCCCTTTGAAGTTTATCAGCTGGCAACTAAAGTGCTACACCGGCGGAACTTGATAGGGATCGCACCGGGCAGATTATCGTCTTATCCTACCACTTCGCTTGCCGCCTCGTTGCGGGATCGCAAGATAGTCTCCAGGCGGCGGTACAGATCGTTCTTCACCTTGGCGGCGCTGTTTTCCTTCGCGAGGTTCTTGAGTTCCCTCGGATCCTTGACGTAGTCGTACAGTTCATCGCCCTCGCGAGCCCCGTCCCACATGGTGTAGCGGTATCGTTCGCTTCGGACGGAGCTGCCCATCACCCAGCGCTCGCCATCGCGGCGCCGCACCTGCGTCACGGCGGGGCGGTCCCAGCGCGCGCTTGGATTGTCGAGGAGCGGCTGCAGGTTCTTGCCGTGAAGGTAGCCGGGCGTGTGCCGGAGTCCGGCCAGACCGGCGAGCGTCGGATAAACGTCCAGTGCCTCCACTGTGCGGCCGCAGCCGCGGCCCCGGGAGCGCACGCCCGCTCCCGCGAAAATCAGCGGGTGTCTCGCCGAGTGCTCGAAGACGGTCTGCTTTTTCCATTGGCCATGCTCACCCAGCCCGTAGCCGTGGTCGCTCCAGAAGCAGATGGAAGTGCGTTCCGTCTGGCCGGTGGCGTCAAGGGCTTTGAGCAGCCGCCCCACATTGGCATCCAGGAATAGCACAGAGGCATAATAGGCCTGCATCACTTCAAGGCGCTGTTTTTCGCTCAGGCCGAAGTTGGGCGGGTTCGTCCAGTAGGCCCATTTCGGCGCGATGGTGAGTTCCCACTCCTCGAACGGAACGAGTTTCACCTTCTCGATCGGGACCATATCGAAATACTTCGTGGGGGCGACATAGGGGCAATGCGGGCGGTAGAAGCCCGCGCCCAGGAACCAAGGATCGCGACGTTGCTCCTCGATCATCTTGATCGTTTCCAGCGCGACAAGTCCGTCGGTGTGCTCCTCGTCCGGCGCGGGCGAGGCATAGAAGGAAGCCGAACTGCCAAGACCGCGCTTGGGGGTGTAGTTGATGATGCTCGGCTCTTCCTTCAACTTGTCGACGCCGGCCGGGTTGACGCGGCGCATCCAGGTGGGCTCGTCGTCCTCGCCGTTGGTACCGATCTGGCCGGGGTTGCCGTAGTGATAGATCTTGCCTACGCGGGCGACGAAGTAGTCGTCTTTCTGGAAAGCCTGGCCCATGGTGACGGCGTTGGGCATACGTTTGCGGAGATGGGTCTGCAAATCCATCACGCCGGTGGATTCGGGCCCCGTCCCGGTCATCAGCGAAGCCCGGGAAGGCGCGCACAACGGGTACTGGCAATAGGCGCGGTCGAAGCGGACGCCCCGGCGCGCGAGTTCGTCCAGGTTCGGCGTGCGCACGGTATCGAGACCATACGTGCTGAACCGGTTATTGAGGTCGTCGGAGGAGATAAACAGGACATTCCGGCGCGACTCGCGCTGCCAGGCGGCGGCGAACGCCGGCAGTCCGGCGGCGGCGAAAAAAGAACGGCGGGTCCATTGGCTGGGCATGGTTGCCCGCGATTCTATCGGGTTTCTTCCGGCGGGTCCACCTAGTTCACTTCCAGCCGTAGGCCCGCTGTCCATTCTCCCGGAAGTACTTCGGGCCGGCGCCCGCCTCCGCCTGCGCGATAAACCCACGAGCGCGCTGGAGCAACTCAGCGTACGCGCCCTGCCGCAGGCTCACCGGCCAGTTACTGCCGAAGATGACGCGATCCTCTCCGAAGACTTCCAATACGCGCGCCGCCGCATCCGCCCAGCCGGGTTCGTTCCAGAAGTTCGAGACCTTCGCGTAGACGCCCGGCCGTCCCTTGACCGGTGAGAGCGGCACTTCCTTCTCGAAGGGAAGATGATCGAGCACAACCCGCAAGGTGGGCACCGCATCCGTCAGCCGGGCCGCGGCCTCGACGATAAAGCCGCCGCCCGCTGTGTCGAGGCTCAGCCCTGCATCCGCGAGCCGCTTCATATCTTCAAGGAATGGCGGCCTCTCAAGACTCTCCTGGAGTTGGCCCCAACCCACACGAATGCCAAGGAACAACGGATCCTTGCGGAAACGTTCGAGTTGCGCGGCGAAGGCTGAAGTGCCTGGCTCCAGGCGGCCCACCAGGCCGCGGATCACGGGGTGGCGGCGCGCCAGTTCGAGCACCCAGGCGTTATCCTCCACCCACGCGCTGGCTTCCACAACCACCGTGCCCTCCACGCCTAGCGGACGCGTGAGAGTGACAAACTCCTCCGGCAGCACGGTGCGGTACAGTAATTCGTCCTTGGCGGGCGGCCAGGGTACGCCTTGGGGGCGCGTGGGATCGTAAAAATGGGTGTGGGTGTCCATGACGGCTCCGGCGCGTGGAGCGCACGAAGCGGCAGCCAACGAAGCGAGCAGCATCCGGCGTGAAATCATGATGCCTCCCTTTTATCAGCCCGCGCCCCCGCGCCTCAAGGCGCTTGCCGGAGCGGCCGGGATATGGGAATGTTGAGATAATCTCCGGAGGAAACCCATGGACGAGAAGCCGCATGTGCCCGTTACCGTGCTGGAAGCTGAAACAGTCCTCCGCTTTTTCTCCTCCTGCGCGATGGCCAAGTCCCTGGCCGAAGCGGTGGGCCTCGAGCCGCGGAAGTGGATCGTCTGGATCACCGGGATGGAGATCGATCAGTCTTCCGGGGCCGCGCTGCGCGCGCTGCACGAAACTTACACCCGCGGGTTCCTGCGCATCTGGAAGCAACGGCTGACCGGCCCGAACGTACCGAAGTCCGTTAAGTCCTATCTCGACGAATTGGACCGCAAGCGCGGACGTAACCTGAACCGCGTCGAGGCCGCCTTCGGGGCGGCTCACTACGTCACGAGCGAAATGGACCGGATGATGCGCAGCAGCCTTCGCGCCCTGCGCTACCCCAGCGTGTCCACATTGCTCTCCAAACCCGCGCTCAGGCTGTTGGCTGAAGGCTCCGCCGTCCTCGGTCTGGGCGACTCGGCCGTGCCATTGGGCACGAAGGGTCCAGGATTCTCAAGCGTGGGCCTTGGCGCGAACATGGTCATATCTGTGCTCGGTGAGTGGGAGTCTGCGATGCACGCAAAGTTGCTTGCGGTCTCCACCAACGCCGATAACCTCGTCGGCGGCGACGCGCAAGGCAAGCGGCCAGCGCCCAAACTCGACAAGATGCAGGCGGGCCTGCAGCAGATCGCCGAGTCCCGGCCTTTCCATGAAAAGCTGGTACGCGAAGTCCGCGAGGAAATCAACGAGATCTCCAAGGTCATGAAGCGGATGACGGATGCACCGAAGGAGATCGAAAAACGGAAGCAGCAGCGTGGACCGATGAAGCCGCCTGGAGCGGCCAAGCCTGACGCTCAAGACCTTCAGAAGAAGTTGACCGCGCAGCGCATGCAGAGCCGCAGTATGCCCCGCGTCCCGATCGTTTTCGCCGCGGAGGAGATCGCCGGAGTCCTGGGCGAGTACGCCGAAAGGTGGGAGCAGGCGCGCTAACGCCGATCCTGGTCACGCACCGCTTCTCTGGTTGGAGCGGGAGACCTCGGGAACCGCTCGAACCGGCGCCCCCTTACCTGCTGGGAACCGGATTGCCGGCGCATTCGTCCTGGCGTGGCCGCATCCTGCCGTTGAATGCCGCTTTCACGGCCGCCACCTGCTCTGTCTGCCTACTGTCATATCTGGACACCCATATCCGAATACGCTATGCTCACGGGCGAATGGAAGGGAACTTATGCTTGCCAATTCGTCGACTACCCGGAGATTATTCCTAGGCATCAGCGCGGCCGGCGCTGCCCAGGCAGCCCAACCCACTCGTCCCGCCAACACCATTCGCATCATTGGTGTGTCGTGCAGTCCGCGCAAAGGGCGCACAACGGCGACCGCTGTCCAAGTGGCGCTAGAAGCCGCGAAAAAAGCTGGCGCGGGGATTGAAACAGAATTCATCGATCTCGGTGGCCTCAAAATGCAGGGCGCGCTGGCGGCTGGAATTCCGCTGGGCGAAGGCGAGCGCGATGACTTCCCCGCCATCGAGGCCCGCATACGTCTGCCCGAGGTCGCGGGCATTATCATTGGCACCCCCGTGTACTTCACCAATATGAGCGGGCTTGCCAAGGAGTTTCTCGACCGTTGGATGGTTTTCCGCAAGGATTTCGGCCTCCGGGACAAGGTTGGCGGGGCCATCGCTGTCGGCGCCGCGCGGAATGGCGGCCAGGAAGTCACCCTCCAGACTATACACGCCGCCATGCTTTGCCAGGACATGATTATCGTCAGCGATGGCCGTCCCACGGCCCGTCTCGGCGGCATCCTTGTCAGTGGCGGCGACGACATCAGCAAAGACGAACTCGGATTGACTACGGCGCGCGGTCTCGGACGCCGTGTCGCCGAAGTCGCCCTGCGTCTCCGGCAGGCGCCCGCGTAGGCAACACCCCGGCCTGTAGCGCTTCATTTGACACCACGTCCGAAAATCGCACAAATCCGCACAGAATGCGGCTGAAACGGCGCATTTTGCCCGTAAAATAGAGGCATGTGGCGCGGCAGACTGGGCCTGCTGGCTGTATCCCTGACCTTGGCGGCGGTGTGCTCGGAGCCGCCGGCGCCCACCTTCACGGTTGAAGCCAATCTCGTCCGCGTCGATTTCGAGGTCCTGCACAACAATGCCCCCGCCGGGCCTTTCTCGGCAGCCGATCTGATTGTGCGCGACGACGGCGCGCCCCAACCGATTCGCGCCATCTCCGAGGGGCAACTGCCGCTCGACCTCGTTCTGCTGTTCGACATCAGCGGCAGCATGGATTCCTTCGTCGCCCAGGTCGCCGCCACCGCCGAACTCGCCATGCAAGAACTACGCGAAGGCGACCGCGTGGCGGTCATGGCCTTCAATGAGAACACCCGGCTCCTGCTGCGCCTTACATCCGATCTCGACCGCGTGGTCCGCACCGTCCGCGATCGCGTGCTCGGCGGCGATTTCGACGGCGGCACCGCGCTGCTGGCCGGCGTGGATGACGCCGCCCGCTACCTGCTCAGCACGTCGCGCGGCCCGAACCGCCGTGCCATCATCGTCATCACCGACAACGAAGGCCAGCGCAGCCGCAAGGAGGCCATCGTCGTCGGCCACCTTTGGGAAGCCGACGCCACGCTCCACGCGCTCGTGATGACTTCACGCGCGCAAACCGCCTGGAAGTGGTATTTCCGCATTGCCGCCCCGTACGCCGAGTTCTTCGTCAGCGAGGGCGTGGGCGGCGCGGTCTCGAAGACCGGCGGTGTGATGATCGCCGCCCGCAACGCCGCGGAAGCGTTTCCCCAACTCGTGCGCCGCATCCGGGCGCGCCCCGCCCTGTATTACGCGATGCCGCCCGGCCCCGAGGGCAAATACCGGCAGATCAAAGTCGAACTCGCGCCGCACATGCGCAAGCAATTCCCGAAGGCTCGCATTTACGCCCGGCGCGGCTATCACATCCCTGCGCGCAACGCCGAAATCGCGGCCCGCCCGCTGCGCGGAGTTGTCGTCGATGAGCACGACTTCGACGGCGAAGACTCCTCCGACGCGGACGACGACGACGATGACGATGACTTCGAGTCCATCCTCATCCTCGGCGAGGAGGAAGAGGAAGAGGAACTGGTGTGTATCCCCTGCCAGCTTCCGCCTAAGCCGTGACGAACGCCTGCACGGTGTCCAGAGCCTGTTCGAAATCGCGGAGCAGGTCGCGCCAATCCTCGACGCCGACGGAGATCCGCACGAGCCCATCGGTGATGCCCGCGATGGCGTGTTCCTCCGGTGTGTTGCCGGAATGGGTGGTCGATTTCGGATGACAGACCAGCGTCTCCATGCCGCCGAGCGACACGGCGTTGTGCGCTAGTTTAAGCGCGCGTAGAAACTCGAACGCCGCGGGCTTGCCGCCATGCAGGTCAAAGGCGATCATCGCGCCCGGGTAATCGGTTTGCGCGAGCCGGATGCGGATCTGCTCGGGATCGTCGAACAAAGTCGGGTAGTAGACCTTTCGGATCTCCGGCCGCCGCACCAGCGCCTCGGCAATGCGCTGCGCGTTCTTGCTCTGGCGGTTCATGCGGAGCGAGACGGTGGGCAGGCGTCCGTCCAGAATCCAGCATTCATCGGGCTGCAGGATGTTGCCGAACAGGCCGCGGAGCGCGCGGATGGGGCGTTCGAGTTCAGGGTCCGCGCCGAGCACGACGCCGGCCAGCAGGTCGCTGAAGCCGCCCAGGTACTTGGTGGCGGAATAAACGATCAGATCGGCGCCAAGGGTCATGGGATGCTGGAAGGCGGGTCCGAGAAAGGTGTTGTCCACCATCACGATGGGGCGCGGATCCACCTGCGCGGCGGTGAGCGTGGCGCGCTTGATGTCGGTCATGGCCATGGTGGGGTTGGCGGGGGTTTCAATCAGGACGAATTTCAGCCGCGGCGTGGTGCGGATGGCTTCATCGAGTTCCTGGCCGCGCCCCGAGACCACCGGCCGGCAAACCACGCCCCAGGGCTCGAGCAGTTTGTGCATCAGGTGTTGCGTGCCGCCGTAGAGCGGCACGGTGTGGACAATGGCGTCGCCAGGCGCAAGACGGCTCATGAGCGCCGTCATGATGGCGGCCATGCCGGAGTTGAAGACCACAGCCCATTCGGAGCCTTCTTCGAGCGGCACGATCTGGTCCTCGAGGATCTCCGCGTTGGGGTGGTTGAAGCGGGAATAAATGAGCTCGGGGGTTTCGCCGGGCGCGGGTTCTTCGCGTCCGGTGACGATAGCGAAGGCGCGCTCGGCGCTTTCGGGGCTGGAGAACACGTACGTGGAACTGCGGAAGACGGCCGGCCGCGCGCTGCCAACCGACAGGTGCGGATCGAAGCCGCGCGTGAGTACGGCGGTCGAAGGATGGTCTCCGGCGGCGCGCCGCGACGGTGGGGCTTGAGCGGGTTTGTCGGACATGACACCTCCTGGGCGTGGGGCTGATCGTACACTCGGATTCTATCGTGATCCGCGGACGCGGACATCCCCGAAACCCACCTTAGTACCCGTCACAGGCGAGTCTGGCAAAGCCGTAGGATTGATCGCCCGCTAACTAAGGACTCCTCCCGATTGGGGAAACCGGAGCCTCGTCCTACACTACGAATGAAGCCACCAGCTCAGGCGCTGATCATGAACTTGACCCGACCCCCTAGAGGGCACTATACCGAGGCCGAAGTCGCCCGAATTCTTGAAGTTAGCTTGGATGAACTGCGTGCGTTGGTCCGCAAGCACATCCTCGACTCCGACGAACACCAGGCGAACCTGCCCATCACCTGCTATCAGCCCGCCGATGTGCTGCTGCTGCGCCTGATTGTCACCGGCCAAAAAGCCGCCGCGGCCTGAACCGCCCCCGCTACAGCGCCTCTGGATTCAGCAGGTTCGGGGGCCGCTGCCCCTGCACCACCGCCAGCGCGTTCTCCACCGCCATTTCCGACATCCGCCGCCGCGTAGCCACCGAGGCGCTGGCGATATGCGGCGCGAGCGTGACGTTGGTCAACTCGAGCAAGCCCGGGTGCACCTTGGGCTCTTCCTCGAATACGTCCAGGCCCGCCCCTGCGATCCGTTTCTCCCGCAGCGCCTCAACGAGCGCGGCTTCGTCCACCACGGGCCCGCGCGCGGTGTTAAGCAAGATCGCCGTGGGCTTCATCAACGCCAGTTCGGCAGCGCCGATGAAATGCTTCGTCTCCGGCATGAGCGGCACGTGCAGGCTGACAAAATCGGATTCGCGCAGCAATTCCTCCTTCGACACCCGGCGCGCCGCCAACTCCGACTCGACTTCCGGCGCCAGCGCCACGCTGTCGGCATAGAGCACCTTCATCGCGAAGCCCCGCGCGCGCCGCGCGAACGCCTGCCCGATGCGGCCCATGCCGAACACGCCGAGCGTCCGGTGGTGAATATCCTGGCCCACCAGCAGGTCGATCAGCCAGCGGCTCCACTGGCCGGAATGAACAAAAGCGTGCGCCTCCACCACGCGCCGCGCCGAGGCCATCAGCAGCGCGAAGGCGAAGTCGGCGGTGGTTTCGGTCAGCACGTCCGGCGTATTGGTCACCAGGATGCCGCGCGCGGTGGCCGCAGGTACGTCGATATTGTCGTAGCCCACGGCGACATTGGCGATCACGCGCACGCCATCGAGCCGTTCGATGACATCGGCCCGCAGCCGGTCAGTCAACTGGCTCACCACCGCGGTGCAGCCGCGCGCGCGTTCCACCAGTTCTTCGGGCGGCAGGCCGTCGTCGGAATTCACGTAGTCCACCTCGCAATGCGGGCGGAGCAATTCGATGGGTTCGGGATAAATGCGTTTCGTGATGAGGACTTTCGGTTTCGGCATGGAACTTGCCCTGATTGTCGCATCGGCGCCCGGCGTTCTACAATGCCGGACAATGACACTCGGATTCCTTGGACTCGGCATCATGGGCTACCCGATGGCCCGCAACCTTCTGGCGGCCGGCCATCGCGTAGCCCTCTGGTCGCACACCGCCTCAAAGAGCGCGCAACTCGCCGCCGCGCACCCGGACCTCGCCACCGCCTGCGCAACGCCCGCCGATGTGGCCTCCGCCGCGGACATCATTTTCCTGTGCGTCGGCGACACCGCCATGTCGGAGACCGTCACCCTCGGCGACGCCGGCCTGCTCTCCACAATCCGTCCCGGCGCCGTCGTGGTGGACTGCTCCACCGTCTCGGTGGCCTACGCCCACCGCGCCGCCGCCGCCCTGGCCGCCAAACAGGCCCACTTCCTCGACGCGCCCTGTACTGGCTCCAGACCCGGCGCCGAGGGCGGTACGCTCACTTTCATGATCGGCGGCGACCCGGTAATCTATGAAAAAGTGAAAATCTACCTGGAGCCGATGGGGAAACAGCTTTATTACTGCGGCGGCACTGCGAAGGGCCTGCACGCCAAACTGACCCAGAACCTGATTCTTTCCAATCTGTTACAAGCCTTCAACGAAGGGATGGTGCTCTCCACCCGCGCGGGCGTCGACCCCGAACTGATGCTCGAGATCCTCAACAACTCGGCCGCGCGCAGCGGATTGGTGTCCTTTAAGGCCCCTTACGTCTTCCGTCGGGACTTTAGTACTAATTTTTCAGTCAGATGGATGCACAAGGACATCGGCCTCATGCTGGAATCGGCCTCCGAACTTGATGTCCCCCTCCCCTTGACCGGCCTCACCCATCAACTTTTCCAGATGGCAATCGCGGAAGGCCACGCCGAAGAAGATATCTGCTCTACAATCAAGGTGTTAGAGAGGATGGCGGGGGTCGAGGTCAAGAAAGTTGCCGAGTGATCTACAATTTTTTGTAGAAAGTGCTTGCAATCCCAAAAATTCTATGAGAGACTGAAATCAAGCCAGGGAGGCAACTCCCACCAAAGCGAGACTAACCTCAAAAAAGACCCCTGAAGCATTCACCTCCCTGGCGCCCTCTGGGTCTTGCTTCCACAAAACAATAAAAAGGTTGAGCCGGTTGTTCGTTACGTCATCTGTTCCATCTGTTCGCCATACGGGTGAATCATGGATGATATGATGGCGGTGGTTTCGGCATGCAGCGACTGACGATCCTCGGTTCCACGGGTAGCATCGGCCAAAGCACCCTGGATGTCGTGCGGCAGCGCCGGGACCGTTTTGGCGTCCATGCCCTGATCGCGGGCCGGAACATCGACGAACTTGCGCGCCAGATCGCAGAATTTCGCCCTGAAGTCGCCGTGACAGCCGATGCGGCGCATCTGCCGCGGCTTCAGGCCGCGCTCGAGGCGCTGGGCCTGGCCCGCCGCGACCATCCCGAATTAGCCGCCGGCGCGGCCGCTTACCGCGCCGCCGCTGTTGCTCCGGAAGCCGATTGTCTGATTTCCGCCATTGTCGGCGTGGCGGGACTCGAAGCCACGTACGCGGCCGCATGCGCGGGCAAGCGCATCGGTCTCGCCAACAAGGAAACCCTGGTGGCGGCCGGGGACCTGGTGATGCGGGCGGTTGCCGGGCACGGCGCCGAACTCATTCCCGTGGACAGCGAACACAACGGCGCGCACCAATGCCTGCGCGCCGGCCGCCGCGGCGAAGTCACCAAATTGATTTTGACCGCTTCCGGCGGCCCCTTCCGCAATACCCCGCGCGAACAGTTGAAGGATATGTCACCGGCGCAGGCCCTGAATCATCCAACTTGGAAGATGGGCCCCCGCATCACCATCGATTCCGCCACGCTGATGAACAAAGGTTTCGAGGTGATCGAAGCCTGCTGGTTGTTCGGTTTTCCGCCGGACGAAGTGGAGGTGGTGATCCATCCGCAGTCCACAGTGCACGCCATGGTGGAATACAACGACGGCAGCGTGATTGCGCAGGTGTGCGCGACGGATATGCGGATGCCCATTCAATACGCGCTGACGTGGCCGGAACGGCTGGAGGCGCCGGTCCCGCGACTGGACTGGCGCGAGGCCCGCACCTGGGACTTCGCCCCGCCCGACCTCGAGAAGTTCCCTCTGCTGCGGCTGGCCTACGAAGCCCAGCGCACCGGCGGTTCGGCGGCCTGCGTGCTGAACGCGGCGGACGAGATTGCCGTCGAGGCCTTTCTCGCCGGGCGGCTGCCGTTCACCGGCATCGCCGAAGTGGTGGAAGAGACGCTGGCCCGCGCCGGCGCGCGCGCGGCCGCATCGATTGACGACGTACTGGAACTGGACCGCGAAGCCCGCCGCATCGCAAGCGATATGATTGAGGAACGCGCCGCCGCTCCGGTGGCCGTCCCTGTGCGTACAGCCCGGGAAGGATAAGAGAACGATGGCATTTTTCGAGAATCTCTGGTGGCTGCTGGTTTTAATCGGGATCATGATCGTGATCCACGAGCTCGGCCACTACTGGGCGGCGCGCTGGTTCGACGTCCGCGTGGACGCCTTCAGCATCGGCTTCGGCCCCCGCATCTTCGGCTTCCGCCGCGGTGAAACCGACTTCCGCATCTCGCTCATCCCCTTTGGCGGCTATGTCCGCATGGCCGGCGAACAACCGGGCGATGAACAGGATCCCCGCGGCTTTCAAGCCAAACCCCGATGGCAGAGGTTGATTGTCGTCTTCGCCGGACCCGCCATGAACATTGTGCTCGCGGTGGCGCTGCTCGCCGGGCTCTTCATGGTGCGGTATCCACAGCTCGCCAACGCGGGCGCGCCCGCCACGGTGGGCTACATCAAACCGGATGGCCCCGCCGCGAAGGCCGGCGCGCGGTTGGGCGATGTCATCATCCAGGTCGAAAATCAGCAGGGGCCTGCGTGGGAAGACATCATGCTGCGCGAGGTGGTGAGCGCGGGCAAGCCCATGCCGATGCTGGTGAAGCGCAATGGCGAGGAGGTACGCCTTGTCGTCACGCCTGTGCTCGACGAGCGCACGGGGGTTGGCTCCGCGGGCTGGGCCGAGCAGACCGACATCGAAGTCGGCGGCCTGCTGCCGGGCATGGACGCCGAAAAGAAGGGCCTCAAGACGGGCGACGTGCTGATCTCGATCAACGGCGAGCCGATCCGCACCGTCTACACGATCCACGAAGCGCTGGCCGCGTCTGAGGGCAGCCCCGTCGACGTGGTGTACCGCCGCGACGGCGAGGAGCGGTCCGTGTCCATCAATCCCGCCCAGAGCGAGGAAGCGAACGGCGAAAAGCGCTGGCTGATCGGCATCAAGCTGGCGCCGCGCGTGATCTACACGCAGCTTGGCCTAGGCGAGGCGGTGCGCGAGTCCGTCAACCAGAATCTGAAGGGCGCGACGTTGATCTTCCGTTTCCTGCAGTCGATCATTGAGCGGCGCAGCTCGGCCAAATCGCTGGAAGGGCCGATCGGCATCGCGCAACTCTCGGGCCAGGCCGCGCGCGAGGGCGCCTACACGTTCATAGGCCTGATGGCCACGGTCAGCCTGAACCTGGCGATCTTCAATCTGCTGCCGATCCCCATTCTCGATGGCGGCGTGATTCTGCTGCTGCTGATCGAGATCTTCATCCGCCGCGACCTCAGCCTGCAACTGAAGGAAAACATCTTCAAGCTCGGCTTTGTGTTCCTGATGATGATCGTCGTTTTCGTCATCTATAACGACATCACGAAGCTGCTGCCCGGCTGACCGTTGTTGTGATAAAGTCCTCCCTGCAGGGAGGCATTCATGGCTGAAAAAGATCGCCGCGATTTTCTGCGCGCCGCGGGCGCGGGCGGACTGCTGCTGGTGAAGCCGGAGACCGCATTCGGCAGCCAGGCCAATTCCACCGTCGAAATCGGGATAGTCGGCTGCGGCGGGCGCGGCAATTGGATCGGCCCATTCTTCCCCGAGTTCACCGGTGCGCGCATTGTCGCCCTCGCCGACGTCATCAAGGCGAACCTGGACAAGACGCGCGAAAAGTTCAACGTCGGCGACTCGCGCGCCTATCACGGGCCGGAGGCCTTCCGCGAGCTGGCCAACTCCAGGCTGGATGCGGTCATCATCGAAACCCCGACCTACTTCCACCCCGAGCAAGCGTGGGCCGCCGTCAACGCCGGCAAGCACGTCTTCATGGCGAAGCCCGCCGCGGTGGATGTGTGGGGCTGCAACGACGTGCTGAAATCAGCCGCCGCCGCGCGTGCAAAGAACCTCAGCTACCTGGTGGATTTTCAAACCCGCGCGCAGCCGGTGTACCAGGAAACGGCGCAGCGGATTCATCGCGGCGACCTCGGCGCGCCCGTCTTCGCGCAGGTCTATTACTATGCCGGCCGTCCCTCGAAGGATAAGGGCACGCCCGGCATGGACCCCGGACAGCGCCGCATCATGAATTTCTACATGGACAAAGTGCTGGGCGGCGACATCATCGTCGAGCAGAACATCCATGTGATCGACGTCGCCAATTGGTTCCTGCGCGGCCACCCCACCAAGGCCACCGGCACCGGCGGGCGCACCGATTGGACCGGCACCGGCTACGAAGGCTCCGACGCCTGGGACCATTTCCTCGTCCACTACGACTATCCCAATAACGTCCACGCCGACTTCTCGTCCCATCAGTTGACGAATGCCTTCGGCGACCTGTGCGTGCGCGTGTTCGGCCTCAACGGGATGGCCGACACCCATTACGGCGGCCTCGTCCGAATCGCAGGCCCCAACGCCTGGATGGGCGCCGAGAAGGACCCCACCTTCCGCGAAGGCGCCATCAACAACGTGAAGGCTTTCATCGCGGCGATCCGCGAAAACAAGCCCGTCAACAACGCCGAAACCGCCGTGGAGTCGAACCTCACCGCCATTCTCGGCCGCATGGCCGCTTACAAACACGGCACTGTGACGTGGGACGAGATGATGGCCTCCGGCGAGCGCTGGACCGCCGACCTCAAGCTGCGCTGGTAAATTAGAAATTATCGTCATGAAACAAACCGCCTCCCTCGCTTTCCTATTCGCGGTGGCCGCGCTGGCCGCCTGCGCGCAGGCGCCCGCGCCCAAGCCGGTGCCGTGCCCGGACCCGCCCGGCTACCGCGACACGCCGCAACTGCCGGGGCAGTCCTGGAAGGTGCATGACATTGACCGGCCGCGGCCCGCGCGCGTCACGGGCAGCGTGGTGGCCACGCCGCCGCCTTCGGACGCCATCGTGCTGTTCGACGGCAAGAATCTGGACAAGTGGAACTCCTACCGGCGCGGCCAGCAGCTCGATCCGCAGTGGAAGGTGGAGGGCGGCATCATGACGGTCGCCGGCCGCGGCGACCTGGTGACGAAGGACCAGTTCGGCGACCTTCAGCTTCACCTCGAATGGAAACCCGGCCTGGTGAAATGCGGTCAGAATCGCGGTAATTCCGGCGTGATTCTGATGGGCCGTTATGAGATTCAGGTGCTGGAAAGCTACGACAACGAGACCTACGCCGACGGCCAGGCGGCTTCCATCTACGGGCAGTTCCCGCCGCTCAAGAACGCCACCAGCCCCGCGAACGAGTGGAACAGCTACGACATCTTCTTCAAGGCGCCGAAGTTCGAGGATGGCAAGCTGGTGAGCCCGCCGGTGGTGACCGTGGTCCATAACGGCGTGCTTGTGCACCACGCGCAAGCCTTCATCGGCCAGATGGCCCACCGCATCCACAAGGCGTTCGAGCCCCACGGCCCCGAAGCGCCCATCATGCTCCAGAACCACAACGAACCCACCAGCTTCCGCAATATCTGGGTGCGCCGCATTGGGAAGTACGACGAGTAGGCGCTCAGGGTTAATCGATATGCGGCGGAATTCGCCGCAGCCGTTCGAACTGAATCATGGTCGCCAGGATGTGCGACGGTGAACCGATGGGCGAAGGACGGTACTCATAGCCCAGGCTGGTTAGCACCCCGCGACGGGGACGGTATTGCATTCCAACCGTGAAGCGCCCGTACCAGATGGTCTGCTGCCGCAACACTTCGGCGCTGATAAAGGGCAGCCACTTCTTTCCGTTCCCATTCCCATTTCCGTTCACCATCAGCCGGTTTCGGAATCGGAAGTAGTCGGCAAATTCGCTTGAAATGAACCGCTCGGTGATAGACCGCGCGTCCATGGTCCACATCGGCCGCGACACGGCGCGCACCTGCGCGCCCATCCACACCCGATGCACATGAAAATCCTGGTAGACGACGCGCCGGTTCTGGTCAATGAAGTAATACCCCGCCAGACCCAACAGTTTCGGCTTGAGCTGCACCATCAGAATCGGACCTGCCCGGAACTGGTTGAACGAACTCATGTTCTCGAACGTCCGCACGCGGGAGTGCAGTTGCAGCGTCCAGCCCGGCTTAAAGTCCAGGTTCAGATTGACGATGTGAAGCGACTCGGCATCATCGGTTAACGGGGGATTGGCGAACGCCAGCACTGGCAGAAGCAGACAGAAAAGGCCGCGCATGAATTGTGACAATTCAATTACAGCACAGCAGCGCCCCAGCCGGCGGCAAGAGCGCGCCAGGGTTCATGGCACCGGCAGCGGAAACTTCGCCGCCTCATCCTCGAGGATCAGCAGCCAGTCCTGGCCCCTGCCCGAAGTCGGCGGTGTATAGGTTTGAAAGGCCTGGTTGTCACCTGTGTGGATGTGATGCGCCACGCCATAGCGCGGGTCCCACCAGATCTCCTTCACACGTTCAGCCTTGATGATGCCCCTATCCAGCGTGAACTGCTCCCCGCGCGGCGTATAAATGAACGCGAACCTCCCGTCCGCGGCGCGGGCCGCGCGGACTGTTGCCGGACCCGTCGCCGGGCCGCTGCGGATAATCGACTGGTCCGGAATCAGCGTCTGCCAGGGCCGCGATTCGAGGAGCCTTCGCAAGTGCCCCATCTGAAACGCTCCCGGATGGTCAATCGCTTGCATCCACGGAATATCGGCGTTGATTGCCGAAGGCAGCCCCGGTTTCCACATCTGCCACACCGAATTATGCCCGTAGGTGTGCCCCGCCGCCCCGGCGAGCATCGCCCAGTAGGCCGCGGTGCGCGCGTCGAAGTCGTCCATGCGCTCCAATCGGCTGTAGTTGGCGAAGTAGAAACCCACTGGAATCATCTCGTAACGCGGTTCGCCGTCCAGTGTGGGCTTGGGTGGGTTCAGCGCGCGGTCGTGCTCGATGTAAAGGCCCGTGTCGTGATCGCGGGCGCCATGCGAGGTTTGGGACATATGGAAGTCGAGCCACTTCGCGTCGCGTAATTGCAGTGACGACATGCCCGGCCCGCGCGGATGAAAGGTCTTCAGATGACGCCCCCCATCGCCCTCGGCCAGCCCTTCGGCCATCGCATCGATGATCGCGCGCTCGGCGGGCGTGCGGATGTTCTGATCGCCGCCCAGAATCCAGATGATGGGCTTCTCCTTGTACCGCGCACCCAGGAATCGGCCGAAGAACCGCGCATTCTCAGCGGTGAATACCGCGTTCTTGTTCCCGGTTGTCCAGTACGAACCCCATGTGGGCAGCATGCCCACAGTGAGCCCCAATTCCGCGGCGCGATTCACAATGTAGTCCACGTGCTCGAAGTAGCCCTCCACGGGCCGCGCCGGATCGCGGTCCACGAGCGGCAGATGCCCGTAGGGATTCGGAACGGTGAGTCCGTCGCGCTCGGCCAGAGCAACGGCCTGAATCACGGTGAAGCCTTTCGCCGCCCGGTTGCGCAGATACAGGTCCGCCTCTTCGCGGTTCAACCGGTGGAATAACTCCCACGCTGTGTCGCCGAGATAGAGGAACGGCCGCCCGTCGGAGTGCTGCAAGTGCCGTCCGCCCGGCGAAACCCTCAGGATCTGCGCCGGCGCCAGCGCGCAGAAAAGCGCCAGAAACACACTCAGTCGAATCATCTGGCCACCATTCTAAGCAAATGGAATAGACTATGGAGACGCCCCGCCGCACCAGATGCCGCGCGGGCCACTGGAGGACTTTCAATGGGAACCAATCCGCAACCGCCCGCCGATTCGGGGCTGACCGAGAACATGGCTTGCGCGCTGTGCTATCTGCTGGGCCTCGTCACCGGCGTGGTCTTTCTGATCCTGACGCCCTATAACCAGAACCCCCGCGTGAAGTTCCACGCGTGGCAATCCATCCTGACGCACCTTGCCGTGATCGTGCTTTTCTGGGTTGTGGGGATCTCCGGTGTGATGCTTGCGTTCGTAGGACTTGGCGCGCTCCTGGCGATGATGTGGCCGATTCTCGGCATCTGCTCATTCGTTGGCTGGCTCTTCCTGATGTACAAGGCGTACAACGGCGAGAATCTTGCCGTTCCGGGAATAGCCGGATTCGCGAGCAAGCAGTCCGGCTTCACAGCCTGATTACAACGAGCGCACAAGCCGGCCAGGCAGCGCAAACAGCGCCGCGATCAGGTCGAACGCGCCTGTCACGACGATTCCGAGCAGACGGAATGGCAGAAGGACCAGCCAGATCAGCGGATAAAGGATCAGTGCCAGCAGGGCCAGCGGCCAGCAGAGCACGCACAGAATCACGAAGAGGAAGAAGGCTGCCATGATCCACGCTCCTGTACCGGATTACGGATGACAGGAGCAAAAAGTTCGCATCATTCTGCCTCGGGAGGGGATACAATGAGCGCAACCATGCAACGCCGTCATTTTCTCTTCTCCGCCGCGCCCCTGATCCTGCCCCGCCGCGTCTTCGGCGCCAATGACCGTCTGAAACTCGCCGTCGTCGGCCTCGGCGGCCGCGCCAAGTGGCTGTTGAAGAACGAGGAGTTTCCCCAGGCCGATTTCGTCGCCTTTTCCGACTGCGCCGTCACCCGCATGGACGAGGCGCGGCAGATCAAGCCCAGCCTCGAAAAGGCCAAGACCTACGCGGACTTCCGCAACATGATCGAGCGCGAGAAGCCCGACGCTGTCTTTGTCCAAACCACCACTCACGCGCGTGTCTGGGTCGCCATGCACGCCCTGAAGATGGGCGTCGACGTCTACGCCGAAAAGCCCATGTCGCTCACCATCGCCGAGGGCCGCGCCATGAGCGATATGGCGCGAAAGCTGAAGCGCGTGGTGCAGGTCGGCACACAGCAGCGGTCGATCCCGATCAATGCCTGGGCCAGCCAGCGCATCCGCGAGGGCCTGCTGGGCCGCGTCCATACGGTGGTGGTCTGCAATTTCGAAGCGCCCAAGATCTGGCAGCCGCAACCCGCCCAGCCCATCCCCGAAGGCCTCGACTGGGACGTGTGGTGCAACCAGACGGAGTTGCGTCCGTATCACCAGGATCTCCAGAGACGCTGGGCGTGGTGGCGCGATTACGACGGCGGCGGCCAGAGCTGGGGCGTCACCGGATGGGGCACCCATTCGCTCGATCAGGTTCACTGCGCGCTGGGGAAGGACGATACCGGCCCCGTCGAGATCTGGCCCGAAGAACCCGGCCAGGAGGGCCGCGTCACGATGCGCTACGCCGACGGCACGCTGCTTCGCCTCGTCGGCAAGAAGCGGCCTGAGGACCACTCCGACCTCGGCGCCATTTTCATCGGCGAGAACGGCACGCTCGAAATCAAGCGCGGCCTCCTGGTTGGCGATCCCGAAGTGCGCAAAGGCGCGCCGCCCGACACCATTGAAGGTCCGGGCGAGAACGCCTGGCACATCCAGAACTTCCTGGACTCGGTCCGTACCCGCAAGCGCACCAACGCCGACGCCGAGGTCGGCCACCGGTCGACCACCGTGTGCTGCCTTGTCAACATCTGCCGGGACTTGGGGCGGCGGCTGCAGTGGGATCCCGTGAAAGAGCAGTTCATCAACGACGCGGAAGCGAACCTGCATGTCTGGCGGCCGCGCCGCAAAGCCTACGAGTTGCCGGCGGCATAAGGGAAGGTTCGGAAAAGAGAAAGGCCCCCGGAGCCGGAACGCTCCGGGGGCTTTGGTTTCTCTTAAAACACGAGCCGCGCGCCAAGCTGGATGCGCCGGGCGTAGTTGTCCTGCGTTGACGCCTGGATGCGCCCGAAGGCCGCCACGGTCGGGTTCGTGTTGGGCCCTGGGAATTGCGGCCGGTTGAACGCATTCAGGAACTCGAATCGCAACTGGAAGTTGTACCTCTCGGCGATCTTGTTGTTCTTGATCATCGAGAGGTCATAGTTGCTGACGTGGTGGGAGCGAATGAAGCCGAAGCGCAGCGGGAAGGTCCGAACATTGCGGATCAATTGCTGAGCGGCCACGCGGTTGAAGCCCGCATCGGTGTTGAACCACTGTTCCACTGTCTGCTGGCTGCGCGGTTTGGCGATGTTGTTGATGTCGCCATTGAAGATGATGTTGCCGAAGCCCAGCGGGAACCCGGATTGCAGAGTGTAAATCCCGTTCAACTGCCAGCCGCCGATGACGGCGTTGCCCACGCGATTCACATTGCCGCCTATCTTCTGGCCGCGGCCGAAGGGGAGTTCCCAGATACCGCTCATGGTTAACCGGTGAGGCCGGTCGGCATCGGAGATCACTTCATAGGGCCGGCCGTCATCCTGGTTGAGCACTTCGCTGGCCTGCATGAACTTCGAGAAGGTGTAGTTGCCCAGAAGAGTGTAGCCCTGGGAAAACCGCTTCTCGAGGTTGAGCTGAAGGGAGTGATACCAGGAATAGCCATCGAAGCGGGTCGTATTGACACCTTCGAAATGGGGGTAGGGGCGGAGCAGCCGTTCGCGAGCCGCGTTGGCGGCATTGAAAGCGGCGCTCGCGCCGGGAGGCAGCAGATTGCGGAACGGGTTGGGTAGGTTCGCGGTCAGATAGTTGTTCCGCGGGTCGTCACGGAAGGGGCTGGTGCTGAGGTAGTGCTGCGGAACGACATTCAGGTTCTGGCCCAGTTCGATATGCGTGCCGCGGTTGGCGACATAGGAGGTCTCGAGCACGAAACTGCGTCCGATTTCGCGCTGAATGCTGAGCTGCCACCTTTGCATATACGAGTTCAGCGGATTCTCCTGGAAGAAGCTGACGTTCTGCCCCACGAAGGTCAGTGGGCCGTTGGCATTGCCGACGGGTTCGACGATGCCGTCGGGGAAGGGATTCGAGAGCGTTCCGACGAACGTCAACCCGTTATCGCGGCTGGGGATGAAGGGCGTGTTGGCCTGCCAGCCGGTCTGGATGACGTCGCCACGCCGCTGGCCAAGGAAGCCGAAGAACATACCGTAGCCGCCGCGGACGACAGTTTTCGCGCCGGCCCGGTACGCGAAGCCGATGCGGGGCATGATGTTGTCCTTCGGGGTGTTATAGACGCCGCGGGGATTCCCGCCGACGTTGGCGAAGTTCAGACCGCCGCGAGTATTGAACTGCGACGGGTCCACCTCGGGAGTCGGGTTGTTGGTATAGTTGGCGCGCACGGTGGATTCGAACGGCGGCGTGTAGCCGGTGTCGAAGCCGCGGACGCTGCGGTCGAAGCGCTCGGTGAGCGGACCCTCGAACTCGTAGCGGAGCCCAAGGTTGAGCGTGAGCCGCGAATTCACTTTCCAGTCGTCGTGGACGAAGAAGCCCCAGGACAGGGACTGCTCGGCATAATCCGGCTGGCGCGAGAGATAGCTGTTGGACTCCGAGGGGAGACCGAGGAGGAAGGCGGCGTAGGACTGGCCGAAGTTGCCGGGCGCGCCAGGCGAGTTGTCGAGCGGGCCGCGAGTCCAGGTAGTGTCGAAATTGAATCGGCCGGTCTGGTCGTTGGCGAACAGGCGGCGGTTTCCGCGGTAGGAGCGGAACTCCATGCCGCCCTTCAGGAAGTGGGCGCCGCGCGTGTGCTGCAGCGAAACGTTGAAAGAGTGAAGGTCATTAGGGCGCCATTCGCCGCCGCCGGCCGTGCCCTGGTAGCCGGCGATGTCGATGCGCGGAAAACGGCGGATTTCGACTGGGACAGCGTTGTTGTAAGATGCGGGGAACCCAAGCGAGGTCAGGTCGAAGCCATCCGCCTCGGGGTTGCCGCGGGTGACGCGCACGAAGCGGTTGTAGCCGTAGCGGAAATTGAGGACGGTGGTGGGCGTGAGCGTGATCACATCATCGAGGACGGCGGCGCGGGAGATGAACTGGAACCAGTCCCCGGTGGAAAGGTTGCCGAAGTAGTTGTTGTAGTCACTATCCCGGTCATACCAGGAGATACGGGCGAACAGGCGCTGATTCTGGCCGACATTCTGATCGACGCGGATGGTGTGCGTGCCGTAATTGATGCTCTCAAGCAGGGCGGGGTTCTGGAAGTTGTTCGAACCGTCGGGGTTGCCGGCAGACAGGGGGTCGGCGAAGAACTTCTGGATATTACTGGACACCGGGTTGATCATCGAGGCGGGGACGATGTTGCCGGGGAACGGATCCTGCTGGAAACGGCCGGCGGCCACGGCGCGCCGGGTGAGAGGGTTATAGATCTGGAAAGCGCTGTTGTAGGCGAGCAGGCTGGAGAAATCGCCCGCCTTCATCTGCGGCGTCGCCACAGTCGGCGTCCCGTTGTTACGGGGCCGGGATTCCTTGATCCCTTCGTAGCCGTACATGAAAAAGGTCTTGTTACGGCCGTCATAGAGCTTGGGGATGCGGACGGGGCCGCCGAGGGTGCCGCCCCAGCGGTTGTAGCTGAAATCGGGGCGCGCGATATTGTTCGCGTTGGCGAAAAAGTCGTTGGCAAAGAGTTCTGGCGCCATTTTGCTGAAATAGGCCGTGCCGTGAAACTCGTTCGTGCCCGATTTGATGGAGATATTGGTGACGCCGCCTTCGGTCTGGCCAAAGCTGGCATCGAAGGTGGCGGTCTGAACTTTGAACTCGCCGACGATATCAGGTGGGGGTACGTAGGAGGAGGTGACTTCGCCGGGGTTGGCGCGGGCGGTGGCAGGGGCGCCGTCGATGGTTACATCAGAACGGTTGGCGCGCGTGCCGTCCACGGAATAGCCGACGATATGGGTGGGTTCAAAGGGTCGGTCAAGTCGGACGCTGCGCGTGAAGCTCACGCCGGACGCAAGCCCCATCAGCAGGAAGGGGTTGCCGTGGGCGACGGGCAGGTCCTGGACACGGCGGGCATCGATCACGTTGCCAAGCGAGGACGTCGCGGTGTGAAGCATGGGGGCTTCGTCAGTGACGGTAATGCTCTGTTCGGCAGTGCCCACTTCCAGTTGAACTTCGACATCGATGCGGTCGTTGACGCGCACCTCGATGTTGTCGCGGAGATACCTTTTGAACCCGGGAGCCGAGGCTTCGATGCGGTAGAGTCCGGGGATGAGGAATGCGGCCTGGTAGGCTCCAGCTTCGTTCGTGCTGAGGCGGATGGTCGTGCCCATCGCCTTGCTGATCACTTCAACGTTCGCGCCGGGAATCACGGCGCCGGTGGCGTCGGTCACCCGGCCGACGATATTGCCGCGGGCCTCCTGAGCGGCTGCGGGTACAACGGCCATGGCGGCCAGCAGAAGCACGGCAAAGACGCACCTGCTTGTGTCGGACATAGACAACTCCTTTCGAGACAACACGAGACAATACCCCCCCATGCGGCGGGGAGCGAATGATCAAGAGGACAGTATCTGATTTCGTATGCTTAGGGAAGTAGGCAACAGATGGAAACCTGTTACTTACCGGTAACCAAAACGAACAAACGAACGTAAACTATTGACGTGGCGGAAGTGAAGCCGAGTTCTGAGAAATTCCGGGATGAGCTGAACCGCGTCGTTGCGAGCGAAACGTTTCGCGGGTCAGATTCCCTCAGGCGGCTGTTGTCCTACCTGGGAGAAGCTTATCTCGCGGGCACCTCCCGCCAGTTGAAGGAATATTCCATCGGTCGCGATGTAATGTCCAAGCCCGAGGACTACGACCCCCGTGTGGATGCCTCCGTCCGCGTTCAGATCGGCAAATTGCGGCAACGGCTTGACCAATACTACCGCGAGGAGGATGGCGCCTCCGACGTGCGCATCACGCTGCCCAAGGGCCACTTCGAACTGGGATTCGAGTCGCGGGTCCCGCCCCCCCTTCCCCTGCCGCGCCGGTCGTGGCTCGCCGTAGGCTTGGCGGCGGGTCTGATTGCGGCGCTGATCTGGGGAGCGGCTGGCTGGCGGCGTGTCGGCGCACCCGAAGCGGCGGCAGAGTCTCTCTCGCCGGAAATGAAGGAGTTCTGGGGCCCTTTTGTCGACAGCCGCCAACAGTTGCTCGTGGTTCTGGGAAGCCCGCTGTTTATCAGGTTCCACAATCAGTATTTCCGGCACCCCCAGGCCAATACTTGGCCGGATGTTGAGCGCATCGTCCCGCTTGAGGACCTGCGACGGACCCTGGGCGCCCCTACCGCTCCAGCCGAGACCCGCCGCTGGACGCCCCTGGGAGAGGCCATGGCCGCCTTCCGGCTTGCGATGGTGTTGGGTCCAGCCCGCCCAGACACAGGGCTGAAGCGCAGCACCACCCTGGCCTGGGAGGATGTCAAGTCAAACAGTCTCGTCTTCCTGGGACCTCCAAAATTCAATCAACAACTGCTCGCCCTGCCCGTGGAGCAGAACTTCTTGTTTGCGGACACGGCCATCACGAACCTGAATCCCAAACCCGGCGAACTTGCCGCATACCGTACCGACCGCGATGCTGAAATCGAGGATATCCCCGCCGAATACGCTCTCGTCACCCGCCTGCGAGGTATCGAGGGATGGGGCGAAGTGCTTGTGCTCGCCTCAACCACCACCGAGGGCACCTGGGGCGCCACCGAATATGTCACCCAGAGCGCCACGCTCCGTGAAATGCTCGCCAAGGTGAAGAATGGAGGCGCGCTCCCCGACCGATACCAGGTCGTACTCCTGTCCCGCTTCAAGGAACAGGTACCCATCCGCACTGAGTACATCACCCACCGCGTGCTGCCCTGAGCGAGCCAGCCGTGCCGCTGGATTGGGCTTCGGAGCCTAGCGGAACCCGCATTCCCGATCCCCCGCCGCTCAGAAACTGAGCGACAAGTGGATATAGGTATTGATCCAGCGGTCGCGGGTCTTGACGGCGGGAATTTCGCCCACGCTGGGGCCGTCGGTTGTGCCCTGGTAGATCCGGGAGGTGACTCCCACACGCAAAGCCCCGCCGCTAGTCAGCGCCGCATCGCCCCCAACCAGGAAATAGTGGCCCCAGCCGCTACGAGCCTGGCAGATGGGACACGCGATGTTGAAGAATTGGCTCGGTTGTCGCAGCCGCTCCGTATATCGAAGGTAGGCAGCGCCGCCACCGCTGTAAAGTTGAAACTTCCCGTCGGCCATCGGCAACACCACACGCCCGCCCATTGGGATCATGTACTCAAAATCGCGAATCCGCACGAAACCAAACTGGGGATTGTTGATAAATTCGTTGACCCGGGCGGCGTTATAGACCGTGTCGAAGCCGAAATCCCCCTGCAGGTAACGAATCGGCCGGTATCCGTAACCGAAAGTCCAGGAAACCGCGTTATTGTAGACATTGCTCAGCTCATTGCCAGGCAGGGCGGCGCCAAGCCCGGCGGTGATGTGATGCTTTTGGAACGATTGGGCCACGGAGGGTTGAATCGTGGCGGCGGTGAGCAGAATCATCAGGAGGGTCAGGCGCATGGTTACGATTCTCAGGACGAGGGCCGGGAGTGCCGCGTTTCGGCAACTTGATATAATTCAACGAACTGGGATTTCTATGTTCTATCAGAATTCGCTCGTGATTGCATTGTCGGCGGTTCTGCTCTCCGGGATGGCGGCCCCGCTACCGGCATGGGCGCAGGACGTGTCCAGCGAGAACTGCACCTTCCGGAACGATCCTACAACGGCCGATCTGCTCGCCGCCAGGACGCGTCGCGGGGCATACGAACGGGCATTACGGGTGTCCCGCGCGCTGGGCTTGGCCGAGGCCGGCGGCTCGCAGACGCTGCCCCGCAACAACTTCATCGACGAGCACATCTTCGGCCGTCTGGAGACTGAGGGCGTCGCGCCGGCTCGGTTGGCGGGAGACGAGGAGTTCCTTCGGCGGGTGACACTGGATCTCACTGGGCAAACACCCTCGCCCAGCCAGATCCGCGCTTTCCTGGCCGACGGCTCGCCGGAGAAGCGTTCGCGCGTGATCGGCGAACTGCTTGATAGCGAAGCGTTTGTCGAAAAATGGACCATATGGCTGGGCGACCTGCTGCAGAACGCGCGCTTCGCCGCCAACCGCAGCCAGCAGATTCAAGGCCGCAACGCGATGCACGAGTGGATTCGGGCCTCCATCGCCGGAGGCAAAAGCTTCCGCGACATCGCCTGGGAGACGGTGGCGACCACCGGCAACAATTACGACGCAGCCGCGCCGGGCGTGAATTTTGTTGTGCGCAGCTTCGCGCCGATGGGGCCGGCCCAGGATACCTACGACATGATGCTGGAGCGCACGGCGCGCGTCTTCCTCGGGTTGGGCCATTACGACTGCCTGCTGTGCCACGACGGCCGCCGCCACCTGGACAGCGTCAGCGCATGGGGCGCGTATGCCACTCGCGCAGAAGCCCAGAGGATGGCCGCATTCTTCTCGCGGACGCAGATGACGCCGTACCGTTCGGCCGATCAATCGGACCCCTACGCGGGCAGCTACACGATCACGGACCGGCCGAACGGCCAGTACAACCTCAACGTGAACTTCGGTAATCGCCCGTCGCGCATCCTGCCGAACGGCCCGGCCAGCTACACGCCGGTTTACCGTGACGGCCGCGCGCCTTCCGGCGGCACATGGCGCGAAGAGTTCGCGCGGTTCATGATCGAGGATCCGATGTTTGCCCGGAATTTCGCCAATCGGCTGTGGAAGGCCATGTTCAACCTGGCTCTGGCCGAACCCGTGGACGCGCTGGACCCGGACCGGCTTGACCCAGCCACTCCGCCCCCCCCGGGCTGGGACTTCCAGGCTTCGCATCCGGCGCTGCTTGAGGAGCTGACACGGACAGTTCGGGAAAACGACTTCAATCTCCGCGAAACACTGCGGATTATCGCCAATTCAACCGCCTATCAGTTGAGTTCGCGGTACGAGGGCGAATGGGACATCACGAAGGCGGAACTCTTTGCCCGCCGCATACCCCGGCGGCTGGAAGGCGAGGAAGTGCATGATGCTATCCTGCGCGCCACCGCTACAAGCGTGCCCGGCGGCGGATACGTGGTCCCCGGTTGGGAGGATCGCGTGCCCCGTGCCATGCTGCTGCCCGATCCGCTCGAACCCCGTGGTGTGGGAGCGGTAAACGCCTTTCTGAACAGTTTTCAGCGCGGTAACCGCGACACCGTGCAGCGCGAGCAGTCGGGCTCGATCCTGATGATGCTTCAGCTCATGAACAGTCCCCTTGTCAACGACAGGGTCCGCCTTGCCGCCTCGCCGTTTCTGCGATCCATGCGCGACGCGGCGAACCCGGCTGCGGTGGTTGATGAGATGTTTCTTGCGTTTCTCGCGCGCCATCCCAGCGCGCAGGAGCGCGCCATTGCTTTGCGGTCGTTTGAGAACGCCACGAGCCGCGCGGCCGCCGTGGAGGATCTGGCCTGGGCGCTGATCAACCGGGTCGACTTTCTATTCAGCTACTAGCCAGGAGGAAATGACATGAAGAACCGCTTCGGAGTGGATTGGAGCAAGGCGCAAGGCTCACAGTTCTGGAGCCGGCCGGGCCTGGACCGGCGGGTGTTTTTCCGGCACGCCGGTGCCGCGCTGGCAGGTTCATTCTTTCTGCCTCGATCCCTCACCAGAGCGGCGACGGTGGGGAACGGGCACGCCCGGAATGTGGTTTTCGTCCTGCTGGCCGGCGGCATCAGTCATTCGGACACGTTCGACCTGAAGGAAGGGGCTTGGACGCCAGCCGCCTTCGAGCCGGAAAGCTATGGGGAGATCCGCTGGCCGCGCGGGTTGATGCCGCGCCTGGCTGAGCAGTTGCCTGACATCGCCCTGGTGCGGTCTGTCCGCGCATGGGCTTTGGTTCACGGACTGGCCCAGACTTGGGTCCAGATTGGACGGAACCCGCTTTCGGGTCTTTCGAAGATTGCGCCGCACATCGGCAGCGTGGTCTCGCGCGAATCGGGTGGCGGTCCGGAAGACCGCACCTTGCCGGCGTTCGTCTCCCTGAATGCATCCAGTGGACCGGCGCAGGGCTATTTCGAGCCTCTGCACGCGCCGTTTTACGTTACGCCGGCAGGCAATGGCCTCGGCAACACCACCAACCCCGCGGGCCCTGCTGCCTTCGAACGCCGGCATGGCCTGTTGATGGCGTTGGAAGGCGGAGCGGCGGAGGAAATCGGCCCGGCGGCTGCGGAGCTTGCACTCTTCAATACCGCAGCGCGAAAGATGATGTACAACGATACCGTTGACTCGGCATTCCGTTTTTCGGCCGAGGAAACCACCACGTATGGCGGAGCGAACGGCTTCGCCCGGGCCTGCCTGACGGCGCGGAACCTGTTGAAGTCGAATCTTGGTACGCGCTTCATTCAGATCACCATGGGCGGATGGGACAACCACGCGAACATCTACAACACCGCATTGAACGCTGCGAACGCCAATTCACAGTCGCGGCAGTTGGATGCGGGGCTCAGCGCCCTGCTCACGGATTTGAAGCGGGACGGCCTGCTCAATGAAACGCTCGTCGTGGTGATGGGTGAATTCGGGCGAACTGTCGGCCCCCTGAATGGCCAGGGGGGGAGGGATCACTTCCTCACCCAGTCGGTCATGATGGCGGGCGCGGGTATCCGCGGCGGCCGAGCCATTGGCGTCACCGATGACGTGGGCCGCAACGTGGTCGAACCCGGCTGGGCGGCGGACCGTGAGATCCGGACAGAGGACATCGAGGCCACGATCTATGCCGCTCTGGGCATCGATTGGACTAAGACTTATTACGACGATCCGCTCGGCCGCGGCTTTTCGCTGGTCCCGCTGAATCAGGGGATTGACTATAGGCCCGTTTCGGAACTGTGGTCCTGAGATGTCTCGGTGAGCCCGCTCACCGGCCGATTTCATTAAAATCACAGCCCCCAAGGGCCGCGAGCCTCCCCCTCAAGAGGGAGGCTCGTAACCCTCTGAAAAGAAATCCTTAAGGCGATGGCCAGCCCTCGATGCCTAATTGAGGGTGGCTCAGCAGACCGCCGGGTGACCAGCCATATCCTGGTCGGGGAACCAGCAGTAGCCCAGACGGACGATCGTCTTGATGGAGGCGGCATCGCGCCCGAGTTTGCGCCGCAGGCGTTGGATATGGACGTCCACGGTGCGCGTTCTCGCCCCTTCGGCATAGTTCCAGACGGTTCTTAGCAGGGTATCGCGGCTGATGCAGCGGCCGGGGTTCTGCATCAGAATCGTGAGCAGTTCCCTTTCTTTCCGAGTCAGACGGGCTTGGACCGGCGCAGGGGTAACCGAGGCGGTCGTGGCGGCGCCGCTCCCAGCATTGGCGAAGAAGTTCATCATCTCTAGGCTCCTCGTCCAGGGTTTTCTTGGGGGGATCGACACCAGCCGATCCTGGCAGCCGGCTTCGGCGGCTGCTCAAATTGTCGTCCTAGGGATAGACGAACCGCGTCGATTTCCGTTCGCGGGAAGTTACGAAAAATCGCTTATTTCCCGGTTCACGCCGCCAAGTTTACAAAGATTGAGGCCGTTCGACCGGCAATTGCACGAGGAAAGCAGATCCGCGCCCCGGCTCTGACTCTACCTGGATCAACCCTCCATGTTCGTCCACAATCTTCGAACTGATGGCCAGGCCGAGGCCAATACCGGTGGGTTTTGTAGTGAAAAACGGGTTGAAGATCTGCTCCCTCGATTCGGCGGGGATACCCTGGCCGCGATCGAGGACAGCAAGTTCCGCCACGCCTTGGGCGTAGCGCGTTCGGACAGTCACGACGCTGCCAGGCGGCGAGGCCTCGATCGCGTTGCGGAGCAGGTTAAACACAACCCTTTCAAGAAGTTCCGCATCGGCCTGCAACTGCGGGACAGCGGGATCGTAATTCTTGTGGAATTGCGCCGCGGCCTCGGGGCGCTCGCGCTCAAGGTGGCTGATGGCTTGGTCCGCCAGCGCGTTCAAATCTGTCGGCGCCAACCGGAGCTTGAGAGGACGCGCAAATTCGAGGAATCGGGAGACAAGGTGATTTGCCCGGTCCACCTCCGAAGAAATGTAGCCTGCCAGCTCCTGCGGTAAGCCTCCGTCCTCTTCGTGCCTGGGTGCATCAAGGCGGTCGAGAAGCATCTCCGAGGAAGCTTTGATCGTGCCCAGAGGATTACGGAGTTCGTGAGCCAACCCGGCTGTGAGTTGGCCGAGGGCCGCCAGGCGTTCGGCACGGCGGGCCGAAGCCTCGGCCTCCAGCAGGCGGCGGTTGGTTTCGGCGAGTTCCGCAGCCGTCTCCCGGGCGCGCGCGGCCTGTTCGCGGTTCTCGCGAGCCAGTTGGTAGGTGAGGTAGGCCACCACGGGGAGGAACAGCACACGCAACGAAACGTCGCGCAGGAGTTCCATGTCGATCAGAAACCCAAAAGAAAAGGCCAGCGGCAGGAATGCGAGATAGGCGAGACAGGCCAGGGCGGTGGTCAGGGCAGTGCCCGCGGGGCCTACGGTAGTGGCGGCCGAGAGCACGGGCAGGAGGAGGATCAGGTAATACGACGAAAGGATGCCGCCGGTGACGCCGATGAGCAGGAAACCGAGCAGCAGCTTCACGGCGACGACCATCGCCCGGCCGCGGTCCGTGGCGAGAGCGCTGATTCGCGGCGCCGCGAGTTGGACAATCGCCAGGGCCGCGAGCATTTCCAGTTCGGCGGAAGTGCGGCGCGGCGAGACCAGGGCAAGCGCGGAGAACAGCAGCAGCCAGACGACGTCCTGGGCACGCATCCAGGGCGCCGGCTTGTGGACGGAAGACGTTTGTGTAGTTTCTGGGCCGGACGCGGTCACGTTGCCATCGTAGCGCCATTGCGGAGGTTGAGTGTGGCACAATAAGAGGCGTCTCGCGAGTTAATCCATGAGTTCCCCTGAGTCCCCCCAGAATGTGGAGACCCCCGCTATGTCGCATGAGGAAGCCGATTTCGGCGATGTCCTGCGGGAGTTTGAGGCTGAACAGGCCAGCGCAGAAGGCCAGAACGCAGCCCTGGACGGCACAATCGTCTCCGTGATAGAGGACGCCTTCGTCGTCGATATCGGCCGCAAGATGGAGGGTTTGCTGCGGCGCGACGCCGCGGGATTGCCGCCGGATCTTGGGCCGGGTTCTTTATTGAAGGTGAACATCAGCGGCCGGACGGACGACGGATCGTACTACACTCTGTCCACTATCCGGGTGGAGCAGCCGAAAGACTTCACCGCGCTTCAGGCCGCGTTCGACGAAAAGCTGGTTGTGGCGGGCCGCGTCACTGAATTGGTGAAGGGCGGGCTGCGGGTGGACGTGGGTGCGCCGGCGTTTCTGCCCGCTTCACGCAGCGGCATCCGCGAGATGAACGAGTTGCCTACCCTGGTGGGACAGACCATCGAGTGCCGGATCACCAAGCTCGACGTCTCCAACCCCGACCGGCCGGACGTCGTGGTGGATCGCCGCCAGGTACTCGAAGAGCAGGCGGCCGCGGCTCGCAAGCAGGCGCTGGAAGGACTGCAGGAGGGCCAGATAGTAGAGGCGCGCGTCCGCTCACTGACCGATTTCGGCGCTTTCCTGGAGATTCTGCCCGGTGTCGACGGGCTGCTGCATGTCACCGACATGAGCTGGAGCCGCGTGGAGAAGCCCGCTTCGCTGCTCAGCGTAGGGCAGACGCTGCAGGTGAAGATCCTGAAGATCAACCGGCAGGCGAAGAAGATCGCGCTGGGCTTGAAGCAGCTTCAACCTGATCCCTGGGCGCAGGCGATCGAGCGATTTAAGCCCGGCGACCGCGTGACGGGCAAGGTAGTCCGGCTTGCCGAATTCGGGGCTTTTGTGGAGCTGTTGCCGGGCGTGGACGGGCTGATTCACCTATCCGAAATGTCGTGGACGAAGCGCGTCCGCACGGCTGCCGACGTATTGAGCGTGGGCGAGGAAGTGGAAGCGCAGGTCCTGGAAATCAAGACCGATTCGAAGCGGATTTCGCTCGGCCTCAAACAGATCATGGGCAACCCCTGGGATCTCGCGGTGGAGAAGTACACCCCCGGCACGGTGGTGGAAGGGCCAATCACGAGTCTGGCTCAGTTTGGCGCTTTCGTGGATCTGGGCGACGGTATCGAAGGAATGATCCATGTCGCTGACATCACTCGGGAAAAGCGTGTACAGCATCCAAACGAGGTACTGAAGGAAGGCCAGGCGGTGAAGGCGGCGGTCCTCGAGGTGGACAAGAGCCGGAAGCGGATTCGCTTGTCGATGAAACAGTTGGAGCCGACCTCGGCCGACCTGTTCATCACCGAACACGCCGAGGGCGAGACGCTGATGGGCCGTGTCGTGGAAGCCCACGCAAGCTGGGCCAAAATCGAAGTGGCTGAAGGAGTTACGGCCCGCTGCAAGACGAAGGAAGAGTCTGGCGGCTCTGCAGGAGGCGCTTCGGCCGCCTCGGCCAACGTCGACGACCTGGCCGCGATGCTCGCTTCCAAATGGAAGAGCGGCGCCGGCGGCAGCGAAAGCGACAAGGGCCTGAAACCGGGCCAGATCCGCAAGTTCAAGATAACCTCGCTCGACGCCGCCAGCCGCCGCGTCGAGTTGGAACTCGCGGAATAGGGCAAAAACGCAGTTTTTTGCCCTCCAGAACGCGTAAAACGGTGTTCAGTGACACGTTTTGAGCCCCTTTTGTGTCCTTATTACTGCCTGCGGGCCACGATCTTGCCCGTCGGATGGACGCGCGAGGGGCTCCAGTCGTTCACCACCATGCCGGCATCCAGGTCTTCAGCCCGCAGCAGGCGGAAGCCCTTCCAGAGGGCGGCCAGGTCAGTCACGGAGAAACGGGTGGCGGTTGAGGTTTGGAACACGACGATTCCACCCGGCTTGAGCGCTTTGTGCAACAGGGCAGGCCATTGCTCCTCGCCGAGCCGCATATAGCAGTAGGCGCAGATGATCAGATCCCATTTTGATTCGCCGAACTCGAAAGTGTCGTGCCGGGCTTCCACGGCGTTGATCTTCAGGCCTGCCTGCGCGGCGTGCGCCTGCGCGGCCTTGAGCGCGTCGGTGGAAATATCGTAGCCAGTGACGTCCCAGCCCAGGGACGCAAGATAGAGGGCGTTCCGGCCGCGGCCCATGCCGGCGTCGAGGGCACGGCCGGGCTTCAGCCAGGCCACAGTGTCCCGCAGAAGTTCGAGGGGGGCGTCCGGCCCGGCGCCGGACTTGAACGCGGCATCCCAGTAAACCCGCTCGCGATGTGTGGAGGCGCGCCGCAATTTTTCGATGCGTTCATGGCGCGTCTGCGCCTCATCCGCAGCAACGCCGGCTTCGGTGAGTCCCTTGACGTAGCGGTCGCGCATGGACGCCCTCTCACCGGGTGGCAGGGCCTTCAGTTCGGCGGTCCACCGCTCGAAATGCGCCCAGAGCGCGTCATCATCAATCGCCGGCCCCTGGGCGAAGACGAGTCCGGTGCAAAACAGGACACTTAGGATCATTTTCATTGGGGAGAGTGTAGCACTGACATCCGCCCGGGGACAACAAACGGGCCGGAGCCCCAGGGTTGGGGTTCCGGCCCGTTTGTTTCACGTTTGAAAGGAGTTACGCGCGCACCGGCTTGTCGGTGACCTTGAAGGTGCGCTCGTCGAAGTACAGCACCTTGCCCTGGCGGTAGCTCTGCACCGACATGGTGATGGCGACCTGGGCGCGGGCGGCGGTTTCCACGTCGAGCGTGGGCTTCTGGCGCGAGCGGATGCAGTCGAGGAAGTTGCCGATGTGGGTAAACATCGTGTCCTTGTTCTCGACTTCGATCTTGATGGGTTCTTCGCCCCACTTGGCCTTGTATTCGGCGTTGATGACGCGCTTTTCGGGCTTCACGGTGATATGGGGGGCGAAGCCTTCGAAGCGGCCGTGCTCCACCATGATCAGCGAACCTTGGTAGCCGCGGATCAGGCCGGGGATATGCTCGGAGTTGGCCATCGAAGACGAGAGCACCACCGAGAAGCCCTTCTTGTATTCGGCAACGAGGTGGAAGGTGTCGGGCACTTCGCGCTCGTCCTTGAACTTGTAGATGCCGCCGGAGCCGATGACGCGTTCGGGGTACTGGGCGTCGCCCCAGCAGACGTTCATGGGCGCCATGACGTGGAAGTAGAGGTCGGTGGCGACGCCGCCGGAGTAGTCCCAATACTTGCGGTAGCGGAAGAAGCGGTCAGCGTCGTAGGGGATCTTGGAATTGGCAGCGGCGGCGGTGAACATCTTCCAGTCGATGTAGTCATCGCCGGACTTGGTGGGGCTGGCGTCGGGGTCGATCTTCCAGTTCCACTCGCCGTCGGTGGAGTTCCGGTGGTAGCTGCCCTGGCTCATGATCATGTCGCCGAGCATGCCGTCGGCGATGGCTTTGCGGGCCTTCCACCACTGGTCGCCGGAGGTGGTCTGGGAGCCGACCTGGACGATGCGCTTGGTTTCGCGAACGGTGTCGATGAGTTGCTTCACCTCGGCGATGGTGTGGCACATGGGCTTTTCGAGGTAAACGTCCTTGCCCTTATCCATCGCTTCGAGTGCGATTTTGGCGTGCCAGTGGTCGGGGGTGGCGACGATGACAGCGTCGACATCGGAACGGTTGAGGATTTCGCGGTAGTCCAGGGTGCCGTCGCACTTGAAGCGTTCCTTGCCGCGGGTGACGCGCTTCTGGTAGACGTCGCATACGCCAACGATCTGGCAGGAATTAGCTTTGATTTCGTTGTATTTGTCGAACTTGTCGCCGACATAGAAACCGCGGCCGCCCGTGCCGATCACGGCGACGTTGATCCGGTCGTTGGCGCCGATGACGCGGCCCTGCGCGGATTTGGAAGAAGATGATTTGGCCATCGCGGAACCCGCCAGGCCAAGGGCGGCGGCGGAAGCCACGAAGTCTCTGCGGTTCGACTGGTTAGCAGACATGAGTAAAGATACACCTCGGGTGGAGAATCAACGCTTTTAGCATACCCTGATCCGGAGCCGCGGTCAAAGATATACAGGGCTTACGCGTTTGGAGTATGATCCGCAGTGGGGGAGAGGCCCCAACGCATGGAAACGCTGGCGATGACGTGGTGGATGTGGGTGATTCTGGGCTTGGTCCTGATGGCGGGTGAGATTATGACGCCGGGCGGCTTCTTTATCCTCTTCTTTGGCGCGGGCGCCGTGGTGGTGGGGTTGCTGAAGTGGGCAGGGCTGGCGACTACGCTGCCCGTGGACGGTCTGATCTTTCTGGTTGTCTCGGTGGCGGGGCTGGCGTTTTTCCGCAAACCCCTGCAGCAGCGCTTTCAACCGCTGACGCCGCAGATTCCCGTGGATTCGCTGGCGGGGGAGACGGCGAAGGCGCTGGAGCCGCTGGCCGCGGGCGCGATCGGCAAGGTGGAGTTGCGCGGCACCACGTGGAATGCGCAAAACGTGGGGCCGGAGCCGCTGGCTGTCGCACAGCGGTGCCGGGTGGAGCGGGTGGATGGATTGACGCTGTACGTGCGCGCGACCGCCGCCGCGCCTGAACCGGAACGGATCGCGTAATCGCGCGAGTATGAAATCTGAGGAGGAGTTGAACGAATGGAACTGCAAGGATCGCTGATCGTTGTCTTTTTGCTTGTTTTGCTGGTGTTGATCATCCTGGCCAAGACGGCCGTGGTGGTGCCGCAGCAATCGGCTTACGTGGTGGAGCGCCTCGGCCGTTACGCCGGGACGCTGCAGGCCGGCTTCCATATTCTGACGCCGTTTGTCGATGTGATCCGATATAGGTTGTCGCTCAAGGAGCAGGCGCTCGATATCCCGGAGCAAATCTGCATTACCCGCGACAACGTGCAGGTGGGCGTGGACGGCATTTTGTACCTGAAGGTGCTCAATCCGGAACGGGCGAGCTACGGGATTTCGGACTACGGGTTCGCGATCCGGCAGCTGGCGCAGACGACGCTGCGTAGTGAAGTGGGCCGGATCGACCTGGACAAGACGTTCGAGGAGCGGGCCAATATCAATTCAAGCGTGGTGAACGAACTCGACAAGGCAACCGAGCCGTGGGGCGTGAAGGTGCTGCGGTACGAGATCAAGTCGATCAACCCGCCCTCGGATATCCTGAACGCCATGGAGAAGCAGATGCGCGCCGAGCGCGAGAAGCGCGCGACGATTCTGAACTCCGAAGCGGTGCGCGAGTCGGCGATCAACATGGCCGAAGGCGAAAAGCAAAAGACGATCAAGGAGTCCGAGGCGAACAAGCAGCAGCAGATCAATGAAGCGGAAGGCGAGGCTTCGGCGATCATGGCGGTGGCGACGGCGACGGCGGAAGGTATCCGCAGCGTGGCGGCGGCGATCAACAGTCCGGGCGGCTACGAGGCCGTGCAGTTGCGCGTGGCCGAGCAGTATGTCACCGAATTCGGCAAGATCGCGAAACAGTCGAGCACGATTGTAGTGCCGTCCAACCTGGCCGATGTGGCATCGTTCCTGACGGTGGCGATGAACGTGATCCGCAAGGAAGGGAGCGAGGGCGCTGTCCGGCGGTAAGGCGGAGCGGGAAGTTGAGGTCAAGCTGGCCGCGCCCTCGGCCGCCGAGGCCCGGGCGCGGCTGGAATCGGCGGGATTCGTGGAGACCGGCGCGCGTGTGTTCGAGGCCAATACCGTGTTTGACACGCCCGATCTGCGTCTGCGCCAGGCGCGGGAGCTGTTGCGGCTGCGGGAGTGCGGGGGCATGGTGACGATGACGTGGAAGGGGCCACCGGCGGAAGGCCCGCACAAGAGCCGGGAGGAAGTGGAGACCACGGCGGGCGACGCGGCGGCCGTCCGGCGGCTGTGGGAGCGGCTGGGCTACCAGGCGGTGTTCCGGTACGAAAAGTACCGGACGACATTTCATGAGGCTTCAGGGGGAGGAGAGGCCGTGATCGACGAAACGCCCATCGGGTGCTTCATCGAGTTAGAGGGTTCCGCGCCGTGGATCGACGAAAATGCTCTAAGGATGGGCTACGCGGCCGATGAGTACATCACCGGCAGTTACGCAACGCTGTATTTCGATGATTGTAAACGGCGAGGGTGTGCTGCGGGGCACATGACGTTCGAGAAGGGCGAGGAGACGAGGGACTAAGTGATCTTTCCTATCCCTCGGGAAAATTGCCTTAGTGCCGTGATTTGTTATTGTTGCGGCGTTTTACCGGTGTTACAGTTGAACTGAGAGAAGATTGAAGTAGTTTGTAATACGACTGGCGTTCTATCGGAGGAACATCATGCAGATCGTAATCAGCTCAATCATTATTGCAGCGTCGCTAGCCTTGTTTGCATACTGGTTTCGCTATAGCTGCCTGCTGATTTTGAGCACCCAGACCAGCCAGGACTACACGGCAGTCGTCGCCAAGGCATCCGGGCTTTCCGTTCTTGACGTGCAAGCCCAGCTAGAAGCTGGGCAGGCGCAGAATTTCGGCGCCGCCCTGCGCGCGATGGAGGCGGATTTCGCGAGAGTCAATCAGTTGCTCGCGCGGGTCCCTGGTGTTGAGGAGCATCTTTCAGGCGCGGAACAGCTTCTGCTGAAGCTCGACTACCGGATCATGGGCATGTATGCCAGCCTGACGGCGCGGACCAATCCCGCACAGGCCCGCGAGGCCCTTCTGGAGCAGTGCGCGATCGTGTCCCATTTCGCCAATGCCGCCGGCTGCGCGGGCGGCCTGCGGGGATAGACCTCCTTCAACCTGCTTACTCTTGCAGCAAGGCGGCCCAGGACGGGCCGCCTTTTTCGTTGACCTACAATGTAGATAGAAAACCGTGCCCATTCAACTCTCGCCCACCGAGGCCGTTCGCCAACTCAACGGCGTCCGGCAGGAAATTGGAAAGATCATTGTCGGCCAGCAGGATGTCATCGATGGTGTATTGATCTGCTTGCTCGCCGGAGGGCATGTGCTGCTGGAGGGCGTTCCGGGCCTCGGCAAGACGACGCTTCTGCGGACGCTGTCGCGCGTGCTGCATCTGCGCTACTCACGCATCCAGTTCACGCCTGACCTGATGCCGGCGGATATTGTCGGTTCGATGATCATGGAGACGGGCGACGACGGGCACAAGTCGCTTCGATTCCAGCCCGGCCCCATCTTCGCTCATCTGGTCCTGGCTGACGAGATCAACCGGGCCACACCCAAGACGCAATCCGCGCTGCTGGAGGCGATGCAGGAGCGCACGGTCACTTCCGGCACTACTACGCATGAACTCGAGCGGCCATTTCTGGTGATGGCCACGCAGAATCCGATCGAGATGGAAGGCACTTATCCCTTGCCGGAGGCTCAACTCGACCGTTTCCTGATGAAGATTCTGGTGGACTACCCGTCGCGCGAGGAATTGAACCGCATCGTGGAGCGGACCATTCAGCGCGAGGAGCCGGAACTGAGCCAGGTGATTGACCGCGAACTGATTCTGGAGATTCGCAGCCTCTGCCGGGAGGTGCTGGTAGCGCCGCATGTGCAGGACTTTGCGGTGGCTTTGATCATGGCCACGCAGCCCACCACCCCGGGCGCGCATGCGCTCGCCGAGAAGTACATCCGCTACGGCTCTTCGCCGCGCGGCGCGCAGGCGCTGGTGGAGTGCGGGCGGGTGAGGGCATTCATGCACGGGCGCACGCATCTGTCGATTGATGACGTCGTGGCGGTGGCGCCTGCCGTGCTCCGGCACCGCATCATTCTCAATTTCGATGCCCACGCCGACGGCCAGACACCCGAATCCCTGCTGAGCGACATTATTGGCGCGCTCGCGGCGGCGGCCAAGTAAGGCCAGAATCCGCCGATGGCCGCCGAACCCATCATCGACCGGCAGATGCTGGAAAAGCTAGAACGGCTTACGATCCGCTGGCAGAAGTCGTTTCGCGGCGTCGTGGGCGGGCACAACGTGTCGCGCTTTTCCGGACCGGGCCAGGAGTTTCTCGACCACCGCAGTTTCCATCAGGGCGACGACCTGCGCGCGGTGAACTGGCGCGCCTACATGAGGCTGGAGAAGCTCTTTCTGAAGATGTTCCAGATTGAACCGCGTACGCCCGTCCGGTTGTTGCTGGACGCTTCGGGTTCGATGGCGGCGGGTGAACCGGGCGGCGGATTGAGCAAGTTCGATTATGTGCGCAAGCTCGCGGCGGCGATGGTCTATGTGGGCCTGGTGCGCCACGATACGATGATGGTGCAGCCGTTCCATGAGTCGTTTGACGATTCTTTTCTCGCAAGCGGCGGGCGGCACCGGTTTGGTCCCGTCGCCGATTATCTGAGCGCGCTTGAACCGCGCGGACGTTCGTCTTTCCTTCAGCTGGCGCGGCATGCCGTGAATGCCTGGCCGAAGCAAGGCTTGCTCATCATCCTGTCCGACTTTCTGGACGATGACGATGTGCTGAAGCCGCTGCAGTATCTGGCTGATTTCGGGCATGAACTGCTGCTGGTGCAATTATGGACGCCTTTTGACCGGGATCCGGCGTACGACGGGGATGTCGCGCTCGACGATCCCGAGACTGGCGCAACGCTGAACCTGACGCTGAACGCCGAAGCGCGCCGCCTTTATACCGAGGCATTTGACCGGCACTGCGGGGCGATCGAGTCGCTGGCGATCCGGAGTCGAGGGCGGTACGCGGGCATCCCAACGTCGCTACCGCTTGAAGAGGCGATCTTCCATTCGTTGGATTGGGCGGGCACGTCGATCCAGAAGCGGAGGGCGGTGTAGGTGTTCTTCGCCAACCTGACAGTCCTGGAGTTTTTTTCGCTCTTCGCCGCGTTGGGAGCGGCGACTGTCGCACTCTACCTTTTGAACCGGGCCCGCAAGCGCTTTCAGGTGTCCACACTGCGCTTTTGGAAGGACGCCGGGGAAGCGGTGGAAAGGAAGCGGCGCCGGCGCATCGATCAGCCGCTTTCGCTGCTGCTGCAGCTGCTGGCGATTGCCTTGCTGCTGCTGGCGCTCGCCCAGCCGCGTCTTGGTTCGCCGGACCGGTCGGGCCGGGATCATGTCCTGCTGCTCGACACCTCGGCATGGATGTCGGCCGCGGCCCCTCCAGCGGCGGCGCTCAGCGAAATTTCGGCAAAACAAGCGCTGGAGTGGCTCCGGACGGTGCCTGCGCAGGACCGCGTGATGGTGGTGCATGCCGGGGCGCTGGCTACGCCCGTCACTGCCTTTGAAAGCGACTTCTCCCGCATCGAGGAAGCGATCCGAGCCGCCCGGCCGGGGGCGGGCGCGCTTGACCTTGACCAGGCCTTCACTCTCGCGCTTCAGGCGCAGCGCCTCGAGGCTCGCCAGCCGGGAGAAATTGTCTATGCCGGTGCGGGGCGTCTTGCGGGCAGCGATCCTAACCAGCCGAATCCCCCTCCGAACCTGCGAGTATTGCCCGTGCGCGGCGGCGACGCGGTGAGTAATGTCGGACTAACGCGCGTGTGGATCCGCCGAGCCGCTTCCTCCCCGGATGCATGGCAAGCATTTTTCACAGTGAGGAACTACGGTGCGCAGCCGCGAACCACGCCGCTGACGGTCGCGCTCGGGGGTGCGGTGGTGGCCGCGCGGGCCGTAAGGCTGCCGCCCGGAGGCGAGACGACGGAGTCCGTGGCCATCCGCACGCGCGCCGCCGGCTGGGTGGAGGCGCGGCTGACCCTGCGTGATGCGATTGCCGCCGACAACCAGGTTCAAATCGAGATTCCCGCTCAACCGCTGCTGCGTGTAGCCGTCTACTCCGATGAGCCTGGATTGCTGCGCCCGCTGTTGGCCGCCGATCCCCGGGTGCAGGCTTCGTTTTTCGCTTCCGCGGCGGCGGACAAATCGCCGGAGGACGCAGGCCTGCTGATTTTTGACCGCTGCCAGCCACGCACCCCGCCCCGGCTTCCCGCGATCTGGATTCAGCCCGATGCCGGGGCAAGCCCCGTCCCGGCGCGGATGGGTGGCGCTGATGTTCAACTTGCCCGCTGGAACACGGCGCATCCGGTGGGGTCCGGCCTCCGCACGCGCGATCTTCGGCTCAGCCGGCCCTTGCTGCTTTCGCCGGGGGAAAACGATCATGTTATCGCCGAGGGTGGCGGCGGCGCGCTGGTGGTGGCCCGTGCCGTTGAGCCGCGTGCCGTGGTCCTCGGCTTCCATCCGGGCATGACGGCCATCCGCTACGAGCTGACCACGCCGCTGCTGATGGCCAACATGCTCCACTGGCTCGCGCCCGAAACGTTTCTGCGGCGCGAGTTGCTTGCCGGCCCGCCAGGGGCGGTTTCACTCGAATTGGACGAAGTTCCCGGCGACGGCGCGCTGCGGGTTTTCGGTGAGGAGGGCGCGCCGCTGCCATACACCGTGGACGGCCGCACCCTGCGTTTCTTCGCGCCCGAACCGGGAGCCGTGCGGGTGCTTTCAGGCGGATCCGAGCGGACGCTTTCGCTCAGCCTGCCCGCGTTGGGCGAATCCACCTGGAAGGCGCCGGACGACACCGCAACCGGACCCGGCGCGCCGCGCCCCTCCACGCCGCTGCCGAAGGACACGTGGCAATGGCTGGCGGCGGCGGGCGCCGCGCTGATCCTGATCGAGTGGTGGCTCTACGGCCGTGTCCGCACGCTGCAACCGTGGATGCGGCGCGCCGCATTCGCGGTAAAGGGCGTGGCGATTGCCGCGGCGCTGGTGTCGATCGTCGAGCCGGCGATGCCCGTGAACGAAACTAAGATGGCGGTCGGCGTATTGGTGGACACTTCCGCCAGCGTCACGGACCAAGACCTGGCGCGTGCTTCCGAGCTTGCCTCAGGTATTGAAAGGGCATCCGGCAGGCACATTGTGCGGGTGTTTCCGTTTGGCCGGGCGTTGCGCGCGCCCTCCCCCGGAGAGAGCGCAGCGGGATGGCGATTCGCCCGGACCGCGGGTGAAGGCGGACGGGCAACGAGTTTGGAGGCAGCAATTCGTGAAGGCGCCGCGACGCTTCCCAGCGGGCTTGTGCCGCGCCTGGTGCTGATCTCAGACGGCCGCGAAACGATGGGCTCCGCTGCCCGCGCAGCCTATCAAGCGCGGCAGTTGGGCATCCCCGTGGACACGTATTTGTTGAGTGGACGGCCCGAGCCTAGGCTGCGCCTCGAGTCGATGCGCCTGCCTTCAGTCGCCTTTGCCGGCGAACGCTTCCCGGTCGAACTGAGCGTGGAGAGCCCCGAGGCGGTGGAGGCGCAGGTCGAGATCAGCGCCGCAGGCCGTGTGCTCGGCACAAATCCGGTGTCATTGCTGCCGGGGGTCAACCAGATTCGCGTCACCGCGGCGGTCGCCTCGGCGGGTGCAATCGATATTTTTGGCGTGCTCCGCGCGGGCCACCTTGGCGAGTTGCGATTTGAGCAGGCATTGTCGCTGCGGACGCCCCGGCTGCTCTACCTCAGCATGGATCCGCCAGAACTCGGAATGGAAGCAAGTCTGATTCAGACTCTGGCAGGCGCACAGTTCGACATCACCATCGGCCGCCGCTTCGAACAGGTGCGCATTGACGGGTTTCAGGTTGTGGTGCTCAATAACTACGATTTCGAGACGATCTCACCCGCCGGCCAGACCGCTCTGGAGCGTTATGTGCAGCGCGGCGGAGGGCTGCTGGTGATCGGCGGCGAGCGGAACATCTATGTGGAGCGCAAGGGACAGCCGCCCACGGCGCTTGAGCGCACCCTTCCCGCCGTGGTGGCGCCGCCGCGCAGTCCCGAGGGCACCTCCGTCATTCTGATCATCGACAAGAGTTCGTCGATGGAGGGACGCAAGATGGAGCTTGCGCGGATCGCGGCTATCGGCGTAGTCGACAATCTTCGTCCCATCGATTACATCGGCGTGCTGATCTTCGACAATTCGCACGAGTGGGCCGTACCCTTGCGGCGCGCCGAGGATCAGGCGCTGATCAAGCGGCTCATCGCAGGCATCATGCCCGATGGCGGCACGCAGATCGCTCCCGCGCTTACGGAATCCTACAACCGCATCCTGCGGGCTTCCGGCACGTACAAGCACATTGTGCTGCTCACCGACGGGATTGCCGAAGAGGGCAACTCGATGGAGATCGCGGCGGCGGCGGCGCAGAACCAGATTACGATCTCCACGGTTGGCCTCGGGCAGGATGTGAACAAGGCCTATCTGCAGCGCATTGCGGACCTGGCCAAAGGCAAGGCATATTTCGTGATCAACCCCGAGGAATTGGCACAGATCCTCATCCGCGACGTGATGGAGCACACGGGCTCCACCACCGTGGAAAAACCGATCCAGGCCGTTGTCAAGCGGCAGGCGGAAATCTTCAGGGATCTCGATCTCCAGCAAGCGCCCGAGTTGAAAGGGTATGTCCGCTTCGATGCAAAGCCACAGGCCGACACGCTGCTGACGCTGGCTTCGGGTCCCGGCGAGGAGGATCCGCTGTTCACCCGCTGGCAGTACGGACTGGGGCGCGCAGCGGTGTTTACGTCGGACGCCAAGTCGCGGTGGGCCGAGCGCTGGGTGGGCTGGCCCGGTTACCCCAAGTTCTGGACGAATGTCGCGCGCGATCTTCTGCCCAATGCCCAATCCGGCGAGGCTACGCTGACGCACGATCCCGCACAAGGAGAACTCGTTGCGGAGTACCGCCTGGCCGCGCACGTGGAAGCCCCCGAGAAGTTGCCCGCGCTCTACGCGCTGGGGCCGGATGGTTTCCAGCGGACGCTTGCCCTTGAGCGCGCCGGCGATGGCTATTTCCGGACGCGCGTGCCGGTGGGGGCCCGGCAGGGTCTGTTCCGCGTGAGGCCGCTCGAAGAGTCTCATGCTTTCCCGGAGGTCGGCCTTTACTTGCCCGAACCCGAGCTTTCCACGTTTGGCAATCATCCTCAACTGCTGGCTCAAATCGCTTCATACACAGGCGGGCAGGTGAATCCAGAGCCACGCGACATCTTCAACACAGGTGGACGCACGGTGCCAGCCTCACTCCGCCTCTGGCCCGGCCTAATCGCCCTCGCCCTCCTGCTGAACTTCCTCGAACTGGCTTGGCGAAAACTGCGCCGGACGTAGCGGCGAGAGGGTTTGAACCGCCTTCGCGAATCCTTCAGCCCGGTAGCAGCCCGGCAAGAGCTTCCGCAGTGGAGTTCCGCTGTTACACGCTGCGGCCCCGCAGGCGGTTGATCTGGCGGCGGTCCTTCTTCGAGGGGCGGGTTTCGCTGAGGAAATCGAGGGGACCGAGGAGCTTGCGTTCTTCGGCTCGTTGCGCGCGGGCCAGCCGGCTGGCTTCCGTTTCGCTGTACAAGGTCTGGGCAACCGCCGCCGGTCCCCGAATTTCACTGAGTGCGAGAACTTCGACCTCGAAATCGCCCCGGTCGTTTGTAACGCGCAGCAGGTCGCCCGTGCGGACTTCGCGCGACGCCTTGGCGGCGTGACCGCCGGAAAGGATCCGCCCGAGATCGCAGGCGCGGGCGGCGAGCGAGCGCGTCTTGAAGAAACGCGCCGCCCACAGCCACTTGTCGATGCGCACGGGCAGGCTCCGTCAGTCCACTTGCCGGGCGCCGTTGGTATCTTCGCCGGCGGCGAGCAGCGTGGCGGCGGCGCGGCGGCCTTCGTCCAATTGCGTAGTGAAGTCCTCGCAGGCTTGCTTGAAGGCGGGCATCTTGTCGTTCGTGACGCGTGTCATGCGCGGCGGCCTGATGCGCTCGAAATCGACATATTTGCCCTTCTGGCGCAGCCGGAAGTCGAGGTGCGGGCCGGTGGAAAGGCCCGTGGAGCCGACAGCGCCGATGGCCTGGCCCTGCTCCACACGGTCGCCCACCTTCACGGCCCTGCGCGAGAGATGCATGTACATGCTCTCGTAGCCGCCGGGATGGTTGATGGTGACCAGGTTGCCCGCCTGTCCGGAGTAGCCCGAAAACACCACGCGGCCGGGGGCGATGGATTGGACCGTGGAGCCGATGGGGGCGGCGTAATCGGTGCCGAGATGGGGCCGCCGGATCTTCAGTACGGGATGAAACCGGCTGCGTGAGAAGCGGGAGGAGACGCGAGCTTCAAAGCGCAGCGGCGACCGCAGAAACGCGGCCTGCAGCGAGCGGCCGTCGCGGGCGTAAAAGCGCGGCTTGCCATCCGTGTCGGGGAAGACGAAGCCCTCATGAAGCGTGCCCATGTTGCGGTACTGGGCGGCGAGGATTCGCTTGTAAGAAGGTGGCTGGCCGTTCTCGTATTCCTTCCGCTCCACCAGGAAGCAGAATTCGTCATTGGGTTGGGGATCGGTGTAGAAATCGATGTCCCAGGCGAAGACCTGGGCGAAATCGAGCGCGAGTTCCGAAGGCGCGCCGGCGCGGCCCATGCTGACGAACAGCGAACCCTGCAACGTGCCGCAGATGGGCACGACGCGCAGAACGCCGGGGACTTCGACAACTTCGGCCTGATAACCCTCGCCCATCCGGACCGCCTGAAGGCGCCGGTCGGGATCGATAACGTACTCCATCCGCTGCAAGGCGCCGTCCTCGTATCGCGTGAGCAACAGATCCGTGCCCGCGCGGAATTTGCGGACATCAAACGCCGGCTGGATGGATGCGATCAGCTCAACACGAGTGTCGCGGTCCAATTCGCCCCGTTCAAGCAGCGCTTCGAGGGTGTCGCCGCTCCGGATGGGCAGCGCCTCGGTGATGAGCGCCGGAGCGAGCGGCTCGGGCGCGATGTACGACAGGTCCGGCGCGTCACTCGCCGAACCGCGGCCGGAATGCAGGGTCACTGTGGTGATCGCGGCGGCCAGCGTGCAAACCAGTAGCACGGCCAGCAGCCCCAGCTTCAGGCGGCTCATTGTTCAACTCTACTATCGAAGGCCCGGTTGTCCGCAACCCGGCCTATGCGGGATTGGCGGCGAGAAACGAGGTAATCTCACCGATTTCGCCCTCGCTCAGGCGGAATTCGGCCGCTCCGATGACTCCGTCGAGTTGTTCGGGCGCGCGCAATCCGACGATCGCGGCTGTGACTTCGGGGCGGCGCAAAGTCCAGGCGATGGCCACTTCGCCGGGCGTACCGCCGTGGCGGGCGCCGATCTCGCGCAGTTTTTCGACGAGCGCGAGATTGCGGGTCAACCTGGGTTCCTGGAAGTGGGGCGTGCGCTGGCGGAAGTCGTCCTCGGGCATGGCGGCGATGCGCTCACGGGTCATCTTGCCGGTGAGCAGACCCGATTTCATCGGCGAATAGACCAGCACGCCGATGCCGTTCGCGGCGCAGTAGTCGAGCTGATCACCCTCGATTTCGGGCGAGAGGATCGAGTAGGGGGGCTGGAGCGAGGTGATGGGCGCGATGGCTTGAGCACGTTTGAGCTGCTCGGTGGAGAAGTTCGAGACGCCGATCCAGCGGACCTTGCCTTCTTCCTGCAGGCGGGCCATCGTCTCCCAGCCTTCTTCGACGTCCTCGTCGGGTTCGGGCCAGTGCATCTGATAGAGATCGATGACGTCCACGTTGAGGCGGCGCAAGGAATCTTCGCACTCCTTGCGGACTACCTCGCGCTTCAGGCAGGGGAAGATCTCGCGGTTTTCGGTCCAACTCCGGGCGCATTTCGTGAAAATGTAGGGCTTTTGCGGCCGGTCCTGGAGGGCGCGGGCAACCACCTCTTCGGAATGGCCGAGGCCGTAGATGGCGGCGGTGTCGATCCAGTTCAGGCCGGCGTCGAGGGCTTTGTGAATGGCGGCGATGGATTGCGAATCGTCCTGCGGGCCCCAGGCGAACTTCCAGCCGCCCCCGCCCATGGCCCACGCGCCGATGCCGAGGGGCGTGAGGTCAAGATCGCTATTGCCGAGTCGTTTGGTCTGCATGGCTCTTCACGTTGTACCATGCAGCGGCGGCGCGGTTCGGGATCAGGAGAGGATCTTCTTAGCCTTCTTGAGGTCCGCCTCGTCGAGCTGGAGGAGGCACGCATAGCGGCCTTCGCCGGCGGCGATAGCCTGCGCGGCATAGACGCCGATGCCGGCTCCGGCGAGGCGGGCGAAGGAATCGGCGAGCGCGCCGGGGCGATCGACGCCGGAAAGCAGGATCGCCTGCTTGCGGGGACTGGCTTCGAGCGCGGCTTTCTTGAGGGCGCGCGTGAGGTCCGCAGGCTTCTCCGGAACGATGTCGAACTGTACCTTCCGGCCCTTGACGGGGTAGCCCCAGAAGGCAAGCAGATTGACATGCGCGGCCTGGATTGTGGCGAGGACGGCGATGCCCTGGCCTGTCTTGTTCGGCAAAGTGACCGAGTAATAGGGGACGAGTTGAACGGAATCAGCCATCGGTGTTTTTCCTATGGTTTGTCATTGTATGCGAATTGGCGGTCGAAAGTCTGCTAGGATCATGCTTGAGGCGTTTCGGCGCCGATCCCGCCGGCCCGGCGCTGGAGTGGCGGAACTGGCAGACGCACCGGACTCAAAATCCGGCGGCCTTCACTGGCCATGTGGGTTCGACCCCCACCTCCAGCACCAAATTCGTATGTCCCCATCCGCGATTCTGTTGATCGATTGCCCCGACCGCAAGGGGCTTGTGGCCGGCGTGGCGAACCTGCTGTACAAGCACGGCGCGAACATCACGCACGCCGATCAGCACCAGGACCACCGCGCGGGCCTGTTCTTCATGCGCGTCGAATGGGCGCTCGACGGGTTTCCGGTGGAGGCATTCCGGGCTGAGTTCGCCGCCATGGCTCAGGAACTGCGCATGCGCTGGCGGCTGGAGCTTTCCGAAGCGCGCCCGCGGATCGCGTTGTTCGTCTCGCACTATCTGCACTGCCTGGCGGATTTGCTGCACCGTCATCAAGCCGGCGAACTGGCTTGCGATATCGCGCTGGTGATCAGCAACCACGAGACGGCCCGGAGTCTGGCCGAATTCCATGGGGCGCCGTTTCACTATGTGCCGGTAACGGCCGCGGGGAAGGCAGAGGCGGAGGTCCGGCATCGCCGCCTGCTTGAGCAAGCCCAGGTGGACCTGGTGGTGCTCGCGCGGTACATGCAGGTGCTCTCGCCGGAGTTCGTGGCGGCCTATCCCGAGCGGATCATCAACGTGCATCATTCGTTTCTGCCGGCGTTCGTGGGGGCGAAGCCGTATCATGCGGCGCATGCGCGCGGCGTTAAGTTGATCGGAGCGACCAGCCACTATGTGACCGATGCGCTGGACGACGGCCCCATCATCGAACAGGACGTGGCACGGATTTCGCATCGCGACCAGGTGGAGGATCTGGTCGCCAAGGGGCGGGATCTGGAGAGGATGGTGCTCTCGCGGGCCGTGCGCTGGCACTTGGAACACCGGATGCTGTGCTACGGCAATAAGACCGTGATCTTCGACTAGCGGCGTACGGCGCGAAGAGACCGGGATATTCGGGCGCGGACGTCGTAAAATGGGGCCATGGCTTCCATGCTGGAACTTGGACTTCGATTTGACGATTTGGGCCGCGTCATCGCCAGCCTGACCAGCGGAGAATCGCATGCGACGGTCACCTCTTCGGCGGCGGCGGAAGCGATCGCCGACCTGGCGGCGGCGTTCGAGGACACAGTGCGCGACGGCTGCGGCGAATGCTACTGGCCCGAAGGCGGCGGCGACTACCGCTGGCTGTTCCGGCGTAACGGCGAGCGCGTGTCGGTGGTCGTGCTGTGGTGCGCAAACCCGGTGACGGGGTGGGAACACGTCTTCTGGGGCGAAACCGGGTGGGAGGAGTTCCAGCACACGCTCCGGGGCGCGGTGGTGCGGCAGGCAATTTCCCTAGGTTAATCAACGACATAGTGAATGCATGATGGATTTTCCTTGACACTCGGTACAGGCGTACGTATGATTAAAACATACGTATGACTGAAACAGTTGATACAGTTCGCGATACCAAGGAGCGCATCCTTGATGCCGCGGAATCGCTGTTCGCCCGCCACGGCTTCGCCGCCGCCTCGCTGCGTCAGATCACCGCGGATGCCGGCGTGAACCTGGCCGCGGTCAACTATCACTTCCAGTCCAAGGAGGAGCTGTTTGTGGCGGTGATCAAGCGGAAGATCGAGCCGATCAACGCGCGGAGGCTTGCGCTTCTGGACGGTCTTGAGTCGCAGTTGCCGGATGTCGTGCCCAGCCTGGAGCAGGTGATTCGGGTGTTCTTCCGGCCCGTGTTCGAAGCGCAGTTACTTGGCGTGGAACTGGGGAACTTCCCCAAGCTGCTGGGGCGCTTCTATTCGGAGCCCGGCGAGCGCGTGGCTCGGGTCCTCGGGGATGCGTTTGGGGTGGTTCTTGAGCGTTTTGGCCGGGCGTTCCGGCGGGCGTTGCCGGGACTGACGGGCAAGGACCTGGCCTGGGGCGCGCACTTCATGATCGGATCGATGGCGCATTACCTGGCAGCGGGCGAAATTCTGAAATTTATGTCGCGGGGCCAGGTAGACGCCCTCGATACGGAGGAGGCCTATGAGAGGCTGGTCGCGTTCGCGGCGGCCGGACTGGAAGCGATGGCCAGCGCGAGGGAGAAACACGCATGAAACGATGGACACTGTTGGGCTGGTTCTGCTTCATTCCGGCCTTCGCCCAGGAGGCGCGCGTGCTGCCGCTGACGCTGGAACAGGCGGTGGACCTGGGGCTGGCGCCGGATGGGGCGCTGCGGCTGCAACTTGCCGGAGAGTTGATCCGGCAGGCGGAGGCGCAGCGCGGACAGGCGCGCGCGGCGCTGCTGCCGGGGGCGGATGGCGCGTACACGTTCCGCAGTTTCACGAATAACCTGGAGGCGTTCGGCGTGCGGCTGGAGATCCCGGGCCTGCCGTTCCGGCCGCCGAATTTCGTGGGTCCGATCGAGACTTCGGACTGGCGGGCGCAGTTTACGTGGAACGTGCTGGATCTGAGCGCGTGGACGCGCTACAAGGCGGCCGGGTCGCGTCTGAAGGCGGCGGGCCTCGAGCAGCAGGCGGCGCGAAACCAGGCGGCGGCGGCGGTGGTGAGAGCGTATACGAACCTGCAACGCGCGCATCAACAAATCGAGACGGCGCGGGCGAATGTCGAGCTGGCCGAACGGCTGCGGCGGCTGGCTGAGTCGCGAAAAGCGGCGGGCGCGGGAACGGGCATCGAAATCACGCGGGCGGGCGTGCAACTGGCGAACGAGAGGACGCGCCTGCTGGCGGCCGAGGAAGAGCGCTCGGCGGCCGAGCTCCAGTTACTGCGGGCGATGAACCTGCCGCTAATGACGAGGGTGGAAACGCGGGAGGAACTGCGGTATGAGCCCCGGGAAACGCCGGATGCGGAGGCGTTGCTGGAGGCGGCGCGCGCCGGGCGGCCCGAGCTGCAGGCGCAGCGGGAGCGGCGGCGGGCGGCGGGGCTGTCATTCGAGGCGGCGCGGCGTGAGCGGCTTCCGTCCTTGCAGGCCTTCGGCGACTATGGCGTCGTCGGGACGACATTCTCAAGCGGGCTGCCGACACGGTCGGTGGGTGTGCGGGTGAATCTGCCGGTGTTCGACGGCGGCAGACGGGATGCGCGGCGGGCGGAGACAGCGTCGCTGGCGCGGCAGGAAGAGCTGCGCACGCGCGACGTGGAGCAGCAGGTGGAGATGGAAGTGCGCCTGGCGGCGGAGGCGATTCGGTCGGCCGAGGCGCAGGTCCGGACGGCGCTGGAGGCGCTGGCGCTCGCCGAACAGGAACTCGCGCACGCCGAGCGCCGCTACGAGGCGGGCGTGGCGCCGGCGCTGGAGGTGACGGATGCGCAGACGCGCGTCGCGCGGGCACGGGAACAAAAAGTGACAGCTATATTCCGGCACCGGTCGGCGCGGGTGGAAGTGGGCGTGGCCACGGGCGCGCTGGAAGAGATTCTGCGGTAAGGAGAGACGGCGGTGAAGAAAATCATCCCAATCGTGCTGGTGTTGGCTGTAGCAGGAGTGTTCGCGTGGAGGCATTTCTCGGGCAGCGAGGCGGACGGCGTGCTGCGGCTGAGCGGCAACATCGAGCTGACTGAAGTCACGTTGTCGTTCAAGATGCCGGGGCGGCTGGTGGAACTGGCCTTGGACGAAGGCGACGAAGTACGCGCGGGTCAAGTGCTGGCGCGGTTGGATCGGGAAGAGTTGGAGCGGGGCCTGGAGCGCGAGCAGGCGGGCGTGCGGTTGGCGCAGTCGATGCTGGTGCAGGTGCGCACCGGGATCGAGTTTCAGCGCGAGGCGCTGGATGGCGAACTGGCGCTGCGGGGGGCGGAACTGCGCGCGGCCGAGGCGAGGCTGACCGAGTTGGAGGCCGGGAGCCGTCCACAGGAGTTGGAGCAGGCGCGAGCGGCGGCGGCCGAGGCGCGCACGCAACACGAGCAGGCGGCCGCGGATTGGGAGCGTGCGCAGCGGCTGTTCAAGAACGACGACATCAGCGCGCAGCAGCGCGATCAGTTCCGGACGCGCTTCGACGCGACGCGGGCCGCGCTCGAGCGCGCCGAACAGACGCGGGCGCTGGTCCAGGAAGGTCCCCGGCGGGAGCAGATCGAGCAGCAGCGGGCAGCGGTGGAACGCGCGCGGGCGGCGATCCGGTTGGCGGAAGCGGGCCGGATCGACCTGCGCCGCCGGCAGGAGGAAGTGGCGGCGCGCGCGGCCGACGTGCAGCGGGCGTCGGCGCAAGAGGGTGTGCTGACATCGCAGTTGAGCGACCGCGTGCTCGAAAGCCCGGTGGATGGAGTGGTGCTGACCAAGGCAGCCGAGGCGGGCGAAGTGCTGGCGGCGGGCGCGGCGGTCGTCACCCTCGGCGATGTGGACAAACCCTGGCTGCGGGCCTACATCAATCAGAGCGACCTCGGGCGCGTACGGCTGGGCATGCCCGTGGCGGTGATGACGGATAGCTATCCGGGCAAGCGCTATCAGGGGCGCGTGACGTTCATCAGCGACGAGGCGGAGTTCACGCCCAAACAGATTCAAACACAGGAAGAGCGCGTCAAGCTGGTGTACCGGATCAAGGTGGAGATGGAGAATCCCAACCGCGAGTTGAAGTCGAACATGCCGGTGGATGCGGAGATCCGGCTGCAATAGGACGCATCATGATCCGTATCGAAAACGTGTCCCGCAGTTTCGGCAGTGTGACCGCCGTTCGGGGGCTTTCGCTGGAAGTGGCCAAGGGCGAGATCTTCGGTCTGGTGGGCCCGGATGGCGCCGGCAAGACAACGACACTGCGGATGCTGTGCGGGCTGATCGATCCGGATGCGGGGGCGCTGGAAGTGGCGGGCGTGGATGTGCGGAAGGATCCCGATGCGCTGAAGGACCACATCGGATACATGGCGCAGCGGTTCGGTCTCTACGGCGACCTGACTGTCGAGGAGAACCTGGCCTTCTATGGCGAACTGTTCGGCGTCTCGCGCGCGGAACGCAGCCGGCTGAGCGGCGAACTGCTCGAGATGACGCGCATGGCGCAGTTCCGCAACCGCGCGGCGGCAAAGCTCTCCGGCGGGATGAAGCAGAAGCTGGCGCTGATCTGTACGTTGCTCCACCGGCCTGAGGTGCTGCTGCTGGACGAGCCGACCAACGGCGTGGATCCGCTGTCGCGCCGCGACTTCTGGACCATTTTGTACCAGCTTGCCCGGGAGGGGATCACGATCCTGGTGAGCACGGCCTACCTGGATGAGGCGGAGCGCTGCCACCGAGTGGGGTTGATGCACGAAGGGCGGCTGGTGCGGCTGGATACGCCCGCGGCGCTCAAGAACGAACTACGGCCCTATTGTTTCGAGGTGGAGGCGGCGGATTTGCGCGCGGCGCGCGGGCATTTGCGGGGACAGGCGGGAGTGCTGGGTGCGGAGACGGCGGGCGCGGCGCTGCATGTCTATCTCACCGGGGAGGGCGACGCGGCGGCGCTGGCGGACTCGCTGCAGCGCGCGGGGCTGGGTCCGGCGCGGCTGACACCGATCGAGCCGGGGCTCGAGGACATCTTCATCGCGCTGGTGCGGCGCGAGGAGGCGGCCAATGCGCGCGTCTGAGATCGCCGTGCGGACGGAAAACCTGGTGAAGCGCTTTGGCGACTTCGTCGCCGTGGACGATGTGTCGCTGGTGGTCCCACGGGGCGAGATTTTCGGATTCCTGGGACCGAACGGCGCGGGCAAGTCCACAACGATCCGGATCCTGTGCGGCCTTTTGTCGCCAACGGAAGGGCGCGCGGTGGTCAACGGATTCGATGTGGCGGAGCGGCCCGAGGCGGTTAAGCAGTCGATCGGCTACATGAGCCAGAAGTTCTCGCTGTACGACGATTTGACCGTCGAGGAGAACATCGAGTTCTTCAGTGGGGTGTACGGGGTGCCGCGGGAGAAGCGGGCCGAACGCGCCGAATACGCGCTGCGGATGGCGGGTCTGGCGGACCAGCGGCGCGCGATGACGCGGTCCCTGGCGGGCGGCTGGAAGCAGCGGCTGGCGCTGGGCTGCGCGATTCTGCATGAGCCGCCGATCGTGTTTCTGGACGAGCCGACGTCGGGCGTGGATCCGATCGCGAGGCGGCGGTTCTGGGATCTGATCTATGACATGGCCGCGGGCGGCGCCACTGTGTTTGTGTCCACCCATTACATGGAGGAGGCCGAGTACTGCCACCGGCTGGCGCTGATGCACCGCGGACGGGTGGTCGCGCTTGGCGCGCCCGCCGAATTGCGCGCCGCCGAAGGGCCCGCCGCCACGATGGACGACGTCTTCATCACTTCCATCGAACGCGAGGAGGCGGGCGCGAGATGAACCTGCGCAGGCTGCGAGCGGTGTTCCATAAGGAGGCGCTGCACATTGTGCGCGACGTTCGCAGCCTGATTGCCGCGTTGCTGGTGCCGGTGTCGATGCTGTTGCTGTTCGGCTACGCCCTGACGCTGGATGTGGACCGCATCCCGACGGCGGTTCACGACCTGGACCGCACGCCCGAGAGCCGCGCGTTGATCGAGAGGTTTCGCGGCTCGCGCTATTTCACGATCGTGGAGCAGGAGGGCGGCTACGCGGGCATCGAGCGGGGAGTGGACCATAGCCGGATCCTGCTGGGAGTGGTGGTTCCGCGCGGCTATGCGCGGGCGCTGGCGCGCCACGAGGAAGCGCAAATCCAACTGCTGCTGGACGGCTCGGATTCAAACACGGCGGCGATCGCGGCGGGCTACGCCGAGGCTTTGGTGCTCACCCACGGCGCTGCCCTGCGCGACCGCGCGTTGAAGGCACGGGGCTTGGGCGAGCTGAAGATGCCGCTCGATGCGCGGATCCGGGTGCTCTACAACAACGAACTGAAGTCGAAAAATTTCATCATTCCGGGCCTGATTGCAGTGATTTTGATGATTATTTCGGCTCTTTTGACGTCGTTGACGGTGGCGCGCGAGTGGGAATCCGGCACGATGGAACAGCTCTTGTCGACCCCCGTCCGGCCGGCGGAACTGCTGCTGGGCAAGCTGCTGGCGTATTTCGTGCTCGGCATGGTGGACATGGCGGTGGTGCTGGTGCTGGGCGTGGGCGTATTTGGTGTGCCGCTGAACGGGAGCGTGTGGCTGCTAACCGGGTTCTCGGCGCTGTTTCTGTTTGGGGCGCTGTGCTGGGGCATCTTTTTGTCCACCGTGACCCGGTCGCAGTTGCTGGCCTTTCAAGCGAGCATGGTGTCGAGCTTTCTGCCGGCGTTCCTGCTTTCGGGTTTTCTGTATGCCATCGAGAACATGCCGTTCGTGGTGCAGCAGGTGACGCGGATCGTGCCGGCGCGGTATTTCGTGACGGCGCTGCAAGGGATTTTCCTGAAGGGCGTGGGTCTGGAAGTGTTGTGGATCGAGGCGCTGTTCCTTTTCGTTTACGCTGCGCTGGTGTTCATGCTGGCGGTGAGGAAGATGCGGCAGAAGATGGCTTGAGGCGGCATGGAGATGTGGGAACGAATCTGGCAGATCGTGATTAAGGAGTTCCGGCAGACGCTGCGGGAACGGCGCATGCGCGCAATTCTGATCGGTCCGCCGGTCCTGCAGATGATTATCTTCGGCTATGCGGTGAACCTGGACGTGGAGCGCGTGCGATTGGCGTGGATGGATCCGGACCGGTCCACGCAGAGCCGCGAGTTGCTGGCGCGCTTTACGGCTTCCACTTATTTCGACCTGGTCGCGGCGGCGGAGAGCGAGGCTGAGGCGGCGCGGCTGCTGGACCGCGGCGAGGCGCAGGCCGTGGTGCGCGTGCTGCCGGGGTTTGGCGCGGGCGTGGCGCGCGGCGAGCAGCAGGACGTGCAGGTGCTGCTCGACGGCGCGAACTCCAACAGCGCGGGCATCATCGCGAACTACGCGAGCCTGGTGATTGCGGACTACAACCGCGAACTGCTGCGCGAGCAGCAGTGGCGGAAGCTGGTGGGGCGGACGCGCGCGGGTCCGGTGCGGATGGCGATGCCGGGCGTGCGCGCGGAGACGCGGATCTGGTTCAATCCCGAGTTAAAAAGCCGGTATTTCTTCGTGCCGGGGGTGATTGTCAACATCATTCTGCTGGTGACGCTGATGCTGACCGCGCTTTCGATCGTCCGGGAGAAAGAGATCGGCACGATGGAGCAGATCATGGTGACGCCCATCCGGCCGATCGAATTGATGTTGGGCAAGACGATTCCTTTCGGGCTGGTGGGGCTTCTGGACATGGCGCTGGTGACCACGGTGGCGCTGCTCCTGTTCCGGGTTCCGTTTCGGGGCAGCATGCTGGTGCTGCTTTTAGCGACGGTGCTGTTCCTGCTGACGACGCTGGGGGCGGGGCTGTTTCTGTCGACAATCTCATCCACGCAGCAGCAGGCCATGATCAGCTCGTTCTTCTTCTTCCAGCCCGCGTTTATGCTGTCGGGGTTCACGTTTCCAATCCGGAACATGCCGGAGGTGGTGCAGTGGATGACGCTGCTTAATCCCATGCGCTATTTCATGGACATTGTGCGCGGCGTGTTCCTGAAGGGGGTGGGCGTGGAAGTGCTGTGGCCGCAGCTTCTGATGATGGCCGTGTTCGGTGTGCTCATCTTGTGGTTCAGCGCACTGCGGTTCCGCAAGCGGCTGGATTAGGGCGTGGTCAGCGGTTTGAATAGGTGATGAGCGCGAGGCCTACGAGGTAACAGGCGAACATCCAGACCAGCAGGCGGTTGGTGCCCGGAGGCGCCTGGGCGAATTCCTTCCAAACAAGTACGCCCCAAAGGATAGCGACCACGGGGGCGGCATTGCTGAGGGCGTAGGAGACGGCGGGTCCGGCGGCGCCGACGGCCATGAAGCTCATCGTGAGGCCCGCGCTCCAGATCACGCCGCCGAGTACGCCAGTAAGATGCGTGCCGAGGCTGCCTTTCCAGTATTCGCTGAGGGCGACAGGAGGACCGTCCACGGGGCGTTTCATAAAGACAGGGTTGAAGAGGAACGTTGTGAGGAAGGCGCCGAGCGAGAAGAAAAAGCCGCCCGTCAGAGGCATCAGATTGCCGGTGCCGCCGGCGACGAAGTTGCCATCCATCGATTTCACGACCAGACCGTAGAAAAAGGCGATCAGGAGACCAGCGCCCACACTGAACAGAATGCCTGCCGCGCTGGGCTTCTTGCGGGCGCTGGCGAGGCGGGCGTAGGCTTTCATGCTGAGGAGGATGGCGGCGACAATCACGGCGACACCGGTGAACAGCAGCGTGGGATTCCCCTGAGGTTCGCCGCGAGAGAGAAGCACCAGAAGGAAATTCACGACGATGCCGAGAACCCACGCGATGCCGCCGCCGATCGGAAAACCCACAGCCATGCCCGCGACGGCGATAGCCGCGACAAGCAGCAGATTTCCGAGGTTCCAGACTGTCCCGCCGAGCATGGCGTAGAAGATGCTGCTGGCGCCGGCCTGCTGGAGATCGGCCAGGAACGGACGCCCGGTATCACCCCACGAGCCGATCGTGAAGGCCGCCAAGGTCGCGGCGAGCAGCAGGCCCGCGATGAAATCCCAGTAAAAGAGCTCAAAGCGCCAGGTGCGCGCTGCGAGCTTCTGGGTGTTGGCCCAAGAGCCCCAACAGGTCATCGTGAGTATGCAAAACAGGACGGCCAAGCCGTATTGATCCACGGTCACCATTCGGTCCACTCCTTGTCTGCATAGATATGCAGACTTGCGTATGTCTGCAGATTGGTTATATCCTTCCGGGCGGGAGGTGTCAAGCTCCCTGAGCTGGGAATTGTCACCGGCTCGACGATCAGAAGGAGAGCCATGCTGAAGAACCTGTTTTCGACCTTGGCGGCGGCCGGGATTCTGTGTCTCGGCGCCACTACGCAGACCAAGCCGCGCGTGATCGTGTTGACCGACATTGAGAATGAGCCGGACGACGCCCAATCGATGGTGCGCTTCCTGCTCTATTCAAACCACTTTGAGGTTGAGGCGCTGATCGCGACCACCTCGGTCCACTTGCGGAACCGCACTGCGCCCGGGCGGATCCGCCGCATTGTGGAGGCCTATGGCGAGGTTCGCGCAAACCTGGCGCAACACGAACCGGGCTACCCGGAGGTTGCGGAGCTATTGGCGAAGGTCACCGAGGGTCGTGCGGCCTACGGCATGAGCGCTGTCGGCGAGGGCATGGATTCACCGGGTTCGGAACGCATCATCGAGGTGGTCGACCGTGACGACCCACGCCCTGTCTGGGTGACCGTGTGGGGCGGGCCAAACTGCCTCGCGCAGGCGCTTTGGAAGGTGCGCGCGACGCGTTCGCCCGCCGACCTGGAGCGCTTCGTAGCGAAACTCCGCGTGTACACAATCTCGGACCAGGACGACAGCGGACCCTGGCTCCGGCGGACGTTTCCCAAGCTCTTTTACATCGCCAGCCCCGGCTACGGCTCGCTGGGCGCATACCACCACTCGGCGTGGTGCGGCATCAGCGGCGACAGGTTTCACGGGCGATTCTCCGGGTCCAATTTCTCCATCGTGGACAACCCGTGGCTCGACCAGCACATTCGCGGCAAAGGCCCGCTGGGCGCCGAGTACCCACAGACAGAGTACTTGATGGAGGGAGACACCCCGAGTTTCCTGAATCTAATTAATAACGGCCTGAGCGTTCCCGAGCGCCCTGACTGGGGCGGCTGGGGTGGGCGCTATGAATTTTATACGCCGCGGCCCAGGAAACACAGCCCAGAGATTGAAATCCGGCCTTTCTGGACCGATGCCATGGACGAAGTGATGGGCGTGGACGGCAACTGGCACGAAAGCAACAAGGCCACGATCTGGCGCTGGCGTCAGGCCTATCAGAACGATTTCTCCGCCCGCATGGATTGGACGATCAAGCCTTACGCGGAAGCAAACCATCCGCCTGTCGCACAACTTGGACATCCCAGCGAGATCAAAGCCCGCTCCGGCGAGCGGGTAACTCTGAGCGCGAAGGGATCGAGCGACGCCGACGGTCATGGGCTGAGCTACGAGTGGATTCATTACGGGGAGGCTGGCACGCTCACGCTGGCCACCGGACGGACCGGCGCGCCACTCAACGTCGAGAACGCCAAGACCATGAACGCCACTATCACCGCGCCCAAGGTGGCCAAACCCGAAACGGTGCACTTCATTCTCGCGGTGACCGACGACGGCACGCCGCCGCTCACGCGCTACCGGCGGGTGATCGTCACGGTCTATCCCTGAGAGCGGGCGCATGCGGTTCGGGTTGACATCCGGACCGGTGGTTGATAGGGTTTAGCTTGCATTATACAGCAGTAATGCATCGTTATGCAGACTCTGGCTTCCGATCAGATTGAGGAGATCCGGCGTCAGGCGAACCTGATCCGCCGGCGAAGCCTGCGCATGGTCCATCGCGCCAGGATGGGGCATCCGGGCGGCGATTTTTCTTCGGCCGACATCTTGAGCGTGCTGTATTTCGGCGTATTGCGCGTGGACCCGGCGCGTGCGGCTGCGCCGGATCGCGACCGTTTCATCATGAGCAAGGGGCACTGCTCAGGGGCCCTGTACGCCGTCCTCGCGGCGGCGGGCTTTTTCCCGCTGGAGCAGCTTGAGTCCTATATGGCACCGCTGTCGCCGCTGAACGGGCACCCGGACCGCAACAAAGTGCCGGGAGTGGAGGCCTGCACGGGCGCCTTGGGCCATGGGCTGCCGATTGCCGCAGGCGCGGCGCTGGGCGCACGGATTCAAGGAGCTGGTTGGCGGACGTTTGTGCTCACCGGCGACGGCGAATTGCAAGAAGGGAGCAATTGGGAAGCCGCCATGTCCGCTGCGCATTATGGCCTCGACAACCTGACCTTGGTCATCGACCGGAACCGTTTCCAGCAGGGCGACGCAACCGAGGCAGCCATGCGTCTGGAGCCACTCGCGGATAAATGGCGGGCCTTCGGCTGGAGCGTGGCGGAGGTGGACGGTCACGATCACGGCGCGCTGTTTCAGCAGTTCCAGGCGCTGCCCCTTGAGGCAGGCAAACCGAATTGCATCATCGCCCATACGGTGAAGGGCAAGGGTGTCGGTTTCATGGAGGATCGGGTGGAGTGGCACCACAAAGTGCCCTCCAGCGAGCAACTCGAAGCGGCGCTGCGGGAACTGGGGGAGGCTTCGCCGTGAGCGTGGTGACCGATTGCCGCCAGCCCTTCGGCGCGGCGCTCGAGCGCCTGGCCGAGGATAACCCCCGCATCGTAGCCGTGACCAACGACTCCGTCGGATCATCGAACTTGACGAGCTTCCGAAAACGCTTCCCACAGCGCTTCGTGAACGTCGGTATCGCCGAGCAGAACCTGATTGGAACGGGCGTAGGTCTGGCGAACAGCGGACTGCTTCCTTTCGTGTGCGGAGCAGCCTGCTTTCTGACTGGCCGTGCGCTGGAGCAAATCAAGATCGACTTGGGCTACGGCCGGGCGAACGTCAAACTCTGCGGCATGTCCAGCGGCGTGGCCTATGGTCCACTCGGCCCGACTCACCACTCTGCCGAGGACCTTGCCTGGACGCGAGTCATCCCAAACCTAGTGTTGATCGCACCCGCCGACGGCCCGGAAACCGCACAAGCCGTCGAGGCGGCGGCGCGTATCGAGGGCCCGGTGTTTCTTCGCATCAGCCGGATGCCGGTGCCCGATGTCCACTCTCTCGACTATCAATTCGAGCCGGGCCGCGCTGCATTGCTCCGCGAAGGCAGTGATGTGACAATCATCGCCGTGGGCACGATGGTTTCTCGAGCCCTGGATGCGTCGGACCTGTTGGCGGCTGAGGGCATTGCCGCGCGCGTGTTGAACATGGCCACCATCAAACCCTTGGACCGCGACGCCATCGTCCGCGCAGCGGAGGAGACGGGAGCGATTGTCACGGTAGAGGAACACTCTGCGATTGGGGGTCTTGGCGGCGCGGTCGCGGAAGCGACAGCGGCCACGCATCCCGTGCCGGTGCATATCCTCGGCATCCCCGGAGTGTTTGCACCCACGGGGAGTCCCGCGTGGCTCCTGGAGCACTTCGGCCTCACCGCCGAGGGGATCCGCGCAGCGGCGGCCGGGCTTGTGGCCCGGAGGAGGAACGCATGAGCGCAGGGCACATTCTGGCGATCGACCAGGGCACCACCAATACGAAGGCGCTGCTGGTGGATGCCGGTGGCGCGATTGTCGCGCGGGCCTCGCGTCCACTCGATATCCGCTTCCCGCAACCCGCATGGGTCGAGCAGGACGCGGAGGCGCTGTGGCGAAGCGTGAGGGAGGCGGCAAGCGAGTGCCTGGAAAAGGCGGGCCACCCTGTGCTGGCGGGCGCGGGCATTACGAATCAACGCGAGTCGATCGTGGTATGGGACCGGCGCACCGGCGCGCCCGCTGGACCGTGCGTCGTGTGGCAGTGCCGCCGCTCGGCCGGTTTCTGTGCGGAGTTGAAAAAGCGCGGACTGGAACCCCTGCTGCAGCAGCGAACAGGCCTGGGAATCGATCCGTTATTCTCCGCCAGCAAACTGCGCTGGCTGCTGGATTCTATCCCTGACGGGCAAAGCCGGGCGGAGGCCGGCGAACTGTGCGCGGGGACCGTGGATAGTTGGGTGTTGTGGAACCTGTCGGGCGGCGCCGTACACGCCTGCGACGCCAGCAATGCTGCCCGCACGCAACTCTTTGACCTGCGCCGCCTGACCTGGGACAGCGAGTTACTCGGCGTGTTCAATGTGCCTCGCGCCATCCTTCCTGAGGTGGGCAGATCCAGCGCTGTGTATGGTGAAACCTCCGCTGACGGGCTTCCGTCGGGTGTTCCGATTGGCAGCCTGATCGGCGATTCTCATGCGGCACTGTTCGGCCACGCCGCGTTCGAACCCGGATCGGTGAAGGCGACGTACGGCACCGGCTCCTCGCTGATGACCTTGACTGAGGAACCCGTCGGCTCCTCTCGCGGCCTCTCCACGACCATCGCGTGGTGGCGGGACACGGTGCGGTACGCGCTCGAAGGCAACGTCACCGTGGCGGGTGGCGCCGTGCAGTGGGTGGGAGAGCTCCTGGGTTTGTCCGACCCAGCCACCGAAGCAGCCGCGTTGGCGCGAGGAATGACTGACACTGCCGGTGTCTACCTAGTGCCCGCGTTCGCTGGCCTCGGCGCGCCGTATTGGGACGCCGGCGCGCGCGGTGTGATCTGCGGGCTGACGCGCGGGGCCAACGCCGCCCAGCTGGCGCGGGCGTCGCTCGAATCAATTGCCTATCAGGTGCGAGATGTCTTCGAGGCAATGCAGGCCGACGCATCCTCACAACTTCCGGAATTGCTGGCCGACGGCGGCGCAAGCCGTAACGACGACCTGATGCAGTTCCAGGCTGACATCCTCGACCGCCCCGTGCGCCGGAATCTCTCGGGCGACTTGTCCGCCGTTGGCGCGGCTTGGCTTGCGGGATTGGCTCTGGGTATTTGGAAATCGACGGACCAGCTCGCCAGCTTGCCCCGCCAGCAGGATCTCTTCATCCCGCGGATGCAGGCATCCGCGCGGGAGCGGCGTTATGCGGGTTGGCTGGAAGCGGTGGCGAAGGCGCGTTCCACGCCTGCGGTTTGAAATCATGGCGCGAATCGACGAACTCCGGCTGATGACCAAGGTGGCCAGAATGTACCACCAGCAGGGATTGACCCAAACCGCGATCATGCGGCGGCTGAACGTCCATCAATCCACAGTGTCGCGTCTGCTGCAGCGCGCCAGGAAAGAAGGCATCGTGCGCATAGTGGTGACCTCGCCCGCGGGCACTCACCCGGAGTTGGAGGATGCGCTCGAGGCCGCCTACGGACTGGAGGACGCAGTGGTGGTAGATAGCGGCGAGGGCGAGGAACAAATCGTTCGCGACCTCGGCGCCGCCGCGGCCTTCACGTTGGAAAACACGCTGAAGCCGGCGGACGTGATCGGCATCTCCTGCTGGAGCGCCGCACTGCTGGCGATGGTCGAGGCCATGCATCCCACGCACCGCTGCCCAGGATCGCGGGTAGTTCAGATCCTGGGCGGGGTGGGCAGTCCGGGTGCGGCCATGCACGCCACGAATGTCACGCGGCGGCTCGCGCAGTTGCTCGGCGCCGAGGTCACGATGCTGCCCGCGCCGGGCATTGTGGGCTCGCCGGAGGCCCGGCACATATTGATGAAGGACCAGTATGTGCAAGAGGCGGTGCATTTGTTCCCCACAGTGAACGTTGCGGTAGTGGGCATCGGGGCGGTGGAACCCTCAAAGATGCTGGCCGATAGCGGCAACGTCTTTCCGCCAAAACAGCTCAAAAAGCTCAGCGCAAAAGGCGCTGTAGGCGATATTTGCCTGCGGTTTTTCGACCGCAGGGGTCAACCCGTCATCACCTTGCTGAACGACTGTGTGATTAGTATGGACCTTCCGCAATTGCGGCGGGTTTCCCGGGTGATCGGCGTGGCCGGAGGCGCGCGCAAGACGGACGCGGTGTGCGGCGCGCTTGCCGGCGGCTGGATCAATGTCTTGATTACGGATCGGGCCATGGCGCAAAGGTTGCTCAAGGAACAGCCCACTGCGCGGGCAGCCGGTTCGGGTGATTAGCACCGCGCACTTGCGCGAGAAGGAGAATGCACCATGGCAATGACCCTTGGCGTCATCATCGGTAACCGCGATTTTTTTCCGGACCGTCTGGTCATCGAGGCCCGGAAGGATCTGCTCACTCTGTTCGGCGAGATGGATATCACACCGGTTCTGCTCGGCGAGAACGACTCGAAGCTCGGCTCGGTGGAGACCTGGGCCGACGCGAAGCGCTGCGCGGATCTGTTCCGCGCTCAGCGCGGCCGGATTGACGGCGTGCTGGTCTCTCTGCCGAACTTCGGCGACGAGAAGGCCGTGGCGGACACATTGAAGCTCTCCGCGCTCGATGTGCCTGTGCTCGTCCAGGCGTACCCGGACGATCTGACGCAACTCAACGTGGAACGCCGCCGCGACGCTTTCTGCGGCAAAGTCTCGGTCTGCAACAACCTTCGCCAGTATGGGTTCCCTTACTCGCTCACCTCACTGCATACCTGCGCGGTTTTGACAGACACGTTCCGGAAGGATCTGGCCGGTTTTCTCGGCGTCTGCCGCGTGGTGAACGGGTTGCGCAAGGCGCGCATCGGGGCGGTGGGCGCGCGTCCGAATGCGTTCAACACGACCCGTTACAGCGAAAAACTGCTTGAAGCCGCGGGCATCAGCGTCAGCACGATGGATCTATCCGAGGCGCTTGGAGACGCAAACAGGATCGCGGATGGCGATGCCCGTGTGACGCGGAAACTTGACGAGATCCGCGCTTACGCCGACTCCACCGGCGTGCCAAGGGAAGCGCTGGTCCGCATGGCGAAGCTCGGCCTGGTGCTCGCCGATTGGATGGAGAAGTATGACATTCAGGCCACGGCGCTGCAATGCTGGAGTTCGCTCCAGAAGAACTACGGCGTGAACTGCTGCACCTTGATGAGCATGATGAGCGAAAAGCTCATGCCCAGCGCTTGCGAGGTGGACGTGGCGGGTACGGTGGCCATGTACGCCCTTCAGCTTGCCTCCGGCACACCCAGCGCCCTGGTGGACTGGAACAACAACTACGGGAACGACCCGGACCGCTGCGTGCTCTTCCATTGCGGCAATTGGGCTAAAACCTTTGTCCCTGAGATTCAAATCGCCACCGCACCCATTCTCGGCACCACGTTGGGAGAAGAGAACACTTACGGCGCGATGCGCGGCCGCACACCGCCCGGCCCGGTTTCCTTCGCCCGGATCACCACCGACGACCGGCTCGGCGAGATCCGCGCGTATGCCGGCGAGGGCCGCTTCACTGACGATCCGCTCGATACATTCGGTTGCCGCGCCGTGGTGCAGGTCGAAGGTCTGCAACGTCTGCTGCGTTACGTCTGCCTGAACGGGTTCGAGCATCACGTGGCGATGAACGCCTCGAGCTGTGCTGGGGTGCTGGCCGAAGCTTTTGAAACATACCTGGGCTGGGAGACCTATCTGCACAACGGCGGCGGCGGATAACTTCTATCGATCAGGGACCCACGGCCGGGGCGGGCGCCTCCGGGCCATGGATCACCGGGCGGGCGCCCCGCAGCAGCCCGCCGTGAATCCGGATATCGCGGCTTTCGCTTCCGGTGACTTCGACCAGCGCCTTCGTCCCGGCGGGCACTCGCGCGCCGTGAATCAAGGCCTCCCCGGCGTTATGCATCCGGATGAGCGCCGCGTCGCCCGCGGCGGTTTCGGTCTGGAATCCATCGACGGTCAGGCCCCAGACGTCGTCCAGCACCATCGCCGGACGCACATCCTCGGCCTCCCAATGCAATTGCACGTTTCTCAGCGTCAAACCCTCGGCGTGCCGCGCATACAGGCCATGCGCGGGCAGCGTGCCGAACATCCACGCTTCGGGATAGTGGTCCGCCAGTTCCGGCACGTCCAACCCTGGCTGCTCACGCTCCCCTCCCTTCATCGAGATGTTGATGTTGTCGAGGCTTACACGCCGCACGCGGTGCCCCGGCAGCCCGGTCACCGAACTTGTGATCAAAGAACCGGTCGCAACGACGTTCGAGATCGACACATTCCGCAGTTCGCCCGGCCGCGGCGTTTCCATGCCCCGGCCCCGGTTGCCGAGCCGGATAAAGATGGGCGTCCCCACGTCGCGCATGGTGATGCTCGACGCCACCAGCCCGTCAATCGTCCCGCCATCCACTGACTCGATCGCGATGCCCGAAATCGGCGCGCGGAAGGCGTGCGGCAGTTTGTACATCACGCAGTTCGTGATGGCGATGTTCTTAAAGTCCGACGCGCTCTCCGTGCCGATTTTGAAACAATTGGACGTGCTGGTCATCACGCAGTTGGTGATCGTGACGTTCTCCACGGGCCGCGGCTCGGCGCCCGCGCGGCGCGGGGTTTTGAGGACGATCGCGTCGTCGCCGCCCTCGATATAGCAATCCGCCACGCGGACGTTCCGGCTCGAGTCGATGTCGATGCCGTCTGTGTTCGGCCCCCGCAGGTGGCTGATCAGCGACACCCCACGGATCACCACCTCATCCGACCGCAGCAGGTGGATGCCCCAACCGGGCGTTTCGCGGATGCCCACATTCTCCACCCGCACTCCCTTGCTGTCGGCGATCTCGACCGTCGGCGACGGACGCGGCCGCAGGCCAAGCAAATAGGGATGGTCGGACCGGTCGCGCCGCCAGGCGTCGCCGCTGGCGTGAATCCGCCCGCCGCCGTCGACGGCCGCGTTCTCCACGCCCTTGATATTGATCAGGTGCGGCGGGGAATAATCCTCCAGCCGCCGGCTGCCCGTCAGCGTCGCTCCCGGCAGAATACGCAGCGTGATGTTGCTGCGCAACTCGATGCTGCCGGAGACGAAATTACCCACAGGCAACAACACCACTCCCCCGCCCGCCTTCGCGCAGGCTTCAATCGCTCTCTGAATGGCGGGCGCGTCGTTGGTCGCGCCGTCGGCCGCCGCTCCGAACTCCATGACATTGCACACTCCGTCCCGCGGAGCGGCATGGCAAAGAGAGCAAGAGATCAGAGCAAAGGCGAGGTGGCGGATCCGCATGAGGATACTCATCGTACACGAATGCCGTGTTCACCGAGGGAGCCGCGCACCCACCTCAAACTACCAGCATGCAGTCGCCGTAGCTGAAGAAGCGGTAGCGCTGATCCACTGCGTAGTGGTAGGCGTTCAGCACGTGCTCCACGCCGCCGAAGGCGCACACCAGCAGCAGCAGACTCGATTTCGGCAGGTGAAAGTTGGTCAGCATCGCTCCGGTGGCCTTGAACTCGAAACCCGGGTAGATAAACAGCCGCGTCTCGCCCGTCTGGCGTTCGAGCCCGCCATTCAATGCCGCCGATTCCAGCGTGCGGACCGTCGTGGTGCCCACCGCGACAATGCGCCGCGCCTGGCGGAGCCGCTCCGCGTTCACGCCGCAGATCTCGTACGTTTCCTCGTGGAGCTGATTGGCCATCACCTCCTCGCTGGCAAGCGGCTGAAACGTGGCAAGCCCGACATGCAGCGTCACCTTGGAGATCTCCGCGCCGCGCGCGGCGCAAGCGGCCAGCACCTCGGGCGTGAAATGAAGCCCCGCCGTGGGCGCGGCCACCGAGCCGCGTTTTTCGGCATATACGGTCTGGTAGCGATCGCGGTCGCCCGCCTCATCGGGGCGGTGAATGTACGGCGGCAGCGGCACGTGGCCCGCGGCTTCGAGTTCCGCGTCCAGGTCGCCGTCGCAGTGGAACTGGATCACCCGTTCACCGCGCACGCCGCTCTCCAGAATGTCGCAGGAGAGCCGTTCGCTGAATTCCACCCGCGCCCCCGCGTGCAGGTGCCGTCCGGGCCGGGCCAGCGCGCTCCACCGCATCCGGTCCGGAGCGGCGGGCTTGAGCAGGAAGATCTCCACCTGACGGTCGTAGCCGGGTTTGCGGCCGAACAGCCGCGCCGGAAAGACGCGCGTGTTGTTGAGCGCCAGGCAGTCGCCGGGACCGATATACTCGGGCAGGTCGGCAAACCGGCGGTCCTCTATCCGCCCGGAATCGCGATGCAGCACCAGCATGCGCGACGCGGCGCGGTCCTCCAGTGGTTGTTGAGCAATCAGTTCATCGGGCAGGTGATAATCGAATTCGGATAATCGCATCGGTACGCTTACAATCCCAGGATATCGTTACCGGTTGTCCGGCCGCAGAGACATGGTTCAAATCTTAGCTATCGAAAGCTCCTGTGATGAGACCGCCGCGGCTGTGGTGGCCGCTCCGGCGGACATCCGCTCGAGCGTGGTTGCTTCGCAGATCGCCACCCACGGCAAGTACGGCGGCGTGGTGCCCGAACTGGCCTCGCGGGAGCATCTGCGCGCCATCGTGCCCGTGGTTCGTGAAGCGATGACCAAAGCGCGCGCCGGCTGGGCGGATCTCGCGGCCGTCGCCGTCACCTCCGGACCCGGCCTGGTCGGCTCCTTACTCGTGGGCATGACCTATGCCAAGGCGATCTGCGCCGTGCGCGGACTGCCGCTCATCGGCGTCAATCACATCGAGGGCCACATTCACGCCGTGCTGCTGGAGGCGCGCGCCGATGGCGCCGAAGTGGAGCTGCCCGCGCTCGCGCTCGTGGCCAGCGGCGGTCACACCCACCTGTTCGAGGTCCTGCCCGGCATGCACTACCGCCTGCTCGGCAAAACCCGCGACGATGCGGCAGGCGAGGCTTACGACAAGGTGGCGAAGCTGCTCGGGTTCGGTTATCCCGGCGGGCCCATCCTCGACCTGCTCGCTCCCCACGGCGACCCCGACGGACTCCGGCTCACGCTCTCCAAGATGAAAGGCAACACCCTCGACTTCAGCTTCAGCGGGCTGAAAACAGCGATGCTGCGCTGGTCCCGTATTGAGGACATGACCGGCGAGATTCTCGCCCGGCGCGCGCTGCAAAAGCTTCATCCCCGGCCCTCCGTGGAACAGTGGCTTTCGGTCACGCCGCAGCGCACGCTGGATGCGATCGCCGCGTTTCAGAACGTGGTGGTCGAGGAACTCCTCACCCGCGCCGCACGCGCCGCCGAGGCGTGCGACTCGCGCAGCGTAATCATCTCGGGCGGCGTGGCCTGCAACGCCGGCCTGCGGCGCGAGGCACGCAGCGGCCGCCTGCATTGCCCCGTCTACTTCCCTACCCCTGGCCTCTCCACCGACAACGCCGCCATGATCGCCGCCGCCGCGCTGCCCAGGTTCGAACGCGGCGAGTTCGACGATCTCACCCTCCGGGCCAGCGCGAATCTTGCACTGGCCTGAAATCCTTTACCTCTGTCACGGAGCGCTCGGGCTATACTGTGCCTATTCGCCATGATTACGGTGCGCTTCACCCGGAATCTGCAGCGTCATGTCGCCTGCCCCACCCTGCGGGTCATGGGAGCGACGGTCCGGGAAGCGATGCAGGCTTACTTCCATCGCTACCCGGCGGTCCGCGGCTACGTCCTCGATGACCAGGGGCGCTTGCGGCAGCACATGGCAATCTTCATCGATGGCCGCCAACTGCGCGATGCCACGGGACTCAGCGATCCCGTTCCGCCCGATGCCGAGATCGACATCATCCAATCCCTGTCAGGAGGGTGAAAATCCATGAGCAACCGTTGCCACATTGCCACCCGCAAAGGCCTTTTTTCTTTGACCCGCGGCGACGCGGCCTGGCGCATCGAACGCGCCAGTTTCCTCGGGGACAACTGCACCCTCGCGATGCACGACCCGCGCGACGGCGCCCTCATCGCCGCGTTGAACCACGGCCACTTCGGCGTCAAACTCCACCGCAGCCGCGATGGCGGCGCAAACTGGCAGGAAATCGCCACGCCCGCGTATCCGGAAAAGCCCGCGGATTACGTCCCGAAGCACACGCCCGTGGAAGGCCGCCCCGCCGACTGGTCGCTCAAGCTCGTCTGGTCGTTCGCGCCCGGCGGCGCGGACGAACCGGGCGTGATCTGGTGCGGCACCCTGCCCGGCGGCCTGTTCAAGTCCACCGATGGCGGCGATTCCTGGGAACTGAACCGCCCGCTGTGGGATGATCCGCTCCGCGAGCAATGGTCCGGCGGCGGCGCCGATGAACCCGGAATTCATTCGATCTGCGTGGACCCGCGCGACTCCCGCCGCATCGTCATCGGCGTCTCCTGCGGCGGCGCGTGGGTAACGGACGATGGCGGCGCCAACTGGCGGCGTGGCGGACGCGGCATGCGCGCCGAGTACTTGCCTCCCGGGCAGGAATACGAACCCAACTCCCAGGACCCGCACCTCATCGCCCAATGCCGCGCCAACCCGGATGTCCTTTGGGTCCAGCACCATAACGGCATCTTCCGCTCCACCGACGCGGCCGCCTCCTGGAGCGAGATCACCGGCGTGCAGCCGTCCGTCTTCGGCTTCGCCGTGGCCGTCCACCCCCACGACCCGGATACAGCCTGGTTCGTGCCCGCCATTAAGGACGAAAAGCGCATTCCCGCCGATGGCCGCGTCGTGGTCACCCGCACGCGCGACGGCGGAAAGAGCTTTGAAGTTCTCTCCAACGGGCTGCCTCAGGAGCACGCCTACGATCTGGTGTACCGCCACGCCCTCGATGTGGACGAAAGCGGAGAGCGGCTTGTGTTCGGCTCCACGACCGGCTCGGTGTGGATCAGCGAAGACAGCGGGGACAACTGGAGCACCATCTCCACCAACCTCCCGCCAGTCCACGCGGTCTGCTTCGACAAACATCAGGTTGCGTGATAATCGCAGCATGATCCGCCGTTCCGTCCTCTGCCTTTTGTTTGTCGCGGCCATCCTGCCGGCCGCGCTCACCCGCGTGGAGGTCCTGGAGCGGTCGGTCATTCTGGAAGGCCGCCCGTTCGGCGCCGCGGGGAGTTACGAGCGCATCGTCGCCCGCGCGCATTTCGCCCTCGATCCCAAGGCACCGGCGAACCGGGAGATTCGCGACCTCGCGCTCGCGCCGGTCAATGCGGATGGGCTCGTGGAATTCCACGCGGATCTCTATCTCCTTAAGCCGACGGACCCCGCCCGCGCCAATGGCACGCTGTTCATCGAAGTGCCGAACCGGGGCGGCAAGGGGCTGCTGAGCCGCTTCCAGTATGCCCGCGCCTCCCTGGATCCGCGCACCGGGGAGGAATTCGGCGCAGATCCCTGGCTCATGCGGGAAGGCTTCACGCTTGCATGGCTGGGCTGGCAGTGGGACGTGCCGCAGCGCGATGGCCTGCTGCGCTTGCACGCTCCCATCGCCACCAATGGCGGCGTGCCCATCACGGGTCTGATTCGCAGCGAGTTTGTCGCAACGTCCTCGGCCACGGTGATGCCGCTCGGCGACCGGGACCACATCGCCCATCCCGCGCTGCCGGACACTCCCGCCACGCTGACTGCCCGCACGGCCGTCGATGGCCCGCGCCGCACGATTCCCCCCTCGGCGTGGCGCTTCAATGCCGCCCGCACAGCGATCGAGATGAACGCGGGCTTCGAGGCGGGCGTGCTCTATGAAGCGGTGTACCAGGCGCGGGATCCGCGCGTGGCGGGCGTCAGTCTGGCCGCTTACCGCGACCTCGCCGCGTGGCTCAAGTACGATGGCCCGGCGGACTCTCCGCTGATTGGCGAGCCGCGACTGATCCGCCGCGCCATCGCCTTCGGCATTTCCCAGTCGGGCCGTTTTCTGCGGACTTTTCTGTATTACGGTTTCAACGCGAGCGAAACCGGCCGTCCCGCCTACGATGCGCTCTGGGCCGATGTCGCCGGGGCGGGGCGCGGCAGCTTCAACCACCGCTTTGCCCAGGCCTCGCGCGACGGGTACGCCTACTTCAATACCCTCTATCCCACGGACCTGTTTCCCTTTACGGACCTCCCGCAAACCTGCCCGGCCACGGGGCGGCGCGACGGCTTGATCGAGCGCACCCCGCCCGCCCTGCGGCCCAAGTTGATTTACACGAATGGCTCGGCCGAATACTGGAGCCGCGCCGCCGCGCTCATCCATACCACGCCGGACGGCCGGGCCGACACGCCGCTGCCGGAAAACGTCCGTCTCTACGTGCTGAGCGGCGCGCAGCACGGCCCCGGTTCCTGGCCGCCGCGCCGGTCCGGCACGCGCTACTTACTGAATCCTCTCGATCACCGCCCCTTCCAGCGCGCCGTTCTCGCCGCTACGCACGCCTGGGTTCGAGATGGCGTGCCGCCGCCCGATTCGGTCTATCCCCGGCTGGACCGCGGCGAACTCACCGAGCGCGGCGGCCTACGGTTTTCCGCTCGAGACGGCGTGGCTGTTCCGTTCCGGCCGAAAGCGACTCATCCGATGGACTTCGGCCCGGGCTTTCCGGACCGCGGCATCATCACCCGGGAACCGCCCGCCCTCGGCAAGCCGTACCGTCTGCTCGTGCCTCAGGCAGGCGCCAACGGCATCGACGCCGGCGGTCTCCGCCTGCCGGAAGTCGCTGAGCCATTAGGGATTTACACCGGCTGGAACCTGCGCGCTCCGGAAACCGGAGCCGCGGACGAACTCGCCGGCCTGTCGGGCTCTTTCCTTCGATTCACCGCCGCGGAGATCCTGGCCCGCTATCCGGATCGCGAAGCTTACGTCGAGAAAGTCGAGGCCGCGGCCCGGGAACTCGAGCGGCGCCGGTTCCTTCTGCCCGCGGACCGCGCCCGGATTCGCCAAAGCGCCGCGGCCGCCTGGGCCCTGGCCGTCGGCGGAGAACTGCGCTGAATTCCCGTGGTTTGACACTCCCCGCGCGCGCTCCCTACAATGCGAAGTGGTGGTCTTGTGCCCGCGCGTGAGCGTCCGGGCGCGGAAGCCGAATTCGCTTTCCCGGCGTCTAAAGAATTGGCAAAGGAGTTTCGATGAAGTTGCGCCCGTTACACGACCGTGTGCTGGTGAAGCGTGAGGAGCGAGGCGAAACCACTTCGAGCGGCCTCTACATCCCGGACACCGCCCGGGAAAAGCCGCAGCAGGGCACCGTCGCCGCCGCAGGGGACGGCCGGATTCTGAAAGACGGCAAACGGGTCGCGCTCGATGTCAAGGCGGGCGACCGGGTCTTGTTCGGCAAGTACGCCGGCTCGGAAGTCGCCATCGAAGGGGAAGAACTCTTTATCCTGCGCGAGGACGAAATCCTCGCCGTACTGGACTAGCTGTTCCGCGATCGGAAGCCCCTAATAGGAGTCAAAGGAAGTCTCATGATCTCGAAGTTTTGCACTTTGCTGGCGGCCTCCGCCATCGTACTGTTCACCGCGGCCGTGCCCGCCAGCGCTCAACTGAAAGTGGCGGTAGTGGACCTGCAGCAGGCGCTGCAGGAGACCGCCGAAATCAAGCAGGCCGAAGCCGACCTCAAGGCGCGCTTCGGACCCCGCCAGGAACAAGTCGCGACGCTTGAAAAGGAAATCGCCAAGCTGCAGCGGGAGGCCGAAACCGGCCAGGGCAAGTTCACCGAGGCCGCCATGGCCGAAATGATGAGCCAGTTGCAGACCAAGCAGCGCCAGTATCAGCGGCAGGCCCAGGCCCTGCAGGAAGAGGTCAACCGCGACCGCCAGGCTGTTCTCAATCGCGTCGGCCAGCGGCTCCAGGAAGTCGTGCAGGCCATCGCCGAAGCGAAGGAACTCGATCTGGTGATCGACGTCTCATCCTCGCTGTATGCGAAACCCGCACTTAATATCTCCGCCGAAGTTTCCGCCGAGTACGACAAAAAGTTCCCGGTGAAGCCGTAAGGAGACCATCGCCGTGTCGGACTTCCTCCAGGGCTACGGCGAAACCGACGCGCGGCGCGAGCGCGTCTTCAAACGCATCATCCTGGCCGCGGTGGCGCTGAGCGTGCTCGCCGCCGCCGGATGGTGGTTCTCGCGGGATTTCACCGAGAAACAGCAGATCAGCCGCTTCGTCCAACTGCTTGAGAAGAAGGACTACGGTGCAGCCTACCGCCTCTGGGGCTGCGATCCGGGCGATCCCTGCCGCGACTACAGCCTCGACAAATTCATGGAGGATTGGGGGCCCAAGGGCGTTTATACGCGCAATCAACCCCTCAAACTCGCTGAAAAACGCTCCTGTGAGGGCGGCATCATCCAGTACATCGAGTACGGAAAGACCGAGGACGACGTTGTGCATATCTACGTGCAGCGCAGCGACTTGACCCTCGGCTTCGCGCCCTGGCCCGTGTGCAATCCCCGCTGGCAGGCGCCGGCCGCCCCGTAATCTCCGGCAACCCCGCCAGGACTCATCGCGTCAGTCCAAGTGTGAGCGCTCGCATTCCAGTGCTGAGCTTCTTCGCCATCCTTGCGCCCGCCTTCGCCGCTATTCCCGCGCAATCGGATGGCTACGCCGCGTTCTACAACCTCGACTACGACCGCGCGCTTGCCCTGTTCGAACGTGAGACCGGGCAGGATCCCCAGAATCCCGAGGCCTGGAACCACCTTGCGCACGCCCTTCTCCACCGGCGGCTGTTTCTGGAAGGAGCGATGTCCTCCGAACTGGTGGGCAGTTCCAACTCGTTCCTGCGCCGCCAGAAGTTGAACATGCCCGAAACCGAGGAGAAACGATTCCTCGAAGCCGTCGAGAAGTCCATTGCCATCTGCGAGCAGAGGCTGGAAATACGCCGGGAGGATCCCATCGCCCTCTACGCCGCCGGTGTCGCCTATGCCCATCGCGGCAAATACCATCTGCTGGTGCGGAAGGCCTACCTCGATGCCCTCCGCGACGCCAACCGCAGCCGCGGCTTCCACAACCGGCTGCGCAAAGCCGACCCCTCGAACCCCGACGCCCTGCTCATCCCCGGCATGCACGAATACATTGCCGGCAATCTCTCGTTTTTCGTTCGCATGCTCGCCGCGATGACCGGGTTTTCCGGCAACCGCGAACGCGGTATCGCCATGATTGAGGAGGCCTCGAAGCGTGGCAAAAAGACCGGCGTCGAGGCACGGTTACTGCTGGCGCTCACTTACAACCGCGAACAGAAGCCGAAGAAGGCGCTCCCCCTCATGCGTGAGTTGAGCGAGGCATTCCCGCGGAACTACCTGTATCGGAGCGAGGTGCTCCTGCTGCACGCCCGGGCTGGTGAGCGTGACGCGGCGATGGCCGGCCTTGCCCGCATGGAGGCCGACAGGAATAATCCCGCGCCCCAGGACCATTTGCGTAATCTCCGTGAGAGCATTCATCGTCTCCTGGAAGATAGGACCCGTTCGTGAATACGCTCGCCACGGAATTCCAGGAACTTCTCGCAGGCCGTCCTGCGCCACTGGAGCTGGATGAGGCCGCGCTCGAGATCGCGCGCCTGCATAATCCTGGCGCCGACACCGGTGCGGCCTTGGCCACGCTCGACCGCTGGGCCGGGGCCATCCAGCAATCCCTGCCGCCCGCCGCCGGCGGGCTTCAGTATTTGGACACCGCCCACCGCTTCCTATTTGGCGAAATCGGCCTGCGGGGCGATCGCGAGACTTACTTCGCGGCGGAGAACTCCTGCCTCGACCAGGTCATCGCCCGCCGCCGCGGTCTTCCCCTCACGCTTTCCGTCGTATACATTGAGATCGCCCGGCGTCTGTTGCGGCCCATCCACGGCATCGGCCTCCCCGGCCATTTCGTCTGCCAGTACAACGATGGATTGGTGAACGTGGTGGTGGATGTCTTTCACGAGGGGGCGCTGCTGGCGCCGGGAGACGCCTTGGCCCTGGTGGAGGCGCTGACCGGCCGGCCCCACATCCTGACTCCATCCTCTTTTCAGCCCGCCTCGCGCCAATCCATCGTTCTTCGAATGCTGCGCAATCTGCGCAACGCCTACCAGCAGCAGGGCGACGCCGCGCGCGTCCGCCAGATCGATTCGCTGCTGCGGCCTCGGTATTAAGTTTTTCGCCCCAGACGCCGATAGGGTAACTTAGAGACGAGCATGAGCGTTTTCGCGAACAAACCAGTGGATGAGCTCGATCCGCTGCTGACGCAGTTTAACCGGCTGATCGCCGAACTGCTCCGCGGCCGCATGCAACGCAACACGTTCCAACCATGGGAGATCGAGATCCTGCTCGATATCGAAGCCTGCCACGTGCGCGAATCCAGCCGCCGCGAAACCTTGCGCCGCTACCAGAAAGCCGCCAACCGGTATGTCGAGCGCGGCGGACGCTCGCTCCTGAAACTCTCCGACTATCTCGCCAAGAAACATCGCGATCCCATCGCCGCCCGCTAGTTCGGCCGCCTTCCGCGTGCGTTATCCTGATCTTTTAGGCCCCTACACCCTGGGGCTTCTCAAGACCGGAGATCGTGATGAACCCTCAGGAACAAAAACCCAAGCGCATGGTGCAGTGCGTGAAACTCGGCAAGGAACTGGAAGGGCTGGACGAAGTGCCTTTCGACAACCATCCGCTGGGGCTGCGCATCTACGACAATGTCTCGAAAGAGGCTTGGCGGTCGTGGGTGGAGCATATGAAGATGATCATGAACGAGTATCGGCTGAATCTGGGCTCACCGGATCATCAGAAGCTCCTGCTGCAGAAGATGGAGGAGTATTTCTTCGGCGAGGGAGCCGAGTTGCCCCCCGATTATGTGCCCCCGAGCCAGGGTTGATTCCGCTCACGTCCGCGCGAAGTAAAGCGACACCGCACGCTCCAGGTCCAGCTTGGTGATCTGCGGCGTTCGCGTCTCGTACTGGCTGATCGAGTAGATGATGTTCAGGATGTCCATCGGGTAGCATGCGCGCAGCTCGGAGCGGCCATCCGACAGGCACAGCCGGCGCAGGTATTCCGCGCTGTCGTATTCCGACGGCACGTTCTTCGACGTGACAACCCGCTGGAAAATCTGGTCGAACACCTCCGCGGACACCGGCTCCACTTCAATCTTGTTCTGAATACGGCGAAGGAAGGCCTCGTCGGCGAGGTCGGAAGGCTCGAGGTTCGTCGAGAACACCACCATCAGCTCGAACGGGATCTGGAACTTGACGCCATAGCGCAGGGTCAGGTAGTCCACACGGCGGTCCAGCGGAACGATCCAGCGGTTCAGCAGGTCGCGCGGGCTCATCAACTGGCGGCCGAAGTCGTCGATGATGAAGATGCCGTTGTTGGCTTTCATCTGCAGCGGCGCGGCGTAGATGCCCGAGCTTTCGTCCAGCCGCAGTTCGAGCATCGAAGGAATCAGCTCGCCGCCCACCACGATGCAGGGTCTCTTGCAAAGCACCCAGCGCGGGTCGACATCCGGATCCTCCACCTCGATCCGGTGATGCACCACCGGGTCGTAGAGGCTGATGATCTGGTTGTCCACTTCCACCGCGTAGGGGATCAGCACGGCGTCCTGGTACACCCGCAACATGCGCTCGGCGATCGATGTCTTGCCGTTGCCGGAGGGACCGTAGAGGAAGATCGAATTCTGGGAGATCAGAGCCGGTCCAAGCTGGTCCAGCATCCGGTCCGGCACGACCAGATCGGAAAACGCCGCCCGCAATGCCCGCCGGTCCACGGCGATGCGCGCCGACTGCCGCTTGGTCGCCGCGTGATAGTCCTTCAATGTCACCGGACAGGCGCCTGCGTATTGCGAGATCTGAAAACGGTCCGAGGCCAGTTGCTTGCCCGAACTGGTGAGCACGAACTGGTAGTCGTTGCCGATCATCCCTTTCACTTCAATCAGTTGCTGCGCCCTCATGGTGCGGAAGGCTTGATCGATGATCGGAATCGACAGCCGCAGCGCCTGGCTCAGGCTGCCCAGCGTGCTGAAGCCGTCCATCAGCGTGCGCCGCAGCACGAGGTCCAGCACCAGGGACTGCGCAATGCGCAGTTCCTCAGTCGTTTCCGGGATAGGCGGAGCAAAACTGGCCCGGAGGCCGCTGATTGTCGTCATGTCAACCTAACTATCGGCGTGCGAGGCCCTTGAGTTTATGGCCGTCTGCACGCCGGAGCCAGTTTCATCGTCTATCCCTGATGGTTTGACAATTCTGCGCCCAGGATCTGTCTTGTTGCTCGCCGCCGCGCTCTGCCTCGGCGCCGGCGCGGGTGGCAACGCCTTCAAGCAGGGTCGCCAAGCTGAAGCCAAGGGGCGCTTCCCCGACGCCTATCTGCTTTATGCAGAAGCACTTGCCCGCGAACCTGGGAACTTGCGCTATCGCGCCCACCTGCTCGCCGTCCAGCGCCGCGGCCTCGAAAACCTGGAGATCCAACTCCCCGCCCGGACCGCTCCGCCCCCCGCCGCGCAGCAGGAACCGCTCCCGCCCATCGAGGCAGAGGACTTTTCCGAGGTCCGGAGGCTCCAGCCCCCCCCTTCGCTGCGAGGCACGGCCAATTTGCACGACTTCGACCTGACCGGCGGCGGCCGTGAACTGTTCGAGGAGGTCCTCGGCGCCTACGGCGTTCAGGTCGTCTTCGATTCCGACTACCAGGACCCGCCCCCGCAGCGCTTCCGTCTCTCCCAGGCGGGCTTCGCCGAAGCCGTCCTCGCGCTCGAAGCCGTCACCAATTCCTTCACCGTCGCCATCCACGAATCCATTGCCCTTGTCGCGCGCGACAACGCCCAGAAACGGACACAGATCGAGCCCTACATGTCCGTTCTCATCCCCTTCCCGGAGCCGCTCACCCCCATCGAAGTCCAGGAGGGCGTGCGCGCCGTCCAAACCACCTTCGACATGACCAAGGTGGGCATCGACAATGCGCGAAGACTCGTGCTGTTCCGCGACCGCGTCTCCCGGCTCAAGCCCGCCCTCGATCTCTTCCACCAGCTCATGAGCCACCGCGCGCAGGTCGATGTGGAGATCGAAATCCTCTCCTACGACGAGCGCTCCGCCATTGGCTATGGCCTGCGCCTGCCCACCAGTTTCCCCATCGTTCACTTTGGACGCGTGTGGAACTCCACGCCGCAAATCCCCTCGGGATTCGCCAATTTCATCGCATTCGGCGCGGGACGCACGCTGTTCGGAATTGGTCTGACGGGCGCGCAGATGTTCGCCGACATGACACGCTCCTCCGCGCGGTCGCTCCAGCGCGCCCACATGCGCGGCCTCGACAGCCAGCCGCTCAGCATCCATCTGGGCGAACGGTATCCGGTGATCACCAGCGCATTCATCGGCGCGCCCGGCGAGCAGTCCACGTTGCCCTTCCCCGCCATCCAGTTCGAGGAACTCGGGCTCGTTGTGAAAGTCACGCCCCGCATCCACAACCCGGACGAGGTCTCGCTGCAAATCGAAGTGGAATTGAAGGCGCTCAGCGGAGAGGCCGCCAACGGCATTCCCGTCATCGCCAACCGGTCGCTGGCCTCTACTGTCCGGATGCGATTCGATGAACTCGCCGTGATCGCCGGACTCTCGGCGCGGCGGGACAGCCGCTCCACCTCGGGCCTGCCGCTGCCGTTTCCGCTGCGGGCGAACACGATCGAAAAAGAGGATTCGCAGTTTCTTGTGACGCTCCGTCCGCGCCTGGTCTCACTGCCCCCCACCGAAACCGCCACCCCGCCCATCCGCTCCGGCAGCGAAAGCCGCCCGCTGACGCCGCTGGAGTAGCCAGCCCTTGCCTGCTATACGGATATCCCGTATACTGAAATCGTGGCTCGCGCGCGGAAGACGATTGAGCGCATGCGGAACAACCCGCGCGGCTGGCGAATCCAGGAACTCAAGTCGGTCGCAGTCCAAAACGGAATCGAGGTGGACCAGGACGGAACAAGCCACGTCGTCTTCCGGCACCGCGTCGCGGGGAGGCTGACCGTTCCAGCGGATCGTCCGGTTAAGCCCGTTTATGTGCGGCTCTTCCTTGATTACCTGGCCAGATTGGAGGGTACGCCATGACTGAACATGAGATCGACGCCTATCCATTCCTCATCCGCCCGTTATCCGAAGAAGATGGCGGCGGCTATTTGATCGAGTATCCGGACCTGCCCGGATGCGTTTCCGACGGCGAAACGCCGGAGGAGGCGATCAGGCAGGGGCGGGAGGCGCTTCGCGCCTATGTCATCAGTTGCCAGAAACACTCGGATCCTGTTCCCCCGCCAGGATCGGGCGCGGCCGTTCGTATTCCGGCCTCTGTTGACGTGAAGCGCGTTCGGATCCGGTGCGGACTCTCGCAAGCCGACTTCGCGCGCCGGTTTGGATTCAACCTCCGGACGCTCCAGGATTGGGAGCGCGGACATGCGAATCCAGGGGCCGCGGTCCGCGCCTACTTGACAGTCATATCGCGCGACCCGGATGCTGTCGAGTCCGCGCTCTCCTGAAGGGAACCGCCTGTACGCCGAACCCGTCAGGCTGCTCCATGCGATCATGAGAGCACGGGAGTTCAAACACGCAATGTCCAAAATGTTGGAAGAGATTCGCGAGCAGCCCGGCGCGCTGGAAAAGACGCTTCGCGCCGGCTGGCCCGGCATCGAGAAGTTGCGCGCGCATTTCGAGAAGCGGCGCCCGCGATTTATCATGCTCGCCGCCCGCGGCACGTCCGATAACGCCGCGCAGTTCGGCCGCTACCTGATCGAAATCACCACCGGCATTCCCGTGGGGCTGGCCGCGCCATCAGTCAGCACGCTCTACCACGCGCCGCTGAGCTACGACGGCGCCATGGTTGTCGCCATTTCGCAGTCCGGCGAATCCACTGACACGAACGTCGTACTCGAACAGGCCAAAGCCCAGGGCGCCTTCACTCTCGGCATTACGAATGAGGCCAAGAGCACCCTCGCGAACCTCGCGCACGAAACCATCCTGGTGCGGGCCGGCCGCGAAAAAAGCGTCGCCGCCACCAAGACCTACACCGGCCAGCTGATGAGCTTCTACCTGCTCGCCTATGCTCTCGGCGCGCCCATCCGGCGAACGGATCTCGACCGCCTGCCCGGCCACGCCGCCGCCGCGATCAGGCTCGAAAAGGAGATCATCGCGCGCGCCGAACGCTACCGCTTCATGAACCAGGCCGTGGTGGTCGGCCGCGGACTGAACTACGCCAACGCCTTCGAATGGGCGCTGAAGCTGATGGAGACCAGCTACGTCATCGCCGAACGCTTCTCGCAGGCCGACATCCTCCACGGCCCCATCGCCATGGTCGACAGCGCCATCCCCGCGTTCCTGTTCTGCCCGCCCGGCGTCACCTGGCCCGTGATGAGCCAGCTCTCCGAGCGGCTCGCCGGCCTCATGGCCGAAACCTTGATGATCACCGACCGCTCGAACCGCGAAGCCCCCGCGAACGCCGTCCGCGTGCCCGCTTCGCTGGCGCACAAGGGCGAACTGCCCGCCGACGTCTATACCCCCATCCCCTATATCATTCCCGCGCAGACCTTCGCCGCCGCGCTGTCCGTGGTGAAGGGCCTGAATCCCGATCAGCCGCGCGGGCTGAACAAGGTGACCAAGACGTTATAAAACAGTAGGCATGCTTTCCCGCCGCGGTCTGTTGCTGGCCCCGCTCACGCTTGCGGCCCAGCCTGCTCCGGTGCGCGCCCTCACGCGCGGGCCACACTTCCACTGGTTCGGCTATTACGACAAGCTGCAGTTCGACCCCGCCTCGCGCCGGGTGCTGGGGATGCAGGTGCGCTTCGAGCACCGCTCGCCGCGCCCGGACGACGAAATCCGGCTCGGCGTGATCGACCTCGAAGACCATGACCGCTGGACCGAAATCGGAGCCACAAAGGCCTGGAACTGGCAGCAGGGCTGCATGTTGCAGTGGGTGCCCGGTTCGGACCGCGAGGTGATCTGGAACACCCGGAATGAGCGCGAAAAACGCTTCGAAAGCGTCGTTTTGGACACAAAAAGCGGCAAAAAACGCGTGCTTCCGCATCCCGTTTACGCCCTCTCACCCGATGGCCGCTGGGCCATCTACCCCGACTTCCGCCGCCTGAACGACACCCGCCCCGGCTACGGCTACGCGGGTCTGCCGGACCCGAACGCAAACGTGCTCGAACCCAAGGACGCAGGCCTGTGGCGCATGGACCTCGCCACCGGCCGCACCGAACTGCTGCTGAGCTTCGCCCGCATCGCCGCCCTCGAGAATCCCCACGAGGACATGCGCGGCTGCAAGCACTGGTTCAATCACCTGCTCTACAACACCGACGGCTCGCGCTTTACCTTCCTGCACCGCTGGCGCGGCGAGCGGCACAAGAACAGCTGGTCCACGCGCATGATCACCGCGGACCAGGACGGCAAGGACCTGTTCGTGATCGATCCCTACGGCCGGACCTCGCACTTCATCTGGCGCGACCCCAGCCACATCCTTGCCTGGGCCTGGCACCCGTCGCACAAGGACGCGTTCTACCTGCTCGAAGACAAGACCGGCAAGGCGGAGATCGTCGGCAAGGATGCCATGACCCGCAACGGCCACTGCACCTACCTGCCCGGCAACCGCTGGATCCTCAACGACGCCTACCCGGACAAGGAGCGCAACCAGCCGCTCTACCTGTACGAAGTGGCCACCGGCCACGTGGTGGACTTAGGCCGCTTTCATTCGCCGAAGGAATACACCGGCGAGTGGCGCTGCGACCTGCACCCGCGCTTTTCCCCCGACGGCAACAAGATCACCATCGACTCGCCGCACGGCGGCGGCGGCCGTCAAATCTACCTGATCGATATCACAGGAAAGACTACATGAAACTCAAATCTTCGCTTCTTATACTCGTCCTGTCCACGCTGGCCGTGGCGCAGGACAAGGTGGTGGGCGGCCCCTACGCCGTGAATGTCTCCGGACGCTCGGCCACTATCGGCTGGCTCGTCGAGACCGGACAGGTCAAAGCCGGCGCCGATCAGGACAAACTGGACCGCGCCGCGCCGGTGCTGCGTTCGGAGAAAGTGACTTTCACCGGGCTGCCGCCGGGCCAGATGATTCACTATGACGTGCTCAACGGCCGCAAGGAAGGCAAAGGCTTCTTCCGCACGCCGCCGCCCGCGGGCACGGAAGCCACCTTCGAAGCCCTGGTCTTTGGCGATACCCGTACGCGCCACGACATGCACCGGAAGGTGATCGAAGCCATCCTCAAGTTCGCCGATCCCCACCTGACGATCCACACCGGCGATCTGGTGGCCGACGGCGCCGACACCGCGCAATGGCCGATCTTCTTCGATGTCGAAGGCGACCTGCTGAGGCGCGCCGCGTTCTTCCCGGTGCTCGGCAACCACGAGCGGAACAACTACAAGTACTACGATTTCTTCGAGGTCAACTCACCCTATTACAGCCTCGACTGGGGCCAGGTCCACTTCACCTTCCTCAATACCGACCTGGGCAACTTCTCGCCCAGCACCGCGGAGCGCGAACGCTTCTGGGAGGATCAGAAACGCTGGCTGATCGACGATCTCACGCGCGCGCAGAAGGCGCAGTTCCGCGTTGTCGTGATGCACCATCCGCCCTTCACCGGCGTGGGCCGGCGGCAGGGCGGCGGCGGCAACGTGTGGGCGCGCACCCTGGTGCCGGTCTTCGAGCAGTTCAAGGTCCATTTCGTCTTCACCGGCCACGACCACAACTACCAGCGCCATGAGTTCGGCGGCGTCCAGTACATCGTCACCGGAGGCGGGGGAGCGCCCTTGTATCCGGTGGACTCTCCCATCGAGGGCCTCACGCGGACGATGATTTCAACCGAGCATTTCGTGCGCCTGCTGATCTCGCCCGGCATGGCCAAAGTGCAGGCCGTGGGCATCGACGGCACCGTGCACGACACGTTCGAAGTGGAAGCTAAGTAGTCGCGCGCACCAGCGTGGCGAGGGCCTGCGCTTCGGCGGACAGGCCTTCGCCGACCGGACCCACCTGTTCCGCCGTCTTGAATTTCACCGACACCTGGTTCACGTCCAATTCGAGCGTCTCCGCGAGTTTTTCGCGAATCGGCAGGCGGTAATCCTTCAATTTCGGCCGCTGCAGGATCACGGTGGAGTCGATATTCGCAATCCGGTAGCCCGCCTCGCGCACCAGACCGGCGGCATGGCGCAGGAAGACGAGCGAATCGCAGCCCTTCCAGCGCGGGTCCGAATCGGGGAAATGCAGGCCGATGTCGCCCAGCGCCAGCGCGCCAAGCAGGGCGTCGGTGATCGCGTGGGCGAGCACATCGGCATCGGAGTGGCCATCGAGGCCGAACTCGCACGGTACCGTGACGCCGCCGAGGATGAGCAGCCGTCCGGCGGCGATGCGGTGGTTGTCCCAACCCAACCCAATGCGAATATCCATGCAGTTATCAGGATAGCAACGCGGCCTGGCATCCCTGGCGCTCTGACAGGATCGGAGCGTGCTGCTGCCTTGCACGCGGATCACTGCCGTTATCTGGCAGACACGCGTACCGCCCCTTTCCCCCTGTGGCGGCTTACCGGCGAAACGCTCGCGATACCTGCCTCAGGAAATCGGCTTTGACGTTTTCTTTTTCAGTTCGGCGATCTTCTTTTCGAGTGCTTTGGAGACTTCGCAGGGAGTCATGCTCTCCACGGCATGCCCTGCGACCTGGGTGATCATCCGGATGCGGCCCGTCTCATTGAGCCTCTTGGGGCCATACAGGTCGCAAAGGCTGATCATCTCGCTCGCCATGGCGGCGAGATAGAGGTTCCGGTTGAGCGGTTCCTGCTCCGGCGCCATCGTTTTCGTGGTCTCGGCGATGGCCTGGGCGCGGAGACGGTCGCGGATCAGTTCCAATTCCGGCGGTGGCGGGAATGTCCCCTTTTCGACCTTGGCAATTTCGACTGGCCGCGTGGCCGGCGGCGCGGCTTTGAACGGGACGACAGGCGCATCGGGCACGCCGGCGCTTAGGTGCTGATTGGCCAGTTCGAGATAGCTCATCACGGATTGGGATGCCGACGCCCGCGCGGCAGCCATCTCACGGCGATAGGCGGCTTCACCCGTCCGGGTGACCTTGCGTCCGGTTTCGAGGGTGTCCGCCCAATTCATATCGCCCTTGGCGATGCCGGCGTGAATGGCCATCAGCCAGAGTTGAGCCTGGTGGCGAAATTCGTTGTCGCGGACGACGAGTTTGTCCAAGTTGGACGTCGTGGTGAGATAGTCGCCCTTCTCCCAAGCCGCCTGTGCCAGTGCCCAGAAATAGGCCGGCGTGCCAGGTTTGGCGCGCTCAGCCTTTTCGGCAGTCGTACAAGAAATGAAGCAGACCCCGAGGACAAGGGTCAAAACGAGCAGCGAACGCGGCGAAAGCATCACTCTTGACCTCCTGGTACTTATATGGACGACTTTAATACCGGAGTCAAGGGTCTTTTTAGTGCGTTCTCTTGACTATGCTGCTTTTGAAGTTTGCTGTCTCCAGTTCCAACGGAATCGCACACGCGCCGAGCCTGAGAAAGGCGCGGGACGACAGCACCTCGCTGCTGCCTCCAGAGAGGCGTTCCTCAAGCCTATCGCCAGTTGACGAGAGGCGCTCCGGGGGGTGCGGTGGCGCGGATGCGCTGGCGAATTTTGGGCAGGTACATGGTGTTGTAGCGCAGGCGGGTGATATGGTTGGGTAGCGCGGGGTCGCCGTTCCAGCAGTGTTCGGCGCGGTCGCCGTAGGCAACTTCGCCGCCGTAGTGCGGGTTCTTCGTAGAGTTGAGAAAATTTTCCATCAAATAAACGGCGTTGTTCAAATAATAATTGTCCATGTCTCCGCAATAGATGTGGATCTTACCTTGCAGTCTCGAACCGAGTTGCGGCCAATCGCGTTCGAGGATATGCCGAAGGTCGTAATTTTCGCGCCAATGTTCGGCGACCGCGTGGTCGATTTCACCGGTTTCCTTGTCCCAGAGGCGTTTCGGGTAGCCATCGGGGCCCACGGGTGAATAGACCGCTTCCCAGATGTCCCACTGCTGGCCGGAGCGGCCGCGCGTACCAAGGGCGAGTTCGTAGTGGTTCATGTCGCGGAGAACGGCGGTAATCTGGCCGAGATAGTCGCGCTTGCCGGGGCGGAGAAGGCTCAGGTGAGGCGCTTCGTAGTGGTAAGCGTTCTTGTCTTCGTAGATATTCACGAGGGTGTAGGCGCGGAAGTCGATCGGGTCTGGGCAGGCGGCGAAGCAGCCATTGAAGTCGTCGGGGTAGAGGATCTGCACGGCGAGCGCTTCCCAGCCGCCGGTGGAACCGCCGTAGGTGAAGCGCGCCCAGCCTTCGCCCACGCCGCGGAACTGGCGTTCGATTTCCGGAACCAATTCTTTCATAATAGCGTCTCCGTAAGGGCCGACATTTGCGGAATTTACGGCATACGAATCGTCGTAATAGGGGTTGGCGTGCTGAATCTCTACGATCAGGAAGCGGGGAAAATCCGGTCGAATCCACTGTTTATAAAAATCGTGCGCTTCCTGTTGAACAATGCGGTTGTAGCCTTTCATCTTGAAACGGTCGCTGTAATCGGGTTCGAGATTCGGGTCGGGCGGCTCGGGCCGGAAGCCGTCGAAATCGGCGGGGAAATGGCCGTGAAAGATCATCAGCGGGTAGCGGGCGTTGGGGTTATCGTCAAAGCCTTCGGGCACCAGGACGTGCGCGCCGAGGTGCATGTCGCGCCCCCAGAACTTCGAGAGCATTTCGCTGCGGATCTTGATGTGACGAATGTACTTAGTGTCCTTGGGCTCTTCGATGGGCGGAATGGTTTGGTCGAGGGAGATGTCGATGCGGCCGCCTTTGGCTGGGTCGATGGTGATTTTGCGCGGCGTGGAATAGAGGTTGCCGGGGGCGCGGTTCCACTGCTGGCCTTCGCCGCGATCCATTGGGAGTTTCACGGTGTGGCCATCGGCGCGGCGGAAGGTCTCGTATTTGTGGAGCAGAGCCTGGACGTGGTATTCGCCGGGTTTCAGGTCGCCCAGGTTGCGTATGGGGTAGCCAAAGGCGCCCTGGTCCAGAACTGCCGGATTGGCGGGCTTCCAGTCTTCCACATCGATGCCGAAGACGATCTGCGTGTTCAGACTGTCGGTGATCTGGAAGCGCGGCTCCTTGTCCGCGTTGGTGGAGAGAAGGACCAGCAGGCGGCCATCCACGGGGCCTTCCGCGCCGGGGGCGGTGACGCGGAGTTCGAACTGTGGTGAACGGCTACAGGCGGATGCGGACAGTAGGGCGGCAATCGCGAGCGCGGCCGCCACGGCGGAGTGGCTCTTCATAGAGAGGATTTACCACATTCAAGCAGGAGGAGGCTCGGCGCGCAGGACAAGTCGAAGGAAGGAGCGCGGCTGAATCTCGATGCGCTCTGGGACCAGGCGGCTGGGCGAGTACCAGAGGCGGAAGGAGGAGAGGGTCTTCGCGCCGTGGAAGATCTTTCCCTCAAGGCGCAGAAACGCCAGTTTGGCGTCCCGACGGACCGAGGCCTGGAGGGTGAGATCGCGGGCGCCATAGACGAAAGAGTACTCGGCGCGGCCGGGACCAGCGAGCATGGCGCGGTGGAGGGCGGCAAGAAACGATTCTTGAAACCGCCCCGAGCAGGGGCGTGCCGTCTCCGGCTCGCCGCCATTGGAGTCCTCGGAGGCCGCGAAGGCGGCGGGCAGCAGGCGGTCCCAATCGGCCCAACTCAACCGGGCAGGGAAAAGAAACCGGCAGACGCGGCTGCGGGCCGCGCCTCCGCCGACGTGGCCGGAGATGGCGGTGTAGGGCGCCTCTTCGCCGCCGGGTTCTTCCAGGGCGCGCCGCGCCTCGGAGAAAGATTCCTCGCCGGAGGCGGTCATGAAACCGAAGTATCGGGAGCCTTCCGGCCCGCACACCTCATGGATGAAGCCGAGCCGGTTCAGCCCGCGCGCCCGGCTGGGCACCGAGCCGGCGGCGAATTGAAGCGAGCGGGAGGAGGCGGATTCGCCGGCAATGGCGTAGCCTCCGCCCACGCCCGAGCGGGAGAAGATAGGGACTCCAAGGAGCAGGATGACGGCGTCCACGCGATAGAGCGCCGTGACGCTGGCGTGGCTCGCGCCGGGAGCGGCGGCGTCGAGCGGAGAGCGCGGGGGCCGGAAAGATCCCCGCGCCGGGAACGGCGCGAAGGGCAGCGTCAGTAGAAGTCGCCGGGTGATCATTCGATCGGATCATCCCTTCTCCATCTCACAGGGTGATGACCGGCGCGTGACTTCTGGGTCAAACGTTTCAACTAAGAGTTGTTTGAAACAAAATCAGGCGCGACCGAGCATCTGTTTGAGTGTCTTGAGGCAGCGTTCCACGCATTCGAGCGGCGGGAAGGGGTAGCGTTCCTGCTCGACGATGTAAACTTCCGTGTTGCCTACGGTAGTGGCGGCCTTAAAGACCTCAGGCCATTTCACGACGCCCTGGCCGAGGAGGATATCCTCGCTGTCGGGCGAAAAATCCTTGATGTGAAGCGAGCGGGCGCGGCCCCGGTATTTGTTCATGTAAGCGATGGGATCGGCTCCGGCGCGGACCGCGTGGCCCACGTCGAGTTGCATGATCACGTCCGCGGGGGTGTTGTCGAAGAGGATCTCCATGGGCACCTGGCCTTCGACGGCGACGAACTCGATGGCGTGGTTGTGGAAGCCGGTTTTCATGTTGTGGGGCTTCAGTTTGGCGGCGATTTCGGTGAGGGCCGCGGCATGGGCCTTCCAACCATCGGCGGTAGCGGTGCGGGGCAGGCTGGGAGCCACGAGATGGGGGCAGCCGATTTCGGCGTGGAAATCAATGGTCTTCTGCAATTCATCGCCGGTCAGGACTTTGATGCCGGTGTGGGAGCTGTAGGCCTTGAGCCCGGTATTGGCGAGCATCTTCTTTACGGCGGCGGCCGAATGGTTGTAGAAACCGGCGAATTCCACACCGTTGTAGCCCATTTTGGCGAGCTTGTCGAGGGTGCCGGCTAGATCGGCGGCGGCCTCCTTGCGCACCGAATAAACCTGCACGGCGAGTGGAATCTGGGCGGCGCGAAGGGGCGCGGCGGCGAGCGCGCCGAGTCCAAGGGCACGCTGCAGGGCCTGGCGGCGGCTGAGATCAGAGAAAGAACGCATGGATACCTCCTGGAGGACTTGAACACCTATCGTAGCGCGCCGCAGGGCGCCAAGGTTACTAGGCGAAGACGCGGCGGGCGTAGTCCAGACTGCGGCGAAGACTGGATTCGAGCGGCGCGGTGATTTCGGTTTCCTTGTCGTAGGCAAGTTCGACGACGAGGTAGCCGCGGTACTGATGCGCCCGCAGGTGGGCCGCAATCTCGCGGTAGTCGATATCGCCATCGGCGAATTCCTCGATCCAGATGCCGTTGCGGGAGTTGCGCAGGTGGAGGCTGGCGAGGCGGGACGTAGCCTCGCGGACGTGGGTCATAACGTCCTCGCCGCCGCGGAGCACCCAGTGGGTGTCGAGGCAGATCTTCACCGTGCCGGGGTCGGTATTGGCGAGAACATGCCGCCATTCTCTGGCATTCTCAGCCATTTCCGGAGCGTGCTGGTGAAGCATGACGTAGGCGTTCTCGCGTTTCAGTTCGGCGGCGAGGCGGTTGATCGCGGCGGCTTGGATTTTGAGCTGCTCATCGGACTTGCGGGCGCGCTGGGGGAGAGGGTTGGCGTTGAAGCTGAGGGCTTCGAGCAATCCGGTGGCTTTGCGGACGCGGCGCACGAGGTCGAGCGCGGCGGCGATGGTCTTCTCGGCGCCCGCTTCGGTGTGCATCTCGCCGCCCTGATAGACAACGGGAACCTTCAGTTTGTACTTGCGGAGCAGCCCGGCGGTGCGTTCGGCGAACTCGGGTGCGAAGAAGGAAGCGCCCACGAGTTCGAGGGTGGAGTAACCCGCGCGCTGAAACGAACCCAGGACCTCGTCGAAGTGTTCTTCAAGTTTCTGCCCGCGGCGGCCGAAGTGCTGGCTCCAGACATAGGCCTGGCCCGCGAAAACAGGCTGATAGCGCGGCTGGGCGGCGAGCGCGGGCGTAGCGGCGAAGGCGGCGAGCAGGTCGCGGCGGCGGAGATGCGAAATGGGCACGGGCATGGTTCCTTGTGGGCATCGTAGCACCGGGAGTAACAGCACGGGTGGGAGATTCGTCCTTTGTGCAGGGGCATGCCGTGGCGATGTCAACCATTTGGCGCGGGCATTCGTCTGACAATAGTGAACAGGAGTAGTGTGGGCATGCGATACGAAATGACGGCGCTGATGGCAGGCTTGCTGGTTTGGCCGGCGTGGGCGATAGCGCAGGACGCCCGTCCGGGTGTGGTGGAAGGAGCGGTGATGAACCAGTTGACGGGCGAACCGCTGCGGCGGGCGGAGGTGCGACTGGCCCCGGCGACGGTGATGGGTGGACCGGGCGGTGGGCGCGATGCGGCGGGAATGGGCGGTCCGGGGGGCGGCATGGGACCGGGGGGCGGGCGCGGGCAGGCGCTCGGCATGATCATGGGCGGAGGGGGCGGCGGATTGGCTGTGTTGACGGATGACCAGGGCCGTTTCCGCTTCGAAGCCGTGCCCCCGGGCGAGTACCGGGTGGTGTCGAGCCGGACGGGTTTCATCGCGGCGCGCCGGTCTGGTTCGGCCGCGACCGTTAGTGTCCGGGAAGGCGGGCGCGTGAGCGGGTTGAATTACGCGATGCTGCCGCAGGGCGTGCTGGCGGGGCGCGTGCTGGATGAGGAAGGCGAGCCAGTGCAGGGAGCGCAGATCCAGGTGATGAACCGGCGCATGCAGCGCGGACTAATGAATTGGATTGGAATGCGGGGTACTGCGACGAACGATCTGGGCGAGTTCAGGATCGCGGGCGTGCAGCCAGGCAAGGTGCTGCTACAGATTACGCCGCCGGGCGCGCGCCGGGGCGCGCCGCGAGTGAGCGGCCAAACACCCGCCGGGCCCGCGCGCGGCTATGTGGCTATGTATTATCCCGGCGTGCTCGATCCCAGCCAGGCGCTGCCGATCGATGTGAAACCGGGCACGGAACTGACAAATCTCGACATCACGCTTAGGAAGACAGAGGTCTTCCGGATTACGGGGAGGGCGCTCGATGCGACCGGCGAGCCGATGCAGCGGTTTATCGTGACCGCCACACGCTTGGATCAGGCCGGGGCGGGGCCGGCGGGCTTCGCGGGCGGGGCCCGGCAGGACGGCACATTCGATGTGGCAAACCTGCCACCGGGGGACTACCGCGTGATGGTACGGCGGCTGGCGGGCGGTCCGCAGAACCAGGCGGCGGGCTCGGCGGTCGCGAGCGTCGGGAATGCGGATCTCGAGGGGCTGGTGATCCAGGTGAGCGAGGGTTTGACACTGACGGGCCGCGTGGAAATCCAGGGTCAACAGCCTGCGGCGGCCGTTTCATCGCGAAGCTTACGCGTGACGCTGCTGCCGGCCGAAACCGGCATGCTTATGCTGGGCACACGTCCTGGTGTGCCGTCCGATGACGGGAGCTTCACGATACAGGGAGTGACTCCGGGCAAATACCGCGTGGCTCCCGCGAACGCGCAGGGCGTGTATCTCGCGCAGGTGATGTTGGGCGGCCAGGATTATTTCAGCAAGGAGATCGACTTGACAGGCGGCGTGCCGGGGCCGGTGCAGTTGATTTACCGGACAGACGGCGCGTCGGTCACGGGGACGGTGGAACTGCCGGATGCGAAGCCGGTAACGCCGCCGCTGGCGGTGCTTTTGCCCGCGGACGCAGAACTGCGGGCCGCCATTCAGCCCAAACAAGTCGAGGTTGACGAAACCGGTTCATTCAGCTTCGACAACCTGCGGCCGGGCGAGTATCTGCTGTGGGTGTTCGATGACGCCGATCTCAACGAGATGAGCGACCCGGACTTCCTGCAACTGGTGATGGAGCGCGCGGTGAAGGTCCGCGCCGATGCGGGGCAGACCGCTTCGGCGAAGGCGCGGCTGGAGACCTGGCCGTTGGACTACTAAGGCCGGGGCGCCGCGGAACCCGCTACCCTGAAAGAGAAGGATTCATGCGCATATCCATTCTCTTGCTGCTGGGTTGCGGCCTCCTGCAGGCGCAACCAGGCGTGATCGCGGGTTCGGTAGTCAATCGCTACACCGGCGCGCCGGTGGAGCGCGCGCAGGTCATCTTGACCCGCCAGGACCCGTCGCAGGCGGCGGGCGGCATGCAGATCTCGGGGGGGCTCGCCGGCGGTGTGAATATTCCCGGGCAACCGGCCCCGCCCACCCCGGAGGCGGCCACGTTGACCGATGAGAACGGTCGCTACCGCTTTGAGAACCTGCCCGAGGGCGCATATCTGGTGCAGGCCCGGCGTACGGGTTATTTTTCGGGCTCCGGAGTGACGGTTCGCCTGGCCGCCGGTCAGCGTGCAATCGCGGAGGATCTGACGCTGGCCCGGCCTTCGATCCTCAGCGGCATCGTGGTCGACGAGGACGGCGAGCCCGTGGAAGGCGTGCAAGTGCAGATGCTCGCGCGGCGGTCGAGCGGCGAGGATGTCCTCTACGCTGGAATGGGGGCAACGACGACCGACGACCTTGGCCGGTTTCGCATCGCCACGGCGCAAATCGGGGCGGTGGTTCTCAGCGCGCGGAGCTTTGCGCCTCTCGTATCCACGAAGGCTCCCGAACAGATGTACGTCACCACGTATTATCCGAGCGCTCTCGATGCAGCCGAGGCGCGCGAGGTGGTGTTGAAGCCCGGCGAGCCCATCGCCGACCTCAAGTTGCAGTTGCGCTCCTCGAAGGTCTACACACTGCGCGGACGCGTGCTGGACGTGAAAGGCCAGCCCGTGGCCAACGCCGGCTTGCACGTCCGGCCAAAGAGCGGCGACAGCGGCGGGCTCGGGGTCAGCATTCAGCAACGCGGCGCGGAAGGCTTCGAGGCGAGGCTCGTGCCGCCGGGCGAGTACACACTGACCGCGCATCAGTTCGACGGCAACCAGCAGCGCACCGCCGCGCTGGACATCAAGGTGACCGACGCCGATTTGCTCGATCTCGAGTTGCGCATGGCCCGCGGCGTTCGCTTGGAGGGCGTGGTGGACATCCCCCTGCCGCCCATGCCCGAGGGCGGTCCGACGGACATTGTGCCTGTGGAAGGCATGGACCACCGTCAATCGATGCGGCTCTTCCTGAACCCCCTGGCGCGTGATGGCGGGGGGCGTTCTTACTCCATCGAGACTCGCGAAGACGGCACGTTTTCGCTTGACGACGTGCAGCCGGGGCGTTATGAGCTTTCCGGATTTCAATACGGCACTTATCTCGCCTCGGTGCGGGTTGGTGAGGAAGAACTGCTGGGTAAGCCGATCGACGTCCGCGAAGGGATGCCCGATTTGAGCATCGTGTACCGCGCCGACGGCGGGGCGCTGAACATCCGGGTTGAGGGCGAAGCCTCAATGTCCGGGCAGCGCCAGCCAGTGCTGGTGCTGCTGCCGGTGAAACCGGAGTGGCGGCGGCCGCCGTTCCTGATGATGTTCAGCCTGGGCGGCCGCACGGCGGAGCTTCGCGGCATCCGCCCGGCCGAATATTACGTGTGGCTTCTCAATCAGGTGAGCCGCTACGATCTGCTCTCCGACGAGGCGTTCGTCGCGGAGTTGGCGAAGTCCGCCGAACAGGTGAAGGTGGAACCGGATGGCTTCCACGAGGTGACGTTGAAAGTAACGCCCTGGCCGGGCGGGCCTTAACGCCGATTGCCGGACGCGCTACTCTGAAATGAAGGATGAAGGCCGTTGCCATCATGTTGATGCTCGCCTCCAGTCCAGTGGCGGCCCAGCAGGATTACGCGAAGGAGCGCGAACGCATGGTGCGTGAGCACATCGCCTCCCGCGGGATCAAAGATCCTCGCGTGCTCAAGGTGATGCGCGACACGCCGCGCCATCTTTTTATCCCAAAGTCCCTCGAAAGCCGCGCTTACCACGATACGCCCCTGCCCATTGGTTACAACCAGACGATCTCGCAGCCCTACATCGTGGCTTCAATGACCGAGATGCTCGCGTGCAAGCCAGAGCACAAGGTACTGGAGATCGGCACCGGTTCCGGCTATCAGGCCGCGGTGCTGGCGCCGCTCGTGGGGAAGGTCTTCACGATTGAGATTGTCGAACCACTTGCGAAGCAATCCGCCGCGCTGCTGAAGACGCTCGGCCACGCCAACGTGGAGGTGCGCTACGGCGACGGCTACGCGGGCTGGCCGGAGGAAGCACCGTTCGACCGCATCATTCTGACCGCCGCCCCGCCCGAGATCCCGCAGGCCTTGATCGATCAACTCAAGCCCGGCGGCCGCCTGGTGGCGCCAGAAGGCCGCGAATGGCAGGAGTTGATCGTGATCGACAAAGACGAACAGAGCCGCGTAAAGCGCCGCCGCGCTTATGGCGTGATGTTCGTGCCGATGGTCAAAGGGAAGCGCGAGTGAGCGGCGCGCGGTGAACCTCTGACAATCCCGCGAAGCGTTCCGGATGGCAGGTGAGGATCAGGACCTGCAAGCGCCCGCGCCGCTCTTCCAGCAACGCCAGGATGCGTGCTAAGCGCTCCGGATCGGTCGCCATCAGGACATCGTCGAAGACCACGAGTTGGGGTTCTTGCGCGGACAGCCGGTCCGCCAGGGCCAACCGCGTGGCGAAGTGAACCTGCTCGTTTTCGCCGCCTGATAGCTGATTGAGATCCACGGCTTCGTTCCACGAAGCGGGAACGAGTGCGTCGGGAGTGAGCTTCGTGGACAAGCGCAGTTCGCCGAGCGGCGCGCCGGCGATCTCATTCAGGATGGCGCCGGCATCGCGTGCGACGGTACCCGCAACGTCATCGAGCAGAGCGGCGCGGCACTCGGCCACCGTATTCCGCAGCAGCAGCGCGGCATCGGCGGCGAGGCTCAACGCGGCCAACTCCCGCAGGATCTCCTCGCCTTCTTCATCTGCTTCAGCAAGCGACTGATAGGGTGCGGTGGCGGCGAGCTGCTCAATGCGCCCGCGGATCAACTGCGAGTTCTCGCGGCTTTGCGCGAGCCGCCTCTTCGCGGTTTCAAGTTCTCCGGCAAGCGTCGCGGCCTGCGCGTCGAGATCCGCGGGGAACTGCCGGAGTTGTTCCTCGAACGATTGGATCTGCAACTCGATGCCGCGCAGCCGCAGCGCGGCATCATCGTAATTCCGGGCGAGCGTCTCCAGGGATTGGCGGGCGCTCGTCCACGCATCGATCTGCGCCGCTTGACCGCGCGCCTGCTCGCGCAGGGCGCGCGCATCCCGCAACGCGTGCATGGCTTGGACTTCGCGTTCGATCTGTTCAGGCTGGGGCGGCGCGCTGGTCCATTCCGGATAACTGGCCTCGTGGGCGGCGCAGGCCGAATCGCGCTCAAGCACAATTCGCCGCAGCGATTCAATCGTGCCGCCGTTGAGCAGTGCCCCCAGCAGAGTGCGCCTCTCCTGAAGCGCCTTCTCCAGTTCAGCCGCCGGCGCGCGCCGCTCTGCCAACTCGGCATAAGAATGCGTCCCGAATCCTGATGTGAGTAGCGTCCACTGCTCCTGCAGCCGCTCCAGCGCGCTGCGCAAATCCGCTGCCGATGCCGGCGGCCCGCTCGCCCGCCAGAGGCCGATGCCGGCTGCGCTGATCTCGACGGCGGGCGACCCCGACACACGTAGCGTTTCGCCGGAGGCGAGTGTGCGCATGCCGGAAGGTTCGCCCGTGATTACATTGAGTTCGAGTTGCCGCCCGGCTTGCACCTCCAGGTGAACCAGCGCGCTCTCCAGCCGTTCGCGCGCCGCCAGAATCCCGGCGTGGAGCTTCTCGAGCGGCGGCCAATCGGCGGCGGACGGGGCGGAGAGCGCGTCCAATGCCGCCGCCGTTTCCCGTATCTCACCGGCCACCTGTTCGCAGCGATCCAACTGCGATCTGCGTTCGTCCCGATCTTTCCGCGCGCCCAGATACGCATGCGCCGCTTTCAACTTGGTTTGCGAGGCGGCCAAGGCCGCATCGGGATCGCCGCTCACCGGTGGGGTGCCTGCTTCGAGTTCAGCGGCTTTGGTCTCGAACTCCCTCACACGTTGCACGGCTTCCCGCCAGCGCCGCAAATCCTCCTGCATGCCAGCAGCTTGATGGCGCAGAAGCTGAAATGCCGCGAGTTCTTTGTCCCGCGTGGCTTCCAGCAACACGCGCTGCTTCTGGGCTTCCGAGGCGGCTTCCAGTTGTTCTTCGAGGGCCGGGAGACGCTGAGAGAACCGCTCGCGCTCGTTCTCCATATCGATCAGGTCGCCGCGCAACGTTTCGAGTTCCCGCAGCCTGTGCCGAGCTTCTCCCGACCGCTTGCGGACCTCGTGGAGCCGGGCCTCCGCCACGGCCACGGGCGAACGCTTTGCGGCTTTGCCGGTGGGTGTCCAATACCGGGCGGCAGTTTCGTCAATCGATTTGAGAATCCGGTCGGCCGCGCCGCTTTCCATCTGTTGATTCAGTGATGCGCGCACCGTAGCGGCCACGGAATCGTCCACCGCCTTCAGTTGAAGCCCGCCTTGGACGCTCCAGAGCACCGAAGTCCAGAATTCGTCCTTGCCCTTGGCCCCCTTGTCGAAACCGCCCGGCATGCCCGCGGCCTGCCGCAGCATTTCGTCGGCCGTCGCGCCTTCGGCGATCTTTTCCCACTCGCCGGCCCGCCATTCCTCGAGAGTGGCCGACGCCCCGAGGAGCCACTGCTTCACCGCGCGCCGCCGCGTTCCGCCGGATTCATACTCCACCGTGACACGCGGCGACAGGGCGCGTCCCCAAGGCGCGCAGGCCTTCACATCCTCGCCCGCCGACTTGTGGCTGATGAGAAACGCCATGCGCAGCGCTTCCACCAGCGTGGACTTTCCGCTGCCGTTCGGAGCTTGCAGCAGGTTGATGGTGTCGGACTTCAGTGACACGCCGAAGGGCTCGACAAAGCAGCGGAAGCTCCCGGCCTCGATGCGGGTTACGATCATGCACCCGTCTCCAGGGCGAGCCGGCGGAGCAGCAGCAACGCCTCCGCTGCCACCGCGTCACCACCTTCGGCCTGTGCGCGCAGAGCTTGTTCCGCAAGGCTCAACGCCCCGGGCGGCAGTGCAGCCTCCGTGCCGGCGGGCCACAATGTGCCACGCCGCAGGCGGCCCGCGAAATAGCGCTCTTCAATGAGTTGGGTGATCGCGTCGAGTTCACGCTCATCGCCGGAGTACAATTCGCCTGAAATCCTCAAGTCGAGCAGCGCCTCCGCCGATGCCTGAGCTTCCACATCTTCGCGCAGCCGGCGCGCATCGCCCTGCTGCCGCAACGTGATGGTGCGCTGCCGCCAGTCGAGCCGGGCGGCTCGCTGCTTGCGGATCACCGGCGGTGCGCCAGACGCGGCAATCTCGACAATGAGTACGAAGCCCGAATCGCGCTGGTCGAAGGCGTCGGGTTCCGGAGTGCCGGAATAGGCTTGCCGCGGTTGTTTGTCGAGATCGGCAGACGCGGAGTGCCAGTCCCCGAGGGCCAGATAGTCGAGATCGAGACGCGCGGCCGCGCCGGCGTCAATTGGCCCTCCGAAGGTGTCGAGGCCGCCGTGCGCGAGGCCGATCCGAATTCCGTCTCCGGCATCGCGCACCGGGATCCAGGCCAGCGGATCCCCGCCCTGCCAGCGCGAACGCAGCGGGCATGGGTACAGCGTGCCGCCGTTTAGCCGTATGGGTTCTGGTTTCAACAGGCATCGCGCATTCGAGCAATCCCCCCAAGCAGGGTGCTCCCAGGGGCCGCCGGGAACATCCGGATCATGGTTGCCAGGGATCAGGTAAACCGGTGCTGGGAAGGCGTTCAACAAAGCGGCCGTTTCGCGAATGTCGGATGGGGCAGGCGCGCTGGCATCGAACACGTCTCCGGCAATCAGGACGAACTCGACGGCCTCTTCACGGGCAATGGAGGCGACGCGGCGCGCGGCTTCAAAACGTTCCGCGCGCAGGCGTGCACCGGCCGCGCCGGCGTGGGCGGCCTTTAAGCCAATGTGCCAGTCCGAGGTATGGAGGAAACGCATCGGCAGACAATTTGGCGGAAACTCGTGGGGGTCGAACCCACCGGCGCACGCTTAGCGACGCCCACTGGTTTTGAAGACCAGGCCCGGCACCGGCCAGGATGAGTTTCCGCTAACCTGTTCTGATTCTCTCACCCCAGCCGCGGACCCGCGCCGGCCAGATCCGGAGCCGCTTCTCCAAACTTCTTCGCGAAATTGTCCTGGAAACGGCCGGCGAGGTCGCGCGCCGCTTCGTCATAGGCGGTTTTATCGGCCCACAGCCCGCGGGGATTCAGCACTTCGTTCGGCACGCCGGGACAGAACTCAGGCACCAGGACCTGAAATACCGGGTGCGGATGCGTGGGCACGTCCGACAACTCGCCTTCAATCGCCGCCGTCACCATCGAGCGGGTATAGGCGAGGTTCATACGCTGGCCAACGCCGTACGGCCCGCCGGTCCAGCCAGTGTTGATCAACCAGACGCGCGCATGGTGGCGGCGCAGCTTCTCACCCAACAAACGCGCGTATTCCATCGGATGCCGGGGAAGGAACGGTTCGCCGAAACAGGAGCTGAACACAGCCTGCGGTTCCTTACCGAGCCCACGTTCTGTGCCGGCCAGTTTCGCCGTGTAGCCGCTCAGAAAGTGATACATCGCCTGTTCTGGCGTGAGGCGGGCGATGGGCGGCAGCACGCCGAAGGCGTCGGCCGTGAGAAAGACCACATCCGAGGGATGGCCGCCCACGCCCGGAATCTGCGCATTCTCGATGAAATGCACGCGGTAAGCCGCGCGCGTGTTTTCGGTGTACTCCTCGCTGTTGAAGTCGAGCCGCCGCGTCCAGGGATCGATCATCACGTTTTCCAGCACCACGCCATAGCGGATGGCGTTGTAGATCTGGGGTTCGGCATCGCGCGAGAGCCGGATGCATTTCGCATAGCAGCCGCCCTCGAAATTGAATACGCCCTTGTCGCTCCAGCCGTGCTCGTCGTCGCCGATCAGGCGGCGGTGCCGGTCGGCGGAAAGAGTGGTTTTGCCGGTGCCGGAAAGCCCGAAAAACAGTGCCACGCGGCCGTGGTCGCCCATGTTCGCCGAACAGTGCATGGGCATCACACCGCGCTCGGGCAGCAGGTGGTTGAGGATCGTGAAAACGCTTTTCTTCATCTCGCCGGCGTAGCTGGTGCCCATGATGAGCACCAGGCGGCGCGTGAAATCGACGGCGATGCAGGTCTCGCTGCGGGTGCCGTCCAACTCGGGGTCGCATTGGAAATCGGGCGCGAAGATCAGGGTGAATTCGGGTTTGTGTCCCTCGAGTTCGTGACGCTGCGGCCGGATGAAGAGTTGCCGCGCGAACAGTCCGTGCCAGGCGCGCTGCACAATGACGCGGATCGGCATGCGGAACTCGGGGTCGGCGCCCGCGTAGAGATCTTCGACGATGACGTCTTTCCCCTGCAGGAATCCCCGCAGCCGGTTCCAGATGCCCGCGAACTGCTCGGGAGCGAGGGGCTGATTGACGCTGCCCCAGGCCACCGTGTTTTCCGTCAGGGCGTCGCGGACGATGAACTTGTCTTTGGGCGAACGGCCGGTGAACTGGCCCGTTCGCACCACGAGCGCGCCGCGGCCCGAAAGTATCCCTTCATCGCTCTGCAACGCTCTTTCCATGAGTTGCGCCGTGCCCAGGTTCCACCAGGCGTTGGCAACTTGCGTGATCCCCTGCTGCTCCAGTCCGTAGCGGCTGGGGTTGATTCCCGTTGTATTCATAAAGGCGGACGCGGCCCTGTCAGGCCGCGAATTGTCCCTCAGTCTATCATGGAGGTATGAAGTGTCCGCGGCGCCGCGCCCGTACGTGGTGGGGATTGGCGCTCGCGGTGTGCCTGGCGCCTCTGGACCTCCGCGCGCAGGCGATCTCCTTCGAATCGGGCGGGTTAACGTACCAGACCCTGACGAGCGAAGGCCTCACCATCATGTTCGCGCCTCTGCCGAGCAAGATCCGTGACTACTACGTGCTGCAGGTCGCCGTGCTCAACGGCTCCGAGACCGTGCGCACCATCAAACCGGAGGACTTCCGCTACTTCGGAGCCGACGGCTTCACGCTGCAGGCTTCATCAGCGCGCAAGGTGGTGGAGGAATTCCTGCGGCGCGGCGGCCGGAACGATGTGATTCAGCTCGTCAGCACCTATGAGTTGGGGCTGTACGGATTGAGCCGCTTCCATTCCACCAGCGGCTACGAAGTCCGCCGCCGCCACGCCATGGCCGAGCAGACGTCGGTGAAGCTGAAAGCCGCCGCCACGGCTTCCGCCATCGCGCTGGTGCCCACCAAACTGAAGCCGGGCGAGTCCACCGATGGCGCGGTGTTTTTCTCCATCCAGAACCGCGAATTCGGCCCCGGACGCCTGGTTGCCACGCCCGACAGCTCTCACTTCGATTTCGAGATCGGTAGCCTGCGGCATCCTGGCGAACTGATCCGGCGGCCGTGAGCGGCATCGCGCAAATCGCGCATTTTTGACTCAAAATCGGGTATCATGGAGGGTTTTTCGGCTCTTTTTGCATGATCGATCTCCATACTCACACCACCGCCTCCGACGGAACCGATCCGCCCTCCAGGCTGGTGGATTCAGCCTGCCGCGCGGGCATCACAGCGCTGGCAATCACCGATCACGATACGCTCTGCGGCAGCGACGAAGCCGCGCCGCTGGCTGAGGCCGCTGGTCTGCGCTTCCTGCGCGGGCTGGAACTCAGCACGCGGGTTCTGCACGAGACTGACCCCACGGCGCGCAGCGTCCACATCCTCGCCTACTTTCCCAACGGGCCCGCTCCGGACTTCCGCGAGTGGCTCCAAACCTTGCGCGAGCGGCGCCGCGCACGCAATGAACGGATGGCGGAGAGGCTGCAGGCGCTCGGCCTCGAGGTAACGATCGAGGAAGCCGAAGCCTACGGCCGCAACATCACCGGCCGGCCTCACTTTGCCCGCGTGATGAAGGAGAAGGGTTACATCCGTACTTGGGACGAGGCCTTCGAGCGCTATCTCGGCGAGCACGGCGCGGCTTATGTGGAACGCGAAGATCCCACAGCCGCGGAAGGAATCCAGAGGATTCGCCAGGCAGGCGGCATCGCTTCGCTCGCCCACGCTTACCGGCTGGGCAAGCGCGATCCCTCGGAGGAAGAGGAGTTCGTACGAAGGCTGGTGGACGCGGGTCTCGGCGCGATTGAAGCCTGGCATTCCGACCATGACGATGCCTACGCGGAGCGCTGCCGGGACTACGCGCGCCGCTACGGCCTGCTTGTGACGGGCGGCAGCGATTACCACGGAGGCAACAAACGCGAGATCGCGCTCGGCTGCGGCCGCCAGAGTCCGCTCGGGATTCCGCTAGGCGTGTTTGACGATCTCTGCGCGGCCGCCGTTCACCGTCAGATCTGAGCCGCTTTTCAGGGCTTCGCCCCGCACATAGGCCAGGGCGCGCACGCCGTTTTCGGCGGGCGACCATACGGCCGACGTGATGTTGCCCACCGCTTTCTCGCCAGCCACCACCTCCGCACCGGCGGCGGGCACGGTATCGAGTTCCATCCGCAGCGCGGTAAGCAGTTTGTTCACCTGCCCCCGCGAGCGCACTCGCTCCACAATCTCTTGCCCCAAATAGCAGCCTTTGCTGAAGCTGACGGCTTGCATCAGCCCGGTTTCTTGCACCAGGTTCGCTTCGGTGATGTCCACGCCATAGCGGGGCTGGCCGTGTTCGATCCGTACGGTTTCGATTTCGTCCGAGGCGGCCACAATCAACTTGGCGAGCAGCTCAGTGCAACGAGAGGCCGGCGCGATAATCCGCCATCCCGGCGCGCCCGTCACGCTTGCGCGCACCACGATCGCGTCCTCCCAGGACTCCCAGGAAAACGGCGCATCGGGAGCCGGCGCGCCCTGCGCCAGCAGCCAGTCGCGAGCGCCGGGGCCCTCCACGCCAATCTCGCAAAGCTCATCCGTCACATCGCGCAGCGTGACGTCGTCCGCGATGATGTACTTGTCCAGGTGCTGGTAGATCTTCTCGCGCGTTTCGCCCTCCAGCAGGAGCAGCAGATCGTCCTCGCGGCACAGGACAATCGCATCGGCGAGGATGCGGCCTTGCGCGGTCAGGAAGAATGCATAGGCACCGCGGCCCGGCGTGAGTTCCTCGATGTGGTTGGTACACATCGCGTGCAACAGCCTCTTGCGGTCCTCGCCCGTGGCCAGGATGCGGCCGCGCGTTCTCAAATCCAGGAGAGCCGCGCTCTCCCGCAACGCTTCATAGCCCGTCATTGACAGATCACCTTGCGAAGTTGCTGTAGTAGAGGCCGATCAGCATCACCAGCGTGCCGGTGATCAGGATCGACTTCCGCCAGCGCGCCTCTTTCTCCGCGGTCGCGCCGCGCGCGATCAGAAACACAATGGCGATCACGTGCAGCGCCAGCAGCAGCTTGATGCCGACGAAAGCGTGCCAGCCCTTCGGCGCGTCCGCCATCCGGGTCATGAAGTTATGCGCGCCCGTCAGCAGCAGCAGGCTGGACGCTGTCACCGCAATGCTCCTGAACTGCTTCACGCGGTTAAAGAGAATCAGCGCAAAGAGCAGCACAGCCAGCGCCAGATGGATGTAAAGAAGAATGTCTCCCATAGATTGCCCAGTGGGTGGAACCCAACTCTCACTATACCGATGCGCCAGCCCCTATACTGGGCTTCAATGATCCGAGAAACGATGGCCGTGGGCCTTCTGCAATGCAACTGCACCATCCTGGGCGACGAAACCACTCGGGAGGCGATTGTCGTGGACCCGGGCGACGGGGCCGATCTTGCGCGCCTGCAGGACGTGCTCGCCCGCCACGGCCTCAGTGTGAAGGCCATCGTCATCACGCACGCTCACATCGACCACATCGGCGGAGCGGCGAAGCTCAAGGCGCTCACCGGAGCGCCCGTCTACATGAACGCCGCCGATCACGACCTGTATCAGCATCTTGACATGCAGGCCGCCTGGCTCAACATGGCGCCGCCGGAACGTACGGACATCGATTCCGATGCCCGCGACGGTGGATCGCTCAGGCTCGGCGAAGCTGAGTTGCACCTGCTTCACACGCCCGGCCACACGCAAGGCAGCGTCTGCCTGTTTTGTCCCGCCGAGCATCTGCTCATCGCCGGTGACACCCTGTTCCGCGATTCCATCGGCCGCACCGACCTGCCCGGCGGAGATGGGCGCATGATTCTCGAATCCATCCACACGCGCCTGCTCACGCTGCCCGAGGAGACCGAGGTGATTTGCGGCCACGGCGCCGGCACCACCATCGGACGCGAGAAAGAGCGTAATCCATTCCTCCGCCCGGGCGTCCGCCTGTAGAGGTTTACGTCGATCACATCGGGCCGCGCGGCGAAACAGAGTCGCGGCAGTCCACGTCGCTTAGTAAGGATCAACCGGATCCTGAAAGGGCGACAATGCGTTGTTTTGGTTTTCTGCTCGCGGCCGTGTTTGCCGCGGTCCCCGTGCAGGCGCAAAAGGTTCTGAAGAACACGGACGAAGAACTCGTGCTGCGCTGGGATTTCAACGAAGGTACCGGCGGCTGGCTCGCCTCCTTCACCGATTACGGCCTGGAAACCGGCGATCTGCAGCGGTTGGCCGAGATCCGCAGCCTTCCCGGGGAAGTGGATTCATCCCGCTTTGGTTACTTCCTGCAAAGCATGAACCGTTCCGATGACATCTTCATGTTTCTGAAGCGCCCGCTCACCCATGGCATGGGTCTGAAAGCGAATATGCGTTACAGCGTCACCATCGACGTCGAATTCCTCTCCAATGAGCCCGAAGGTTGCGCAGGCGTGGGTGGCGCTCCGGCTGAGGCTGTCACTTTGAAGGCGGGCGTCAGCCGCATCGAACCTGTGCCCACGCTCGTGGGCGATTACGTGGACATCAGTATCGACAAGGGCCAGCAGGTGACCGGCGGCCGCGATGCCGGCGCGATCGGCCACATCGGCAACGGCCGTGCCTGCGAAGACGACGGGCGTCCGTACGTTTTCCTGCACCGCGTGTATCATCATCCCGAAGCGGTGACCAGCCGCCCGGATGGGAAGCTGTGGATTCTGGTCGGCACGGACTCCGGCTACGAAGGGTTGACGCAGCTCTACTACTATTCGATCCAGGTCACGCTGCGCCCGTTGGGCGTCGAGGAACCAAGCCGCTAGCGCGAGTACCGGCGCGTCAGTTCGCGAATCCGCGCCATGTGGCGCGGCACGGCCTGAAGCGCCGGTTCCGCCGCCTCGTACTCGAGCGCGAGGTAACCGCGATAGCCCGACTCCGCCACCATTTTCACGACGCGATCCCAATCTTGCGGGACGCGCTTGCCCGCTTCGTCCGGCGCCTCCACCTTCACCTGAATGTTGACCGTGTAGGGGAGGCACATCTTGATCTGCTCGAAAACCTGACCGCGGAAGTTGCCCGTGTCGAGATTGATCTTCACCCAGGGCGAATCCACCTTATCGACGATCTCGATGATGCGTTCGGCGCGCGTGGTGATGCCGCCGTGATTCTCGAGGCCGAGAATCACGCCGCGCGTGGCCGCATAATCCGAAGCGCGCAGCAGGCATTCCACCACCCAGGGCACGGCCTGTTCCTCCGTGAATCCTTTCGGCACGTTGCCGCCGAAGACGCGGATGTGCGATGCGCCCAGGCTGTTGGCCACGTCGATCCAGCGGTACAGCGATTCCACCTCCCGGCGGCGGTCTTCCGCGCCCGCCTTTGTCAACTCGCTTCGCACCGAGATGGAATAGATCTCAACGCCTTGCACATAGGCAAGCCGGCGCAGCGGCAGCGTGAATTCCGGACTGTTCGAGGGGAACCAGTACACGGTCAAGTCCAGGCCGTCCACGTCCCAATCGACGGCGCGGCGGACGATGTCGTCATAAGTCATCGTCTTGGCCTGGAGTTCCCGGCGGAAGGAGTAAGCGTTGAGGCCGGTGCGGAGACGCGAACTCTGCTGCGCGAACGCGGCGCCCGCGGCCAGCGTTGAGAGAAAGAAGCTGCGGCGTTTCATCCGCTCTATTCTATTCGACGGGAGCCTAGCGGTACACCCGGTGCATCACCATCATGCACGCATCGCTGACCACCCGCATCCCTGCTTCGCGCGCCCGCGCTTCGGCCTCGGCGTGGGTCACGCCCTGCTGCAGCCAGAGGGCGCCCGCTCCGGCGGCGATGGCATCGTCCACGATCCCCGGAACGTGTTCGGAGCGCCGGAAGACATTCACGAGATCCACCTTCTCGGGCACGCTCTTGAGGTCCGGATAGCTCTTCTCGCCCAGCACCTCGGTTTCGTTCGGGTTCACGGGAATAATGCGAAAACCCTGCTGCTGGAAATAGGCCGCGACGCCGTGGCTTGCGCGCGCCGGGTTCGAGGACAAGCCCACCACCGCGATCGTTTTCGACATCGCGAAGATCTCTTTTTCGACACTCATGCCTTCTCCAGTTTGAGAATTTTGCGGAACCGTTCGACTTCCTTCGGGGTGAGATGCCGGAACTCGCCCGGCTTTACATCCAGCTTGAGAAATCCGATTTGCACCCGGCGCAGCTTCTCCACCAGCCGCCCGAGATTCTTGAACATGATGCGGATCTGATTCTGGCGGCCTTCCGTGATGGTGATCTCGTACCACGGATTCTTTGAAGGCTTCAGTAGTTTGATGCGTGCGGGGGCCGTCCGGCGGCCATGGAGCGCAATTCCCTGGCGGAATTGTTCAAGCTGCTCCTGCGTCAGCGCCCCGTTCACTTTTGCGACATACGTCTTCTCTACGTGGCCGGCCGGGGACGTGATGCGGTTCGAGAATTCGCCGTCGGTAGTCATCAACAGCAGCCCTTCGCTCAGGTAATCGAGCCGCCCCACGGGAAACACGCGTTCCCTCACCTTGCGCTCAATCAAATGCCGCACATTTCTGCGGCCCTCGGGATCGGAAAGCGTCGTCACGACCTCGCGCGGCTTATTCAAAGCGAGATAGACGTGGGCCTTCGGCGGCTTCAGCAGCTTGCCGTCCACCTTGATGTGGTCCCGCGCGATATCGGCCTTCGCGCCAGGCTCGCTGACAATCTCGCCGTTTACCGTCACGCGGCCCTCGCGCATCAGGTCCTCGGCTTTACGCCGCGATGCGACGCCCGCATGCGCCAGGAGCTTGTGAATGCGTTCTTCAGCCATCGTTGCGCGGCTCTTCATCCGCGGGCACTACTTCGGGCGGGGCGTCCGGCTCGCCCGCGGGCTCTTCCGGCGCTTCGTCCAGCGGCAGTTGCGCCGGCTCCGCGGGCGTCAACTCGTCTTCCGCCATCGACTGCCGCCGGATCTCCTCGAACTCCTTCAACGAAGGCAGTTCGCTGACGTCTTTCAACCCGAACTGCGTCAGGAACTCCTTCGTCGTCTTGTACATCATCGGCTTGCCGATCACAGCCTTGCGACCGGCCGTGGTCACCAGCTTGCGGTCGATCAGCGTCTTCAGCACGCCTCCGCCCTGCACGCCGCGAATCTCGAGAATCTCGGGCAGCGTGATGGGCTGCTTGTAGGCGATCACCGCCAGCGTTTCCAGAGCCGCCTGCGACAGCTTCAACGGCTGCTTCAGGTTGCGCACGAACTGACGCAGCACCTCGTGGTGCTCCGGTTTCGTCGCCATCTGATAGCCGCCCGCCACCTCGCGGATGAAGATGCCGCGATCGGCGCGGCTCGTCTCTTCCGCCAGCTCACGCAGCAACGCTTCCACGCGCTCGGGATCGCGGTCCAGCGCCTGCGCGATCTGCGCCGCGGGCATCGGCTCGTTCAGCACGTACACCACCGCCTCGAGCACCGCTTTCAGCTCCGCGTGCTCGGCCTCTTCGGTGTTCGCCGGCTGCTCCGTCGCGCCGAGCAACTCCACCGCCTCCATGGTTTCCTGCTCCACCGGCGCTTGTTGTTCGGGCTGCTCTTGCGGAGCCGCCTGTTCGTCGTTCATTTCATCCATGTCAGTTCTTGTATTCGTCTTGCAGGCGCGCGATCTGCTCTTCGTCGCCCAGTGCGCCATCGAAGCCGTCGGCGCGCTTCACGTGGATCTCGCCGAAACTCTCGCTTTGGGTGAGCCGGATGGCCTCCTGCTTCACCATCTCGAGAATCGCCAGGAAAAGACAGATCATCGCCCGTCGCGAGCGCTGCTTCTCGAACAGCGGCACCAGCGGCACGCTTTGCGATTTCGGTACGTCGCGCAGAATGTTCTTCAGCAGCAGGATCATGTCGGGGACCGACACGTCCTCCTTGTCCACCTCGTACATGGGCCGCGATTTCGCGCGCTCCAGCACCTGCTCGAAGGTCTTCACCAGGTCGAACAGCGATACGGCGAGGTTCGGCCCGCCGTCGTCCGTCACGAAGTTCTGGATCTGAGGATTGGTCCAGATGGCCTCCTCGATCATGCGCTTTTCCTGCAGCATGGCCGCGGCCGACTTGAAGCGTTCGTACTCGAGCAGCCGGTCCACCAGCTCCTTGCGCGGGTCCTCTTCGGGGTCGATCCTGTCCAACTCCGGATCGCGCGGCAATAGCACTTTCGACTTGATGTGGATCAGCGTTGCCGCCATGTAGACGAACTCCGCCGACACCTCGATGTCGAGATCCGCGGCTTGCTCGAGATATCCAAGATACTGCTGCGTAATCTTCGCGATCGGGATGTCATAGATGTTGATCTGCTGCCTCCGGATCAGGTCCAGTAGCAGATCCAGCGGGCCCTCGTACTGATCGAGGCGGACATTGAGCGGGGAAGACACCAGCTATCAGGATAACAAGCCCCGCCAAACCGCCTCGCCCGGCCGCTATTCTGATTCTTTGACCCCCGCCGCCCAATCCGGACTCGCCCCGCGCCTCATGCTGATCGGCGCCGCGCTGCTGTTTTCCACCGGCGGCGCCGCCATCAAGGCCACTTCGATCACTTCCTGGCAGACCGCCGGTTTCCGTTCCGCCGTGGCCGCCGTCGCCTTGTGGGTCTTCGTCCGCGAAGCCCGGGCCATCGGCCAGTGGCGCGTGTGGGCCGTGGGCGTGGCCTACGCTTCGTGTCTTGTGCTCTTCGTCCACGCCACCAAGCTCACCACCGCTGCGAACGCTATCTTCCTGCAATCCGCGGCGCCCGCCTGGATGCTGCTGCTGGGCCCGCTGCTGCTGAAGGAGCCCATCCGGCGCAGCGATTTACTCTACGCCGCTACACTCGCAGGCGGCATGAGCCTCTTCTTTGCCGGCGTGCAGGACCCGCAAGCCACCGCGCCCGACCCCCTGCGCGGCAACCTCTACGGCCTGCTGTCCTCCGTCGCCTGGGCCTTCACGCTGGCCGGACTGCGCTGGATGGCCGCCCGCGAGAATCCCGGCGCCGCGCTCGCCACCGTCACCGCCGGGAACCTGCTCGCCTTCGCGTTTTGTTTGCCGTCTGCGCTGCCCGCGAACTCCATGCCCGTCAACGATGTGCTGCTGGTGCTCTACCTGGGCTTCGTCCAAATCGGAGCCGCCTACTGGCTGTTGACCCGCGGTATGCGCAGCGTACCCGCCTTCGAATCGTCCACACTTCTGCTGATCGAACCTATCGCCAACCCTGTCTGGACCTGGCTGCTGCACGGCGAGCGAACCGGACGGTGGGCTGTGCTCGGCGGTCTGATCATTCTGGCCAGTACGTTTCTGAAGACGTGGGCCGCGCGCGCCCGGCGCGGGTAAACCCTATTCCAGGCCCATCTGCGCCAACCGGTAGCGCAGTGCGTTCCGGCTCAGCCCCAACAGCCGCGCGGCCTGTGATTTGTTGCCGCCCGTGCGTCTAAGCGCCTCGCGGATCAACTGCTGTTCGTGCTGGTCGAGCGTCACGCCCTCCGGCAGAAAGCCGTCCCCATTCAGCCCCGCCGATGCCGAGCCGCGGCGCGGCGCGTGATCCAGGCGGATGTCGTCCTCACGCAGCGTATCGCCCGCGGCCATCACCAGCGCGCGTTCGATTGCGTTTTCCAACTCGCGCACATTGCCCGGCCAGTCGTACTGCACCAGTTTTCTCTGCGCTTCAGCCGAGAGTTTGAGCGGCGGGCGCCCCTGCTGTGCCGCGAAGCGGGCGAGGAAATGCTCGGCCAGAAACGGAATGTCCTCGCGGCGGTCGCGCAGCGAGGGAATCGTCATGGGAAATACGTTCAGACGGTAGTACAAGTCCTCGCGGAAATTGCCTTCCTCAATGGCCCGCTGCAGATCGACATTCGTCGCCGCGATCACGCGCACATCGATAGAGCGCGTCTTGTTGGACCCCAGCCGCTCGAACTCGCGCTCCTGCAGCACGCGCAGCAGCTTCACCTGGATCGACGGCGGAACGTCGCCGATTTCGTCCAGGAACACGGTGCCCGTGTCCGCCTGTTCGAACTTGCCCGGCTTGGCCTGCGCCGCGCCCGTAAAAGCGCCTTTTTCGTAGCCGAACAGCTCGGATTCCATCAGGTTCTCGGGAATCGCGGTGCAATTGATCTTGACAAAGGGATGGCGTGCGCGCGGCGAATGAAAGTGAATCGCGCGCGCGATTAGATCCTTGCCCACGCCCGATTCGCCGCACAGCAGCACGGTGGTGCGCGTCGGAGCCACGCGCTCCACGCTCCCCAGGATCTCGCGCATCCGCGCGCCGCGCCCGATGATGTTGTCGAACGCATAACGGTGGCCCAGTTCCTCCTTGAGCCGCACGTTCTCCTCGCGCAGCGTCTTCACCTCCATCACCTTGCGAACCACCGTCATCAGGTGATCGAGCGAAAACGGTTTCGGCAGAAAGTCCGCCGCGCCGCGCTTCATCGCCTCCACGGCCACTTCCACCGAGCCATAGGCCGTCATCACCACCACGGGCGTCGCCGGCGTGGTCAGCCGCAGTCTTTCCATCAGCGTCAATCCGTCCAGCGTGGGCAGGCGTAAATCGGTCAACACCAGCGCCGCGCGATCCGCCAGCGGCATCGCTTCTTCCGCCGTCCGTGCTTCATCGACCTCGTAACCCTCGCCCTGCAAATGCAGGCTCAGCACCCGCCGGAGTTTGTCTTCGTCCTCGACGATCAGAATGCGCTGTGACATGGCTGCTTTTCAGGCTACTCGAACGATTCTCATCCGATTGACGCCCGCGCGCCAAGTCCGGTTGCGTCCGTCAACCGGCCTCTTCCAACTCCATCGCCGCCGCTTCCCACTCCCGCATCGCCTCCGCCAGCGCCGCCCGCTTCTGCTCAAGCTGACGGCCCTGGCGCTGCGTTTCCTCCGCGGTTACATAATGCGAGAGCGCCGCTTCAAGCTCACCGATTTCCGTCTCCAGGTTCGCCGCCAGCCCCTCCAACTCCGCCACCCGCCGCTTCAACTTCTGCACCCGGATCGGGTTCACGCGCCTCGCGGCCGCGGCGGATGTGGCGCCGTTCTCGGTGGATGCCGCCGACGTCTCTTCGGCTGCTTGAACCGGGGCCGCGCCTCCGCCCTTCCGGTACAGATAGTCCTCGTAGTTACCCGGATACACCTGGACCTGTCCGTTCTCGATCTCGATGACGCGCGTCGCGAGTTTGTCGATGAAGTAGCGGTCGTGCGAAACGAACACCACCGTGCCGGTAAACTCCTCCAGCGCGCTCAGCAACACGTCTTTCGCACGCATATCGAGGTGGTTTGTCGGTTCGTCCAGCAGCAGAAAATTCGACGGGTTCAGCAGCAGCCGCGCCAGCGCGTACCGGTTCCGCTCGCCGCCGCTCAGCACGCCGATCGGTTTGTACACGTCGTCCTCGGAGAACAGGAAGCAGCCTAGCAGCGAGCGCAGTTCGGTCACGGTTTTTCCGTTCGCCACGCTCGTCAAATCGTCCAGCAGCTTCGCCTCCGGGTCGAGTTCCTTGTACTGGTCCTGCGCGAAATAGTCCGGCATCGCGTTGTGGCCCAGCGTGTATTCGCCGCGGGTCAACGGCTCCGTGCCCGCCAGCAGCTTGATGAGCGTGGACTTCCCCGCCCCATTGACACCCACCAGCGCGACGCGGTCATGCCGCTCGATGGCGAAGCTCACGCCGCTCAACACGAGCTTCTCGCCGTAGGCCTTCGCCACGCCGCGGAACTCCGCCACCACCCGCCCCGAGGGCTTCGGCTGCGGGAACGTGAAGTGGATGGTCTTCTCTTCCGGCGGGATCTCGATCCGCTCGATCTTCTCGAGCTCCTTGATCCGCGACTGCACCTGCTTCGCTTTGGTCGCCTTCGCCCGGAAACGATTGATAAAGGCTTCCAGTTGCTCGATGCGGTCGCGCTGATTCTTGTAGGCCGACTCCAGTTGTTCGCGCCGCTCGGTCTTCTGCTTCAGGTACTTCTCGAAATTGCCCGGGTAGAAATGCAGGCCGCGGTTCCATAGCTCCGCGATTTTGCGCACGGTCACATCCAGGAAATAGCGGTCGTGCGAGATGAGAACGAACGCATTCGGGTAGCTGCCCAGGTAGTCTTCCAGCCAGTTGCGCGCCTCGAGGTCGAGGTGATTCGTCGGCTCGTCGAGCAGCAACAGATCGGGCTGCTGCAGCAGCAGTTTCGCTAACGCGATCCGCATCTGCCAGCCGCCGGAGAAATGCTCCGTGCGCCGAGTCCAATCTTCCTTGGGAAAGCCCAACCCGGACAGCACCGTCCCCACCTTAGCCTCGAGCGAATAGCCGTCCAGGTTGCGAAAGTGCGAATCCAGCGAAGCGTACCGCTCCGCCGCCTGCTGGTACTCATCGGATCCCGGCGCCGCCTCTGCCATCACGTGCGCCAGTCGCTCCATCTCCCGCTCCATCTCCCTCTGCTCGTCGAACACCGAAAGGCATTCGTCGAACACGGTCCTCCCCGAGAGTTGGAGGCCGTCCTGCGGCAGATAGCCGGTCACCAGGCCCTTCTGTTTGGTGATTTCGCCCGCGTCCGCCTGCTCCGTCCCCGCGAGCATGCGCAGCAAGGTCGTCTTCCCGGTACCGTTCGCCCCCACCAGACCCACCCGGTCCTGCGGCGTGAGAAGCCAGTTGATGCCCTCAAACAGGACCCGCGCGCCGAAACGCTTGCCGGCGTTCACCAGCGAGATCATCGCTGCCGCCCTTTATTGCGAGGATTCACAGAAGAAATCAAGCGATCGCGCGAGAAAAGCCCGCAATTCGGGTCTCGGTACCACCGCGTCGAGGAACCCGTGTTCCAGGACAAACTCCGACCGCTGAAACCCCGCCGGCAGCTTCTGCCGGATGGTCTGTTCGATCACTCGCGGTCCCGCAAACCCGATCAATGCCCCCGGCTCCGCGATGTTCAAGTCGCCCAACATGGCGAACGAAGCCGTCACGCCCCCGGTTGTCGGATCCGTCATCAGCGAGATGAACGGGACCGCGGCCTTGTCCAGCAGCATCAGCGCCGCGCTGATCTTGCCCAACTGCATCAGGCTGACCGCGCCTTCCTGCATCCGCGCCCCGCCCGAAGCCGACACGATGATCAGCGGGTGGCGCGTCTCCAGCGACCTTTCGATCGCTCGCGTGATCTTCTCCCCCATCACCGCGCCCATCGATCCGCCGATGAACTTCAGTTCCAGCGAGCACACTTCAACGGTCCGCCCCTCGATCCGCCCCGTCGCCGAGATCAGCGCATCCTCAATGCCTGTCGCCTTCCGCATCGCCTGCAGGCGCTCGCTGTAGGGCTTCGAATCGACGAACTCCAGCGGGTCAGTCGACACCAGGCCCGCGTCATGCTCGGTCCATTCGCCCTCGTCCATCAGGAATCGCAGCCGCGTCCGCGCGTCGATCTTGAAATGAAACCCGCACTTCGGGCAGCAGTTCAGATTCTCTTCGAGATCCTTTCGCCAGATGATCTGCCGGCAGCCGTCGCACTTGATCCACAACCCTTCAGTGCGCACGTGGCGCGTGTCGGCATCCGCGACACGCTCCACCTTCTTCGATCTCTTGAACCAATCCATGCTGTTCCAGTTCCACGCGGCCCGCCCATCGGACCATCTACCACGCTAACGCGCCGCCGCCTAAGGTTGCAATGCCAGCGGACTCCTCTCCCTCGCTTGACGCGGCGGCCACACACCCAGCAGATCCGTCACCAGGGGCGCAATCTGCGTGATCCGCAGCCTCGGCCACCGACCCCCACGAGGGAAACGCGGCCCGCGTCCCACGCAGATCGCCAGCATGTCCCGCCGCAGCGGATCGAAACCGTGTGACCCCGTCACCTGCTCGAACCGGACCACCACCTCGCCCTTCCCACCGTCCACCACCCGCCAACCCGGAAGCAGGTCGAAATACAAGTCCGCCCCCGCCGGTCCCCCGATTCCGTACAACTTCCCATGCTCCTCCGGCGTGAAGAACGCCGTCACCACCCGCTCGCCCGTCTCCGGATCCGTCAGTCCCTCCAGCGCCGCCCGCACCCGCTCCACCACCGCCGCCTTCGCCTCCGGCGCGACCACGCCCTCTTTCCAGTCCGTCGTATTCACCAGCACCGAATTGTACAAATGCACCGCGCGACCCTCCAACCCCGCTTCCCGCAGCGCCTGATTCACATTCACCCCCCGCTCGATCCGCGCCATCCCGTGGTCGGAAACGAACAGAAGATGATCCTTCGGCCCCGCCAGCCGGGCAAATTCGCCCGCCGCCCAATCCACGGCCGAGTACGCCCATGCCCGCCACTTTCCCCCTCGCCCGACCCACTCATGATCCGTCTCGTCCGGAAACGGCAGGTAGCTCTGCAGCACATCCGGCCGGAACCGCCGGTCCAGCCACGCCGCATGGCGCACCGTCTGCCGGATCTGCAATTCAACGGTTTCGAGATACTCCGCCTCCGACAGTGTCCCCCGCCGTAACAGCGCCACCGCGCCATTGCCGAGGCTGCCCCCAGCCTCCTTCAACAATCGCCGCACTACCGCGTCATTGCGTCCCACACCATCGTGCAGCCCCAATTCCTGCATCGGCGACAGGACCAGCAGCCATCCGCGCTCCCTCGGGAGCAGCCGGAAATGGATCGCCATGGGAGGATCAGCCGCCGAATGATGCAGTACCATCCCCTCGCTGAACCGCCGTGCGAGCGCCCGCCCCCGCGGCGGCCCGGTCTCCGCCTTCTCTCCCTTTACTCTCACCTGTGCCGCCGGCGTCATCACCGAAGCACCCAATGCCCGCGCCCCCACTTCCGCCCAGCCCTTCCGCAAGACCGCCGTGAAGGCATACCCCGAAACCAACCAATTCGCCGTCTCACCCTCCTCGAGTTCGACCGCCTGCCAACCCGCAACCGTCCGCGTCTGGTACCCATTCACCACCACCGCCCCCCGGTGCGTGTTCACCTTGTTGAACGGAAACGCCTGTGTCGCCTGATGCGCCACCACCCGCTTGCCCTGCCGCGCCGCCGCCACCCAGAATGGCTCCGCCGCCAGTTGATCGCTGCGAAAACCCACGGCCCGGTCCGTGAACCGGTGCGCGGCGCGCGGCAGGCGCGGCAAACTGTTCGACGTTATGTTTGAAACGTTTCCATACGCCCCCGTGAACAGCGCCGCGTGGGAATTCGCCGTCGTGGACGGAAAATGCGGCTGCACGCCCGCCGCCGTCACGCCGGACCGCCGCAGCCTTTGAAACGTGGGCAATGCCGATGCCGTGGGCTCCGACGTCAACGACTCATGCCCCAACCCGTCAAAGGAGACGATCACCACCCGCTGCGCCGCCGCCGTCCCCGTCCACCCGAGCGCCAGCGCCAGCGCCAGCGGAATCAGGCTACGCCGTATTTCTTGAACCATGCCAGCAGCCGCCGCCAGGCGTCGTCGGCGTGCTCTTTCTGATAAGACGGCCGGTAGTCCGCGTAAAAGCCGTGGTTGCCTTTCGGATAGAGAACGATCTCCGAAGGACTCCCCGCCGCCTTCAGCGCCTCGCGCATCTTCTCGACCGTCGCCACCGGAATGCCCTGATCCGCCTCTCCGTACAAGCCAAGCACCGGAGCTTTCAACTCGCCCGCCACGTCCACCGGATGCCTCGGCTGCAGCGCGGCCTTCGAGTTCGCCCGCGCCACCAGACTGCCGTACCACGCGCCGCCGGCCTTCGTCTTCGCCTGATGAGCTGCATATAGCCAGACAACCCGCCCGCCCCAGCAGTAGCCCGTGACCCCCATCCTCTCCCCGTCGCCGCCGCTCGCCGCCGCCCATTTGTACGACGCGTCGAGATCGGCCAGCACCTGCGCGTCTGGCACCTGCGAAACTACCTTGAAGATCTCCTGGATGTTCTCAAGGTTGTCCACCCGGCCCTGCCGCGCATAGAGATCCGGCGCCACCGCCAGATATCCCGCTTTCGCGAACCGCCGGCAGATGTCCTTGATATGTTCATGCACGCCAAAAATCTCGTGTACCACCAGCACGATCGGCAGACCCTTGCCGCCCGCGGGTTGGGCGCGGTAAGTGGGCATTTCGCCGCCCTCCGCCGGAACCTTCACCTCACCCGCAGTAAGCCCCTGCGTATCCGTCGTGATCGTCTGCGCCGAAATCGGCTGCGTGGCCAGTGCGAAACCCGCGGCCAGACTCGTCACGACAAAACCCCGCCGCCCGGTGGGCACTGGGTCCGGTTCCAGACTCTTTGCTTGATCCGCCAGACTCGGGTCCAAACGTTCCATCTCGTTCATCGGCGAGTGCCTCCTTGCTTTGGAATCGCGGGATTGACTTTGATTGTAGCGTCCGCCATAGCGGATTATGGAAACTGATGGCGCATTACTGGGCCAGTTTCTGGCGCGCGATGGAGGGGCTCTATTCGCACGGCGCTCTTGGCTACGCGAAGGGCGCCGCCTATTCCGCGCTCCTCGCCTTCTTTCCGGTCCTGACTACCGTCACTACATTGCTGATCCAGGCCAATGCCGAAGCCGTCTCCCGCCGAATTGAAACCTGGCTTTCTCAGGTCGCACCACCTGGTGTGGATACGCTGATCACAAGCGTGCTCGAGCGGGGCGCTCGCCCTGCTGTGCTGCCCATCGTTGCGGCATTGATCGCTACGTGGGCCGCCTCGGGCGTCACCACCAGCCTGCTCGAAGCCTACCAGGCCGCTTACCGCCGTCCGCATACGCGCGGAGTCATCCGTCAGCGCCTGTTGGCCATGGTGCTGGTGATCGGCTCCCTGCTGCCGGTGCTGCTCGCTTCCGGCCTGGTCATCTTCGGCGAGCGGGCCGAAACCTGGGTGCTCACCCAGCTTGGCTTCCTTACCGCCGGCGAAGTGCTGGCCGGGGGCGTGAATGTTCTCGCCCACGCGATCCGTCTCGCGCTCGCCTTCTTTGCCATCGTCGCCGTTACCGCCGTCATGTACCGGTTCGGTCCACAGGCGCCGCGCCGGCGCTACCTCTGGCCCGGCGCCATCCTGGCCACCGGATTCTGGCTGACCATCACAGCCGGCTTTGCCTGGTACGTCCGGAACATCGCCAACTACAACGTGCTTTATGGCTCGATCGGCGCGGTGATGGCACTGCTTGTCTGGCTCTACCTGCTGAGCCTGTCCGCGATGCTCGGTTGCGAATTCAACGCGCGCCTCGACGACCGGGCGCCCCGCCGCTGACTCCCTATACTGAGACAGGTGGCATATCAACTCGGCACATCCTATGAACCACGCGGCGACCAGCGCACGGCCATCGGCGCCCTGGTCCAAGGCGTCAACGACGGCGACGCGCATCAGGTGCTGCTCGGCGTCACCGGCTCCGGCAAGACCTTCACCATGGCAAAGGTGATCGAACTCACCGGGCGCCCGGCGCTGATTCTGGCGCACAATAAAATCCTTGCCGCGCAGCTCTACCAGGAATTCAAACAATTCTTCCCTCATAATGCTGTCGAGTATTTTGTGAGTTATTACGACTACTATCAGCCCGAAGCCTATGTGCCCGCCTCCGATACCTACATCGAAAAAGAAGCCACCATCAATGACGAACTCGACAAGCTCCGTCTCGCCGCCACCCGGTCCCTGTTCGAGCGCCGCGACTGCGTGATCGTCGCCAGCGTGAGCTGCATCTATGGCCTCGGCTCGCCCGAAGCCTATTACGGAATGCTCCTTATGCTTGAAAAGGGCCAGCGCATCCGCCGCGAACAGATCACTCGCAAACTCGTTGAAATCCTCTATAAACGCGACGACGCCAACTTCCAGCGCGGCGCCTTCCGCGTCCGCGGCGACATCATCGAGGTCTGGCCCACCTACGACGACTGGGCCTACCGCATCGAGCTTTTCGGAGACGAAGTCGACTCGCTCTCCCAGATCGATCCCCTGCTCGGCCAGATCCGCCACACCTGCCACCGGCTGCCCATCTATCCCGCCTCCCACTACGTGATGAGCGCCGAAACCAAGGAAGCCGCCATCAACTCCATCGAAATCGAACTCGAATGGTGGCACGCGGAATTGGAAAAGCAGAACAAACTGATTGAGGCCCAGCGCGTACAACAGCGGACACTATTCGATGTCGAAATGATCCGGTCTGTCGGCTATTGTCACGGTATCGAGAATTATTCCCGTCATTTTTCGGGCCGTCTTCCCGGCGAGCCGCCCCCCACCCTCCTCGACTACCTGCCCGCCGATGCCCTGCTTTTCATCGACGAATCCCACCAGTCCGTTCCCCAGGTCGGCGGCATGTACCACGGCGACCGCCGCCGCAAAGAAACCCTCGTCAATTACGGTTTCCGGCTGCCGAGCGCCCTCGACAACCGCCCCCTGACCTTCGAGGAGTTCGAACACCGCATCCACCAGACCATCTACGTCAGCGCCACGCCCGGCCCCTACGAACTCCAAAAGACCGGCGGCGGCGTGGTGGAACAGATCATCCGGCCCACCGGACTGGTCGACCCTCAAGTCGAAGTCCGGCCCATCCGCGGCCAGGTGGACGACCTGCTGGGCGAGATCCGCGCCCGCTCCGCCCAGAACGAGCGCGTCCTGATCACCACCTTGACGAAGCGCATGGCCGAGGATTTGCAGGAATATTACGCCGAATTGGGCGTTAAATGCGCCTATATGCACTCCGAGATCGAAACCCTCGAGCGCGTCAAAATCCTCCGCAATCTCCGCCGCGGCGATATCGACGTGCTCATCGGCGTCAACCTGCTCCGCGAGGGCCTCGATCTCCCCGAGGTCTCGCTCGTCGCCATTCTCGATGCCGACAAGGAAGGTTTCCTTCGCTCCACAGGCTCGCTGATCCAAACCATCGGCCGCGCCGCCCGCCACCTGAATGGCCGCGCCATCCTCTACGCCAACTCCGTAACCGACTCCATGCGCCGCGCTCTCGACGAAACCAACCGCCGGCGCCGCATCCAGACCGATTACAATGAGCAGCACGGCATCGTCCCGCAATCGATCGTGAAACCGATCGACATGAACCTCATCGCCATCGCCGAATCCGACTACGTCACCCCGCCTCTGGAAAGCGACGAGGAGATCGCCCTTCTGTCCGTGCCCCAGCGCAACGCGTTGATCGAGGACCTCGAACAGCGCATGAAACAGGCCGCTCAGGCATTTGAGTTTGAGAAGGCAGCCGGGTATCGTGATCGAATCAAGGCGCTGAAGACGCCCCAACCCTATGAACGCACTGAAACCGATGGGCCTGCTGGCCTCGGGAAGGATGAGTGACTCGACGCTGCTGCGCGTCCCCCAATTGGGCTCCGCTTTCGGCCCTGTAGTCGCCAGTTCCAAACGGCTTGCCAGCCGCTACGCCAATTACCTCCGCCTCGGCCGGGCAGCCGGAGATCTCGAGGCGCTCGCGCCGTGCCGCTTGATCTGGCTCCAGGTTCCCGAGCACGAGCTTGCCAGCACTCAACTCGCCCTGCTGCGAACGAAGATTCAATGGCGCGGAAAAACTGTGGTCCTGGTCGATCCGGGCCTGGATTGCTCGGCATTGGGAGCGCTTGCTGCCAAGGGTGCGGCGGTCGCCAGCCTCACCCATCTTCCCCTCCGGCAGGAGCAGGTCTTGCTCGTCGAGGGGGAAACTCAAGCCCTCCGGCCACTGCGGCTCGTCTGGCGGAATGCCGGCGTCCGGGCGATTGAGTTGAAGCCAGGCTTAAAGCAGGTGTACGCCGCCGGGATCATGGCTGCCGAATCCCTCGCCGCGCCTCTGGTGGATTCGGCTCTGGCGTGTCTCCGCCTCGCGGGACTCGACCCCGCAGCCGCGAAGCGATTGGCGGGCGCGCTGGTTGAGGCCGCAGTCCGCGAGCAAATCGCCCACGGACGAAAATCCTGGATCAGTCCCGCCTCCCCGCCTCGACGGGAACTGACTTTGCGCCAGATTGGGGCGCTCAACGACAATTGCCCCGGCCTCGCCACTTACCTCAGGTCTGTTCTGAACGCAACGCTCGATTGGTACAACCTGACTGACGACCAGGTCGGAAACGGTTAACCTTATCCACCGGGATCTTCGGGTTCGGGTTCGGGATCGTCGAACCCCTTCACCGCCAGCCTGACCTGTTCGGGGCTGACGGCCTCGCCAACCTGCAGCCGTACCTGCGGGTTCGACGGCAACTCGTCCGGCAACCGCACATGGATCTCATAAATCCCCGGGAAGCCCGGCATCACACCCACGTAGCCCAGGCGCTCTTCCGGCAACGGCTCATCGTTGAACCACACAACGAACTCCCGCCACGCTTTGATCTGCCTCTCCTCCCTCGGAATCTGCCGGTATTCGAGAGGCGGCTCCGTCTCACCCAAGCCCGTCGCGTACAGAATCACTTCCTGTCCCGGTTCGGCGGGCAACCCCGGCTCCACCCATTCGTGCGTCTCCGGATGGCGCGCCAGCGCCACGCCGTGATTCCACAAATACAGAGCAGGCGCGTATTCCTTCACTTGCACCCGCACCGCCGGACCGGCCCTGCCCGCATGCACCAGCCGGATCTCCGCCGTCCCCGCCCCCAGATTCGGCGGCATCAGAAAGGTCACCTGCTCGGGCGACACCATGTCCACCGGCGCCGCCAGGCCGTTCACCATCACCATTACGCTCGTTCCCGGCAGGATCAGCGGCAGCGTGTCGCCCGCCACATCCCATTGCGACCGGAACTGCGTCACCCAGGCCAGATTCCGCCCGAAAATCGTCACCAGCGAGTTCGGCGCAAGCGGACCCTCCGCGAGGCTGGCGTAGCTCACCACCGTCTCCGCCGAATACTGGGGCATCTGCGATGCCGTCTGCGCGTGCGCGGCTCCAACCAGCGCGCCGGCCACCAAAACAGACAATAAGGTCCGCATCAGGCCTGGCCCCATCCTACCCGGTCCGCCCCGGCTTGTCGATTCCCCATTCGAAAGTTGGGAATAGGGGATATGCGCCGCTCCGGCCGGGCCTGGGATGTCCGCTTTGGGGGCCCTCGCATAGAGGGAGTCAAGTAATTAGGAATCAAGACGATAGAGCAGGAACCATTCCCGCCGGACCCATCTTCATGTCCGCTTCAATGTCCGCCCGCCCCCAGCCCCTTTCGCGCCATCGTCGACAATGGCAGTGCTGCCAGGTCCTCGCGTCCCACCCACTTGAACCCCCGCGGCGCCCGGACCACCCGCGCCGCCCGCACCTCCACCGTGTAATCGTGCCGCGTGATCGAGTGTTTGAACCGCCCCAGCACGTCGCCGATCTCCGCGTGCGGCAACTCCCGCGCTTCCGGCAGATCCCAAAACCCCGCCAGCCTTGATGAATGCGCCTCCCGCTGCCGCAACAGCACCGCCCCCGCCCGCTCGACAATGCAAAGCGTCAAATGCACCCGGACACCTTCCCGCTTCCGCCCCTTCACCGGCAATTCCTGCTCGATGCCCGCCGCCCGAGCCGCGCACTGGTCCCGCCACGGGCACAGCAGACATTGCGGATTCCGCGGCAGACAGACCGTCGCCCCCAACTCCATCACCGCCTGGTTGTAATCGCCGGGCCGGTGCGGGTCCAGCAGCCTCTGCGCTTCCTTCTTCAGCCGCTCGCGCACGCGCTGCGTCTGCACATCGCCCTTTTCGCCAAACACCCGCGCCGTCACGCGGACCACATTGCCGTCCACCGCCGCATGAGGCAGCCCGAAAGCGATGCTCGCCACCGCCGCCGCCGTGTACTCTCCCACCCCCGGCAGCGCCCGGATCTCTTCGTAGCTCCGTGGAAACCCGCCTGTGTCCACCACCGCCCGCGCCGCCCTTTGCAGGTTCCGCGCCCGCGTGTAATACCCCAATCCGCTCCACTGCGCCAGCACTTCCTGCTCCGGCGCCGCCGCCAGCGCCGCCGCGTCCGGATACCTCTCCAAAAACCGCTCGTAATAGGGTCCCACCACCGCCACCCGCGTCTGCTGCAGCATCACCTCGCTCACCAGAATCCGCCACGGATCGTGGGTCCGCCGCCACGGCAGATCCCGCCGCGCCCCGTCAAACCATGCCGCCAATGCCGCCCGCGCCTGTCTCAGATTTCGCATTCGCGCTGGTACAATCTTAGTTGATCCTCCCCCCCCCTCCCTCCGCATCGGACAAGGGCATAGGTACTTCGTGTGGATGACTTTCTACGGATTCGCGGCGCGCGGGTCCATAACCTCAAAAACGTCGATCTCGACCTGCCCCACAACCAGTTGACCGTCATTACCGGCGTCTCCGGTTCCGGCAAGTCCTCGCTCGTCTTCGACACCATCTATGCCGAAGGCCAGCGCCGCTACGTCGAATCCCTCTCCGCCTACGCCCGCCAGTTTCTCGACCGGATGGAAAAGCCCGATGTGGACGAAATCGACGGACTCGCGCCCCCCATCGCCATCCGCCAGAAGAACACTACGCGCAATCCCCGCTCCACCGTCGCCACCGCCACCGAGATCTACGACTACCTCCGCCTGCTCTACGCCCGCGCCGCCGACACCTGGTGCCCGAACTGCCAGGTCCGGGTCGAGCGCGACACCGTCGATCCTGTCGCCCGCCAGATGCTCGCCCAGCCCGAAGGCTCCCGCTGGTACGCCCTTTTCCCCATCAAAACCACCCACGCCGGCGACGCCGCCGAACTTCGCGACCACCTGTTCGACCTCCGCAAGCGCGGCTTCGCCCGCCTCTGCCAGGACGGCCGCATCTTCGAGTTCTCCACGCCCGAATCGCTGCTCGATCTGGACTTTTCCCGCACCGTCCATGTGCTCGCCGACCGCCTTGTGATCCGCCCCGGCGAGACCCAGCGCGTCGTCGATACCGTGGAACTCTGCTACCGCGAAGCCGGCGAAGTGATCTTCGAACAGGCGGGCGAGGCCGCCCCCGCGCGCCTCCGCTTCTCCGAACGCTTCGCCTGCCGCCAGTGCGATCTCGAATTTCCCATCCCCGAGCCTTCGTTGTTCTCTTTCAACAGCCCGCAGGGCGCCTGCCCCGCCTGCCAGGGCTTCGGCAATTCCGTCGATTACGACCTCGGCCTGATCATCCCCGACCCCTCGCGCTCCCTCAACGACGGCGCCGTCGATCCCTGGACCAAGCCCAATTACGACTGGGGTTTCGATTTGGTGGACAACGTGCGCCTCGATGTCCCCTACGAGGATCTGACCGCCGCCGAACAGGCGCTCGTCATCAAGGCCATCCACCGCTTTTTCGCCCAAGTCGAACGCAAGAAGTACAAGGTGCACGTCCGCGTCTTCCTCTCGCGCTACCGCGGCTATACCGATTGCCGCGCCTGCGAAGGCTCGCGGCTGCGGCCCGAGGCCCTGAATTTGCGCCTCGCCGGCCGCACCATCGCCGAAATCGCCCGCCTCAACATCGCCGAGGCCCATGCCTTCTTCGACACCCTTGAACTCCCCCCGGAAGCGGCCGCCGTCGCAGGCAAGGTGCTTGTCGAAATCCAGCAGCGCTTGAAATTTCTCAACAGCGTCGGCCTCGAATACCTCACCCTCGACCGCCTGTCGGCCACGCTCTCCGGCGGCGAAGCCCAGCGCATCCAGCTCGCCACCTGCCTCGGCTCCCGCCTCGTCGGCGCCTGCTATGTTCTCGACGAGCCCTCCATCGGCCTGCATTCGCGCGATACCGGGCGGCTCATCCGCATCCTTCACGACCTCCGCGACCTCGGCAACACCGTGCTTGTGGTCGAGCACGATGCCGACGTCATCCGCGCCGCCGACCACCTGATCGACCTCGGCCCCGGCGCCGGCGAACTCGGCGGCCAGGTCACCTTCGCCGGCACCCTGAAAAAGCTCTCCGCCAACGGCAAAGGCCGCAACGGCTCTCTCACGGGCCGTTACCTGACGGGCGAATTGCGCACCTCGCTGAAGTCCACGCGCCGCCCGGTCAATCCCAAGCGCACGCTCAAGTTCGTCAACTGCCGCGCGAACAATCTCCGCGGCATTGACGTCGAGGTGCCGCTCGATATGATGACCGTCGTGACGGGCGTCTCCGGCTCCGGCAAGTCCACGCTGGTCCACGAAGTCGTCCACAAGGCCCTCGAAAGCCGCCTCAAGCGGCAATCCGGAGGCGAACCGCGCGAAAATGAGGCGCAAAAGATGGTTTGCACACGTGTGCAACGGTCGGAATTGGTGCGCGAAATCGTTCTGGTGGACCAATCGCCCATCGGCCGCACCCCACGCTCAAACCCCGTCACCTATTCCAAGGCCTTCGACCTCATCCGCGACCTGTTCGCCCGCACTCCCGAATCGGACAAGCGCGGCTATACCCCCGGCCACTTCTCTTTCAACGTCGCCGGCGGGCGCTGCGAAACCTGCCAGGGCGACGGCACGGTGACGGTCGAGATGCAATTCCTAGCCGATGTCGAACTCGTCTGCGAGGACTGCCGCGGCGCCCGTTATAAGCCCGCCATTCTCGAGGTGAAATACAAGGGCCTGAACATCCATGAGGTCCTGCAGCTTACCATTCGCGAGGCCCTGGCCATTTTTACGGAGAGCCCCCGCCTGATCGCGCGCCTGCAGCCAATGGCCGATGTGGGGCTCGGCTATCTGCGGCTGGGCCAGTCCGCCACTACGCTTTCGGGCGGCGAAGCCCAGCGCGTGAAGCTGGCCGCCCACCTGACGCAGGCTTCGCACAAAGGCGTGCTCTACCTGTTCGACGAACCCACCACCGGGCTGCATTTCCACGACATCACGCGCCTGCTGGACGCCTTCGATCAGCTCATCAAAAAGGGCGCGAGCCTGCTCATCATCGAACACAATCTCGAGGTGATCCGCCACGCCGACTGGCTGATCGACCTCGGCCCCGAGGGCGGCGCGCAGGGCGGCCGCGTGGTCGCCGCCGGCACGCCCGAGCAGGTCGCGAAGTGTAAGCAATCCCACACGGGCCGGTACTTGCAGCCGTTGCTGGCGGGTGGCCCCAATTGCCCAATTCGATGACCCCGTACTACGCACTCGAAGCCGGTAGCCCCCGGAGTCCCTACAGGGCGGCGAACTTGTCAACCAGAGTCCGGTACAAGGCGCCCCCGTGCGCATAGACGGCGTAGTGCAGCCAGCCCGTGACAGTGACCCCAAGCAGCAGGCTAATCCATTCGAACCGCAGTTGGGCCTTTGCCGTGACGCCAGCCAGCCCGGGGCGGATCGCCTCCATCGCCCGTGAATCCCGCATCCAGTTGCTGATCTCGATGCGGGGCGGGCGGTCGCGGAAGATGCCCTCCACGGTCACCTCCGCACCCGGCCTCAGGGAGTGCTCATAGAACTGCCAGATGCGCTGGCGCATCCGGCGGGTCAGCACTGCCGCCGCTTCATCGCCTTGGAGATGGGGCGGCGGATAGCCCTCCACCCAGCCTGCCGTGGGCTGCCCCGGCGGCATCAGCATGAGTTCCGCAAGCCTGGTGTTGAGCAAATACAGCCGCACGGCCTTGTCCTCCTGACCCACAAAACCGCGATAAACGCCGTCTCTCAGCCGCATGTCGCCCAAGCGCCAGCGGGCGCGCGCCAACAGGACACCGGCCTCGGCGCACTTGCCTGGATCCAGACTCGCCCAACCGGCAAAGCGCTTCAGCGAGGGAGTCCCGGCCACTGCGACGAACCCGCGGGCGGTTGCGATCCCAAAGGGGATCTGATCATAGCCGCACATGCCCGGTGGAATATGCAGGCGTTCGCTGTAGGCCGAATCCCCCTCGCCCTTGCCGGTGTCCGCCACGCGCAAGACAAACTCCATGCAGACTGCATCCTGGCCCGTGAAGGGGGTCTTTAGCGTTTCGCCTGCGGCTTGAACCACCCCACCAATCCGCACCCGGTTGCCATCCTGCCACGCGGATGGGGCCGTCTCCGGTTGCTGTGCTGTGCGGAACGCCTTGCACAACACCGGCAATGCCGCGCTAATCTGCGTAAGGCCGCCCCCCAGTACGGCAACCACCGCCCACATGTAGGGCAAATCCTTCTCGCGCAGAAACCACCACTCCCCCAGCAGGCACACCAAGAGAAGCCCAGCCACCACCACAATTCTCATTCCTGCTCCGTAGCTTCTCCATCAATCCGAAGGCAATTGGGGCAATTGGGGTCAATTGGGCAATCGGGGTGGCAATTGGGGTCAAAGACCTCGGTTCCTAAACTCATTTCGTCAAGATTAGTAAGCATCTTCCTTTAAGTCGCTGCCATTTCAAGGTTTATCACAGTTTCGAGCGGTTCTGCCGGAGACTGCGTCTTCTGCGCCTTCCAGTCTTCCCGGACCCGCTTGACGAACGCTTCGTCGCCCAGGGGGTGGCCACGTTCGGTGGCGTCGCGGATTCGCTCGATCAGGGCCGCCTCCAGTAACCCTTTGTCCAGGTGCAACTTCCAGGTCTCTGGCGTGTGGCGGGCACGCCACGGAACCAGGTCCAGCAGGCCCGCATCCTCCCCTCTCAGGTGCGCTTGCGCGGAGGACCATCTCCACTGCCCGGACTGTTCCACCAAACGGGCCCGGAGCGGATTTTGCTCTACATACAACATAGCCGCCCAGAAATGTTTTTCATCCATCGGCGTCGAGCCGTAACGTGCCTGCCATAAATGACCTACGCGCCGCAGCCGCATGTGGATCGCGCGGGCATATTCGGAATGCACCCGGCGAAACGTGCGCGCGAAGGAGTCCGGGCGCTGCGGTACGGCGACGAGGTGGGCATGACCAGGGCGACTCCAAGGTGACGCGAATTGTCCTTGAGGAGTTGGAGGTAGAGCCGGTAGTCTTCGGCCCGGAAATAGGTCTTTTGGCGGTAGTTCCCGCGCTGGGTGATGTGGTGAGGGATACCTGGGAGAACCAGGCGCGGCAGTCGGGGCATATGGATATAGTGGCGATCTACCCCCAAAAATTCTCAGGGGTAGTTTAGGAACCGAGGTCTTTGACCCCGTCGGCCTTGACCCGTCGGCCTTGTCGGGCCTTGTCGGCCTTTGTCGGCCTTTGAGGCCGCGCCGTTCGAATGGAGGAAGGCGGCTGTCTTTTCGACAGCTCCAAGTCTAAGTACTCTGACTTATGCAAGTAGGTGCTAGGTAACGGACCGGCGTGTTGACGCCCGCGCTCGATACGTTCGCACGATCGCTCCTGCAACAACGATCGCGATTGAAAATGCGAACGTATGTGGCAGCGTCCACACCACGCCGTAATCCTCAGTCTTCGCTACCGTCAAAACAGCAGCTTGAATCGCCAGCATCATGCCGACGAACCCCAGAGTCATCGTAGCCGTCATCTCCTGCCCCTTGGCGGCCAACGCAACTAAGGCGCCGACCAGCGCGTTTACGGTAAGACGGACAGTTAACACGCTGCTAATCAGCCAAAATATGTAAGCCTGAGGGTCGTCTTCGTAGACCAGGTACCTGCTGAGCACTTCGTCGATTGCTCCATTGATTGCTGGTCTCGACAGACCGGAGACGAACCATCTCAGCAAGAACGCCCCGGTCACTACGGCGATGATAGTCCACGGAGCAGTACGGAATCCTGCGGCGAAGAGATGTGGGATACTTTTTGCCGTCTGTCGCCAGTACCACCGTCGGGCGTGGGCAATCCCTTTTTCCGAGGCTAGGTGGGAGAACTCTTCGAACAGGTCGCCCGGGATCGATTCTCCGTCTGTAGCTGGACTAAATAGAGTGACGTGATTTCGCCAGTCTCAATTGGCCCCATTTGATGAAGTGAAATGGCCCCACCTGG